>NZ_JAHCMB010000046.1 GCF_019904155.1 Paenibacillus sinensis
TAATGAATAGCGGAGGCTTTATTGATCAACCACGGATTACCGAACGGTGGGATAACACTAAGAAAAGCAATGGTTCCGCCGACATTGTTAATCGAACCCACTACACATACACAGGAGATTATTCTGCATATCCCCGTTCAGATAGTTTGCCCTTCGACACGCTTCCGGATAACTACACGTTTTCAAGTACGGCTATAGCCCTAAACAAAGCGGGTCAGGGAGTTTCTTCAACAACAAGTATCTTTAATAATAAAAAGCAAAACATATCGGTTGAGACAAGAGTGTTAAGCGGGGCTCACACTGGTGAAAGAAAAACAGAACTGTATTCGAATTTTCTTGAAAACTTCAAATATACACCGACACTAATTGAACAAAGGGACTATGTTAATGATAGTGATACAAACCCAAACCAGTTGTTTATCGAAANATCTCAAACAAAGCCGTTAACACCAGCCCAGCGAAATGACCCTAATCTCAAAGCAAAGTATACAACAACATATGAATATGAGACGGGATTTCATTTTCCATCTATCAAGACTTGGTATACTAGTGAGTCATCTGGACTTTTGTCAGAGAAATACAGTTATACCTCTCAAGGCCGATTGAATGAAGTTACCAACGCAATGAATGAAACCACAAGTTATACTTATGATCAAGACGGCTCAGGTAACGTGTACAGTATAACAGAAGAAAAGACCTCGAATGGCCAAACGTTTTCAAAGACAGTAACCAATTATAATGCACAAACTCAATATGCTTACCCAGCCGAAATCCAGCAATGGTATAACCTCTCTACAAGCCCGCAAAAGGTAATCAAGACCTTTACTTACGACATGGGAAGCGGCAGGGTCACACGGGAAACTGATGGTGACAATCAATCTGTTACGTATAGCTACGATGCTCTAGGACGTTTGGAGACAGAGACGAAGCCAAAAATCACAAATCCAGATGGCTTAGCGTTCAGTCAAGTGACTGAATATCATTATTATGACAACATGACTTCCGGTAATTTTGATGCTGTGAACACAGGGACGTATAGTTTGAAAGTTGATTCCATTCAAACCATAACTCAGCTTTCAAATAACATGACTAAAAAGACCTATGCCAACACGATCTATAACGGATTAGGTTTGGCCTTACTGGAAGAGCAGTGGGATAGCTCAGTTGGGAAATGGACACTGACCCAGTATCATTACAATGAATTTGGCCAGCCTACTTATATGTCAGACTGGGCCGGAAATACAGTTGAAGCAGGTTACGATGGTTGGGGTAGACAAGATCGTTCAACTGACTCTTTTGGAAATGTATATGTGCAAGACTTTGATCTAAAGCAGCGGAAATCTTCCGGCTATCTTGTGGCAGCGGATACTGGGGAAAAATTGAACTACGTAGAAACTCAATATGACCCTTGGGGACAGGTAAATCAAAAAAAGACATATAAAGATTGGCCTAGTCAATCTCAGCCCATAACGGAGAGTTACCAGTATGATATTGGTGGAAATGTAATTGGCTATACGGACCCCATGAATCACCAGAACGATGCTGGGGTAACGACAGCCTATACCTATGATGCCTTGAATCGACTGACATCAGTCTTTGACGCCTTGAACCAGACAACTCGCTATACCTACGACGGCAACGGCCAAGTATCCAAAGTGACGATTCAAGCCAAAGGTGGAACAGAACAAACACTGAACACGAAAACCTTTAATGAGATTGGCCTACTTACAACCAAGCAAGACGGCGCTTCTCAAACGGAGAACTTGTCCTATAATAAGTTGGGACAACTGAGTGGAAGTTCGGACCGTAATGGAAGTGTGTATGGTTACAGTTATGACGAGAGCGGGCAACTGAAGAGCAGCACCGTCAGCGGTACTGTAAATAATGTAGCACAGAACCAGAAGACCCTATATGTTTTTGGAGACACGCGGCCAGAGTATCAAACGACACGAACTTATATTAATGATGACTTAAAAGCAAGAACAGAGCTTAATCTGGATAGTCTCAACCAAGTTCGTCATAGGTATTCTTCAGTCAATTCGTCCAATGGTTCAGGGAATCATACCACTTATATGTTGAATCAGTTGGATGCTTTAGGGAGAATCACACAGCTTAACGATAACTACCTAAACTTCTATGTGAACTATCAGTATAATAAGCAGCGCCTGGATAAGGTTCAGACTAATGGCAGCTCGACCTTGACGACTGATGCATCCACCAATGTCCAGTACAGCTATTATGCCAACGATTTGGTGAAGTCCATCATTTACCCAACGCTGACTGATGGCAGCACACTGAAGACGGAATATACGTACAACAAGGCTTTGGGTTGGGTCGAGACGATAAAGAATAGCAAGAGTAGTAGTGTGCTGTCGAGCTATAGTTACGGTTACGACAATAATGGAAATATCGTCTTGACAAGTGAAGTTCGAAGCAACGGAGCGGTACAGACGACAAGCTATGGCTATGATGCATTGAATCGCTTGATCTCGATCACGCGTCCAGATGGTGGAAGTACAACATACACCTATGATGTCCGAGGGAATAGGCAGACTCTTTCGGATACGAGCAGCGTGAGCCTGGATATGACGGATACGAGCTATACGTACGACTTGTTAAATACCTTAACATCTGTGACCAAGGGAAGCAGTACGACAAGTTTCCAATATTATGCCGATGGTCTGCGTTATCTGAAAAGTACCGGAAACAGTCATACTCAGGTAAACTATGACTTCAATGGCCAAGTGATTACAGAAGAGAAGTTGAACGGCAGCAGTGTCGTGCAGCAATCCACCTATGTCCGAGGGGACCGGTTATTGGTCAAGAAAGACAAAACCGCGGGAAAGGATTACTATTACTTGTATAACGGTCATGGCGATGTAGTCCAAATCGTGGATACGAGCGGTAACGTCGTCAACAGCTATAGCTATGATGTATGGGGGAACATTACAAGTCAAACAGAGGGAGTATCCAACTCTTTTAAGTATGCGGGTGAGATGTATGATGCGGAGACTGGACTTTATTATTTAAGAGCCCGGTATTATGATCCAAGTATAGGGCGGTTTATTAATGAGGATACGGTAGAAGGTCAAATTGATAATCCGTTGAGTTTGAATTTGTATACTTATGTTGGCAATAATCCCTTAATACGTGTTGACCCAAGTGGGAATTCATGGATAAGTGATCAGTGGTATTCATTCGTAGTTCAAATGAAATCTGTTCACTCATCATGGGAATCAGCAATGAGCTTTTGGACATTAGGCTTTACTGATCCATTCTTCACATCTGCTAAAGTTCCGATGAATTCCAAAGAATACTGGTATGCTCAAGCAGAAGTAATATTCAATACAGCTACACTTGGAGTAGGAACGTTTGAAAAGAAAGCAACACTAGAGGTTGCAGAAGAAATACCATCTGTTGTAAGAGTGGCTTCTAAAGCATGCAACTGTTTCACGGGGGGCACTAAGGTTCAAACAGACGAAGGGGAGAAGAATATCGAAGACATTAAAGTCGGAGATAAGGTTCTCTCGAAGGATGAAACAACTGGCGAGGTAGCTTATAAAGAAGTTACAGCTACATTCAACCATGAGACGGATGAGATTTACCAAATCCATGTAGGCGGTCAGACGATTGAGTCGACCTTTAACCATCCGTTCTATGTTAAGGATAAAGGATGGACATTCGTCAAAGACCTTAAGCCCGGTGATTTGCTTGTTCAGAGTGATGGGAATACACTCAGGATAGAAAGCATAAAGCTGTTGAACAAACACGTTACAGTTTACAATATGACGGTAGAGACATTCCATACTTACTTTGTAAGCGATCTTGGGATTTGGGTGCATAATTCAAACTGCTTTAATGCGGCTGGATTTGAGAAGCGAATCTCTAATATGAGTGTAAATGAGAGGGTAGCAACTGTTAGAAATACTGCTTCAAAAATTGCTTCAAAAAGAGGCTGGACGAAGGATTCGAAATTAACTAGAATTAATGGTCGTGATGTCTATTATGACTCTTCTAGTGGGAACTACTACGCATTGGATACCCAACATGGACGGTTTGAAGTAGTGAACAAGCGAGGTAAGCATCAAGGTGAGGTGAATTTTAATCTTGACCCCACTAAGGCGGCGGACACGAAAGGTGGCCACGACCTAATTATGAAGTAGGTGAGAAGTTTAGATGAATTCTTTAGTTAGGGAAGCTGTTGAAAGTTTTTATCATCAAGAAGACAATTTAGGGTATTTATTAAGATGTCGAAGGAAGATCGAGCTCCCCAGTGAGTTGCTGATTTTTCTTAATAATCACAATATTAACTTACAGTCTCATAGTATTGGGGATGTGTGGCCATCTTGTAAATGGACTTATGACTATGAGGATTACTGCAAGGGCGAGTTTAGAGTTAGTTATTCAAGTGTGTTAATGGTTTCAAAACTTGCTCCACTATTCTATCTTCAACACGAGTTTCAAGTAGACAACAAAGATGAACAAAAGATGAGCCCAACTTTAGATGGATTTGATGAGCAGCCGTACACTCAGACACAAGCTGAACTGGAGTGCATTATTAAGGAGACATTCTCGAAACTAGGATATGAACAATTGTCCTATAAAGAAATGAATGAAGTCGTGCAAGGACTTCAATTTGGTGATAACGTGGATTTTTTTGGTTCGCAGGTTACAGTTGAATATGCATTATTCCATGATGTATTAGAAGTCTGTCCTGACTAATGCAAGGCCTTGGGGGAATTATTCCTCCAAGGCCTTTTTACCTCCAACTAGTGCTGAATGAAGGAGTCTACGTTTGTATGGTATTCCCCTAATATGCCTGAATGTTATCAAAATAACGCTTTGGCGTTCATATAACGGGTTGATTATGGCCAGATACCAACAAGATTGATCTGTTTTGGATCGTCTACATAATTTGGACAGAAAAAATAAGGGCTTGTAGAATAAACCTATCAGGCTAAGGAGCGGATCTTTACAAAATATGTGGCATTACATTTGTATGCTGATTGACTTGTGAAATCGAGAAATCATCGGTCATAGTGTAGGCCCAACAAGGATGCGGCTCCGATTTCCGCGCCTCTGCAAGCGAGATGGGTGACCTGCGTCAAATCCAGTGGTTTCATACGGACCGTGGCAGTGAGTTTAAAAAGTGAAACGATGGATGAACTTTTAGAGACCTTTGAACTCGGACATTCTCTCAGCATGAAAGGCTGTCCCTATGACAATGCCGTGGCTGCAGCCATCAATAAAGTCATGAAAACGGAGTTTATCAACCCAAAGAACTTCCGTAGCCTTCATCATCTGGGATTGGAACTATACGATTACGTTTCAACTATTGTCGGATTCACGGAACGCGAGGATACCTGACACCCACTCAGTATCACCAAAAAACCCTTAACAAACTGTCTGATCTACTATTGACAATCCAATGGCTTGCCCAGCTTTGCATACATGTGTTAAGATACTAAACTGATGAATCAATATATAAACTTGTATTGTTAGAAGCAGTCTCTTCAGAGGCTGCTTTTTCTATCTCTAAAAGCAGCAGAACAATTCATCTAACAGCTGCCTGAAAAATGTTTTTTTACCCCTCAAAATTCCTCTCCAACAAAATCCCCACTTGTTCCGCCACCACTTGTGGCGAGTGCTGGATTTCATTAGTGAAATAGGATTCAACAATTCCTACGATTGCCGCTCCAAAGAATCTAACAATCACATCTTTACTCAACCCCTGACTTTTAGCTTCGACAAGATTTACTTCCCCCTCCAACTCTTTGACGACAAAAGCGAGAAATCGGCTGCGGAAATAAGGGGCTCCCTTGCTTGCCAGCATCGTTGAAAAGAACGAATAGTTATTTTCGAAATATTCGAACCAAATAAGATTTGCTTCGACAAAGCTTAATTCCGCCGCTGATTCGCAGAGTCTTCCCAGCTCGTTAATATGCTCTTCGATGAGCTTATCCAGAAGATCATATTTATCCATGTAATGGTGATAAATCGTTCTTCGTCCGACATTTGCCCGATCGGAAATATGCTGTATGGTGATGTGATCAAAGCCCATCTCAGACATGAGTTCAATAAACGCTTTTTTAATTGCTTCTTGAGATTTAAGTACTCTTCTATCGACTACTGACATTCGGGGAATCACCAAGCTTTCTTGAGAGTAATTGCACAAATTCAAACAGATTGCGCATTATGGCGCATACCGCAGGATTTTGATTATTGAAGATATCCAGTTAACCATTAAAATTATACACAGATGTGCGATATTGTATCAATGTCTTATATCAATGTCCAATGCGCGCTAGGTGATCCACCAGGGTCATACAGGAGAATTATTCATCTGAAGGAGGGAAATATATGAACAACCTTAACAGTACTGTACTTACTCCTGGCGCAAATAAGAATCGGAAACGAAAGGATGTATTCACTCATGTCCAATATTCAAGATAAAGTTGTAGTTATTACAGGGGCTTCAAGCGGGATTGGAGAGGCGACAGCTAAGGAGCTTGCTTCCAAGGGCGCGAAGCTTGTACTGGCGGCCCGCCGTGAAGACCGGCTGCAGAAACTGCAGTCAGAAATCGAGAAGAGCGGAGGCAATGCCATCTACAAAGTAACGGATGTGACCTCGCATCAACAAATGGAGGAGCTGGCTGCTTATGCGCTTGAAGAGTTTGGGAAAATTGATGTATTAGTCAATAATGCGGGAATCATGCCCCAAGCATTTATGTTCAAGAAGAAAATTGATGAATGGGACCAGACGATCGACGTTAACATCAAAGGGGTTCTGTACGCTATTGCTGCGGTGCTCCCTTCAATGAGAGAGCGTAAATCCGGTCATATTATTAATCTTTCTTCGGTAGCCGGCCATAACATTTACCCGGGAGGAACGGTCTATTGCGGCACCAAGCATGCAGTACGAGCAATCTCTGAAGGGCTGCGGCAGGAAGAGGCCATGAGTGGTTCGAATATCCGTGTAACCAATGTTTCTCCAGGAGCCGTCAGCAGTGAACTGGTAGAAACGACCTCAGATCCGGAGACAAAAGCAGGCTTGAATGAGTTCTACAAAGTGGCGATTGATGCAGACAGCATTGCTCATGCCATCGCATTTGCCATTGAGCAGCCATCGGATGTAGGAATTAATGAAATGATTATTCGTCCGACTGTTCAAGTTGGTTGATTGGTCCTGATTGACAGCCCCAGAGATTGACCTGGGGCTTTATTTTATCAGAAGGTGGGATCACTCTGGATAGACCCTATGTCGTCTGCCACATGCTGCTCTCAATAGATGGGAAAATTATCGGAGATTACTTGGATGAGGATCGGGCAGCACGTTTTATTGAAGCGTACGAAACAATAGATGAACAATACGGATGCAGAGCATGGATGTGTGGCAGGATTACGATGGAAGAGCATTTTACTTTAGGAAATACATTGGATTTGCAGCATAAGAACACCCCGGTTATCCCCAGAACGGATTATGTAGCCCAAAAAGACGCTAAATCCTATGCCGTTGCAGTAGATCCCTCAGGAAAATTAGGGTGGACAACAAACCGTATTTCAAAGGTTGATCGGGATCAAACGGGTAATCATCTCATCGAAGTACTCACCGAGCAAGTTCCTGATGCTTATCTGGATTATCTGAAAAATTTGGGGATCTCCTATATCTTTGGCGGGAAAGACAAGTTGGATTTCGCAGTAGTGTTCAAGAAACTGAAAGACTTATTTTCAGTCGATAAGCTGCTGCTGGAAGGCGGCGGCTCTATAAATGGCTCCCTTTTGAACGAGGGGCTAATTGATGAGTTGAGTCTGGTTGTAGCTCCCATTGCAGATGGTGCACCTAATTCCGTCACACTGTTCGAGACAGGTTCATACCTGCAAAAACCTCAACCGGTACATTTCTTTTTGAAAAGTATAGAAAGACTGGACGATGACGGAC
Organism: Paenibacillus sinensis; assembly: GCF_019904155.1. Lineage (GTDB taxonomy): Bacteria > Bacillota > Bacilli > Paenibacillales > Paenibacillaceae > Paenibacillus_AQ > Paenibacillus_AQ sinensis. The sequence goes on from NZ_JAHCMB010000046.1 coordinate 7,940, forward strand.
TTTGGATTAGATATGGAACCAAAAGCATGAATTGATCGGAGGAGAATGATGGAATACCGTTCTGTAGGAAAAACAGGCATTCAAGTCTCAGGTTTATGTTTCGGTACAATGTCATTTGGTACGACTGCGGATGAAGAAACGTCCAAAGCTATGTATGGCCGCTGCCGGGAAGCTGGAATTAACTTCTTCGATACAGCAGATGTATACGGTCTTGGGCGTTCTGAGGAAATTCTGGGAGAATGTATTGCGCATGAACGGGAGAACATCGTCTTAACGACAAAGGTGTTCTGGCCGACAAGCAGCGATATCAATGCCAAAGGCTTGTCAAGACGTCATATTATGCAAGCCGTTGAAGCTAGCCTCCGGCGTCTAAAAACGGATTATATTGATTTTTATTTTGTGCATGATTTTGATCCAAATACGCCAATAGAAGAGACACTACGTGCCATGGACGACTTGCAGAGGCAGGGCAAGATACTCTATCCGGCGGTAAGCAATTGGGCAGCTTGGCAAATTTCCAAAGCTTCCGGGATTTCGGCAAAAGAGCAGCTGGCGCGTTTTGAGTTAATCCAGCCGATGTACAGCCTGGTGAAGCGTCAAGCAGAAGTGGAGATTCTGCCAATGGCGAAATCGGAACAAATGGGTGTTATTACGTACAGTCCGCTTGGCGCCGGGCTATTGACTGGCAAGTACGGGGTGGACAAACGACCTGAGCGGGGGCGCCTTGTCGAGGATGCGCGTTACGGCGACCGGTATGGCGCCAACGAAGATTCTGTCGCGGCTGAAGACTTCACCAAGTATGCGCAAGACCATCATGTGAAGCCCGCAACCTTGGCAGTTGCATGGGTAATGGCTAACCCTGCGGTTACTGCTCCAATCATTGGAGCCCGAAATCTTGAACAATTGGAAGATTCGTTGGCAGCTGCGGATTATAAAATGACACCGGAAATGTATGCAGAAATTTCCCGTTTGTCCCGAACACCTGCGCCGGCAACTGATCGTTCTGAGGTATTAACGGGCAAATGGAGATAAGGCGCAGCCTTTTCGACAGAGGAAAGTGTTGGGGAGGAGAACGTGATTAAAGAAAAGATCTGGACGAAGGCTTTTATAATATTGTGCTTGAGCAGCTTCTTCATGTTTTTTAACATTTATATTCTGATGACGGCGTTTCCGTTATATGTGAAAGACAACTTGAACGGGAGTCAACAACAGATGGGATTGGCCATTACGATTTATGTAATTGGTGTAATCTTGGTAAGGCCCTTCTCTGGTCGATGGGTGGATCGATTCGGGGAGAAGAAAATGGCATTAATCGGATTGGTTATTTTTTTCACCGCCTGTTTATGCTATTTCGGGATTAAGGGGATTATATTATTCCTGGTTATTCGCCTTGTTCACGGAATGAGCTATGCGATAGCATCCACCGCTTCGAGTACAATTGCTTCCTCGTTGATTCCAAGCACCCGGCAAGGTGAAGGAATGGGCTACTACAGCATGTTTATGAGTATTGCGATGGTAATTGGTCCCGCATTTGGACTGTACTTATGGCAGGACAAGAACTCCACTGTATTGCTTATGACCGTATGTGGCATTGCGCTGCTTGCTGTTTTGTTGATGATCGGCATCCGATTGCCCCAATCCAAGCAAGGGAATCCAACAGGAGGGCTAAACGCAGAGCCGGAGCAGCAAAGAAAGGGGATGCACTGGAATGACTTTATCGAGCCTAGTGCCCTGCCTATTTCCCTGGCGGGATTTTTTCTTGCTGTTTCTTATAGCTCGTTATCTGGATTTATTCCCTCCTTTGCAGCCGAGATCCATCAGTCTCAGACGGCCGGCTTGTTTTTTGTCGCATTCGCAATCATGATTGTATTGCTGCGGCCCCTTGTCGGTAAAATATTTGATGCGTATAACGAACATTACTTGTATTACCCTGGGATCTTGTTGTTTGCAGCCGGAATGTTTCTGTTAAGCCAGGCGACTACCGGTACAGCTGTATTGGCGGCCGGGGTTATTATGGGATCAGGCTATGGGGCACTATTCTCCTGCTTACAGACACTTGCAATCACACTGTCGCCCGAACATCGTAGAGGAAGCGCTAATGGGACATTCTTTTTGATGTTTGACTCCGGCTTCGGATTAGGCTCTTATCTTATGGGCTTGATCATTTCCTTGACGAGTTACCGCATGATGTATCTTGTTGCAGGTAGTGTTGCACTGCTTTCGGCAGGTTTGTACTATGGAATGCATCACCGCAAGCGGTCGAAGCGTTTCTCGACTCTCAATCCCATGAAGGAGAACCCATGAATCAACCCCCGCTGCTCTCAGGATAACACTGCTGCTGCGGGGTCTTTGCGTTCAAGTGTTCATTTCAAAAAAACGGGTCGAGCCTTAGCTTCTGTATGGCCGATTAACGGATTTTGAGAGCGAATGAATATATGGGGATGTAAATGGGTGAAAATGCGCTTTACTAGGGCTGTTAGAGGCCTTAAAATTCGTATTGATTTGCGGGTTTTGGTCGGTTATATTGTGTGTAATCGATCGAAATATTCCTGCAATTGCAATCCAAGGAGAAGGGTATATTGGAGTTTGTTCTATATCTTGTACTAATCATTTTCTGTACCAAGATAGCCGGTGATTTATCGGTACGTATTGGACAGCCTGCTGTTCTAGGAAAATTAGTTCTGGGAATTGTATTAGGGCCGGCGGTTTTAGGGTGGATCAGCGGCAATGAGTTCATCCATTATTTTGCTGAAATCGGAGTTCTATTATTGATGTTTATGGCGGGTATCGAGACGGACCTGGACCAGCTTAAGAAAAATTGGAAATCCGCTGTTGCAGTTGCGATCGGAGGAATTCTGGTCCCGTTTTGGGGCGGCTGGGCTGTAGCGGAATCATTCGGATTGTCCAATAGCAGCTCCTTATTCATGGGGGTTGTCTTTAGCGCCACTTCCGTAAGTATTTCGGTCCAGGTTCTCAAGGAAATGAATCGTTTGAATTCCCGGGAAGGGACGACAATTTTAGGAGCCGCTGTTGTTGACGATGTTCTTGTTGTTATTTTACTCGCTTTTATTATGAGTTTTCTTGGTGCAGGCAGTGAAATTCCGCTGGGGATATTAATTGGTAAAAAGCTGGTGTTCTTCATAGTGATCACGTTGGCAGGATGGTTCCTGGTTCCAAGGCTTATGAAGATACTATCAAAGCTGCGTGTCACTGAGCCCGTTGTTTCAATAGCACTTGCAATATGTTTTGGCTTTGCCTATTTTGTAGACCTGATGGGTATGGCCGGGATCATTGGGGCGTTTGCAGCAGGGCTGGCTATATCTCAGACATCGTTCAAGCATGCTGTAGAAACCAAGGTCGAGCCTATCGCCTACTCCATATTTGTACCTGTCTTTTTTGTGAGCATCGGACTCAATGTGACTTTCGACGGGGTTGGCGGCCAACTTGTGTTTCTGGTTATTCTTACTGTGGTTGCAATCTTAACAAAATTTATTGGAGCGACATTAGGGGCGCGATTTACAGGCTTTAATCTGAAATCAGCGATGGGGATCGGCTCAGGGATGATATCCAGAGGCGAAGTTGCTCTTATTATGGCATCTACTGGTTTGCAGGCAGGCTTGCTTCTGCCCGAATACTTTACCTCGGTAGTGATAATGGTCATAGTTACCACTTTGGTTGCACCCCCGCTACTTAAGTTGTCTTTTAAATAGATATCAGAAGAGCACGCAGACTGCAGCCGTATTTCGACCCGCGATCGGATGTCGGCCAAGCAGTCTGGCTATAATTATACACGTCAAGCCTATCCGGGCCTGAACAAACTGTTTCAGTATTGGACTAGTCTCCGAAGATCAACGGTACCTCCTGGTCTCTGAGCGTTCCCGTTGGGACAGCAGATGGCAACACCTAAACGGTCGGGTCGGCCTCGCAGCTCTGGAAGATTTGGCAGATCAGGCGATATTGTCGAGCACGGCGAATTGGAACGGGATTGCTTGGCATGCTGGAGACCTCAAGTCATAAGTAAAGAGTGACGAGATACAAGCGGTACGGGGATTTACCCGTGCCGCTTGTTCCTTTGTATAGGAAAACTCCGATTCCGATTGGGGCGAGAGTGTATGAATAACCTGGTTGTTGACAATTGACTTAAAGTCAATTAATATTGACTCGAAGTCAATTATTATTTTTGGAGGGTTTATTCATGAGTCAAAAAGTTGCATTAATTACAGGGGCATCCTCTGGCATTGGCAAGGAAGCTGCAATCGAGCTGAAAAACAAGGGATTTACAGTTTATGCGGCCGCACGTCGTATTGATAAAATGCAGGACCTTGCTGCAAAAGGGATTCGTCCTATTTCAATAGACGTAACCGATGATGAATCCATGATACAGGGCGTCAATGAGATCCTTAAGAAGGAAGGCAGAATTGATGTTCTTGTGAATAACGCAGGATACGGTTCGTATGGAGCGGTTGAGGATGTTCCAATGGAAGAGGCACGGCGTCAGATGGAAGTAAATGTGTTCGGACTAGCGAGAATGATTCAGCTTGTGGTACCGAATATGCGAAAAAATAAATACGGAAAAATTGTTAATGTTTCTTCAATGGGAGGGAAAATATGGACTAATTTCGGCGGCTGGTATCATGCAACCAAGTTTGCGGTGGAGGGTCTTTCCGATTGTCTTCGTTTAGAATTGGAGCCATTCGGAATTGATGTCATCGTAGTAGAGCCAGGCGGTATCAAAACGGACTGGGGTATTATTGCCGCTGAAAATCTTAAAAAGGTATCTGCGAAGGGTCCGTATGCCCAGGCAGCCAGCAAAACGGCCGAGGGGATGATCAAGAATTATACAGGCAACCAGTTATCAAAGCCGGAATTAATCGCACGTACCATTGGTAAAGCTGTAACCGTGAGAAGACCGAGAACACGCTACCTTGTAGGCTTTATGGCAAAACCGATGGTGTTTATGAAAAATGTTTTTGGAGATCGTGCCTATGATCGAATCATCAAAATGTTCGGTTAATTTGCCGCAACTTTATTGCAAAAAGGAAGGATAATAAATATGACCAATTTCGATCTTCGATTGCCAAATACAACCAGTTATTGGAAAGATGGAGATATTTTCTTTATCAAGCACACAAATTTTCTTATCTCGATGGAAGAAGCTTATGCCGTTGGGGAATTGCTAAAAGAAGCTCATAGGGATAAAAGCACCAGCTCCATCGTAATTGACAACCGTGAGGCAAAGGGAGCTTGGACACAGGAAGTAAATAAGGTGTGGATTGAGGTATCGATGGAAGTCAGCAATGAAATCCCGAAAAAGGTCGTTACGTTAACAAGGGATGTTGTCGCTGCCATGCAAATTAACCGGCTTTCTCGGAACAATGGAACTGAAAAAATATCCAAAGCGTTTTGCAGTGATTTCGACGAATCAGTTAAGGCCTTCTTGCAAGCATAAATAGAGTTAGGCGGTTTATTTTGACTCCAGATCGATTAGCATCTAAAATGGATCGAAATGGAGTGATAATCTTATGGCAAAGCGCGCGATGACTCCTGAGGCAAAGGCATTAAAAGCTCAGGCCATCTTAGACAAAGCGGCGGAAATGTTTCTTTCATCCGAGTACGAAAAAATTAAAATGTCTGATATTGCTAAACAGATGGGCATGTCGAACGGTATTCTGTTTGTGTACTTTAAAACAAAAGAAGCGTTGTTTTTCAGCCTGCTGTGCCGGGAGTACGAGAAAAGGCTTGCTCGTCTAACGGAAATGGTGAAGAGTATGCCAATCCTGAATTTTGATGATTTCAAAATGCTCGTAATCAATGAGCTTACAGAACTGGTAGATCATAACCCCTTGTATATTAGACTGGAATCCATGCGTACAGCAGTTTTTGAGAAAAATGTTGATGCAGAAACAATGCTGAGCCAGAAGATGAATTTGTACAAGTTGATGTCGGAGCTGGTATCCATAATTTGCAGTCATAACGCATTGACACAAGAGGATGTCATGGACATCCTTCAAGCGGAGGCGTCGATTATTACCGGGTGTAAATTATCTGCAACCTTGCCTGTAGAGGTTATTGATATCATCGAAAAAAATGGGTTGGATGGACTTAAACGTGACTTTAAGGATGATGTTCTGAAGACAATAATTTGTTATTTGGATGGGTATCTTAAGAATTATATATGAGTTCGTTCAACCGGATCATAGGTGAGGTTAAAAAGAGGCTGGTGCGGGAGTTCACCTGTCTCAAAGACGCTGATGTTCTTTGCACGTTAGGCATGACAATGAAGCTTCAAAACATTTTATCAGTTGGCACAAGAGGGGAATTGGGAGAAGGCTGCAGAGTACCTTGCATCGGGGATCCATGCACTGGAAAAAGCGGGAGCAGATTTTGCAGTTATTTCAGCAAATATGCCTCATATTGCATTCGATCTTATCACTGAGCATGTATCTTTGCCTTTAATTCATATTGCTGATGTGGTAGCAGAGGCAGCAAGATCAAGTCAATATAATAAAATAGCTCTAATTGGAACAAAACCAACCATGAATGCGAAATTCTATCCGGATCGTCTATCCAACTATGATGTTGAATGTATAGTCCCATCTGAGGGGCAGCAGGATATGATTAGCCGGGTGCTAGAAGCTGAACTTTTTAAAGGGATCATTAACGAAGGTTCCAGAACCTCTTTCTTGAATTTGATTAACGATCTGAAAACGAGAGGTGCTGAAGCAATAATACTAGGCTGCACTGAACTCCCTATGCTTATCAACTCTGAAAACAGTCCGCTTCCTTTGCTAGACTCTGCTCTTTTATTAGCTCAAGCAGCTTTGGATGAAGCCGTATATGGAGTAACAAAAAAATGAGAGGACTTCGTTGGCAATAATTTCGTCTAAAGCTCCCATTTGCCAGTGGTCAGTCGTGTTGCTTGTGTTTTTAGAGCATTGGTGGTAATATTACCGCAAGGTTGAACCCAAATTTATGATGTTTAACTGTTAAGGTTTTGATAGGAAACCAATTAAATAAGCATTAATCCTTCGGGGCAGGGTGAAATTCCCTACCGGCGGTGATGAAACGGATGGCGCGGAAGTGGCGCCAGGTTTCTCAGTCCGCGACCCGGACCGCAATCAATGCGGACGGTGGACCTGGTGCAATTCCGGGACCGACAGTATAGTCTGGATGGAAGAAGGAGAGTTTAGCCGATTGCCTGCCATTCGAGCAGGAGGTCTGCTGTGTCATGTCCGCTCATCAATTGTGCGATAAATCACAAAGACCCCCAGCCCGATAAACGCCTGGCATCCGGCTTGGAATTTCACGATGCTCTCACAACCCATCCGTTGCTCCCTGAAGGAGAAGCGGATGGGTTTTTCGCGGATCTGTGGTTTTTAGCTGTGGAATGATGAACGCCGAGTGGAGGAATGGTCATGCAGGTAATGAACGACGAGTTCTATATGTCGCTTGCGCTGGATATGGCCGAGCGGGCGCAGGGACAGACCGGGATCAATCCCGTCGTCGGCTGTGTCGTCGTCAAGGATGGAGCGGTCGTCGGACTGGGCACACATCTCAAGCGGGGAACTGGTCACGCCGAGGTTCATGCGCTCAATATGGCGGGTGAACAGGCGAAGGGCGGCACCGCGTATGTTACGCTGGAGCCCTGCAGCCATTACGGCATCACGCCCCCTTGCAGCGAGCGGCTGATCACGGAAGGGGTTGCCCGGGTCGTGGTTGCATGCGAGGACCCCAATCCCCAAGTTGCTGGTCGCGGCATTGCTATGCTGCGGAGCGCGGGGATTGAGGTGGAGGTCGGACTGCTCAAAGAACGTGCATTGAGGCTGAACGAGAGATTCATTAAATATATACTGACCCGCAAGCCCTTTGTCACGCTAAAAAGCGCCAGCACGCTGGACGGTAAGATCGGAACCCGTACGGGCGACAGCAAGTGGATTTCGAATGAAGAAGCACGGGCTATTGTACATACATTGAGACACCGTCACCAGGGCATCATGGTTGGCGTGGGCACAGTGCTGGCAGACAACCCCTCACTCACGACACGGACGGAGGTTCCGGGAATTAATCCGGTGCGGATCGTTATCGACTCGAAGCTGCGTACTCCGCTGGATGCTTCGGTGGTGGCTGACGGGCAGGCTCCGACGATCGTGATCGCGGCGGAGTCGGCCGACCCTGCGAAGGAAGCTGCGTTGACGGCTGCGGGAGTCAAGGTGCTCAGGTGCGGAGCGGGACCGCGTGTGGATCTCGCCGCAGCGATGACGGCCCTTGGCGAGCTGGAAATCGGCTCGGTGCTGCTGGAGGGCGGCGGCGAGCTGAACGGCGCGATGCTGGAGCAGGGACTTGTAGACCGGGTGACATTATTCTTCGCGCCGAAGATCGTCGGCGGCCGGGCTGAGGCGCCGTCTGCATTCTCGTGGGATGGCGTGGCGCTGATGAAGGATGCAGTTACGCTGGAGCAGGTCGAGGTGGAGGTGCTCGGCGATAATGTGTGCATCACCGGCCGGCCCGCATCCGGCGGCGGTGCCTGATCGCGCTGGAAGAAGCGCGGTCCGTCCCTGGAACGATCCGCCGTTAGCGCGAGATGCGGAGCAGGAAAGGTTTAAGGAGGGAAGCAAGTCATGTTCACGGGACTAATTGAGGAAGTCGGCGCTCTGCGGGGCGTATCTTCCAGCGGCGAAGTTATGATGCTTCATATCGACGCATCGCTGATTATGAGCGATTTGAAGATCGGCGACAGCGTGGCGGTGAACGGCGTCTGCCTGACGGCAACCTCGGTCGGTCAGCGAAGCTTCACCGCCGATGTGATGCCTCAGACGTACCGCAACAGCAATCTGAAGGAGCTCAAGGCGGGCAGCCCGCTGAACCTGGAGCGCGCCATGGCGGCGGGCGGCAGATTCGGGGGCCATATCGTTCAGGGCCATGTCGACGGGACGGGAACGATCCGCAGCATCAAGCGCGACCAGAACGCCGTGGTCTTCGAGATTGCTCCAGACAGTCCCTCGCTGTTCAAATACATTATTCCAAAAGGCTCCATCACGATTGACGGCATCAGCTTAACCGTTGTGGCCACGCCCGCATCGACATTCACGGTATCCATCATACCGCATACACTCGAGCAGACCGTGCTCGCCCACAAGCGGGCGGGCGCAAGCATCAACATCGAATGCGACGTTCTGGGCAAATATGTGGATCATCTGCTGCGCTACGGTTCTTCCGCACAGAATGACGAGGATAACGGACGGAGCGGAGGCTCGCGGATCAGCAGCGATTTTCTGGCAGCGAACGGATTTCTATAACAGGCAGGCATTGAGGAGGGAATGACCATGAGTCAGCAGCATGAAGAGATTCGGCTGAATACGGTCGAAGAGGCTATTTATGATCTGATGCGCGGCAAGGTTGTCATCGTAGTGGATGATGAGGACCGCGAGAACGAAGGCGATTTTATTGCATTGGCGGAAAAAGCGACGCCCGACGTGATCAATTTCATGATCACTGAGGGACGGGGGCTTGTCTGCCTGCCGATTACGGCGGAGCGGGCTGCGGAGCTCGATCTGAAGCCGATGGTGAACCAGAATACCGATTATCATGGCACGGCCTTCACGGTGTCGGTCGATTATAAGGATACGACCACGGGAATCTCCGCATATGAGCGGTCGCTGACGGCGAAGGCGATCATGAACCCGGACGCGAAGCCTGCGGATTTCCGGCGGCCGGGGCATATGTTCCCGCTGATCGCGAAGAAAGGCGGCGTGCTTCGCCGCTCCGGCCATACGGAAGCGGCCGTTGATCTGGCCCGGATGTGCGGCGCGTATCCCGCCGCGGTCATCTGCGAGGTCGTGAAGGAGGACGGCACCATGGCCCGGCTCCCCGATCTGCATGAAATCGCGAAGAAGCATGATCTGAAGCTGATCAGCATTGCGGACATGATTCATTACCGCAATGAGAAGGAGAATCTGGTTACGCGCGAGGTGGCAGTCCGCATGCCTACCGACTTCGGGGTGTTCCAGGCGATTGCCTATACGAACGAGGTTGACGACAAGGAGCATGTCGCGCTCGTGAAGGGCGACATCTCCGGAGACGAGCCGGTGCTCGTCCGCGTGCATTCCGAATGCCTGACCGGTGATGTGTTCCATTCCCACCGCTGCGACTGCGGACCGCAGTTCGAAGCGGCGCTGCGCCAGATTGAGGAGGCAGGACGGGGAGTTCTGCTCTATATGCGCCAGGAAGGACGCGGCATCGGACTGATCAACAAGCTCCGCGCATACAAGCTGCAAGAGGAAGGGCTTGATACCGTGGATGCGAATCTGAAGCTCGGCTTTCCTGCTGACCTTCGCGATTACGGTATCGGGGCGCAGATTCTGAAGGACCTCGGGGTTCGAAGCATTAATCTGATGACCAATAACCCGAGAAAGATCAAGGGTCTCGAAGGCTACGGTCTCGAAGTTGTGGAACGTGTCGCGATCCAGATGCCGGAGAACGAAGACAACGCCAAATACCTGCACACCAAGCAGGCGAAGCTCGGACATCTGCTGAATTTCGACGATCTGGAGCAGAACGAAAGCGCCAAATCTTAATACTACCATTTTAATAAGGAAAGGGTTGTGGATGAGCATGCCGCATATCTATGAAGGACATTTAGTATCGGAAGGTTTGAAGTACGGAATCGTCGTTGGACGTTTCAATGAATTTATTACGAGCAAGCTGCTGACGGGCGCGCTGGACGCATTCAAGCGTCATGGTGTGAAGGATGATGAAGTTTCCGTCGCTTGGGTCCCGGGTGTATTCGAAATTCCGCTGATCGCCCAGAAGATGGCCGAGAGCGGCAAGTATGACGCCGTCGTAACCCTGGGAACCGTTATCCGGGGCTCCACGACCCACTACGACTATGTGTGCAACGAAGTGTCCAAGGGAGTCGCCGCCATCAATCTGAAGACAGGCGTTCCGACGATCTTCGGGGTATTGACAACCGAGAACATTGAACAGGCCATTGAACGCGCAGGCACCAAAGCCGGCAACAAGGGCTGGGATGCGGCGGTATCCGCAATCGAAATGGCAAATTTGAGCAAATTAATCTAGGTCTCCTGAGAAAAGCGAATCCCGCTATTGACGAATGCGTTCCAATCGTGCTTATTTATATGTAGGGAAACGAATCTCATTCGAGCGTAACTACCTTATGTGGCGTCCGGTTTCCGGGCGCTGCATTTTGCTTTTTTTCGATACCATTATAGACACTTAGCGGGAGGTTGCCTCGTGACTGTATTGTACAAGCTGGAAACGTTTGAGGGCCCGCTGGATTTATTGCTGCATTTGATCGACAAGGCGGAAATCGACATCCAGGACATTCCGGTCAGCGAGATCACCGAGCAGTATATGGAGTACCTTCAGACCATGCAGGAGCTGGAGCTGGAAGTAACCAGCGAATTCCTGGTGATGGCCGCGACTCTGCTCTCCATCAAGAGCAAGCTGCTGCTCCCCAAACCGCCGGTCATCGAGTTCGAAGATTTCGAGTACTACGATGAAGAAGACTATGACCCTCGTGCGGAGCTCGTCGAGCGGCTGATCGAATACCGCAAAATCAAGAGCATCGCCTCACAGCTGATGGATATGGAAAGCGAACGATCGCTTATCTTCACGAAGGAGCCGGATGATCTGGCGCCATACGCACCGTCGCAGGAGGATAATCCCATTAAGGGATTGCATGCCTCCGACCTGATCGCGGCGTTCCGCAAGGCGCTTGGCAAAGCGGCAAGGCGTACCTCGTATGCCCGGGTAACGCGAGATGAAATCTCGGTCAAGGACCGGATACGCGACGTATCCGAGGCGCTTCGGCGTACCGGGAAAGGCGGAAGACTCCGTTTCTCGTCGCTGCTGAACGACACCATGGCAAGACATGAGATCGTGGCGACCTTTCTCGCGATTTTGGAGCTGATGAAGATGAAGGCGATTGTATGCTACCAGGAGAAGCTGTTTGACGACATCGTGATGGAGTGGAGAGGGGCGGATATCACAGATGGACTACAAGAGTCTGAAATCAATTATTGAGGGTCTGCTGTTTCTGGCTGGCGAAGAAGGGCTGTCAGTCCGGCAGATCGCCGATATAACCGAGCAGCGGCCTGATCTGGCAGGCGAAGCGTTGGAGGAGCTCAGAAGCGATCTTGCGAACCAGCACCGCGGTCTTCAGGTCGTGCAGATCGCCGGCAATTACCGGCTTGCGACCCTGCCGGAGCATGCGCACTATTTCGAGCGGCTTGCTTACTCGCCGTCGCGGGCTTCTCTGTCTCAGGCCGCTCTTGAAACGCTGTCAATTGTCGCTTATCGCCAGCCGATTACCCGTGTGGAAATCGAAGAGATTCGCGGTGTCAAGGCGGAGCGGGCTCTCCAGACGCTGGTTAACAAGGACCTGATTCAAGAGGTTGGGCGGGCTGAAGCGATCGGGCGGCCCATTTTGTACGGCACGACGAAGTCTTTTCTGGAGACCTTTGGTCTCGCCAGCCTGAAGGAATTGCCGGAGCCGTCTGCATCCGATGTGAGCGACAATCTGGAGGAAGAGACGCAGCTGCTCTTCAATAAGCTGGATGCCCAGCAGATGACGCTGGATGAAGTGGAGCAGTCCTGACAAACGGGAAACCGATTACTGTAATCACCAAATCACCAAATCACCAAATAAATAAAGAACCAAAGAACCGCAGAACCAACCCGTAGGCGTACATGACGAATGCTGTGGACTTCAAGAGGCACTGTCCAGTCAAGCGCCGAGCCGAATTCCATGCTTTCAGCCTTGAAGACGCAAGGGGTGGCTGCGGTTTTTCGAATTTTCCCAGCTCAAGTTTGCCATACTAATCCAAGTGATCCTATTTTTTAGATGGCTTGGGGGTTAATCCGTGAAACTCTGGCTGCTGATTATCATTGCGCTGCTGCTGGCCGCTTTAGCGCTGGCGCTCTGTTCGCGCATTCACTTTGCCTTGAAGATCAAGAAGCGGGGATCGGACGAACGGCTTGAGTTTACGGTTACCGCCCTTTACGGTTTGGTGAAATACCATTATACCGTTCCGCATTTCATATTCGAGGGCATTCGGTGCGGCCTGAACATAAAACTGGAGAAGAACGGCATCTCTCCTTCCGTCTCGGCACAGGACAAGGAGCGGAACATCGACAGGAAAGATGTCAGCGAATGGATGGAATTCGGGCAAAGGGCTCTTGCCGCTACGCGCGGACTCAAACCATGGACCTCCGATACTCTGGCTCATGTGAAGATCACCAGACTCCACTGGTCCACTGATTTCTCCCTCGGGGACGCTGCGGGAACGGCTACTGCGGCTGGAGCGCTTTGGGCTTTGAAATGGTGGCTCATCGGCCGGATTTCGCAGTCGATTCGCCTGAAGGACAAGCCTAGACTCTTTGTTGTTCCGCGGTTCGTCGATCAAATCTGCTACATGACCGATGTGGACTGCGCCGGAGAGTTATCCGCCGGCTATGCCGTGTACGCCGGTTTTCGGCTTGCGCTTCGCGTCATCCGGGAGGACGAAGGGGTGCGGCAATGGCGGGAGCTTCTCAAGATCGCTCGCAGAGGGAACTGGTCCAAGGAACTGAAAGGGCAGCACTAGGCAGCTGTAGGAACTCTTCAATCGGATGGCGAGGCGTTTTTTGATGTTATCGACAGTAAAGCTTTGTATATTTCGGGCATTCGCAACACCTGAATAGGCTCCGGTGCTAAAGCTCCCCTATGTGGGGCTTTTTTGCTATTGCCGGTTACATACTCATCATCACTTTGGAGAGACTAAAGCTCAGACAGCTCAATATCAAATTGAATAATTGGAGGGAATAATATGTCTGAGCATCCCATTCAGGGTCTGATGCAGACCGCGATGGAGAACATCAAGGGCATGGTGGACGTGAATACGATTGTCGGCGAACCGGTTGAGACCAAGGATGGCAGCATCATCCTGCCGATCAGCAAGGTCGCATTCGGCTTTGCGGCCGGCGGCAGCGATTTTCATGTGGAGGATGACGAGAAGCCTGTTCAGGGCCAAAATGGCGGCGTGAAAATGCTTCCGTTCGGCGGCGGCAGCGGCGGCGGCGTCTCAATCCGTCCAATCGCCTTCTTGGTTGTAGGCCGGGAGGGTGTGCATATCGTGCCGCTGGACAACCAGACTCATATCTTCGAGAAAATCATCGATGCGACTCCGGGTCTCATCGACAAGATTCAGACGATGTTCCAAAGCAACGGAATCCATACAGGAACCGTAGCGGGGGCACCATACACTCCGCCTATCCCCGCCGCACCCGTGACTGAACCGGGCGATGTTTACTCGTCATCTAGACCGCTGTAAGCGAGTTTCCAAGCGCCTAACCATCGAGCAGGGTTGATGAGACAATGGCTCTCACATATGCAGAATAAGAAGGGTCTGTCCGATGGCTGATGCTGTTGCGACAGACCCTTTTTTTCAAAATAATGGGTACTTACGTCCTTCGTTTCTAGTCAGATCCGGAGATGATGAGTTCGATCTCATCCCCGCTCTCCGCAACGGACACTGAATTTCCGAAGGCCTCCGCAACAAATGACAAGGGCACCAGTGCCTTTCCACCCAGAAGAAGCGGAGCGGACTTTAGCTCACGAACAGTACCGTTAACTATGGCAGTCTTGCTGCCGATCCTGAATTGAACAGAATGGCTTCCTGTGGAAAGAGCTGCCGTTCGTGTATCCGCATCCCAAACCACATCCGCTCCGATCTTCGCTCCCGCCTCCTTGGCCGAAATCCACAGCTCATTCTGCTGCATATATCGGCAGGAATAGGTGAACGGCTTGCCATTCCAGAGAACATGGAAGCTCTTGACATTGCCTTCAGCATCAACGGCGGCTGATTTGGCCTGATTATCCAACAGCTCATTAAGGGCATCGACGTTCAGGTCCGTCACCCGGTAGGCAGGATCATCTCGTCCGATTGCCTCGGCAATCGACTGATTGAGCTTGCCGCTGTGATGGCTCAAATCCTTGTACAAATCCAGGTTGAAGGTCCAGTCTTGAGCGGTCTGGAAGTCGTACAGCCTGACGTTGGAGTAAGTCTTGAACTGCTCGTACATCCATTTGCGCATGATAAGCTGATTCGCGAACCTTTCGGGGTTCCCGGCATACCATGCGGTCTGCCGCATAATGCTGTAGGGCGGATAATAGAACATGAATTTCACATCGGGATAGTCTTTTACCAAAGGCAAGATGTAGGTATTAAAGTGCTCCTTCAGTTCGTCCACGTTCTCTTCATTTAGACCGAAATACTGTTCTGTCTCTCCGGCTTTGAGAAAAGATTTCGCTACAAGCTCTCTCCCGTAGGTTACTTTGCTGTCCCAATTATTTAGATGCTCCAGATCGGGACCCGATTCGCCGGCAAGCATGGCCTTGAGACTACTGCCGAACTGCTTGTACACCGAATAGTTGAACCAATAACGGTAATCGGTCCACAGCTTGCCGTCATACAGATAATCAGGGAAATCGCTGTCCGCACCCGATGACAGCTTCAGGGAGAAATAGTCCAATCCCCACAGCACCTGCTTGACCTTCCCGGTCCGAAGCGCCAAGGCGGCCATCTTGTAATGCTCGTCGACGGTCGAACCCTCCATAGACAGCTTTAACACGGTTCCGCCGAGCGCTTGACCCGTTTCGGAAGGGAGAAAATTTTCAGTCATGGAAGTACCGATGATAATCGTATCGTAATCATAGTGTAACGCCAGCCCCGGATTCTGATAGCGCTCCTGCTCCGACAGCAGCGGCACATACCAGGATGGGCGATGATAGAACTGCAGCGGATCGATAACTGCGGTGATCAAGGCGGCGCCAGCTGCAAACAGCATAAAGAAGACGACGAAGTAACCCATGGCTGACTTCGACCGTCTTCGAGGAATGGACCGCTGTAGCGGCGTCGGCGTGCTGAAACGGGATCGGACAGGTACTAATCGCATACTTGAACCTCCATTGGAATTATTGTCTAGAAGTTGAAATACAGGAACACGGAAATCCGGCTGAAGAACATCAGCGAGACGATCATCAGGACTGCCATAACGACCGCGCTTCCCGGCCCCGGTCTCAAATTCCTGAGCTTCTCCGCTTGCAGAGGATGACGGAGTGTAACATACAGCAGTATGGCAATCAGCACGATGCCTCCAAGAAGCTCGGGAAGAGACTTTATCCCGGAGCCGGAGAACCCGGCCATTCCCTTGAGGAGCCGTATCGCTGTGTCCTGAGTTTCGGCCCGGAAGAAGACCCAGGTTATATTGAGAAAGCCGAAGGTCAGAAGCCAGGCCAGCCGGCGCGGAAGAGGAAAGCCCCATCTCTTCCAGACCCGTTCCGCTGCCTGGGCTGCGCCGTGAAGAAGACCCCACAGAATAAACATCCAGCCAGCCCCGTGCCAGATCCCCCCGATCAGGAAGGTCAGCATCACATTGAACAGTGCTCTTGTGAATCCTTTGCGGCTGCCTCCGAGCGGAATGTAGATGTAATCCCGAAGAAATCGGCTGAGTGTCATATGCCAGCGCCGCCAGAAATCCTGAACGCCCACAGCAAGGTACGGGGCGCTAAAGTTCTCCGGCAGCCTGATATTGAACAGGAGCGCGGCTCCGATCGCCATATCGGTGTATCCGCTGAAATCGAAATAGAGTTGAAGTGTGTAAGCCAGAGCGGCAACCCAGGAATCGAGAAAGCCGGACGCTGAAGCGAATCCGCTGTTGGCATAGACGGCCAGGGAGTCTGCCAGCACCATTTTCTTGGCAAGACCGATTGCGAAGCGAAGGCTTCCCTCATGGATATGTTTCCAGTTCCAAACCTTGTTTCTCAGCCTGTCGAACTGGGGAATCATCTCCTTATGGTGCAGAATTGGACCTGATATCAGATGGGGGAAGAAGGTCACAAACAGCACATAGTTAACGATGCTGTACTCGCTGGTTTCACTTCGGTAGGCATCGACCAGATAGGCGATCTGGGTAAAGGTGAAGAAGCTGATGCCGAGCGGAAGCGCGAGACCTGGCAAAGGGAAGGATTGACCGGTCAGATGATTCCAGTTCACGATGGCGAAGTCTGCGTATTTAAACAATCCAAGCGCCAGCAGATTCACAATCAGCCCCAGACCGAGCATGCACTTCCTTCCATTTCCGCTGGGGAAGGCTCGCAGAGCGCGTCCCAGCATGAAATTGAAAGCGATGGACAGAAGCAGCAGCGGCACGAATTTCACATTCCACCAGCCGTAGAAGATCAGTGAAGCAAGGGCAAGCCAGCCTTTGGCTCCCTGAAACAGCCGGTAATGATTCAGCAGGGCATAGACCGCCAGCACAATCGGAAGGAAGGCGAAGATGAACAGATAGGAATTAAAGAGCATAAGCGAACCTCGCTTTACGGAAATGATGGGAACGAGTTCTAGGGTAAAGGATAAATCTTAACGGCTTCGCGATGAATTTCTTATTTTTTTCTAAAGGAAGCTGAAAGTTGCCTGAATGGTAGCTGGGAAAAGACAAAAAAAGGACGGCCGCAGCCGTCCATAGATCCGGATTATTCATTTCATAAAGTCTCCGCTTCTGTATTCGTATTTGCCAGTGGGAATACGGTTTCGAATTCGGTCCGTTTCTCCGAGCTTCTTGCTTGGATGTATCCGCCGTGAAGCTCCGCAATCGATTTGGCAATCGCCAGGCCGAGGCCGCTGCCCCCGGTCTGCCGGGAACGGGATTTGTCCACACGGTAGAAGCGCTGAAAGAGATAGGGAAGATCCTGCGGCGGAATCGGCTTGCCGTAGTTGGCGCATACCGCTACCGCGCTGGAATCGCGCATGAAGACCGAAATATCCAGCTTCTTTCCCTCATAGCCGTATCTTGTCGCGTTGGTGAACAAATTCTCATAAAGACGCACCAGTTCGGCGGGGTCTCCTTCTATGATTACCGGTTCCGGACCGGTATGAATCTCATAAGTCATTCCGGAGCCCTCCAGAACCGGAACGAATTCTTCGGCAAGCTGCTCCAGCAGCTTCCTCAGATCAAGCGGTTCCCGCCTGAGCGGAAGCCCTCCGGTAACGCGCGTGTATTCGAACAGGTCGTCAATAAGCTTCTTCAGCGTAAGCGACTTCCCGTAAGCAATCCCGATATAATGCCGGAGTTCAATCTCATCCCGGTATTTGTCGTTCTCCATATATTCGAGAAATCCGATCACTGAAGTCAGCGGTGTCCGGAGATCGTGGGAGACACCGGTAATCAGATCGGCTTTGGTCTTTGCCGCTGCCTTCTCCTCCTGTATCGAATGCTGAAGCCGGTCGGCCATAGCATTAAGGTTCAACGCGAGAGTACCGAGTTCGTCCTCCGACTTCACAGGAACGCGCGCTGTCAAATCGCCGTCCGCGATGGCCTGCATGGTGTCCCCGAGCCTGCGGAGATAAGCGAATGTTCCGCCCGACAGCCTCAGAAAGAACAGCGTGTACAGCGGAATTCCGGCAATCAGCAGCAGGGGAGCCGAGCCGATATGGTTTGCCGTCCAGCGGATCAGTGTGGCTCCCCAGAAGGAGCGGGACGGATTCATCCACACCAGCAGGCCTGCGGCGAAGTAGAGGACACCCAGAATGAGCCCGGTCGACAGCAGGGCGGCCAGGCTGTACAGAATCATTTTCCAGGGAAGGGTTCCCGGCAATTTCCGTATCGTCAATCATTCCCCCTCCTTTTCTCCATTTTGTAGCCGACGCCCCAGACGGTCTTGATGTGCTCCGGATTTCGCGGGTCCAGCTCGATTTTCTCGCGAATTTTTCGAATATGGACCATGAGGGTGTTATGGCCTTCCAGATATGGCTCTTTCCAGACTTTGTCGTAAATCTGTTCCATGCTCATAACCTGCCCGGCATGACGGGCAAGCAGTTCCAGAATAGCGAATTCCCTGGGGGTCAGTCGGACAGGCTTGTCGTCGGCAAATACCTCGAATGTGGAGGGATTGATCCGCAGTCCGTCAACCGAGAGTTCCCGATGATCCGGATATCCGGTTCCCAAATACTGCCGTGTTCGGCGCAGCTGGGATTTGATACGTGCGACAAGTTCCAGCGGGCTGAACGGCTTGGTTACATAATCATCTGCTCCCAGACTGAGTCCGGTGATTTTATCGAGATCCTGACCTTTGGCAGAGAGCATGATGATTGGAAATTTCTCGGTCTCCCGGATTTTCATACAGGCTTCGAGCCCGTCCATATTTGGCATCATAATGTCGAGCACCATGAGGTCAATCCGCTCCCGTCTGACAATCTGCACGGCTTCCTCGCCGTTGCTGGCGGTCAGCAGCCGATAGCCTTCATTCTCCAAATAGATTTGCATCAGTTTGATAATTTCGGTCTCGTCATCGACGAGCAGCAGTGTTCCGTTGTCCATGGTCTTTATCCTCCTGCGCCCTTCTTTCTCTTATGAAGTATACCTCATCACCGCATCTTCGAGCCTGAATCTAATCTGAAAAGAGGACCGGCTTCACGGTTGCGGGGCCGACATGCTGCGGGATCTCCGGCCGTTCGAAGGCAGCTTGCCGAACAGCAGCCAGGCCCGGGGCACATACCTTGCGGCAAGGGAGACCGTAATCCAGGAGCAGCCAAGGGCTGCGGCAAACGCGCCGGCGTACCACAGATGAAGCAGCCAAGCCGTTCCGGCGGCCGGCGGATATTTTCGGTAGAGCAGCAGGAAGAAAGGATGAATCAGATATATTCCGAAGGACAGCGACCCGATGCTTGCCGCCATTTTACGCAGAAAATGGAATTTAGAACGGTAAAGACAGGCCGCTGCATGCAGCAGCACAGGCAGGGCAAAAAGCGAGAACAGACAATACCAAAGCTCGTAGTACAGCGAAGCAAATGAAATTCCGTCTCTCCGGTTGTAAAAATAAAGCATGGTCAGCGTAGTTCCTGAAATCGCCCATAGAACCCAGACCGCGTAGAGGACCCGAACCAGGGCCTGTCGTGTTCCGGTCCGGTCGTCCGGACTTAAGAGAAGCCTCCGTATTGCGGGATAGCACAAGCCCAGGACGGCGCCGAGCATGTAATAGGCGAAATAGGTGAGACACCAGCTTCCGCGGCTGCCGAGATGGAATACATATTTATTTCCAAGCACGAATGCCCATTGAATCGCAAGCCCCGCCGGAATGCCCCAGAACTTGAGCCGGGGGAATCGTCTAAAGGCGGCCAGCAGAAACGGAAACAACAGATAAAACTGTGCGATGACCAGTATATAGTAGAGATGCGCATAAGCTTTGCCCGTCGCCAGCTTCATCAGGAAGGAAGAGAGAGAAGCCTGGGATACCGGCATTCCGGCTGCTGCAAGGGAGACAGCGTAGTAGATGAGGGAGAAGCTCAAATAGGGAATCATAATAAAGAGCAGGCGGCGTTTATAGAACGCAGCGGTCATTTGCATAGTTACCCGTCTGGCTCCGTAATTGTAGAACAGAACGAATGCACTCAATGCGAGAAATGTGGGAACCGCAAATTTCATGAAGATGTTCAGGAAGTTATAAAAAAAGAAGAAACGCGATTCCACCAACTGAGCAGTGGCGTAAGAAGTAGCGTGGATGAGAATAACTCCCAGAATACAGAAGGCGCGAACGATGTTTAGCTCGGGTAGGTGCTGCGGTTTTGATGAGTCCGGCATGGTGTATCAGTCCTTTCGTCATTTGGTGAATCTCGTTGTCGACTCCCCCAATGATAGCCGGAACTTCTTAACATGGACGTGGTGCGTTTCTAAAGAATCTCTTAAGATTTTCTTAAATTCCGGACGGGTTGGGACATACCGCCTGCCGGACTGGCATACACTTGTACAAAATGCGGATAGGAGCCGGAGGTTGAGCATGAAGAACGTACAATTAAGGACGTCCCTGATTTGGATCCTTTGCGGCCTGCTGCTGTTTGTGCCGTTCGCGAGCGCTCATGCGGAAAAGGAAGAAAAAGAGATGTCAACCCACGCCAAGGCGGCTGCGCTGATTGATGTCGAGTCCGGACGGATTCTGTACAGCAGTCATGGAGACGAGCCGATGCTGATCGCAAGTCTGACCAAGATTATGACGGCGATTGTAGCCATCGAGAACGGGGATTTAAGCAGCAAGGTGACGGTCGGCCGGAACGCTTACGCCAAGGAAGGCTCATCGCTCTTTCTGAAGCAGGGTGAGCAGATGACGCTGGAGAATATGCTGTACGGGCTGATGCTCCGTTCGGGTAACGACGCGGCGACGGCGATCGCCGAGCATGTGGGCGGTTCGGAGGCCGGGTTTGTCTACTTGATGAATGCCAAGGCGGAAGAGCTTGGTCTTACCCATACCCATTTTCAGAACCCGCATGGCCTTGATGCCAAGGAGCATTATTCCACCGCGAATGATCTTGCAGTACTGACCGCTTATGCCATGCATAATCCGGTATTCAAGGAAATCGTGAAGACGCAGGTGAAGACGGCTGACAACCCGAACGATAAATGGGATTACAAATGGCTTAACAAGAACAAAATGCTCCGGCTGTATGAGGGAGCGGATGGCGTCAAGACGGGTTATACGAAAAAAGCGCTGCGCTGTCTGGTCAGCTCTGCGACGCGGAACGGGCAGCAGCTTGTGGCGGTAACGCTGAATGACGGGGACGACTGGAACGACCACGCCGCACTGCTTAATTTCGGATTCAAACGGTTTCCGCTGCGAACGATCGTCGAACGCGGCGACCGGGTTCAAGGATACCCGCTGGCCGCGAGCCTTCAGTTCTCGTATCCGTTCGGCCCCGGGGAAGAGGAACGGCTGGTGAAGGAGCTGGTGCTGAATCCGAAGAGCGCAAGCGGCAGTAAGCTGAACTTCGGCTTTCGCGGTGTGCTGGTGCTGAAGCTGGGCAGTCAGGAGATCGGCAGGGTGCCGATCTATGAAGAGGGCCGCCTGCCCAAGGTGACCCAGCCGGTAGGCCGGGAGACTGCCGCGGCCGCTCATCCGGCGGCAAGCTGGCTTCAGGCGGCGGGCAGCGCTATCCGGGCATTGTTCGATCCGTTCCGGGGGGGAGGAGAAGCCCGTGATTAACGCCATCTGGCTCGGCATGATTCTCATCGGCTTCATCTTCGCCGCCGCGACCGGGCGCATGGACGAATTCACCGCAGCGGTCTTCGACGGCGCCAAGACCGGGGTAACGGTCAGCTTCGGACTGATCAGCGTACTCGCCTTCTGGCTTGGCATTATGCGAATTGCCGAGGATGGCGGTCTGCTGCGCATCATTGCGAAGGCGCTCGGTCCGGTCGTCCGCTTCCTCTTCCCCGATGTGCCGAAGGATCATCCGGCCATCGGGTATATCCTCTCCAACATGAGCGCCAATCTGCTCGGCCTCGGCAACGCCGCAACGCCGATGGGCATCAAGGCGATGCAGGAATTGCAGACGCTGAACCCTGACAAGCACACCGCCACACCGGCGATGTGCACCCTGCTGGCGCTCAATACCGCCAGCATTACGCTCATTCCGGCGACGCTGATCGCGATCCGCCTGAATTACGGATCGACCGAGCCTGCCGGCATCGTCGGCACCACGCTCGCGGCTACGTTCGTCGCCACGCTCGCCGCGATCGTGGCCGACAGGCTGTGCCGCCGGCTCGATCTGCGGCGGAGGCCGCCCGCACCTCCGCCGTCCCAGGGACTGCATGACGCGGGCGGCTCCGCGCCGCAGCCAGACGGTCCCGCCGCCTTGTCGTCCGGCGGCATCGCTTCGCGGCCGACCAGGACGGGGTGAACGGGCGGCTGCCAATCCAAGCCGAGCCAACCCAACCCAGCGAAAGGAGGCCTGCCTGTGTACGCGCTGATTACGCTTGTGTCTACTTGGGCGATCCCGGTGTTGATCGCCTTTATTCCTCTTTATGCCTACGCCCGCAAAGTTCCCGTCTATGAATCGTTCGTCGACGGTGCGAAGGAGGGCTTCGGAACAGCCGTCGGCATCATCCCCCCTCTGGTGGGGATGATGGTGGCGATCAGCGTCTTCCGGGCTTCTGGAGCGCTGGATTATATAATGGGCTTCATTGCGCCTTTAATGCGCCAGCTTGGTGTCCCGGCGGAGGTGCTGCCGCTCGGGCTTCTGCGCCCGCTCACCGGAACCGGTTCGCTGGCTTACACCACAGAGCTCATCCGGGTCCATGGCCCGGATTCGATGATCGGCCGCATCGCCTCCACGATTCAGGGGAGCACAGACACCACGCTGTACGTGCTGACCGTCTACTTCGGAGCTGTCGGCATCCGCAACGGGCGATATGCCCTGAAGGTTGGGCTATTCTCCGATCTTGTCGGCTTTGCGGCGGCGGTTGCCATCTGTCTCCTTGTGTACGGCTAAGGTACGCCTCTCCCCAAGCCAGCTGCCTTCTTCTCCCAGGTGGCTGGCTTTTATGGCGGCGCATTCACACCGTCACGGCCCCTATCATATGCTAATGCACAGCACCTAGAGGAAAGGGGAGGAAGCTATGCCATACAAGGGGTTCGTCATTCATCACTCCGTCTGTCCGGCGATTAACGGCAAGGGCTTCGATTTCTGGATTGGAACGAATGGTTCGGTATATGCAGCGCCGCTTCTGACCGATCCCGAGAATATTCATCTCTGCATGGAGGGTGATTTCGGGCGCTCCCCTTTACCCGGAGCCACGGAAGCACAGACTTTTGCGGCTTGCCGGCTCATTCTGGAGCTGTCCGCCCGTTATGGCATCTCACCGCCTGTCATCATGCCGCATGATGATTCCTGCCCGGGGTTCTTTTTTCCATGGAATGAGCTTGTGCTTTACCCCGGCGATGGGTATCATTAGGCTGAGGTGACCAAATCGACAATGGAAAGATTGCAGAAAATACTGGCACAGGCCGGAGTAGCGTCCAGACGCAAGTGCGAAGAGCTTATTCTGGCTGGCAAAGTGGAAGTGAACGGGGAGGTTGTGACCGAACTCGGCACGAAGGCCGACCCGGCCAGCGATGTGATCAAGGTATCGGGCAAACCGATCTCTGGCGAGAATAAAATCTACATTATGTTCAACAAGCCGAAGGGCGTCATCACGAGCGCTTCCGACCCGAAGGGGCGCAAGATCGTCACGGATTATATGAAGGGAATCAAAGAGCGGGTCTATCCGATCGGCCGCCTGGATTACGATACGGAGGGTCTGCTGCTGCTGACCAACGACGGCGAGTTCGCGAATCTGCTGACCCATCCGAAGCATCATGTGCCGAAGACATATCTGGCTACAGTCAAAGGTGTGCCGCATGGCACGTCGCTGGACAAGCTCAAGGAAGGCGTCAAGCTGGAGGATGGGATGACCGCTCCGGCAGAAGTTGAGTACAAGGATATCAATGAAGATGGCAAGGAATCCGTAATCAGCATTACGATTCATGAAGGGAGAAACCGTCAGGTACGGCGCATGTTCGAGGCGATCTCCCATCCCGTGATCCGGCTGAAGCGGATATCGTTCGGCGATCTGCTGCTTCAGAATTTGAAGCGGGGGACGTACCGGCATTTGACCAAGGAGGAAATCGAATCGCTGCGGCAAATGGCCAAGGCCGGTCTTTCCAAAGGCAATAACACACGTAAAGACACATAATGTTCACAAATAGCCCCCGGAAAAGTATGGCAGCTTTCGTTATAATGTTCATAAGATGTTCACAAATCTTGTGATAATAGGGAAAAATGTCATCACGGACATTCTGTCCATAGGGGGCTATTGCTTTGCGTATAGGAAGAAAGCAAATCCAACTCATCATCCTGACTCTGACAGTCCTCCTTGGATGCTATGTCATAGGCGCCTCCGTGTTCGGCGGGAATGGAGCCGTGGAGGAAGGTGGACGCGCCCCGTCTTTCGATCTGCTCGGGCTTGACGGCAAGAAGCATACGCTGAATGAGTATCGGGGCAAGGCGGTCGTGCTTAACTTCTGGGGCTCCTGGTGCACTCCTTGTAAAAAGGAGATGCCTGCACTTCAGGCTCAGTGGAGCAAATGGAAGAATGAAGACGTTGTCATCCTAGCCGTCAATGTAGCGGAGGGCGAGACGACGGTGCGTGATTTTGCCAAGAGTGTGGGTGCCGAATTTCCGGTATTGCTGGACCCGGATCGGGAAGCCGTGCGCAGCTATGGCATATCTCCGCTGCCGACTACCATTTTTATCAATGGGAAAGGTCGGATCGACAATATCCATATTGGACAGCTGGACATGAACACACTGGACACCGAGATTGATAAGCTGGTGACTTCATGAGCAGGTCTGCTGTATAGAATTAACCCTGCGTTTTCTCCATGTAAAGCTAGGATTAACGGGTTATGCCTTTGCTTCTCGGGGGTCTGGCTGTGAAACGCTGTACACCCGGACTAATGTTATCGTTGACAATCCCGGGAGCAATGATAGTACAATAGAGAAAGTCAGTTATAAAATGCCTCCGATCGAGGCAACTTATCATAGCGAATCATAGCGAAATTGAGCGTTTTGAGTCATTTTCAGGAGCGAACAAGCCCTTGTTCCAGGCTCCAACCCGGATGAAGGGCATCATCGCGGGGTGCTGGGGACTGGGGCTGAGATGGCGTTGTCATCTTGTTAAGGGATTCTTATGGACCGCTGGGTCCTTGGGAACAAGTCTAAAGTAAGCAGCTGATGGCGTCCGCGACAAAGATTTCGGCGTTATCATCTGCCGGGCCAATGACACATGGCTTCCTTTCTTAACCTTGGGCCTCCCGATCTATAGTGGGACAGGTTCAGGCGGCGTGGGGCCGGTTCCAGGGCCGTGTTCCGAAGAATATCCGGAATTACAGCAACCTGGCTGTTCTACAGCGCTAAATCATCATCTCCGTCCGGTCTTCGGATGGCAGGGCGGAAGTTGATCTGGCTGGTCGTACCCGGCTTGTTGATTGTCATGTTAGCTCTGGTTGGCGTTAATCTGGTTATCGCCGGTCTGCATTTCAATGCGGGTACGGATTAACCCGGCCGATTGGTCGATAAGACGCAGCCATCCTAGCAATCTTGTACTGTATCCGATGAAGGGGTTGTTGTGAAATGGCAGAACATCTGAATAGAATTCTGGTTGTGGACGATGAAGAGCGTATCCGCCGTCTGCTGAAAATGTATCTGGAGAAGGAAGGCTATGAGATTGACGAAGCGGAAGACGGAGAAATTGCGCTGAGAAAAGCGACAGCCGCGGACTACGGATTGATTCTGCTAGATGTGATGCTCCCGGGAATAGACGGAATCGAGGTCCTCACCCGGCTGCGCGATGTGAAATCGACGCCGGTATTGATGCTCACCGCGAAGGGTGAAGAGATCAACCGCGTTCAGGGATTTGAAATGGGCGCCGATGACTATGTCGTCAAACCGTTCAGCCCCCGTGAGGTCATCTATCGGGTAAAAGCCATTATGCGCCGCTCCTCGGCAACCGCCTTTCTTTCCAAAGAGACGAATTCGAGCAACAATATCGTATTTCCCCATCTGGTTATTGAGCATGACGCGCATCGCGTGACGGCGGGAGGGCAGGAAGTGAGCCTGACGCCGAAGGAATATGAACTGCTGCACTATCTGGCCGTTTCCCCTGATAAGGTATTCTCCCGCGAGGAATTGCTGAAAGATGTGTGGAACTATGAATTTTTCGGCGATCTCCGAACGGTGGATACTCATGTCAAACGCTTGCGCGAGAAGCTGAACAAGGTTTCCCCGGAGTCAGCCGCCATGATCACGACGGTCTGGGGCGTCGGATACAAGCTTGAGGTCCCGAAATAAGTGAACTTCTGGAGAAGCCTTGTCGGTAAGCTGTGGGTGACGATTATTTGTCTCGTCGCGATTGTGCTGATGACGCTCGGGCTGTTCCTGCTGCCGTATATTGACAGCAAATTCTCCAACTCTGGAGCGATCAAGCGGCTGTATATGTACACAGGCATGATCGGATTCTCCATGACGACCTTCTTCGCGCTCTTCCTGTTCACCAAGATTACGCAGCCAATGCAGCGCCTGATCGAGGCGGCCAATGCGATTCGCAGAGGCGAGTACGGAACCCGCGTGAACGTGGTGACCAGCGATGAGATCGGAGTCCTGGCTACTTCCTTCAACCATATGGCCGCAGAGCTGGAGAGCAATATTCGAAGTCTTAATCATGAAAAAGGCCTGCTGTCCAACGTTCTCCGAAGCATGAGCGATCCCGTAATCACGTTCGATAACGAAGGCAGCATCGTGTTGACCAATCCTCACGGACAGGATCTTCTGGAACGCTGGAGCGATTTGAAATGGGAGCATGAAGGGGAAGAAGCTTTTCCTGAGCCCTCCGGCGGACTTTCCGGAATTCCGCTTCCGCTGCGTCCGCTCTTCCTGAAGACGCAGGAGGACGGAGGCGATCACAGCGATAACGTTCATGTACGGCAGGGCGTCTGGTCCGTGCATATGGCGCCGCTGTACACGGACAAAGAAATTCAAGGCGCGGTGGCGGTGCTCCGCGATGTGACCGAAGAAGTGCGTCTGGAGAAGATGCGGAGGGACTTCCTCGCGAATGTCTCCCATGAAATTCGCACTCCGCTGTCGATGATGCAGGGCTACAGCGAGGCGCTGCTGGATGGAATGGCAACCTCTCCAGAGGAGAGCAGTGAGCTGATCCAGGTCATTCACGACGAGTCCCTGCGGATGGGACGGCTGGTCAAGGATCTTCTGGATCTGGCCCGCATGGAAGCCGGCCATTCCGATATGAACCGATCGGTCGTGAACGTGAGTGAACTCCTGGAGCGGATTTACCGTAAATTCTCCGTCCGGGCCAAGGAACGGAATATCGATCTCCGCTGTATACGGAAGAGCAGCGAGCTATGGCTTCACGACGCGGATGAAGACAAGCTGGAGCAGGTGCTCACCAATCTGCTTGATAATGCTTTCCGCCATACGCCAGAAGGCAGACGGATCGATATCGTCGCTGACTGGATTGCCCATTCGAACCGTTCGGAGATTGAAATCGAAGTCCGGGATGAAGGTGCGGGCATTCCCTCCGAGGATCTGCCGTTTATCTTCGAACGTTTCTATAAGGCGGACAAAGCGCGGGTGCGGGGCGAGTCCGTAGGCACAGGGCTCGGGCTGGCAATCGTCAAGAATATCGTGGAATCCCATGGCGGCCATATTTCAGCTGCCAGCCGTCTTGGCGAAGGCACTTGTTTCACGATGCGCCTGCCTGTCGAAAAAGCATAATTTTAAACTTTGTATGTCAGCGCCTCTCGAACCGGAGGTGCTTTTTGTTGAAACAGGCACATAAATCTTGTTCTTCGTGGAACAAAGCGGTTAGTGATTAAGAAACCGATAACGGCTTAACAGGAGGAACGCTATGAAGCCAAATTCAAGTTATCATCATGTAAAAATACAGCCTATGCCCATCTTGTTAATGGGTAGCTGGTTAAACGGAGCGGTCTTATGAGCCGCTTTATTTTGTCTCTGGACCAAGGGACGACCAGTTCGCGGGCGATCGTGTTCGATGAAGCGGCTGCGAGCCTGGGTCAGGGCCAGTATGCGATCCCCCAGCATTTTCCGAACCCGGGTTGGGTTGAGCATGATCCGGAGCAAATCTGGGAGATGCAGCTGCGCGCGGGTAGGGACGCCGTCGCAAAGGCGGGCATTCAGGCATCGCAAATCGCGGCGATCGGAATCACCAATCAGCGGGAGACCGCGCTGGTATGGGACCGGCAGACCGGTCGGCCGGTGCACCCGGCGATTGTCTGGCAGGACCGGAGGACATCCGGGATGTGCGAGGAGCTGAAGCGGAAGGGGCTGGAGCGGGAAATATCGGCCAAGACCGGGCTGGTCTGCGATGCCTACTTCTCCGCGACCAAGATCGCCTGGATACTCGATCATGTGGAAGGCGCCAGAGCGAGAGCCGAGGCGGGCGAGCTGCTTGCCGGCACGATAGACACCTGGCTGATCTGGAAGCTGACCGGCGGCGCTGTTCACGCAACGGATGTTACAAACGCTTCGCGGACGATGCTGTATGATCTCCACCAGATGAAATGGGACCAGGTCCTGATGGCCGAATTGAACATTCCCGGCTGCATACTCCCCGAGGTGCGGATGTCCGGCGGGTCCTTTGGCACAGCGCTTGAGGAATGGTTCGGAGCACCTATTCCGATTATGTCCGTGCTCGGAGACCAGCAGGCGGCCCTGTTCGGCCATACCTGCCTGGATGCGGGAAGCGCGAAGAACACCTATGGAACCGGCTGCTTTATCCTGATGAATACGGGAACCGAAGCGGTCGCATCCGGTCATGGTCTGCTGACGACCGTCGCCTGGGGGATGGGCGCTGATCTGTATTATGCGCTTGAAGGCAGTGTATTCGCCGCCGGCGCGGCGGTGCAGTGGCTGGAGGAGGGGCTGGGTCTGATCGGCAGTCCCGCAGAGTCGGAGAGTATGGCGCGAGGTGTTGAGGACACGGGGGGCGTTGTGGTAGTTCCCGCCTTTACCGGACTTGGAGCACCATACTGGGATATGTACGCAAGGGGGGCAATCTTCGGGCTGACACGGGGTACGACAGCTGCGCATCTGGTGCGGGCAACGCTGGAGTCGCTCGCTTTTCAGTCACGCGATGTGATCGGGGCAATGGAGAAGGATGCGGGCATGCCGCTCTCGGATCTGAGGGTCGATGGCGGCGCAGTCCGGAATGACCTGCTGATGCAGTTTCAGGCGGATATCCTGGGCAGAGAGGTGACCCGTACAACCCATGCCGAGACGACGGCGCTGGGAGCCGCTCTTCTGGCGGGGCTCGCAGCAGGCATCTGGTCGCGGGAGGAACTGAGGGGCTTCAATCCGGCGGAGCGGACCTTTGACCCTCAGATGGCGGAGGATGAGCGGGAAGCCCGCTACGCCGTCTGGCAGGACGCAGTCCACCGGACGATGGGCTGGGAGAAGCATGAGCGTTCGAACGGGTCGTAGCGGCTGTTGCGATCACAACGGGATAAGTCGGTTGACCTGTTGTCGGGGAATGAGAATCCGTCTCTGCAACTTGTTGGAACTGCCGCGCAGTATGTAAGTCTGGACACGACAGCGATTGGAACAAAGGTCCGTTCGCGGAGCGTCCACTTAGCGATTGCATGAACTCCTTGCTGGACAAAAGACAGCTGCCCCAAGCAGCCATTTCATGGCCAAGGGGCAGCTGTCTTTTTAGACCTGTCAGAAGTATGGAATCATCTCAGAACTTGAATACGTGAATAGCTTTATGCAGCCGGATGACGGCTCCGGTCATGACCTCAGTCTGCTCGGCTACGCTCGCTATTGCATGGATCTGTTCGTTCATTGAAGCCGCCACCTGCTGCGTTCCCGCAGCCGATTGCTGGGTGATTGCCGAGATGTTCTGAATCGCACCTGAAATTTGCTGTGAGCTATCCAGCATTTGATCGCTTTCGGCCGAGAACACGGAAATTTGCTCCGTTATATAACGCACGCTATTTACGATTTCGGAGAAGATATCGCCTGCTTCGACGATTTTTTCATTCTGGATATGTACGATCTCTTCGTTGATGGCCGTATTGTCTACCGCCTGGGCGATGTCTGCATCGATTGCCCGCACCAGCTTGAACACCTCTTTGGCTGCCGCCGCCGATTCCTCGGCCAGTTTGCGGACCTCTTCGGCGACCACCGCGAAGCCCCGCCCGTGTTCGCCAGCTCTTGCCGCTTCAATAGAAGCGTTCAGGGAGAGGAGGTTCGTCTGCTCCGCAATTTCGGAGATGGTGGCTGTTATGTTCGTGATGCCCCGTGCGCTTTGAGTCAGGGCTTCGATCGATTGGGTGACCTTCCGGGTGGCTTCCACATTACGGCGCATGCCTTCAGCCTGTATGTCGATGGACTGGCGGCCCTTATCCACCAAATCCAGCGTCTGATTGGAGCGAAGATGCATTTCTTTGCTTGCATGCGTGTAATTGGCGACCTTTGATTCAATTTCTTTAACCGAATCCATCATGCCCGCAATATCGGAAGAAATTTCGCTGGCGCCAAGCGCCAGATCATTTGCAGAGCTCGCTACCTGGGACATGACGATTTTGAGCTCGTGGTTCTTGTCTTCAATGCCGCGGCTGGCGTCGGTCACATGGCGGGTTATCTGGGATACCTCCCCGAGGATGCCGCGCAGCTTGTCAATCATACTGTTAAATGTACGGCTCAGGTCTCCTGCGGAGCCCGATTCGTCCGCCTTGACGGTGAAGTCTCCCTTGGAGACAGTGTGCGTGACATTCGCGATGTCGTCAAAGGTTGATGTAAGCGTTCTCTCGATTGCGCGCGAAAGCGGGTACGTCAATCCAAGAAGAAGAACGATGACGAGAAAGCCCCATAGAAATTTCCCCACAATCGCAAAAACAATCAATACCGGTACTGCGAACAGCGCAGCGATCAGGAAGCAGCTTGCAACAATACGTTGGCGGAGCGGAAGCTTGATCAACCATGCCATGTAAAGTCCCCCTCTTATGTATGTATGCGTTATCATTTCCAGTATAGGACTAAAGTCTTCCCTCGTCTATACTAAAATGTGATCAATCTTTTTCGGTTGCGAGATTGCCTGGCGAGAAGAAGGAAGGAGAAAAAAGGAAGATGAACTAAATCACTCCAAGCTGTCTTCGGAGTATAAAGCAGCGATACTGCGGGCTGTTGCGGCAATTTGCCTTGCCAACTCGGACGGAGCTGTGGCGATCAAGTCGGTTCCGTAAGAGAGCGCAATTTTGATAGCTGATCCAAGGGTCTGAAATTCGGCGGCAACGGCAATCCACTCGGGATCGACGGAGGGGCAGGCGTTCAGTACTTTGACGTACCGCTCGTTCCGCAGACCGTGGAGAGCAGATTCCCGCACTTGAAGCTCGGCTTCGTAGCGGGGAAGCGCCGCCTTGAAGTCCCGGACGGACTGCTCCCAATAAGCCTCCAGATCAAAATCAGCCGCACGCTGGAACACTTCCTCGGTCAACTCGGCGTTGATCATCCGCGATATGCGGTACGTGCGAATGTCACCCTCACAGGAAGCGGCGGCATACCAGACACCTCTCTTGGCGACAAGACCGAGAGGCTCAATAATCCGTTCCTTCACATCTCCATTTCGTCCGTATTGCATACGAATTCTGCGGTTCTCCTGAACGGCTTGCCGGATTAGAGGCAGATAGGGTACAGATTCATGGGAAGGGTCCCACGAATAACCGTCGATGTGAATATGATCTCCCTGTTGATCCGCTTGTTCGCCGGTGGCGGGACGTGCAGCGGCTTCCAGCTTGCGGGCGGCTGCATCGTAGTCATCCAGTATACCTAGATCGGCAAGAAGTGCTGCATCGGCTCCAAGCAGCAGGGCGGTCAGTTCACTCGGTTTCATGCCCGTAAGTCTTGTTCGGTAGCCCTGGGTCAATTTCCAGCCCCCGGAGCGTCCTCTCTCGGCATACACCGGGATTCCCGCGGCCGACAGGGCTTCCAAATCCCGGTGTACCGTACGCTCCGAGATTTCAAGCAGATGCGACAGCTCGCGAGTGGTAAGCTTACCCCGGTTCTGAAGAAGGAGCAGCATGGTCAGCAATCGTGAAGCGCTCATCTATGATCAACACTCCTTGGTCATTCAGTCTTTGTCGAGTCTGGATTCATTATATAATAAATATATGACAATAGATGGCATGATTTTAGGCTAATCTTGAGATATTACGAATAAGGGAGGCTATATCCATGAAATCATTACAGGGAAAAATAGCGCTCGTAACAGGAGCCAGCCGGGGAGCAGGCAAGGGGATTGCGCTTGAGCTGGCGGAGTCGGGGGCCTTTGTATACGTAACCGGCAGGAGCGTGAAAGGAAACACTACCGGAGGCCGACCGGGTGATATCGATACTACGGTTTCTGAAATTCGCAATGCAGGTGGAGCGGCGGAGGCTGTACCATGCGATCACAGGCAGCCCGAGGACACGGAGCGGCTTATCAGCCGAATCGCTTCAGAGAAGGGGAGACTGGATATTCTGGTCAACAACGTATGGGGCGGGAATGAACTGAGTATCGATGAGCGTCCGTTCTGGGAGCAGCCTATGGAGCATTGGGATACCATGTTCAATGGCGGCGTTCGCGCCCAGCTTCTGACCAATGTGTTCGCGGTTCCGCTTATGAGGGACAATCCGGGGAGCCTCATTGTGCATACAACGTTCTGGGACAGGAACCGGCACATTACTAATTTCTATTACGATCTGGCCAAGAACGCGCTGGTCCGCATGGCGCAAAGCTTGGCCAAGGAGCTTGCCTCCGACCGGATCGCAGTCATTCCGCTCTCTCCGGGCTGGATGCGGACGGAGCTTGTACTGCAGGCGTTCGGAACGGATGAGGAGCACTGGAGACAAGTGGAGGCTCTCAGGGACACGGAATCTCCCCGCTATATCGGGCGTGCCGTCTGCGCCCTTGCGGGCGATCCCAATGTCATGGAGCGTTCAGGCAAGCCTCAGCAGGTTGGGCGGCTGGCGCTGGAATACGGGTTTACCGATATCGACGGCAGGCTGGTTCCTGAATTCACAGTAGAGGAATAGAGACAAGAGAGAGTGAAAAAAGATAAAGTCCCGCTGCCATAAGCAGCGGGACTTGTAGTCGTGAAGGGCTGGGAAGAAGGATTGCTTCTTCTCAGCCTTTTCAGAATATTACTGAGATTGGTTAAAGGCTACTAATCCAGTACCACTTCGGTGGCGGTGTTGATTTCCGGAAGAGCGGCAAGCTTCACCAGCACCTCGGAAGGCACCTTCTTGTCAACGGTCAGCAGCATGATGGCTTCGCCGCCGACATCGATACGTCCGACCTGCATGGAAGCGATATTCACATCGCTCTGGCCGAGCAGGCTGCCGACGTTGCCGATGATGCCCGGCTTGTCATTATGGGAGATCAGAATTTGATGTCCTTCTGGCGAGATATCCACCGGGAACTTGCCGAGCTGAACAATGCGCTCGCCATAGCCCTGAAGCAGCGTACCTGCGACTACACGCTCTTCGCCGCCATCCGCGATCAGCTTCACGGAGATCAGGTTGGTGAAGCCCTTCGTCTTGGAAGCCTTGGTTACTACAACGTTAACTTCACTCGTCTTGGCCAGGTGCATGGAGTTGATGATGTTCACATCTCCCCCGAAGTGACGGGAGAGCACACCCTTCACGATGTACCGGTTAAGAGGCTGAGTGTCGACATCAGCCAGGTCGCCTGCGAACTCCACGACGATTTCCTTAATGGCGCCGTTCGTAATTTGGGCGGCGAAGCTGCCCAGCTTCTCGCCGAGTGTGAAGTACGGCTGCAGCTTGTTCATAACGCTTGCAGCCACCGGAGGAATGTTGACGGCATTGATAAACGGTTCGTTCCGCAGGATGTGCAGCACCTGCTCGGACACGTCAATTGCCACGTTCTCCTGGGCTTCAACCGTCGAAGCGCCAAGATGCGGAGTCACGATAATTTTCGGATTGGACAGGAACGGATGGTCGGCTTGCGGCGGTTCCTTCTCAAATACGTCAAATGCGGCGCCTGCCACGATGCCGGAGTCGATAGCTTCCACCAGAGCCATTTCGTCGATTACGCCGCCGCGTGCACAGTTTACGATGCGCATGCCCTTCTTCATGACCTCGAACTGTGGACGGGAGATCATATGCTTCGTCTGCGGAGTCAGAGGCGTATGCACAGTAATGAAGTCGGCGTTTCTTACTACATCATCCACAGTTGCGATTTTCACTTCGAGCTTCTCTGCGCGGTCTTCCGTCAGGAACGGATCATAGGCCAGAATGTTCATGCCGAACGCTTTGGCGCGTTTGGCGACTTCGCTTCCGATCCGGCCCATTCCGAGAACGCCGAGGGTTTTGCCGCGAAGCTCAACGCCGAGGAACGATTTCTTGTCCCATACGCCCGTGATGGTCTTCGCGTAGGCTTGCGGAATATGGCGGGCAAGAGCCATCATCATGGCGAATGCATGTTCACAAGTAGTAATCGTGTTGCCGTCCGGGGCATTGATGACGACAATGCCGCGCTTGGTTGCGGCCTCGAGGTTAATGTTGTCAACGCCGACGCCTGCGCGGCCGATGACTTTCAAGTTGGTTCCGGCTTCGATGATTTTGGGAGTGACGGTGGTCTGGGAACGGACAAGGAGACCATCGTATTCGCCGATGATGGCGACGAGCTCGTCCTCGCTGAGTCCTGTCTTCTTGTCAACCGTTACATCGCTTGCATCCGTCAGCTGCTGAATCCCGAGATCGCTAATCGGGTCCGATACCAAAATTTTGAACATGGTTTTCTTTTTCCTCCTTAGATGATGAAGCTTGATATTTAGGGGAGATACCATAAGGGATCTCCGGATTACCTAAAGTGCATTTCCTCCTGCCAGACAAGCGCTGACGCGGTGTCGCGGCAAAGAGGGGGCCTAAAGCTCTGCCGGAAAGAAGAGGGAATCATCCGCTGGTCAAAAACCAGACTTAACCAGCAAAAAACTCCCGACCGCATACTGCTTCCGCAGTAAGGGACGAGAGTTGTCGTGGTACCACCCTAATTCACTGCATCCTTCATGGATGCAGCCTCATATCCTATCCATCATGACAGGAACACTGGTAACGGAGTGAACCGATTGTGCCTACTGTAAGAGTTCAACACAATATCTCAGGAGCGCTAAAGACAGCTGTCCGCCACCGACTTGCACCACCCGCCGGCTCTCTGAAGGCTTCTAGTATCTTTGTTCCATCATCGCTTTTGCTTGATTAATTTTTCATAATGTAACATGGCCGTGCTAGATGTGTCAATAGGATTTTGCGGTCACATTATGGTATGATGCTTGTTGCCGGTTCAATCGTAAAAGAATGGAATCTGCGGCAGCGTCTCCTTGGAGTAATATTGCAGCCGCCACTTTGAGAATTCCTGCTCGGACAGCGCGCCGGTCGATACCAGCAGCGTAATCGCACCCTGCACATTATTCAGGTTAAGCGAATCCGTGCTTCCCGAATTGATCAGGTTGTCAATTTTGGCCGTAACATCCTGCGGGTCATAATCCGCGAATATCCCGCGGTTCAGTAATATCTGCGCGATATTGGCGTTCTTGAGCAGAAGGGGCATCTTCTTCCATTCGGAAAAAGAAATGACCTTCGGATTCCCGATTGCGGAAGGAATCGAGGAACTGTTGCCGGAGCCCCAGCTCAGCATGGCAGAGTAATAATTATTTTGTCCAGTAAGGCCGTATTTCACCGCTCCCTGGGCAAGCTCTCCCGTTCTCAGCTCTTTGGCGGTCGCGGCGGAGTCCGCAGCGGCTGCTTGGTCAGCGGCTTCGGAGAAGAGCCGAAGGCTCTTGAGGATGTTGAGCTGTCCCTGCTCCAGAAGCGGCGAATTGCTGAATAACGCCGTCTCCGTCACCTTGGAGCTGGCCTCGTCCGCAAGCGTTCGGAGGCTTCTCAGCGTCTGTGAGGGACTGGCCGTTCCGGATGCCAGCCGATCAACCTTATCGTTCCATTCCCGCTTGAATTCCCGATAAGGGGAAAATACGCTATGATAGAATGTGACAAGATCCGACTCCTGATAAGAAGCGTTGGGATCTTGGGCAAGACTGTTCGGGTATTTCTTGGCGTATTGCGCTTCGGCTTTATCGGCTCCGATCTTCACGCCCAGAAAGAACACGGCGAATGCCGCGATCAGGCAGAACAGAAATCCCATAGTGTACAGCATTGATTTGCGTGAGGTACTGCGTTTCATAAAGCGTCGGCTCCTTTGACGGGCAATTTCGTGCTAACGGCTTGCGCAGGAATTATTCATCATATAGAACAGGCAGGTAATTATGAAAAAATTCAAATTTAGCGACATCAAGGTCAAAAAAGCGACCCCTGATCAGCTGACCGACCGGCTGCTGCTCCTTAATCTCTACCTTACGCAAGGCATTACTCTTATTATCGGATTGGTCTGGATATTATTTCAGAAAAGAAACCCGTTTTATTTGTTAAAATTTCCTGACAGTTTGCACTTTTTAGCCTGGGGCCTAGGACTTGCGGTCATTATGCTGATTGTGGACTTTGTGTTAACCTATATTGTCCCCGATGAGGCGATGGACGACGGAGGCATCAATGAGCTGCTGTTTCGCAACCGGCCTGTCTGGCATATCGCATTGATCGCCTTGCTGGTGGCGGTGTGCGAGGAACTGTTGTTTCGGGGAGCGATCCAATATGCACTGGGTCCATATTGGACCAGTATCTTATTCGCCGTTATCCATGTCCGCTATCTGAGGCATTGGATTCCGACCGGCTGGGTGTTCGCCAGCAGCTACGGATTGGGGATGATTTATGTATGGTCCGGCACCCTGTGGGCGCCGATACTGTGTCATTTCGTCATCGACCTGATATCAGGACTGGTGATTCGTTATAGGAGGGAGTCATGAGCGAGGAGCTTAGCCGGGTCAAATCCCGACAGAAAAAAAGAACCCGGGAGCGGTCTACCGGCGGGCGGAAGACTGCGGCTGACGCAAAGACAGAAACGAAAAAAGATGCGTCGGCGTCAAGTCTGTCCCGCACACGCAAACAAAAATCCCCGGCGAAGGCGAAGGCTGCGCCGGCTGGACGGCGCACAGCTCCCGCTGCT
Organism: Paenibacillus sinensis; assembly: GCF_019904155.1. Classification (GTDB taxonomy): domain Bacteria; phylum Bacillota; class Bacilli; order Paenibacillales; family Paenibacillaceae; genus Paenibacillus_AQ; species Paenibacillus_AQ sinensis. Next base: position 45,461 of record NZ_JAHCMB010000046.1, read on the forward strand.
GCGCGCGGAGGGAGACGGGCCGCACGGCCCAAGACGGGCGAAGAGGAGGAGCAGTCAGCGCCCTCACGTTCAGCTACATACAGATCTGAACGGGTGCGGCTGGCCAAAATGTTCGTGAACACGCTGAACGTGCTGTTTTTCGTTCTGCTTGCTTTTCTAGTGTGGTGGGGCATCGTGGGCGCGCCCCCGCTGCGAACGCTATGGTAACCGTCTGGCCTTATGTGGCGGCTGCAGGAGCGGGGATGGGAGTTTTTGCGGCTGGCATGGTGGTATCGGCATACGGCCGCCGGATTGTCGAGACGGAAATCATGCTGGAGAAGCTGCCCGCAGCGCTGGACGGTTTCCGCATATTGCTGGTGACGGATATCCACAGAAGGCGGCTTCCCAAGCGCCTTCCTTCCTGTCTTGGCAGAGGAGTCAACCTTGTGCTGCTGGGCGGTGACATGACGGAGAAGAATGCACCGCTGCACAGGCTGGAATCGAATCTGGATCTGCTGGCCCCTGTCGCGCCTGTCTATGCCGTTCACGGCAACCATGATTACAAAGCCGAGATTGCCAAAGTGGATGAGATCCTCCATGGCCATGGAGTCCGGCTGCTGCTGGACGAGAATGTGCCGCTGGACTCAGGGCAGGAGAAATTCTGGCTGACCGGCGTCGATTATCCGAGATCCGGCGGCAAGATCGCCTATGCGCCGCTTCCGGATCTGCCCGTTGGCAGTGAAGGGGCGTTCCGGATCATTCTGGTCCATGACCCGATGTGGCTGATGCAGAGAAGCAGTGTACCTTCGGATCTGGTGCTGGCGGGGCATACACACGGCGGGCAGGTTCTTCTGCCTGTAATCGGCCGCAGACATGTTGAAACCTTCTATCATACATATTCGGCTGGTTTTTATGATTGGCCTAGAAGCGACGGGACCGGAGGAACGGCCACGGTGTTCATCAGCCGCGGCTACGGAACGGCCCATCTGCCGCTGCGCTTCCGAAGCCCTGCTGAAATCAACGTGCTGACGCTGCGCCGCCCTTCAATACGTTCGTAACTTGTTATAAAGAGTTAAGGCCCTGCTAGCCGGTGTTGCCGGTGCAGGGCCTTTATAGTCGCTAGCTCTTATTTCATCTCGCTTTGAGCTCGATGCTTCGCGGATCGACAAAGCCGTAGCCTTTGCCCTCCAGGGTAGTCAATAGCTGATCTAGAGCTTCCGTTGTCCAGGGAAGCTCATGCATGAGAATATTGCTTCCGGAATGAAGCTGATCCGTGACGTTCTTGATGATCTTGCCTGTCTTGCCGGCCTCTTTCTCGGACATCGTCCAGTCAAGCGAACCGTTGGACCATGTCATGTAGAGCATTCCGTTCTCAGCCGCAACTTTCTTGCCGACATCGCCGCCGGCTCCGTGTGGAGGTCTGAAGAATACGGGCGTCTCGCCTGTTACTTCCTTGACGATCTTTTGCACATCTTCAATTTGTTTCTTAACCTCTGCATAGGATTTATCCTTAAGCACGATATGGTCCCAGCTGTGGTTGCCGATAATCCCGCCCCGCTGCTGAATGAGCTTCAGAAGCTCGGGATGCTCCTTGACCCGGTATCCGTTGACGAAGAATATCGCTTGGGCATGATGTTTGTCCAGTGTGTCGAAGATGGAGTTGATCATCTTGGCATCTTTTGGCCCGTCATCGAATGTCAGCAGTACGATTTTTTTATTTACGCTATCATCGTTCGGCTTGATATCATAGTTTTTGTTCATATGATACTGAAGCGCTACCGCTTCTCCCGTATCGTTGGATGGGGCGGATGACGCAGAGGCAGAGGCTGTGTCTTCCGGCCCGGAAGACGGCTGAACGGAAGCCGATGGCGAAGGGGACGCTAATGCATCCTGCCCTGCTGCCGCAGCGCTCGGCGCCGGCGACGGAGATGCGACTCCAGGGGATGCCGCAGCTGCCGTAGATTGGGGGCTTGATGATGCCCCGGTGCCGCTGCCGGGAGTAACGGCGGCGTTGTTTCCGCTGCTGCAAGAGGCCAGCAGGAAGGCTGCCGCAAGCAGAACTGCTGTCTGTTTAACCACTTATTTCATCTCGCTTTCCTGTGTTTGGACTGTATGAGGCAGAACCGTTCCGCGAACACTAGTCATGATTTTATCATAGAAGGAGGTTGGAGATGTGAAGACTTCGTCATTTTTCCTTGGCGTGATGCTCGGAGCCGCCGCAAGCGTTGTGATGTCCCGTAAACGGAACATGTTTACTCCCCTGTTGAGCCGGTCCGGCGCCGCGGACAGAGCCAAGCACAAAATCATGGATATGGCCGCGACCGGCTTCGGAAACGGCTCCGGCAACCATGACCATGCCAAAACGGATAGCGCGGCATCAGGCAAATCGGACCATAAGGCCAAGGAGAGTTCCATAGGTGCCGATCTTGGAATGCTGAAGGAACTGATCCGCAGCAACCCGGATGTGAAGCACGATGTGGAGAAGATTCTCAGGGAAACTCATGCAGCCGTGCCGGGCTTGTAATCCCTAATCTGCGGGCAGAATCATTTTGGAGATTCCTCGTCGCCAAAATGATTCTTTTTTTAAACCCGTCCCCACATATTTACGTGCATTTATCTCGTCAAAATGGTAACATACATACATATAATCGACTAAGAAACTATTTTTGGCTCATTACTTGGGACTCATCATACACTATTCTTAAGCTGAGCTTTCAAAAGGAGGATCCTGTCATGAGAATAGAACGATTAAGTCAAGATAAGATACGGATTTTCCTCACTTTTGACGACCTGAGCGAACGGGGGATCCAGAAGGAAGATATGTGGCAGGAAGTCCCCAAGGTTCATGACCTCTTTACGGAAATGATGGACCAGGCTTACACAGAACTCGGATTTGACGCTACCGGTCCACTTGCCGTGGAAGTCTTCGCTCTGCCCGCGCAGGGCATGGTCGTCATCGTTACACGAGGCAAATACGATCACCATTACGGCGCTTCCGGAGACGAGGATCTGCCTGACGAGATATATGAGATGGAAGTAACACTGGAACAGGCTGACTCCATCGTATACGCCTTCCGTGATTTTGAGGTTGTGATTGAAGCGGCTCACGTGCTTGTGAACAGCATCACACCTTTGGGCAAGCTTTATTCCTATAACGATAAATGGTACCTTTATTTCGATCCGAAGGAATTTGAGGAACCGGCGTTGGCCTCGCTGGTGGCGGTGCTGGCCGAATTCGGTGAGTCGTCGCCGGTGACGGAAGCCGTTCTCGACGAATATGGCAAGACCGTTATGGCGGAGAATGCCGTACAGCAGATTTGCTCGTTCTTTAAGCGTCAGGAATAATGGAAGGAATGACGGTGTGACATCGTTCTTTCCGGGTCATTGGCAATGAGCCGGCCATGCCTGTCACTCAGGATATGAGCCGGCCTTTTGCTTTTATAATTTTCGAAGGAGTGAGTGTTCGGTGCTTTGGTTATCGGTGGTTTCGTCGGCAGTGGCACCGGGACTTGCTCTGCTGGTCTATTTTTATTTGAAGGACAAGTATGACGCGGAGCCCCTTCACTTAGTGCTGAAGGTGTTTCTGCTAGGTCTGTTGATCGTTATTCCGGTTATGATTATTCAGAGAGGGCTGACCCTTGGGCTTCACCCGGGTCCTTATATGGAATCCTTTCTCGTTTCGGCGGGAGTGGAAGAGTTCCTGAAGTGGTTCGTGCTCTATCATCTGATCTTCAATCATACCGAGTTTGACGAGCCTTATGACGGCATTTTGTACGCGGTGGCAATCTCTCTCGGGTTCGCAACGATTGAGAACGTAATGTATGCCTGGTACAGCCATGCATCAATCGGCTCGATGTTCCTCCGGGCGCTGCTGCCGGTATCCGGTCACGCCATGTTTGGCGTTGTGATGGGATACCATCTGGGCAGAGCGAAGTTCTCGAAAGGGAAGCGCAGAGGTATGATTTTGGCCGTATCGCTCATTCTGCCCTGGATCTGGCATGGTATTTACGATTTCATCCTCAATACGATGGCGAGCTATTGGATCTGGTTCATCGTGCCTTTGATGGCTTTCCTCTGGTATGGAGGTATGATCAAGGTTGCCAAAGCCAACAGCCTGTCGCCTTTCCGTCTCTTGAAGCGGGAGGAAGAGGTTAATATGTAGTGCGGATGGACACACTGTAACCGGGAAGAATTTCCACAGGAAAATTCGCTCGGAAGCGGGGTGTCTTTTGCATTGCGTGTCAAAGTGAGAATTATTTGCAGACGGTGCGGAGAAAGCTATGTACTGCGGGGCATCAAGAATCATGGCGTCATCCAGACCGGATTCAAGCAATGTCTGTGCAGCTGCACCGAAGATTTTCTCATCGAAGAGCAGGCGTAGCAAGTGTCTGCTCTTTTTTTGCGTATCCGTGTTGGAATATTACCTTTCACCGCAATTCCTACAGTGCATAAGACTTCCTTTCTTTAGTCACACTAAGGGCAACAAGCGATTGGAAGGGAGTCCTTACGTCTATGTACAAAAGATTGAGTGCCGTTATGTTCCCCGTCACTGCCATTCTCCTGCTGGGCGCTCTTGTGTGGGGGTACCAGGAGAACAAGGAGAAAAATTCGGTTCTGATCAAAGCCGAGAACCAGTACCAGCGCTCCTTTCATGATCTGTCCTACCATGTGGACAAGCTGCACGGTGAGCTGGGCAATATGCTGGCCGTCGGATCAACCTCGGACGGCATGCACCGCAAGTGCCTGACCAATGTGTGGCGGATGACCAGTGAAGCCCAGAATGAGATCAACCAGCTTCCGCTCACGCTGCTGCCGTTCAGCAAGACCGAGGAGTTTCTGTCGAAGATCTCCAACTTCTCTTACAAAACTTCGCTCCGTGATCTCAAATCCCAGCCGCTGACCGATGGAGAGATCAAGAACCTGAAGGCATTGTATAAGAACTCCGGTGAAATCTCGAATGATCTTCAGGGTGTTCGCAACAAGGTCATCACGAATCGTCTGCGCTGGATGGATGTGGAGAGCGCCCTGGCCACTGAGAAGAAAGCGGAAGACAACACGATTATCGACGGCTTCAAGACTGTGGATAAACGTGTCAGCGCGTATCCCGAGATCGATTTCGGACCATCGGTCGCAAGCGTGTACAACAAGCGCTCGGTGAAAAAGCTGGACGCGCCGTCCGTTTCCGCCGAAGAAGTGCGCAAGAAGGCGCTTCAGTTCGCGGATGCCGGAACAGGGGCCAAGGTCCAGGTTACCGAGAACGGAAAAGGCACGGAATGGGCTTCCTATACCGCCAAAGTGACCGGTTCGAAAGAAACGGTAAGCATGGACTTTACGGTCCGCGGCGGACAGCTGATCTCGTATCATTCCAGCCGTGAGGTAGGAGCGGCCAGGGTCTCGATGGATCAGGCTGCCGGCAAGGCCGCGGAGTTTCTGGCGCGCAAGGGCTACTCGGCCATGACCCCCGTAAGCGCCGACCGTTACGATAACATGGGCAGCTTCACCTTTGTCTCCAAACAGGACGGCGTGCTGATCTATCCGGAAAAAATCACGGTGCGCTCAGGGCTGGACACCGGAGAAGTTATAGGCTTTCAGGCCAGCGACTATGTCAATGAACATCAGACCACCCGCAAGCTGAGCAAGCCTACTCTTTCTCTCGCTCAGGCCCGGAAGAAGCTTAATTCCGATTTCAAGGAGCAGTACGAGCGGCTGGCACTGATCGAGAATGACGAGGGGAAAGAGGTGCTCACTTACGAATTTGGCGGAAAAATCAATGGCTCCCGCTACCGGATTTACCTCAACGCGAACAGCGGAGTGGAAGAATCGATCGAAGAGCTCCGCAGTTCGACAGCGGGATTGAGTCAGAAATAGAAGCTCTGTTCAAAGATCAGTGTTGAGTATGCAAGAGACGGCAGCCTCCATTACGGGTACTGCCGTCTCTTTGTGTCTCCGCATTAGACGGACTTCTAAAAACTGATGCTTGAAGCAGCTATAGATGCCTGGATACCATCCTTGCGATCTTTGCACCTCCGAATTCGAATATCACTGCTCGTTATGGAATGGCCCGTAAATATGAAAAGGTCTGTTTTTTTCTCACCCATGCATCCTCGAGCCATGGTATAATCTGCTATAGAATATTTCAATATGGCGGTGACAGGCTTGTATCCCAAAATCAACGATCATCTATACATACGGATTGCGTCGAGTGACGCTTCCGAAGAAGAAATCGAATACCGGTCCCGAATCGCCGAGATGGAAGAGGAATCGTTCCTGATTGAAATCCCGATGGGGGAGAACACCGGCAGGCTCAAGAAGCTGCATATCGGTGATGAGCTGTCGGTCTATTTCTTGACGGGCGAAGGCGTTAAGAATTATTTTTATACCCATGTATTGGGCTTTAAGGAAGATGTGATCCGCATGGTTCGCATCCGGAAGCCCGACGAAGACTCCATCGTCAAAATCCAGAGACGAAGCTTCCTGCGCGTGAGCGGAGAGCTGGAGCTTGCATGCAAGACTCAGGACGGCAAGCGCTTCTTGGTCCGGACCGAGGACGTGAGCGGCGGCGGTCTGTCGTTCTGGACGGACGGCAACTATAAGCTGAACGTGGGAGACCACCTGCAATGCTGGCTGCTTATCCCTTACCGCAGCGGTGCTGGCGAGCATGCAGGTTTCGGTGCCGAGATCGTTCGCATGAAGGAGCTTGAGAACGGCCGGGATCTGGTCATGGTGAAGTTCAACAACATCTCCGACGGCGAGCGGCAGAAAATTATCCGCTACTGCTTCGAGCGGCAGTTCGATTTCCGCAACAGATAGGCATTTCCTCGGAGTTTATCGCGATTTTTCGGCAAATACTTCCCTGTTTTTTCGAAATACGCGCTTTTTTACCCGTTTCTCGACGGTTATTCAAATCTATGCGATTTTGCACTGCCGTACAAACTGTGGTATAATTTTATAAGTCGCAGGCAATGCCTGCTTTTTTCTTGGAGGTATCGGTTGCTTTATCGCTGTCGGTACATTCACGAAAAAAACAGCGGCCAAGCGCGTTCTTGGCTTTATTTTGAGGAGGAATGCCCCTTTGGCTAGGCAGGGGACACATACTTTAGACAGAATTAATGTCGCCATCGACGGACCTGCCGGGGCAGGCAAGAGCACAGTAGCCCGGATGGTAGCACAGCAGCTTTCCTACATTTATGTCGACACGGGAGCCATGTATCGGGCTGTAACATGGTATATGCTCCGCGAAGGCATCAAGCCGGAAGATCACGATAACGTGCTTCAAACCGTACGCAATATGGTGATTGAATTATTACCCGGCAAGGATACGCAGAGTGTGCTGATCAACGGGGAAGATGCAACTCCTCACATCCGCAGCCTCCAAGTGAGCGGCATGGTATCCCAGTACGCCAAAGTGGAGTGCATCCGCACGAGACTAAGCTATCTGCAACGCGAAATGGCGCTTGCCAAAGGCGTTGTGATGGACGGCCGCGACATCGGCACGACCGTGCTGCCAGACGCCGAAGTGAAGATTTTCATGACGGCCAGTGTGGAGGAACGGGCGCTCCGCCGCTACAAAGAGCTGAAGGACAAGGAACAGGTGAGTCTTGAGCAGCTTGAGAAAGATATCGCCCAGCGCGATTTTCTCGATTCGAACCGGGAAATTTCGCCTCTGCGGCGCGCCGAGGACAGCATTTTGCTGGATACGACGTCCATGGATATACTTCAGGTTGTGGAGGCCATTGTGTCCCACTGCAGATCTTATGCTAGCGGGGAGAGAAATCATTTATGATTTATGTCATTTGCCGAGGTTTGCTACGCTTGATTTACGCCATTTTGTTTCCGCTTAAGATTGTCGGAAGGGAGAACGTTCCTGACGAAGGCGGGGTGCTGCTATGCGGCAACCATACGAGCAATCTGGACCCGATGACGATGGGAATTATGCTAAAGCGCAAGGTCAACTACATGGCCAAGGCGGAACTGTTCAAGGTTCCCGTTCTGGGCTGGCTGGTCCGGCAGCTTGGCGCTTTCCCGGTCAAACGCGGCGGCGTGAGCAAAGAATCCATTAAAACGGCACTCAACCTGCTCCGTGGAGGGCAGGTAATGGGTATATTCCCGGAAGGAACGAGAAACAACGACAGCGGCATTGCCAAGAAGGGCGCGGCAACCTTTGCGCTCCGCAGCGGTGCGGCGGTTGTTCCAGCTGCGATTATCGGCAGCTATAAGCCTTTTCGCCGGATGACCGTGGTGTATGGCGCTCCGATCGATCTGAGCGGGTTTGGCGGAGGCAGTGATTCGGCTGAAGCGGTGACCGACCTGATTATGGCCCGTATTCACGAGATGCTACAGACCGGCAAGCCCAGCGGCAAATAGCAGGGATTTCGGTATGAAGCTTCGGCTGAAGCCGGAAGACGGCATAGCCGTTATTTTTTGGAACATAATAGGTAGGTATGCAATCAAAGCGGGGCCTGTCTTCATGAAGTGCGTTTTGAACCCTGCTAAAGGCGCGGGTTTAAATAAATGGGGTTTTGAATCGAGGAGGGTAATCACATGTCTGAAGAAATAAGAAATCAGGAAGCTGCGGAATCCGCAGAAGCAACGGAGAAGGTTGATGCCGCTGCTGAAAATCAAGAGGAATTGGCCACCCAAGACGAACTGGAGCAGATCATTTCCATCAAAAAAGGCGACACCGTGAAAGGAACGATCGTCAAAATCGAAGATAACCAAGCTTATGTAAGCATTGGATATAAATATGACGGCGTTATTCCGATTCGCGAGCTTTCTTCCGTCCAGCTCGACAATGCCGCTGCGGCTGTCGAAGTGGGTCAAGAAGTAGAATGCAAGGTTGTCAGCATCAACGACAACAAGGAAAGCCTGATTCTGTCCAAACGTGCGGTGGACAGCGAGAAATCCTGGGATGATCTTGAGAAATACTACAACTCCCAAGAAGCGTTCGAAGTTACCGTTGCCGACGTTGTCAAAGGCGGTCTGGTAGCTGACGTGGGCGCCCGCGGATTTATCCCGGCTTCCATGGTAGAACGTCACTTCGTTGAAGATTTCAGCGATTACAAGGGACGTACGCTTCGCGTTAAAGTAAAAGAGCTGGACCGTGAGAACGGTAAAGTGATCCTGTCCGCGAAGGAAGTTCTGGAAGAGGAATTCGAAGCCAATAAGCAGAGAATTATGTCCGAGCTCTCCGAAGGACAGATCATCGAAGGTACTGTACAGCGTCTGACCCAATTCGGCGCATTCGTCGATGTGGGCGGAGTAGACGGACTGGTTCACGTGTCCGAAATCGCCTGGACGCATGTTGATAAGCCTTCCGACGTAATCTCCGAAGGAGACAAAGTACGCGTGAAGGTGTTGAAGGTTGATCCGGAGAAAGGCAAAATCAGCCTGAGCATCAAAGCTGCTGCACCTGGTCCTTGGGACACGGCTTCCGACAAAATCCATATCGGCGACATCGTAACCGGCGAAGTGAAGCGCCTTGTCAACTTCGGCGCATTCGTCGAGCTGCTGCCGGGCGTGGAAGGCCTTGTGCATATCTCGCAAATTTCCCACAAGCACATCGGCACTCCGCATGAAGTACTTAAAGAAGGCCAGGAAGTTCAGGTTAAGGTTCTCGACTTCAATCCGTCCGAGAAGCGCGTAAGCTTGAGCATCAAGGAAACAGAAGAAGCTCCGGTTCAGGCTCCGAAGCCTGAGCGCAGCAGAGAACGTGCGCCTAAGGAAGTGCTTGACAATCCAAACGTATCGCTTAGCAATCAGGGTCTCAGCTTCACGCTGGCCGAGCGCTTTGGCGACAAGCTGGATAAATTCAAGGAAAAATAAAAGCCTGATATGATGATCGGCTTATGATGGGCCGCATAACGGGTATACTGAACGGCGAACCCTTAAAACCAAGGGTTCGCCGTTTTCATGTTAGGTTGTTCGCCAAAGATAAGCTTTTTTGCTATGATGAGAGACGAAAGGCAGACAGGAGGAATGTACCATGGCAAGACCCGTTGTGGCCATCGTAGGTAGGCCAAATGTGGGAAAATCGACTATTTTTAACCGGTTGATCGGCGATCGGCTGGCTATTGTAGAAGATAAGCCTGGCATTACGCGCGACCGGATATACGGCGTGTCGGAATGGAACGGAAAGGCTTTCAGTGTGATTGATACGGGCGGTATCGAGATTGACGGAGAAGATATGATTCTGAGATCGATCCGGGTTCAAGCCGAATTGGCAATTGAGGAAGCTGATCTCATCGTATTCATGTGCGATGCGAAGAGCGGGCTGACGAATGCGGACGAGGAGGTCGCCCAGATCTTGTTCCGTTCGGGCAAGCCAGTTGTTCTCGCGATCAATAAGGTGGATAACATGAAGCGGGCGGAAGATATTTACGAGTTCTACAGCCTTGGCTTCGGCGATCCAATCGGCATCTCGGGCAGCCACGGAACCGGAATCGGCGACCTGCTGGATCAAGTGACAGAGCGCCTTCCCGAGCTTGAGGATGACGAATATGATGAGGACGTTATCCGCGTTGCGTTGATCGGACGGCCGAATGTTGGCAAGTCTTCGCTGGTCAACGCCATACTCGGCGAAGATCGCGTCATTGTCAGCGACATAGCGGGTACAACCCGGGATGCAATTGATACGCCGTTCGAGCGGGACGGGCAGAAGTATGTCTTGATTGACACGGCCGGCATGCGCAAGCGCGGCAAAGTATATGAATCGACCGAGAAGTACAGCGTGATGCGGGCGATGCGGGCGATTGAGCGCGCCGATGTCGTGCTGGTAGTCATCAACGGCGAGGAAGGTATCATCGATCAGGATAAGCATATTGCCGGATATGCCCATGATGCCGGGAAAGCGTCGCTCTTCGTAGTCAACAAATGGGATGCGGTCGAGAAGGATGACAAGACAATGCACCAGTTCGAGACGAAGATCCGCGATCACTTCCTGTTCATGACTTATGCGCCGATCGTCTTTCTCTCGGCACTGACGAAGTCACGGCTGCACAAGCTGCTTCCCGTAGTTCAGCATGCGGCCCAGCAGCACTCGCTGCGCATCGCGACCCATCTGCTTAACGACGTCGTCTCGGATGCAGTGGCAATCAATCCGCCACCGACCGACAAGGGACGGCGTCTGCGCATCAATTATGTAACCCAGGTGGCTGTCAAGCCGCCGACGATCGTGGTGTTCGTCAATGATCCTTCGCTGATGCACTTCTCCTATGAACGCTACCTGGAGAATAAAATTCGCGGAGCGTTTAATTTTGAGGGTACGCCGATCCGCATCTTTACCCGGCGTAAATCCGACGATGAATAGGGGAGAAGATTGTGGCCTTTGAATGGATAACCATTGTAGTAAGCTATCTGCTCGGTTCCGTCAGCTTCAGCGTTCTGCTGGCCAAGCTGCTCAAGGGGATCGACATCCGCCAGTACGGCAGCGGCAATGCCGGGGCGACCAACACGCTGCGGGTCCTTGGCAAAGGACCTGCGATTCTCGTTCTGGCGCTTGACGTCGCCAAAGGCATCGCGGCTGTATGGCTCGGCGTCTGGAGCGGCGGCTGGGGCAGCTGGGTGGCCGCCGTCTGCGGCATCGCCGCTATCGTCGGGCATAACTGGCCCATCTACTTCCACTTCAGAGGCGGCAAGGGAATTGCCACCACAATCGGCGTCATGGCGACATTGTGCTTCTTCCCTGCGCTGTACGCCGGAATTATCGCGATTCTATCGATTTTCATCACACGTTACGTATCGCTGGGTTCCCTGATCTTCGTGGTGTTGACGCCTCTCTTTCTGCTGCTCACCGGGTTCACCTATCCGGTGCTTTGGACCAGTTTGATCATTGCCGTATTCGCTTTCTGGCGTCATCGGAGCAATATTGTCAAAATCGCGCAGCGGCGCGAGAATAAGATCGGTTCGAAAGCCAAAGGAGGGAAACGCGTTGTCTAACAAAGTCGCCCTGCTGGTTGCGGGCAGTTGGGGAACGGCGCTTGCCACTGTCCTGGCGGCCAATCATCCACAGGTCCATATGTGGACGCGCAATTCCGCCCAAGCTGAAGAAATCAATCTCAAGCATACGAATGAGCATTACCTTCCCGGCATTCTACTGCCGGATAATATTGTGGCCACGACATCCATGGAGGAAGCGGTAACCGGGGCCAATGCCGTTGTGATCGTCGCTCCGTCATCGGGGATGCGCGAGGTGAGCCGCAGCCTGAAGGCTTACTGGAAGGAAGGCATGCTGTGCGTGCATGCGACCAAGGGGTTCGAAACGGAGACGATGAAACGGATGTCGACCGTTATTGCGGAGGAGCTTGGCTGTGATGAAGGGCGGATCGTCGTCCTGTCCGGTCCCAGCCATGCCGAAGAAGTCGTCCGCCACTGTCCGACGACCGTTGTGGTCGCCTCGCAGAGTGAGAAGGAAGCGGTAAGAGCCCAGGATTTGTTCATGAACAACGACTTCCGTGTCTATACGAACCGGGATTTGGTTGGCGTGGAGCTGGCCGGAGCGTTGAAAAATATTATCGCCCTCGGGGCGGGAATGTCCGATGGACTCGGTTACGGGGACAATGCCAAAGCGGCGCTGATCACACGCGGGATCGCCGAGATTTCCCGGATTGGTCAGGAGCTGGGGGCCAATCCCATGACCTTCGCCGGTCTGGCTGGTATCGGAGACCTGGTCGTAACGGCGACGAGCCGGCACAGCCGCAACTGGCGGGCGGGCTCTATGCTCGGCCAGGGCCGTCCTCTGCAAGAGGTGCTCGACTCCATGGGCATGGTCGTCGAAGGAATTCGCACCACGCAGGCTGCCTATTCCATTGCCGCCAAGCTCGGCGTGCAGATGCCGATTACGGATCAGATCTACCATGTGCTATTCCAGGGACGCAGCCCACGCGACGCCGTGGAGGCTCTGATGGGACGCGATCCCAAGGCGGAGCTGGAGAAGATCACCCAGGAGACCTGGGAGCAGTGGCATACTTGATTTCAGGTTATCCAGCCTTAATAAGGCTGCGGCGGTGATCGTTACCTGAAGTCCGCCCATCACCTTTTGCGGAACATCCTCATATGCTGTATCGGGGATTGACGGAGGAGGGATGAGTAATGAGCCGAAATTTTTCCAAGGATGCCTTGAACGCCATCAATAAGAAGACGGGCAAAAACATCACGGAAGGCGCCGTCAAGAAGCTGGCAAGTTCAGTCAAGCCGGGAACGCTGCAGAGTGACGCCCAGCTTCGCCAATTGATCAAGCAGGTCTCCGCCATGGCGAAGGTGCCGGTCAGCGAGGACACGATCAAGGAGATCATTCAAGCGGTGAAGAAGACCGGATCGAATCCGAGCGGTATTGAAGGCCTGATGAAAATGATGATTAAAAAATAACTGTCCTTCGCAAAAAAAAGAGCAGGCGGGCCACACGGCACCGATGCTCTTTTTTTTGAACTTATGTTATAATATGGGCATCATTTTACGATTATGCTTCAAGGTCTGCCGGGGGTTGCGGCTTCGTTCTTGTAAGCCGTTTCATACCGGGTTTGGCTTGGTGATTTCTGCTCTGGAGTCGACTTTAGATTTCGTACAGGAACGGAGGCGTATGGTTTTGTTGGGAGCCATGGGGATTTCTGCTGAGCTGCTTCGCGCACTGGAGGAGGCGGGCTTGGCCTTGTCTGACGAAGGAAGACCGGAAAGGCCGGCATGGATGCTGGGCGGAAGCTGCAGCCTGCTGCTGCAGAATGTTCCGTTGAAGGCTGCACCTCATGACATCGATTTGTACGCGGAGGCCACGGCGGCGGACAAGCTGCATGAAGCTCTGCGTACATATGCAGTGGGTGAACTGTCCGAGGACTACAGCCGGGGCTGCTATTCCTTAATGGGGCATTATGTGATCGAAGGCTATCCGCTGGAGCTTGTCTGCGGGTTTAAGGTATGCAGCGGTCATTCGATCTACCTGGTGGAAACGGAACTGCTTCGTAATTATGCGGCTATCGGTTCACATCCCGGAATGGCCGGCATACGCCTCATGCCGCTGGCTCATGAGCTGATCTTCAACGTGCTTCGGGAGCGAAGCGACCGGTATGAAGCCATCGCCGCGGTAATGAAACGCAATCTTCCGGCGCATTTGCCGCTGGTACAGCTTCTGATTGAGCGCAATACGCTGGAGGCCGCTCACGCCTGGACGATTGCGGATATCCTAGGCATCTCCACGCAATGTTCATAGAGAGTTAGATTGACACCAGGAAAAAGGAGGCCCAGGGCCATATTGAAACCGCAGCATGTCTATCCTATTACATTTTTACCCTCTGGAAAAAGCGCGAATGTGCCCAAAGGAATCACATTGCTGGACGCCGCGCGCCGGGCGGGCATACATATCGCGACCCGCTGCGGAGGCAAAGCCGGATGTCTGATGTGTAAAGTCCATATCGAAGACGGGTCAGCTTCTTCTCTTAGCCCTCCTGGCGAGGTTGAACGACGGAAGCTGGGCGGACTGCCGGATGAAGGCATCCGGCTCGCCTGCCAGGCTAAAATCGCAGGAGAAGCGGTCGTAAGCGTCCCGGAAGACCCGCTAAAGGCTGCCATTCGCAAGAGGCTGGCGGAAGCCGAAAGAGGCGGAGAGGACAGCTTATGGTGACTCTTCACGTTGGCGGATGAGTATTGAGTATAAGGCTGAACTTAATGATATCTTTTCACAGCGTTTGTCCCGATTGGGGCAGGCGCTTTTCTTTTTGATGAGAGATGTGAGCAAGAGTGACGTTCTATTAAAGGATCGGCCCGCATACAGATGATGAGAAAGCTTCCGGATGCCGGCAAAGGTCTGCCGCGCCAGCATGCACCACGTAGAAACCGCATGAAATTGCGCGGTCGGCAGGTCATAAATCCTCAGCGGGTACATATGATGATACTAGTCCAAATGCATGTCCGAGCGTTCGGTTTGGCCGAGGCTGGAAGCGGACCCTGCGGACCCGGGCGGTCAAGCTTCCGCTGAAGGCTATCCGCCGGCCTACAGAACACACGGCCATGCAGGCGATGAATACCGGCGGCAAGCGCGAAGCCGATGCTCTTCAGGCATTTTTCTTCGGAAGTATATGAGGAGGGATCTCTTTTGGAAAAAGTGGATATTTTCAAGGACATTGCCGAACGTACCGGCGGGGACATCTATCTGGGAGTCGTCGGCGCGGTCCGCACAGGTAAATCAACGTTTATCAAACGCTTTATGGAAACCATCGTCCTGCCTAACATTACGAGCGAGGCGGACAGGGTTCGGGCTGTCGATGAGCTGCCCCAAAGCGCAGCCGGCAAGACGATCATGACCACGGAGCCCAAGTTTGTTCCAAACAATGCGGTACAGATTAAAGTGACCGAAGGTCTTGAAGTGAACGTCCGGCTCGTAGACTGCGTCGGATATGCGGTCGAGGGAGCTAAGGGATACGAGGATGAGAACGGTCCGCGCATGATTTCCACGCCATGGTTTGAGGAGCCCATTCCGTTCCAGGAAGCGGCTGAAATCGGCACACGCAAGGTGATCCAGGAGCATTCGACACTCGGGGTTGTCGTCACGACCGACGGCAGCGTCGCGGAGATTCCGCGTGGCTCGTATGTCGATTCTGAGGAGCGCGTCATCGCGGAGCTGAAGGAGGTCGGCAAGCCTTTCGTGCTGGTGATCAACTCCACGCACCCCAAGGCTGAGGAGACCCAGGCGCTGCGCAGCGAGCTGGCCGCCAAATACGATATACCGGTCATGACGCTCAGCGCAGCCACCATGAGCGAGGATGATGTAACCGGCGTGCTGCGCGAAGTCCTTTATGAGTTCCCGGTTCATGAAGTGAATGTGAATCTGCCTAGCTGGGTCATGGTGCTTCCGGAGGCTCACTGGCTGCGGAGCAGCTATGAGAATTCGGTTCGCGATACGGTCAAGGATATCCGCCGCCTGCGTGATGTCGACCGGCTCGTCTCCCAGTTCACCGAGTACGATTTCATCGACAGAGCGGGACTGAGCGGCATGAACATGGGCCAGGGCGTTGCCGAGATCGATCTGTTCGCTCCGGAAGAGCTGTACGACCGGGTGCTGATGGAGGTCGTAGGCGTCGAGATCCGCGGCAAAGATCACCTGCTTCAGCTGATGCAGGAATTCGCGCATGCCAAGCGGGAATACGACCGCTTCGCCGAAGCGCTGGAAATGGTCAAGACGACCGGCTACGGCATCGCTGCCCCGTCGCTCGCGGAAATGGCGCTCGACGAACCGGAATTGATCCGGCAGGGTACGCGTTTCGGCGTACGCCTGAAGGCGACGGCTCCTTCGATCCATATGATCCGCGTCGATGTCGAGTCGGAGTTCTCGCCGATCATCGGTACCGAGAAGCAGAGCGAAGAGCTTGTCCGCTACTTGATGCAGGATTTCGAGAACGATCCGATCAAGATCTGGGAGTCCGATATTTTCGGCCGCTCGCTGCACAGCATCGTCCGGGAAGGCATCCAGGGCAAGATCGCGATGATGCCCGACAACGCCCGCTACAAACTGCAGGAGACGCTCGGACGCATCATCAACGAGGGATCGGGCGGACTGATCGCTATCATTCTCTGAAACAGCAGACGCGGAATGGAAGAAAAGAGAGCGGAGCGGGGCCAAGCGGCCTCGCTTTTTGCATTTAGCATCATTCGTTATCGCTCTTCGACTAATAAGACGCCATTACTTGTTTATTCCTGCTTGTATGGAAGCGATTTCCTTACTTAAGTCCGGCCTGTATTCCCTTGCCGGTCTGCCCGATTCAGGAAGATTAGAACGGGCAAGGGAATCATTTCAGCTTGTTTTTTTCAGAACGCTTGAAATTATGGAGAGCCTGTATTACTATAAATTTGTTGCGCATCCGGGTATGGATGCGGTCCACGATCCACAAAACGCAATAATCACGTATATTTTACGCTGAAACGGAAACAGTGAACAATATCGGAGAATTAGCCAGGGAGGTGAGAAGAAATGAATAAATCTGATTTGATCAACCAAGTGACGGAAGCAACCGAACTTCCCAAGAAGGATGTAACCAAAGCTGTGGACGCCGTATTCGAAGCGATTGCGGATGCTCTGCAGAACGGGGACAAAGTGCAGCTGGTCGGATTTGGAAACTTCGAAGTGCGCGAGCGTTCCGCACGCAAAGGCCGCAATCCGCAGACCGGTGAAGAAATCGAAATTCCTTCGAGCAAGGTTCCGGCATTCAAACCGGGCAAAGCGCTTAAAGACGGAATTAAATAAGATTTCTACATATGTCTTCCATATTCAAGAACAACAACCATGCCGCCCTCTCAGGCGGCATTTGTTTTTAAACCGCCATTATGCAGTTTTTCTACAAGGAGGTTTCAGGAATGAGCGACAGCAAAAATGAGGGGCTGCCCGATCCGTCGGACAGTGATTACATCGTGATCAAGGCGAAGGAGAATGGCGTGCAGGTTATGGGGCTTACACGAGGTACGGATACCCGGTTTCATCATACGGAGAAGCTGGACAAAGGCGAAGTCTATATCGCCCAGTTTACCGACCACACCTCGGCAATGAAGATCCGCGGCAAAGCCGAGATTATGACCAAGCACGGACAAATTGAGAGCGGGATCTGAGCGGCAGGCATAGCCTGCTTTTTTTTGACATATAAGAGGATATAGGCCCGCGTACAGGCACAGGCAAAATGCCACCGCCGGCCAACACGGGAGGGGGGAGTGGCGGTGAACCGTTCATGGTGGATCGGAGCAGCTCTGGTTGTTACGGCAGCCTCGGCGCTGCTGCTTCCCCGTATGGAACTTCTTCAGTCGTCGCCGAAGCAGGCTTCAGGCACGGTGGAGACCTTCTCCCAGAAGGGCGACAAGCTGGTGATGGGAGAGGGCAATCTGGTGGATGCGGTCGGAGGCATTCCCTTCCACTTGCCTATCGGAAGCGTTGGTTGGGAAGAAGGCGTGTTATCGCTGGATTTGAAGGTGACCGACACTGCCGTTCGGCCGGGGGATGTGTACGCCGACATGTCGAGTGTGCTCTCCTTCGCCTTTCGAAATACCGAGAACGTGGATCAGGTACTGCTGCGGATTATGGCCGAGGACCGCTGGGTCGGCTCTTCACGCCTTCTGCTCGCGGCCGATGTCAGACGCTCGGAGCTGACTCCCGAGCTGCTCGAGGAACTGGAGAAGACCGGAAACATCCCTCTGCCTGCTTCGCTGAAGTCCGCGCTGCGGATAAGCGAAACCAGCCTGTGGAAAAATCAGTTCATCATTCCCTGAACCGGGTAATAGAAGTAGTAAATGGACGGATGGAAGAATACCGGGCCGTGCGCGGCCCCTTAACATATGCTATAATAGTCAAGATTGTGAACAATCGATGATCGGTCAATATTAATTTGGGCTCGGAGGCTGAAATGAAACCGTACCGCATACCGCAACTGGCTAAATCTTATACGGACTACGACATGATCCGGCGGCATACGGAACTGCCGCCGCTTTCGGACGCCCGCGGAGCTTTACTTTACACTTTTCTGAACCATGCCTCCCGCAGGCAGCCTGAGGCAGAGCTGTACGCACTCGTTACCGCACTTGTGCAGCTCGCACTGGATACGCATGAGTCTGTTGACGAAGCCAAGTCCCGGGATGAGGCGGTTATGCGCTCCCGTCAACTGAAGGTGCTGGCCGGTGATTTTTTCAGCAGCTGGTTCTATCGCCTTCTTGCAGGCAGCGGCGAAATCGGCATGATCGGCACGCTCAGCACAGCCATTGCCAATTTCAACGTGCTGAAGGCTCAGATGTATATCAAAGCCAGGGAAATGATGTTTACAGCCGAAGCCTATTTGCAGACCGCACTTCAGCTGAACATGAGCTTGTTCCAGTCTTTTACACCCCTGATCGACCAGAAGCTCGTGGAGCCTTGGCGCAGCTTGTTGAAGGAATTTACGCAATGCGAGACCGTTGCTCTGGAACTGAAGCGGGGAGAATTGCCGGAACAGGGGCAGGAAGGCTTCAGTTACTGGCATCTGCTCGAATCGGGCACCGAGGAAGAAAGACGACAGCTGCGGGAGCGGAAGCTGGAGAACAAAGACTGGAAGAAGCTCAAGATGAAGTATAAATGCGATTCCCTGCTCACGGATAAGCTGCATCAGGCGATCGATGCCATCCATGGAGTGCTGCAGGAGCTGAAGGATGAGGCGCTGATCCGGGAGCTGCGGGCTACGCTTGAAGGCTTTCTTCTGCATCATAAAATTTCGGGACAAGCCGCGGGGGAGGCCTAATCTACTGCATGAACAAGACGACAACGGCCGGCGGAAACGGAAGCAAGCCGAAGGAGCAGTACGTTCATTCCGTATTCGAGAAGATCGCCGGCAAATATGACATTATGAACGACATTCTCAGCTTCCGGCGACATAAAGCCTGGAGGCGGTTCGCCATGGACAAGATGGGCGTGCGGTGCGGAGATACGTCCGTCGATCTGTGCTGCGGCACCTGCGACTGGACAATTTCGCTTGCGGAGAAGAGCGGGACCGGGAGCGTCGTGGGCCTCGATTTCAGTGAAGGCATGCTGGAAGTAGGCCGCAAGAAGGTGAAGGAGCAAGGACTTTCGGAACGGATTTCGCTCGTCCAGGGCAATGCCATGAAGCTTCCCTTCGGCAACAATTCCTTCAATTACGCAACGATCGGCTTCGGCCTGCGCAATGTGCCGGACCCCGTTCAGGTGCTCCGTGAAATGCAGCGGGTGGTAAAGCCTGGCGGCATGGTGGTCTGTCTGGAGCTGTCCAAGCCTACCGTTCAACCCTTTAAAGGCATTTATTATTTCTATCTTACGCGTTTGCTGCCTATGATGGGCAAGCTGTTCGCCAAGAGTTACCAGCAGTACAAGTGGCTTCCCGAATCGCTCGCGCTGTTTCCGGACCGGAAGGCACTGGAGCAAATCTTCCGCGATACGGGGCTTCAGCGCGTGGAATCCTATCCCTTGACCGGAGGCATCGCAGCATTACATATTGGGATCAAGGAGAATCAGGATGTTTAAGAAAATCGGCATTTTTCTGCAAATGATTAAATTCGAACATACGGTATTCGCCCTTCCCTTTGCTTTTATGGGTGCGCTGCTTGGATCGAGCGTAGTAGCCGGCTCGCTGCCGACCTGGCATGAGATCGGCTGGATTCTCGTGGCGATGTTCGGCGCCCGCAGTGCGGCGATGGGTCTTAACCGGCTGATCGACCGTGTGAGCGACGCCAAGAATCCCCGGACAGCCGGGAGAGCAATTCCGGCCGGGCTGCTCAAAGCGGGGGAAGTGGTCGTCTTTGTCATCATTTCATTCCTTTTACTGTTCTGGGCCGCTTCGAAGCTGAACCCGCTCTCGGCCAAGCTGCTGCCGATCGCGGTCTTTTTGCTTGTCTTCTATTCTTTCACCAAACGCTTCACCTGGGCCTGCCACCTCATTCTCGGCCTGACCATCGCGCTCGCACCGCTCGGCGGCTGGGTCGCCGTAACCGGCAAGGTGGATTTGACGGCCATGGTCTTCTACTTGACGATTGTGTTCTGGACAGCCGGCTTTGACGTTATTTATTCTTGCCAGGACGTTGAATTCGACATCAAGGAGGGCCTGTATTCCATCCCGGTGCGCTTCGGTGTGGCGAGCGCTCTTCGAATCGCCAAGGTGTTTCATTTCCTGACCGGCGTCGGGTTTATTTCCCTGCTGTTCATGGCACACTTAAGCTGGTGGTATATAGCGGGCATGATTATCGCTTATATCATTCTGTTCTATGAGCACAACATCGTGTCCCCGAACGACCTGAGTCGTCTGCAGACCGCGTTCTTCACCATGAACGGTGTGCTGAGCATCGTGGTGTTCTCTTTTACCCTGATTGACTTGGTGGTGCAGACCTACAGATGAGCACAGTGAACTCCAAAGGCTTTGTTGTCGGGATAACGGGGGCCAGCGGAGCGGTATACGGCATCCGCCTCACCGAGACGCTGCTGTCTCTGGGCTTCCCCGTCCATCTGGTCATCAGCAATGCGGGCTGGCGGGTGGTCAAGGAAGAGCTGGACTGGGATGTAACCGACCGTGAGGGAGTTCTGAATCAGCGCTTCGGCGGCTTGCAAGGAACTCTCGAGTATCATCCGGTCGCGGATATCGGCGCGTCCATCGCCAGCGGCTCCTTCCGCACACAAGGCATGATCATCATGCCCTGCTCCATGGGAACGCTCTCTGCGGTGGCGAACGGTACATCGGATAATCTCATGACCCGGGCGGCGGATGTGATGCTCAAGGAAGGACGACCGCTCGTGCTCGTTCCCCGGGAGACGCCGCTGCATGCCATCCATTTGGAAAATATGCTGAAACTGTCCCGGCTGGGTGTACGGATGATTCCGGCCATGCCGGCTTTTTATTTCGGGCCGCAGAGTCTGGAGGACATGGTTGACTTCATGGTCGGCAAGGTGCTGGACAGCTTCGGGATCGACCACGCATTATTCCGCAGATGGGGAGAGTGACATCATGAAGAACGAAGAACCCGCTGTTATCGGCAAAATCAGCTATACCAACTCCTGGCCGGTCTATCATCATTTTAATCCGACGGCGCTTCCTTTCCAGGCTACCCTGGTAAGCGAAGTGCCGTCCCGTCTCAACCGGGGCATGGCGGAAGGAGATATCCATGTCGGAGCACTTTCTTCATTCGCTTATGCGGAAGCGAGCGACCGGCTGCTGCTGCTGCCGGATCTGTCCGTCAGCTCGGACGGTCCGGTCCGGTCAATCTTCCTGTTCTCGAAAGGAACGCTGGAGGAAGCCGCTTCGGGCACGGTAGCTGTGACGAGCACATCCGCCACCTCGGTCAATCTGCTAAAGATCCTGCTTGAGAAGGCGGTAGGCGGAAGACCGAGGTATGTTACCGCGGAGCCCGATCTGGAGCAAATGATGGAGACCGCGGACGCCTGTCTGCTGATCGGGGATCATGCCATACGGGCCGGCTGGAGCAACACCCGCTACCGGGTGACCGATCTTGGAGAGCTCTGGAAATCGTGGACGGGATGCGGGATGACCTTCGCCGTATGGGCAGCCAGCCGGCAGGCAGCCGAGCAGGAACCGGAGCGCATTCGGCTTATTTATGAAGCTTTTGCCCTGAGCAAGCGAAAGGGACTCGGCAACCTTGAACCTATCGTCATGGATGCAGTGGCGAAGATCGGGGGAAGCGAGGGCTACTGGTGCGGTTATTTCCGCAATTTGTGTTATGATTTTGGGGAAAGGCAGCAGGAAGGACTGAACCTCTATTTCCGGTATGCGCATGAGATGGGCCTGCTGCCGAAGCAAGTGAGAATAGAGTTCTGGAATGACAATCTGCTGACACGGGTGAAGAAATGAAACGACTGCAAATGTTTGGTCTGCTGAACCGGGATATGGAAGCGCTGGAGAAGGAGCTGTACCGGAGCGTTCAAGGTGATGATGCGCTGCTTGAGGAGACATCTCTGCATCTCTTGAAGGCAGGCGGCAAACGGCTTCGACCCGTATTCGTGCTCATGGGGGGCAAATTCGGCAGCTATGACTTAGACAAGCTGAAGCGGGTTGCTGTTCCGCTTGAGCTGATTCACAGCGCTTCACTGGTTCACGACGACGTCATAGACGATGCGGATACACGGCGCGGCGAGCCGACTGTCAAAGCCAAGTGGGGAGACAAAATCGCCATGTACACAGGCGATTATATTTATGCCAAGGCGCTGGGCATCACCGCCGAGCTGCCGAATCAGCGGATTCACCAGATTCTGTCGAAAGCGATGGTCGAGATGTCGGTCGGCGAGATGGAGCAGATCCGCGATTTCTTCAACAGCGAGCAGAGCGTCCGCCATTACCTGCGGCGCATCCGGCGCAAGACGGCGCTTCTGATCGCTATCAGCTGCCAGCTCGGCGCCCTCGCCGCCGAAGCCCCCCCGGAGGCGGCGCGGCTGCTGTACAGCTATGGCTACAACGTAGGCATGGCTTTCCAGATCCGCGACGATCTGCTTGATCTGTCGGGTACCGAGAAGCAGATCGGGAAGCCGCCGGGCAGCGATATGCGCCAGGGCAATATCACGCTTCCGGTGATCTACACCCTGCAGGACAACCGGCTCCGTACGCAGCTTCTGGAGGAACTGGAGCTGATCCACTCGGGCCGCGCCGGTGTCGGCCGCGCCATCGATCTGATTCTCTCCGGAGAAGGGATCTCCCGGGCTGAAGAGCTGGCCTCCCGTTATATCGACAAGGCGCTTCATGCGCTGGATCAGCTTCCGAGCAACCGGACCAAACGGAACCTTCGCGAGATCGCTTATTTTGTGACAGGAAGAGCTTATTGAAAAGCGGTTTCATTCCGATATAAGAAGTTAACAGCCGCCAGTGTTTTTGATAGAATATCGAAAAGACCATCATCGCATTTCGAAATGGAGAGTGTAACCATGGAAAAGACGTTTTTGATGATCAAACCTGACGGCGTGCAGCGTGGATTGATCGGCCGTATCGTGGCCCGCTTGGAGGACAAGGGTTTCAAGCTTGTCACAGCCAAGCTGACTTCGGTCACCGAAGAGCAAGCCAAACGGCACTATGCCGAGCATGAGGGCAAGGATTTCTTTCCGGACCTTGTCTCCTTTATTACGTCAGGCCCTGTGTTTGCCATGGTTTGGGAAGCCGATGATGTCATCGCTCTATCCCGTCTGCTGATTGGAAAGACCAAGGTGGGTGAAGCGCTGCCCGGTACGATCCGGGGCGATTTTGCCAGCCATACACCTCTCAACCTGATTCACGGCTCGGATTCGCCCGAGAGTGCGGCAAGAGAGATCGCCAACTTCTTCGCTCCCGGCGAGTTGAATGATTACGATAAGGCTATTGCGGCCTGGACCTAGACCGGGGCATCTATTACGGGGAATTTTTTACGGGGGTAGATCATGATGTTGCCTGAACGCGAACTGACAGCGGCAGACCCGGACTATACCGGATTTATTCAAAGCATCAACAAAAGCACGGGGATTGACCTGTCGCAGTACAAGGAAGCCCAGATGAAGCGGCGGCTTACGACGCTCCGCACGAAGAACGGTTACCGCACCTTTGCGGAATTTTATTCCGCCATGATGAAAGACAAGGAGCTGTTCTACGAGTTCCTGGACCGGATGACGATCAACGTCTCTGAATTTTGGCGCAATCCTAACCGCTGGGAAGTGCTGCGCGATGTCATCCTTCCGGAGCTTATGACACGCAGCAAGCGACTCAAGCTGTGGAGCGCGGCCTGTTCGACCGGTGAGGAGCCGTACACGCTCGCAACCATACTGGCCGACAAGAAAATCCTCACGGACTGCAGCATCGTGGCGAGCGACATTGACGACGGAGCGCTGGCAAAAGCCAAGCAGGGCCTGTATCTGGAGCGTTCGCTCAAGGATGTTCCTCGGGATGTCGTGTCCCGATACTTCACGCCGCAGGGCGCCATGTACGAGATCAGCGATTCGTTCAAGAAGAACATCGATTTCCGCAAGCAGAATCTGCTGCTGGACAAGTTCGACACCGGCTTTGATCTGATTATCTGCCGGAATGTCATGATCTACTTCACCGAAGAGGCGAAGGACAAGCTGTATCATAAATTCTCGGCCAGTCTTCGCCCTGGCGGATATCTGTTCGTTGGCAGCACGGAGCAGATTTTTACGCCAGGCAAGTACGGGTTCGAATCGACGGAGACTTTCTTCTACCGTAAAAAATAAGCTTCGGCTTATGAACCGGTTTGGAAGTTCGATGCGAGATGGAGGCACGGAGGTATACTTTCGTTCTTTGGCAGAAACACTAGTCATAGAATATAGTTTATTGGCGAAAGGTTGTACCCCATGGACAAAGTCAAGGTCATCGACGCATACCGGCGCGGCTATATAACCGTCAAGGAATGCGGTCAGATTCTCGGTGTCGAGGAAGCTCAGCTACGGCAGCTGCTTCGGCAGGAGGAAGCCAGAACCCTATACAAGCTGAATGACCGGGTGATCGGCAGCTGAGGGCCGAAATCCGCCTTCACTTCCACCCGGAAGCTTATATAACGCGTGCACAGGCCGCCAAACGCCGCCCCGCTCCATAACCGGAGTTTCGGGCGGCGTTTGCGTTCAGGAACATGAAGACGTCCTGCCGTTCGCATTCTTGTCAAAATGGATTTCCCTATACTATAATGAGCAAAGGTCATTACGGATTTTAGCAGTTTACAGTTTGAAAGCGCGAAGGGGGAACGCAGCATGAGTATACGTTATTTAACGGCAGGGGAGACACACGGTCCCCAGCTGACGGCGATAATCGAAGGTCTGCCCAGCAATCTTGCACTGAATTTTGAGGAACTGAATTTTCAGCTTCAGCGGCGACAGAAGGGATACGGCCGGGGGCGCCGGATGCAGATTGAGACAGATACGGCGCAAATTGTCGGCGGTGTCCGCCACGGGAAGACGACCGGAGCTCCCGTCGCGCTTGTTGTGGAGAACAAGGACTGGACGCACTGGCGAAATATTATGAATATCGAGCCGATTCCCGGCTCGGACGAAGAGAAACGCCGCGTGAACCGGCCCCGTCCCGGCCATGCGGATTTGAACGGCGGCCTGAAATACAATCAGACGGATCTGCGCAATGTGCTGGAACGTTCGAGCGCCCGGGAAACGGCTGCGCGCGTAGCCTGTGGCGCTGTGGCGCGTCAGTTTCTTGAAGCGTTCGGCGTTAAGATCGCCGGCCAGGTCATCCGGATCGGTGAGATCGAGGCTCCCGTCAGCGATCTGCCGATCGACGAGCTGATCGCCCGGACCGAAGAGTCCTCTGTACGTGTTACGGACAAGGAAACCGAGAAGAAGATGGAAGCCTACATCGACCGGATCAAGGAAGAGGGCGATTCCATCGGAGGAATCGTGGAATGCATCGCGGTCGGCCTGCCGGTCGGACTCGGCAGCTATGTGCAGTACGACCGCAAGCTGGACGGTGCCATTGCCGGAGCGGTCATGTCGATCAACGCGTTCAAAGGCGTTGAAATCGGCATCGGCTTTGAGGCGGGCGTCCTGCGCGGGTCCCAGGTCCATGACGAGATTCTGTACAATCCCGCCCAAGGCTACCACCGTGGCAGCAACCGGCTCGGCGGATTTGAGGGCGGCATGACGAACGGCATGCCCGTTGTGGTCCGCGGCGTCATGAAGCCGATTCCGACGCTGTACAAGCCGCTGAAGAGCGTGGACATCGACACGAAGGAGCCGTTCACGGCCCAGGTTGAGCGTTCCGACGCCTGTGCGGTTCCAGCCGCCTGCGTTGTTATGGAGAACGTGGTCGCCTGGGAATTGGCCAAGGCGTTCCTGGATAAGTTCGGCGGGGATTCCATGGAAGAAATCCGGGCCAACTACGACAATTACCTGGCCCAATTGGAGAGCTATTAATATGCGAAGAATTCAGGTATCGCTCGGTGAGCGCTCATATCCGATTGTGATTGGCTCAGGCTTGCTGGACGGGATTGCGGAATTATGCGGGGAGGCCGGATTCCCGGTTCGCAGTCCGTTGCTTGTGGTCAGCGACAGTTCAGTGGCCCCGCTGTATTTGGACGGACTGACAGCCCGGCTGGAGGCAGGCGGCTATAAAGTTGTCACCCATGTCATCGCTGCCGGTGAAGCCTCGAAATCGCTGGCCGTGTATGAGGAAGTCATGACGACGGCCATCAAGGCCGGACTCGACCGCCGCTCCGCCGTACTGGCGCTGGGCGGCGGGGTGGTCGGGGATTTGGCTGGCTTTGTCGCCGCAACGTATATGCGCGGCATCGGCTTCCTGCAAATCCCGACAACCATTCTGGCGCATGACAGCAGCGTAGGGGGCAAGGTTGCGGTGAACCATCCCCTTGCCAAGAACATGATCGGCGCATTCTATCAGCCCAAGATGGTTGTATACGATTTGGATACACTCTCTACGCTGCCCCCGCGTGATGTGCGCTCCGGGCTGGCGGAAGTCATCAAGCACGGTCTCATTCTGGACCGCGAATTCGCCTACTGGTGCCGCGAGCATGCAGGTGAGCTGCTGGCGCTTCAACCTGAAGCGCTGGGCTACGCCCTGGAGCGCGGCTGTGCGATCAAAGCGGATGTGGTCGGCGAAGACGAGCGTGAGCACGGACTCCGCGCGATCCTGAATCTGGGCCACACGATCGGACATGCGATCGAGGCGGTCGGCGGCTACGGCACCTTCCTGCATGGGGAAGCCATTGCCATCGGAATGGCTGGCTCCGCGCTGGTGGCTGCCAAGCTGGGCCGTCCGCGGTCGCTCTATGAAGAGACGGTGTCGATGCTGACCGCTTTGGAGCTTCCGGTTACACTGCCAACGCAGTACAGTGTGGATGATATCATTGATGCCATGATGCATGACAAGAAATTCAAGGAAGGCCGGATCACGTTTATCGTGCCGGATGAGATCGGAGCCGTAAGCATTGTTGAAGGCGTCGAAGAATCCGTTATCCGAGAGGTTGTCGGCCAGTTGAAGAAGGAGGGAAGCCCATGGTGACCCGGGGCATCCGCGGCGCGACGACAGTCAACCGCAACGAGGAAGAAGAAATACTTCGCGAGACCGTGCTGCTGCTGAGAGAAATGGTAGAGCGCAATGATCTGGTTGCCGAAGACATCTGCAGCGTATGGATTACGATGACGACGGATCTGGATGCGACCTTTCCGGCCAAGGCAATCCGGGAGATCGAGGGCTGGGAGCTTGTTCCCTTGATGTGCGCCATCGAGGTTCCGGTTAAAGGCAGCCTGCCGAAATGCATCCGGCTAATGGTTCAGGTCAATACGGAGAAGAGCCAGAAAGAGATTCGCCACGTCTACTTGAACGAGGCCCAGCGGCTTCGTCCCGACCTTACCGAAAGCAAATAATGGAGGTCCGGCTGCAATCCGAGTCTCGTCTCTCCGAAATAATGGGGTTGTAAAAGAGCATAGCTATCATGTATAGTGAGATCAGACGAGTGAAGCAGAGTTTAGTACAGTTTAGATGAGCTGAGAAGAGACGAGTATTAGGGAATTGGAACGGATGATCCGAGAGGGGATATTCGCGCTTAGAATGTGGACACAGGTTCGCAGAGCGCGGAAGATACTGCTTTTATCCTTTTTCGCTTATTTTCCGGTTTATGCCATTGTCCCCGCTCTTTTTATATGCTTGCCTAACCAAACCTCTACTTCGGTAGAGGTTTTTCTGCATTTAGAGCCGTTATATAGAGTTCAGATTCCAAGGAGGAACGACAAATGACCAGTCCCAGCGTCGAGCAAGTGGTATCCCTCGCCAGGCAGTACAACCTGATTCCGGTGGTCAAAAGAGTGTTAGCCGATATGGAGACGCCAATTCGGATCTTTCAGCGTTTTGCAAGCCGCCGCAACGCCTTTTTGCTGGAAAGTGTAGAGGGTGGGATACAGTGGGCGCGTTACTCATTCATCGGGAGCGATCCTTTTCTGCTGATTTCCGGTAAAAAAGGCGTGATCAACGTCGAAATCGGCGGAGAGAAAAAGCAGCTTCAAGGCAAGCCGATCGAGGAGCTCAAGACGCTGCTCCGATCATACCGGAGTCCGAAGCTTCATGAAATGCCGCCGTTCACAGGCGGGGCGATCGGATTCTTCGGCTACGATCTGCTCCAGTACTATGAGAAGCTGCCGGCACATGCCAGCGATGATCTGAAGATGGATGATATCCGCTTCATGTTCTGTGACCGGATCATTGTATTCGATCATGTGAAACAGCAGATTCTGCTGGTCGGCAACCTTCACATTAAGGATGGCGACAGCGACGATGACATCCGCGCGGGCTATGCCAAGCTGAATGATAAGCTGGAGGAACTGGCCGAAGAACTCCACAAGGACGGACCGAGAGAGAACATGAACCGGCACAGCATCCCGCAAGACATCGAGCTTGGCGACATCCACTCCAATCTGTCGAAAGAGCAGTTTATTAGCAATGTGGAGCAGGCCAAGGAGTACATCCGGGCGGGCGATATTTTCCAGGTGGTGCTCTCCCAACGCTTCCATATCAACACCGACGTATCTCCGCTTCATGTGTACCGGATGCTGCGCACGCTGAATCCTTCACCTTATATGTATTATCTGAAAATGGATGAGGAGATCATCGTCGGCACATCGCCGGAGGCGCTGGTCAAAGTGGACGGCGACCAGGTCAAGACTCGGCCAATCGCCGGAACGCGTCCGCGCGGCGTGAGCGAGCAGCAGGACCGGGAGCTTGCCGAAGAGCTTATGGCCGATGAGAAGGAAAGAGCCGAGCATTTGATGCTCGTCGACCTTGGGCGCAATGACCTGGGCCGGGTCTCCGAATTCGGCACTGTCAAATGCGACACTTTCATGGAGATTGAGAAATACTCCCATGTCATGCACCTGGTGTCCAACGTATCAGGCAAGCTGCGCGAGGATAAAGATTTCTTCGATGCCTTTCTTTCCTGTCTGCCGGCCGGAACCGTGTCGGGAGCGCCGAAGCTCCGCGCCATGGAGATCATTGCCGAACTGGAGCGTGAAGCGAGAGGCGCCTACGCCGGAGCGATCGGATACTTAGGCTTCTCGGGCAACATGGACTCCTGCATCACAATCCGGACGATCATCTTCCGCAAGGGCCGGGCGTATGTGCAGGCGGGAGCGGGCATCGTGTGGGATTCCGTGCCGGAGAAGGAGTATGACGAGACGGTGAACAAGGCAAAGGCCATGCTGAAGGCGATCCGGATGGCCGAAGCCATGTTCCCGAAAGAGAAGAGTGTCGGCGGCAGCATCAATCAGGATTATATGTACGAATATACGCCGTAAGGCGCTGCCTCGGATGGCGAGACTATGAGATATGAGATGAATCGGGTAGCAATCCATAATCGGGAGGAGAAGACTCAGATGGACAGCAGTGCGAATCAGTTGGTCCAGTCCGGAATAGCCGGACTGATCGAAGGAAAGGACTTAACACGGGAGCAGGCGCGGGATATTATGGGCGTCATCATGGAAGGGGCTGCCAGCCAGGCGCAGATCGGATCGCTCCTTACCGCACTGCGGATCAAGGGCGAGACGGTAGAGGAGATCACCGGCTTCGCAGAGGCGATGCGGGGCTTCAGCATGCATGTGGCAGCCGAGAACGCGCAGCTGCTCGATACATGCGGAACAGGCGGATCGGGGATTCATAAGCTGAACATCTCCACCATCTCGGCGATCATCGCGGCAGCGGCTTCCGTGCGTGTCGCCAAGCATGGCAACCGTTCCGCATCGGGCCGGACCGGCAGCGCCGACGTGCTGGAGGCGCTCGGCGTCAACATTTCGCTGGATGCGGAGCAGGCGAAACGCTGTCTGGATGATATCGGCATCTGCTTCCTGTTCGCACAGCTGTACCATCCGTCCATGAAGCATGCTGCGGCTCCGCGCCGTGAGCTTGGCGTTCGGACCGTGTTCAATATGCTCGGTCCGCTGACGAATCCCGCCGGCGCCGACAGACAGCTGCTGGGAATCTACGACCAGAGCAAGACAGAGACTGTCGCCACAGTGCTGAAGGAGCTAGGTTCCAAGCGGGCTCTCGTTGTCAGCAGCAATGAAGGGCTGGACGAAATCAGCATTTCCGGCCCGACGCGGGTGTCGGAGCTTCGTGACGGCGAAGTCAGCACCTATGAGATTACCCCTCATGATCTCGGGCTTCCCTGCCATCCGCTTGAGCAAGTTCTGGGCGGCGGACCGGAAGAGAACGCGGCGATTATTCGCTCCGTTCTCGCCGGAGATACGACCCCGTACCGGGATATCGTGCTTGCCAACGCAGGCGCTTGTATTTACGTATCCGGGCTCGTGGACAGTCTGGCGGAGGGTGTCCGGAAGGCCGCCGAAACCATCGATTCGGGCGCGGCCGCCCGCAAACTGGAACAGTTAATAGCCGTAACGGAGGAGCTTAAACATGTATCTCGATAAAATTGTGGCAACCAAGATCAAGGAAGTAGAAGAGCTTAGCCGGACTTTCTCCATCGCCGAGGCAGAGCAGGCGATCGCGAATCTCCCGGCAACCCGGGGATTCCTGCGGGCGCTTACAGAGAATCGGCAGCGGGAGATCGGACTGATTGCGGAAGTGAAGAAGGCTTCTCCTTCCAAAGGGCTGATCCGGGAAGATTTTCATCCGGTGGCGATCGCCAAGGCTTATGAACAGGGCGGAGCCGACTGCTTGTCCGTCCTGACGGATGCACCTTATTTTCAGGGAAGCGGCGATTATCTCCGGCAGGTGCGGGAGGCGGTGAGCCTTCCGCTGCTCCGCAAGGACTTCATTATCGACGAGAAGCAGATCTACGAAGCCCGTCTGCTGGGCGCAGACGCCGTGCTGCTGATCGCGGCCATCCTGACCCCGGCTGTGCTGTCGTCCTTCGCGGACACTGCGGCGGCCTTGGGGCTTGACGTGCTGCTAGAGGTTCACGACAGAACGGAGCTCGAACGGATTATGGAGACCGGAACCATAGAGAAGTCCCATGTGCTGCTCGGGGTCAACAACCGGAATCTGCATACCTTCGAGACCTCGCTCAGCGCTACGGCGGAGCTTGCGAAGCTGGCTCCTGCCGGCGTACCGCTCATCAGCGAGAGCGGAATAACAGGACCGGAAGATATTGCCTATCTGAAGATGGCAGGAGCGGCAGGCGTGCTCGTCGGAGAGTACTTTATGCGCCAGAATGACGTGCGGCAGGCGGTTGACAATTTGCTCGGCCCGGTACTGGGACGCGCAGGGAGCCGCAGCCATGACTGAAGCGCAGGTAAAAATCTGTGGACTTCAGGACGTTGAAGTGCTAAAATCTATGTTACGATTGCCAGTGGATTATATCGGCCTGGTCTTTGCTCCCAGCCGGCGGCAAATTACGGCCGAACGCGCCTCGGAGCTGCTCTCGCTGCTGAAAGACTGGGGAACAGGCAAGCCGCCTCTTGCCGTAGGAGTATTCGTGAATCCCGACATGGAAGAACTGGGCAGCGTGTTATCGCGCGTACCTCTCGGCGTCATTCAACTGCATGGTAGTGAAACGCCCGCCTTCTGCCGGGAAGTTAAGAGATCATTTCCGGGTGTGCAAGTATGGAAGGCGCTGCCGGTAAGCACAGATGGAGCGGATAACCATGGCGGTCCTCTGGAGAGCTATGCCGGAGCGGTGGATGCGGTGCTGTTGGACACGTATGATCCCGCGCAAGCCGGAGGCTCTGGCCGGACTTTTGCCTGGAACCTTGTTCCGGCGTACCGGAAACGGGCGCAGGAGATGGGCGTGCCGCTGTTCGTAGCGGGCGGACTGACGCCTGACAATGTAGAAGAGCTGCTCACGGATTACGGCCCTTACGGGGTTGACGTATCCAGCGGAGTGGAGACCGATGGAATAAAAGATATTGCCAAAATTACGGCTTTTATAGAAAGGGTGAAGCAATCATGATACAGGTGCCTGACGTGAATGGACGTTTCGGGTCCTTCGGCGGACGCTTCGTTCCCGAAACCCTTATGAATGCGTTGATTGAGCTGGAGGAGGCTTACGCGAAGTTTTCCGCCGATCCGGAATTTCAGCAGCAGGTTGCATATTTGCTGAAGCAGTACTCCGGACGCGAGACTCCGCTCTATTACGCTGAACGTCTCAGCGAGCATCTCGGCGGAGCCAAGATTTACCTGAAACGCGAGGATTTGAATCATACCGGTGCCCATAAGATCAACAATGCGATCGGGCAGGCAATCCTGGCGAAGATGATGGGCAAGAAGAAAGTCATCGCCGAGACCGGAGCCGGCCAGCATGGTGTCGCAACGGCTACCGTCGCTGCGCTGCTCGGGATGGAATGCAAGGTGTTCATGGGCGAGGAGGATACCCGCCGCCAGCAGCTCAACGTCTTCCGCATGAAGCTTCTCGGCGCTGAAGTCGTCTCGGTCACTTCCGGATCGCGCACATTGAAGGACGCGGGCAATGAAGCGCTCCGCTACTGGGTCAGCAATGTGGATGACACCTTCTATATCCTGGGTTCGGCGGTAGGCCCGCATCCGTATCCGATGATGGTCCGGAACTTCCAGCGGATTATCGGCGACGAGACGCGCCGGCAGATTCAGGAAGCGGAAGGACGTCTGCCGGATCTGCTCGTTGCAGCCGTCGGCGGCGGCAGCAATGCCATCGGGATGTTCTATCCGTTCCTGGAGGACGAATCGGTAGGTATGATCGGTGTCGAGGCTGCGGGCAAGGGAATCGACACGCCATTCCATGCCGCGACGATGAGCAAAGGCACTCACGGCGTATTCCAGGGCTCCATGAGCTATTTGCTGCAGGACCAGTACGGACAGGTGATTGAGGCCCATTCCATCTCGGCTGGTCTGGATTACCCGGGAGTTGGTCCGGAGCATTCCTATCTCAAGGATATCGAGCGGGTTCAGTATGTGCCGATTACCGATCAGGAGGCGCTGGACGCCCTCAAGCTGCTCTGCGTGACGGAAGGCATCATTCCGGCTCTCGAATCTGCGCATGCCGTCGCCCAGGTTGCGAAGATCGCCCCTACGCTGCCGAAGGATAACATCGTCGTAATCTGTCTCTCCGGCCGGGGAGACAAGGACGTGGAATCGATTATGGCCTACACGGAAGGGGAAGGTTTGAAATGACGACTGAAACGACGAACCGCATGGATCTGGCGTTCCGCAGCCTGAAGGAGCAGGGCAGAACGGCCTTGATTCCGTTTCTGACAATCGGGGACCCCGATTTCGAGACAAGCCTGGCTATAATCGCAGAGCTTGAAGCGGCCGGTGCCGACATGATCGAGCTCGGCGTTCCGTATTCCGATCCGCTGGCAGACGGACCGGTTATACAGCGCGCTTCCGCCCGTGCGCTCCGCAGCAATATCAATCTGCGGACCTGTATGGAGGCGGCGCGCAGAGCCCGCGAGTCGGGCAGCAAGCTTCCCTTTATCCTCTTCACCTATTATAATCCCGTTCTTCAAATGGGACTGGATACATTCTTCGCGGAGCTGGGCGATCATGAAATCAGCGGCCTGATTATCCCCGACCTGCCGGTTGAGGAGTCGGAAGAAATGCGCACCCGCAGCCGCGAAGCCGGGATCAATCTGATTCCGCTCGTCGCGCCGACATCCAGCGAGCGGATCGCGAAGATTGTGGACGGAGCGAGCGGGTTCGTCTACTGCGTTTCATCTCTGGGCGTGACCGGAGAGCGGGCATCCTTTCATCAGGATGTGGACCGGTTTATCGGATCGGTCCGCCAGGCGACCGATCTGCCGGTAGCCGTCGGATTCGGCATTTCGACGCCGGAGCAGGTTGCCCGGTTCGCAGGAATTTGCGACGGCGTAGTGGTGGGCAGCGCCATTGTCCGCAAGATTGAAGAGGTGATCTTCCTCCTTCAGGACCCGGCGAAACGCGGAGACGGACTGTTGCAAATCCGGAACTTTGTGTCACAATTAAGACCGTAACTATTGACATCACGTAGATTAATTCCGAGGAAAGAGGATCGCCATGAACCCGAAACCGCATATTGTAGACCTTCCGGTATACAAGCCGGGCAAGCCCATTGAAGAAGTACAGAAGGAATACGGGCTTCAGAAGGTCATCAAGCTAGCCTCTAACGAGAATCCGTATGGCTCTTCTCCCAGTGCCAAAGCCGCTATTCTGGCCGAGCTGGACAACTTGTATCTCTATCCCGACGGCTCCGCTGCGGAATTAACTTCCGCGGTGGCTTCACATCTGGGTGTCAAGGGCGAGAACATCATCTTCGGCTGCGGCTCCGATGAAATTATCGCACTGATTGCCCGCGCGTTCTTCCTGCCCGGCGACGAGACCATTATGGCAGACCAGACTTTCTCTGTGTATAAGAGCAATGCGGATATCGAAGGCGCGGTCGGCATCGAGGTTCCGCTCGTGAACGGAACGCATGATCTGGCTGCTATGCTGGCCGCCGTCACGGACAAGACAAAGGTCATCTGGGTGTGCAACCCGAACAACCCGACGGGAACCTTCGTGCCCGAAGCGGAGCTGATGTCGTTCCTGAACGCTGTTCCTGAGAGGGTCATGGTTGTTCTGGACGAAGCCTACTTCGAATATGCAACCGATTTATCTTATCCGGATGGCATCAAGCTGCTGGACCGTTATCCCAATCTGGTCGTTCTTCGCACATTCTCCAAAATATATGGATTGGCTGCGCTGCGTATCGGTTATGGGATCGGAAGTCCCGGAATAATCAAACTCATCAATCAGGTTCGCGAACCGTTCAATACGTCACGCATCGCTCAGGCAGCGGCTCTTGCCGCATTGGGGGACAAGGAGTATGTGAAGGAATGCCGACAGCTTAACGCAGACGGCAGATTACAGCTTCAGGCCGAATTTCAGCGTCTGGGATTGAATCATTTCCCCTCGCAGGGCAATTTCATCATGGTGGATGTGCGCGTTCCGGCTTCAGAGCTTTTCGAGAGCCTGCTGCGCAAAGGCGTGATTGTCAGAGCCGGACACCGGCTGTATCCGACCTGGATACGGGTTACTGTGGGTTCGCAGGAACAGAATAAGGCCTTTATCGCAGCGCTCGAGGCCGCGTTGATGGAGCAGGGAGTCCGGGCTTAGCCGGACCCCTGCAAGCACTTTACAGAAGGCGAGATGTTGTAACGACATGACGACTAAAATTTCTATATTCGGCGTCGGACTGATCGGCGGCTCCCTGGCGCTCTGCTTCAAGGGAAAGCCGGGGATAACCGTCGTCGGACATGCTCACAGGCCGGAATCAGCCGACAAATATGTGAGCAGAGGCGTAGTGGACAGTGCGACACTGTCTTTTGAGGAAGCTGCGCTGGATTCAGAGTTTATCTTTTTGTGCGTACCTGTAGGAATGCTTGAAGGATATATGAAACGTTTGAGCCGGCTTCCTTTGAAGAAAGGCTGCATTATTACGGATGTGGGCAGCACGAAAGGGAGTATTGCAGACTGTGCGGAGGCGCTGGACCTGCAGGACGTGCACTTCATCGGCGGACACCCCATGGCCGGTTCGGAGCGTTCCGGGGTTGAAGCGGCCTCGTCGCTTCTGTTCGAGAACGCCTATTACGTGCTCACTCCGCCTCCCGGCGTGTCCGAGGAGGCATACGAAGCGCTTAAGGCGCTGCTGGTACATACGAAAGCCCAGATCGTCCGGCTGGACCCCCATCGGCATGATGAAATCGTGGGAGCCATCAGCCATCTTCCGCATATTATCGCCGTTGCGCTGGTGAACCAGGTGCATGGGTATGACAGCGAAGATTCGCTGTACAGCACGCTTGCCGCCGGGGGATTCCGCGACATTACACGGATCGCTTCCAGCGAGCCCGTGATCTGGCGCGATATTCTGCTGAATAACCGTTCCGTGATGCTTCGGCTGCTCCAAGACTGGAATGAGGAAGTGTCGGCATTCGTCAGCATCTTGGAGAGCGGAGACGGAGAGGCGATCGAGAAGGCCTTCGAGGAAGCGAGCGGGTTCCGCAGCCGGCTTCCGGAGCGCCGCAAGGGGATGATCACTCCGCTGTTCGACCTGCATATCGACGTCCCCGATCACCCCGGCATTATCGGCCGGATTGCGACGGAGCTGGGCGACCAGGGCATCAATCTCAGCAATGTGCAAATTATCGAGAGCCGCGAGGATGTGCCGGGAATCATGCGGCTGTCCTTTCGACAGGAGAACGATATGGAGCGTGCCAAGGCGCTGCTGCAGCAGCGTGATTATACGGTATATGTGTAAAAGAGCTGATGAAGCCGGGCGGATGCCCGGCTTTTTTGGGCTGCAGGCCAAGCGGGGGTGCGGTGTTTGCGGCATACAACGGGTTAATGGCATACAGCGGGTTTACAGTAGAGAGCAGGTTTACAGCACGGAGCGGTTTTACGGCAGACAGCAGGTTTACAGCGGCGGGATACTGTAAGGCATGCAGCTGGTGGTTAGCGGGTATACGGCATACAGCATACAGCGGGTTTACAATACGGAGCAGGCTTACAGTACGGAACAAGTTTACAGTAGACAGTAGTTTTACAGAAGTTGGCATAGAGAAGGCACACAGCTGGTAGACAGCAGGTAGACAGCAGGTATACAGCATGCAAAAGGACTCAGGTGGCCCAAGCAGCTTCACGGCTGCGGTCACGGCCCAAAAGACAAAAAAAAAGACCGCTTTCAGAAAGCGGTCCTTGCTCATATAGAGCAACAGTTTTGGATAGGAGTGGAGAGAAACCATACTGTACTTTTATTATATGTATCCGTTTACAATTTGTCAACGCTTTCAAGGAAAAAAACTAAAAAATATTTCTGCTTATTCCTTATCATGTTTATCATCGGTAGATCTGGATGATTCAAGAAGATTCCATTCCCTCATCGCAATAAACCTGCAGCACCGAAAAACCGGCTATTTCGAGGCTAAAACAGGTTATCGTTCGGAGAAAAAGTCGGATAGAGCTGCCTGTTCCTGACGTCTGAACTCTATTAATGTCATTCCCTACCGAATTGTGGTACAATAGGAAAGGTATTTTTACAGAGTTTAAGATTCTTCTTACGTATGTCTATTCATACGTATTATCGTATCTAAACATCCGTTCCGATGAATATACATAGAAACCGAATGCGTGAAATCGTAATCCAATTTTTCAGAAAAAGCCGCAACCTTTGGAACCCGGCAGGGTATATATATTCAGCCGGGTATGACGTGCGATGGCGAGGAGGACCACACCCACCATGACGGATTCCCAACTGATCCAACTTATCAAACAGGGCGACACCGAATTGTATTCCGAACTTATGCGCAGGTATCAGCGCAAGATCTTGGCTTTCGTCTATCATATGCTGAAGAACTCTCAGATGGAGCTTATCGCAGAGGATCTCTGCTCCGAGACGTTCTACAAGGCATTCAGGAGCCTTCACTCCTTCCGCGAAGTCGACGCCTCTTTCTCGACCTGGCTGTATACGATCGCCCGCAATACCGTACTCAGCGAGCTGCGCAAGAACAGAGCCGGCAGTGTATCGCTGGAAGAAAGCGGATATACGCCTGTAGCTCCTATGGAAGTAGCTCCGGAGCAGGCCGTTCTGCGCAACGAGAGGATGAATCTGGTTCGCAAAGCGATCAATAACCTGCCCGAGAAGCAGAGATCGGCGCTGATTTTGCGTGAATATGACCAGATGGATTACCAGGAGATCGCTACGATTCTCGACCAGAGTGTGAGTTCGGTCAAATCGCTGCTCTTCCGGGCCAGAAGCAGTGTGAAGCTGCAGCTCGAGTCTTACTTCTACGAGCCTGCCTACGAGGAGCGGGCAGAGAGGATGAACAATTAATGAATTGTAAAGAAGCGCAGAGACTGATCCCGCTTCTTGAAGATTTACCGAAAGGATCTCCGGAAGCGGAAGCGTTCATGCGGCATGTCTCCGGCTGTTCCTACTGTACGGCGGAATGGGAGCTGTGGCAGGAGGGCAGCCGGCTGATCCGCGAAATGAAGACCGTTGTCAGTGATGAACGGGCTGAGGCGATCAATGCCAGAGTTATGGAACGCATATATCTGGAGAGCCCGTGGCTGATGCCGGGAGACGGCAAATCGCCGGGACGGCCCGGCATTTTTCGCAGACGCATCAGTATATGGATCGCCTGTTTTCTGGCCGTATTTCTCTGTAGCTTCCTTTATTTCACCATTTTCCAGACACCGGACAATACAACCATGGCGCAGACCGGGATTGTTCCAACCGGGGTCGCCGGTTCACTGGACAACTGGACATCGGTCTATCCGGTATCGTCGGGCGCTACTGAAATTATCGAGCCGCTGGTCGTCAGCATGGACCCGACCCATCCCCAGTACTGGATGATTCTGTCCAGCCTCGGTATCTTTCTGTCCATTGTTTCGCTAACCCGGCTTAACCGTTACCGCAGGCATTGAAAGAGCTCTCCCTGTTCATGGAAGAGCTCTTTTGCTGTTCATTTGGGTACATCCATGATAAAGTTAGTTAAAAAATAGGGGAAGGGATGGGAGTTCTCATGTTGATTGGCTTGATTCGCCACGGACAGACCGATTGGAATGTCGTTGGCCGCATTCAAGGACAAAGCGATATTCCGCTGAACGACGTAGGCCGGAGGCAGGCTCATATGCTGGCAGACCGGCTTCTGGAGGAGCCTTACCGCTGGGACGGCTGCATTACAAGCGGTCTGTCGCGCGCACAGGAGACCGGCGAGATTATTGCGGCGAAGCTCGGCATCCCGCTCCTTGAGCCTGACTGCCGTATACGCGAGCGTGCTTATGGTCAGGTCGAAGGGCTTACGGCCGCAGAACGCGAGAGCAGATGGGGCAAGGAGTGGAACCTGCTGGACGTCGGGCAGGAGAGGGATGAAGAGCTTCAGGCCCGTGCCTTGGCCTTTCTGGAGGATCTGTCAGCCAATAATCCGGAGAAGAG
Source organism: Paenibacillus sinensis (assembly GCF_019904155.1). GTDB lineage: Bacteria > Bacillota > Bacilli > Paenibacillales > Paenibacillaceae > Paenibacillus_AQ > Paenibacillus_AQ sinensis. Next base: position 84,767 of record NZ_JAHCMB010000046.1, read on the forward strand.
CATTCTAGTGGTCTCCCACGGCGGATTTCTGGCGCAGCTGTACACAGCACTGTACAAAGACAAATATACCGAACGCATCGGCAACCTTTCCCTGACCATACTGGAAAAGAAGGAAAATGACTGGAATCCTCTGCTGTACAACTGTACCCGCCATATTCTGCAAAACCAGCCGTAACCCGAAAAATTTCGGGTTATTTTTTTTGCGGAAACTGGAATAAAAAAAGCCAGCATTCCCATAATGGTATTAAAACAGCGAGGCGATGTAGATGAATCTGGCGGATATGCTGAGCTATGCGGACATGAGCCAGCTTACGGCCATTGCGGGCCGGTACCGGTGTGAATGCAGGCCGAACTCGAAGCGGGATCTGATTCAGACGCTGCTCCACACACTGGGCAGCAGGGATTTCATGACAGCCCAAATCAGAGACTGCTCGCTTTCGGACTTGAGGTTTTTAAACACTCTCCTGTTTGATGAAAGAGGTTATTTGGCACTGGAGGATTTGCTGGCCGCCGCCCGTGCAGCGGCTTTCGAGACAACTGATTCGCACGGCGGCTATCGCGATATCGTGAATCGTTTCAAGAACGGCGGCTGGCTTTTTAACGGAACATCCCAACAGACGAGGTATTTGTACCGGGTTCCCGCGGATTTTAAGGAAAGATTTCGGGATGCGATGGCGATCCGGATCCGGGAAGAGCTGCATAAATGCAGTGAGCCCGAAATGTACCGGGAAGAAGGCGGTCTTGCGGCCGCCGATCTCCTGACACTACTGCGTTTCGTCATGGAGAATGAACCCGAGATCAGCACGGATGGCGCTATGTACAAGAGAAGCCAGCAGCAGCTGATGAACGCGCTGCATATCCCGGAACCGCTGCTGTCCAAGGGCGGCTGGCGGTTCGGTTACGGCAGAGCCTGCGAGTTCTATCCGCCCCGGCTGGCGCTCCTGTACGATTATGCCAGACATCGTCGCTGGATCGCCGAAGAGGGCCAGAAGCTCCGGCTGACGACCGGCGGCTCCCTGGTTCTGGAGGAAGCAAAAGCCGAATCCATGTTGCAGATATTCACCTTTTGGTTAAGACTTTATAAAGGTGCTATTCCAAATCTTACATCGCTCGTCTATTGGATCGGCGTTGCTGCGGGAGAATGGGTGACCGTAGAGTCGCTGAACGCCTCGCTGGGCTGGCTGATCAAGCCGTTCTATTACGACGATGCGGGCATGATTATGGAGAAGCGCATCCTTCGTATGATGCTGCATCTCGGCATGCTTAGAGCAGGGGAGACGGCAGCGGGAGCCGCCGTCAAAATGACGGCATGGGGGCTGGAGAAGGCGGTTGTCAACAAACCGGTTCTTATATAGCCGTCCATGCGGCGCGCAGGTCCTTGCTGCTGATAAGCCCGCCTTATGCCAAAAGGAGGGGGACTACTTGCGGATGTCATATGGAGCCTACATACTGCAGCTTCATCCATCCGTCTTTACAGCCGAAGGAGTGAAGAACATAGGCGACTTCTGCGGTGACACGGGTCGACTATAGATTTCACACGAAGGCGAAGAGGAGAAATGAAATCGTTCCAGTCATCATCCAGCGAACGCTGCAGGGTAGGCAGAGGCGTAATATTAGGATTGGGCGCAATAGTGTTGAACGGTGCGACGGTTGGTGAATATGCTTTAATAGGGGCCGGTTTGGGAGCTTACGGAACAGGACCAGGAGCGGACGGCCCGGACTTCGGCCAGCTGCCTTGAACTTGGGAAAACATATGCAGAAACATAAACAGCGGAGGTGTATTCGAATGGACAAAATGAAGGCAACCTATGAAGTGATGTTAGGGCTCGCGGCAGAAATGGTGTGGGACGAAGCGCTGCGCAAGCGCCGGTGCGACATCTTGTACCGGGAGATTGACACGGCGCTGGCCATGGGAGACGAAACGGCATTCCGGAATCTTACAGAGGAACTAAAAAGCCTGGCTTAGGGATCAAAAGTGCGAAGGCGCTTACCTCCCCTTAAAATAGGAGTGGACATACGGCGGAATGACCTGCCCGGGCGACAGGGGCGGGTCTTTTTGCTGACCGAATAATCAGGAAATATGCCGTGCTGACAACAAGCAAGGACAAGCAGGCCATTCTGAGGATTAACAGGAGGGCTGCCATGACAAGATAGGGCAATGCTTGATAACGCTGTTTGTTTATGGCTTTCTTTCATGTAAAACCCATCGTCCGCGCAGCGGCTTGCGAAACAAAAAGCAGAACAGTAGAATAGAAATTATAGGACGAACCTGATCGGATAGCGGTCAGGTTTTTATTAAGCCGGGGAGGAGTAAGAGAGTGTCGAATGCTGTACATATAATGGACAAGGTGTTGATGAGTCGGCCTTTTGTCTGGATTCTGCTGGCGGTCAATACGCTTGGAACGATTTACGGCTACATATGGTACGGCAATCAGCTGTCATATACGGCCGGGAATTACCCCGTCTGGCTGCTTCCGTTCGTACCGGATAGTCCGACTGCCAGCCTATTCTTCACACTGGCTCTGCTGCTGCTACTATTCCCTCCACGCTCTGCCTTTGGCGTTGCGGTTCGCGCACTGGTGGAGGCGCTGGCTGTTGTAACTTCGGTAAAATACGGAATCTGGGCGGTTGCTATTATTATCGCAGGCGGATACCAGGGCGGAACCATCGACTGGCAGGATTGGATGCTGATGGCCTCGCATGCCGGGATGGCTGTAGAAGCGCTGCTGTACGCCAGATTTTTTATTTGCCGCAAAATGATTCCGATTGCGCTTCTGTACACTCTGCTTAACGATACGATGGACTATGGCTTCGGCATTTATCCATGGCTTCCGTCCACACTCATTGATGATGTCGCGCAAGTGCGCAATTTCACCTTCCTGTTGACGCTGCTGAGCGCTTCCGCCGCCTGGCTGGCGGCGGAAGCCTCGGAGCGCCGGAATCTCCGGAGTCGCAGCCGCATGTTCTAGACCCTGTCCCTCTGCATAAGATGAAGGCAGGAGGGATGTCTCATGCGGCGGAGAATATGGGGAATGGTGCTGGCGCTGGGAGTTCTGCTTGTGTCGCCGGTATTTACGGCAAGCAGAACGCATGCGTTGGATTGGAGTACATTTGTGGCCTCGGACAAGTCAGGACAAACCTTGGAATCCGCAGCTCCGGAACCAGCTAAAGCGACGGACGGCAGCGCGGAAGAACCTGCCCAGCGTCTGGAGGATATGACGGAAGCTCTGTACCGGTACGCATCGGAAGGCGATGTCAATAAAGCCAGGGCGACAGCGGAGGCCATCTCGGCTCTGTTCGCTTCATCTTCCTTTGGTGACCGTACCTCAGTGGAAGGAATCAACGCTCTGTCCGGCACGATCATTGACATGAAGACCGCGATGAACGCTGTCAACATGCAGCCTGACCGTTGGATATCGGCTGCGGCCCGGCTAAGGCTGGCTGTCAACAGTCTGAATCATGCCCGGCAGCCGATGTGGATGCAGTACTACAAACTGATGCTGGAGGACATGAAGGAGATGGAGCGCGGAGCGGCGGCAGGGGACTCCTCCGGCTGGACAACCGCCCTGAAGAGCCTCAGGGTGCGCTATGACCTGATTCGCCCGGCGGTGCTGGTCGACCGGAGAGATGTGGAGGCCAACCGGTTCGATGCGTGGCTCTCTTTCGCTGAAGGGCTTGGAGCGGGGAAGCCCGCACCGGGACGGGAAGAACGAGTCGGCGCGATCTCGCATGGAAGAGAAGCCGTGCGTGCGTTGTTCGGCAAGGAGAAAGATGAGCCGACGCTGTCAACACCCCTTGCTCCGAAGAATTACGGAATGGCGGGCTGGCTTGCCGGCGGGTTCATTTTGGCGGCTCTGGCTTATACCGGCTTCCGGAAGTACAAGGGAGAGCGGGATCGTTGGAATCCGCTATAGCGGTTCCTAAAGACTGGAAGAGCGATAACGGAGATTCGGTCGGTGAAAGTCTCTTACCTTGCAGACAGCTTCCGTTTCAGAATGCAAGTCTCCAGACAAACTTTCAGACAAACTTCAAGACAAGCCAAAACCGGCCGCAGGGACCGGTTTTGGCTTGTCTTGGCTTTAGACTGTAAGTAAGCTTCACTCTTCACGGAAGCCTTCGCCATGCACATCATGCACATCGCTAATAATAACGAAGGCCCTGGGATCTACCGATCTGATCAACTGGCTGAGGCGGCGGATCTCCTGTCTGGAGACGACGCAATAGGCGGTATACTTGGACATTTTCGAATAGGCGCCAATGGAAGGGATCAGCGTGACTCCGCGTTCCATATCTTTTGTGATCAGCTCGGCGATTTCCTCTCCGTGATCGCTGATGATCATAAACGCCTTGGCGGCATACGCGCCTTCCTGAATGAAATCAATCACCCGGGAGGCAATAAATACGGCCACCAGCGTATAGAGGATTTTTTCCTTAGGTATGTAGAGCAGCGAAGAGCCGATAATGAAGACATCGGTCACCAGAATGATTTGTCCCATACTCCAGCCGAACTTCCGGCTCAAAATGCGGGCGACAATATCGACGCCGCCGGTTGTCCCCCCGAAGCGGAAGACAATGCCAAGGCCCAGTCCAAGCGTAACCCCTGCATAGAGCGAAGCCAGGATGAAATCATGCTCGGTCTGAAAGGGCATGATCCAGCCCCGGGAAATCAGATGCTCAAACAGCCACAGGAAGAACGACAGAGAGCCAATCCCAATGCCGGTATAGACGATCTGACTGGACCCCAGCATTTTCCATCCGAGCAGGAACAGTGGCAGATTCAGCAGCAGGGTTGTCAGAAAGACCGGAATGCCGAAGCCGTAATTCAACAGGATGGTGATACCGGTGACCCCGCCTTCCATCAGTTGATTGGGGATAATAAAATATAAGAGTGCGAAAGCATATACCGCAGTCCCAAGCATGATGGGGGCGGTCGTCTTAAAGAAGGGTCTTAGCTTCTCGAGTTTCATAGGTTCCTCCGTGAGCCGTAATACCGGCAGTTTTTCTCCGATTGCGAAAAAGTATACTTTATTGAAGACAAATCCCGGAATTAAGGATAAATGCCTGGCGGCGTCCTTTAGCTTATATTTCAAAAAAGGTTTGTCTTCAAAACGTCTTTACGATAACATAGGGGCAAACGAAAAGGCAATATGCGCCAGGAGAAGGAGCGTTAGAAATGGAGAAAAGTCTGGCCGAAATCCAGCGCGAAGTCGACGCTTATATCTCCCAGTTCAAAGAAGGCTACTTCAGTCCACTCTCCATGCTTGCGCGCATGTCGGAGGAAGTCGGGGAGCTTGCGCGGGAGGTCAATCATTCCTTCGGCGAGAAGCCGAAGAAGAAGGACGAGCCCGAGAATTCCATAGAGCTTGAGCTTGGCGATATACTCTTCATCACGGTATGCTTCGCCAACTCGCTCGGCATCGATCTGACACAGGCCATGGACAAGGTCATGCATAAATTCAACACCCGCGATGCGGAACGGTGGACGAAGAAGAACGCGGAGTAAGCCCAAAGCATATGATGTAACATATGACGGAGGGTGGTAAGCATGAATCCGGGGGATTATGTGAGTGAAGCGTACCGGTGTATCCTGCGGAGCGATTTCGAGGAAGCGATCCTGTGTTTTGAGGCCGCCATCGCGGCTGAACCGCATAACCCGGAGGTTCGGTACCGCTGCTCGATTACGTATGCCCGCAGCGGGCGGCTGGAGAAGGCGGCCGAGCACGCCAAGGCAGCGGTGAAGCTGGATGGGGCCAAACCGGAATACCGGCTGCATCTCCAGCATCTGCAGGCCATGATGCATGTCCAGGAGGCCAGAGTGCTGCTTGAAGAGAAGACGGGCCTTGGAGGCAATCCATACCGGCCGATCACGCTGCTGCAGGAAGCCGTAAGACTGGACCCGCTGTACGGCGACGCCTATGTCTGGCTTGCCATCGCGCACAGCCGGATGAATGAGCATCTGCCGGCCATCGCAGCCATGAAAGAAGTGATTGCGCTGCATCCCGGTGATGAAGGATTGATGGCATTAATGAAGGATCTCCAGAAATCACTGCAGCAGTATATGAAGTAATTAAACGACAGACGAAAGCGGGGGCTAAAGACAAATGGACAAGAGAATCAGAGTTGTAGTATCAGGAGCAGGCGGAAGAATGGGCAAAGAGGTCGTCAAGCTGGTGCTTCAGGACGAAGAGCTGGAATTGGCCGCCGCTGTTGACCGTTCTTCCATGGGAAAAGACGCGGGAACTCTTGTGGGACTTCCCGAAGCGGGAGTCACAGTAACGGATGATTTGGACGCCGCTTTGTCTGCCGGAGCCGATGTGCTTGTTGACTTCACGATTCCACAATCCGCATACGCGAACACGGCGGCGGCGATCCGTCACGGCGTGCGGCCGGTCACCGGTACAACAGGCTTCACACCGGAGCAGATCGACGAGCTGGACAAGCAGTGCCAGGAGCGGGGCATCGGCGGATTGATCGCACCCAACTTCTCGATCGGGGCTATTCTGCTCATGAAGTTTGCCGCGCAGGCGGCGAAGTACTTCCCACACCTTGAAATCATCGAGTATCATGGAGATCAGAAGCTTGATGCACCTTCCGGAACCTCCATCAAGACGGCTGAGATGATCGCTGAGGTTCGCAAGGAGCTGCGGCAGGGCAATCCGAACGAGGAAGAGATCCTGGAAGGAGCGCGCGGAGGATATTATAACGGCTTCCGCATCCACAGCGTCCGTCTGCCGGGCGTATTCGCCCAGGAGGAGGTTGTCTTCGGCGGTGACGGACAGTCGCTCAAGATCCGCCATGATTCCTATGAGCGGGCAGGATACATGCCGGGAGTCAAGCTGGGCATCCAGAAGGTTATGAGCTATACGGGATTGGTTTACGGATTCGAACATTTTATTGAGTAGACGGGGGAGAAGACGCAAATGAAGATCGCATTTATTGCGCATGACAGAAAAAAAGACGAAATGGTTAACTTTGTGACCGCGTATGAGCATGTATTTGAAGGACATGAGATGTTCTCGACCGGAACAACGGGCGAGCGCATCATGGAAGCAACGAGCCTGAAGATTCACCGCTTTATGTCAGGCCCGCTCGGCGGCGATCAGCAGATCGGCTCCCTGGTTGCCCAGGATGAGCTGGATCTCATCATCTTCCTGCGGGACCCGCTGATGGCGCAGCCGCATGAACCGGACATTTCCGCCCTGCTTCGTCTGTGCGACGTATACGGCATTCCGGTCGCCACGAACATCGCGACTGCGGAAATTCTCGTCAAGGCGATCGACCGGGGCGACTTCGCCTGGCGCGAGCTGGTGCATAAGTACAAGCCGGGAGTCGATCCGGAATGAAGCTTGACATCCTCGTGATCGGAGCGCATGCGGATGACGCGGAGATCGGCATGGCCGGCACCATCGCGAAGCATGCAGCTGCGGGGCTCAATGTCGGCATCTGCGATCTGACCGCTGCCGAAATGTCCTCCAACGGTACCGTGGAGAGCCGGAAAGCGGAAGCGGAGCATGCAGCCGAGGTGCTTGGCGTTGCCATGCGTTCCAATCTCGGACTGCCCGACCGCGGGCTCCGGCCAAGCGAGGAGCAGATTGATGCCGTAACGGCGGAAATCCGCCGCTGCTCGCCGTCCATCGTATTCGCACCTTTTCCGGAGGACAGGCATCCCGATCATGTGGCATGTGGCCGGATTGTGGAGGAGGCGGTATTCAACGCCAAGCTTCGCCGGTATATGCCGGAGATTCCCGCTGTTCCGGCGCCCCAATTGTATTTTTATTTCATCAACGATCTGGGACGGAGTGATCTGCTGGTTGATGTGACCGATTGCTACGGCTTGAAGGAAGCCTCCCTGTCCTGTTACATCTCCCAGTTTCAGAAGACGCCGGGAGAGGATATTGTATCCACTCCGCTGAACGACGGCTACATTGAGCGCGTCCGGGCCAGAGATATGCTTCTGGGCCAGCGCAGAGGTTTTACATATGCGGAAGGATTCGCCTCGAAGCTTCCGTATGCAGTCGATTTGTTCCGGGTATAGCGAACGAAACCAGTCAAGCACCCGCCGGCGTTCCTCAGCAGCGCCGGCTGTTTCATGGAGTAAGCCCGATAGCCTCACCAGTCGGCGCGGCGTAAGGTCGGGCCACCTATAGATGACAAGAATAAAGGAGACGGACCTATGGACCGGCTGTTAAAAATAGGAATTACCTGTTATCCGTCTCTGGGCGGCTCAGGCGTCGTAGCCACAGAGCTTGGCAAGCTGCTCGCGGAAAAAGGACATGAAGTTCATTTTATCACCCACAGCATCCCGTTCCGCCTGGGAACGTTTCAAAAGAATATTTTTTACCATGAGGTGGAGGTCAATGATTACTATGTCTTCCGCTATCCGCCTTATGATCTGGCGCTTGCGACCAAAATGGCGCAGGTCGCCAAAATGGAGAACCTGGATCTCTTGCATGTGCACTATGCGGTTCCGCACGCGGTATGCGCCTTCCTCGCCAAACAGATGGTCGGCGGCCAGGTCAAGGTCGTAACGACGCTGCACGGCACGGATATTACCGTACTGGGACAGGATGAATCGCTGAAGGACCTGATCCGGCTCGGCATCAATGAGAGCGATGCGGTAACGGCGGTATCCCGCGATCTCATCCAGGAGACAAGACGGGCACTCGATATTACGGCACCTATTGATCTCACTTACAATTTCGTTGACAAACGGGTATATTACCCGAGAGATGTAGCCGGTCTGAGAGAGGATTTCGCGGAGCCTGATGAAAAAATTCTGATGCATATTTCCAACTTCCGTCCCGTGAAACGGGTCTCGGATGTGGTCGATATATTCGCCAAGGTCAGCGGCCGGATTCCCGCGCGTCTGCTGCTTGTAGGGGAAGGGCCGGATCTTCCGAAGATCCAGGCGAAGATCGCCGAAATGGGACTGGAGGACAAGGTACGCTTCCTCGGCAAGCAGGATGAAATCGCTCAGGTGATTTCACTGGCCGATCTGCTGCTGCTGCCCTCCGAGAAAGAGAGCTTCGGGCTTGTGGCGCTGGAGGCGATGGCCTGCGGTGTGCCGACTGTCGGTTCGCAGGCCGGGGGCATTCCCGAGCTTGTTCAGCACGGAGTTACCGGCTATCTGGCGCCGATCGGGGATACAACCTCGATGGCGGATTATGCCGTCCGGCTGCTCTCTGACGAGAAGCTTGCGAAGCAGATGCGTGAAGCCTGTCTGAAGCGTGCGTGCCAGGATTTCTCCAAGGATGTCATTACCGACCAGTACGAGAACATTTATTACCGCGTCCTGGGCCGTCAGATAAGCGGTGCGGTCCGCTGAAGAAAGGGAGCCGTGACAGAATGAAGTGGACAATGGCGGACCCCCTGATGGCGGAAGCCGCGTCAAGGATTGTGAACACGCTGGAAGGCGCTGGTTATGAAGCCTACTGGGTTGGCGGCTGCATCCGCGACGAGCTGCTGGGCCGTCCCGTTCACGACATGGATCTGACGACCTCGGCTCGTCCCGAGCAGGTGCTGGCGCTGTTCCCAAGATGTGTGCCGACCGGGCTGCAGCACGGCACAGTGACGGTAGTGGAGGAAGGCTATCCCATTGAGGTTACGACATTCCGGACGGAGAGCGGCTACGCCGACCACCGCCGGCCGGAGAGCGTTACCTTTGTGGCCGATGTGACGGAAGATCTGCGAAGACGGGACTTCACGGTCAACGCCATCTGCATGGGGCTTGGCGGCGCCCTCATCGACCCCTTCGGAGGTGCGGAGGATTTGGCGCAGCGGCGCATTCGCTGCGTCGGCTCGGCAGACGAGCGCTTTGGCGAGGACGCCCTCCGCATGCTGCGCTGCATCCGCTTCGCCTCGACGCTTGATTTTCGCGTCGCGAAGAACACGTGGCGCGGCCTGCTGCGCCGCCGTCATGAGCTGGCGCACATCGCCGTAGAGCGCGTCAATGCGGAGCTGACGCGCATCGTGGAAGGCCCCCGCCCGCTGCGGGGGCTGGCCATGCTGGCGCGCAGCGGGCTGCTCGCGCGCGGCAAAGCCCCGTTCCCCTGGGACGCGGACCAGCTTGCGGCAGCCGCCGCAAGCCTTACGCGCATCGGGGAACTGGATAGCGCCCGGCTGCGCTGGGCGCTGCTCCTCCATGCCTTGGGCTCGCCGGCCGAAGAGGCCGACCGGCTCATGCGGGCATGGACGTTCCCGGGGGCGGCCCGCAAGGATGCCGCCCGGGTGCTGCGGTTCCGCGAGGCGTGGACCGCGGAGGGAGAGGCGGGGCCGGATGACGGCCCCGCAGGCTCCAGGCGGCGGTTCATCGCCGCCGCCCTGACCTTCGGCGCTGATGCGGCCGAAGGGTGGCTGGATGTGCTCGCCGCGCTGCCAGGCGGCGAGGAGGGCGCGGGCCGGGTGGGGGCCGCGCGGGCATGGCTCGCCGGCATGCCGGTGCGCAGCCTGGCGGAGCTGGCGCTTGGCGGCGGCGAGCTTGCCGCCGCGCTGGAACGGCGGCCAGGGCCTTGGCTCGGCAGCTTGCTGCAGGAGCTGCTGCTGGCGGCCGCCGAGGGAAGCGTCCCGAATGACCGGGACGCGCTGATGAGACAAGCGAAGAGGATGGAGATCGAGTGAGCGGATACGAGAACACCTTCTTATCGGGGGAAGAAGCGGAGGAACGCCGCCGGGCTGGCTGGGGAGGACTGCTGCGCCGGGTGGACACGGTAGTCTCCACGCAGGAAGCCGCCAAGGAGCTGGCGGAGCAGGGAGCCCCGGAAGGAACGGCGGTCATGGCAGAAGAGCAGACCGGCGGCAGAGGCCGGCTGGGGCGCAAATGGCATTCGCCCAAGGGCAAGGGGATCTGGATGAGCGCGGTGCTCCGCCCATCGATTCCGCTCCAGCTTACGCCGCAGCTGACGCTGCTTGCCGGTGCGGCGGTTTGCGCCGCCATCCGGCGGGAGACGGGCGTGGATGCCGGGATCAAGTGGCCGAACGATCTGCTGGTGAACGGCCGGAAGCTATGCGGCATTTTACTGGAATCCTGCGCCTGGCCAAGCGGCTTGCAATACACCATAGCCGGTATCGGCATCAGTGCAAACCTGACGGAAGAAGATTACCCGGAAGAGCTTCGGGAGATCGGCACCTCGCTGCTGATCGAGAGCGGGCAGGAGATAGACCGGGAAGAGCTTGCCCGGGCTGTTCTGAAGGAGCTGGAGACGCTCTACGGCGTATATCTGGAGCAGGGGCTTGATCCGATCGCCGCGCTTTGGTCGGAAATGTCGGTTACGCTAGGCAGACGAGTAATGCTGCGGACGCCCGAGGGGCCTCAGGAAGGCACTGCGCTCCGTCTCGAAGAGGATGGAGGACTTGTGGTTCGGCGCCGGGATGGGGAGACTGAGACGCTGTACGCCGGCGAAATCGCCCTGATCTGACATGTTGTTCCACAGCTTGTCATATTTTTTGCGTGTATTTACGGGAGGTATTTGATATACTGTTGTCAGGAGGCGGTATCGCAAGCGAACTGCACTCCGGCGAGTAATGATGAATTACAGGAAGCGCAGGCCTCACCTTCATGGAGGACAGGCGGCGGGTTCCACTTGGTAACTGGATCGACGGTTACGCCAGATTCTGCTCTGAGCCGCAAGGACCGAGACAGAAGGGACGATCGCGAGTGACTCTTTTTTGCCCTTCGGACCTTTTTAGCGGATACGCTAAAAGGTTTTTTTGTTTGCGCGAAATAAGCGCAGGGGACTCGCAAAAGGGGAAAAAGAAATGACTGTCAAACAAGCGTTAAACATTGTGAAGCTGAAGAAAATGAAGGCGGAGGGCGTTCCGCTCAGCATGCTGACCGCATACGACTACCCGTCCGCCGCGCTGGCCGAAGAAGCCGGGGTGGACGTGATCCTGGTCGGCGATTCGCTGGGCAACGTTGTGCTGGGGTACAATTCGACGCTGCCGGTCACCATTGACGATATGGTGTACCACACCCGGTCGGTTGCCCGCGGAGCGGAGCATACCTTTATCGTGGCCGACATGCCGTTCATGACGTATCACGGCAGTATCGACGTCACGCTGGGTCATGTGCGCCGCCTCATTCAGGAAGGACACGCCCATGCGGTCAAGATGGAAGGCGGTCTTGAAATTTGTTCCGCCGTCTCCGCCATCGTCTCCGCCGGGGTACCGGTGCTAGGCCATATCGGACTTACGCCGCAGTCGGTCAATACAATTGGCGGCTACCGGGTGCAGGGCAAGGACCCTGAAGACGCCGTGCGGCTGATGAGAGAGGCGAAGGCGCTGGAGCAAGCGGGGGCCTTCGGCATTGTTCTGGAGCTTGTCACCGAAGAGGTGGCGGAAGCCATTTCACGGGAGCTGTCCATCCCGACAATCGGCATCGGCGCGGGGCGCTACTGCGATGGACAGGTGCTGGTCTACCATGATATTTTGAAATATACCTCTTCGTACAGAGAGAAACGGTTCGTCAAGACATACGCCGATATCGGAGGCGTGATCAAGGACGCAATCGGCCAGTATGTGCAGGATGTGAAACAGCGCGCTTTTCCGGAAGAACGGCATGTATTCGGCGCTGATGAAGAAGTGCTGCACACATTATACGGCGCTGCCGGAAAAGGGGCGAGATAATATGAAAGTCGTTAGAACGGTTGAACAGCTTAGAGAATCCTTGGGTCAGCTTCGGAGCGAAGGACGCGGTCCCGTCGGACTGGTTCCGACGATGGGCTTTCTGCATGAAGGCCATGCCAGCCTGCTTCGCCGGGCGAAGGAAATCTGCGGCATTGTGGTCATGAGCATCTTCGTGAATCCGATTCAGTTCGGGCCCGGCGAAGATTATGAATCCTATCCCCGTGACGAGATTCGGGATCTTGCGCTTGCGGAATCCCGGGGGGTTGATATTGTATTTATTCCCTTGGCCCAGGAAATGTATCCGAAACCGACCCGCACCAAAATCAATGTCTCCGGCCTGACGGACAAGCTCTGCGGCGCTTCCCGTCCGGGACACTTCGACGGCGTCACAACCGTTGTGACCAAGCTGATTAATATGGTGCAGCCTGACTATGCATTCTTCGGCCTGAAGGACGCCCAGCAGGTAGCTGTGCTCACGCAGATGGTCGAAGATCTCAATATGAACGTTACGATTGTGCCCTGTCCGCTCATTCGTGAGTCCGACGGGCTGGCGCTCAGCTCCCGCAACGTGTATCTGTCCGCTGAGAAACGCCGCCAGGCGCTTGTTCTGTCACGCTCCCTCCGGGAAGCACGGGCTGCGATCGAGGACGGCCGGGTCGTTACCGCGAGCGAAGCCCGCGAGCTGATCGTATCCGTGATTTCGGAATCGCCGCTGGCGGATATCGACTACGCCGATATTTTGAGCTTCCCGGCGCTTGAGCCCCTCGATGCCGATCTTCCGCTCACCCGGGCGGAGGGAGAGATCATTATGGCGCTGGCTGTCCGTTTCGGCCGCACCCGCCTGATCGACAATATCGTCTTCACGCCGAAGGAGGTAGCTGCACTTGTATAGACATATGATGAAGTCCAAGATACATCGGGCTACGGTGACCGAAGCCAATCTGAATTATGTGGGCAGCATCACGATCGATGAGGATTTGATGGAAGCGGCCGATCTGCTCGAGAACGAGAAGGTTCAGATCGTGGACAACAATAACGGCTCGCGTCTGGAGACCTACGTCATTCCCGGCCCCCGGGGCAGCGGAGTGATCTGTCTGAACGGCGCAGCGGCACGGCTGGTGCAGCCGGGCGATACGGTCATCATTATCTCCTATGCCATACTGTCCAAGGAAGAGCTTGAAGGCCACAAGCCGATCGTTGTGTTTGTGGACGGGAACAACAAGCCGGTGAAGCTTGAGCACAAGGAGCTTCATGCAACAACGGCCTGACAGGGCTTCTTCTTACGCATTAAGCAATGTCTGCCACGCATGAAAGGGTCCCTCCGGGCGAACAATGAAGTCAGGCAAGCCGCACTGATTTTATTATCGGCAAGGAGGGACCACCCTTATGTTTCAACAGATGTTTGCCGAAATGAAACACATGCTGACCGACATTGCAAGGGAGCTGCCCGGCTCCGAGGGTGCAAGGCGCCAGGACCTTCTGGGCAAATACCGGATGCTTCGGAACCTCAGCGACGAGGCGCTTGACGAATGGCTGGCCTTTGCGGAGGCGCTAAGCCTGTTTCGCCAGAATATCGGAATTGAGGAAGAGCAGGGGGAAGCGCAGCACGCTCCCGATGCCGGACCCATGACGGAAGATCCTTCCGAGATGGAGAATTTTGTCCGCGGGCAGGGCTATTACAAGCTCCTGATGTATCCCAAATGCATCGAGCAGTTCAAAGTCGTTCTTGCCCGCTACCCCGACCATCCGGCGCCGAGATTATACCTCGCCATGTCCCATCTCTATCTGGGCGATACCGCCGAGGCATGGGAGCATCTGAAGCATATGCTCTCCGTGGTTCAAGGAAGGAAGCTGAAGGCGCATATTTACAATGCTATGGGCTGTATTGCAGCTTCCGGACGGCGCTTCGACGAGGCCAGGGAATTATTTTCACTTGCGCTGAGATATGATCCCGGTTTTCCAGAACCTGAGCGCAATCTCCAGGTATGTACCAGGGGCAGCGGCGAGCTTGAATTCGGAAGCCAGCTTGTCTCTCTGCTGTGAACAGAACAGACGGTTAATTCAAGCGATGCAGCCCCAGCTTACTGGCGGTGTGCATCGCCTTTTTTCGCACTTTCTGTTATGCTGAGGTAGAGTCTCAAATGAAAGGGTCATAGATCATCATGAAATTTGCCGTGCTTGATTTTGAAACAACGGGAACCCAGTCCGTGGGTGAAATCATTCAGGTCGGACTTGCCATCATAGAAGAAGACCGGTCCATTTCGCGTGTATACGGTTCCTACGTCAAGCCCGGAGGACCCATTCCCCCTTTTATCACGGGCTTGACCGGCATTACGGACAGCGATGTTGCGGATGCGCCCGAGCTGGAAGAAATGATGATGGAGCTGGTGCCGCTGCTTGACGATGTGGTGCTGGTAGGGCATAATGTTGCTTTTGATTTCCATTTTCTGCAAAACGCCCTGGACCGCTGCGGATATCTGCCGTTCCGGGGCCGTATTCTGGATACGATTGATTTTCTCAAAATCTGCTTTCCCTCACTCAGCTCCTACCAGCTCGGCGCAGTTAGCTCCCATTTCGGACTAACCCATGAGCGTCCGCACCAGGCGGACAGCGATGCTCTGGCGACCGCTCTGGTGCTGCTCCGCTGCCTGAATGAGCTGAACGAGCTCCCTCTTCTGACCATTCAGCGTCTGGCGGAACTGTTCAGCGGCGAGGACAGTGATCTCAGCTGGTTCTTCGACGGCCTGCTCAAAGAGCGCGAGATGGAGGCGTTCCAGCCGGACAGCGACCTGCAGTTCTATCGTCAACTGGCGCTTGCCGTCGGCGATTGGTCCGAGCTGTCCCCGCCTCGCGAGGAAGGGGATTATCCGGCAGAGCATCTGTCGTTCGGCGAGTATCTCGATGAGGTCAAGACACGTCTGAAGGCGCTTCTGCCCCAGTACGAGGACCGCCAGGCGCAGGATCAGATGTTTGAAGAGGTGTACCGGGCGCTTCAAGACGAGAAGCATCTGCTGATCGAAGCGGGAACCGGAACCGGCAAATCGCTCGGTTATTTGCTGCCCGCCATTTACCAGAGCGTCAAGACCGGCGAGAAGGTGATGGTCAGCACGCATACCATCAACCTGCAGGACCAGCTCAGGGAACGGGATATTCCGCTGCTGACAGAGACCGTTCCGTTCCCGTTCAAGGCTGCGGTCTTTAAGGGAAGAGGACACTATTTGTGTCTGCGCAAATTTGAACATAAAATAAACGCAAAGGAATTTGCCCTTCCCCGTGAGGATACGCTTACATCGGCGCAGATGATCGTCTGGCTGACCCAGACCGAATCGGGCGACGATGAGGAATTGAACCTTGGAGGCAGGGGCGGCGATTACTGGGAGACAGTTGCCAGTGATACCGATTCCTGCCTGGGACGGTCCTGCCCGTGGTTCCGCAAATGCTACTATCACCGGGCGAAGCATGAAGCGGGCAATGCGGATGTCGTCATCACAAATCACTCGAAGCTGTTCGCCGACGTGAAGGCCGGACACCAGCTTCTGCCGTCTTATGAATACCTGGTTATTGACGAAGCCCACCAGCTGGAGGAAGTCGCCGGGAAGCATCTGGGGATGAGCATGAAGCATTTCACGGTGTCCCACACGCTAAGCCGGTTGTACAAGGACAGCCGAAACGGTCAGCTGCCTGCGCTGCGCCATGTGCTGCAAAGCTCTGGAAGCGAGCAGGCGGCGGAATGGAGCTCGATTATCGACCGATTGTATCCGGACCTGCTAACCGTCAAGGAATCATGGGAACTCCTGAGCGAGAAGCTGTTCATGCTGATTCCGGAGCGCGCCGACGCGGGGGGTGAAGCCGGTCAGCTGGTTCATCGCCTTCTGCCTTCCCGCAAGCCGCAGGACTGGGAAGAGCTTGCCGCGCTTGAGCAGAAGTTCCACAGCTCTCTGAGCGACGCGATCCGCAAGGGTGAGGGGATGCTCAACGAAATGCGTGATCAGGAAGGGCAGTCTACTTCGGACAGCCTCGTGACCGATATCGGCGGATTATTCAAGGATTTGGCCGAAATCCGGGAACAGGTGCGGTTTTTTATGGGAATGAACGACGAGAATGTAGTATATTGGCTTGAGGCGAACGGTAATTACCGCAGCAAATCGCTGCAGCTGTATGCCGTGCCGGTCGATGTCAGCACTCAGCTAAAGGATCTGTTCTTCGACAAGAAGAAAAGCGCGGTGCTCACCTCGGCGACTCTCTCCGTTGACAAATCGTTTCAGTATATGATCGAGAGCCTCGGGCTGAACGAAGCGCAGGAGCAGGAACGGCTCAAGACTGTGCAGCTGCCTTCTCCGTTCAAGTACAGAGACCAGGCGCTGCTCGTTATTCCGCGGGACTTCCCAAGCGTCAAGGGGACCGTAGGCGACGCCAGATTCGTCGATATGCTTGTCCAGTCGCTTGCGGAAGCCGCAGTGACGACACAGGGGCGGATGCTGGTGCTGTTCACGTCATACAAAATGCTTCGCCAGGTGTATGAGCCGCTTAAGGATGCCCTTGCCGTCCAGGATATCGCTGTGCTCGGACAGGGTGTGGAGGGCGGCAGCCGGAGCAAGCTTCTGAGACGCTTCCAGGAGAAATCCGCTTCCGTCCTGCTGGGAACGAGCAGCTTCTGGGAAGGCGTTGACATACCCGGCGATGCGCTGACCTGTCTGGCGATTGTCAGACTGCCGTTTCAGCCGCCGAACCATCCGCTTGCGGAAGCCAAGTCCGAGCTGCTTCAAGCCCAGAAGAAGAATCCGTTCATGAAGCTCTCCGTGCCTCAGGCGGTCATCCGCTTCAAGCAGGGCTTCGGCCGGCTCGTCCGGACCGCGCAGGACAGGGGTATCGTTATCGTATATGATACCAGGGTCATCGAGTCTTATTACGGCAAGTACTTCCTGTACTCGCTGCCTGGACCCAAGATGGAGCATATGACGACCCAGCAGATGGTTCCGCGCATCGCAGAATGGCTTCATCAGGACGGTGCATCCTAATAACCTGCTGCGGATGACAGTTTAATATACCGCAGCCCTTAATGATTCTATGGCCGGATTAGCCATAACTAACGGATAGGCTGATCTCGGCTGTTACTCTTATGATTTATCCGTATTCCGGGAATGCATTCCGCTCATATTGGCGGCTGCAGCTCCCGTATCCTTATAGGCGTCCCGGCAGGGATGCTTAAGCGGTCCTTATGTCCCAAGCCGCCAAAGCTCAGCCGTCTATCTGGCTCGTACAGACACCGTTATGCGGGTTCCGATACATCGGCTGCTGCTTAGACCATGATCGAAAGGCTGGGCTTTGAGAGGTTCGGGATGAAAGGCTGCCGATATCGAATAGGAGGAGAACTCATGAAATCGGACAAAATATCAGAGGCCGTTGTACGCAGGCTGCCTGTATACCTGCGCTTTCTGAACGACCTGCACCGGCGCGAAATCTCCACTGTCTCTTCTCAGGAATTGGGTCAACGTCTGGATTTGAATCCTGCCCAGATCCGCAAGGATCTGGCTTATTTTGGAGATTTCGGCAGAAAAGGCATTGGCTACGATGTGGCTTATCTGATCGAGAAAATCCGGCACATTCTCAAGCTGGACCAGCCGATCAATGTTGCTCTGGTCGGAGCCGGTAATCTCGGCCACGCGCTGTCCAATTATAACGCCTATTTAAAAGACACGATGAAAATTACGGCCGTCTTCGATTCCTATCAGCCGAAGGTCGGAACCCAAATCAATACGCTGACCGTGCAGCCGATGGAAGAGCTGTCCAAGACCGTCCGCGAACAAGGCATCCGCATCGGCATTATTACCGTGCCGGATCAGGAGGCTCAGAATGTGGCAAATCTGCTGATTGAATCAGGGATCGAGGCCATCCTTAATTTTGCCCCGGTCATCCTGAAGACGCCAGCGGAGGTTCGTGTGCACGCGGCCGATTTTACAACGGATCTGCAGAGTCTTGCCTATTATCTGCATGACGGAAAGGACGAAGAGCAGAATGAGCGATAAGTGGATCGTCCGCGGCGGCAAATTTGTCGTGCCCGGAGATGACAAGCCTGCCGTAATCGGCGGAGATATGATTGTAGAGAATGGGGTAATCACATACATAGGGGAAGCTCTTGCGGCTGTTCCGGAAGGCGTGGAGACATTTGACGGCAGCCGGCTGCTATTCATGCCCGGTCTGGTCAATACGCATGGTCATGCGGCGATGTCACTGCTCCGCGGCTATGGGGACGATCTCGCGCTGCAGATCTGGCTGGAGGAGAAAATGTGGCCGATGGAAGCGAAGTTCACCGGGGATGACGTATACTGGGGAACCGCTCTGTCCGTCCTGGAAATGCTGAAGGGCGGCACGACTACCTTCCTTGATATGTACGATCATATGGACAGGGTAGCCGAGGTGTCGGAGAAATCCGGCATACGCTCTGTACTGATGCGCGGCGTCATTGGACTGTGCCCGGAAGAGGTGCAGCGTCAGAAGCTGGCGGAAGCCGTTGCCTTCGCCAAGAATTATCACGGAAGTGCAGGCGGACGGATAACCGCGATGATATCGCCGCACTCCCCGTATACATGCCCTCCCGATTTCTTCGAGAAATTCGTTCAGGCCGCGCATGATTTGGACCTTCCCATGCATACCCATATGTCGGAGACCCGCCGGGAAGTGGAGCAAAATGAGGCGGACTTCGGCCTGCGTCCCGTCGCCCATCTGGAGAAGCTCGGCATGTTCACCCGCCCGTCCCTTGTGGCGCATGGCGTGCATCTGAATGACGAGGAGATTGAAATACTGGCCCGTTATCAGGTCGGTGTCTCCCACAATCCGGGAAGCAATCTGAAATTGGCAAGCGGAGTAGCGCGGGTTCCCGAACTGCTTAAGGCAGGCGTTCCCGTCTCCCTGGGAACGGACGGTCCTGCGAGCAACAATAATCTGGACATGTTCGAGGAAATGCGCCTGGCTGCCTTGATCCATAAAGGCGTCTCCGGTGATCCGACGGCGGTCCCTGCGGGTGAAGCGCTTCTTATGGCGACAGAGTATGGCGCGAAGTCGATTTTCCTGGATCAGGTAGGCAAGCTTGCGCCCGGTATGAAGGCGGATTTTATCGCCCTGGACATTGACCAGCCGCATCTGTTACCGCATACGGATCTGATATCACATGCCGTATACTCAGCGAGCGCCAAGGATGTCGAGCATGTGTGGGTCGACGGCAAGCAGGTTGTGAAGCACGGCCTATGCCTGACCCTTGATGAGGAAGAAGTCCGCCGCAAGGCGCAGGAAGCGTTTGAGGGATTGCTCAAAAGGTAGCTCACACTTGCCTGTGCCTGCCGGCGACAACGGGAACTCAAACCTCATAGAAGGAGAACTGCACGTTGAGAACTAGGAGAAAATGGATTCTGTACGGAATCTTTCTGGCTGTACTCTTTCTGTTTGCCC
Organism: Paenibacillus sinensis; assembly: GCF_019904155.1. Lineage (GTDB taxonomy): Bacteria > Bacillota > Bacilli > Paenibacillales > Paenibacillaceae > Paenibacillus_AQ > Paenibacillus_AQ sinensis. The sequence goes on from NZ_JAHCMB010000046.1 coordinate 104,834, forward strand.
TCTATCAATTCTTCGCCTACGTACTGAGGGATCAATGGAATGAGCGAAGCGCGGCCGAAGCTGTGGCAAGCAGCTCGGCGGGGCTGACGGAGATTGACGGTGCCCAGAAATCGGTGTGGGACGCGAACTCCATCTACTGGGTCGTCAGCGGCAAGAACAAATCCGGAGCCGATACGATGGTCTGGGTTCGGTTCACGGAGGACGGCAAGCCGGCCAGCGGACAGAACGGCGTGTATGCCCAGGAGGTCTCCAAAGGCGTCTCCGAGAAGAAGATGAGGCAGTTGATCGAGTCATCGATTCCTGGCGTCCAAATCAAACGTCTGCTTGCCGGCGCGTATAACGGAGAGTATGTCTGGCAGCTTTTTTGTAAAGAGGATGACAAGTATTATTACAAGTTCTATCGGTTCTCGGACGGTCAGCAAATTGGAGAAGGGTACGCCTTGCCAAGTCGTTGACATTGCCGACATAATTAAACCCTTCAGGGCATAGTGCTCTGAAGGGTTTTTGGTGTTCTCTTGATAAAAAAAAAAAATAGGCAGAAAATAGAAGGTTAAATTTTAAATAATATTCACAAATCAATCGTTTTCGTATATACTCCTATGATATACTACTAGATGTATTCAAAGGCACGACAAAAAATGTCGGTCACGGAATGACGACAAAAATATGGATTCATTCGTTGTATCTCAGAGAGGAGGACGCTGTTTGAAACTTCGTCTAATGCCTGTACTGCTGACCGCGGTGCTGTCTGCTGCCGTCCTGTTCGGCGGTTGGTTCCTGTATCGGGAGTTCGCTGTTCAAGAGCCGCTGGAAAAAATCGTAAGCAGTTACCAGGGAGTCAAGACCTCCCAAATCTCTATTAACCGCGATGAGGTCAATTTGAAACTCGAGTTGCAGCCGGGCACGAAATTGCGTGAGCTGGTTCAATATATTGAAACGGAAGGCAAACCTATTATCGGGAGCCGCGCCGTGAAGCTTGATGTAACACAGCATTCCAATCAGACGCTGGACGATTACTGGAGCAAGGCGCTGTTCTCGGTCGCCGAAGCTATGGAGAGCGGCAAGTACACGCTGATTCCCGAAACGTTGAATGATTTGTCGAAAGAGTTCACCGCTGTTACGGCGACGACGGAAATTGACGAAAACAATGTGTATGTAAGCCTTTCGGACGGCAAGGAGAGCAAGTTTATCATTCTGCCGCGCCAGGCTGAGAAGCTGGGGGTATGGAACAATGCCTAAATGGACCAAGGAACTCATCATCGGATTCGTGCCTGTATTGCTCATTTTTCTGGCTTTTCTCGGCTTCAATATCGTGCCGGTTATTATAGCGGCCGTCATGATCGGCGGCTTGCTGTTCATTACGCATATGCGGGGCGGAATTGCCGTTAGTGCGGGTGCGGAGAAGAAGCGTAAGAAGGCTGGACCTGCGAAGCTGACCTTTGAGGAAATCGGCGGCCAGGATAACGCGAAGCAGGAGCTGCGCGAGGCGCTTGACTTCTTGATCCGACATGAAGAGATCAGCAAGTTCGGCATTCGCCCTCTGAAGGGCATCCTGCTGACCGGACCTCCCGGAACCGGTAAGACATTGATGGCCAAAGCCGCTGCGCATTACACCAATTCCGTATTTGTGGCAGCTTCGGGCAGTGAATTTGTGGAGATGTACGTCGGTGTCGGCGCCGGCCGCATTCGCGATCTCTTCAAGGATGCCCGGAGCCGCGCGGCGAAGGAGAACAAAGAGAGCGCAATTATTTTTATCGATGAAATCGATGTTATCGGCGGCAAGCGTGAAGGCGGCCAGCAGCGGGAGTATGATCAGACGCTGAACCAGCTCCTTACCGAGATGGACGGCATCTATAATTCCGATACGCCGCGTATTCTGCTCATCGCCGCTACGAACCGCAAGGAGATGTTGGACTCGGCACTGCTGCGCCCTGGACGGTTCGATCGTCATATTCAGGTGGACATGCCCGACAAGAAGGGACGCAAGTCGATTCTGGAGCTGCATGCGAAGAACAAACCGCTGCATGATAGCGTTGATCTCGACAAGATCGCTGAGGAGGCCTATAATTTCTCCGGCGCCCAGCTTGAGAGCGTCATGAACGAAGCCGCCATCTACATGATGCGCGAGAACCTGACGCAGGTGGAGCAGCGGCATATGGCAATGGCGATTGACAAAGTCATGATGGGCGAGAAGACGGACCGTGAGACCAATCAGGAAGAGAAGAAGCGCGTGGCAATCCACGAGCTGGGACACGCCATCATGGCGGAAGCTCTGCGTCCGGGAAGCGTCAGCCAGGTTACGCTGACTCCGCGCGGACAGGCTCTCGGTTATGTAAGACATAATCCGCAGCAGGAACAGTACTTATATACTAAGGAGTTTTTGGAAGAGCAGATTATGATCGCGCTGGGCGGCGCCGCAGCCGAGGAAATTTTCTATGGCGGACGCAGCACGGGCTCACGGGGCGACTTCGATCAGGCGCTCGGCATTGTGGAAATGATGATGAAATCGGGCCTGACGTCGCTTGGCATAGCCAAGCTTGAAATGGTTACGACGGAAGAAATCATGAAAGAGAACGCCAGCATTCTGGACGATCTTATGGCCCGCACACGAGACATCCTTGAGAACAAGCGGCCTATCTTCGATTATTCCCTGGACGTTCTCATGAAGGAAGAAGTGTTGTCCGGCGAGCAATTTCGTTGTCAATTTAGTGACAGTGTACTTTTACCGGCATAATTCTTTATGCCGGTTATTTTTTTTTACTTTTCCGGCATGCTAAGATATTATTATATGTCGGAGTATGTTGATTTATTTCGACAGAAAAATAGGTCCTGCGACAATTGCAGAGATACCTGAAAGGATGGAGGCTTTTTATGAATTTCAAAAAAATCGGTGTCATCGGCGGAGGCACGATGGGACAGGGGATTGCCGAAATGCTGGCAGCCAAGGGCCTTGATGTGCTTCTCGTAGAGAAGACCCCGGAGAAACTGGATTATTCCTACAGTATGATTGAGACAAGTCTGGATAAACAGCTGGAGAAATGGGCGATCACCCAAGCGGAGAAGAAACTGATTCTCGGCCGTATCCAGAAAGTTACCCACTTCGCCGAACTCAGCTCCTGCGATATGGTCATTGAGACGATTATCGAGGATCTGGAGGAGAAGAAGAAGGTATTCAATCAGCTCGATCAGGTTTGTCCGAACAATATCATTCTCGCCAGCAATACGTCCACGCTCAGCTTGACCGAGCTTGCCAGCTCGACCATGTATCCGGAGCGTGTTATTGGCATGCACTTTATTTATCCGGTAGCCAAGGTTGACGTCGTTGAAATCGTACGCGGCCTGAAAACCTCCGATCCCACTTTTGAGAATACCAAGGCATTCGTCGATGAAGTCGTTGAGAAGAAAGGCGTCATGATTTACGAATCCCCGGGATTTGTAACCTCACGCCTTATTTGCCTGTTCATCAACGAAGCGATGCATGTTCTTCAGGAAGGCGTCGCGTCCGCCAAGGATATCGACGATGCCATGCGCGTTGGCTACCAGTTCCAATATGGTCCGCTTGAGATGGCCGACCGCTTCGGTCTGGATTCGGTTCTTGCTGCCCTGGAACGGATGTTCCGCGAGTTCGGCGAACTGAAATACCGCCCTTCCACGATTCTCAAGAAGATGGTTCGCGCAGGGCATCTGGGTATGAAATCGGGCGAAGGCTTCTTCAAGTATGACAAGGATGGTGACCGGATATGAAAGTTCTCGTAATTAACGCAGGTTCTTCTTCGCTGAAATATCAGCTGTACGATATGACGGACGAATCCGTCCTGGCAAAAGGGCTGGTTGAGCGTATCGGGATGGATTCCTCCATTCTGACCCACAAGCCGACAGGCAAGCAGGAATATACGGAGGTCAGCGAAATTCTGGAGCATACGACAGCGATCCGGAAAGTGCTGTCCGCCCTGACCGATAAAGAGCATGGTGTGATCGATTCCATCGGAGAAATCAACGCCGTCGGCCACCGCGTCGTGCACGGCGGCGAGGTCTTCAAGGAATCGGCTCTCGTTGACGGACCCGCCAAATCGGAAATTCGCCGTCTGTTCGACCTGGCGCCGTTACATAATCCGGCTGCCGTTATGGGGATCACCGCTGCGGAGACCAATATGCCGGGCGTGCCGCAGGTTGTCGTATTCGACACTGCGTTCCACCAGACGATGCCGGAGAAAGCCTATATGTATGCCATTCCGCGCGTTCTGTACAATAAGTACAAGGTTCGCCGCTACGGCGCCCACGGCACGTCCCATGACTTCGTCAGCAAGGCCGCTGCCGAGTTCCTCGGACGTCCGGTGGAAGACCTTAAGATCATTACCTGCCATATCGGCAACGGCGCCAGCGTAACAGCCGTCCAAGGGGGCATCTCTGTTGATACTTCCATGGGCATGACTCCGCTGGAAGGTCTCATGATGGGTACGCGAAGCGGAGACATCGACCCCGCTGTCGTTCCTTATGTCATGAACAAGGAAGAGCTGACATCAGGCGAAGCAAGCTCCATGCTGAACAAGCACAGCGGCCTGCTCGCGATCTCCGGCACAAGCAGCGACATGCGCGACATCATCGACGGTTACGAGAAAGGCGAGCCTAACTCGACCCTGGCCTTTGAAATGTATGAATACCGGCTCCGCAAGTACATCGGTTCCTATGTGGCAGCCATGGACGGCGTTGACGTCATCGTCTTCACGGCTGGCGTCGGCGAGAACGCCTCCCTGCTGCGCGAGAAGGTTCTCAGCAACCTGACCTACCTCGGCATCGAGCTTGACCGCGAAGCCAATAAGGTTCGTTCCGGCGATCCTCGCCGCATTTCGACTGCGGGCTCCAAGGTGGAGGTTCTCGTCGTTCCGACGAACGAGGAGCTCGTAATCGCTCGCGATACGCTGCGTATCGTGCAAGCGCAAGGATAAAGAGTTACAATTGAATATAGGCGGAAACTTCACAGCCAAAGGCCGATCAGGTCTTTGGCTGTGGAATTTTTCGGAATATAATAAGAAGTAGGCTTTGCGCTAATAATCGGCTTTATATTCCCGGGGAACAATTGTCGTATAGAAGACGCCGATGGGCATCTGGCACGCGATTAATCTTGGGAGGGTCCGGACTCCGGATCAGAGGTTTGTTTCAGACTTATCACCGCAAATTGACAGAGGAGAGATTGAGGGCATGGCTAACAAAACAGTGATCAGAGGCGTAAAGGATCATGTCGGCGAAAGCGTCGTCATTGGCAGCTGGGTGAACAACAAGCGTTCCAGCGGTAAAATCCAGTTCCTGCAGCTTCGGGATGGCACCGGATATATTCAGGGCGTCGTTGTGAAATCGGAAGTTCCGGAGGAGGTCTGGGATGCGGCAAAGAGTCTGACTCAAGAGAGCAGCTTATACGTAACCGGGATCATCCGAGAGGAGCCCAGAAGCCAGTCAGGATACGAAATGACGGTGACGGGTATCGAGATTTTGCATCTGACCGAGAACTATCCGATTACCCCGAAGGAGCATGGCGTCGACTTCCTGATGGATCACCGCCATCTGTGGCTCCGTTCCTCCAAGCAGCGTGCGATTCTGGTGATCCGGGCTGAGATTATCCGGGCGGTTCAGGAGTATTTTGACATAAACGGCTTCACGCTGGTCGATCCGCCGATCCTGACGCCGACCTCGGCCGAAGGTACTACCAACCTGTTCCACACCAAATATTTCGAAGAGGATGCTTATCTGACCCAGAGCGGCCAGCTCTACATGGAAGCCGCAGCGATGGCACTCGGACGCGTGTATTCCTTCGGACCGACCTTCCGGGCCGAGAAGTCGAAGACGCGCCGCCACCTGATTGAATTCTGGATGATCGAGCCGGAGATGGCGTTCACCGAGCATGAGGAGAGCCTGCGTGTCCAGGAGGAATTCATCAGCCATGTCGTGCAGTCGGTGCTCAAGAATTGCCGCGCAGAGCTCGAAGCCGTTGGCCGCGACGTCTCGAAGCTGGAGAATATCAAGGCGCCGTTCCCGCGGATTACGTATGACGATGCGATCAAATTCCTGCACACCAAGGGCTTCGACATTCCGTGGGGCGAGGACTTCGGTGCGCCGCATGAAACCGCGATTGCGGAGGAGTACGACAAGCCGGTCTTTATTACCCACTATCCGGCGGGCATCAAGGCATTCTACATGAAGCCTGATCCGAACCGTCCGGAGGTTGTGCTTTGCGCGGATATGATCGCGCCTGAAGGCTACGGTGAAATTATCGGAGGCTCGCAGCGTATCGATGATCCGGAACTGCTGGAAGCGCGTTTCAAGGAGCATGAGCTTTCCCTGGAGACGTACAAATGGTACATGGATTTGCGCACCTACGGCTCCGTGCCGCATTCCGGGTTTGGGCTTGGGCTGGAGCGGACGGTCGCGTGGATTTGCGGTCTTGACCATGTGCGGGAGACGATTCCGTTCCCGCGGATGCTGTACCGTCTCTACCCTTAATATCAAATTTACGAAAGCGAGGAGCCGCTTATGGACAGCAGAGAAGGGAACGGCTGGGCGAACGGCCTGTCCTTCGGGCTGCAGAGCGGAATGGCTGTTATTCCCTACGCGCTTCTTACCTTTTACAGGAAGCTGAATCTGACCGGCAGCGAGACGCTGCTGCTCATTCATCTGTTATCGTTCCGCCAGGTGGAGGGCAAGGACTTCCCGTCGCTGGAGGAGCTTCAGGCCGTAACCGGCCGGAGCGCCTCGGCGATCGCCGGCGAGCTGCAGAAGCTGATCAAAGAAGGCTTCCTGCGGATTGAGGCCGGCAGCGACGATGGACTCGGGCTGCATTATGAACGGTATGATTTCTCGGGGCTGTACGACAAGCTGGGCCGGTATTTGGCCGACCAGCGCGAGGAGGACCGCGGCAAGCCGGGACAGGCCGCGGGAAGCATCGGCATACAGCCTCTGCGCAGCGGCGGCAATTCGGCAGCTGCGGTGGGGAAGGACGCCGCTACGGCGGAGGAGGAGACTCACAGCCTGTTCGTCGTATTCGAGCGGGAATTCGGACGTCCGCTGTCACCGATGGAATTCGAGACGATTGCGGGCTGGCTGGACCAGGACCGGTATCCGGAGGAATTGATCCGGCTCGCTCTGAAGGAATCGGTCTTTGCGGGCAAGGTCTACTTCCGCTATATCGACCGTATTTTGCTGGAATGGAGCCGTAACCGTGTGAAGAATGCCCAGGATGTCAAGGCATACTCCCAGCGGTTTCGCGGGGGAAGTTAAACCGGCTCTCGCGGCTACGGTTGTCAGAACAGCATAAATGGCCAGAACGGCAAGAGCGGTCAGAACAGAGAACGGGAAGGACAGCGCTAACGGTTTATGCCCAGAAGGTCCAGAATGGCAGGGACCTCTGAATAGCATGCTGAGCCACATGAATCATACGGACAATCTGGACGGCAAGCCGCCGCCAGAAGGACCGCAAGGACAGTCTGGAACGAAAGGCGCCAGAAGGGCCAAAACGGCCGGAAGTCAGGCGCGGCGTATAACAAAAAGCAGCTCTCGGGATTCCCGGAAGCTGCTTTTTTGATGTTAATCGGAGGCACAATCAGGCTTCTTCGGTTTCCTTATCCTTCACGAGCTCCTGGTCGAGCGCCGTTCCCATCTCGCGGGAACGTTCGGCACAGCGGCTTACCGCCGCAATGACGGTTTCGAAGAAATCACCTTTATCGAGCACTTCCAGCGCGGCCTGCGTCGAGCCGCCGGGGGAGGTTACTTTCTTGCGCAGGTCGGCAGGCTCTTCGCCGGTCTGCTGCACCATCCGGGCTGCTCCCAGAACCGTCTGGATCGTCAGCTCGGAGCTTTGCTCCTTGGTCAGTCCGCCCCGGATACCGGCGGCGATCATAGCCTCCATCATGTAATAGATGTAAGCAGGGCCGCTGCCGGATATCCCGGTCAGCGTCTCCATGCGCTCTTCATCGATTACGGAAGTTATGCCGACGGCTTCGAAAATGTTCAGCGAAAGCCGTCGCTGCTCCTCGGAGACTTCCTTCGAGAAGGCGATACCGGTCGCTCCCAATCCGATGGAGCTGGAGGTGTTCGGCATGGTGCGCACGACCGGCTGCTTCCGGCCGAGCAGTCCCTGCATCGTGCGGATGGAGAGCCCCGCAATAACCGAGACAATAAGCTGGTTCTCGTTGAGGATCGGTCCGAGCGCACGGAGCGCTGCTGCTGCGTCTTTCGGTTTCATAGCGAGCACGATAACCGGAGCGGAGGCAAGGTAGGCATCCTTCTGGGCCGGATCGTTGCTGCCGGTAACGCCGTACCGGGAGCGAAGCTCGGCCAGCCGCTCGCTGCTGCTGCGGTTAAGCATGACGATATGATCTGCATGAATGACGGAACGCGAGATTAGGCCGCGAACGATGGCTTCAGCCATCGAGCCCGCTCCGTGAAAGACGATCTGATCCTGAATAAGCGGTTTGGCGGTTTGTTGACACATGGTCTGGATTTCCCCCTATCGGATATAGATTATTTCCGGATTTGTCCGTTCCCGTAAATTTTGTATTTGACGGAGGTCAGCGCCGGCAGGCCCATCGGTCCGCGCGCATGCAGCTTCTGGGTGCTGATCCCGATCTCGGCACCGTAACCGAATTCGAAGCCGTCTGTGAAGCGGGTGGAGGCGTTATGGTAGACGGCAGCGGCATCCACTTCATCCTGAAACCGTTCGGCATTCTCCTCGTTCTCCGTCACGATGCATTCGGAATGCTTCGTGCCGTATTTGGCAATATGCTCAAGCGCTTCGTCGATATCATCGACCACTTTGACATTAAGAATGTAGTCGTTATATTCCGTTGCAAAATTTTCCTCGGTCACAGGCAGCGCCCATGGAATAAGGGTACGGGTTCGGTTGCAGCCGCGGAGCTCAACTCTTGCGTCCCTGAAGGCTTCTCCAAGGGCAGGCAGATGCTCTCCGGCGAAGACCCGGTGGACTAGCAGCGTCTCCATCGAATTGCAGACCGAAGGACGCTGCACCTTCGCATTGAGCGCGATCGCTTCCGCCATGGCCGGGTCGGCAGCGGCATCCACATAAGTGTGGCAGATCCCGGCTCCCGTCTCGATAACCGGAACGGTTGCATTCCGGACAACGTTCTGGATAAGCGAGCTTCCGCCGCGCGGGATGATCACATCGAGCAGCCCGTTCAGCTTCAGCATTTCATCAACCGAAGAGCGGTTCGGGTCCTCGATCAGCTGGAGCGCTTCAGGCGGCATATCGGTCGAAGCGAGAGCGGTGTGCAGCACCTCTACGATTCTGCGGTTGGTATACAGGGCGGCCGAGCCTCCGCGAAGGACGACGGCATTGCCTGTCTTCAGGCATAATCCTGCGGCATCCACTGTTACGTTCGGTCGCGCTTCATAAATAATGCCGATGACGCCGAGCGGAACCCGGATTTTCTCAATGATCAAGCCGTTCGGCCGCTCCATCGTCTCCAGCGTATCGCCTACGGGATCGGGAAGCGCCACAATCTGGCGGAGCCCTTCGGCAATGGCTTCAATCCGGGCGGTGTTCAGCGCCAGCCGATCGAGCATGGACTCCGGCGTGCCGTTCTGTCTTCCGCGTTCCAGATCCTCAGCGTTGGCCGCTATAATAGCGTCGGCATTGTGCTGCAGCGCATCGGCCATGATCAGCAGCGCTTCGTTCTTGTGCTTCGTGGTCAGCTTGCCAAGCGTGGTAACCGCGCTCTTGGCCAGCTCTGCTTTTGCAATGACTTCACTCATCATCGTTCCCCCTTTTCATCATTCCATCCGGTATCCGCCGCCGGCAGCCGGCGGCATTCAAGCCAGCGTAATCCATTCATCCCGGTGAATAACTTCCAGCCGGTGGACTTCCTCGCCAAGACGCCTGAGAACCTCCTTGCCGGGAAGACCCAGGATGCTGCGGAGCTGGGCGTCGTCATAGTTCACGATACCGCGGCCGAGAAGCTTGCCTTCCGGCCCGAGCACTTCCACGACATCGCCGGCATGAAAGCTGCCCTGCGCCTCCTTCACGCCAACGGGAAGCAGGCTGTGCCCGCCGTAGACGAGGGCTTCTTCCGCTCCGGCGTCGACAATCAGCGAGCCGAGCGGGGTGGACATGAAGCCGAGCCACTGCTTCTTGACGGACATGGAGGAGAGGGTGGTGGCAAAATAGGTGCCTTTGCCCTCGTCCTTAGCTGCGAGTAGAAGATCCCCGGATTCGGTAACCCGGCCTACGAATACCGGAACGCCGCCCCTGGTGGCGATCTTGGCGGCATCGATTTTGGAACGCATGCCGCCGGTCCCGACCGCCGTTCCGGCTCCGCCGGCAATAGCATAAATCTCGGGTGTTATCTCCTCGACAAGCTGATAGCGCACCGCGTCCGGATTATGGCGCGGATCGCCGCTGTACAAGCCGTCGATATCGGTGATGACGATCAGACGGGAGGCTTTGAGCAGGTTGGCAACCAGCGCTGACAACGTGTCATTGTCGCCGAATTTCAGTTCATCGACGGACACGGTATCATTCTCGTTGAAGATCGGAATGACGCCTTGGCGCAGCAGTTCCTCTACCGTCATCACCGCATTGTTCATCGCCCGCCTGCTGCGGAAGTCGGTGCGCGTCAGCAGAATCTGCGCAGCGATCAATCCATGGCTGGAGAATGCCTCCTGGTAAGCCTGCATCAGAAGCGCCTGCCCGACGGCCGCTGCCGCCTGCTTCTCATGCAGGAGCTTGGGACGGACCTGATAGCCGATGCTCCTGAAGCCTGCCGCAACCGCCCCGGACGTTACAAGCAGCACTTCGCAGCCGCAGCGGCGGAGATGGGCGATCTCCGAGGCGAAGTAGGCTACAGCCTCGCGGTTAAGCCCGCCTTCCGCCGAGGTCAGGGAGCTGCTGCCGATTTTGACAACTATACGTGTGGTCATGTGTTTCACTTCCTAAATATTGTCAGTGTATAACAGCAAAAAAAGCTTCCATCCTAAGACTGAGCAAAGGACGAAAGCTTGGGTTCACTTCCGCGGTACCACCTTCATTGATGAGGGATCATCCGACTTATGCCTCGTAACGTGAGGGCTTCGTCCTGCCGGGCAGGCCGTTCGGGGGTAGGGTTCGGAGCGCCGGCTACGGTAAATTCTTTCAGCCTGTCGGAATTTACTCTCTGTCGCAGCTTGTTGCGTTCTTACTGGTCCCGTCACTACGTTTTCCTATTTGACAACTAGAATACCATGCGAAGGCAGGTTTGCCAAGTCAGTTCCTTCCCGTATAACGCAAAACCGATCCGTTCCGGCAGGTTATTCTTGCTCCAATCGGGTAAAAATAGGGGTAGTCCGTGATCAGGAGGTGGATTCTTAATGACAGAGGATAAACAGCGGGAAGAACAGCTGGAAGAACACCGCGAGGCGCTGGAGCAGCAGACGGAGATCATGCGGGATTTTATCGAGGACAAGACGGGAATTCCGAAGCGCAGAGGTCCGGTCAGTGAAAATACGGGCAGGGTGCCGGATATGCAAAATCACATGACTGCCGTTCATAATCGCCAGGATTAAGCGCATAAATGCATGAAGCAGACCGTCCTTTGCTGAAGACCAGCCGAAGGACGGTTTTTTTGAGCGTAATTATTTTGACCGGTATTTTTTATTGATCGATATTCTTATCCCCGGGCCAGCTCGGCAACCGTTGACTGAAAGGTATCGATAAAGGCTTCCGCGGCTTTGGACAAATAACGGCCCTTGCGGTAAGCGATAACAAGCGTGCGGCTCGGAGCGGGCTCGGCCAGAGGGAGGTATACAGGGACGAACTCGCTGCGCGGAGCTCTGGAAATAAAGCGGGGAACGAGCGTGACGCCCATGCCAGCCGCCACCAATGATTGCACGGTTTCCATATTATTGCTCTCAAACACGACGGACGGCTCAAATCCGGAATCCCGGCACAGGTCCATCGTAATTTTGCGGAAGCCCTGACCCTCTTTCAGCACGATAAACGCCTCGTCTCTCAGCTCTGCGATCGATGTCGGGGTACCTTTCTCCGCCCTGAAAGCTAGGCGATGCCCGGGAGGGACCGCCAGGTCAATCCGTTCCTCTCCAAGAACTTTATAATCAAGCGCCGGTATTTCAAGCGGAAGCGACAGAAGGCTGAGATCACTCTGTCCGCTGGCAGTCAGCTTCTCCAGATTCAAGGAGGAGTCTTCAAGCAGCGCGATTTCAATATTCGGATATTTGCTCTTGAAGATCGGCAGTACATACGGCAGCAGATGGGCCCCTGTAATCGCCATGCTGCCGACGACGACACGGCCGCTTCTGAGCTCGGAGATATCGGTCATTTCCTGCCGGAGCAGTTCTACCGCATTGATGATCGTTTGGGCCTGCTCCACAAACTTGGCTCCCGCATGCGTAAGCTCAACAGCGCTGGTGTTCCGCTGGAACAGCATGACACCCAGCTCTTTTTCCAGCTTGGCCAGCTGCTGGCTGAGTGAGGGCTGCGCGATGTGAAGCTTCTCGGCCGCCCGCGAGAAATTCCGTTCGTTCGCGATTTGCAGCACGTACTGCAATTGTCTGAATTCCATGATTCCTGCTCCTTCATCATATCTCTTATAAGAATAACCTAATTGAGTGAAGATTAACGGTATGCTTACAGGAGACAATCAGTTGCTTTATAATCGTCTCCTATAAGTATTATAGCTTTTATATCTTGGTGTAATAAAGAGACCCATGTTATATTTATATCATTCAAAAGGTATATGAACGAATCTATGACGAGGTGAAATCATGGGCAAGAAGACTATGTTCGAGAAAATCTGGGACAATCATGTAATCTATCAGGAAGAAGGCAAGCCTAGCATACTATATATCGATCTGCATTTGGTGCACGAAGTAACGTCGCCGCAGGCATTCGAAGGCCTCCGGCTCAGCGGCCGCAAGGTGCGCCGTCCCGAGCGGACTTTTGCAACAATGGACCACAACGTTCCGACTACGGACCGTTTCAATATCAAGGACCCGATTTCCAAGCAACAGATCGACACGCTGTCGAAAAACTGTGCTGACTTCGGCGTCAAGCTGTTCGGCCTGGAAGATCTCGATAATGGGGTCGTTCACGTTATGGGACCGGAGCTGGGCCTGACCCATCCGGGCAAGACGATCGTGTGCGGCGACAGCCACACTTCGACGCATGGTGCATTCGGTGCGCTGGCATTCGGTATCGGAACAAGCGAAGTCGAGCATGTTCTCGCTACGCAATGTCTCCAGCAGGCCAAAGCGAAGACAATGGAAGTCCGCTTTGTCGGCGATCGCGCTCCCGGCGTTACCGCCAAGGACATGATTCTTGGTCTGATCGCCAAGTACGGCACGGACTTCGCGACCGGCTACGTTATTGAATACACCGGACAGTCGATCACGGAGCTGTCGATGGAAGAACGGATGACGGTCTGCAATATGTCCATTGAAGCCGGAGCCAGAGCCGGTATGATCGCTCCGGACGAGACAACTTTCGAATATCTGCGCGGACGCGAATACGTTCCTCAAGGAGCCGATTTTGACGCTGCCGTCGAGTCCTGGAAGAATCTTGTGACCGATGAGGGAGCCGAGTTCGATACGGTTGTCGAATTCAATGTGGAATCCCTTATTCCGCAGGTAACCTGGGGCACGAGCCCTGGCATGGGCACCGACATCACGTCGACTGTACCGAATCCTGCCGATTTCACTACGGATAACGAGCGCAAAGCCGCCGAGAAAGCGCTGGAATACATGGATCTGACGCCGGGCACGCCGATTTCCGAAATCGAGATCGATTATGTCTTCATCGGCTCCTGCACGAACGGCCGTATCGAGGATCTGCGCGCCGCTGCCAAGGTTGCCAAGGGCCATAAGGTCTCCGGCAAGGTAACGGCCATCGTCGTTCCGGGTTCGGGCAGAGTGAAGAAGCTGGCCGAGTCGGAAGGACTGGATAAGGTCTTCGTCGAAGCGGGCTTCGAATGGCGCGAAGCGGGATGCAGCATGTGTCTGGCGATGAACCCGGATATTCTGCAGCCTGGACAGCGCTGCGCCTCGACCTCCAACCGCAACTTTGAAGGACGCCAGGGCCGCGGTGGACGGACGCATCTCGTATCGCCGGAAATGGCGGTTGCGGCTGCGATCAAAGGACGGTTCACAGACGTGCGCGACTGGAACTTCAAGACGGAAGCCGTCAGCTCTTAAGAATTCGAGAACAATCAGGAGGGTTATATAGATGGAAGCTTTCAAGAAATTAACAGGGCTAGTCGGACCTGTGGACCGGGTCAACGTGGATACGGACGCTATCATTCCGAAGCAGTTCCTCAAACGGATCGAACGCACGGGATTCGGACAGTTCCTGTTCTTTGAATGGCGTTTTGACGAGGAAGGCAATGACAATCCTTCGTTCTCGCTGAACCAGGACCGTTTCAAGGGATCATCCGTTCTGATTTCCAGAGCGAATTTCGGCTGTGGTTCCTCCAGAGAACATGCTCCTTGGGCCATTTTGGACTACGGCTTTAAAGTGATTATCGCCCCGTCCTATGCCGATATTTTCTACAACAACTGCTTCAAGAACGGCATTCTGCCGATCAAGCTTTCGGAAGAGCAGGTCGAGGACCTGTTCCAGCGCACTGCTGCCAATGAAGGCTACAAGCTGACGGTGGATCTGGAGAACAAGACGATCACGGACGATAACGGCCTGAGCATCGCTTTTGATCTCGACGAGCACCGGAGACAGTTCCTGCTTCAAGGGCTTGATGACATCGGTCTGACGCTCCAGCATGAGGATCAGATCGCTGCATATGAAGCCAAGAAAGCCGCAAATCAGTATGCCTGATGAGGTTTCCTTGTAAAGACAGGCTCATCTAGCATTTTTTACACAAAACTTCCATTTCCGACACCGGGAATGGAAGTTTTTTTGCTATAATAGCAGAATGAGGGGACCCCGAGGGTAATCCGGTAAATAACGATAAAAATCGCCGGACAGCTGTAACTTTTTTCCGTTAGCTTCGTCAAAGAAATGATTGCAACGGTTCCAAAAACGGGAGTAAGGGGAGAGAGGAATGAGGAAGGCTTGTCTGATCGTGATGTCACTGCTGCTGCCCCTACTGATATGGACAGGGTGGACTGGAGAAAGCAGTGCAGCGGCGGTGAAGGGGAAGATCGTCCTGGATAACCGGGAACTGACGCTTCCTTCGGGAGCGGCGCCGGAGAATGTGAACGGGAGCGTCATGGTTCCGATCCGCGTCGTGTCCGAAAGCTTGGGCTATCAAGTGACATGGGATCAAAAGGTACATAAGGTAACGATTTCGCAGGATTTCAAGAACATTCAGCTGACTGTGGGAAGCAAGACGGCGGACGCTGACGGCGTTACGCTGAATTTGAACGCAGCCCCCAAGCAGACCGGCGGAACGGTTCTCGTTCCCATCCGGTTTGTGAGCGAGCAATTCGGTTTATCCGTTGGCTGGGATAATCGGGAGAAGACCGTCTATTTGTCCGCCAATTCTATAGCAATGCCGTCTGCAGCTCCGGCTTCCCAAGCACCGCAGCCATCGGCATCCCAGGCGGCTTCTGCAACGCCTTCGCCATCTGCAACGCCTTCACCATCTGCAACGCCGGCCTCATCATCTCCACAGGCTTCACCGACGCCCACGCCGTCGGCAGGAATACCGGGTACAGCCGCTGTGCAGGTCAAAGGCGCCTCATTCGAAGCCAATCAATTGATGATTGCTGTGAACGGCAGCGTACAGCCTGCTGTTACTTCGCTGGACAATCCAAACCGGATTGTTGTGGAACTGCCGTCCAGCGTGATAGCGCCTGATTTAGGCGGCGGTCTGGCGTCCGGCACGCTGAACACGACCGGATATCCGCTTATTTCGGGCATCAGTTACTCTACGGCCCCCGGTAATCCTACGACTGTGCGCTTCGAGATCAGCACTACGGAAAGGCTTGCCTATCAGCTCAGTGTGGATGCAGGAACGGGACTTATCACGGTCAGCCTGGGCACAGGAACGAGCGGAGGTTCTACGGGTAACGGCCGCCCGGTAGTAGTGCTGGACGCCGGTCATGGAGGAACCCAGCCGGGCGCGGCCAGCGCAGCCGGCCGCAAGGAGAAGGACTTTAATCTGGCTGTCATCCTGAAGGTCGGAGCCCTGCTACAGAACGACGGAAGAGTGGATGTCGTCTATACACGGACACAGGACGTAACGCTGTCACTGGAGGGCCGGGTAAGCATCGCTGAGGCAGCGGGCGCAGATGTGTTCGTATCGGTGCATGCCAACGCCATGCCGACCTCAGCCAAGAACTGGACTCAGGTTAACGGAAGCGAAACGTATTATTCAAGGAGCGAGAGTCTTCCTCTGGCAAGGGTGATGCACAAGCATCTGGTTGCCGGCACCGGGTTGAAGGACAATGGCATCCGGGCCAAGAGCCTGCATGTTACCCGGGAGACGAGCATGCCCGCGGTTCTCCTGGAAGCGGGTTATCTGACCAATGTCTCCGAGGCGGCGAAGCTGTATTCCACCGATTTCCAGGATTCGCTTGCACGGGAAATCGCCGCAGGCATCCTTGAATATCTGGGCCTTTAAGCCGATAAGTACGTAAAAGGCGTTCTCGCACCTGGAGTGGCAGATTGGAAAACATTCGCAACTTTTGGGTGCGGAAGACGTCTAACCATTGTCTAAGGTCGTCGAAGGCTGCCATCAAGAACGCCGGTCCAGGGCGGAATACTAGATTTTTGAGGTGAAGAATGAAGAGACTTAGTTTTATGCTGCTGGTGCTATTGTTCGTACTCGTGATGCCTGAACAGGGACAGGCCGCTTCTGGAAACAACAAGATCTTCCTCGACGGCAAAGAAATCACTGCAGGGCAGAGCGTTCCTGTCGAGAATGTGAACGGTACCATCATGGTACCTCTGCGGATGATCGCGGAGAACCTGGGGTACAAGGTCGATTGGAACCAGACGTCCAAGCTGGTTACCATCGTCCAGGGGGATACGACCATCAAGCTGACGGTCGGCCAGAGTTCGGCTGCCGTTAACGACAAGACAGTAACCCTTACACAGGCTCCAATTCTGAGAAGCGATACTTCGCTTGTTCCGATCCGGTTCATCTCCGAACAGTTCGGTCTTCAGGTCGCGTGGGATAATACGGCGAAGACCGTGACTATTACCACACCCCAGGTTTCAGGCGGCGGGGGTTCCTCCCAAGACGGCAGCGACGCTGCAGGAGGGACAAGCCCATCTTCCCCCGCAGGTACGGACACAAGCAATCTAACGTTGGTTAATGGTGTCAGCTTCAGCAACAATGTGCTAATGATTGCGATGGATGGAAGCGCGGAGCCCAAGATCAGCACCTTGGACAATCCAAGCCGGATTGTGGTCGACGTCCCGAATGCAACGTTCTCTGACGCTTTCGGAAGCGGTCAGACACTGGACCCCTCGAAGTACGGGACACTGGATGCATCCGGGTATCCTGACGTCAAGGAAATTCGTTATTCGTTGTATTCCAGCAATCCGTACACCGTTCGTTTTGTGATTCAGCTTAACGAGAAGAAGGACTTCGGTTACAGCTTGACCAATGACTCCGGCTCCAAGCTTGCCCTTGTGGACTTGAACGCAACAGGCGGCCAGGCGGCTGCGAATAACGGTTCGTCGACCGATCCGACAAATACAGCTCCTCTTCCAGGCAGCGGAGGCAAGAAGCTGGTCGTTCTTGACGCAGGTCACGGGGCCAAAGATTCCGGAGCCATCGGCATAACCGGCAAATATGAGAAGAACTTCAATCTGGCCGTCGTACTCAAGGCGGCGGATCTCCTGAAGAAGGAGAACAATATCGACGTCGTGCTGACGCGAAGCGACGACACGTTCCTTGAATTGAGCGAACGGGTTGCGATCGCGAACAATCTGAATGCAGACTTATTCATCTCCGTACATGCCAACAGCAGCTCGACCTCCGTGGCAAGCGGCACCGAGACATACTACAAGCGGGATGAGAGCAAGGCGTTTGCGAAGGTAATGCATAAATATATGGTCCAGGCGACCGGTCTGAGTGACCGCGGCGTTCAATACGGCAATTTCCACGTTATCCGCGAGACGAAAATGCCGGCGATTCTGCTTGAGGTCGGCTATCTTAGCAACAAGAAGGACGAGTCGCTCCTGTTCACCGACGCTCTGCAGCAAAGAGTGGCGGAGGCGATCGTCAGCGGCGTCAAAGAGTATCTTGGTCTTCAGTAATCCTGCGGCAGACCGGTGCCGCAAAGCCAGGCTTTACGCCCGTAAGGGATAGAGATGCTTTGCGGCCCGGTCTGCTGTTCTTTGGACAGTGACTTTATGAGAAGCTTGAATTCAAACAGGGAGGCGTTGAACGTGTTGAATAAAAAAATAGGGGTTATCGGCATAGCGTCGGCCCTTCTTCTTGTGCTGGGAGGCTGCGGGGACAAGCCTGCGGCTGCGCCGGATGAAGGAGGCATATCCACACCGACGGTTGTCAGCGGGGCCGACAGCTCGCAGGAGCCGTCGGCTAGCCCAGAGGTTTCGGCACCGGCATCGGCATCTCCACAGCCTTCCGAAAGCGAGGCTTCCCCTTCCCAGGCTCCGGCTTCCGCGGCTGCCTCTCCTTCCGCGAGCACGGCACCGGAGGCAGAGAAGCAGAACCAGACCATCAGCGTCTATTATACCGATCAACAGGTGACGGAGCTGAAGGAAGCGAAGGCGCAGATCCGTTTCGCTCAAGATACCGATAAATACACGGAAGCCTTCAAAGCTCTTCAGAACAGCGACAGCAGCGATCTGATTTCGCT
Organism: Paenibacillus sinensis; assembly: GCF_019904155.1. GTDB lineage: Bacteria > Bacillota > Bacilli > Paenibacillales > Paenibacillaceae > Paenibacillus_AQ > Paenibacillus_AQ sinensis. The sequence continues at coordinate 123,617 of NZ_JAHCMB010000046.1, forward strand.
ATGGGGCAAGATGGAGCTGAAATCGCTGAAGTTCGAGAATGGTCAGATTGTCATGGACATTCATAAACCGGATGAAGCCCAGCTTGGAGCCGGCGGCGAGTCATTCGCCCTCAGCGCGCTGACCAAGACGCTGTTTCAGTTCCCGGAGGTCAAGAGCATTGAGCTTCTGGTTGATGGACAGCAGGTTGAGAGCCTGATGGGACACGCGGATCTGCTTCATCCGATGACCCGGGACAACATGGCAGACTAAGGTTGGAAGGAACAGGGAGCCTATGTGTCGAATGATGTATAGGCTCCGGTTTATTTCATGCAGAGAGGGGAATCTTGAGTTTTGTCTACCAACAGCAATCACCATTCGAATCGCAGTCATAAAGGCTATAAACGCACCGTTTCCGCTCTTTTGGCAGCTTCACTGGCATTAGGCGGGGCAGGTGCGGTATATGCGGATACTGCGGTGCAGACATCCGCCTCAACAGGTGTGACTACTGTAACCGGTACGGGAGCCTTCAGCGATATCGCAACCGGTTTCTGGGCGGAGAAGCATATTTACAAGCTCGCAGCCCAGGGGATAATTATCGGAAATAACGGGAAGTTTCGCCCCGGCGATTCCGTAACCCAGCAGGAAGCGGTTCTGATGGCGCTGCGCTTCATGCAGCTTGACGGTCAGATCAGCAGCACGGCAACAGCGCTGCCCGCCGGCATTGAAGTCTCCAACTATTACAAGCCCTATGCTGTGCTCGCATTCCAGAACAATCTGCTTGACAAGGTGAGCGAGTCGGCATCCGATAATTCCAAGACCGCTTGGGGCAGCCGCAAGGCAACCCGTGAATGGGTTGCAGAATTGCTTGTCCGCGCCCTCGGCAAGACCGCCGACGCCCAGGCGGCAGCGAGCGAGCCGTCAGGGTTTGCCGATGACTCCAAAATATCCGCAGACAAGCGGGGGTACATAAACGCCGCAATCGATCTCGGCCTGACCAATGGCCTCAGCGGAAACCTGTTCAATCCGCAAGGGGAAGTAACCCGCGCCCAGTTGGCAACCTTTCTGAGCCGGGCTGAAACCCAGTCCCAGGCTGTCTATGCCAACACAACCAGCGGTATTGTCACAGCTATAGGCAGTGGCAGCATTGCTGTGTTCGGCGGGGTCTCCAATGCCGTGTATTCGATGGGAACGTCAACCGGCATATTCGCAAGCACTTCGGAAACCGCAATCAAGACAACGGATATACCTCTCTACTCCAAGGTTACCTTGATCGGGAAGGACGGAGCGGCATCCTATGTGGAACTGACCGATCCGAAGCCTCAGGTTGAGAACATTCAAGGCAACTTCGCACGGCTGTCCGTATCAGGTGGAAAGCTGTGGTTGAAGACGGTCGACGGCTATCCGGAATATGCTTTCGACAGCCAGACGGTATTTACAGATAAAGGCGGAAATACGATTGACCCCGCAACCATTACCGAAGACAGTACCGTAAATATTATGCGGGAGACGTATACTTCCCAGCGCAAGATTCTAAAAGTTCAGGTGACTTCGGGCATTGTCAACAAGACAGCCTCCGGCACGCTGAAGAGCATCGATACGTCTACCAAGACGATTGTCTTTACGGGGAGCACAGGAGCCGAAGAAAGCTATACTTATGATGATCTCTCTCAGTTCTGGTATCAGAATACGAAGCTGGCACCAACGGACCTGAAGTCGGGCTCTGCCGTCAATTTTACGATCAAGAACAGCGTGATCCAGACGGTTGAAGTGACCGGGGCCGTGGAACGCACCGTTTCCGGCACTCTCCAGGAAATCGGGGATTCCACTATCGTCTACAAGACGGCGGATGGCAAGCGCGCGGTCAAGCTGCTGGCTGACAGTGTAGGTATAACGATTCCCGGAATGTTGGCCCCGTCGGCCAAAGATCTGGTCGCAGATTCGGTTGGCGGAGATAAAGTGGAGCTGACACTGAACGGCAGCGATCAGGTAACCAAGATCACGGTGCTGAATCACCAATATGACCAGTATATTAGCTCATCTGTGGTAAGCTACGATTCTACAACAGGCATGCTGACGCTGACCGACCTTTCCGGCGGGGCCCATGTGGTCAAGCTGAGCAAGGATACCGATGTGTACAGCTTTGATGGAAGCAAGCCTTCGCTTTCGGTGTTTGGCGGTCAGTTACTGCAGGGCAAGAAGCTGAATGTCATTGCAATTGGTGATCGTGCTCTCTCGGTCAAAATTGTGTCCAGCTATGAGGGAACCATTCAGGATATCAGCCCTACAGGGCGATACTTCACATTGAAGACGTCCAATGGTCAGAGTCTGAAGCTGTATGATCCGGCAACTGTAGAAGTGTTCGGCTTGAAGAGTCCTTCCCTGAGCAATCTTGCCGTGGGAGACTCCGTAACCGCGCTCTTGACCAACGGGCAGGTCGACGTATCGGCTGTCAAGAAGATTCAGAAGCTTCAGCTGCAATTGACTTCGGTGAATGCGGTATCCAACAAGCTTGGCGTGAAGTGGGGAAGCTACACCGATGAGCTGAATACTGCGGGCATCTCCGTAACGGACGAGAGCGGAGTGTCGGCCAGTCTTACCGCACTAAAAGCGGGAGATTACATCAATGCCAGCTTCTCGGGCAATACGCTTCTGGCCCTACAGACCGTATCCCAGAAGATGGGTCAGGTGACGGGAATCGATGCGGTGGCAGGTGCGCTGACGGTGAAGGATTTCGCCGGCGCCTCTCAGACCTTTAATGTTGCCGGAGGTGTCAAAATCGACCGCAGCGGCACGGTGAACACCTCGCTTGGCAGCCTGTCGCTGTCCGAGCGTGTGGAAGTGCGCAAGGATGCCGATGGAACGACGATTGCCGCCGTTCTTCCGGCCTTATCGAAGAGCTTCTCTGGCTACGATTCAGTTAATAATTTGATGAGCTTCAAACGCTCAACGGTTGATGAAGCCTATCAGTTCACCCTTTCGACAAATGTATACATTCACCAAGGCGACACGACATTATCCGTGCAATCTCTCAAAGAAAATGATAAACTTACAGTATATTTCAAAAACAATGTCATTATTGAAATAGTGAAGCAGTAAGGTACGGCGGCTTGCCTCCAGGAGAATCCGTCTTGACGCATGGCTTCAGCCATGCGCCGGGACGGTTTTTTTAAACAGCAAGTGAAGAATGGAATGCCCGCCGCCTTGTAATGAAAGGCACCATCGGCTATAATACATACTTTGCCGGACTTTCATGTGATGCAATTGTAAGATGCCGCTGCTGATGCCGGACGATAGTGATGTGCGAGGTACACATATGAAGATTTCGGATGTCCGCCATATTCTGGACACGATCGGCGATATGTTCCCGGATGCGCAATGCGAGCTGAACCACAGCAATGCGTTTGAACTGACGATTGCGGTTCTGCTGTCCGCCCAGTGCACGGATGCGACGGTGAACAAGGTCACCGAAGACCTGTTCCGCAAGTACAAATCGCCGGAGGATTACCTGTCCGTTCCGCTGGAGGAGCTGGAGCAGGATATTCGCCGGATTGGATTGTACCGCAACAAAGCCAAGCATATCCGCAGCCTATGCGCCATTCTGATCGAGCAATATGGAGGCGAGGTTCCGCAGGCTCACGATCAGCTCGTGAAGCTCCCCGGAGTCGGTCGCAAGACGGCCAATGTAGTCGTATCGAACGCTTTTGGCGTCCCGGCGATCGCAGTTGACACGCATGTCGAGCGGGTTTCGAAGCGCCTCGGCCTGGCGGGCTGGAATGATTCAGTCTTTGAAGTGGAGAAGAAGCTGATGAAGGCTGTCCCGAAGGACGAATGGACGCTGACGCATCACCGGCTCATTTTTTTCGGGAGATATCACTGCAAAGCCCAGAATCCGAAGTGCCAGGTCTGCCCGCTGCTCGATGTATGCCGGGAAGGCAAGAAGCGTATGAAAACGTCCCGAGTCAGGCAAGCTAAGAATTAAGGCCAAGGCGGAGACGAATGAGTCAGAAACAAAGAAGAGGATGGGATCGTAAATGAAGTGCATTTCCGTATACACCGATAATTTTGAATTGTTCTCGGATATTTTTGACCGGGTTGTGGACAGTTCAATGGAAGAGAACGAAGAGCAGGAAGTCGAAGGCGTGACGATCAGTCATTCTGGCGATGTTCCGGAGCATTACCTGGAGCGCATGTCGCAGAAGCCCGAGGTTGTCGTCATGAAGGACAAGTCCCGCGGACTGACGATTCTGCAGCATGGCAAAGTATTCGAAATTCTGCTGCCGGTGCTCGAAAGCGCCTAAGCGGCTATAACTGAGGAGTCTCCCTTACAGGGAGGCTCTTTTTTGTGTTTTTTTAATTTGGAAATATTTAAATTTTATGAACTGCTGCCGATATATATAGAGCAATCATCTACTATTCAGCTCCCTGCCACAATGACGCTCATTAGCATCAATATATACTCTCGATATCATCAATCAGAAAAGGTTGCTGCCCATGTTTGCTGTGCCCCAAGACAGGATAATTGTGAACGGAGAATATTCTATCCCGCTAGTTATTCTCTCCATCGTCATATCATGCTGCGCCTCCTATACGGCGCTCTTCATGAATCAGCGTATCCAGCAGAACAGCTTCTTTCACAAGTCGTTCTGGCTGCTGATGTCCTCCATAGCTATGGGCCTCGGGATCTGGTCGATGCATTTTGTGGGAATGAGCGCGTTTATGCTTCCGATCACCATGAAGTATGATCCGTTCCTGACCGTGATCTCGGCCTTTCCCGCGGTTTTCGCTTCCTACTTAGCTTTTTATTTTGCCAACCGGCCAAGCGTCAGCCATTGGTCCAGAGCGGTTGCCGCATTTTCCATGGGGCTAGGCATTTCGTCCATGCATTATATCGGGATGGCGGCCATGAAGATGGAAGCGGGCTATAAATATAGACCCTGGATATTTCTGGCGTCGGTTCTCATTGCTATAGTGGTATCCTATGTGGCATTATTTGTATTTTCGGCCTTGCAAAAATATATGGCTCATCAACTGATCAAGCTGTTGACCTCAATTCCGATGGGGCTTGCGATTACGAGTATGCACTATACAGGCATGTCCGCCGTTGTGTTTTATACGGAAACCCCGCTGCACAGCAATTTGCATCAAATGCAACAAATGGACATTACCCTGCTGACGACGGTGGTAGTCACCGGGGTCTCGCTGCTGCTGCTGATTTCCGGCCTGACAAGCCTGCTGGACCGGTATGTGGATCACCGGCTTCATTTCTTTGACGCCCTGACTCTGCTGCCAAACCAGAGAAAGTTCGAGCAGGATCTGAATTCCGTAAAAAGCGCCCGCAGCCTCGCAATTGTTCACATCCATAACGTGGAGAAGTGGATCAGTATGCATGGATATACCTTCGGAGATACGATCATTCAGGCAGTAGGAGAAGTGATTCAGAGCATGAAGTCGGCTTCAGCCCAAATTTATCGGATCGAGGAGAACCGTTTTGCTGTTGTTGAGGCGCAGGATTCAGAGGAAACCTTGAATAAAGCGATGGAACGGACACTGGCTCTTCTAAAAAAGCCGCTCCACATCCATAATCACCGGCTTGCTGTTGAGATGGTATGTGCGGTTTCCCATTCAAACGGCAAAGAAAAAAGGGAGCTTTTATCCAATGCGATGGCGGTCCTCCAGCATCCCTCAATCCAGTATAATCATGAAATCATTGAGTATAATCCGGAAATTCACACATACAGCTATGAACGGCAGATTGTTCAGGATATCGGCAATGCCATCGCCGGGAATGAGCTGTTCCTGGTCTATCAGCCCAAAGTGAGCTCCAAGTCGCTGAAGCCTGCAGGCGTTGAAGCGCTGCTGCGCTGGCAGCATCCGAGATTCGGCCAGATATCCCCTGGAATATTCATCCCGATCCTTGAGGAGAACGGTAAAATCTTCGATGTAACCGACTGGGTGATTGAAGAAGCATGCAGGCAGATTTCCGAGTGGCGGAAGGAATCCGTTGACATAGGCCATGTATCCATCAATATTCCGGGGTCGTATGTGACTTCATCCCGGCTCCTTAACGTTATCCACGATAACCTGTCAGCATACCGGATCGAGACCCGCTGCATCGAGCTGGAAATTACCGAGACGAGTGTTATTGAAGATATCGAAAATGCGATTATCGCTATTGCCCGCTTCAGGGAGCTCGGACTATCTGTGGCGCTGGATGATTTCGGAACAGGCCTATCGTCCCTGTCCTATCTGAAGCGGATGCCGATTTCGACCATCAAGATCGACAAATCCTTCGTTGACGGAGTACCGATCTCCGATAAAGACTCGGCCGTGCTGAACGCAATCATTACGCTATGCTACTCCCTGAATCTGAATGTCGTGATCGAGGGCGTTGAGACCGAAGGCCAAATGGAATTTATCACTTCCATGACGGAAGCGCCGCTGATTCAGGGATATTATTTCTCGCGTCCGCTTATGACCGATGAGTTGGTTGCCTGGTTCGCTAAGAGAGCAGCATTGAATAAGGCAGCGGAAGCGAAGCGGGGAGAGCAGAGGGACAGGTGAGCCGCACAACTGATAAAAGAATGACATAGCCCGTCCGGTCCACAAGACTGTTCGGGCATTGCTTGTTTCCCTCTTTTGCCTGCCTCCGCAATGAGATCATTCGATTGGCATTCAACCTCCAGTGAGAAAAAGATAAACAATAGGAAAAATCAATGTCATATGTCATTTTTTCCTGCTAAAAAGCCACGATCTAAGCTTTGATTTGTGCCAATCCGGTGATAAAATGAAATTATTCCATTGATATTTAACATTTGTTATTAAAATATTTGTTATGTCGCAAACAAAAAGCCTCTTGAACGATCAATATGTTGGGGTGGGATGCGAATGGAGCCGGCAGGGATGAGACTACCTGTACAGAATACAGGGGATTTGGAAAGGACGCTGGGAGAGCTTCATAGCCTGGCGGAACGGCACGGAGACCGGGATAGAGCCCATATCTATGAGGAGCTGGCGCTCAAAGCAAATATGCGCGAGCTGACCTTTACGTTCTGCGGACATTTTTCGGCAGGAAAATCGAGTATGATCAACGCGTTATGCGGCAAAGAGCTGCTTCCGTCGGGGCCGGTCCCGACTAGCGCCAACATTGTGTCCATTCGCAGTGGAGCGCCCCGTGCCATTGTCCGGCGACGGCTGACGGACGGCGCCGAGGATGAGCTGCTCGTATCTCCTGAACAGATGAGGGAATATTGCCGTCTGGGAGGGGAATACAGCTCGATCGAGGTGTGGGAGGATGTTGCGCTGCTCGGAAGAAGCGGTGTTCTGATGGATACGCCAGGTGTGGACTCAACGGATGAGGGTCATCAGCGGGCTACCGAGACCGCACTTCATCTGGCGGACATCGTCTTCTATGTGATGGATTACAATCATGTGGAGTCAGAGAACAACCTGTCCTTCGCCAAAAATCTGAGCGAGTGGGGCAAGCCGCTGTATTTGATCGTCAATCAGATCGACAAGCATCACCAGAACGAAATTCCCATTGAGGTCTATCGTGAGCAAGTGGAAAGCGCTTTCCGAAGCTGGGGCGTTTCTTATGCAGGTGTACTCTTCACTTCATTGAAAGATCAAGGGCATGAGTTCAGCGCCTGGGAAAACCTTCCGCTGCTGATCCGTGATCTGCTGAAGCGCAGGGAGGAACTGCTGGCCTACAGCCTCTCTCAATCCATGCACCATACAGCCGAAGAAAGTCTGGAGTCTCTGCGCGAGGCGCAATCTGAAGACCGAGAGCGGCTTCTTCAGGAGCTGGATGGCACAGGTCCGCAGTCTCCGGCTGCGGAGGCCGCAGAGCTGGATGAGGAAGAGCAGCGGCTTGATTTCATAGCGGATGAAGCAAAGGCAGAAATACGCAAGAGGCTGGACGCTCATCTCGAGAACGCCAATCTGATGCCGGCGGATATCCGTGATCTGGTGAGCCGGTTGGCCGAGAGCCTTGCACCCGGATTCCGAACCGGTCTGTTCACAACGGCGGCCAAGAAGGAACGGGAGCGAGCCGTCCGGCTGACCGCACTGGAAGAAGCGCTTCGGCGCCAGCTGGCTTCGCAGCTTGAAATCCATGTGATTCAGCTGCTCCGCGAATGGGGCGAATCGCTGGAGCTGTGGAGAGATGAGGAGGAGGCGCAGCTGAAGCTGAGCTTTCCTCATGCGGATTCAGGCTGGCTGTCCGGCGCGATCAAGCCGGGAGCCCCTACCGGTGGGGAAGCCCTGCTGCAGCTCTGCCGCGGGCTGGCCCTTGAGCTTCGGGGCGGCTTCCGCAGGGCCGCCCTCGGCTCCGCCGACCAGCAGCTGGCTGCGCTGCCGCCGCTGCTTGCGAAGCGCCGCGCAGAGCTGGCGCTTCGCCGTGCCGCCGCCGGGCGGCGGGCCGCAGCCGCGGCCGCCCTGGCGGAGCTGGACCGCGCGGAGCAGACCCGCGCGTCCGAACTCGCGGCGCTGCTGCCGCCGCGACTCGCGCTCGCCCCCGGCCTGCTGCCGGAGGTGAGCGCATACCCCCGGGCGGCCCGCAGCGCCGCCGCCCGGCCGCAGCGTCCGCCGCTAGCGCCGGCGGACCCGGTGTCGGCCGCCCGTCCTGCGGCGGCCGGACACGCGCCGGCGGAGGGTCGGCGCCGGCTAGGAGAGGCCGCGCGGCTCCTGGAGCGCGCGGCAGCCAGGCTGGCGGCCGAGCCGGCGATGGCCTCGGCGGCGCGCAGCCTGGCGGCGCGGGCCGCCGATCTGGACGGCGGCCGGTTCACCCTGGCGCTGCTAGGAGCGTTCAGCGCCGGCAAATCCTCCTTCGCCAATGCGCTGCTCGGCGAAGAGGTGCTGCCCGTGTCGCCGCATCCCGCCACGGCGGCGGTGAACCGGATTCTGGCTCCGGAAGGGGAGAACCGGCACGGGACAGCGAGGGTCGTTATGAAGAGCCGCGAGGAATTCCGGGACGATCTCCGTTATTCCTTCAGCGTGCTTCAGCTTGGAGAGCCGGACGCCGGTTCGTGGACAGAGGCCGTGAACAGGCTGCCGGAACGGGGACGGGGACTTCACCCTTCATTGCTGCCGCATGCCGGGTTCGTACGGGCGGCGGCAAGAGGGTGGAAGGAGGCGGAACGGCATCTGGGGATCGTCCGGACTGTTGAACTGCCGGAGTACCGGGAGCTGGTGGCGGAAGAGAGCAAAGCGTGCTTCGTGCGGAGCATCGATCTCTTCTACGAAAGTCCGGTTACCCACAGCGGAATCGTGCTTGTTGATACGCCGGGCGCGGACTCGCTGCATGCGCGGCATACAGGCGTTACCTTCAGCTATATGAAGGAAGCGGATGCGATCTGCTTCGTCACTTACTATAATCATGCGTTCTCCAAAGCAGACAGGGGGCTGCTTATGCAGCTTGGCCGGATCAGGGAGAGCTTTGAGCTGGATAAAATGTTCTTTATCGTCAACGCATCCGATCTCGCGGACAACGAGGAGGAGCTGGGGCAGGTGCTGGAGCAAGTGGCCGGGAATCTGCGAGCAGCCGGCATCGGCCGGCCCCGTATCTATGCACTGTCCAGTCTTCGGGCGCTGGAAGCCCGGAAATCGGGGATTGACCCGGAGCCGTCCTTCGGCTTCGGTCTCTTTGAGAATGAATTGTGGCGGTTCGCCGGACAGGAGCTTCCCGGTCTAGCGTTGAGTTCCGCCCGCGAGAGCCTGAGCTCGGTGCGGAAGCGGGCGGAGGAATGGCGGGAGATGGCTTCAACCGCCGAGTCTGAGCGGGAGGCGGAAGTCAACCGCATCGGAGAGCGGCGAAAGGCGGCGGAGAACGCGCTGGAGCGGTTGTCCAGGGATGATCGGGTGCTGCGCGACATAAGACGGGAGGGCGAGGAGCTGCTCTATCATGTCCGCCAGCGGCTGGGCTTTGCGCTGGGAGGAATGTTTCAGGAATCGTTCCACCCCTCCTTGCTGCGGAGCGATGCCGGGCCGATGAAAGAGGCATTTGCCGCCTGCGGACGGGAATTATGGCGGACCGCAGGCGGCGAGCTGGAGGCCGAGCTCTGGGCGACGACGCTGCGCCTGTCGTCGGCGGGCCGCAGACTCGTCTTGTCTGCGGCGGACGCCATAGTGGAAGAGCTGGGCGGCTCCGGACTGACCTGTGAGGGAGAGGCCTGGGACGAACGGTCCTGGCCGGCGCCCGGGCGGCTGGAAGCCGCGCTGCCGGAAGCCGCGCTGCCGGAAGCCGATTGGGATCGCTGGTGGCCGTTCTTCAAATCGCCGAAGGCCTTCTTTGAAGGCGGAGGCCGGGATGCGCTGCGGCGGGCGGCGGAGCCGCAATTGAAGGAAGCGATTGCGGCGGCTGCTGCGAAGGCCGAACCCGCGCTGCTGGCGCATTATGAGACCCTGGCCTCCGAGGCGCTTGCCACCGCGGCACGGGAGCTTGCATCGGCGCTCAAGGAACGGGAGATCGCCATGTTATCGCTTCTGAAGGGGGGTGATACGGCGGAACGCTGGGCGGCTCTGGCGCAAGAGCTGCAACAGATCGAATCCGGAATGGCCTCCCTGTAATGGAGAACTCTTGAACTCTCTTTTTGACGAGTAACAAATGGTATTGTGAAGTTTGCGGGAAATTGTCGAAAGAAGTCTTGCAATCTGCCGCCTCTTGGAAGAGAATAAAGAAAGCCTGAAAATTTGCAAAAACTTATCCGGCGTTTGCATATAAGCTGCAAACCATGCCGCAAACATTTGCCGAAAGAGGTTGGATACCGATATGTGGGGATCTCCCTATTCTGCTCACAGCCGCAAGCTGATGCTGCTGGGCAGCGGAGAGTTGGGCAAGGAAGTGATTATTGAAGCACAGCGGCTTGGTGTGGAGACGATTGCCGTCGACCGCTACAAGGACGCTCCGGCGATGGGAGTCGCCCACAGGTCGTATGTGCTCGATATGCTGGACGGGGAAGCGCTGAAATCGCTGATCCGCTCCGAGAAGCCCGATGTTGTCGTACCGGAGATTGAAGCAATCGCGACAGACGCTCTTTTGGAGCTGGAAGAAGAAGGATTGTATGTGGTGCCGACGGCCCGGGCAGCCAAGCTGACCATGGACCGGGAGGGTATCAGGCGGCTTGCCGCCGAGAAGCTGGGTCTGCCTACGGCGGACTACCGCTTCGCGGACAGTCTGGACGAGCTGAAGAGAGCCATCGGCGAGCTGGGAACGCCCTGCGTGATCAAGCCGATCATGAGCTCATCGGGCAAAGGCCAGAGCATCTGCCGGACGCCCGGCGATGCGGAAAGCTCTTGGGAGACGGCGCTGGAAGGCGCGCGCGCCAAGGGGACCAGAGTTATCGTAGAGGCGTTCGTTACGTTCGAGAGCGAGATTACGCTGCTCACTGTCCGGTCTTCATCAGGGACCGTGTTCTGCCCGCCGATCGGCCACATTCAGAAGGACGGCGATTATGTGGAGTCCTGGCAGCCGCATGCCATGAGCGCAGAGCAGCTCGCCAGCGCCCAGCATATCGCCCGCCTCGTGACCGATGAGCTCGGAGGCCGGGGGATATTCGGTGTCGAGCTGTTCCTGACGAAGGAAGGCGTTCTGTTCAGCGAGGTAAGTCCAAGGCCGCATGATACCGGCATGGTGACGATGGCAACACAGGATTTGTCCGAATTCGCTCTGCATGTCAGAGCGGTGCTCGGATTTCCGGTCGAACCGGTGACACTCTTGTCTCCGGGAGCGTCTGCGACGCTAAAGGCCGGACAAACTGCTGGCGGAAGGGCTTTTGCCGTAACCGGCCTGGAGCAAGCGCTGCGGCTTCCCCGCACGCAGGTCCGGGTATTTGGTAAACCGGAGGTACGTCCGGGACGGCGTATGGCCGTCGCGCTGAGCGCGGCGGATCATGTTGATCAAGCGCGGGAGACAGCCAAACTGGCGGCCTCACTGCTAAAAGTGGAGGTATGCGAAGATGGACAGTAGTATTCAGGCACCGGCTCTTCAAATCCGCAAATATGAGATGAATGATTTGGAGACCGTAACAGCGCTGCTGAGATCATTCGGTTATCCGACAACTCTCAGCGTGATGAGAGACAGAATGCAGACTGTGGAGAACAGCGACGCTCACTGCACGCTGATTGCCGAAGTGGACCATGAAGTCGTCGGTATGATCGAACTGCGGGAAGTAGTATCTTACTGCAAGCAGAAGGATACTGTCGCTGAAATCACTGCCATAATCGTAGCGGAGCAGCTCCGGGGTGAAGGTCTTGGCAGACGGCTTATGAACGCCGGTGAAGAATGGGCGAGAAGCCTGGCCTGCAAGCAGCTGTTTCTATGCAGCGGCAACCGCGTAGAGCGTGCGCCGGCGCATGCTTTCTACCGCCATCTGGGCTTTGAACAAAAAGGCTACCGTTTCAGTAAATCGCTCTTATAGCCGTTCTTTCCTAATGATCGATTAACGCCATCCCTGCTGCCGGCAGGGGTGTTTTTTTTGAACAATATCTGCGATCAGGTCGCCTTAAGGCACAATAATGATATGTAACCCGAACGGAGGTTCTTGAAACGGATTGCCAAGGCATGCGCTGGGAGGGTAATTTAGAAGACGTTTTTTTCGTTCGGCTGCTGAATTAGGGGCAGGCTCTAACTGCGCTACCGGGTCTTTTGTCATTGCCCTTCCCTCCGTTTTCATGCTAAAATTTTTGCTAACATGCACGGGATTAGTCGTCGCGCGGCAGATTCGGACCTCCCGGCGAGGCGGGCACGAGGCGAAAGGAGAACTAGAATGGCCTATAAATTGGCGGTGGGAAGCAGCGACGGGGAAGTCGTGGATCAGCATTTTGGCAGAAGCGAGCGTTTTTATATTTATGAGGTGGAGGATGCCGGGACCTGGAGTCTCCTGGAGATCCGGGATAACGCTACGACCCGTGATGAAGGAGAGCATAACGGCGGAGAGCTTGCCCGGACGATTGATCTGCTCCGGGATTGCAGCCAGGTGCTCGTGATGCAGATCGGCCCGGGAGCGCAGCAGACGCTCAAGAGCAAGGGTATAACCGTGTATTCCAGCAGGGGAACGGTTGAGGATGCTCTAGGCAAGCTGATCGCCTTCGAGAACAAGCGCAAAAACCGGTTGTTTCTGGACCGAAGCCAGGCGGAGTGAGATAGCAGCTTTGGCTTACTTTGTCGTCCCGAGAGGCCATTAGCGGCTCCTTCAGCAATAACGGCGGACCGCTTCCGGTATAACCGGAGGCGGTTCGCCGTATTTTTTTAAATAAACATAAGCGATTTCAGGTTTGAGAAGGATCGAAATGACTGAGCTGCCAGCCGATGCCGAACTTGTCATTCACCATGCCGTAACACTTGCTCCAGAAGGTCTCCTGCATATCCATGATGACGGTGCCGCCTTCCTTCAGCTTGGCGAAGAAGGATTTCAGCTCCTCCACATCGCTGCTGTTCACAACCAGGCTGATATTATTGCCTTCGATAAAGCTCGAGCCCGGAAGGACGTCGGAGAACATGAGCCGTCCCCCTTTGATATCGAGAAAAGTGTGCATGACAAGGTCCTTGGCTTCCTCGGGGAGTGTGAACTTCGGATTCGGCGGATTGTCACCGAACGTCATGACAGGCTGCTTGTCCACTCCGAAAACTTCCGCATAATACTCCACGGCTTCGCGGCAATTCCCGTTAAAGTTGATATACGTTTCGATGGCCACTTTTTTTCCTCCTTAAGTAAGGTATGGATGGGGGGTTCCCCTTATTCATTCTAATACATGCCCATACGCTTTCCCAGTCTTGACAGTCTGCCGGAACCCTAAACAGCATAGAAAGATTAAGAATTTGTAATCGCTCGCATCACGACTCTATCCTCACCAAGCCCGCATCTTTCTCATAGTCTATAGGCAAATGCCTTATTAGATCAGGAGGAAGAACCGGATGATCAGAATCAGCTTGGATGATCTTCAGCCGGGAGGACGCAGGAAGCCTGCCGCTCCCGAGGTGAGAAAATGGGATGGTGAGGGATGGACTATCAGCGTTCCCCAGCCGGAATGGAATGAACGAAGCGGTGCGGAAGCCTGCGCCCTGCTGCCGGCGGAACCGGGCTGGTACCGGATCGATATTCACGGCGGCGGCACAATCGCGGAATCCGGGTCTGCGGAGAAGGAGACAGCCGCTCTCAGTGACAGCGGGCTCAACGAGCTGCGCGCGGCCTTCCCGCATCCCGCGCCCTTCCGTCTAGCGGAAGGAACGCTGTGGGGATACATTGCCGACAACGGACGGACGGCCATCGAGCCGCATTACGAATATGCAGAGGAGTTTCAATCGAACGGCCTGGCAGTCGTCCAGCGCAGCGGTCTGGCCGGATTGATCGACCGCACTGGGAAGGAGACAGTTAAGCCGTCGTTCAATTATATCGGCAACTTCTCGGAGGGCAGCGCGCCGGCGAGCGACAGCAAGGGCTACCTGCTGATCAATGAGAAGGGCAAGCCGCTGACCGGACGGCGATACGAATATTTGAACGGTTTGAAGGATGGCCGGGCACTGTTCTCCAGACAGATGGCGGAAGGAGTAACGAGATACGGCTATCTGGACCGGGTGGGCCGTGAGGTGATTCCTCCCCGGTATGAGGACGCAAATGAATTCAGCGGCTGCCGGGCGCTCGTGAAATTGCAGGAGAATGAGTTTGCCCTGATCGACACGGAAGGGACGGTCCTGCATACGTACCAGCATCCCTATGTCGGGACGCCGGGGGACGGGCTGCTTCCTTTTCAGGAGACGGTGAACGGGCGTTACGGCTACATCCGGGAGGATGGCAGTACGGCGATCGCGCCTCAGTTCACTTCGGCGCTCCCTTTCTTCGAAGGCCGGGCGGTAGTCAATACCGCAGAGAATTTCGAGAATGGATATGGCTTGATTGATTCGGGCGGCCGGTTTATCGTCCAGCCGGGCTACGAGCAAATCGAGCAGATGGGCGAGAATGTGATTGCGCTTGGCGTGCCGCTTGACCCGGCCCAGCCGTTCAGGGGGAATGTATTTACAATTGCCGATGCGGAGTCGGGGACGGTATTGAATGCACATCCCCTGCGCGGCGTGGACCGTTTCAGCCAGGGGTTCGCCTCTGTCTACGACGAGCATGAGACGTATATGATCGATGTGACCGGCAGACGCGCACCGGGTCTGCCAGTCCTCCCCGGAACGGGAAGCTTGACGTTCAGCGGCCGGCTGATCCGCGCGAATGTGGATCAGCGCACGTCTTATTACAACCGGGACGGACGATTGGTTTGGAGTGAGAACACCCTCATCACGCTTCGTCCCCCGTACGCCGTCCAGGAAATCAAATTCCGGCCGAACTTCGATTATCTCGTCTATTATCCCGTAGTGAAAGGAATCGCCGATCCCTCCGTCATGGAGAGCGTGAATCGCAAGCTGAAAGAGCTGTCGCTCCCGGATGCAGGGACGCCGGCTGCCGAGCGGACCTCCAGCTATACCGGCGATTTCTCGGTTTCGTTCTTCCGGAAGATCCTGCTGCAGCTGGAACTGGAGGGTTACAACTACCCCTTCGGCGCCGCTCACGGGATGCCGACCCGGATCTATGAGAAGATCGATCTGCGAAGCGGCGTATTTTATCAGCTGAAGGACCTCTTCAAGCCTTCCGTCGATTATACCGGACCCCTGAGCGAAATTGTGGCCGGCCAAATCAAGACCGATCCTCAATATTCATATGTATTCCCTGACGCCTTCAAGGGGATCGCACCGGACCAGCCGTTCTTTGTGGATGCCGATGCGCTCTACCTGTATTTTAACCCGTACGATATTGCTCCCTATTCGGCCGGCTTTCCTACCTTCCGTATTCCGTTCGCGCAGATCATGGGTCTCATCAATACCAATGGAGCATTCTGGCGCTCGTTCCATTGATGGAATAGCTTAATATCCTCGGCCTGTAGCCTGCAACTTCCGGAGCGGCTCTGGCAGAAATTAACGTCTCCCACAGCATGCGTAATATGTTACAATGACGAAGGAACATGTTACAAAAATGTAATCATTGCCTCGAACATCACGGCATCGATAAACATCACGAAAAGGGAGATGGCAAAATGAACAGCAAAATGAACAGCAAAATGGTCAAAGCACTCATCAGCGGAAGCGTGGCGGCGGTACTGGCGCTAGGCATTTCTTTGCCGTCGCAGGCAGATGCGGCTTCAGCGCAGACTTCAGATAGCGGAACGATTACGTACGACCAAATTATGAATTTTTGGAAACAATTCTATAATCAAGCCGGCTCCGGTTCGGTGAAGACCACCGTACCTGTCACCGGGGTAACTCCGGCTAAACCGGCAGCGGGAACATCGGGTGGAACAGGATCGGCGGACTCTGCCGGAACTGCAGGGACATCGGCAGGCACAGGTTCCGAGACCAAGCCAACCACCGGAACAACCGCTCCGTCAACAGGAACGACGACGCCGACTACAGGAACAACGACGCCGTCTACAGGAACAACAGCGCCAGCCACCGGAACGACAACGGCTGCTTCCGACTCCTCTGCGTATGTGAAAGAAGTTGTATCGCTGGTCAATGCGGAACGCGCCAAAGCGGGACTTGCGCCGCTCAAGGCTCTTGACAGCCTGAACAAGGTGGCTGCTGCCAAAGCGACGGATATGCGGAGCAACAACTACTTCTCCCATACTTCGCCGACCTATGGTTCGCCGTTTGATATGATGAAATCCTTCGGCGTCAGCTTCGGCTATGCAGGCGAGAATATCGCCATGGGACAGAAGACGCCGCAGCAAGTAATGAATGACTGGATGAACAGCGCCGGACACAAGGCCAACATCCTGAGCAAGAACTTCGATTCGATCGGCGTGGGCTTCGACAACAACTACTGGGTTCAAGAGTTTACCGGCAATTAAGCTGCGAGCTTTAAGCCGCTTCGGACATCTTCGGATGGCCGGGGCGGCTTTTTTCTTGAGCCGTGCATTTGCATTAGGGCTTGCTTTGGAATTTGCAAAATGTACATAGAAGAATTATGTTTAAATACAGCAGAATTTGTGGAGAGAACGGAGGAATCGACTTGAAGGATTTCAAATGGCCCTGGAGAGGCATCGCCTTATTGTCCATCGCCGTTACGCTGATGCTCGTATTCGGCTTCATATATGCCGCTCAAGATGTTATTTATCCCAAAGGGGCCGCATCGGCTGAGGCTCTGCCGGAGAATTCAGCCGCCCCTGGCGCGGAGACTTCGGGCAAGCTCCGGATTGCGGCGGTCGGAGACTCGCTCGCCAAGGGAACGGGAGACGACAAGGGCGAGGGCTTCGTGCGCCGCGCCGTCGCCGGTCTGTCCTCCAGCGGGACGCCGGCCGAACTTGTAGGCAATTTGGGCATCAACGGACTGACGACTGCGGGCCTGCAGGCGAAGCTGAAGGAGCAGGGCGTGAAATATGTTCTGGAACAGGCCGATATTATCCTTGTGTCGATCGGCGGCAATGATTTGTTCCAGGGGGCGCAGAGCATGCTGAATGAAGCATCCGGGTCCGGCGGCAGTGCAGAGGCTGGCGGTTCTGCCGGCTCAGGCGGCGCGGCTTCCGGTTCCTCAGGCCGGGGATCGGCCGGGACCACGTCCAGTAGCGGCAGCGCTTACGCCGCGCCGGGCAGCGGAAATGAGGCCGGTTCCAACACGGCAGCCGAAGGCGAAACCGCTGACTCGGGCCGCGCATCTTCTGGCGAGGTCTTGCAGGACCTCGATCCCGCGAAGATGATGGGAGACATCCCCGCCGCATCCAAACGGCTGGAGACGGTGCTGAACGGGATCGAAGCGATCAATCCGAAGGCGAAGATTTACTATGTCGGCTTGTATAATCCCTTCGGGGATATAGAGGAAATGCTTCAGCCCGGCAACGAGGGCGTTACAGCGTGGAATTCGGCTGCTCTGGACATCATTAACCGTCATCCCAATATGACGCTGGTCCCGACCTTCGACCTGTTCGGCGGTCATCTGGACAAGTATTTGTCCAGCGATCATTTTCATCCGAACGGCGACGGCTACCAGCGCATGGCGGACCGGATCGTCCAGGCGATACGCTGACAGAAGGGAGTGGAATCGCATGAACACAATCCGCAAAGAGAATGGGCAGGAGGAAATCGTGCTGTCCGTCCAGGGCGTCCGCAAGAAAATCGGGCGGAAATGGATCATCGACAATGTAACCTTCGATGTCCGGCAGGGTGAAATCTTCGGCTTCCTGGGCCCGAACGGAGCAGGGAAGACGACCACCATCCGCATGCTGGTCGATCTGATCCGTCCGACTGTAGGCACAATCGCCGTCTGCGGCCATAACGTCAACAAAGAGCCGGAGAAGGCTCTTCAATATGTCGGCTCCATCGTGGAGAATCCTGAGGTTTACTCCTACCTGACGGGCTGGGAGAATCTTCAGCATTTCGCCCGGATGCAGCCCGGCGTGGACGAGGAGCGCATCAAGGAAGTCGTGGCAACGGTCCGGCTGGACCAGCGCATCCACGACAAGGTCCGCACCTACTCTCTCGGGATGCGCCAGCGGCTCGGCATCGCCCAGGCGCTGCTCGGGCGGCCCCGTCTGCTCATCCTCGACGAGCCGACGAACGGGCTGGACCCCAAAGGCATCAAGGAGCTGCGGGAATTTGTCCGCGAGCTGGCTGACGAGGGCATGGCCGTCTTCGTATCGAGCCATCTGCTAAGCGAAATTCAGCTGCTCTGCGACCGGGTAGCCATCATCAGCAAAGGCCGCGTTCTGGCCGTCGGCACTGTCAAGGAACTGGTCTCCCGCAATTCGCCTTATGTGCTGTGGGAGCTGCATCCCGCCGAACAAGGCGCCTCCTTTCTTCGGTCAAGACCGGAAGTAACAATCGCCGATCCCGCCGGGCTGGTGCTTGACGACACCGTTGTTGCCAACATGGGCAGCGGGACCATCGTCACCATTATGGATGAGGCGGCGGTGCCGGATACCGTCGTTTCGCTTGTGGGGGCAGGCATCGAGGTAAGGGCTGTACATAACATCCATCCGACCCTTGAACAGCTATTCCTGAAACTGACGGAGGGTGAGACCATTGATTAGCCTGCTGCCGCTTATCAAGAACGAATGCATGAAAATTATCAAGAAGAAGCGTTTTTACGTCATTCTCCTGATCCTGCTCGTGCTTGTCCCGATGTTCACCTATGCCCAGATGCGGTCCGCCGAACGGAACAGGGAGAAATTCAGCTCCGATTGGAGACTGGAGCTGCAGCAGCAGATTACTGACAACGAGAACTCGCTCAGCTCCAGCCGCATTCCGGAGGAATGGAAGACATATCGTCGAATCTTTATTCAGCAAATGCAGTATTATCTCGACCATGATGTGAACCCGAACGAGCCGAGCGGGGTCACGTTCACGCGGGAGTTTCTGGACAACTCCGTCTCCCTGTTCATTCCGCTGCTCATTATGGCGGTAGCATCCGACATCGTATCCGGGGAACGGACGACGGGCACGATAAAGATGCTGCTGACCCGTCCGGTGAGAAGGTGGAAGGTGCTGTTCAGCAAGCTTGCGGCGCTGCTGATGTTCGTATCGCTGATTATTTTGTCCACATTCCTTGTAAGCTATCTGATATCAGGGCTTGCATTCGGCTACAGGGGCTTTAATGTGCCTGTCTTCACGGGGTTTCAATTGCACGGCGATACGGTCGATATGTCGGCCGTTCACTCGGTGCCGCAGTGGAAGTACCTGCTGATGCAGTGCGGGCTGATCTGGTATGTCAGCGTCGTCGTGGCGCTGCTGGCCTTCATGATATCCGTTCTGTTCCGCAGTACAGCGGCAAGCATCGTCGTGATGATGGCGGCGCTGATCGCGGGCTCGATCCTGACCAATATGGCCTCGGCCTGGACGTCGGCCAAATATTTGTTCATGGTCAACCTGGGACTGACCAATTATTTGGCGGGCTCGCCGGCTCCGATCGAGGGCATGAGCCTTCCGTTTTCGCTGGCGGTTCTGGGCATTTGGGGCGTTGTATCGGTATTCATTTCATTCGCCGTCTTTACGAAAAGGGATATTTTGAATTAGAATGTACAAAGTAACCAAAACATTTGTTTGCATATTGGATAAGAGAAGAGAAGGGGGAACATGAATGTTCGAACAGGTCGATATGTTCGCTGAAGTCACAAAGAACGGCGCAGCAGACCGGACTGGATACGATGCTGACGACATTCAGGTGCTAGAGGGTCTGGTTGCGGTGCGCAAACGGCCCGGCATGTATATCGGCAGCACGAGCTCCTCGGGCCTGCATCATCTGGTCTGGGAAATCGTCGACAACGCCGTGGATGAGCATTTGGCTAAGTTTTGCTCCAAAATTGATATCGTCATGCGTAAAGACGGATCGGTTACCGTGACCGACAACGGCCGCGGAATTCCGACCGGCATGCATAAAATGGGCATCCCGACTCCGCAGGTCGTCTTCACCATGCTCCATGCGGGCGGCAAGTTCGGAGGGTCGGGGTACAAGAAATCCGGCGGTCTGCACGGCGTAGGCGCATCCGTCACCAACGCGCTGTCGGAATGGCTCGAGGTTGAAATCTACCGTGAAGGCAAAATTCACCGCCAGCGGTTTGAATATTGGGTTGACAAGGCCGGCAAGGAGCATGTGGGCGAACCTGTCACGGGCCTTGAGATTCTGGGGAATACGAACCGAACCGGCTCGAAGATTACGTTCAAGCCGGATATTCGCGTCTTTCAGAGCGGCATCAACCTGAATTACGATACACTGGCCGAGCGGCTGCAGGAAATCGCATTCCTTAATTCGGGGCTGCGCATTACCCTGACAGATGACCGGAACGGCCGCCAGGACGAGTTCTATTACGAGGGCGGAGCAAGCGAGTTCGTGCGGTTCCTGAACGAAGGCAAGGACGTCCTGCATGACGTCATTCACTTCAGCTCCGAGAAGGACGATATCGAGGTGGAGGTGGCGATTCAGTATAACGCCGGCTACACCGAGACGATCGCTTCATTCGTGAACTCGATTCCGACCCGCAGCGGAGGAACGCATGAGACGGGCTTCAAGACAGCCTATACGCGGGTGATGAACGACTATGCCCGGCGCACAGGCCTGCTGAAGGAGAAGGACAAGAATCTCGATGGCGGGGATCTTCGCGAAGGCATGATGGCAGTCATCAGCATCAAGATGTCCGAAGTCGAGTTCGTCGGTCAGACGAAGGATCAGCTCGGCAGCGCATCGGCGCGCGGAGCCGTCGACTTCGTCGTCTCGGAGAATATGCAGACGTTTCTGGAAGAGAATCCCCAGGTCGCGCAGAGCCTCCTGAAGAAATCCATTCAGGCTGCGAAGGCAAGGGAAGCGGCCCGCAAGGCGCGCGACGAAATCCGCAGCGGCAAGAAGCGCAGCGAGGGGACGAACCTCGGCGGCAAGCTGACACCGGCTCAGTCCAAGGACTTCTCGCGGACGGAGCTCTTCATCGTGGAAGGAGACTCCGCAGGCGGTTCCGCCAAGCAGGGCCGGGATTCGAAGATACAGGCAATCCTGCCGCTGAAGGGCAAGCCGATGAACCCGGAGAAGGCGCGGCTCCCGGAAATCCTCAAGAATGAGGAGTACCGGGCGATCATTTCGGCGATCGGCGCCGGAATCGGCTCGGATTTCGAAGTGGATGACAGCAATTATTCGAAGATCATCATCATGACGGACGCGGATACCGACGGCGCGCATATCCAGGTGCTGCTGCTGACCTTCTTCTACCGGTATATGAAGCCGCTGATCGACGCGGGACGGGTCTATATCGCCCAGCCGCCGCTGTATAAGCTGACGCGAAAATCGGGCAAGCTGGAGACGGTCAGATATGCATGGACGGATGAGCAGCTGCAAAATTACCTCAAGGAGTTCGGCAAGAACTTCGAGCTTCAGCGCTATAAGGGTCTCGGTGAGATGAACCCGGATCAGTTATGGGAGACGACCATGAATCCGGATACGCGCACGATGCTTCAGGTGCAGATCGAAGATGCCGCGAAGGCGGAGCGCCGCGTGTCCACGCTGATGGGTGACAAGGTCGATCCGCGCAAGCGCTGGATCGTGGAGAACGTCGATTTCACTGAAATCGAGGAATAATAACAAAGCGACAGTTTGAGGAACAGAAGGTGAATGCATGAGCAGTTTATCCGAACAATTTCTGCCGGCGTTTCTGGAAGAAGTCGTCGGCGACCGCTTTGGGCGGTATTCCAAATATATTATTCAAGACCGGGCTATTCCCGATGTGCGCGACGGGCTGAAGCCTGTACAGCGCCGTATCCTGTACGCCATGTATGACTCCGGCAACACGCCGGACAAGGCGTACCGGAAGTCGGCGAAGACTGTCGGTGACGTAATGGGGAACTATCATCCCCACGGAGATTCCTCCATCTACGAAGGCATGGTCCGGATGGCGCAGCCTTGGAAAATGGGCCATGTGCTTGTAGACGGTCACGGCAACTGGGGTTCGATGGACGATGATCCCGCAGCGGCGATGCGGTATACCGAGGCGCGTCTGTCATCGATCGCATTGGAGATGCTGCGCGACATCGAGAAGCGCACGGTGCTGTTCAAGGACAACTTCGACAACTCGGCCAAAGAGCCGGTGGTGTTGCCGTCCCGTTATCCGAATTTGCTGGTGAACGGAACGAGCGGAATCTCGGCAGGGTTCGCCACCGAAATCCCTCCGCATAATTTGCGGGAGACGATTGATGCCTGCATCGCGGTCATGCAGAAGCCGGAGATTGAGCTGGAGGAAATCATGACCTTCATCAAAGGTCCGGATTTTCCGACAGGCGGCCTCATTATGGGCGGCGACGGCATTATGGACGCATACCGGACGGGCAAAGGCCGCATTTATCTGCGGTCCAAGACAGAGATTGAGAATGTCCGGGGCGGCAAGCAGCAGATCGTGGTTACGGAAATCCCGTTCCAGGTTGTGAAATCCCGTCTTGTCACCGCCATGGAGAATATCCGGCTGGAGAAGAAGGTGGACGGAATTGCTGAAGTCCGCGACGAGAGCGGACGCGAAGGCCTGCGCATCGTCGTTGAACTGAAGAAGGAAGCCGACGCGCAGAGCATCCTTGCCTATCTGCTCAAGAAGACGGACCTTCAGGTGACCTATAACTTCAATATGGTGGCCATCGTCAATAAGGCGCCGCAGCAGCTTGGTCTTAAAGCGATTCTGGAGGCCTACATCGCGCATCAGCGTGAGGTTGTGACGCATCGCACCCAGTTTGATCTGGAACGCGCAGAGGACCGGGCTCATGTGCTTGAGGGACTGGTCAAGGCGCTCAACATTCTGGACGAAGTAATCGCTGCGATCAAAGCGTCGAAGAACCGCCAGGACGCCCAGAACAACCTGGTGTGGATGTTCGGCTTCAGCGAGCGACAGGCAGACTCTATCCTGACCCTGCAGCTGTACCGGCTTACCAATCTGGAAATCCGGACACTGGAGAAAGAACTGGAGGAGACGGAGAAGAAGATCGCTGCACTCCGGGCCATACTCGACAGCGACAAGAAACTGGTCAGCGTCATTCGCAAGGAGCTGATGGAAATCCGCGACAAGTACGGCATCGACCGCCGTTCCGCCATACAGGGCGAAGTCGAGGAGATCAAGGTCAGCCTCGAAGCGCTGGTCAATGCCGAGGATGTGCTCGTTACGCTGTCTGCGGACGGCTACATCAAGCGGACAAGCATGTTGTCCTTCACCCGCTCCGGCGGAGACCGGAAATCATCCGGCGCGAAGGAAGGCGACTACGTCACGAAGCTGCTGGATGTGAATACACGGGACAGCCTGCTTATTTTTACGCGCAAGGGCCAATACTTCCTGCTGCCTGTCCATCAGATTCCCGACTTTAAATGGAAGGACCCCGGCACCGCGATTGTCAATGTAATCGGGCTGTCCAAGGGGGACGGCATCGCCGAGATTATACCGGTAGGCGGTCTGGATGAGAGTGATCTCAGTCTGTTCTTCATCACCCGCAAAGGTCAGGTCAAGCGTACGGAGCTTAAGGAATATGCGACCAGCCGAAGCGGGGCCGTAGCCGCCTGCAAGGTGGCTCCTGAAGACGAGGTGCTCTCGGTTATGCTGAGCGGGGGAGATCAGGATCTCATGCTCATTACCCGTGAGGGCATGAGCATCCGGTTCCGCGAGAGCGAAGTGAACCCGATGGGCCGTGTGGCCGGCGGAGTCAAGGGCATTCAGCTTCGCGAAGGCGACGAGGTGGCTGCCTGCTTCCGGGTAGCGAATGATGAGGGAGAGGTATTCGTGCTTAGCGATCTTGGGTACGGCAAGCGCAGTCTGCTGCTCGATTATATCCCGCAGAGCCGGGGAGGCAAGGGCGTTCAGACCTTTGAATTCAAGGAAGGCAAGCGCGTCAAGCCTAATGGCAGCCGGATTGTGGGCGCATTCTACTGCAAGGAACCGGTGTCGGTTACCGCCATATCGCGGGACGGCCACGTATTCGAGCTTACGACGGAATCCGCCTCGATTGCCGAACGCAAATCGATCGGCAAGCTGCTCGTACCGCTGGACAAGAAAGACGAAATTATACAAGTGCATCGTTCGGTCGACTAGGCCGGATCAGAGAAGGCATCGTTCTCCGCTGGCGGAGATGATGCCTTTTTATCATTACGTGTCATGAAGAAGAGATCGGCAGCTGCTTCGCGGATACTCCGATGGGGTTATACTTATATGGATTCGAAGCCGAACCGGTAATTCCTGATACAGATGGAACGGAAGATAGGATAGACGCAGTTGGGGCAAAATACATATCACTTATTCACAATTGTCGGAGGTGTGGTCGATGCTGTCATCCATCAAACGCTTTCTCATTGGGCGTCCGCTGAAATCGAATGAATTAGGGGAACAAAAGCTGACCAAGACGAAGGCTTTGGCCATTCTCTCTTCGGACGCGCTGTCGTCCGTGGCGTACGGCCCGGAGCAAATCCTGATCGTGCTGATTACGGTTGGGGCTGCGGCTTTCTGGTATTCCATTCCGATTGCAGTCGGCGTATTGGTGCTGCTGGCAGCTTTAATTTTATCCTACCGGCAAATTATTTTTGCCTACCCCCATGGTGGCGGCGCTTATGTCGTATCGAAGCAGAACCTGGGGAAATATCCGGGTCTGATTGCCGGCGGCTCACTGCTTGTGGATTATATTCTGACCGTTGCGGTCAGCGTGTCCGCAGGAACCGATGCCATCACATCGGCGTTTCCTAGCCTGCATCCCTATAATGTAATTATCGCTGTCCTGTTTGTCTGCTTTATTACGACTTTAAATTTACGGGGGGTAACGGAGTCGGCTTCCATTCTGGCTTATCCGGTATATTTGTTCGTGCTGGCATTATTTATCATGATAGGTACCGGCCTCTTTCGAATTGTTGCCGGTCATATTCCTGAAGGTCTGCACACCCCGATCGGAACGCCTGTGGCGGGTATTTCACTGTTTCTCCTTCTGCGGGCTTTTGCATCGGGCAGCTCGGCTCTGACCGGGGTGGAGGCCATCTCGAATGCCATTCCCAACTTCAGGCACCCGGCCCCGAATAACGCCGCCAAGACGCTTGCCGCTATGGGTATTCTACTGGCATGTCTGTTCACCGGAATCGTGTTCCTGGCGTATTATTACGGAATCAAACCGATGCCGGAGGTCACGGTCGTGTCCCAGATCGCAGAGACGACCTTTGGGCGGAACGTGATGTACTTCTTCGTTCAGGGAACGACAGCTCTCATTCTGATCCTTGCCGCCAATACCGGCTATTCGGCATTTCCGCTGCTGGCGGTCAATCTGGCCAAGGACAAGTTCATTCCGCGCATGTTCACTGTACGGGGCGACCGGCTGGGTTATTCGAACGGAATCATCATCCTGGGCCTCTTGTCCATCCTTCTGATCATAGCCTTTGAAGGCCAGACCGAGCATCTGATTCCACTGTATGCGGTGGGAGTGTTCATTCCATTCACGCTGGCGCAGACCGGGATGATCGTTAAATGGAAGCGCGAGAAGCCGCCCGGCTGGCTGCCCAAATTAATCATTAACACAGCGGGAGCGCTGATCAGCTTTATCGTAACCGTGATGTTCTTCCTGACCAAGTTTGCCCAGATATGGCCGGTTCTTGTCTTTTTGCCGCTGATCATTATCCTGTTCTACCGGATCAGCAAGCATTATGAAGCGGTGGCCGACCAACTGAGACTGAGCACCTGTGAGCCTGCCGTCCCCATTGAAGGGAATGTGATCATCCTGCCGGTAGCAGGTATCACGCATGTCGTGGAGAATTCGCTGAATTATGCCAAGACGCTGTCGGCGCATCAGATCATTGCCGTCTACATTTCCTTCGAGCGCGAGGACGAGGCTGTGTTTGAGGAAAAATGGGCCAAATGGCAGCCGGATGTCCGGCTCGTCACCCTGTATTCGCCATACCGCAGCATTATCCAACCGCTCATCAAGTTTATCGACGCCGTGCAGCGGAAGGCAAGCGAATCGAACTATCAGGTAACCGTCGTTATTCCGCAGTTTATTCCGCGCAAAGGCTGGCATAACATTCTTCACAACCAGTCTGGTCTGCTGATCCGCACCAGTCTGCTGTACCGGCGAAATGTGGTGGTCACAACCGTGCCGTTCCATCTGAAGAAATGATGTCCATTTGATTTATGGGGTTATTTATTTTTTACCACTTGCAGGAAAAAGAAACTTAACAGCGAACCTATTTATAACGAATGATTCGTTGGAAAGGAAGGAACTGCAGTGAACTCCTTTGAATTCAGTAAAATCTGGCATAAAATTCTGAAGGATTACAAGGTTCATATGGAGACCAAGCTGGCTCCTACGCTGACCGATGCGCAGCTGACCGTACTTGAGCTCGTTCAGGAGCGTGGTGCGGCCAAGCCTTCCGATCTGGCCCCGCATCTGGCGACTAGCGCAGCAGCGGTAACCATGCTTCTTGACCGGATGGAGCGGGGGGGACTAATTGTTCGCGACCGGGATGCGGCGGACCGCCGAATCGTGTGGGTGAGCATTACGGATCTGGGACGAAAGGAAGCGGAGAGAGGACTTAAAGTGCGGAGCGACTTCTTCGCCGGAGTGCTGGATCATATCTCCGCCCATAACCAGCAGCTTCTGCTGTACTTGATGGGGAAGCTGGTAGCTCCGGGCAATGAATCGACAACGCTGGAGCTGAGCAGATAGACGGACGGTGTTGAACGGTATTGGTATTACATAGGACGGATGGAACAAGCAGACACATCAAGGGGACGCTCTCCGCATCGGGAGGAACGTCCCCTTTAGTCTGTTCGCCAGGAGAATATGTTCGCCTGGGCGTATGTGTTGGTCTGCGAGGTTATGCTCGCCTGGAAATTTGTGGTGTGAAGCTTGCAGCAGCAGCGGGCTCAGGTCTCATCGAATGCTTGCGCGAGTGACCGTTCTTGAATATCCCTGCTCCACAAGCTCCAGGGATGGGAGCGTGGAGGCAGGGAGACCAGGTCCATTTCCTCTTTGGTGACCGGATGCGGAAAGCCGACAATCGATGACCAGAGCGCGATCTGCTGTCCGGGCTTGTTGACGGAAGGGCCGTACTTCTGGTCACCGTAGAGAGGGCAGCCGGCATGGGCGAGCTGCACACGGATTTGGTGAGAACGGCCGGTCAGCAGGTTGATCTTCACAAGGCTGAAGCCCTCTGCGGTGCCCAGAACCGTGTAATCAAGCACGGCTTCCTTGGCGTCCTGCGTTCCCTGCCGCACCACAGAGACGGTGTTCGTCTTCGCGTTCTTCAGCAGGAAGTTCCGCAGCCGCCCGCTTGGAGCCGGAAGTGTGCCGTGCACAACGGTCAAATATACCTTCCGGAAGCTGCGGCTTCGAACACTCTCCGAGAGCCGGGAGGCGGCTTTGGACGTCTTGGCGAAGATCATGGCGCCTCCCACCGGCCGGTCCAGCCGGTGGACGAGACCCATAAAGACATTGCCCGGCTTGTCGTACCGCTGCTTGATGTCCTCTTTAAGCAGCGTCAGCAGGTCAAGATCTCCGGTCGCGTCTTCCTGTACAGGGATGTTCACCGGCTTGACAACACCCAGCAGATGGTTATCCTCATACAGGATCTCAATATCCCGGCCAGGCTGGCCGGTGCCTGGCCCGCCGTTCTTGTCCGCCATGGCCCTAAGCCTCCCAGCGTCCAAGAATACCGCATGGCAAATTCAGACCGGAGGCGGTAATCGGCAGTCCGATTTCACCGGAGCTGATCGACCCGCCGTAACGGGATTTCATCGTCATGGCCAGCATATTCTCCAGAACCGTAGGCGAAATGCCGGTCGTATACGAATTGATCAGGAGAAAGAGCGGCTGATCGCTCATGATGGCGAGGCAGCTTTCCAGGAAGGGGTAGAGGCTCTGCTCGAGCTTCCACATTTCTCCGCCTGGACCTCTTCCATACGAAGGCGGGTCCATAATAATCGCGTCGTATTTATTGCCGCGGCGTTCCTCCCGCTGCACAAACTTGAAGACATCGTCCGTAATGAAGCGGACGGGGCGGTCGCCCAGACCGGAGAGCTGAAGATTCTCCTTGGCCCACTGCACCATCCCTTTCGCGGCGTCCACATGGACGACGGAAGCGCCGGCGGAAGCAGCGGCGACGGTAGCTCCACCGGTGTAAGCGAACAGGTTCAGAACCTGGATCTTGCGTCCCGCACCGGCGATCTTGTCCATCATCCAGCTCCAGTTGGCCGCTTGCTCCGGGAACAGACCCGTGTGCTTGAAATTGGTCGGACGAAGGTGGAATTTCAGCTTGCCGTAGGAGATGCTCCAGCTGTCCGGTATGCTCTTCTTCATTTCCCATTGGCCGCCGCCGGAAGAACTGCGGTGATAATGTCCGTGCACATTTTTCCATTCTGCCGTTTCTTTGATCAGAGGCCAAATGATTTGCGGGTCAGGTCTCCGCAGTATGATGTCTCCCCAGCGTTCCAGCTTTTCCCCGCCGCCTGTATCGATAATTTCGTAATCCTGCCAATCCCGGGCCATGTACATAGATTGATCCATCCTTCAAAAATTTTCATATAGCCTATATTGTACATCATAGGTACGGTTCTTAACAAACATTTGACAAACCATTCGGACAGAGGGCAATCCTGAATATTAATATTGACAATGAGAATCATTATCAATAGACTGGATAATATCGGAGAATCGGTTGCTGAACCGATTTCTCAATTTAGGGAGGCGATCTGGAGATGGTCCGAATTTTGGTGGTATATGCCAGTCTGACCGGCAACACCGAGGAAATGGCGGAGCTGATTGCGGAGGGAATCCGCCAGGCCGGCAATGAAGCCGTACTGAAAGAAGCACATGAATGCAGCGCTGATGAAATGATCGCTTATGACGGGGCGCTTCTCGGCGCCTATACATGGGGAGACGGTGAGCTTCCCGACGAGTTCCTGGATTTCTACGAAGAGATGGATGAGGTGGAGCTTAAGGATCGGAAGACCGCCGTATTCGGCAGCGGAGATACCGGCTATGCCATATACTGCGGTGCGGTGGACCTGCTGGAGAAGAAGCTGTCGGAGAGGGGCGCCGAGCTTGTCCAGCCGTCTCTCAAGATCGAATACGGGCCTACCTCTGCGGAGAAAGAAGATTGCCGGCGCTTCGGGCAGAGCTTTGCCGAAGCCTGCCTTGCGCTTGCATGATGGGCGCTTCCATGTTGGCGGCTGAGAACCAGCCGGAAATCCGGTTTCAGCCCTTCCGCGACTATATTGTGGAACGGACGCTGCTCGATATGGCCGAAAGTGAGAAAAAGGCGGGAGCGGCCCTGCCCAAATGGCGTCAACAGGTGCAATACGCGGTGGGCCATACCCTCAACGACTTCTACAGCCTGACACCTGAGGTCCGCCTGCAAACCCCGATACAGTTCATATTGGAGCAAAGATGGCCCCCTCGTTCCGGCGCTTTCTCTTCACTCCTGCATTACTGGGAGGTCAAGAACAAAGTTATGGATTCACTCATCCGGGCGGTCAGCTATAATCGCGACCGTTATCTCATGCCGGTGAAGCTGTACGAGGACTGGCATGTAGCTGTGCCTGAACTGAAGATGGATCTGTCCGTCATTTTCCAGCTGGTCTGGCAAATGCAAGGGGGCAGAGGCGAGGATGGTCTCATCATCCAGAAGTTCATGACCTGCCGGTGTGAGGAAGTGGCGGAGGGATTCTTTCACATGGTGAATGTCTTCTGCCATAAAGCCTATGGCAGACCGCCCGAACGGGTGGAACTCTTCTTCCTGATGGAGGGGGAGCAGCGCTGTTATCCAGGAGAATCATACAGCCTGGCGTACTCGCTTGATTATTTGCGGCTGCTGTCCGTGCTCGATGAATCTCCGGATTCCGGGACAAGGAGTCTTTCGGGTCATGCGGGCAGCCGAGGGACAGAGGAGGTTCGCTGCCGGCATCTGCTGATGTGAAGCAAGCATGGCAGCAGCAAGCCCCATGGATGGCTGGAATCCATGGGGCTGTTCTGTGTTTTACCCGTTATAACGGTAATAATCCTGTTTATTGATCATGACAAAACCGGAGCTTTCGTACAGCTTCAGCGCATTCGGGTTATCAAGGGCAACCTCCAGATTAATTCCGTTCCCGTGATGCCGCTCCCGGGCTATGGTCTGAAGGAGCGCGCTGCGGCCGATGCCTTTTCCTCTGAGCTTCTCATCGACAGTAAACCCGTAGATCCAGGTTTCGTTATCCTCCGTCCACAGCCGAAGTTTCCCAGCAGCTTCTCCGGCATACTCAATGATAATATGCTCGGTGCCGCTCTCCTCCTCGAAATCCTTGAACATCTCAGTGGCATCTTCAAGATTCATTCCGAATCCGCCGCTGTCCAGCGAGGCCAGCAGCGGGGTCTCATCCGGCCGGGCCGGACGGAGGA
Organism: Paenibacillus sinensis; assembly: GCF_019904155.1. GTDB lineage: Bacteria > Bacillota > Bacilli > Paenibacillales > Paenibacillaceae > Paenibacillus_AQ > Paenibacillus_AQ sinensis. The sequence goes on from NZ_JAHCMB010000046.1 coordinate 154,477, forward strand.
TAATCTTGTCCTCCGACAACTCGCGGCCCAAGGCACCGTACTCTTCTGCCTTGGACTCGTCCCATTTCATTTGATACTCCGCATGGTTGAAGACTAGCGGCAGTGTCTGCAGGAATCCGGCTCCTGAAGCCGAGGCGGCGGGGGCGTTCAACAAGATGCTCTCAGCTCCCGCTTGGGAGATCACCTCAAATGCCTGCTTCCAGAGCGAGGTGAAAATGCCTCGTCTCCGGTATCCCGGGCGGAGCATCCCGCAGACTTCAACTTCGCTGCCGAATGGATACACGCCGATAAACCCTGTAAGCAAGCCGTCCTCGTAGGCCAGCCTGATTTCCGCGCCTCCCGAAGCGGGCTCTCTGCGGAGAGACTCCCAATTCAGCTTCAGCGAAATGCCGTCATATTCCTCGCAGCGCCGCTGCAAATCTTCGATCTGTCTCAGTGTTTCGTCTGTTGTCACAATGTTATCCTCCTAGGAAACACGCGGATAATCGCATTATCCTCTGGGCGCGTTATCGCTCCATACATCCGAATATTCGGCGTGTTTCTTGAATTGATGTGCCGCATATGAGCACTCCGGTACAATCTTCAGCCGCTCTTCACGGGCCTTGTCCACCACTGCCCGCACCAATTGTTCACCGGCTCCCTGACCTCGCAGATCTTCGGATACGAAGGTATGGTCAATGACCAGATCCCCGTTGTTCTCATCCAATCTGTATGTTATTTCGGCCAGGTCCTTGCCTTCGCCGGCAATATAGAATCGTCCTTCTCCTGTTAGAATTTGCGTCATATTCTTCACTCCATTTCGGGTGTAATGCCTTTATTTTACTACCCGATACTGGAAAAAGCGAGACTAACCCAGCTGCCGGAGATATTTCACACTCACATTACATCATGAGTCAGGGTTTCTTGAATGGCTTGCACATCCTCCAGGAAATGCCCTAAGATTAAGACACTAACGCTGCGATGAATAGAAGCCGCTTCAGGAGGAATGCCCGTGGAATATGAAGTTGGGGTTGAGTTTCAACCGGTATATGAGTTAATCAACAGCATACATACGTTTATCTGCAAGAAATCCAACAAGAAGATCGAACTGGGCAGCGCCTGGGCCGCTGAAGTCGCGGGCGGATTAACCCCGCAGCTGATTACGGCTCTCGAACAGGTGGAGCTTGATCAGGATTGGAAGCTGCTGAACCTGCTTATCTATCTGTGTCCGGACAAAGCTAGCGTTGATGGGATGCTGCAGTGGCTCGAAGGCTTGACGGTCGGCGAAATTTACGAGACCCTATCCGGACATGTCAGCGCATTTCCTGCGCAGATGGATGAATTCCGGGGCAGAATGCTGTTCCTGCTCACAGAATGGAACCGGCAGTATTTCAGTTCCGGCAACGCGGCAATCCTCGGCAAGCTGCAGGAGCATGCGGATGAACGGATGCGCAAGCTTCCGGAGTCTGACGTGATGGATTTTGTCGATGAGACGACGAACGGATTTGTGTTTGTGCCGGGAGAGGGACTGCGCAAGCTGGTGCTGATTCCACAGTTTCATTTTCAGCCGATTAATATTATTTATAATTTCGGCCCGCTCACCCTTTGCCATTATGCAGCAAGAATCACCGCCAGCGAGGAAGATATTTCACCGTCGATGTACAAGGCCCTTCGCAGTCTCGGGGAAAAAAGCCGGCTGAGAATCCTCAAGTCGCTGGGACAAGAACGCAAAACGTTCTCGGAGATTGCCAGAAGTGCGGGAATATCCAAAGGCATAGTCCATGACCATATCTTCAGCCTCCGGTACGCCGGTTTACTGCATGCTTACATCGAGGGGGAGAACGTGACTTCCTACAGTCTCAGGCTGAAAGGCGTGCATCAAATGAACAGTCAGCTGCTGGATTTTTTAGCAAAATAATTGGATTTCGGCAGTCGATTACCCTTGATTGTTAAAGATTCATTACGGGAATAGCCAAGGTTTCTTCGCGGAGAAGAGCTTTGGCTTTTTTGTTTTGGAAACTTTTGTGTTTCTGCTACTAGAGAATTATTTTGTTGTTCTCTATTTACAGAACGACAATCTCTTTTTATAATGTGAACTATCGGCTATTAATCATACTTAGCGGGTAGGAATTGTAGTAAATACTTGTGGAGAAAAGAGATGATGTTTATGAGAAAAAGTACGCTGCTGTTAACCTCATTACTGATTGCCGGGTCATTGCTCCTTTCAGCTTGCGGAAGCGGCAATAATAATTCGGAAGCAGGGGGCAATACTGCGGCATCGACTGCGAGTGCAACAACTGCTCCGGCTGCCACTGAAGCAGCGGCTTCGGCGGCGCCTGTTCCGGCGGGTGCGCTCAGCGAGCCGTACACGGCAAATGATCTGTCCAAGCTGCCGGCAACCGCGAAGAGCCGCACCGATACGATTATTGTGGGGCTTACCGATCCCAGCGGCGCGTTCACGCCCTATTTTCAGGAGAGCGGATATGACGGCAACGTCTCCTCCTTGCTGTATTCGTCGCTCGTAACCGTGGATGACAAAGGCGTGCCCGTTCCGGAGCTGGCCGAGAGCTGGGACGTATCGCAGGATCAGCTTACATACACTTTCCACTTGCGGAAGGGCTTGAAATTCAGCGACGGTTCGCCGCTGACTGCGGATGATGTCGCTTTTACCTGGACGATCCAATATGACAAGAGCTATGACGGCGGTTCCACCGTGCCCTCACTGAATGTAAAGGGCGGAAAGGCATACAAGGAAGGCAAGGCCAAGACGGTTGAAGGCATCAAAGTCATTGATCCCCAGACGATCTCGGTAACGCTGGAGCAGCCGAATGCAACGGCTCTGGTGACGCTCGGCTCCAACGTGTTGTCCAAAGCTTACTACGGCAAGGATTACACCTTCGGCCATCTGGAATATATCAAGAAGCTGCATGAGAAGCCGCTGGGCGACGGGCCTTACAAGCTGGAGAAGTTCATTCCGGGACAGGAAGTACGACTGGTTGCGAACGAGAATTACTTCAAGGGCAAGCCGAAGACCGAGCATTTTATTTACAAAACTTCGCAAGGCGATGCCTGGCAGTTCCTGGAGACGGGAGAGGTGGACTATGCTTCCTTCCCGGCTACAAGCGAGAACATTGAGAAGCTGAAGTCGCTGGGCTTCGTCAACATCATCCCTTATACACCAAGCACTTACGGCTATCTGCAGGTTAATCTGAAGCATGCGCAGCTCGAAGACAAGCGGGTGAGACAGGCAATCGCCTACGGTCTTGACCGTCAGAGCATTTATGTGGATGCCGCTCAAGGCGCTGGTGCCGTTGCCAACATTCCGGCTTCACCGATCTCCTGGTCCTATACAACCGAGGGCATCAATCCTTATAACTACGATCCGGAAAAAGCCAAACAGCTGCTCGATGAAGCGGGCTGGACCGTTGGCTCGGACGGAATCCGCGAGAAGGACGGCAAGAAGCTCAGCCTCCATTATCTTGGCTTCAAGAGCCAGAGCACTGACATCTTCATACCGGTAGCCAAAGAGAATTTTGCGGCGCTAGGCATTGACTTTCAGCCGGAAATATTCGCCGATTTCAACGCGCTGGTGTCCAAAGTCGAGGGCGGAGACTATGACCTGGCATCCTTCTCCACTTCGATGCTGACCGATCCTGCGGACGGCTTCATGCAGTTCTTCGACGGAGAAATTACCGATTATAACAATCCGAAATTCGTGGAGCTGTACAACAAAGCGCTCGCCACGAACGATATTGAGCAGCGCAAGGCGGTATACAAGGAACTGTACCAGCTGTTCAACGACGAGCTTCCGGTTATTTTCACCAACTATAAAAAGACGGTATACGCCTATAACGGACGCATCCAGAATCTCTCGGTCAGCCCATTCATCGGGCTTGCAGGCAGCCTGCCTGAATGGACGCTGAAATAATCCGTATTCTGGTCCCCTGTCTGTCGCTCGCCGATGACAGGGGACGGACTTATAAAGGGAGCCGATCATGAGTAACTATCTGACCAAAAGACTGTTGTATATCATTCTGATCCTGTTCGCCGCCTCGCTGCTGATCTTCATCCTCTACGCCAACACGCCCGGCGATTTCATCACCGGCAATATCAAGCTGACGGCGGAGCGCAAGGCGGAGCTTCGAGAGATATACGGCCTCAATAAGCCGGTGCTGGAACGTTACGGCATTTGGCTGAAAAATGCGCTGCACGGAGATCTGGGCTATTCGCTGGCCCAGCAGAAGCCTGTGCTGCAGCTGTTCAACGAGTATATTTGGAATTCTTTTCTGCTGGCCGCCGTATCCACCTTTCTGACCTGGCTGATCGCCGTGATCATCGGGGTTATTTCCGCGTACCGGCAGTATTCCTGGTTTGATACGCTGGTGATGATCGGCATATTTGCGGCGATGTCGCTGCCGTCCTTTTTCATCGGGCTGTTCCTGATCAAAATTTTGGCCGTCGACCTGAAGTGGCTGCCTCCCGGGGGAATGATTACAACCGGCAGCAATGCGACGGGATTCGCCTATTTCAAGGAAGTGCTGCGGCATATGACACTGCCCGTTATCGTCATGATCCTCCTCGGGCTGGGTTCGTTAACCCGTTACTTCCGCAGCAATATGATCGATGTGCTGAGACAGGATTATATCCGGACCGCCCGGGCCAAAGGGCTGAATGAGAGAAGGGTGCTGTTCAAGCACGCTTTACGGAATGCGCTTCTGCCCGCGATTACATTGATTGGCTTTGAGCTTCCATCCCTGTTCGGCGGATCGATCATTATCGAACAAATCTTCAACTGGCCTGGCGTCGGCCAGCTGTACATGAAGTCTTTTGGACTGCGGGATTATCCCTTGCTGATGGGCTTTACGATGCTGCTTGCTATTTTGACCGTGATCGGAACATTGCTGTCTGACCTGCTCTACCGGGTAGCCGATCCGCGTGTCAGGTTATAGGGGGGTGGAGTTGTGACAGCCAATAGCCGTATATCGGAAGTCTCACGTCCCCGCGTCCGGGAGCACAAATCTTCATTAATGCGGCAGTCCCTGCGCAAATTGCTGCACAATAAGCTTGCGGTGGCCGGGTTTGCCGTAGTCGTCTTTATGTTCATACTCTGCTTCATCGGTCCGCTGTTCTCGCCGTATACGGACAATAAAATTCATATGAATCTGATGAACAAAGCCCCGAGCCTCAAACATTGGCTGGGAACGGATGCGCTTGGCCGCGATATTATGACACGGGTCATGCAGGCAGGGCGTATCTCGCTGACCGTCGGACTGGCTTCCATGGTTCTGTCCGTATTCTTAGGCGCTCTGCTCGGAGCCATCTCCGGTTACTACCGGGGGATTGCCGACCAGATCATTATGCGGATCGCCGATCTCCTGATGACGGTGCCCAACCTTCCGCTTCTGTTCATCTTCGGCGCCATGCTGTCGGAGTGGAAGGTTCCGACGGATTACCGGATGTACATCGTCATGCTGATGCTTAGCGTGGTGAATTGGCCGGGAATGGCGCGGATGGTGCGGGGACAAATGCTCAGTCTGCGGGAGCGCGAGTTCATGCAGGCGGCAGAGGTGCTGGGGCTGCGCGACCGCCGGAAGCTGGTAGGCCATCTACTGCCGAACATCGTTCCTCTATTGATCGTCATGGCGACGCTCAATATCGGCGGTTCGATTCTCAGCGAATCGGTGCTCAGCTTCTTCGGTCTTGGCGTTATGCCTCCGACGCCGACGTGGGGGAATATGATCGACGCCGCCAACAACATGATCGATTTCCAGGACCATCCGTGGCTGTGGATTCCGCCGGGAGTGTCGATTTTTGCCACGGTCATCGCAATCAATATTTTCGGGGACGGCCTCCGGGACGTGCTGGACCCTAAACAGAAGAGGTAGGTGGCTATCATCCGATGAAGCCTTTGTTGAATATTCAGAATCTCCACACCGAGTTCCACACGGATGAGGGGACGGTGAATGCCGTTGACGGAGTAAGCATCCAGGTACGCGCAGGAGAGACGGTCTGTATCGTCGGCGAATCCGGCTGCGGCAAAAGCGTGACCGCGATGTCCGTTATGGGACTGGTGGAGGAGCCTGGAGGCAAGGTCGCGGGCGGAAGCATCGAATTCCAGGGTGAGGACCTGTTGAAATTGGGGAAGCATACTCTGCGGAGCATCCGAGGCAATGAAATCGCCATGATCTTTCAGGAGCCGATGTCTTCGCTGAACCCGGTGCTGAAGATCGGCGAGCAAATCGTGGAGCCCTTGACCCTTCATTTGAAGTTGAAAAAGAAGGAAGCCGCGGCCCGGGCGGTCGAGCTGATCCGTCAGGTCGGCATATCCCGGCCGGAGCAGATTTATAACAGCTATCCCCATGAGCTCAGCGGAGGGATGCTCCAGCGGATCATGATCGCCATTGCCATCTCCTGCGGACCGAAGCTGCTCATTGCGGATGAGCCGACAACGGCGCTAGATGTGACGATCCAGGCGCAAATTCTTGACATGCTCCGCGAATTCAAGGAGAAATCCGGCATGTCGCTTCTATTAATCACGCATGATCTGGGCGTAGTAGCCGAAATGGCTGATTACGTAATTGTGATGTATTCCGGTAAGGTTGTCGAGGAGGGGGAGGTGACGGAGCTGTTCGCGAATCCGAAGCACCCGTATACCCGGGGGCTGCTGAAGTCCAAGCCGGTGATGGGCCAGCGCAGCGAAGAATTGTACTCCATTCCCGGGCAGGTGCCAAATCCGCTCAATCTGACGAAATCCTGTTACTTCCACGACCGCTGCGAACACTGCATGCCTGTCTGCGTGAGCCGCGAGCCGCTGCTGAAGACGCTGGACAACGGGCAAAAGGCGGCCTGCTGGCTGTATGAGGAGGCGATAGTCCATGCCTGAAGCGCTGCTGGAAGTGAACCATTTGAAAAAGTATTTTGCGGTGAACCAAGGTCTGCTGGGCCGTTCGTCCGCGCAGGTAAAGGCCGTGGATGACATCAGCTTTACGCTCCAGCCCGGAGAAGCCTTCGGTCTTGTGGGCGAATCGGGGAGCGGCAAGAGCACTGTCGGGCGGACCATTCTCCGATTAACCGACAAAACGGCCGGCGAAGTAAAGTTCAAAGGGATTGATCTGCACAGTCTTCCTCCGGCGGAAATGCGCCGGCTTCGTCCGAAGATGCAGCTGATCTTTCAGGACCCGTACAGCGCGCTGAATCCCCGGGTCCGGGTAGGCGACGCCATCGGGGAAGCGCTGCTGGACCACGGCATGGCCACGAAGGCGGAGGCAAGGGAGCTGGTGCTGGAGGCGCTGGAGGCCTGCGGATTATCCGCCTATCATATTGACCGCTTTCCGCATGAATTCTCAGGCGGACAGCGGCAGCGGATCGGCATTGCCCGGGCGTTAATTCTGAATCCCGATCTGATCATCGCCGATGAGCCGGTCTCCGCGCTTGATGTCTCAATTCAGGCCCAGATCATCAATCTGTTCAGCAAGCTGCAGCGCAGCAAAGGCCTTGCCTACTTGTTCATCTCCCATGATCTCAGCGTGGTGGAGCATTTATGCACCCGCATCGGCGTCATGTATCTCGGCTCGATGGTGGAGACGGCTTCCCGGGACGAGCTGTTCGCGCATCCGCTGCATCCTTACACCAAGGCGCTGCTCTCGGCGGTTCCCGTGCCGATTCCGAAGTTGAAGCGGGACCGGATCGTGCTGAAAGGCGATATTCCCAGCCCGGTCAATCCGCCATCCGGCTGCAAATTTCATACCCGCTGTCCGTTCGCGGTGGAGCGCTGCAAGGCGGAAATCCCGCTCTTCTCCGACGCCGGCTCAGGACACTATGTTGCGTGTCATTTAGCCTGATCATTCAATAGATGGGATATAATTTCATAAATCCCCTATTTTGACTTTATGCGACTAAAGTGCTATATTTGATTCCACCACAGGCAAAACGGGTAATATAAGACTGATTAGAATACATATCTAATCGGTCTTGTGTTTTTTCAGTCCATACCTTAGGAGGAATTGATTGCAATGAGTGAAACAGTACGTTTGATCGAAAGAGCCGGGAAGCCTTCCGCACAGCGGAGACAAGGTCTCGTGCCAGTCGTTATCTACGGTGCGGGTTCGGAGTCTCTTTCCTTAAGCGCGGATGCTAAGACGGTAGACAATATTCTGAGCAGAAATCCGCGCGCGATCCTGAAAGCGGAGCTCCCGTCTGCGGGAACCAAGGACGTTATCATCAATGAAGTCCAGCGCCAGCCTCTGACGAAGAAGCTGCTGCACATCGACTTCCATGTTATCGATATGAAGACCGAGCTGGAGACGAAGGTTGCCCTTCATTTTACCGGTACGGCTGAAGGTGTGAAGGATGGCGGCATCCAGACCGTGGAGCTGCATGAGATCGACATCCGCACACTGCCGGACAAGCTGGAGCCGACGCTTGAGGTGGACGTCAGCGGCCTTGCGATCGGCGATCAGCTCTTCGTCTCCGACCTGCCGAAGCATGAAGGCTGGGAGGTGCTGAACGATCCGGAGACGCTGGTCGTCAAGATCGCTCCGCCGGCTGTAACGGAAGAGCCGGCAGCCGAAGAGGGTGAAGCACCGGCAGCGGTGGAAGTGGCAGCCGAGGGTACGGAAGGCAAAGAAGCCTGATTGCGCGCCTACTGCGGTTAACAATACAAGAGCAGATCGTCCCTTGCTTCAAGGAACGGTCTGCTCTTTTAAAATATAAGAATTATATGTTGAACGCTAATCATTAGTCTTCTATTTCTCGGTAAACGCTCGGCGCCGAAAGGACGCCGTTAGTCGTTTATCCTTGAATTGATATATGGGATGAACCGGCTCGCGTTGTTCTTGAACGAAATTCGGCTCCATACCGGTTGCTTTCATTACATAAAATCATTCAGTATGACCGAGTATATATCCTCCGTCAGATGAAGCGCTCCGTCATAACCGACATATGATTTGCTTAGCACCATTTGATTGGAGATAGGCGCAGAGATTGATAACTGATAAGCGTTCAGGTCTCTGGCGACCGCGCGCTCCCAGGAGCTGCCGAGGATGAGCGGACGGCTTCTGAGCTTGAGCTTCCGTAATTCCTCTTCCACATAACCGCCATCGTTGGAGAACACCGTCTCCGCCACAATATCGTTCGTATATTTCGCAAATTCGGCTGTCACGCCGCTCTGATGCTTAAGCGGCGTATCCTCGGTGATGAACTGCTTATCCGGAATCAGTCCGAGGTCATTGGTCAGAAACCGTGAAATCCCGAGCGTGTACAGGCTGTCACCTACTGTTGAGAACCGTCTGGGCAGCAGACGGGTCTCCAGCAGGGTATCGGCAGCTCTTTCCAGGTAATAGTAATACCGATTCTCTTCCTTCAGGATGACGCTCTCGACGATAGCTGGGTCAATGCCGGCGAATTCACCGACAGTTCTGAGGAAATTGGACGTCTCCGTCGGGCCGATAGGCAGCACCGGGTAATGCAGGAACGGTGTGCCGAACTTCTCCTGCAATTGCTCGGCAGCCTTTAACCCTGCCCAAGGCGAGACGACCAGATTGAATTGGGCTTTCGGGATGCTCCGGACGGCTTCAATGCTGCTCTCGGGGCCAAAGATCGTATTCAGCTTGAGCCCGATCGCGGAGAGCAGCTTGTTCAGCTGCTCGATATCTCCGGCCCAGAATGTATTCTGATATGGAATAACCGACCAGAGATTGACCAGACCCGGTTCAATCTCCGCCTGCGGCTCCAGAAACTGGTCGATAATGGCATCAAGGACTAGTTCATGACCGACCAGGTTGCTTCCTTTGAATCCGCCGGTTTCTACATACACGATCGGCTTGCCGCTTCGCTTGAACTTGCGGGCAACCTCTCCAATATCGTCGCCGATAATATCCGAGGTGCAGCCCGTGAGGACGACGAACAGATCGCCGTCAATCACGTCAAACGTATTGGTAATCAAATTGCGCAGCTGATCTGTGCCGCCGAATACCACTTCTTTCTCGGAGGCATTCGTGCAGGGAATGGCGTGTCCTCCTACATAACCTGAACCCTGATGTCCGTTCTGGGTCCCGAGGGTTACCATCAATTTGGATACGCAGCCGGGTCCGGAATGGACAATCGGAACGGCTCTTTTAATGGCCAGCACCGATTCGAACGCTCCCAGGGCGCATACATGACGGATTTGTTCAACCGACTGAGACATGTTCGTTAACCTCGCTTTTCTCGCTATTCAGGAAAGTAAATGGATCTTGCTCAAACCACCAGTTGGTGTAAGGGAGCTTGATGCGCTCTGCCAAATTTTTGGCCAGGCTGTTATTGGTCAGTGCGTCGATGATGCGTTCGCCGAATTCCAGCGTACCCTGATAGCCGAAGGCGCTGTATTCGTCGCTGATCATGATCGTAGGAATGCCCAGCTTGGTGGCCCATACTGATTGCCCGGGATGTCTTCCGACATACAGGTCCGGCTGGACTTTTTTCAGCAAATTGATGATTTCATGATTTTGCTGGTCGCTGACGCTGACCGGAATATCCCGTTCTTTCTCCGCCAGATCCAGCGTGCAGGAAGGGCAGCCGCCGTGATCATGCTTCGAATCATAGTGCCAGGAGAAGCCCCAGACCACTTCCATGCCGAAATCCTCCAGCAGCCGGATATAGTTATGGGCGAAGCTCGGCCCCATGCCCACGACGACACGCTTGCCTTGCAGCTTGCGCTTGATTTCCGCCAGTTCCGGCGCTGCAAGCTCCTTCTGCTCCGCCAAATACGCTGCTACTTCCTGCTGCTTCCCGACGGTCTCCCCAAGCTTCGTCAGCCAATCGTCAAAGCCGGCAATCCCGTGCGGTTGCAGGGCCGTTACATAGGGAACGCCGAATCTCTGCTCCAGACCGTTGCCCAAATATCCGCCGAGCGTGCCGCAAATGCTGATGGTGGCTGCGGCTTCCGACCACTTCTCCAGCTGTTCGATCGAGCTGAACGGTATGCCAAACTGCGGAACCAGTCCCAGCCGTCCGAATATTTCGGTTACGATCTTCCGGCCGCTGGCGTAGAAATTAATGACATTGACCAGTTCGGGACGCTTCTGTTGCGCCGGCTTGATGATCCGCGTCAGCAGGGCGTGGAAGGCCGCGTCGAAGCCGGAGGCCCAGATTTGCGAGCGGAAGCCGTCGCAGAAGACAGGGACGACCGGAATGCCAAGCTCGGCTTCCGCATCCTTCAGCGTGCGCTCTATATCATCACCGATAATGCCGGAGGCGCAGGAGGTGGTGACGAATATCGCTTTCGGGTTGAAACGTTCGTAGGCTTTGCGGACCGCGTCCTGCAAAATCTTGTCGCCGCCGAATACGACCGCATTCTCCGACATATTCGTATTGACGATTCTGACATTCCGCTTGTTGTCCACGCCGCGGATATGCTGGCCCCATTGGTAGACCGAATTGGCGCCCGCCACATCTCCGGCGCAGCCGACAGGCCCGTGATTGACAATGGCGGCATCGACGATGGAGGACAGATGACCTTGAGCGCATCCGGAGTTGCAGTTGGTTGCCTGGCTGAAGCCGCGGCCCGCGTTCTTCAGGCAGCCTGTGCGTGATTTCTCCGCAAGATCCTTGATTGATCCCTGGTAACCGACGATGGATTTTAACCGTTTTTCGCGGATGACGGCTTGCGACCGGTTCAGATTAATTGGCTTATTAGGCTTGATAGACATAGATGTGAACCTCCTTTTGTTTAGTCAAGCTGCGACGCTTCTTTCCATACCAGAAAATGCTTCTTCAGTCTGGCGAACGACAGGTTGATAATAATGCCCAGTACGGTGATGAACAGGACGATGCCGTACATGAGCGGCAGATCATATCGGGCGGTAGAGTTGATGTAGTACCAGCCGAGTCCTGTGCTGGCCCCGATTACTTCAGAGGCGATAATCATGAAGAACGACAGCTGGGCGGCAAATTCGATGCCGATAAAAATATGGGGAGCGGTGTACGGCAGGATGACCTTGGTAAACAGTTCTCTGCGCGTCGCCCCCATGGAACGCGCCGCCCGCAGCAGATTGAAATCGACCTCCTTGGCCCCGGCCAGCGTGTTGAACAACACGGGCCAGAGCGCCGACCAGAAGATGACGACCACCTTCTCCGCCGTTCCGATTCCGAAGAAAATCATGAAGATCGGAATGATCGCGAAGGGGTTCAGCTTCTCGCAGGTGCGCAAGAAGGGCAGCAGCGCTTTCTCCGTCGAACCGAAGAAGGTACCGAGCAAAAATCCGAGCGGAATGCCTACGATCAGCGAAAGACCGAACCCGAGCAGCACTCTGTACAGGCTGATCAGCGTCTGCTGAAACAGTATACCGGAGCGCGCCGAGTGAAAGATGGCGACGATCGCGTCACTGGGAGGCGAGATGACGCCCTCCGGAATGATTCTGGCGCCGACCTCCCAGAAGATGAAGAACAACAGAATCGGGATGCTGCCGATGCCGATTTTTTTAAGCTTGACTGCGGTGGAATTCATGGAATCACTCTCATCCTCCTTTCCTTAAGATAAGATCACGCTAGGCTGCGGCTTTGCTGCCGGATTCCGGGGCTTGCCGCCAAGAGAGAATCGAGTTCTCCAAATACTCAAGCACATAATTGAGCGCCAGGCCGACACCCGCAACCATGATCGCTCCAAGATAAATCCGCTCGACGAACCCCATGCTCTGGGCATTGTGGATCATCCAGCCCATGCCTGAATCGGCGCCCATGCTCTCCGAACCGATCAGCATGAAGAAGCTCATGGTCAGACCGGTGCGGAGTCCGGTGATCAAGGTCGGCGAGGCGCCGGGGAGAATCACCTTTGCAAAGATTGTCAGCTTGCTTGCATTCATGGATTTGGCCGCCCGGATCAGCAGCGGATCGACATTCTGGATACCGGCTATGGTTGTGAACAAGATCGGCCAGAACGATGACCAGAAGATAACGGTGTATATGCCTCCCTCACCGACTCCGACAATGATGACGAAGACCGGAAACAGAATATAGGGCGGGATGCTGGACAGAAATTTGGTCAACGGCCGGAGAAACAGAGCGAGCTTCGGCACAGCTCCGGCGAGAATAAAGCCGACAGGCAGAGCGAGAACGGTGGCCAGGATAAAGCCGACGAACACTCTTTTCAGACTAATGGAGATGTAGAGCAGAATGTTCGTCAGTCCGAGATCGACTCCAGCCTTCACGATCCGTGAGAAGGGCGGGACAAACACGTCGCTGACAAGGCCCAGACGCGGGGCAAGTTCCCAGATAATGATCACCAGGAAAAACAGGTAGAAGCTTAACAATGCCCGATGAACCGAGAGTATCCATTTCATCTGTTACTCATCCTCCTTTTTGGGTTATTTGCGACTGCAGTGTCGTCCCGCTAACAACAGTCTTTGACCAGTGTCGATATATAGCGAAAATCAGTTGTTTTGCGAAGTTTTGGATGTTTTCGGTGCCTCCTTTTCCTTGATATGCGATTTATTCTACCCCATCTAAATCAGATGTGTTAAATGCTTGATGGCATTTCAGCCCTTGTCAAACTGTGTGGTGATCAGATCGTCTACATGCAGCTGGTCCTTCTTCAGTGCTCCGGTCTTGACCAGGTCATCAATCCAGGGCTGGATCAATTTGGACGGGAAACCGTTGCCGGTGTAGTAGTAGTGAACGGCATTTACCGGTTGGCCAATATAGTCGCCGGTCAGCTTGATTGCCTCTTCCTCATGCGCCGGATTGACGATCCATGCCTGCGCTTTTTTAATCGCGTTGACAAAATGTTGAACCGCTTCGGGATTATCCTTGATAAATTCATCTGTGAAATAGTAGAAGGTTGTGCCTGCCGCTTCGCCAAGTCCCGTATCCGCCGTATCGAAAATTTCAATCAGCCCGGAATCTTTCGCCAGCTTGTAGAAGGGAGGATGGACGCCGACGATGTCGATGTTGCCCTGCTCGTTGGCCTGAAGGGCTGCTGTATCACTTTCGAAGGAGACATACTTGATCTGATTCCGGTCGAAGCCCAGATGGTCAAATGCGTTGGAGGCGATGAACGTCGTGCAGCTCGGAACGGTGCCGTTGATCGTAATTTTCGCTCCATTCCTTTTCTGGACCAGTTCTGCCAGGGTCTTAACACCCAGCTTGGGGCTGACATAGTATTTCATATGGTGATATTTGTCGTCCACGTCCGGCTTCGGTTCAACCCCGCCGATTGTAACGCCCTTGATCTTGGCCCCGCCTGCTATGTAAGTCGCGATGTTGTTGACATGGGCGCTGGAGACGTTGTTCGTTCCATTCAGGATGGAGGGCAGGACCTGTGCGGTAGTCAACTCGCCGGTATACTCCACATTGATTCCTTCCTCGGCGAAAAATCCTTTCTTCTCGGCAATTACCCATGGTGTTGAGGAGCAGTTGACCTTAGTGTCGGTTTTAATGGTGTAGACCTTCTTGCCGGACTTGGCCGGATCATAGCCTGCACTCTTCAGAGACGAGAGCCCGGCAGCTCCCTGGATGCCGATTCCTTTCTTCGTCTGTCCGAAATAGCTGCCAACTCCGATTCCTCCGACCACCACGAGGGCGACCACCGATAAAATTACCCATTTCTTTTTGCTTGTTGCCATTTTCTCACACTCCCATAATAATCTTTTAAAGTTAAAATATAGAAGTTCAAGCTGCAGCTACTGTACTTATTCACCACCCGCCTTCGTGTAATATAAAAAAGAGACTAAGCGGTCTTCCGAAGGGGAAGAACGTTAGTCTCCAGCTAACTGGTCAACTTGGGTTAAATCCGATAAATCTTATGAGATTTATGAATGTAAGCTTATGCCAAGGCTTTCTTAATTGTCAACGCATGAATATACATAAAAACGCTAGTTCGGAAATTTGTAACTTTTAGAATGGATGACTTTTATGAGGGATAGGAGAGTCGTTTCCCCGCTGCAGACATAATTCCATCCAGTGCGATAGCCAGAACCGCAATGATCAAAACTCCGGCGAACATTTGCACAATCTGGTAATTGGCCTGTGCCGTATAGATCATATAGCCCAGACCGGAGCTGGACCCCATCATTTCGGCCGCGATCAGGAACAGCAGGGAATAGCCCGCAGCCAGCCGCGTACCGGTCAAAATGTAGGGAAGAGCAGAGGGGAGCAGGATTTTGGCTGTCAGCCGGAAACGGCTTAACCCAAATGAACGCGCCGCTTTGACAATGTCTGCATCGGCATGTGTAATGCCGGACACGGTGCTGAACATAATCGGCCATATGCAAGCCCAGGCAATAATCGTCACTTTGGTCAGCTCGCCGGCTCCCATGAATACGATGATAATGTGAAATACGACAAACGGATTGATATTAGAGAACCATTCCAATACAGGCTCGATGGCGATACGGCCCTTATCCGACCAGCCTGCCAGGGCAACGCCAAGCGGCACGCCGGCAATCAGGGCAACGGCCAGTCCTCCGGCAGCGCGCCCCAGGCTGATGAGCAGATGGTGTGCGAGTTCACCGTTTGCCGTCTGTGAGCCGATGAACTGAACCACCTGTGTGAAAGCCGGGATAAACTGAGGGTCCACCCATTCGAACCTTACGCTGGCTTCCCACAGGACGAGGAAGGCGATGACGGCAGCATAACGTTTGCCAAGCTTGGTTAACACATTCATTAGGTTCCTCCCCACATTGGTTGTCGTGGCCCGGTCTGCTGCGGTACCTGAAAGGCTTACTGCGAGCCGGATGTTGCGTCATGGCCCGAATGTCCGGAATGTCCAGGCTCAGGTACTGAATCCATCTGCATATTGGGCATGTTGGGCATGTCGGGCATATTGGACATGTGCTCGCTATGGTCGCTGGAAGAGGATCGAGGCACATCTCCCTCTCCCGCGAAGCTGCCGTTCGTTCGGCTCAGATGGGCTGTGGACGCGCCTCCGGCCACAAGAAGAAGCAAGGCGGCGGTTAATACGGCAGCCGAAAAATAACGGTTTGGCCTGCCCTGCCGCACACGGGTAGCAGACGCCGTACTCCACACGGAGTCATAAGACTTCCAGAAAAAAAGATCGCGTTCCAGCTTGCGCAATACGAAGCTGAGGGTGACGCCAATCAGGGAAATACATAGCCCAACGGCAAATATAGGCGTCGTGGCATACGGAGACGAATAATAATTGCTGGACCAATGAAGCAGCCAGCCGAGTCCGGCCAAGCCTCCCAGCATTTCCCCGGCTACCAGAATAGCCAACAGCAAGATGATCGACGTACGGATTCCCAGCAAAATGGAGGGAGCCGCCCCCGGCAGTATGACTCGCAGGAATAGCCGGGCCGGTGGGGTTCCCATGCCGCGTGCCGCCTTCAGCAGGTCTGCATCCATATTCTGTACGCCGTTAATGACATGCTGCAGCAAGGGCCAGAACGCTACCCAGGTGACGATGATCAGCTTCGCCTTCTCGCCGATGCCGAAGAACAGAAGGAACACCGTCATGAGCGAAAAGGGATTCACCTGGGCCAGAAGACGGAAGAGCGGGTTTAAGCTTGCGGCCAGACCGGGCAGCCAATATCCGAGAATCGCGCCAGCAGGCACAGCCAGCAGTATTGCAGGCACAATGCCCGCCACCAGCCTCCACAATGTGGCTACCGTATGGCCTAACAAATGCTGGTGGCGCAGAAGATCGACGATCTCCCGCAGTACTGCCGACAACGGCGGGAAGAAAGTCGGATTGACCAGCCCGCTTCTTGGCAGAAGCTCCCACAGAATACAGACCAGGGCGATGCCGGATATACGCAAGCAAGCGAGCAGCAAAGCCGGAAGATTCCTGGTTGCCATGAAATGATAACCTCCTGTCGATTCCGTTATTCCTATTTATCTGATGAGTTTTGTACAGTTTAGATTTGTCTTTGTTTTTTTGTCAAGCGAGAACATCACGAACTCGCTGAACGACTCTCGGTAGCGCTCCTAACTAAAATTTGTTAATTTCGGATTTGTTAATTTCGCCGTTGACAGGTTCCGGAGCCCGTTCTATAATACCCTAAAGTATATGGGAATTATAGGATATCGGACTCGGCTGACCGACAAACAGGAAGCCGGATGACTGCACAGCAGTCGTCCGGCTTTTGCTGCTCTGGCGGATCGATCAGACTGCAGGTGGTGCAGCTTTGCAGAGAGAGCTTCCGTGCCTTTCCGCGGAAAGGCTATATTATCCTGGTCTGTGGTTGTGATGAATTTCACGACCCAGGCGCTTGTCGCCGGCAGACTGCGCAATATCCCTAGCCAACCGGTTACCCGGAGGCTTGAGGCGAATGGTACTGCCGTTCGTTTCAAGTCTTTTTTGTGATCTGAACCAACAAAAATGAAAGGTGGTGTTCGGGTTGCCGAACGAATCGCGCCATCCCTGCTATGATGAAATGGCCCATCATTATTTTGCCCGCATGCATGTAGCGGTAGCGCCGAAATGCAATATCAACTGCAATTATTGCAATATCAAATATGACTGCGTCAGCGAGAGCCGTCCCGGAGTCGTCAGCAAGGTGCTTACGCCGCAGGAAGCCTACGACAAGGTGCGCAGCACGCTTGTGGCGCTGCCGCAGCTGACCGTTGTCGGCATCGCCGGGCCCGGCGATCCGCTGGCGAATCCGCGGGAGACATTCGAGACCTTCAGACTGCTGTCCGAAGGACTGCCTGAACTGCAGCTATGCCTCAGCACCAACGGGCTGAAGCTGCCCGATTACACGGACGAGATCGTCCGGTACGGAATCAGCCATGTCACGGTTACGGTGAATACCGTGGACCCGGACATCGGGGCAGAGGTGTACCGGGCCGTGTCATTCCGCGGCAAGGCTTACCGCGGCAGGGAAGCCGCAGAACTGCTGCTCCATAACCAGCTCGAGGGCATCCGGAAGATTGCCGAGCAGGGTGTGAAGGTCAAGGTCAATTCCGTTCTAATCCCCGGCGTGAATGACAGCCATCTGATCAAGGTGACCGATGCGGTTAAGGCGGCAGGAGCCTTTTCACATAATATTATGCCGCTGATCATCTCGCCGGGCAGTCTGTACGAGAAGGAAGGGCGAACCGCGCCTGCCCCTTCGCTGACGCTTGAGGTGCAGGCGCGCAGCGAGGCGATTATGCCGGTGATGCGGCATTGCCGTCAATGCCGTGCTGACGCGGTCGGTCTGATCGGCAATGACATCGGTCTCCGGACCGAAGCCGCACCGGCCCGGGAATACGATCCGGCAGCTCGCGAAGAGGTGCTTCAGCAGCTGGATCGCACGGTCTCGGAGCGCAAGCAGCGTGCAGCCGATGCGGAAGAAGGACGTGGCAGCATGCGCATCGCGGTGGCGACGCGGGGCGGGGGCCAGGTGAACGTGCATTTTGGCCATGCCCGCGAGTTCCTCGTGTACGAAGTGTCCGGGCGCGAGCAGAAGCTGCTGGGCGTGCGGCGGATTCAGGCATACTGCAACGGCAAGTCCGATTGCGGCGATGCGGACAAGGAGTCGATTCTGGAAGAGACCGTGGCGCTGCTGCAGGATTGCTCGATCGTCCTGTGCGCCGCGATCGGTCCCGGACCGGCCGAGCGGCTGGCCCGCGCCGGGCTGACAGCGCTGGCGCGGAAAGGTGAGATCAGCGTGCAGCTGGAGCAGTGCGCGAAGTACCACCGCTATTTCTCTTCTGCCGCCTGCTCCCCGCAGGGAGCTTGTCCATCTACCGTGCAATAGCGGTAACCAATCACTTTGAATGAATGGATAAGCGGGCTTCGCAGCTTAACGGCTGCGAAGCCCGCTTTTTGCTGCTGCGCCTGCCATGCTTAGGCGATAACTTGTCGGTGAAAGTCCGCAGCAGACTTGGCAGCAGGAAGTGTTAGCCTTAGTTAATAGGGTCGTCGCGAGGCGAAAAGACCACCTGTCATAGTCGTCCAGCACGCTGCCGGTGTGAAAATGGTCATCTCCACCGTGAAATCCGTCTACAATTTCAAGTCGGTTCTCCCTGATGAGAACGCTCTCCTCACTCCTTGAGCAGAATAGATGTTTGCTACAATGAAAGCGCAAACATTTTATCGTAGATAGGAGATTCTGCCATGGGAGTACCCTCTGAAGAGCTACTGCCCGCCGTACAGCCGGCTAAATCCCCCAAGCGGAGGCTGCAGAACAAGCACAAGCTGTTTCTTATGGCGCTTCCGTTCCTGATCGTGACTTTTATCTTCTATTATTTACCGATCAGCGGATGGATTTACGCATTCTATGATTTCATCCCAGGGATTCCATTGCACGATACGCCTTATGTCGGCCTGAAATGGTTCAGGACCATCATAGCCAATCCCACACAGACTCAAGAAGTGCTTCGCGTCATGAAGAATACGATTGCCATGAGCTCGCTCAGCCTCATCACCTCGTTCTTCCCGGTCGTATTCGCCATCTTTCTCACCGAGATTAAGGCAGGATGGTACCGCAAAATGGTCCAGACCCTGACCACGATCCCGAACTTCATCAGCTGGATACTCGTGTACGCGCTCGCTTTCTCGCTGTTCTCCGTCGACAGCGGAGTGGTGACCCATCTGCTGGTGCAGCTTGGGGTGGTGGATGAAGGCTATAATTTTCTCGCCTCCAGCTCGCATGTCTGGGTGACCATGATTCTCTGGTACTGGTGGAAGTCGCTGGGCTGGGGAGCCATTCTGTATCTGGCGGCGATTTCAGGGATTGATCAGGAGCTATACGAGGCAGCGGAGGTAGACGGAGCAAGCCGTTTCCGCAAAATCTGGCATATCACGATTCCCGGCATCATTCCGACCTTCTTCGTGCTGCTGCTGCTCTCGATCGGCAACTTCGTGAACAACGGCATGGAGCAATATTTTGCCTTCCAGAATGCGATGAACAAGGATTCGATCGAAGTGCTGGATTTGTATGTGTACAACATCGCCTTCGCCAACAACTTCCCGTTCGCCACGGCGGTCAGCATGTTGAAATCGGTCATCAGCGTTATTCTGCTCTTCGGCGCCAATGCCCTGTCCCGCGTGGTTCGGGATGAATCGATCATATAAGGAGGCGTTCCAGATGCGAAGACGACGGAAGCCCGGCGACGCCATCTTTCAGATAGCGCTCTATGTGCTGTACGGGCTGTTCACCTTAAGCTGTATTTATCCGTTCTATTACCTGTTCATCAACACAATCAGCTCCAATGATCTCAGCGCAGGGGGTTACATCAACTTCTATCCGCGGGGCATTCATTTTGACAACTATTCCAAAGTGCTGATGATCAGCGGTCTGAGCCATGCAGCCCTTGTCTCGGTCTACCGGACGGTGGTCGGAACTTTGTTGACGGTTGGCTCATCGGCGTTCCTCGGCTATCTGTTTACCAAGAAGGAAATGTGGGGCCGTCAGATCTGGTACCGGAGCATTGTTGTAACCATGTATTTCAGCGCCGGTCTGATCCCGTGGTACATCACCATGAACAATCTGCATTTGACCAACAACTATTTGGCATACGTCCTGCCCACCATCATTACACCGTTCAATATTATTCTCGTCAAAACATTCGTGGAAGCGATTCCGGCTTCGCTGGAGGAGTCGGCCGGCATAGACGGCGCAGGGTATTTGCGGGTGTTCTGGAGTATCATTGTTCCGCTGACCACGCCCATCCTTGCGACCATCACGATTTTTTCGGCGGTGAACCAATGGAATTCCTTCGTCGATACCGCTTTTTTGATGACGGATACCAAATATTTCACGCTCCAGTTCCTGCTGTGGCGTTACTTGAACGAGTCAAGCTCGCTTGCGGCGCTGATCCGGAGTTCGCCGGATATGGCTGCAAGCATTCAGAATATGCAGACCCCGACTTCCGTACGGATGACAGTCACGATGATCGTGGTGCTGCCGATTCTGATCGTCTATCCGTTCTTCCAGCGTTATTTCGTGAAAGGCATTATGATCGGAGCGGTCAAGGGATAAGCCGCCGCTTCCGGAAATTGGAGTCCGGCTTGGCGCTCACACGCGAAGCTTGAACTTATAATCGCAAAGCTGGTTCTTGTTCTCAACAACTTATAGGGGGATGAGGGTATGAAATTACGCAAATTTTATGTGCTGCTGCTCAGCTTCATGCTGATTGCTGCGCTGACGGCGTGCGGTGGTAACAACAGCACAGGCAGCTCCAGCTCCAGCAGTCCGGCTGGGGCCAAGCCGAGTGCGGCGGGTACGGACACTGCCGGGCAGACAGCTGCGCCGGAGAGTGGGGGACTCGACCATTCGAAGCCGCTGAAGCTGACCGTATTCTCGACAACGGCCAATTATGCGGGTCCGCAGATCGGCTGGTTCGCCAAGGTGATCAAGGACAAATTCAATATTGAGCTGGATATCGTCGCATCGAATCTCACCGGAGGGGACAACAAAATCTCCGCAATGATGGCCTCGGGCAACCTCGGCGACATCATCGTCTTCGGGGATGACAAGAACCATTATCCGAATGCGATCAAAGGCGGGCTGCTGCTGGATTGGACGAAAGACGGCCTGCTGGACAAATACGGCGCCGACATCGTCAAGACGTTCCCGAAAGCGATCGAGAAAGCCAAGACAGCCTTCGGAGGCGGAAGCGCGGTGTACGGCATCGGCAACGGCGTAGCGACTAACCCCTCCGGTCCTTCCGAGGGCAAGGATATGACATGGGGGCCTGATCTGCGCTGGGATCTGTATCAGAAGCTAGGGGCGCCCGAGATAGGCAGCATTGAAGACTATTTGCCCTTGCTGAAGAAGATGCAGGAACTGGAGCCCAAGAATGAGCAGGGCAAGAAGACGTATGCGTTCTCGCTGTGGTCCGACTGGGACGGCAATTATAAAATGACGCTTGCCAAGCAATTCGCCAATATGATGGGCTATGATGAAATTCCGGACACCGCCGTCTATGTCAAAGCGGACGAAGACAAGTACTATGATTTTCTGTCCGCGGACAGCTGGTACATGAAATCGCTGAAGCTGTATTTTGAAGCGAATCAGATGGGTCTGCTGGACCCTGATTCCTTGACTCAGAAGTTCGATGATGTTGTAGCGAAATACAAGGACGGACGTCTGCTGTTCTCCTGGTTCCCTTGGCTTGGAGCCGCCAACTACAATACCCCGGAGCGTACAGCTGAAGGCAAAGGCTTCGCACTTGTGCCGTTCAAGGATGAACTGATGTATTCGACAGGCTTCAATGTGTACGGCGGCAACGGCATCATCGCCATCGGCGCCAAAGCCAAGGACCCGGAACGTATTATGGAGTTCATCAACTGGATGTACACGCCTGAAGGCGCCATGATTTCGGCAGGAAGCGGCACGGCGGTGCCGAATGGTCCGAAGGGACTGACCTGGGATATTGACGCAAGCGGCAAGCCGGTCGTAACCGATTTTGGCTGGCAGGCTTACGCGGATCAACAGAATACGAAAGTGCCTGAAGAATATGGCGGCGGCGACTATTATTACGGATCGAACCAGATGAATTTCTCCTTCGTTGTTCCGGCCATGGTGAACCCGGAGACGAATGAACCGTTTGACCATAATCTGTGGGAGACCTCGCTGAAGCGCAATCCCTCCAAGCTGGACAGCGATTGGAGAGCGAAGATGGGTGTGCTGACGGCCAAGGAGTATTTTGAGAAGAACAATAAGCTGGCGGTGGCGCCACAAGGCTTCACGGGCAAAGAGCCGCTGACCATGGATAAGACGCTGGAGCAGAAGAACAAGCAAATCGGAACCGTCATTCAGCAGATGTCCTGGAAAATGATCTTTGCCAAGGACCAGGCCGAATATGACAAGCTGAACAAGGAAATGCACGACAAAGTAAATGGCTTGGGCTACGCCGAGGTGATGGATTTCTCCGTCAAAAAGGCGCAGGAGCTGTTCGAAGCCCGGAAGAGTGTTAAATAAGGATAGCAGTCGCAAGGCAGGGCGGCCAATGGCCGCTGCTGCCTTGTTCTATTCAGCCCGGTGTGAAATATGATATGCTGAATGATATAAATAAAACGCTTTCATTAAAGAGATGGGGATCTCTATGCCGAGAACGAAGAGGGGGATACAGCCTGGAACGGCCAAATCTCTCCGGTCCACCCTTGTCCTGTATGTGCTTGTTGGTATGCTGCTGCCGATGCTGGTTGTCGGAGTACTGTCCTATGCCTCAATCTATTCCATCCTCTCCGGCAAAATCGGCAGCGGCATCAGCGCAAGCCTGAGACAGGAAGCGCTCAGCCTGGAGAATGCCATCGACAATCTGGATTTCGCCTCCAAGCAGTTCGCGCTGGACGGGCAAATCGTGGAGGAGATGTCCGCTTTTTTGCAGGAGAAACAGATTTACCGCAAGTCGCAGATTATGACCTCCATCAATCAGAAGATCAATCTCGTCAATTTTACCAATCCTTATATCGGTCTGACCGCTTATATAATGCCGGGCGCCGATGATCCGGTGCTGTTCACCAATATGAGTACGAGACGGGATTTCAATATCCGCAATCTGCCCGCACTCATGCGCTATAACGGCGCCGATTATTACGGTCCGCATGCTACGATGTACGCAGTCGGGGATAACGTCGTGTTCTCGGAGCGCCGCACGGTCAGGGTGAGCGGGCCTGAGCCCTTGTTCATTTATCTGGAGACGAATTACAGTCTGCTGCGGAAGATTTTCAATGAGCAGGCTTACGGAATGACGATGAACCACCTGCTAGTGAACCAGAACGGCCTGATTACCCATGAGCTCGACGGCAGCCTGCCGCCTGAAATTGTGAAGGCCGCCGGTGCAGGCGGGAGTGCTGCGCATGAGGAAGTCGGAGCTTATCATCTGTTCCGGTATGAGAGTCCCCAGGGCTGGAAGCTCGTCGCCGTTGTGAGCAAATCGGTGTTCAACAGCGAAATCCGTTCCTGGTTCGGCCAGATGGTACTGCTCGCCTGCTTCACGCTGCTGTTCGCCGCTCTTTTGTCCTGGATGATCTGGAAGCGGATCTACGGTCCTCTCCGCAAGGTCAATGTGGAAATTATCCGAATGGCCGAAAATGTCACCGCTCCCGTGTCGTATACGCAGGTTGCCGAATTTGACTTCGTACTCAACAACTTTCAACAAATGAAGGACCAGGTGAATGAGCTGATCCAGACTGTGGCACGCAACGAGAAGCTGAAGAGCCAGTTCGAGATCGAGAAGCTGCTAAGCCAGATCAACCCGCATTTTCTGCATAACACCTTGAACACGGTTCAGTGGCTGGCGCGCCTCAACGGACAGAAGGAAATCGACAGGCTGGTGACCCTTCTGGTGAAGGTTCTGCATTACAATCTTGGCAAGCAAAGCCTGATCGTCACGATCGGCGAAGAGATTGAGGCGACCCGAAATTACATGGAGCTTCAGCAGATTCGCTATGACTATGAATTCGAATTCAATGTGAAAGCAGAGGAAGCGGCGCTGACGGCGGCTGTGCCCCGGTTTCTGCTTCAACCGCTGGTGGAGAATGCCATTTACCACGGTCTAAGCGACAATGGCAGGGTAGACGTCGCAATCTCCGTGCATGAAGGCCGCGAGCTGCGGCTGTGCGTGAAGGACAACGGAGCGGGGATGGACGAGTCGAAGATTGATGAGCTGCTGACGGACGGTATTTCCGGTAAAAGAGGGCTGGGCATCGGCTTCGCCTATGTCAGACGTATGCTGGCTGCTTATTTCGGAGAGCAGGTGAAGCTTCATATCGACAGTGTGCCCGGGAAAGGCACGGCAATCTCCATTCACATCCCGATGAGAAGCAAGGAGGACTTCGATGCTTAAAGCTGTAGTGGTCGATGACGAGCGGCTTGTGCGAAAGGGATTCATATCGCTTATTGATTGGGCCTCCTTCGGAGTGGTGATCACCGGGGAGGCGGGAGACGGAGCTTCTGCGCTCGCTCTGCTGCGTGAACAGGATATCGATCTGCTGTTCGTGGACATCACCATGCCGGGGATGTCCGGGTTCGAGCTGATCCGCCAGATTCGCCAGCTTTATCCGGGAATTCGCTGCGTGGTGCTGAGCTGCCATCACGAATTCGACTTCGTTCAGGAGGCGCTGCGGCTGGGCGCGGTCGATTATATCGTCAAGACGCTGCTGGAGGTAGGGAACGCCGACGAGACGATCCGCCGGTTGGTGGAGCGAATCCGCTGGGAGGACTCCAGCCGTGAACTGCTGGTTCGTGGAGAGAATGGGCGCTTCCCTGCGGACAGCGCACTGCTGTATTTGCCGGTCACAGGCGCAGGGGTGGAAGAAGAGCTGTTCCGTATATCCGTAGTAAGGAGCCACCGGCTCATTCCAATGAAGGGAGTGTGGTTGAGCCCGCTTCCCCAACGGATGTCGGAGGAAGAGCTGCGGCAGGAGCTGAATCAAGAGCTAGGGGGGCGCTGGCGGACGGCGATCATCACCGGGGTGAAAGACCGCCCGTATGCAGAGCTGGAAGAGGCTTTACTCCATAACGCCCGGCGGACCCTGTTCTACTGCGCCATGGCGGATGATCCGGCGAGTCTCTCACTGGATGACCTTGGGAAGCCAGATGCGGAAGGTGATGCGCGAAATGTGGAGGAATTTCTGAAAGATGCACGTCTGTTGAAATGGACGGTGGACCGGAGAGATTGGGAACTGTTTATGGCCCGAGTGGGCCGGCTTCACCTCCCAGCCGGGGATATCGCCTCCTTCGCACAGGGGCTGGCCGCCGACTGGAGCGGGATTCTTCTTACGCCGGAGGAGCATGAGGGGCTTGCCAATGAAGCCGCAGGCTGCCTGTCATGGTGTCAGTGGAAGAGCTGGCTGCGCCGGTTCGCAGATCATGTCCAGCGCAGAATGCTGGAGCTTGGGTTCAGCAGAGAAGTGCTGCTGTGCCTGATCAAGGCTACACAGTATATGCGCAGCCGGGCCGGCGACAAGATCAATCAGAACCAAGTCGCCGCTTACGTCAACATGAGCCGGGGATACTTCAGCCAGTGCTTCGCCCGCTTCGCCGGGGAGAGCTTCGGTGAGAAGCTGCGCGGCATGCGGCTTGAGCTCGCCAAATCCCTTCTGCTGGAGACGGACGATCCAGTAAGCGAAATTGCCTGCAAATCGGGATTTGAGGATGACCGTTATTTCAGCAGGTTCTTTCGTGAACGGGTCGGGAAGCTGCCGAGTCAATACCGGGCGGAGGGGATGAGGCCGTGAAGACAACGATAAGGTGCGTTCTGCCTGTTCTCGTTCTCTTTGGCCTTGCAGCCTGCCGGGAAGCAGGACCCGATCAGACGGCGGCATCGCCTCAGTCGTCTCAGCAGTTGCAAGCCCCGCAGGAAGCCGCCGCTTATGGCAAATACGATAATCAGGTCATCATGCGGATCGGCTTCAAGGTTCCTGATTCACGGCTAAATACGGGTGACAGCAATGACAACAATCCCGTCTCCCGGTACTTGGAGAGCCTGACCAATATCAAGGTCGTACATGCCTGGGAGGCCAAAGGGGAGGAACCCTATACCCAGAAGGCGCAGCTCGCGATTGACAGCAGCGATCTGCCTGACGCAATGGTTGTGGACCGGGATCAGCTCAGCAAGCTGATTGATTCCGGTATGATCGCGGATTTAACGGGTACATTCGAAGAGTACGGTTCCAGCCTGATCAAGGATATGTACGATTCGACAGGAGGAGAAGCTCTGGCCGACGCTTCAAGAGACGGGAAGTTGTACGGCCTGCCGAATGTGGCGATCAATGCGGACTCGCCCACCCTGCTGTGGGTCCGGCAGGATTGGCTTGACCGGCTGGAGCTCCCGGCGCCGCGCACTCTTCAGGATATCGAGGCGGTCGCCAAGGCTTTCGTCGAACGGGACCCGGACGGGAATGGCAAGCGGGATACCGTCGGATTAAGCGCCTACAGAAATATCGTCTACGGCGCCAAGCCTCATGTGAACGGGATGGACGCGGTATTCAACGCTTTTCACGCCTATCCCATGAACTGGATGGAGGATAGCTCCGGGAAGGTGGTCTACGGCTCCATTACGCCCGAGACGAAAGCGGCTCTCGCCAAGCTGGCCGACTGGTATAAGCGCGGCCTGATCGATCCCGAGTTTCCGCTTTATAAGGAGACTCAGGAGCCGATCCTTTCCGGGAAAGCCGGCATGTTCTTCGGCCCGTGGTGGATGCCGTATTACCCGTTGTCCGAGTCGGTCGCCCAGGACACCAGAGCGGAGTGGCGCGCATACGCCGCCCCCCTCGATGCGGGCGGGCAGTTCGTGACGCATATGGCTCCGGTTACGGACCGTTACCTGGTTGTGCGTAAGGGCTATGAGCATCCTGAAGCGGTTGTTAAGCTGCTGAATACGTTTACCCGTCTGGAGAGAAGGCGTGATCCCAACACAGCTGAGGTCGGCAAGCTGGATGATTTCGCGGCGCAGACCGGCATTCAGCCCAGAGCCTACTATCCCTTCGATCTCCTGATCGATTACGCGGATGCCATCGAGAAGCATTATGGCGATCTTCAGCAGGCGCTTCACGGCAAAATCGCTCCCGAATCGCTGGAACCGGATTCCAAACTGCTCTATGACCGCTGGATGGAGGAAAAGGAGCAGCCCAAGAAGAATCTGGAGGGCTGGAAAGTGGCGAATGCTTACAGGTACGGAGCCGGTGTACTGACCTCTACGCCGATTGTGAAGAAACGCAGTGTGTATTATGGCAGCACGCCGGGAATGCAGCTATACGGGGCTCACTTGCAGAAGCTGGAGAGTGAAACCTTTCTGAATATAATCCTCGGCGACGCTCCTATTGGAGCTTTCGACTCCTTTGTTGCCGAATGGAAGAAGGAAGGCGGCGACGTGATTACCGAAGAGGTTGAAGCGAGGGTGAGAGCGAAGGAATCGACGGCACAGTATATAGGCAACAAGGACGGAATCCGCTAGCTGGATTCCGTCCTTTTGTCTGCCGGGGCAATCTGCCCGGTTCTCCCGATCAGGAGGCTTCGCTGCTGCCGGATTCCGATAAGGTCTCCCAGTCCTTGCACACATCGATCCAAGCAAGACCGCCGGAGTATTGCTCCAGCTCCGCGCAGGTCAGCTCAATGGCCGAGTTGGAGCTTCCACAGGCGGGAAAGACGGTTTCGAACCGCTTCATCGACACGTCGAGGTAGACCTCAAGCTTGTGGGTAAGTCCGAAGGGGCAGACGCCGCCGACGGCATGTCCAGTCTGCTCCAGCACTTCATCCGGGCTCAGCATTTTGGCCTTGAAGCCGAACTGCTCCCGGAACTTCTTGTTGTCGATTTTGGCATCGCCGGCGGCGACAATCAACATGGCGGATTCGCCTTCTCCCTTAAAGGAGAGGCTCTTGGCGATGCGTGCGGGAATGACGCCAATTGTAGCGGCGGCCTGGTCAACTGTGGCGCTGGATGTTTCGAATTCCATGATATCGTTCTCTCTTCCGAAGGAACGGAAATGGGCTTTTACTTCTTCGATGGCCATGGGGTTAAATTCTCCTTTCGCTATATGCTTAAAGATCAAGCCTGATTTTCTGAAGCAGCAGGGTGAGTTGCTGCTTCTCTTCATCGGTCAAATCGCGCGTCATTTTGGCGTTCGATTCATCCAGGACACGTTGAAGCACCGGCAGGAACTCCAGCGCCTTGTTCGTCGGAAACAGCAAATAAGAGCGCCGGTCGCCCGGGTCGGTCCGCCGTTCGATGTATCCGGCATCTTCCAGCTGCTTCACGGAACGGGCCGTTGTCGCTTTATCGAATTTAAGATCGCAGGTCAGCTGCTCCTGAGTCGTCCCGGGCGAATGGAGGATTGCTTTGAGGAAGCTGTGTTGTCCGCCTCCGCCAATGTCGTATTCCCCTAGCGAACGGGACAAGTACTTCTGCTGGGATCGATGAATATTGGAGATCAGCCGTCCAATCGGTTCTTTTCTAGAGGTGTCGTTCGGATTCATGGAGGGCTCCTTTGGTCTGATAGCATTGGTACGCCCACAGGGCGATGAATATCAGCCTCAGACAGTGGTGATGGTATTGAAGTAATACCAAAAATTTTACAGCAAAACAGTTGCGTACGCAACAAAAATGGAGTACACTTTGGAAGTCAAATGGTTGCGCACGCAACTAAATGCTGTGCACAGCCAATAATTGCAAGTTCGGGAAAACGGGGTGGTTACATGAGCTCGATCACACGGGCGACCTATCAGGAAGATGCAGACGTACAGAAGCGCCGCTGGATCATTCTGATTGTCCTTAATTTATTTACCTTTATGTCTACACTGGACGGAAGTATCGTGAATATTGCGCTCCCGGTGCTGTCCGGCAAGCTGGGACTGCCGATGGCTCAGGTGGAGTGGGTTACGACCGGTTATTTGATGGCAATTTGCTCGGTCATCCTGTTCTTCGGCCGACTGGGAGATATCGCGGGCAAGATTCGGATGTTCAAGATCGGTACGGTTGTGTTCATTATTGGCTCGCTGCTCTGCGGATTCAGCGGAACGCTGCCGCTCCTGGTTGCTTCACGGATTGTCCAAGCTCTGGGCGCGTCGATGACCATGGCGAACAGCCAGGGGATTGTGACGGATATCTTTCCGGCAAATGAGAGAGGCAAAGCGCTCGGCCTTATCGGCACCTTCGTCTCGCTCGGCAGCATCGCCGGTCCGAGTCTCGGCGGCATTATTGTAGCCAATCTGGGCTGGGAGTATATCTTCTGGGTTAACGTGCCGATCGGCTTGATCGCCATTCTGCTTGGCTGGAAGATGCTCCCGAAGGATCTGGTTCGGGTCAAAGCCCGCATCGATGTCTCCGGCAGCCTGCTCTTCGCCGTGTTTATCGTCTCCCTGTTCGCCGGCCTGCTGCTCGGCCAGCAGAGCGGCTATGGCAACACAGGCATCATCCTGTCACTGGTCATTGCTGCGGTTGCATTGGCGGCCTTCCTGTGGGTGGAGCTCCGCAAGCCGGAGCCGCTGCTTCAGCTGAATCTGTTCCGGAACCCGCTGTTCTCGATCAGCATTCTGTGCGGCTTCCTGGTCTTTGCCGCGAATTTCTGCTTCAACATCATTTCACCATTCTACACCCAGAACATGCTGGGTTTGTCACCGTCTTCCGCCGGTTTCCTGCTGATGCTGTTCCCGATCATGATGGTCATTGTGGCGCCGATCAGCGGGGCGATGTCGGATAAGATCGGATCGGAATTTCTGACGTTCGCCGGATTGATTGTGATGGTCATTGCCCAGTTTGGCCTGGCACAGCTGCATGAAGGCAGTCCGGTCGCATTGGTTGGATTGTGGATAGCCATGCTCGGGATCGGAGGCGGCCTCTTTCAATCGCCGAACAACTCGCTTGTCATGTCAACGGTTCCCCGCACCCAGCTGGGCTCGGCCGGCAGCGTGAATTCGCTGGTGCGAAATGTCGGCATGGTCGTCGGGATCACCATCGCTACCACGACTTTATTCAATGTGATGAGCGGTCTGGCCGGCCATCGGGTAACCGGGCTGATTCCGGGCCGACCGGATATTTTTCTCGCCGGCATGCATGTGGTATTCTCCACCTCGGCTGGCATCTGTCTGGCTGCTGCACTGTTGACCGGACTCCGATTCCTCCGGGCCAAGCAGCGCGTCCGCGATGGAGCCGGGCAGCAGCATGCGGGCGAGGGAGGAAGAGGATAAGGGACGCCGAGTCCGCCCATAGCAAACGGAATGACCGCTGGATAACACCGCGATAATCCTTCGCGGTCTGTTCAGCGGTCACAGCTGTTTCGCACCAGCGCCCGGCGTACAGCTTCCAGATAGCCGTAGCCGTGATGAGAATCCGGTTCCAGATAAGCGCCTTCCGCCCATTCGTTCCAGGAATTGATGAACAGAAACTCGCTGTCGTAGACCGATTGCGCACGACTAATCTGCTCCGAGAGATAATGTTCGAACTTCCGGGGAGACGCCCCCAGTGTACTCTGTCCGCCGGCGCCCATGCGCGGCGTATTATCCCAATTAACAAATGCTCCGGGATACACCGGTTCACCGTCCCGATGGGGAGTCCGGCTCAGGATTGACTGCCAGATCTGATCATAGTCCACCGTCAGGTGGGAAGCCTCGCCGGTCTCCATGCAGCTCCAGAGCCACCGCAACTGCCCGTGTCCGAATGAATAATGGGGCTCGAATTCCAGGCTGGCTTCAAACCCCTTCTGAATGGACAAGGGGAACCCTCCCAATGTCCGGACGAAATGCAGGCCGGGCAGTCCGTGATCACGGGCCAGACTTTGCCAGAACTCGAGCATAGCCTCACATCGCGGAATGCTGTCCGGCCGGTAGATGACAAATAGAGGCTTGCCGTCCCGGCGGATATAGCGTCTGTCCCTGAAGCTGTTCAGAAGGACATCGAAATGCTGCTTCCAGTCATCCTCATCGCCGTATTCCTGCGGCATCAGCACATCGCTGCTCATTCCGTCCCATTTGCGGGTCCAGGGTTCGTTCGCCCAGGACAGGCAGAACGGGAAATCGGGCTCCCCGCTTTCGAGAACTTCCTGAAGCGGCCTCTCCAGCAGCCGTTTTCCCTTGAACCAGTAATGGTAATAACAGAATCCGTAGATACCGTACTTCCGGGCTGTCTCCGCCTGCCATTCACGAGCGCTTGAATCTGTCAGATCATAGTAGTAGTCATTGAACGGGCGCCTTGGCTGCATATGTCCAGGGTATAAAGGCTTTGCCTTTTTTACATTTGTCCACTCCGTAAATCCTTCTCCCCACCAAAGATTATTCTCCTGAATCTGATGAAACTGTGGAAGCAGAAAAGCGATGAGTTTCAAGGTGATTCTACCCCCGATCATAATCAATCTCCCTGAAAAGCCAGCTGGAGCAGCTCGATGCATTTGTTAAGGAATGAACGGTTGTATCTCAGATCGGACAAAGCCCTGGAGGCGACCAGACGGCGCAGATCCGCACGCTCCCAATAGTGGTTGAATTTGTCGGCCAGATCCTTAAGCCCGTCGAACCAGACCATTGTTTCGTTGACATGCGGATGTCCGGATAAAGCCGAGTTCCGGCAAATGAGCTGGAAGGCCCCACACCCGGCAACATTTTGGGCCAACGAGAGCGAGGGGGAGACATTGACCACCATTTTGGCGCCATTGATGTATGGGTTAAGATCATTTGCCGGGATTGAACAGGGATGACGGAGAATTTCCCAGTCGGAGCCCCATGTTCTGATTGTTCGTCCGGCATGAATCAAGGAGTTGGCGAACATGGCGGTAGTATGCTGATGCTCCGCATTTCCAAGGAAGAGGACATCGGATTGATAGGCATGATCCACTTGAAGGGGAAAGTACCGGGTAGAGTCCCAAGCATACGGAAGACAAAATACTCTCCGGCAGCCCAATGATTGATAGGTGGACAAAAGCTGTGGATTTTGTGAGAACACACAATCCATACCCTGCACCAGAGTTCCCGCGTTCACGGGCAGCATGTGTTCGTCGGAGAGCCAGATCATTTTGCGTGAAGGGGAGAGTCGCAGCTCCGACAGATTATGGTCAGGCAATCCGGTCCCGTTGCCGATGCATATTATGAGATCCGGTCGGAAGCGTTCGACATAGCTTGGAAGATGGTGCGTGTACTTGATGCCGACGACTTCCCTGACGAGCTGCCGCAGCGGTTCCTCAATCAGAATAAGAGCCGGAAGATCGGGGTCGTCAGCATCCGGAGCAAGCAGCAGCACCTTCAAGGATTTCATAGCTGATCCATACGGCTGCGAGGCTTCGCTTGATAGTGAAGCTTCATGCCCGGTTATTGTTCCATCCCTATCGTTCCCGGGAGTTTCCTGAATGGCATATGTTTTGAGTCCGGGATTTGAAATCATCGTGGTCTATCTCGCTCCTTTTGCTCAGTCCTTTTTTAGGGTATGTCGTTATTAGACATTTTGCCTTCATCTGAGACAATACGGGCTTCTGAAACAAGAACAGCCATGTGTTTGTCCGATGCTGACCTTTTGGTCCGAGCATATGCTGGTACAAGGAAGGGAGGGGTCGGCCATGCCGACGTTTGACAGCTTGAGAGTGACAGGCAGTGCGCAAGTGGATCAGGATTTGCATGTAGAGGGCAACGAAACGGTGCAGAACCATTTTCAGGTGAATGGAAATGCGACTGTATCCGGAGATATGAATGTGAATGGCAGCGGGAGTGTGTCTGGATCTTTGCATGTATATGGAAGCCAGACTGTAGCAGTGAACCTCGGAGCGGGCACCAATATGAGTGCAGGATTTCGCATCGTATCGTTAGGCCAGGCAGCGGTGCCTTCGGTTTCGCCGAGCGCACAATCGGTCAAGTTCTACAATGAGACGGCTTCCTCGCAGCCGGGCATTATCCTTAAAGGAACAGACGGCGTGAATTATGTGCTGTTCATCGATGTGACTGCCGGAATTCCTACCCTTGGCATTCAAAAAGCATAAATTCCGCTGCAGATGGCAGAACGAATGCCGATTGGTGAATCGCACAAGTACAAAGAAGCCTGCTCCCATTGGCTACGGGAGGAAGGCTTCTTTGACGTTATAATTTGACGTTATTAATGTCGGAGAGATCGACCAACTCTTAGCTCAGGTTGCGGCTGAGGGTCGCAGGCTGAGTGCCACGGCCGAGAACAGCGGGCTACTATGAACAAGTAAAGGCCCGGGCCGATGCCGTCTGCGATTTCTCATGCTAGTTCTTGAAGCTGTGAATTGGAGCCGGAATCCGGCCGCCCCGGTCGACGAAGCCGGCGCAGTTGAACGAGTTAACCGGCATAATCGGCGCGTAGCCGAGCAGGCCGCCGAATTCCACCATCTCGCCAACGCCCTTGCCGATGACGGGAATCAGGCGGACGGCTGTCGTCTTGTTGTTGACCATTCCGATTGCCGCTTCGTCGGCGATGATGCCGGACAAGGTCTCCTTCGAGGTGTCGCCCGGAATGGCGATCATATCAAGACCAACGGAGCAGACGCAGGTCATGGCTTCCAGCTTCTCCAGCGTCAGCGCGCCGCGCTGAACGGCCTGGATCATCCCGTGGTCCTCACTGACCGGGATAAACGCGCCGCTGAGTCCGCCGACGTAGGAGGACGCCATGACGCCGCCCTTCTTCACGTTGTCGTTCAGGATCGCGAGTGCGGCCGTGGTGCCGGGTGCCCCGGCTTCCTCCAGGCCCATGACCTGGAAGATTTCGGCAATGGAATCGCCGATCAGCGGCGTCGGAGCCAGCGACAGGTCGATAATGCCGAACGGAACGCCAAGCCGCTTGGAGGCTTCCTGGGCGACGAGCTGGCCGACGCGCGTAATCTTGAACGCGGTGCGCTTGATCGTCTCGCACAGCGTCTCGAAATCCTGGCCCTTGACTTCTTCGAGGGCCCGCTTCACCACGCCGGGGCCGCTGACCCCGACGTTAATGACGCATTCGCGTTCGCCGACGCCGTGGAAGGCTCCAGCCATGAAGGGGTTGTCCTCCACGGCGTTGCAGAACACGACGAGCTTGGCGCAGCCGATGGAATCCCGGTCTGCCGTCCGCTCCGCGGTCTGGCGAATGATATCGCCCATCAGCTTGACGGCGTCCATGTTGATGCCGCTGCGCGAAGAGCCGACATTGACGGAGGCGCATACACGCTCCGTAACGGCAAGCGCCTCGGGAATGCTCTCGATGAGCTTGCGGTCGCCGGTGGTGCAGCCTTTCTGCACCAGTGCGGAGAAGCCGCCAAGGAAGTTGACGCCGACTTCCCGGGCAGCCTTGTCCAATGTTTCGGCTACCGGAACGTAGGTGTCCGTGTTCAAGGCGCCGGCTGCAATCGAGATCGGTGTAACCGAGATGCGCTTGTTGACGATCGGGACGCCGAACTGCTTCTCCAGATCCTCGCCAGTCTTCACCAGCTTCTCGGCCGATTTCGTGATTTTGTCATAGATCTTCTGGTTGAACACGCTCAAATCCGTATGCGCACAGTCCATAAGGCTGATGCCCATAGTGATGGTCCGCACGTCCAGATTCATTTCGCGGATCATCTTGTTCGTTTCCTGCACTTCCACCCGTGAAATCATCTTAATCCTCCCGCTTGCTGTTCTCTTTATTTGGCGACGCTGCCCTTAAATCCGGTGCATGATATTAAAGATGTCCTCGTGCTGAAGCTTGATTTCGACACCGATATCCTCACCGGCATGATGAAGATCCTCAACGAGAACCTCAAAGCTCTTCTCGGCTTGCGAAATGTCGACGATCATCATCATATTGAAGTAATCCTGAACGATCGTCTGGGAAATATCCAGAATGTTCACGTTGTTGTCCGCCAGATACGTACACACCTTGGCGATGATGCCAACCTTGTCCTTGCCCAGTACGGTAATGATTCCTTTCAATGAAGCTTCCCCCTTATCCTGATCAGCTGATGGTATCATGTATTTCACTCATTATGTCAAATGAAGATGCAAGCTTCAACCAAATGTTTTATAGCGGAGGCTGTTTTTCGACATTTTTTAGAGGATTTTCTGAAATAATAAAGAATTTACTTGCGAAAGTCTCCAAATGACGCTTGAACAGGAGACGATAGAGGAGGGCCGATAATGGCGATATCCATACTTCTGTTTGTGCTTGCGGGGCTTGCCGAAATCGGCGGCGGCTACCTGGTCTGGCTGTGGCTTCGGGAGTCGAAGCCGGCCTGGTACGGACTTGCGGGCGGATTTATTCTTGTGCTGTACGGCATTATTCCAACCTTCCAGCGCTTTCCCGGATTTGGCCGGGTCTATGCCGCCTATGGAGGAGTCTTTATTATTCTGGCTATCCTGTGGGGCTGGCTTGTCGAGAAAAAGACTCCCGATCTTTACGACTGGCTCGGCGCCGCTGTCTGTCTGATCGGGGTGTGCATTATGCTGTGGGCCCCCCGGACTTGAGGAGCCCGGAGGAGCGAATAAGCCGCCAGGCGAAGCCGAGGAACAAGAGCCCGATCAGCCCGTTAAGCACTCCGGTGAGAGCCGGTGTCATGAACGGCTTGATCAACTCTCCCGCCAGGGAGACAGCGGTCAGGAAGAAGACGGTGGACAGAAGGCAGCCTAACCCAAAGAGCTGGCGCTGACCGCTGTCCAGCTTCCATTCGGCTGTCTTGGCGGCGAACACGCCGGTCCAGAAGAGCAGGGTCAGCGGGTTCGCAGCCGTCAGCAGTAGGGCCTGGACAAAGCTTCCGCCCCGTGTGCTGTGGTGGACGGAGAGCGATGGAAGCAGGGGATGGCCGGCGGCACCCGCCAGCATGTCGGCTCCGAACAGCACCAGCACGGCGGCTCCGGGAATGCAGAGCCAGGTCTTCGGCTTGTCCCGGGAGGCCAGATGCGAAATCCCGGACAGAGCGGCCACAATGTACAGCCCGTCGATCAGGGCGACCCCCAGCACGGCTGCCTCGGCCGATCCGAATCCCTTCGCAGAGGCGGTGCGAAGAATGAACAGGCAGACCGGTCCTACCGCAAGCTGCAGCAGCAGGCCGAATTTAAAACCTCTCAGCAGCATATTTTCAGCTCCTTCCCTTACTTAACAGCCAAGTTCAACGTGAGTTTATCCACTTACCGGTTCCAATTCTCCTTAAGCGAGGACAATGAGATCATGGTATTGCTGCGGATCACGCCGGGGACACTCTTCAGTGTTCGTGTCAGAAAGGTCTCCAGCTCTTCCGTGTCCTTGACAAGCACCTTTAACAGATAGTCGTATTCTCCGGCCAGATGATGGCATTCCAGCACTTCGCCGCTCTCCATGACAAATGAGCGAAAGGCCGGGATTTGCTCGGTCCGGTCGATGACGACGAGTACGAATGCCAGCAGGTTGTAGCCGCTTTTGGCGCGGTTGATCTTGATGGAATATCCTTCGATTAGCCCCGATTCATCCATTTTGCGGATTCGCTCCGTGACAGCGGGAACGGACAGCATCACTTGCTTGCTGATGTCCGAAACGGTTATCCGGCTGTTCGCTTTCAGTGCCTCCAGAATACTGCGGTCTATGTCATCCATTTCGATCTCTCCCTGAAGATGAATTAATGCCAATTGTAATTATGGCCTTTTAATATGTAAATAGAATTGAAAAATACGATAAATAATGAAGTCATTTATATAATAAACCGAATTATTTAAGGTATCATCCTTGCGGATCGAGGATTGGGTGTCCATGCGGCAAGGCAAATCGTCAGGGCTGTACACGAGACGCATTCCTTCATGTGGCTGTCCGGGCGGCAGCGTACAGGGGGCCACGCACTTACCGTTTCCGTTGATCTCTACTCGTATTCTCAGTCCGGCTGCTTCCTGATCACGATCCGGTAGTCCCGGGAAGTTGTGAAATCTTCCGCGGTAACACACAGGCGGACGACGGTTTCCTTCCCGTTCAGTTTGATGGAGCGGGGCTGCGACTCGTCGATCAGCACACCGTCCGCGTAGACCAATGCTCCGGGATGAGCTGTTGCGATGCTCATGGTGACTGCCCCCCGGTCTTCGGCAGCAGTGACAGCAACCTCGCTCTGAACCGGGTCGAAAGGATGATCTGGTTCGGCGCCCTCAAAGCTCAGACTAACGAGATCAGCGACCGAATCAAAGGCGGTCATCGTTCTCAGGATGCCGAAGATCGCATTGTCCTGTTCCGGCGCGGAGAACTTGATGTCCAGAGCGGACTTCTCACCGATCAGGCCGGCATCCAGCACATAACGCTTCTCGACGAACGAGCGTCTGTCTTCCGCTTGAAGCTTCTCGCTGGCAACAAGCGCTTCGTTCGCATAAATATTGAAAGTCCTGCCGGTGTTGCCTCCAAAATAGGTCACCGACAACAGATTGTCCCGGCCGGGAATCACGGCCATCCGGTAGCTGAACCATCCGCCTTGTTCGGCGCGGCGGAAATTGCTGCCATCCCAGGTGCCGACAGAGGTCGCCTCGCCCCGGATGCCATGCTGCAGCTCGTATTGGTCGTTGCCGACCGGCAGGCTATCTATAGTGGCTCGTTCGGTCCGGCTCCGTTCTTTGGTATTGAGAATATGTTTGTGCAGTTCATCCGAATCCGCTTCAACGATCCGCCAGTAGATGCCATATCGCTCGCGGTGCTGCTTGTAGTGGGGAGTGAAGACCAGTCTTGAATCCTCATCGGTGCCTTTGAGCGTAAAGGCAAGATTGCCGTCCTCGTCACGGATCAGATGAGAAGGAAGCTCGGCCAGCCACTGCTCCGGACTCATGCCGATAATAGTGATGAAATCTTTCACGAGCATGCTCCGGGTCGGAACGCTGACCATAACGCCCGTAGAGGACTGATCCATGTCCTCGGAGCCGAGCGCTGCGCTAAGTACGACAGGGC
This sequence comes from Paenibacillus sinensis, assembly GCF_019904155.1. Taxonomy (GTDB): domain Bacteria; phylum Bacillota; class Bacilli; order Paenibacillales; family Paenibacillaceae; genus Paenibacillus_AQ; species Paenibacillus_AQ sinensis. The sequence goes on from NZ_JAHCMB010000046.1 coordinate 192,652, forward strand.
CGTAGCGGAAGCCCGCTACATGCGGCGCATCCGGGAGGGAGGAGTAGGCGACCGACATCGGCAGACGAAGGGCAATGTGATCGCCGTCTCTCCAGGTTTCTTTCAGCAGCGCCCAGCCGTTCTCCGTTTCCAGCTTCACGGCGTGTCCGTTCACTTCTGCCTCAAGCGGTCCCGCAGCCCAGGAAGGAATTCGGACGCGCAGAGATAGCGGGGAGGCGACGCCATCCTGCATCGACAGGGTGAAGGATGTCCGGCCTTCGGCAGGCAGCTCCGATTGCTGAATCAGAGCGATACCCGCTTCTTCCCATTCCAGCCTCGAACTGATATATTGATTGACGTACAGCTCGCAGCCGCTGTGGAAATACAGGCTGTTGTTCAGCTTGGTGAAGCTCTCCATCCCGGTGCCCGTGCAGCACCAGAAATGCTCGAACGGGGAACTGTATACCTTGAAATACCCGGTGGCCATGGGCTGAAAATACATCGTCATCCCGGTATCCGGATTTTGCGAGGACAGGATGGCGTTGATGTAGGTGTTCTCGTAATAATCGGCGTATTTGACGTCACCCGTAATTTTGAACAGCTCTCGGGTCAGTTTCAGCATGTTATAGGTATTGCAGGTTTCGCAGGTGAATTGGGAACGGTCACTGTCCAGGAGGTCAGGTTCTCCGAAATGCTCCCATTCGCTGTTGCCGCCGGTCATATAGCTGTGATGAAAGATGACCATTTCCCAAAATTTCTCGCAAGCCTCCAGGTAGAAGCGCTCGCTTTCGCCCAATATTTTGTAGCGGTTCAGTGCTCCGAGGAACTTGGGGATCGTTGTGTTGGCGTGCTTGCCCCGGAGGATGTCCCGGCCTTCGTGAACGGGCGTGAACAGCGTAAGCTCGTCGAACATATGGGCGGCCTCCAAATGGCGCTCGCTCCGGGTGATCCGGTATAAATCATACAGACAATCATTCATGCCGCCGTATTCGACGGAGAGGACGAGGGAATGGGTTTCATCATCCCATTTGGAAGTGCGTTCCGATACCCAGTCTCCGAGACGGGAAGCGATTTCCAGCGCAGACGCGTCCAGAGTTGCCTCATATACAGACACAATGCCTGCGAGCACCTTATGCATCGTATACCAGGGAACCCAGGCGGGCTGCCGGTTCTCGACCCGGTTGAACAAATCTTCGTCGAAGGCAGAGATGTATCCGTTTTCAAACTGGCAGAGTTGAAATTCGCTGATGATGTATTCGAGCCGCTGCCGCAGTTCGTTATCCCCTGTCTGCTTGTAGGCCTGAGAGACGGCGGTCAGATAATGGCCGAGCGTGTGTCCACGGATTTCCGTCTCTTCCCAGCCGGGATACTTATGCGCTTTGGGTGTCAGACCGCGTGTCTCCCGAAAGCTTGACAAGAGACGGTCCGGATCGTAATTTTTCAAATATTCCAATTCTTTGGCGAATGCATTGACGGCGTATTCGTCCGTCAGAATCACTTGGTCAAGCCCGAAATCCCTAAGCGGAAATGCCGAAAGGGTGCGGGCGGGATTGCCGATGGTCTCCATAGTTTGTGTTCCACTCCTTCATGATCGGTTTAGTCAGCGAATGCTTACAGATCAAGCATAACGCCTTGCGGGTAAGGCGGTAAATGTCTTGAAGTTCGAATCTGTGTAAAAAAGTCAGGTCTTATGAGCCCGCTTTGTGGAAAAAGTCTATCAATTGTGCTAATTTGATTAAGTGAATCAGCATGCGCAGGTGTAAAAAAGTCAGAAATGGTGGTGTAATCCCAGATGCATGCGTTCGTGTTCCGGGTCGATTCGCCTGTTGAAATGATTCATACCGGCAAATTCCTGGCTCCAAGCCCCGAGTGGATTCATCTCAATCGGCTGATGATCGATTATGAATTGATTTTGGTTACCGAAGGCGTCCTGTATATCGGAGGAGACCAGGAGCATTACATGGTCCAAAGGGGAGAATATTTGCTGATGCCGCCCCTTACGAATCAATACGGATATAAGGCATCCGAATGCAGCTTTTACTGGCTGCACTTTACCGCAAGGAACGCCTTGATGAAGGTTGAAGCGGGGCAAGCTGCTGCTGAACCCGGAGAACGGATCGTGATTCCCCAGCAGAAAGCGCTGAACACACCGGAGAAGATCATTGTGAAGATGAAGCAGCTGCAGGACGCCATCCGCTCCTATAACGAGAAGAATCTCAATAACTATATGGCGACCGCCATTCTGTGCGAGCTGTTCAATCAGGCTTCCTGGGTTGCGGAGGAGAAGGGGCGCAAGTCCAAGCAGGAGCAGCTGTATAACGATATTGTTGATTACATCAAGTACCGGAGGCTGGATAATCTCAAGGTATCCGAGATCGCTTCGCATTTCGGATATAACGAGAAATATTTATCCCACCTGTTCACAGGGCTGTCCGGCATGAAATTGAAGCAGTATATGCTGCATCAGAAGATGGAGGAGGCGAAATACATTTTGGCCGATACGAACCAGAACATCAATGAAATCGCGCTGCAGCTCGGTTACAAGGACGCCCACCATTTCATGAAGACCTTCAAGAAGATCGTCGGGCTCACTCCTACCGATTTCCGCAATGCCTATGCCAAAAGACTGCTGTATTACGAGTAGGCAGGGTCCTGGAACCCCTTTCAAAATACCTGGTTCCAAACGCCCGGTCGCCGGCTTGTCTGTGCCTTCTCCGAATTTCATCTCCCCTATTCATGGTGCTCCCGTTCCTGCCGTTATTCATTATAGAGAACTGCAAAATTTATTTGGAACGGCGGGTGCCAAACGGATGAAAAATCATCAGAAAAAGCTTATACTTATGGTTACTTTCAGTTTAATCTTTATTCTACCGTACATAGGAAGCCTGGCAAAATGGGGCGGCTTCCCGCCCGGATACGGAGATTTTCCCGCACAGAAGGTCGAAGATGACCCGGGGTTTAATGCCTTGTATTTTACTCTGGCTTCCATCGTTGCAATATTCATTGCCGCAGTGCTGCTGTTCCCGAGAGCCTTCGGATTCAGAAGACCAGAGAGCAGTCGCCGCACCGTCGGGAGCACTACTCCTTTTCCGGCTTGGTTCTGGTGGAGTCTTCCCGTACTGGCCGTCAGCTGGATCGCCATGTGGGGGCGCGTTCATTTCATTGTCGATCTGGAGCACTATTCATTCGTGCCGCTGTGGTGGTCCTTTATTCTCATTCTGGACGGTATTGTGTATAAAAGGAATGAAGGGAGATCCATTATCTCCCGGAGACCGAAGACGATGCAGCTGCTGGCTGTCGTCTCCTGCTTCAGCTGGTTTGCCTTTGAATTTCTGAATTTCTTCGTTATTGAGAACTGGTATTATCCGAATAACGAAGTGTTCACGAACTTTGGAAATGTGTTCTGGTTTTCGTTATCTTACACAACGGTACTCCCCGCCATTTTCGAATGGTATACACTGCTGATGACCTTCAAGGGCATGAAGGATCGCTACCGTTTCGGCCCCAAGCTCTCCGCTAACCGCAGCTTTCTGCTCATTTACTACGCTCTGGGGCTGGTGCTCGCTTTCGGAATGGGGTATTATCCGTACGTTTTATTCTGGGTGCTCTGGGTTGCGCTTGTTCCGATGCTGTCCGCAGCCATGGCGCTCACCGGCTATTGGACGCCTTTCACTCCTATCCGCAGCGGCGACTGGTCCCGGGTCTTTCTGATTGCGCTCGCCACTCTGTTTAACGGTTTCTTCTGGGAGATGTGGAATTTTGGAAGCGAATGGTTTCATGATTCCCTGCCGACGAATCCGAATTATTGGAAGTACTCGGTTCCCTACCTGGATAAAATACATATTTTCTCTGAGATGCCTATTCTGGGGTATTTCGGTTATTTGTTCTTCGGCGTGAACTGCTGGATTATATGGCTGATCGCCGCGTATATATTTGAGTTCGATGCCGATGTTGAAGTGTCGGAGGATACTGAGTAGAAGGTGGACGAAGCATGACAGCCATTGACAATTACACCGTACTGGAGACGATTTCCGATAATGAGCGCAAGTCGGTGTACCGCTGCCGGGCGACGGATACGGAGAACACGGTAATATTGAAGGTTCTGAAATCGGATTACGCCGGCTATGAAGAAGTCATGCGTTTCAAGCAGGAATACAAGATGCTCATGGAGCTCAGCGGCAAGGTCGGAGGCGTTATCAAGCCGATCTCGCTGCGGGAGGAGAACGGCTACTTCGTCATGGTTCTGGAGGACATCGGGGGGAAATCACTCAAACGGATTATGGGCGAGGACCGGATTGAGCCGGAGAAGATTCTGCCCCTGATGATCAAGCTCGTCGAAATTATCGGTTCCGTCCATGAGCATCGGGTTATACACAAAGACATTAAGCCCTCCAACATCGTTTGGGATCAAGAGCGGGATGTTGTCCAATTGATCGATTTCGATCTCGCAGTCAAGCTGTCCCGGGAGAAAGCGGAATTTCAGAACGGCGGCGTTCTGGAAGGCAGTCTGCCTTATATCTCTCCCGAACAGACCGGACGCATGAACCGGAGCATCGACTACAGAACGGATTTCTATTCTCTCGGTGTGGTGCTCTATGAGCTGACGACAGGAGCGAAGCCCTTCGAAGACCGCGACATGCTGGAGATGATCTACTCCATTATCGCCAAGGAAGCGGTAACGCCTTATGATCGGACCGCGGGGGAAGTAACCCCCGAACTGTCTTCCGTCATTATGAAGCTGCTGGAGAAATCGCCGGAGGACCGCTATCGCAGCGCCTATGGGATCAAAGCCGATCTGCAGCGCTGTCTGGCCGGCGAGCGCGGCTTCGAGCCTGGCGAGGACGACCGGAAGAACATCTTCCGGATTTCCCAGCGCATTTACGGCAGGGACGAAGAACTTCGCAAGCTCAAGGCTTCCTTTCATGCGAGCATTCGGGAGAAGCCCCGGCTTATTCTGATTTCGGGGGATGCGGGTGTGGGAAAGACCGCGTTCGTGAACGAACTGCATCCTTACATCAGCCGGGAGAAGGGACTGTTCACCGACGGGAAGTTCGATCAGTACAACCGGAACATTCCTTACAGCGCCATGATCCAGGCTATTCGCAAGCTCATACTCCAGATGGACACCGGAATGACCGATGAAGAGAAGTCAGCCATTGCGGAGGCTCTTATCGCTTCGCTGGGCGGGAATGCAAAGATCATGACCGGAATCATCCCCGAGCTGGCTAATCTGATCGGCGAGCAGCCGGATATCGAACGCCTGAATCCGGCAGAGGAGACGAACCGGTTCTATCAGACCTTCATCCGGTTCCTGGAAGGTCTGATCGGCGATGAGCGGCCGCTCGTCTTGTTCCTGGATGATATGCAGTGGGCCGATTCCTCGACGCTTCAGCTGCTTGGGAAGATCGTTATGAGCAATCGTCTCCGCAGGCTATTTATAATCTGCGCCTACCGTCAACAGGAGACAGCCCCGGGACATCCTCTCTTTACGGCTGTTGAAGAGATGGAGACGAACGGCGGACAGGTGGATTCGCTCATTCTGAATTCTCTTTCTCAAGAAGCTGCCGCCCAATTGATCGCGGACACTCTCTATACGGATGCAGTACGGGTTTCTCCGCTTTCGGAACTGATTTATGCCAGAACCAAGGGGAATTCATTTTTTATAACGGAGATTTTGAAGGAACTATTTAAGGAACGCCTTATCCGATTCGATGATACGGCAGGGCTATGGATCTGGGAACTGGACCGTATCGGACAGCTGGATATCAGTGAGAATATCATCGGGTTTCTAATTCACAAGCTCCGGGTTCTTCCTGAAGAAGATCTTCGCGTGCTGCGTCTGGCAGCCTGTATCGGGAGTTCTTTCGATTACAGCATGCTAGCGCAGATCAGCGAGAATCGTCCGGAGATAACTGCAAGGTCGTTGATCCGCGCAGTGGACGAAGATTTAATTCTGCCGGCAAGTGCCAACTATTCGCTTCTGTCCAGCATTTCCGAAGATCTCGGGATGCAGCCGGCCCGGATTCCGGTTAACTTCAGGTTTCGGCATGACCGAATCCAGCAGGCGCTCTACCAAATGATCGACCCTGATACCAGCAAGCAGCTTCACTTGACGATCGGCAGATTGATGCTGAAGGCTCTGCCGCCCGCAGACATAGACGAGAAAATTGTGGACATTGTTGCACACATCAATAAAAGTCTCGAGCAGGTCGAGGATCAGCAGGAGATCGATCTGATCATCGGGCTTAATATGCGAGCGGCGCTAAAGGCGAAAGGGGCTTTTGGATATGACGCAGCCTTCGACTTTTTGCAGGCCGCCCGCAAGCTTCTGCCCTCAAGCTCCTGGCAGACCGGAGAGGAACGAGCGCTGGAATTATACCGTCTCTATGCGGAATGCGGCTATCTTACCCGCCACGTCGAGGCTGCCGATGAAGCGTGCGCGCTGCTGCTGGCGACACTGAAGGAGCCTATGGCAGTCGGATTAATCCATGAGATGCAGGCCAATCATTACATGTACCTGGGCCTTATGAAAGAATCCATTGAGGCGGGCCGGAAGGGGCTTCGGACGCTAGGCATCCAGATTCCGGACAAGCCGGGGATGGGACATGTCCTGAAGGAGTTCCTCAAGCTTAAGTTTCGGCTTCGCGGGCTGGATATCGAGGACATTTTCCGCAAGCCCGAAATGACGGATGAGCGCACCCGGCTGGTTATGAGGCTGTTGATCAATATTTTTCCTCCCGCCTTTATTTCCGGTGAGACCAATCTGTTTGCCATTGTGGTGCTGAAGAAAGCCGAACTCAGCCTGATGTACGGCAACAGTCCGGAATCGGCGATTGCCTTTATCGGCTATTCCATTCTCCTGTCCGGATTCGGCGATTTGCAGGGCGCTTTCGATTTCGGACGCCTGGGCATCCGTATCAATGACAAATTCAACGATGTACAGTGGAGAGGCGCGGCTCTTGTGCTGTATACACTGTTCTGCCATGTGTGGAAGGAACCGTGGGATACACTGAAGGAATGGTTCGGGAAATCCATCGAATCCAGCCTGCTGATCGGAGAAATGATGTACCTGGCCCATTCCTGCTTCTATATCAATCTATGGGACCCGTCCATGGAGATTGCTGCCAATCTGCGCGAGACGGAACGATATCTCTCCATTATTGAAACGACGAAGTATCAGGAGGCGCTGAATACAGCCAGGCTGTCCAGACAAAATCTGCTTAATCTGGCGGGCGAGCTGCCCGATCCGCTGTCCTTTGACGGCAAAGACTTTCGGGAAGCCGATTTCCTGAGCGGTCTGGAAGAAGCGAAGTACTATTCCGGGATCGCCATTTACTATATCTACAAAATGAAGCAGTTCTTCACCTTCGAGCATTATCACGAGGCTTTGGCCTTTCTCGAAAAGGCGGATTCGTACAGCGGAACGCTGGCCGGTTCCGCCTTCATGGAGGAGTTCTCGTTGTATGCCTTTCTGAATTTGGCTTATGCCTTCAAAGGGATGAATGCTGCGGACAAGATCAAAGCCAAGCGGAGAATGCGCAAGGAACTGAGGCGGATGGGGAAATGGGCCGTCTACAATCCGGACACGTTCCTGCAGCTGGAATGGCTGATGAAGGCGGAGTGGGCCCGGATTAACGGCAAACCTCTGATGGCCGCCAAAGGCTACGAACAGGCTGTGAAAATCAGTGAAGGCGGCAGCTTTGTCCGTTATAAAGCACTATGCTATGAACTCTCCGCCAAGTTTAACATGGAACTGGGGTACAGCGATTATGCCTCATATCTGCTGAAGCAATCGCTCTACTACTATTCCGTATGGGGAGCCAAAGGCAAGATTCGCCAGCTTAACGAGACCTACCCGGATATCGTGCGGCATCAGAAAGAGTTCTCCTTCAGCCGGTCGGTTACTGAAACGACGGAAAGCATCGATCTAAGCTCTATCCTGCTTGCCTCCCAGGCAATCTCCAAGGAGATTGAGCTGGATCACCTGCTGGAAGCGCTGATGGATATTGTGATCAAGAATGCGGGGGCACAGCGCGGCTGCATCATTATGAAATCCCAGAGCGATCTGTTGATCGAAGGGGAGTATAACGCCCGGGATAACAAAATATCGGTGCAGCTTCACCGGAACTACCGGGAGGGAGATCTGCCTGATTCCATTATCCGCTATGTGGAAGAGAGCAAGGAGACGATCATTTACAAGGACGCGTTCTCCGAATCCGAGTTTGTCAACGACCGGTATTTGAACACCCGTCGGCCGAAATCGCTCGTCTGCATGCCGCTCATCAACCATAACCGGGTTGTGGCTATTATATATCTGGAGAATCAGCTTCTGACCGGCGCCTTCACCAGAGACCGGATGAAAATCATCAATCTGCTGTCCAGAGAAATGGTGTATGCGCTGGAGAATGCCAGCCTCTATGCCGATCTGGAGCGCTCGGAGGAGAAATACCGGACCCTGGTCAACAACATGCTGGACGGCATCTTTATCAATCAGGACCGGAAGCTCGTATTTGCGAACCATGCGCTGGCCCGCCTTACGGGGTACGAGCTGGAGGAAATGCTGGACCAGCCTTTTCACACTTTCATCTATCCCGGGGAACGCGAGAGGGTGGAGGGTTACTACAGAAGCCGGACCAAAGGCATTCCCGTACCGGATGAGTATGAGACCCGGCTGGCCCATAAGAATGGTGAACGCGACATCTACGTTATTCATAAAGTCAGTCTTATCGAATACCTGGGCAGACCGGCTGTTCAAGGGACCGTCAAGGATATCACTGAACGGAAGATGGCCGAAGAAGAGCTCCGGACTCACAAGGAGCATCTGGAAGAGCTGGTCAATGAGCGGACGCGGGAGCTTGAGCTGAATAATCAGGAATTGAACCGCAACATTCAGCTGATTGAGAAGCTGTCGGTAACCGATGAGCTGACCGGCGTCTATAACCGGAGATACTTCAATACCGTGTTCTTTGAGGAAGTAAACCGGGCCAAGCAAGACAAGGGCTTACTGACCTTCATCATGTTCGACATCGACCACTACAAGAAGTTTAACGATACGTATGGCCACTATGAGGGTGACAATGCGCTGCGGACGCTTGGAAAAAGACTCCGTGAGTATGTCCATCCTCTCAGCGATTTTGTCTTCCGGCTTGGGGGGGAAGAATTCGGTGTTGTGGCGACCGGGCTAACCTCGGCGGAGTCGTGGGAGCTTGCGGAAGGAATCCGCATCGTGGTTGAAGAGCTTAAGATCGAGCATGCCATGAGCCGGACGAGCCGCTATCTGACCGTATCCGTAGGCGTTGCGACAGTCCAGGTTGACGCCATGAACGAAAATGATATTTACAAGCTGGCCGACGATGCCCTGTACCAATCCAAGGCCGGCGGCAGGAACCGGGTAACGCTGCTGGAGCATTAGCAGGCATCATCCGGCCCGATCTGGGGTTCAGGCTCAAGATTGCCCGCCGAACGGTTATTTCGGACTCCAAATGCAGATACTTCAACAAAAACTATGTATTTGTTGGAGGCTGTGCCATGGAAGAAGGCAAAAAAGAGCCGGGCAAAGGGCTGTCGGTCTGGCAGCTCGCGATGCTGGGTCTGGGAACGGTAGTCGGAGGTTCGTTCTTTCTCGGTTCAGCGGTCGCCATCCGTGCCGCCGGACCGTCGGTGCTGATCGCGTACATGATCGGCGGCGTGCTGGTCTACTGGATTCTGACCGCATTATCGGAGATGACGGTGGAGAATCCTGCGGCGGGATCATTCCGCACCTATGCGGAGCAGGCTTTTGGCCCCGGCGCGGGCTTCACGGTAGGATGGGTGTACTGGATCGGGCTTGTGCTGGCGATGTCGAGCGAAGCGACAGCCGCTTCCATCCTGATCCGAGGCTGGTTCCCCTGGCTTCCGCTAGGTCTGCTGGAGGCGGGGATTATCGCTGCCATGACGCTGCTTAATCTGCTCGGCGCCGACCGGCTCAGCAAGCTGGAGTCGAGCCTTGCGGCAGTGAAGCTGCTGGCCGTCGCCGCATTTGTGGTGCTGGCGGTGCTGCTGACCGCCGGGCTTGGCGCATGGCTGCCAGGCAGTAATGCACGCTCCGGCCCGGCGGGCTTCGGCGTTCTTGCCGGTCAGCCTCTGATGCCCGGAGGAATCGGCGCCATTGCCGGAAGTATGCTGATCGTGATGTTCTCTTACGCCGGCTTCGAGGTGCTTGGCCTCGCGGCGTCGGAGACGGCGAATCCAAAGGTGCGGATTCCGAAGGCAATCCGGCTGACCATCATCCTCCTGGTCGGGCTGTTCTTGTCAGCGATGGCTGGACTGTTCTTTCTAGTCCCGGGATCGGCGGTTACGGTGCAGGAGAGTCCGTTCGTCACGGCGCTCTCGCGGCACGGACTCGGCTGGGCCGGGAATGTAATGGATATCGTGCTGGTATCGGCGATCCTCTCGACGATGCTGGCTTCCATCTTCGGGCTGGGGCGGATGCTCCGCTCTCTTGCCGACGAGGGCCATACCCCGGCCTGGATGCGGGACAAGACCGATGTGCCGTACCGGGGAATTCTGTTCTCCGGGGCGGCCATGCTGACTGGACTCGGTCTCGGCCTGCTGCTGCCGCAGGGCGTCTATCTGTTCCTGCTCAGCTCCGGCGGCTTCTCGATGCTGTTCGTATACATCGCCATTATGGCCAGCCACTATCGGCTTCGCCGGAGGAGAGAGAAGGCGGAGGGGGCCGGGCTGCACAGAAGCGCTCTGCCAGGCTTTCCTTACACATCATGGATCGGCATGCTGAGCCTTGCAGCGGTCATCGTGAGCATGCCGCTTATTCCAGGGCAGGGCGGCGGACTTGCAGCCGGTCTGCTGTTTGTTGCCCTGTTCGCCGGCATATACGCTGGCAAACGCTACTTCGGCCGGGCGCCGCGCCGCGCAGACGCCGCCCGCCGGGTACAGCCCGGCGCGTTCGCTAGCCGGGCGCAGCCGGAGCTGTCCGAAGAATTGACCGGCCCCGTGGATGCGGAGCATAAGGGGCCGGCAGGGAGCGGACAGCGGCGGGACCCGGGCTGATCCTCCGCCTCTGGCGGTTCCGGATCAGCAGAGAGCAAGAGCCGCCGGGTGCACAGGCCCGGCGGCTCTTTGCTGTTACCCGGCTCTGCGCTGCGAGCAAGCGCTGCGAGCAGGTATTTTTATCGCGGTCATAATCGCTCAATTGAATGCCACCTCGCCGGTCGGCCAGCCGGCTCACTTCATCGCAAGCCCCGCCTGATAAGTCTTCAGGCAGTTCCGGCAAATACAGGCTTTGCCCCTCAGTTCCTCCGGAACAAGCTCAAAGATTCCCGGCGGAAACGTCTCGCTCATGCACCAGCATTCCGCACCTTCCTGCGAATGCCGACCGCATACCTTCCGTTCGCCGCATATCGGGCACCGGTCCAGATCATCCTCCGGTTGTTCGTTATTCATACGATCCCTCCTCCAATCACTCCTAACATTCTATCAAAAATCATCCGTCCAGGCGGCAGAAAGTGCCGGATTGTATTTGATCTGTGGCAATGAGTGAATTATGATCGCTTTACAGTACTAGAAACCAGGCTAATGGAAGGAAGATTGTCAAGCATGGAAGGAACATCCGCAAGCATGAAAGAGAAAGCCGCAAGCCTTCCCCAGTTGCCGGGCGTGTATTTGATGAAAGACTCGCTTGGACATATTATCTATGTCGGCAAATCCAAGAACCTGAAGAAAAGAGTGCAATCCTATTTCTATCAGAACAAGTCGCATTCTCCGAAGGTCAAAAAGCTAGTCGGGCATATCCGGGACCTCGAACATCGCGTTACGGATACGGAATTCGAGGCGTTCATGCTGGAATGCCGGTTGATTCATGAATTAAAGCCGATGTATAACCGCAAAATGAAAAATCCGCTCGGCTATCCCTATATTCTCATTGGTCCCGGACCCGGACTTAAGCGGATAAAGGTGTCCGCCGATTTGCCGGAAGAGCCGGGCTGGCGCGCCTTCGGTCCATATACGTCGAGCCGGGGCTCTGTAGAGCGGGCGGTGCAGGATTTCCGCGAATGCTTCGGACTCGCCTGTAATCACGCGGCTGCCGGCAGCTCTGCATGCCTGAATCATTCGCTCGGCTTATGCCGGGGGGCCTGCCTTGGAGGCGAAGCAGAGGTGCAGTATCACCTCCTGACCGGCCGTTTTGCCGCGCTGCTTGCCGGAGAAGACGGAAGCCTGGAGGAGGAGATCAAGGCCGAGATGGTGGCAGCGGCAGAACGCTTTGATTTTGAAGCCGCAGCCAGGTACAGGGACTGTCTGGGCTCCGTCGGCTTCCTGCTGCGTCAGCGACAAGTCGCCCGATTTGCGGAAGCGAACCGGAAGCTCCTGGTGATGGAGCGGATAGATGAACAATTGGCCAAGCTGTTCCTGATCCGGCGGAATCTCGTTCTGTACAGCGAGACATTCGATGTTGCCGTTCTGGATGAGCTGCCTGAACAAGTTGAAGAAATCATCCGGACCGGCTTCGCGGAGGTCGCTGCCACTTCGGAGCAGGAGATCGGCAGGGAGGAATTCGATGAAGCCCAAATTATCTACAGCTACCTAAAAGGCAGCTCCTGCCGGCATCTGGAGATTCATGACGATTGGCTGGGAGCAGGGGACAGCAGCCTGCGCGAGGAAATCGGCGTTTTTCTGAGATCCGGCTGGCCCGAAGACGGCGCTTGACAAGGGCGTCTCTTTCCCTTATTATATAATTAACAAATTGATAATTGTTAAATAAAAATGATGATGAGTTGGGAGCTGAGGATATGTCGAACGAAGAAGCCTTGCAGCAGTACGATGTGAAGAAATACCGGACGCCGGATGGTTATACAGCAGACATTGCGGTATTCACGATCCAGTCCACACGGGCCGAGGAATACAAGCCGCCACTGATGGATTTGAAGATGATGCTGATCCGCCGAAGCATGCTGAACAGCGAAGGCAAGCCGAATATCGAGGCAGGCAAATGGGCGCTGCCCGGCGGGTTCGTAGCTCCCGACGAAACTGCCTACCAGTCGGCGCTCAGGGAGCTGTATGAGGAGACGGGCGTGGAGGACATTCATCTCAAGCATTTCGGCGTGTACGATGCGCCGGGGCGAGACCCGCGCGGATGGATGATCACGAACGCGCATTACGCCATCGTCCCGGAGCATAAGCTCGCAGGGCGGCAGGCGAATGACGATGCCGACGCGGTTGAGCTTTTTTCCGTGAAAGACGTGTTTGACCTTGACCTGGCCTTTGACCACGAGACGATTATCAGGGACGCGATCGGAGTTATAACCCGCGATCTGCTGCAGACGACGGTTGCGCAGGAATTCCTGCCGGAGGAATTCACTTACTCGGAGCTGCAGGCCGTGCTGATGACGGTGACGGATCAACCCTATGTCGCTCTGGATGCGGCTTTTGCCCGGAAGATCAAATCCTTCCCCTTCATCGAGAAGGCGGATGACAAGAAGACCAACCGGACCTCGCGGAGGCCGACGCAGCTGTACCGTTTCGTGGAAGCCGGCTTTCACCACTCCATATACAGCGATCGTTACTGATGGATTCACGGTTAGTACGGATCAGACGAAGGATAGAAGTATAAAGGGAGGCGTTACTTATGACGGTGAAGCAGTTGAGAAGAGCGCTGATTAACATCGACTATACGGTGGATTTTGTGGCGGATGATGGGGCGTTGACCTGCGGCAAGCCGGGCCAGGCCATCGAATCGCGGCTGGTGGAGATTACACGGGAGTTTATTGAGGGTGGCGATCTCGTCGTGTTCGCAATCGACCGTCATGATCCGAAGGATTTGAATCATCCGGAGAACCGGTTATTCCCGCCGCATAATATCGCCGGTACGAAGGGAAGAGACCTGTACGGTTCGCTCAAGAACCTGTACGAGGATAACCTCGGCAATCCACTGGTGTATTACATGGACAAGACGCGGTACAGCGCGTTCGCGGGAACCGATCTGGAGCTCCGGCTCCGGGCGGAGGGTATTGAAGAGCTGCATCTCGTCGGTGTCTGTACCGATATCTGTGTGCTGCATACGGCTGTGGACGCCTATAACAAAGGCTTTCGCATCGTCGTGTACCGGGACGCGGTAGCCAGCTTTGACGCTGAGGGACATCTCTGGGCGCTCCGTCATTTTCCCGGATCGCTCGGCGCAGAAATCAGATAACTTCTTAAGGAGGAGATACGCATGACACAGATGACCTTTCTTTTTCCCGACGACAGCCTGACGCTGCATACCGATAAATATCAAATCAATATGGTGGAGACCTATTGGAGAGATAACATCCACAACCGCAAAGCCGTCTTTGAAGCTTATTTCCGCAAGCTGCCCTTCAGCAACGGTTACGCCGTATTTGCCGGGCTTGAGCGGGTGGTGCGTTATCTGGAGCAGTTTCGCTTCTCGGACAGCGATCTGGCCTATTTGAAGGAAGACGGGTACAGCGAGGAGTTTCTGGCTTATCTAAAAACCATCTCCTTCACCGGTACGCTGGCTTCCATGCGCGAAGGAGAGCTGGTTTTTCCAAACGAACCGATTCTCCGCGTGGAGGCGCCGCTGGCAGAAGCACAGTTGATCGAGACTGCTCTGCTTAATATCGTCAATTATCAGACCCTGATTGCTACCAAGGCTTCGCGGGTCAAGCAAGTGACCGGAGACGCGTTGACAATGGAGTTCGGTACCCGGAGAGCACAGGAGATGGATGCCGCGATCTGGGGAGCGAGATCGGCTTACATAGGTGGCTTCGAATCCACCTCCAATGTCCGAGCCGGCAAGCTGTTCGGTATCCCGACAGTCGGCACGCACGCTCATGCCATGGTTCAGGCATACTCCGACGATTATACCGCTTTCCGCAAATATGCGGAGACTCATACGGACTGCGTCTTCCTGGTCGACACCTATGATACGCTCAAATCGGGCGTTCCGGCCGCTATCCGTGTCGCATCAGAGATGGGGGATCGGATTTCGTTTAAAGGAATTCGTCTCGACAGCGGGGATCTCGCTTATCTCTCGAAGGAAGCCCGCAAGCTGCTGGATGAAGCCGGATTTCCGGACGCCAAAATATACGCCACCAACGATCTCGACGAGGCGACAATTGTAAACCTCAAGATGCAGGGTGCCCGGATCGATGTGTGGGGGATCGGCACGAAACTGATCACTGCGTACGACCAGCCGGCGCTCGGGGCAGTCTACAAGCTGATCACGATCGAAGATGAGAATGGCGAGATGAAGGACACAATCAAGATCAGCGCCAATCCGGAGAAAATTTCGACGCCCGGTCTCAAGAAAGTGTACCGCATCATCAATAAGGGGAGCGGCAAATCGGAAGGCGATTATATCGCGCTTGCCCATGAGCGTCCGCAGGACGAAGAGCATTTGAAGATGTTCCATCCGGTCCATACCTACATCGCCAAATTCGTGGCGAACTTTGAAGCCCGCGAGCTGCACAAGGCGATCTTCGAGCATGGGGAGCTGATCTATGAGCTGCCGTCGATTCAAGAAATTCAATCATTCGCCAGAGACAATCTGAATCTGCTGTGGGATGAGTACAAGCGCACGCTGAATGCCGAGGAATATCCGGTCGATCTCAGCCAGGCGTGTTGGAACAACAAAATGGCGATGATCGAAGAAGTGAAGAAGAAGGTCGCGGAGAAGATGTCCCGGTAATATGCGATTCCAGCTGGTAAACGGCTAGCGGGTTGCTCAGGATGCGGACGGATGGGGATGTATGGCGGCTTAAGAATTTGATGCAGCAGAATTCGATGTGCATAGAAGGGAGGGAAATATCACAGAATGAAGATCATAATCGGTGCGGGGAACATGACGCAGGACGGCTGGATCAGCACGCAGGAAGAGCAGTTTAACGTACTGGAGCGCCGCCATTTTGCCAGCTATACAGAGAACAGCATTGAGGCCATGCTGGCTGAACATGTGTGGGAGCATATGACGCTGGAAGAGGGGATGGCTGCTGCCCGGAATTGCTACGATTATCTGCAGCCAGGCGGCTATATACGCTGCGCAGTACCGGATGCCAATTTTCGAAATGAGGCATACCAGCACATCGTTCAGATCGGTGGTCCCGGACCTGCGGACCATCCTGCGTATTCCCACAAAATCGTATACGACTACGTAACGTTCAAGAAGGTATTCGAACAGGCGGGATTTCATGTGGAGCTGCTGGAATACTGCGACGAAGCGGGTATTTTTCACTACAACTACTGGAATGAGCATGATGGAAAAATCGGACGCTCCTTCCGATTCGACACAAGAAACAGCCGGAATTCGCTCGGGATGGTGTCAATTATCATAGACGCCAGGAAATCTCTTCATATTTCGGAATACTAAAAAATGGTAAAATAACTAAATCTATAAATTTTCTTTATTGATGATACATGAATTCAGGAGAAATATAGAAAATTAAAACGCTTAAGTGAAATAAATCACTTGATTTTCTTTAAGTTTTATATATAATTTTTTGTAGAAACAAATTAGGGGGTTAAGGAAAATGAAAGTAGTTAAAGGTTTTCTGGTAGCCGGACTTGCCGCAGCTCTGCTGTCTGGATGTGGGTCCAACAACAATAACAGCGCTTCTGAATCTGCAGCTCCTGCAGCCAGCGCAGCTGCAACGACTGCTCCTGCCGCATCTGCTGCAGCTGACGCAACGACGACCGCTTCCATCGTGAACCAGGGTGATGCGTTCAAGACAGCCGTAAGCGAGAGCGGAACCTGGATCATCGCTGTACTGAACGATCTGACGGTTGACGGTGAAGTTACCGTTGCCGGCGAATTCCATGACAAGAATGATTCTTCCAAGGATATCTACCGCAAAATCGCGCTGTACGCACAAGACGCCGATCACAAAGTAACGGCTCAGTATACGCTGACAGTTCCGAAGCTGACGGTTAAGAGTGAGAACCTTCGCATTCAAGGCGGCACAGTTAAGGGCGACGTATTCGTAGAAGCCAACGGCTTCAACCTGTACAAAGACGCTACGATCGATGGCAACCTGACTTACGCGAATGCCGATGTTCAGAACTCCGCCAAGATCGAAGGCAAAGTAACAGGAACAACTTCCGCACAATAATTTTTCGGGTAACCGAATGAATAAGCCTGCCGGCTCCTCTCAACAGAGAGGATAGCCGGCAGGCTTTTTACTGTGCAGCAAAGATTATTGAAATACAAGAACGCCCCCGCGGACAGTATGATAACCGCAGGGGCGTTCATCGTTGCGAATCAATTATTGGGTCGCAGAAGCGGCGGCAGGGGCGGGATCACCGCTGTCATGGTCAACCAGGGAGTAGCGCTCCCAGGCCCGGCTTCTCCAGCGGAACAGCATAATGACCGCCCGCGTCCATTCGTCGAGTGCGATTGCGAGCCAAATGCCGACGAGTCCCATGTGAAGCTTGAATACGAACAAATAGCCAACCGGCAGGCTCATGCAGACCATGGACAGAATGCCCATATATACCGGGAGCTTCGCGTCTCCGGCTGCCCGGAGTGAACCGATCACGATCATATTGACGGTACGGCCCGTTTCCAGCAGAATGCTGAGGAGCAGAACCTGAGCGCCCATACGGATAATGTCCGGATTGTCGGTGAAGATTCCCATGAGCGGCTTGCGAAACAGAATGACGACAATGTCGATCAAAACCGTTACAAGCAGTGCGCCTTTCACACTGGATCTTACCCGGCTGAACGCTTCATTCTGTCGCTTGGCGCCGATCAAATGCCCTACGATGATGGAGGTGCCGACGGCGACCGCCACACTGAACAGATAGATATAGTTCGAAATGTTGAGCGCATACTGGCGGGTAGCCATCGCTTCAGCGCCCAAATAGGTTACATACATCGTGAAGACGAGCTGGCACATTTGATACAGCATCGATTCCATGGCGGCCGGAATGCCGATCCGCAGGATTTTAAGGACATAATTCTTCGAGAGATGAAGATAGTACGTCCAGGCTACCCGGACCTCCATGACCCGATACAGCAGCCAGAAGAAGATCAGCAGACAGATCAGCCGGCTGCCTATGGTCGAAATCGCCGCACCTTCCACGCCCAGCGCCGGCAGGCCGAAATGGCCGAATATAAGTGCATAGTTACCAACCACATGAATAACATTCATCAGAAAGGAAACGCCCATAGTCTCCTTGGTGAAGCCATGGGTTCGAATGGTTGCGGCCAGCGCGTTGATCAGCGCTTGAAGGAAGATGCCGCCGCCTACGATATGCAAATACGTACTGGAGTATGCGAGGATATCGCCCTCTACATGAAGGATGCCCAGTATGTGTCTTCCGAAGAGAAGCAGGACAGCGCTCAACACGACACCAACGGCCAGATTTAGCGTGATGGCGTTACCCGTTACTTTTGCGGCTTCGCCTGGCTTTTTGGAGCCCAAATACTGAGCCACAACGATTGCCGCACCGTTGCCGATGACTTCAAGGACGAGAATTGCGATTGTGATGATCTGGTTGGCTGCGCCGACACCCGATACGGCATCGTCAGAAACCGAGCTGAGCATGAAGGTATCGACACTGCCCATCAGCATAAACAGAAAGACTTCCAGAAAAATAGGCCATGTAAGCCGCGCGAGATTCATCGATTTGCCGCCCGAAGAAACCTCCGCTTGTACCGCGTCAGCAGACATAGTTGTTACAACCTCCATTTAACCTTAAGTTCAAATTAGGGGTATCGTAGCATATCAGTATCAGAAAATCATCAAGTTTCATGAAAAATTAATCAAAATTACATAGATAGATTTCATTTTTCAAAAAACAGGATTGGAGTTTACCGTGATTTTATGGTTATAAATCCGGTTAGTTTTCAGGTCAGACGTTTATTGAACATCATGAGACCAACATACACATACCATCACGGAGGAGAAGAGCTATGCTGAGAGTCAGACGTACCGGAATGACCTGTGATATCCTACTGCAGGATTTTCATGTCAAAAAAATGCGTGTGCTGGACAAGAAGAAGCTGGAGTTTAACAGCGTGGACGGGAGGGATGTGTATAACATCACCGCACCCTTCAAGGACAACGGGGAATGGACGATCGCGGGAAGAGTTGAGGAAAGAGACAGCGAGGAATCCAACATCGTCTTCTTCAACGAACGGAGCGGAATCTGGACACCGATGGAAGACGGGCCGGTCTTCCCGATGCAGGACCCGTTCTTCAGCTGCATTGGAGGCGAGCTTGTGCTGGGCGGTGTGCAGACGTTCCCGAACCCAGCGGAGCCGGGCGCACTCCTGTGGCGGACTGTATTCTACCGGGGATCTTCCGTCCGCATGCTCATGCCTTTCTTTGTCGGTCCCGACGGGATGAAGGATCTTCGTCTGGTTGAACTGAACGACGGCCGGATCGGCGTCTTTACCCGCCCGCAGGGTGTGAAGGGAGGCCGCGGCAAGATCGGCTTCGTCATTGTGCGTTCACTTGAAGAACTGACGGTCGAGCTGATTGCGGAGGCTCCGCTTCTGGAGGAGCAGTTCATCGAGACCGAATGGGGCGGTGTCAATGAAGCGCGAATGCTCGCAAACGGACTAATCGGCGTGCTGGGGCATATTGCGAGATTTGATATGGACGGTAATCGGGGATACTATCCCATGGTCTTCGCCCTCGATCCGGATACCGGAGCCTTCACGGACATCGAGGTCATCGCGGTGCGGAGCAACTTCGATCTCGGCCCCTCCAAGCGTCCTGATTTGACCGATGTCGTATTCAGCGGCGGACTTGTCCGCAGCGATGACGGCACCGCCATTCTGTATGCCGGAATCAGCGATGCTGAGGCGCACTGCCTGAAGATTCCGGACCCTTTTCTGCGTCTGGAGGCCCTTGACCGGAGCGTCATTACACCTGTGAATTTCTATTAGTTAGTTAATTTAATGTTGGAAAAATGCAAAATTGGTTTAAGTTTTATCTATGAGGAAAAGAAGAAGTTGCCCGAAAGCGGGATGTAACGGCTTCTTTTTCTGCTTTTTCTACACTGGAGTTGTGGTTCCATCTACCCTATTTGCACCGTAGTCATCAAATATAAGAGGAGGCTGGATAAAATGACCCGCATAGCTTATATCGGAACCTACGTGCCGCAAAAATGCGGTATTGCCACGTATACTCACCATCTCCGGCAGAGTATCAGCCAGGCAAAGGGATGGAAAGGAAAAGATCCGGTCTTCGCCATCAAACCGGGCGGCAGCCTGATCGCTTATAATGATCCGGATGTACGCGAGGTTCCCAAGGACAACCGGGCCGCTTACACCAAGCTGGCTGAACGCCTGAACGGAAGCGATATCGGCGTTGTCTCCCTTCAGCATGAATTCGGCATTTTCGGAGGAGAAGCCGGTTCCTACGTCCTGGATCTCGTGGAGAATCTGGACAAGCCGCTTGCCGTAACCTTTCACACGGTGTTCGAGAAGCCGGAAGAGCCTTATTCCAGTATCCAGGAAAGAATCGCCCGCAGAAGCGATCTTATTCTCGTCATGAACCGGAAGGCGAAGGAATACCTGAACCGGTCTTATGGCATTCCTCTTGGTAAAATCAAATATGTTCCTCACGGAACCCCTTCTCCTTTGCCCGGAAGACGGGAAGCATACCGGAAGGTGATGGGATGGGACGGACATAAGATCCTGATGACCTTTGGTCTTCTGGGCAGGGGAAAAGGGCTCGAAACGGTCATTAAATCGCTTCCTGAAGTCGTCCGTGAGGTTCCGGAAACGCTCTATACGATTGTGGGACAGACCCATCCGGAGGTTCGGAAAACCGAGGGGGAATCGTATCGCGAGGAGCTGATGTCCCTTGTCCGCGATCTGGGTCTAGAGAACAATGTGGCGATGATCGACCGCTACGTTGAGGAAGACGAGCTGGCTGGCCTGCTGTCAGCCTGTGATCTGTATGTTACGCCCTATCCGGGGCTGCAGCAGATTACGAGCGGCACGCTGGCCTATGCCGTCGGCCTCGGCCGGCCGGTGCTGAGCACGCCGTATGCCTATGCGAAGGATCTGCTCTCGGATTATCCGGAGCTGCTGATCCAGCCTGGAGATATTCCTTCATGGTCTGAAGGCATGTGCCGTATTCTGGCCGATGAAGATAATCTGCGTCAGGCAGAGTGCCGAATGGCTGCGCTCGGAGCCTCAATGAACTGGCCTTCGGTCGGCCGTCTGCATCTGGAGATGTTCAGTTCGCTGGCGGCGCCGCTGCTTAGAGCGAACTAAGGGAGGTTGATTCCGAGTGAAAGCGCAGAGCGTCAGTCCATCACATATGAGACGGCTTACCGACGGCTGCGGTATGCTCGAGCATGCGCTGGGGCGTATCCCGCGCCGTAATGAAGGATATACCACCGATGACAACTCCCGGGCTCTGTGGGCATGCGTCGCCTGGATTCCGCACGCTTCCGAAGAAGAGCGCCGGGAGTGGGAGGCTCTGGCCGACATCTATACCGCTTTTCTTCTCTGGGCTCAGAACAGGGATGGAAGCTTCCACAATAACTTCGCTTATGATCGGCAGAAGGAGATGGAGCCCCCTTCCGACGACTGCTTCGGGCGAACATTCTGGGCTGCTTCGGTGCTGTGGAGCAGCGGCATGCCGGACAGCATCCGCATCGCTGCGGAGCATATTTTGGGCGCCGCCGCCGCAAGGACGGAGCAGCTTAGCTTCCCGCGAGGCTGGGCTTATACGCTGGCGGCTTATGCCAAGCTCCTTCTCTCGGACGCGGAACCTATCCTCATGGATAAGTCTGCGTTCGCCAAGCGGCTGCAGCTGAAGCAGCGCTTCGACTGGCTGGAGGGCAATCTGCTGCGGAGCTACAGCCAGTCCTCCCGAAAGGGATGGCGCTGGTTCGAGCCGATGTTGAGCTACGGCAACGGCGTGCTGCCGTGGTCTCTGTGGCTCACGGCTCAGGCCGGAGGCCGTCCGGAATCGCTGGTCGTGGCCCGCGAATCGCTCGATTTCCTGACCGAGCGTATGACGGCTCCGGAAGGATGGGTCCGGCCGATCGGCAACGACGGTTGGGCTGGTCCGGACCACTTCAGCCTCTGGGACCAGCAGCCGCTGGAGGTGATGAAGCTGGCGCTGGCTGCTTCCGAGGCTTACCGCGTGCAGCGTCTGGAACGTGACGCCGATACGGTCCACCGCTGCCGGGAATGGTTCTTCGGCGCGAACGACTGCGGCGTCCCTCTGGCCGATCCGTCAGACGGCAGCTGCTGCGACGGGCTGACGCCGGATGGCCCGAACCAGAACAGGGGAGCGGAGTCGACGCTGGCCTATGTGCTGACCGAAGCGATTTATCTCGAGGTCGCAGAACTGAAGCAGCTCGAACGCGGTACAGGGAGGGCTTCTGTAGAGCAGCGAACGGTCTTGAAGTAAGTTGTGTTCTGAATAAGGCTACAGAGGACTCCGCAGACTTGGGCTGCGGGGTCCTTTTTGGGCTGGGAACTGCGCTCGTGTGCCCTCGCTTCAAATCGGGACCCCGCCAAACGTGATCGCCTATAGACGGGTCGGCTTACATACAATCTGCTACTCTAAGACTGAAGGAGGGAGGGATCAGAATGAATATGCTGGAAGGCATGAATGAGGCGATGTCATACATTGAGGACCGGCTGACGGAGAACATCGATTTCAAGGAGGCCGCGAGGGTAGCGCTGTGCACGGATTATCATTTCAAACGAATGTTCAGCTTCCTGTCCGGGATTCCGCTCTCGGAATATATCCGGCGAAGACGTCTGACGCTGGCGGGATTCGAGCTTCAGCAGAGCGATGGGCGAATCATCGATATTGCGCTGAAGTACGGCTATCAGTCTCCGGATGCTTTTGCCAAAGCGTTCCAGCAATTTCACGGCTTGACGCCGTCGGAGGCCAGAAGCAAAGGGCAGCCCCTCAAAGCCTGGCCCCGAATGTCCTTTCAATTGACGATCAGAGGAGGAAGCGAAATGAACTACCGGATTGAGGAGAAGGGGGCCTTCCGCATTGCCGGGATTTATAAGAGAGTTCCCATTGTATTCAGCGGAGTGAATCCCGATATTGCGGCGATGTGGCAGAGCCTGGATCTGCCGGCAATTGAACGGTTGAAGTCATTGTCTGACACCGCTCCGCATGGCCTGATCAGCGCCTCAACGAGCTTCTCGGAAGGCCGGATGGAGGAGAAGGGGGAACTGGATCATTATATCGGCGTTGCAACCGTTAGCGAAGTTCCCGGAGACTTAACCGTGCTGGCGGTGCCTGCCGGAACATGGGCCGTCTTCGAAGCGGTCGGGTCGTTCCCCGATGCCCTGCAGAATGTCTGGGGAAGAATTTATTCGGAGTGGTTCCCGGCATCCTCATATCAGCAGGCGGAAGGGCCGGAAATGCTCTGGAACGAAAGCAAAGATACATCTTCACCGGCATTCCGGAGCGAGATATGGATTCCGGTAAGTCCACGGGACAGCAAAGATTAAAATGCAGCGGCAATGGACATATGCGCAAAAAGGGCTCTCTCCGTCAGAAGACGGAGAAGAGCCCTATTAGCTGGATCGGGAGATGCCTGAGCCGGAATTACTTGGCTTTAAGTCCCATCGACTGCATCAGCTTGTCGAAGACTTCCGTGTTCTCGAAGATGCCGGTGAACAGGTTGGCATTACGGCCCGTTGCGGTAACCGGAATGTCAACGGCGGTGTGGCCGGAGGTTGTCCAGTCCACGACGAAGTTCAGCTTGGAATTCGCGATCGCGAAAGGACCGTCTTCCTTGGAGATGCCGTCGCCGGATTCATCGTCCGCGTTCACTTCCTCGATGGAGAAGCCGCCGGTTTCATGGTCGGCCAGGACAAGCACGAGCGTATCGGGATTCTTGCTCGCAAAGTTTTTGGCGACCTGAACGGCCTTGTCCAGCTCCTGGCCGGATTTGATCGTCATTTTCGCGTTGTTCTTATGGGCGAATTCGTCAGTGCCTTCTTCTTCAACCATAAGGAAGAAGCCCTTTTTGTTCGTCGAGAGTGTAGTGATGGCCGTCTGGGTCATTTCAGAGAGGGAGACGACCGGATTGTAGATGTCGCCCTTGCCTTCTTCATTTTGTTGGAACATTTCTTCGTTCGCGAACAGGCCGAGCAGCTTGCCGCTCTTCACCTTTTTCATGTCCGCTTTGGTGGAGACATACGTATAGCCAAGCTGCTTGGCTTTTGTAACCAGATTGCCCTGTGTGCCCTTGCTCTTCTCCGAAGGATCTTCAGCCGGGGTGTCCTTGAATTTACCGGCGTCGCCTGCCGGATACCAGAAGTCTTCCCCGCCCCCGAGGATCACATCCAGCTTGCTCTTGGTCAGGTACTGCAAGGCGATATCGCTCTGCTTGGAGCGGTCATCGACATGAGCGCCGAACGCTGCGCCGGTGGCGTCGGTCACCTGGCTGGTCGTCACGACGCCGGTCGACTTGCCTGCATCCTTGGCATATTCCATAATCGTCTTCACGGATTTCTTGTTGGCATCGACACCGATCGCTCCATTGTATGTCTTGACACCGCTGGCATAAGCGGTAGCCGAAGCAGCCGAGTCTGTAACCGGTTCAGTGGAGCTAGTATGAATCAGGCCGGCGAAAGGCATGGCGTCCATGGCCAGCTTGCCCGATTCTCCGACCGTAGCGAGCCGGATCGCGTCCCGCTGCGCCATTCCCATTCCGTCTCCCACAAACAGAATGACGTTCTTCGTCTTGGAAGTAGCAGCTTCCGCCTGCTTGGTGTCTTGTGCCGCAAAAGTTCCCGACAGGAGCAGAGCGGTTGCCGCAGTTCCGGCAATTACAGATTTAATACCAAACATTTTCCCCGATTTCATGTTTCTCCTCCTAGTATGTGGTTGATTTCCTCTCCTATCGTAGAAGAGATAGATTAAGAGAATGTTTTCGGAATTCGCAAATATGGTTAAAGGGCGGGGAGGTTATAGCCATTCCATTTTCGGTATTAACTGCTGTCGTACCGCAGTCCTGGACCAAGTAAAAATGCAGAATGGAGAATAGGAATAAAGTCCTGTTATTAATGAGATCGAGAAGATCTATTGACGGCTTCGACATGTGATGGCATAATAGGACTAATTTCAACATGATTCTCTTTGATAGCGCTTCCGTATTGATGGTGAGCTATTTTTTTTGAACAAAGAGCAAACGTTTGCGCAAGTGGAGTTGCACAAGCAGGGGACTTCGGAGCGGCGTGAGTGCGAACAAGATGAAGCGGATCATTCAGTTGACTGTTAATTCAGCACTATAGATGTTCGGCAGGATTCTCAATGATATCAGCAAGATATTTAACGAGGTTCTCAGCAGTTTCAATTATGCAAACGTATACATAAGTTGTTATCTGAATTATAAGGCTTCCTATCGTTTACTCACGCTCTCCGCAAGGAAAGCGGGTAAAAATATAATAGGTAAGGGGTATGACATGAAGAAGAAAGTAAAACCGTTATTCAGTTTTCTGCTGTTTGTCGTTCTGCTGCTTCAATCACTCGGATTTCCGGTAACTCCAAGTCAAAGCACTCTTGTAAGCGTTCCAACCGCCCAAGCGGCGGCGGTCGATTACGGTCTGCCTGCCAAGACAGCGGACGGAGTAATTTTTCATGCGTGGAACTGGTCATTTGACAATATTAAAAATAACCTTCCGGCGATAGCGGCCGCGGGCTTCAAGTCAATTCAGACTTCGCCGATTCAACCGACGAAGGAGTCATCAACGGAGGGAAGCAAGTGGTGGCTGCTCTATCAGCCGACTTATTTCTCCGTAGGCAACACGCAGCTTGGCAGCCGTGACCAATTCCAGCAGCTGTGTACGGAAGCTCACAAGTACGGCATCAGCATCATTGTGGATGTGGTTGCCAATCATACCGCCAATGCAGGCGGCGGCAGCCTGACCTATACGCCGGCATCCAATGTCGATCCGGTTATGCGGAACAATTCGAGCTTCTGGCATGAAGCCAAAGGTATTAGCGATTACAATAACCGCTGGCAGGTTACCCAATGGGGCATCGGCCTTCCCGACCTGAACACCGGCAATCAGGATCTGCAGAACATGGTCATCTCGTTCCTGAATGACGCTGTCTCGCTCGGTGCCGACGGATTCCGGTTCGACGCCGCCAAGCATATCGAGCTGCCGGACGATTCCGGAGGCTCCAACTTCTGGACCCGGGTACTGGGTTCGCTGAACAACCGCTCGAACCTGTACATTTACGGGGAGGTTCTGCAGGGCGGGGCGGACCGTTTTGCAGATTACGCCAACTATATCAATCTTGCAGCTCCCAACTACGGCCATAATATCCGCAATGCGGTAGGCTTCGGCACGACGGCCAACGCCAGCTCGGCTCTGTCCTACGATGCGAACAACGTCAGCCCGTCCAAGCTTGTCACCTGGGTCGAATCCCATGATACCTACGCCAACGACAGCAATGAATCGACCGGACTGAATGATTGGCAGATCAAGACGGGATGGGCGATCATCGCGTCCCGCGCCCAGACAACTTCGCTGTTCTTTGACCGTCCGGGCGGCAGCGGCAAGTTCGGTACTGCCCTGGGACAGACTGGCAGCACACTGTGGCAGGACCCGGATATCGCCGCCGTCAACAAATTCCACAATGCCATGGTCGGACAGACGGAGTATTTGAGAACGCAGGGCAGCCAGATTCTGCTGGTTGACCGCGGTACCGTCGGTACGACGATCGTTAATCTTGGCGGTGATGCCTCTATCAATTCCACGACGAGTCTTGCGGATGGAACTTATGTGAACAAGGCGAGCGCAGGCGGAACCTTCACCGTATCGGGCGGCAAAATCACCGGCAATCTCGGCGGAGGCAAAATCGCTGTCCTGTACAACGCGGTCCAGCCGGTTCCTACCGTTACAGTCGATAAGGCTGAAGGCGCCTTTACTACCGATTCGCTGGCAGTCAACGTCAGCGCAACGAATGCAGACAGTGCCAGTTATTCGGTTAACAACGGAACTTCGGTATCCTTTACGTTGAGCACAACTGTCAATCTCGGCGCTGGCGCCGCCTTTGGCACCTCGTTTGCACTGAAAGTAACAGCAGCCAATGCCGCAGGCACGACGGTCAAGACTTATACGTATGTCAAAACCGACCCCAATGCCGCGCTGGTTGTCCATTATTACAAACCGTCCAGTTGGGGAACGCCGAACATTTATTACTATGACGACACCGTAACACCGACGAAGATTGGAGCGGCATGGCCGGGAACCGCAATGACCAGCGAAACGGGCAGCTGGTACTCATACTCTATCGCAGGCTGGACAAAAGCCAAGATCATTTTCAACTCGGGCAGCAATCAGATGCCAGCCGCCCAGCAAGCGGGATACTCCGTTACCGGTGAAGCCTGGATCAAGGACGGTGTGATCTACACGTCCAACCCGGATGTTGTCGAGCCGACGATTACGATCGACAAGGCTGAAGGCGCATTTACGTCAGATAGCCAAGATGTAACCGTAACGTTCAGCAATGCGACATCGGCTTCGTACACACTGAACGGCAGCGCTTCCGCTTCGCTCACTTCAGGACAGAAAATTTCATTTGGAGCGGGCGCAGCTTCCGGAACGACCTATACGCTGACCGTCACGGCTTCCAACGCCAGCACGACAACCACCAAGACCTTCACGTTCACGAAGCAGACGGCTCAGGCTCTTACCGTTCACTATTACAAACCGTCCAGTTGGGGAACTCCGAACATTTATTACTACGACGACACTGTAACGCCGACGAAGATCGGAGCAGCATGGCCGGGAACCGCCATGACCAGCGAAGGTAACGGCTGGTATTCGTATTCCATTTCGGGGTGGAGCACGGCTAAGGTCATCTTCAACTCCGGAAGCAATCAGGTTCCTGCGGCCCAGCAGGCGGGATACTCCGTAACCGGAGAATCTTGGATCAAGGACGGTGTGATTACTACGTCCAACCCGGATGTGGTAGCGCCGACGATCACGATCGATAAGGCGGAAGGCATATTTACGACAGATAGTCTGGATGTTACCGTAACTTACAGCAATGCCACTTCGGCTTCGTATACGCTGAACGACAGTGCTTCCGCTTCGCTCGCTTCAGGACAGAAAGTTACGATCGGAGCGGGGGCGGCCTCGGGAACAGTCTATACGCTGACCGTTACGGCTGCCAATGCCAGCAAGACGACGACCAAGACCTTCACGTTCACGAAGCAGACTACGCCATCGTTCACCGTACATTTCTATAAGCCGTCCGCTTGGGGAACGCCGAACATCTATTACTATGATGATTCCGTCTCGCCAACGAAGACCGGAGGCGCCTGGCCGGGCAGCGCGATGACGAATGAGGGCGACGGCTGGTATTCTTACACAATCAGCAACTGGAGTCAAGCCTACGTGATCTTTAATTCAAACGGCCAGCAGACCCCTGCCTCCCAGCAGCGCGGATATCTGGTTACCCAGAATTCGTGGATCAAAGACGGCGTGATTACGACGACCAAGCCTTAAGTTTTTCCGGGCAGCAATTAGATGAATTATCTTCAATGCAAAGGGAAAAGGGACGCTAACTCTTCGTTAGCGCCCCTTTTTACATTAGCGAATTAATCCCCATAGGCTTACACACTAACCTCATTCCACTCCGGCTGGACGGTCAATGGAACATGATACGCCTTCGCACTATGAATCAAATCGATAAATCGGGACAGCGCCTCCGTCTTCATGGCACCTTTCCGCCGGATGAAGAAGGTTCGGGTTGAGCCGAACTGGGCCGGAACTGGAAAAGATTTCAGCAGTCCCTTATCCTCGTAATACTTAATAGCGGAACGGGGAATGAAGGAGACTCCAAGATCGGCGAGCACGCCCTGAATGATCGAGTCCACATGATTAAATTCCATATACCGGACCTTGCTGACACCGTTAAATTTCAGCCAGCGTTCCAGCTGATTCCGGTTCGGGCAGCCATCCGAGCTCATGAGAAAGGGCCTGCCATATGCACTTTGAGCATCCTTGTACTCGGGACGGGAGACGATGACAAGCTCTTCCTTGATCTCCAGCTCTTTGATGAGATCGTCATTGTCCATAGACGGAAGCTTCACAAAAGCGCCGTCAAGCTCATAATGGAGCACTTTGTACAGAAGATCATCCGCCGATCCCGTGAACAGCGACAAATCCACGTCGGGGTAGGCATGATGATACTCCGCCAGCACATTCGGCAGATGCAGAGAAGAAATGCTGTGATAGGCGCCAATGGCCAGTGAGCCGGAAGGGGTGTCGGGTTCGCTTAAGAAGCGGGAAGCAACATCCAGCAAGTGCAGAATCTGCTCGGCGTAGGTCAACAGCTTCTCGCCCGCCGGAGTCAGAATCATTCCCCGCTGCCTGTAGAAGAGGGGTGTTCCCAGCTCCGCCTCCAGCTGCTGGATTCGGGCTGTAACATTGGACTGTACGTAGCCAAGGCTGGCCGCCGCTTTGGTAATGCTGCCTTCCACCGCTACCGCCCGGAATATGCGCAGCTCATTGCTTTCCATACGATCAGCTCCTTCATCTCTATAACTATCAGTCAGAACGAATCATAACATCATTTTTATTCATTTTACGTGATGTGTAAATAGTTGTAAACTAACATCGAAGAATCAACGTATTTCAATCGAAAAAGGGAGGTTTGAGCATGACAGTTAACAATAAGGCGGCAGAGGAATCCGGCACGTTCACAATCGGCGGCGATCTCAAGGTGAACCGCCTGGGCTATGGAGCCATGCAGCTGACGGGTCCCGGTATTTGGGGAGAGCCCCGGGACCCCGAAGAAGCGGTGCGGGTGCTGCGGCGCGCGGTGGAGCTCGGCGTTAATTTCATCGATACCGCGGATTCCTACGGTCCGTTCATCGCGGACAAATACATCCGGCAGGCGCTGCATCCGTACCGGGACGGCCTGATTATTGCAACCAAGGTAGGTCTGACCCGCTCTGGCCCGAATGACTGGCGTCCGGTAGGCCGTCCGGAATATTTGCGGCAGCAGACGGAACTGAATTTGCGCAACCTCGGTCTGGAGACGATTGACCTGTTACAACTGCATCGGATCGATCCGAAGGTTCCGCTGGCGGAGCAGCTGGGCGAGCTGACCCTGCTTCAGCAGGAAGGGAAGATCCGGCATATCGGCCTTAGCGAAGTGTCGGTAGAGCAGCTGGAGGAAGCGAGCCAATACGCCAAAATCGTATCCGTACAAAATCTGTACAACTTATCCCAGCGTACCGCCGAGCCGGTTCTGGAGTACGCCGAGTCCCATAACCTGGCCTTCATCCCCTGGTTCCCGCTCGCGACTGGCGCTCTGGCGAAGGAGGGCGGCAAGCTGGATACGCTGTCCAAGCGGCTTGGTGCGAAGCCTTCGCAGCTGGCGCTTGCCTGGCTGCTGAAGCGCTCGAAGGTTGTGCTGCCGATTCCCGGCACCTCGTCTGTGGCGCATTTGGAAGAGAATATCGAAGCAGCTGGTATTACGCTTAGCGACGCGGATTTCGCCGAGCTTTCCAATCTAATATAAGCAGAGTCTGGATAGGAGGAGAATTTATGAGAACACTGGTGATCATCGCTCACCCGGATTTGCAGGCTTCCCGGATCAACCGCTCATGGGCGGAGGAGCTGCAAGCTCAGGAGAATGTTACGATTCATTCGCTGTACGGGATATATCCGGATGGAGACATCGATGTCCGGCGGGAACAGCAGCTGCTGGACAGCCATGACCGGATTATTTTTCAATACCCGTTATATTGGTACAGTACGCCTTCACTGCTTAAGCAATGGTTCGATCAGGTACTGGAACTAGGCTGGGCATATGGCCCCGGCGGCGAGCATCTTAGCGGCAAGGAAATCGGAATCGCCATTTCGACGGGCGGCCCTGCGGATTCGTACCAGCCCGGCGCCTACAATCTGTTCACCCTGCATGATTACACCAAGCCGATCCAGGCTTTGGCTTATCATGTCCATGCGAGCTATTTGCCCCCGTTCATTCTGAATGACGCGCGAAATGTGACCGATGAGCAACTGGCTGCGAGCCGAAAAGCTTATATTGAGCATTTGGCTACAGCACAGCCCGTAGCTTTGGAAATCATCCAATAACATGATGTATTAAGGGGCTGTCCCAGAAGTAGAAATTCTACTTGTTGAGACGGCCGCCTTTCAATTTTAGAACTGTAAAAGTCAGCAGAGCAGCGCTTCTCCTGTTATTGGAGAAGCGCTGCTCTGCGTGTGCGCCCGGTTGCCAATGGCAGTAAAATGGGAGACGTAGTATTTTTTCCATAATAGGATATAAATGTTGAGTTTTGTTAATGTAAAATAAATGAATAAATGTTAGCTATGTCCTTTGCACTTCCATTAACTGCATATGGATATGATTTGGATTGGAATTGGGTATATGATGATCCAACGACAGTATCCGTATATATTTCTTCAACAGTACCCAACTCTAGCGATGTCGTAAGTGGCTATGATAATTGGGACAGTTTGCCGGAAGTTCAAACATACAGAAGTTATGATCTTGACTATGCAGAAGCTTATATTACATACTAAACGGTTAATACGGGTGCTGTAGCTAGTACATCAAGAATAGGCACTTCCGATTGGAAGCAGATTTCAATACGTCCCCCGTTTAACAATATTACAGCAATACAACGCCAAGAAACCATTGCTCATGAAATGGGACATTGTTGGGGATTAAATGATATCTATGATACAAGTCTCATGAGTTCAACCTTAATGAGAGGCGATGGTTTTAATAATTACGCATTCCCTTATCAGGATGACAAGAATGGAATAGCTGCATTATATTAAATGAAATTTCATCCACTGCACCAGCTGCTCTAAGCCTTTCGCGTATTGGAGGAGCATACACCATCCTTCCCAGTTCTATCCCACGAAATTTATGGCGCGTGTGTACATGACAAGGGTAAACAAGAGCATTTAT
>NZ_JAHCMB010000124.1 GCF_019904155.1 Paenibacillus sinensis
ATTGCAGTGACTTCTGTCAGTCCAGTCACCTGCACTGGCACACTCCGCTGAGTGGTACTGTTATCACCCAGCTGCCCGCTGCCGCCGTACCCCCACGCCCATACGCTGCCGTCGCTCTTCAGCGCCAGGCTGTGGCTGCTGCCCGCTGCGATCGCAGTGACCCCGCTTAAGGTCGAAATAGCCGCCGGTACCGTTGTGTTTGTCGTAGTACCATTCCCCAGCTGACCGCTGNGAGCCCCACGCCCATACGCTCCCGTCGCCTTTCAGTACCAAGCTGTGGCTTGTCCCTGCCGCGACCGCTATCACACCGCTCGTCAGACCGCTCACCGCTACCGGCGTGCTCCGCTGTGTGGTGCTGTTATCTCCGAGTTGTCCGTTCGCATTAACTCCCCAGGCCCATACGCTGCCGTCATTCTTCAATGCCAGCGTATGCTGGTTGCTGCCGCTTACCGATACTATTCCACTTAGGCCCGGCACCACCCCTCTGGTGGTCCGGATCACGGAGGTCGAGCTTCCGTCTCCAAGCTGACCGGTGCTGTTGCTTCCCCAGGCCTGTACTTG
>NZ_JAHCMB010000162.1 GCF_019904155.1 Paenibacillus sinensis
TAATCCAGAAGTGGCAATCACAAGTAATTCCTTTAGGTTGGAATGAAAAATAGGTTATGGGACAACACGGTACCCTGATATTTGGAAAGAGTATGCCAATAAATATTAAGATAAGTAAAACACCTACAAGAGATTGCAATCATGTCGTGAGATGTAGAGGCAGCCTTGAAGGTGCTTTTTACGTTAGCAGCAGGACTTACGATGAGTTCAGCGCGACCGAGTTAATGTTCTGAAAGAGGGATAAATATATGGGGAAAAAGGTTGGTATTGCAATCTTTCTATTAGTACTTATATTAGGTTTGAGCGCTTGCAGCGAAAGTGATAATAAAAAAACTTTAGAGTCGGGCAGCATGAATGCTACGGATGTAATAACAGGTCAGTCTCCCCAAAACGATGAGTTGAAATGGAAATGGATTGTGGAGGCCGGTAAATATGAGGATTTNTGTGGATGAGAAGTGGATTGCGGTTAAGGGCGGCAATGGGAAATACAAAGTGATAAACACACAAGAAGAAGTGGTATTGCCGGATGAATACGACAAAATATATGGTTTTAATGAGAGTGTCGCTATGGTCGAACTTGACGGGGGATTTTCGTACATTGATAAAAAAGGAAGAAGCATCACGGATGAGCAGTATCAGAATGCAGGTCCGTTTAGTGAATCCAGGGGAGCGGTTCAACAAAATAATAAGTGGGGGTACATCAATCAATCAGGCGAGTTAACTATACAGCCTCAATATGAAGAGGTAAAATCCTTCATTGGAGACCGCGCAGCTGTAAAACTGGCGAACAAGTGGGGATTTATAGATAAGTCTGGTCACATGGTCGTTAGACCTCAGTATGATCAGGTTGGAGACTATAGCGAAGGAATGGCTGCTGTTCAGCTTGATGGGAAATGGGGATTTGTTAACAGTGATGGAACCCTAATTACAGAGTTAGTTTATGAAGAGGTTAAAGACTTTCATGAAGGATACGCGGCAGTCATGGATAACAAAAAATGGGGTTTTATCGATACACATGGACAGGTAAGCATTGATATAAAGTATGATGACGCCGGGAGTTTCAGTGAAGGCAAGGCAGCTGTCAAAGTATCAGAATACACGGAGGACGGAGATGCTTGGGCGTATATAGACTATGATGGAAACATAGTTATTGATTTTTTCCCTTATAATGCTTCGGAAGGACGTATGATTGAGGTCGGAGAGTTTAAGAATGGGCTCGCCTTTGTCTCAAAAGACTTATACTGTATTATCGATAGCAAAGGAAATAATGTCTTCTTGGGTGACTCGAAATTTTTTATCAGTGCTTTTTATTATGATAAACAATTCAATGTGATTCCTGGCTATATTTTTACGGATGAAAGCATGAAAGTTCGCAAATATGGTTTACTGGGGCTGCACGGAGAGCAACGGCTCGAGCCAAGCTTTGACTTTATAGGAGAAATGAACGGTCCCTATGCTACAGTGATCAATGTAGTGAATGGCAAAGACGAAAAAGGGATTATAGAAATTTATAAATAAACTAAGATCAGTATGCAAACCTAAGCAGCCATTCCATAATGAAGTGATAAAACACTGCCAGATGATAGGATGATGTATTTGAG
>NZ_JAHCMB010000182.1 GCF_019904155.1 Paenibacillus sinensis
TGAGGGCAAGAACCGTTAAATTGAGTAACATTTCTCCTTGATTGCTTTTGCACTAAATCATAATATGTGATGAAAAAAATTCGACAATACCGGAGAGGACATGGAGGACCTCATCTCCATTGAAACGATCGGGCTGATCAAAGCCATCGAGAGCTATCGCCCTAACAAGGGAACTAAACTAGCCACCTTTGCAGCCCGCTGTATCGAGAACGAGATCCTCATGCATCTCCGTTCGCTGAAGAAGACCCGCAAGGATGTGTCGCTCCACGATCCGATCGGGACGGATAAAGAGGGCAACGAGATAACGCTGATCGATATTCTGGGCTCGGATACGGATGATGTCATCAAAGAAGTGGACCTGAAAATTGAGAAGAGCAAGATTTACCGCAACCTCGACATCCTGGATGACCGGGAAAAAGAGGTGGTGGTCGGCCGCTTCGGCCTGGACACCGGCGGGGAGGAGCGCACGCAGCGGGAGATTGCCAAGGAGCTGGGGATTTCGCGGAGCTACGTGTCGCGCATAGAGAAGAGAGCGCTCATGAAGCTGTATCATGAGTTTTATAAGACGAAGCGGTAAACTCAAAACAATAGAGCATCAAGAAAGCAACTTGTCTGCGGATGAGTTGCTTTTTCCCGTAATAAAGATAACCGTCTAGCAATTTGAAATGTGATATAATGACGTCGCTGCTGCAAGGTACAATCTAAATATGAAAATAGGATGGATAAAATGAAGGGATATATTCATAGCATCGAAAAAAGACGATTGTTTATTATGGTTATCGGCAATGTATTTCTAGGTATGGGAATCAGTATTTTTAAGCTGTCGGGCATGGGGAACGATCCCTTCAGCGGTATGGTAATGGCACTTGCAGAGAACATCGGTATGACATATGCCAATTTTCTGATTCTACTTAACCTGGTATTGTTTGTTATCGAGTTCATAACGGGACGAAAGTTTATTGGAGCCGGGACTTTTGTAAACGCTATTTTATTGGGTTATATCGCTACTTTCTTTCACAGTTCTTGGCTATCTCTGTTTGGTGAACCTCAGCTGTTATGGCAGCGGGTGGTCATCGTGGCGATTGGCGTGGTAGTATGCAGTTTTGGGGTATCCCTGTATCAGACATCGGATGTGGGCGTGGCTCCCTATGACAGCCTGTCCCTGATTATGAGAGACAACTTTCCTAAAGTTTCTTATTTTTGGCACCGGATGTTTACAGATGCTCTTTGTGCTTTGATTTGCTTTCTTGCAGGCGGCATTATTGGTTTAGGAACTCTGGTGTCCGCATTTGGTCTGGGACCTATCATTCATTTTTTTGATGTGAATTTTACGGAGAAGCTTCTGACAAAAAGGCCTCCCAATCAAACCAACTTGGAAAACCTATGATTAAATGACGCTTTTTGTATTTCAAAAGTGGAACTTAATTTCCAAATGGACGTACTGAGTTTTATGTATGTAACTAGGAGGTGTTCGTTTGTCAAATTATTTAAAATTCGTTGTTATCTTCAGTTTAGTTTTTGTACTGGCTTCCTGCTCAGACAATAGTGCCAACAATGTTAAGGATACGCCACTGCCGAAGGAGAGTGAAACCGTCCACAAGGATACTTTTGAAGAAAAGCTTGATCAGTATATGTCCAAGAACTACTCGGGATCTGTGCTTCTTGTCAAAGATAACAAGGTTATCGTTGCCAAGGGATACAACATGGCGGACTATAGTCATAACCTGCCTAACGGACCGGACACTATCCATCAAATCGGTTCGCTTACCAAAGCATTTACCGCTGCAGCTATCTTACAGCTTCAAGAGGCCGGTAAACTGAGCATCAACGACCCCGTACATAAATACATTAAGGATTATCCAAATGATAAGGTCACACTTTACCACTTGTTAACCCACACGTCCGGGATCCCCAATTACACCGCCTTCCCGGATTTCCTGAATACCATGAACATCCGTGTGAGCGTTGACGAGCTAATCGCCAAATTCAAAGACAAGCCACTGGAATTTGAGCCGGGCAGCCGATATTCCTACAGTAATTCCGGGTATGTGCTGCTCGGAGCCGTGATTGAACAAGTTAGCGGACAGTCGTATGGTGACTATTTGAATGAGCATATTTTTAAACCTTTGGGCATGACAAGATCAGGTTACTTAACCAAAAACCTTATCCATACCGATGTCGCTGTAGGGTATTCGCTTCTTACCCCCGACAAGTTTGAGACAGCCCGTCCTATGGATATGACCGTCGCTTATTCAGCTGGCGGGATATATTCCACCGTACAAGATCTTTATAAATGGCTTCAAGGACTTGAAAATGGAACCGTCATCAGCAAGACATCCTGGGAGTTGATGCGTAAACCGAATCTGTCTGAATACGCATTGGGATGGGGAATCTCCGATCCTAACGGGATGGTGTACACCCATGATGGGGGAATCAATGGTTTCTCTTCTGAGATTTGGAGAGATATGTCTGATGGGACTGCAGTCATTCTGCTCAGCAATGTAGAGGGAATCAACTTTGGGCATATGAGAGATGTGCTGGTACGCATGATTGATACGGAGTAAAATATGGAGGATCTGATCTCCATCGGAAACACCCCTCATGCATCTCTTTTCGCTTTAAGAAGATCCGCAAGGTTGTGTCGCTCCACAATCCGATCGGGACCGATAAAGAGGGCTACGAAATTACGCTTATCGATATTCTGGGCTCGAATACGGATGACGTCATGAACCTTATGATTGGGAAGAGCAGGATTTACCGCAACCCGGACATTCTGGACAACCGGGAAAAAGAGAGATGGTGATCGGCTGCTTCAGCCTGGACACCGGATGGCAAGAGGTTTGTCAGTAGAAAAGAACGTAACCAATACCCAATAATGGTAACGCCCTTTTCTACAGATACCCAAAATGATTAACGAGTTATAGGTTGAGAAGTATAAGTTTCTATCTGCGAATTTTTCTTTTTATCTTTTTTGTTTTNTGTAATTAATTCCCGAAATAACCATCCGCAATATATTGACTGTATATGTCATTGGCATGATGTGGTTAAGGAAGCCATAATAAGCAGGAGAGGCCTGGATCGGAAATGTTCCGCCTGAAGAGGGAATTTGCAGCATTAAAATGATAAAAGTAGCTACGCTGCTTAACGGGCCAAAAACGGTTTGAAGTCCTGTTATCACACTGTAGAACAAAACAGAGATTATCATTGAGAATAATATGAACAGGAACGTATTTGCTGGGTGGAGATCCAGGATTAGAATGGCTCCTATGCCCAGAAGGATAGCCTGGATACTGACTAGCCCAGCACCAAATATAAACTTACGGAAGTAGCTGCTAATGAACTTTCCTGGCAGCAGGTTCTGCACCATCTGTATTGAGAGACCCATAGAAAGAACCATCGCCCCAATCCATAAAGACAATGACATGAAATAAGGAGATAGCCCCTCACCATACGTTGGAACATCATTAATAACATTCGTGGACAAACTTATAGGCTGCGCTACGAATTGGGATAGATCCTCCGAATTGAATGTAAGGCTGCCGTTCATCTTTTGATATCCGCTGGTCATACCGCTGCTTAACGCTTGAGCTCCAGTTTCAGCACTTATCAAACCTTTATTCAAGTCACCTACTCCAGTATTTAAATCAACCAGTCCATTGCTTAGAGCGGATGTCTTATTTGCTGCGGTTTGAAGTCCGCGCTGCAGCTTTTCAGACCCGGTAGCTGCATTCTGAAGACCGGTGCTTAATTGAGTCGAACCTTGTTTAAGCTGCTCCAAGCCCGCTGCAAGTTCTGCTGTTTTTTGTGAAACAGTATCAATACCAGATAAGAGCTGGTTGCTTCCATTCTCCAATCCCTTAGCGCCATTAATAAATTCTGTAAGAGCAGAGGCTGCTTGTTCCTGACTGGTGTTAAGATTTGAAACGAGTGTTCCCACTCCATCAGAAATTTGTTGTGATCCGGTTTTAAGGAGGGTTAGATTTTCACTTAATTGCTGCATAGCGCGATCAAGTAATTGTACACTACTATAGCTGCCTGAGGTCTCTGATCCCTGATTCAGGGTATTTAAAATGCTGGACACAGCAGCAATTTTTTGCTGATCTGTCATAGCTGAGTCCTCCAAATATGTGGAGGCCTGCTGGATAGCCTTACCCAGATCTTGAACGGAAGTATGCAACTGAGAAGCCCCTTTTGCTGCCTGTTGAATGCCCGCATCTAGATTGGATGTACCTTCAACAAGGTCAGAGAGCTTGTCATTGGGTTGAATCAATTTGCTTTGCAGCAGGGATAATCCATCTGCCATTTTTTTAGATCCGGTGGATATTTGGCTTTGTCCGGCTCCTAATTCGTTCATTCCGCCCACTAATTTATTGGAACCGTCGGCCACAACAATTAAACCATCTTCTAAATCATTGCTTCCAGAATGTAGCTGTTCAATGCCTTTATGAAGATCTAAGCTTGATGAAGCTGCCTGCATCAATCCACTAGCAAGCTGGGCAGCTCCGTCACTGGCTGCTTGGGTGCCATTATAAATTTTTTCATTCCCGTTCGCCAATTTTTGAATACCCTGCCAAAGCTCAGTTGATCCTGAACTCGCATCTTTCAGAGAGAATTTCACATCAATCAAATTGTCGGCAAGTGTTTTAGAAATCTCTTTTTGAATTTCTGAACTTACTTCTTTTTGGAGAGCAGTAACTGCGCCTGAAGCAATTTGAGAGAATACATAATTTTCTCCTTTATTAACTGTGTACATAATTTCAGGGCTGACGGAATTGCCATCCTGGATATCAGCAATTAGCTTGGAGAAATTTTCGGGTATTTCAATAACCGCCAAGTATTCTTCACCAGTAACTCCCTCCATAGCCTCATGGTGTCCAACAAATTTCCAATCAAACTTTTTATTTTCCTTAAGCTTCTCCTCCATCGCTCTTCCCAATGAATACTCTGTTCCATTCTTCTCGACGGGTTCGTCCAGATTGACAAAGGCAACGGGCACTTTGTCAAGCTTATTGTATACATCCCATACGCTTCCGAGATAGTTCACTGCATACAACAATGGCAAGAACATCAAGATAGCAAGGGAAAGGACTAATATCAGTCGCTTCTTTTTCTTTGAGATCATGGTCTCCCTCCTTAGGAACTCAAAATCGAACATATGTTGAATTTTGATGCCTTTGTATTATAATTTGTATATAAAGGTGTCGCAATGAGCAGTTTTGGCACAAAATACACAATTTTGTACATTAATCTTTGTAAGTGTTGAATTTTAAATTTTTTCTAACGAAAGAAGGGAAGCACCTTGGCTGGTAAGTCTGAATATAGGAGTTCCATTAGATCAAAAAAATTAATAAGACAGGCTTTTGTAGAACTGTTGCAAGAAAAAAAATATGAAAATATCACAGTAACTGATGTTGTGAAACGGGCTGATATCAATCGGGGAACATTTTATGCCCACTATCCAGATATTCGGGGGATCACTGAACAAATTGTCAATGAAATTATGGAGAATGTAAGAGGAATCATGAACGAGTTTCATTACCAGCGTTTTTTCGATTCCCCTATGCCTTTGTTGAATGGAATCTCGAACTGGCTTTTATCCGACTTGGACTTCTATAGATCATTGATCCAAAATGAAGCAGCAGAACTATTCCTGGTTAAGCTGCAAGATGTATTCGTAGATCATTTGCGAACCTTTAGTGATATTCCTCAAGCCGTTAAAGACACGCTGCAATTCTCGATTCATGTTCATTTCGTTGTCGGTGCAATCATTAATGTTTACCGGGTGTGGCTTCGGGG
Source organism: Paenibacillus sinensis (assembly GCF_019904155.1). GTDB lineage: Bacteria > Bacillota > Bacilli > Paenibacillales > Paenibacillaceae > Paenibacillus_AQ > Paenibacillus_AQ sinensis. The sequence continues at coordinate 5,797 of NZ_JAHCMB010000182.1, forward strand.
AGATATCAACATACCGATTGAAAACGTCTCTTCGGAGATAGGCAGAATATTTATGAACCTGCTCCCGCTAAACAGCATTAACCCTAAATCCATCTGATTGTTATCAGTGGAAGGACAGCCGGATTCTCCAATAAAAATAAAGTAATTCTCCAGAGCAGACGTATCCCTCCAAGATCCTATGATTAAGGAAGTTGATTTGAAGATTGAGAAGAGCATGATTTTCCGCAATCTCGATATTTTGGACGAGAAGGTGAAGGGAATTGTTGGCCGCTTCAGCCTTGACACCGGCGGGGAGGAGCGGATTCAGTGGGAAATCGCGAAGGAGCTGAGCTGGGGATATCGCGGACTTACGTGTCGCGTATCGAGAAGCGGGGGCTCATAGGTCTTGGAGAAAGGCGGGGCAGATCAATCTGCCTCGCCTTTACTGTTGTAGTACGCCCGGCATGGGCGATAACTCGGCGGTCAAAGTCCACTACTAATGAGCGGATGAAGCTTGTATTTTATGGATTTTATGAACATCTTCCGTACCGCTCTCCAAGGCGGTCTTGTAATATTGACATTTATGTTCGATGACTTCCATCGTTTTTTTTAACTCTTCCATCTGGGCTTCTACGGAAGCTTTCCGCTCCAGGAACATGTCATATCTTTGCTGCAAGGTGGAATCTCCCTCAGAGCACCACTCAATAAAATGTTTGATTTCCTTAATCGGCATCCCGGATGACTTCAGGCATTCAATTATTTTTAAAGCATCCATATCCGATTCCTTGAAAACGCGTTTCCCGCTGGGTGTTCTTTCTATAAAAGGCATAAGGCCTTCCTTGTCATAGTAACGCAGAGTATGAGGTGTCAGATTAAAGTGTTCCGCAACTTCACTTATGGAGTATGTTTTCATCATGTATCTCCAGTCTCAAATGTATTTTGTTCTTGACTTAGAGTTAACTTTAAGTAATATCATATGTTTTGTAAAGTCGGCGTTACAAAATAAATATGAACTGGAAGAGAGGTTACACAATGATAAAAGTTAATGCACGCGCTACATTCAGTCAGGAAGGTCCGTTCAAGCTAACCACTATTGAGCGCCGGAATCTTCAGCCGCATGATGTTCTTATTGAGATTAAATACGCCGGGATCTGCCATTCGGACATTCATACCGCACGCGGGGAGTGGGGGCCGGTCAAATATCCACTCGTTCCAGGGCATGAGATCGCCGGAATTGTTAGCCAGGTCGGTTCCGAAGTGACAAAGTATTCCGTTGGTGACCGGGTAGGGGTAGGATGTCTGGTTGACTCCTGTGGAGAATGCAGTAATTGCCAAAAAGGCGAGGAACAGTATTGCCTGGGTGGAAGTACGGCCACCTATGGAGCTATCGACCGGTACGGGCACTATACACAAGGCGGGTATTCCACCCACATCGTTGTAACAGAAGACTTCGTGGTCCGGATTCCTGACGCTATTCCGCTTGACGCCGCTGCACCCCTTTTGTGTGCCGGAATCACAACATATTCACCGCTGCGCCATTGGGGAGCAGCTCCAGGCAAAAAAATAGCTGTGGTAGGTCTTGGAGGACTTGGACACATGGCTGTGAAGATCGCTCATGCCATGGGGGCTGAGGTTACTGTTTTATCACAGTCACTGAAGAAGAAGGAAGACGGTTTGCAATTAGGGGCGGATCATTATTATGCGACAAGCGATCCGGAGACATTCAAGCAGCTTGCCGGTTCGTTCGACCTGATCATAAATACGGTAAGCGCGCAGATTAATATTGATGCGTATCTGTCGCTCTTGGCGCTGGATGGTACATTAGTCAATGTAGGTGCGCCCGCTGATCCATTGGCAGTTAACGTATTCTCGCTGATTGGTCACCGCCGCTCGTTTGCCGGATCGATGATTGGTGGAATCCGTGAAACACAGGAAATGCTTGATTTCTGCGCTGAACACAATATTGCATCTGAGATCGAGGTTATTTCTGCCGATCGGATCGATGAAGCCTGGGAGCGCGTACTCGCTTCAGATGTCCGTTACCGGTTCGTAATCGATATCAGCACGATGGGGAATGAATAAGGATCGACCTCTTAATACAGCCTTCAACAAGCAACTTGTCTGCGGATGAGTTGCTTGTTGTTTTTTAATACATTAACCTGCCAAGATGTAATTATATCTGCTACTATTCCCCTCGACCACGGATTGTGGCGTTGAGGTCACAGCTCGGAGCGATTCGGATCCATCCTTAAATTGTACTTCTTCAAAAGCAGCTTGTTAAAAAAATAGAAACATAAACCGTTAAGGAAGCCAACTGCGGTTGTTGTGTATGCCGAGATTAGATATCCTTCATTTCCTACATTTGAAACAATGTTAATGACAATAACTGAAAGAATCAGGCAGAAAACCAAGCCCCCCAAGGAGAAATATAATAAATTACGTAGAAAAACTCCTCTTCGCTTCTTAACCAAGCTTTCAATAAAATCATCCAAATAAATATAAAGTAAAATGTCATAAACGAATAGTATGGCCATAAGCCAATAGAAACCGGCAGGTGGGGGCTTATCCGCCAGAGCAAAGAAGAAGATAGTCCAGAAGGAAAAGAAGGTGACGAAATTTATCATTTTAATTTTTTTGAACAATCTCATATCCATAGTATTCGTTAAACCTCACTTTCTTATTTGTTTACATGCCTTCCATTTATTCCA
>NZ_JAHCMB010000161.1 GCF_019904155.1 Paenibacillus sinensis
GAACAGCCTTTCACTGCTTCGATATCATGTCTTCTTCATACGATTCATGCAGATCCGATCATATTGAGCATCGAAAAAATCAGTGTCCATTACCTTGCCTTCACATTTGCTGCCATCCTAATACTGCTGATAGCATAATGCACTCCAATATTGGCACTGTTTCTTACTTTACCCTACTTTGAACTGCATTCTACTGCCGCATTTCTCACAATAAGAAATCTCGACAGTGGAATAATATTCTCCGCCTATTGAGATTCATCAGACTGCTCTTCACTAAGCGCTCTACGATCGCATCATGTTCTTCCTTTGTTTACATTTTCTCTTGCGTTCCCACGACCTTGATTCGTTCATCTTCAGGGACAATCTCCTACTGGTCTTCGATCGTTTCCCCGAAGCCACCTCTTCAAATAACAAAAATAAAAACAAGCCAGTACGTATAACACACACCAGCTTGATTTATCTCAGGTATTTTGGATAAATCCCTACTCCACTTTTTTAATACTTCAACGATTTCTCGAAGTAAAACAGGCACATGAAGTGAGGCAAACTCAGCTTTTCGCCTGAGCTATCAGCAATTATTGAACACATCAATCATCATTAACGCTCCCGTTCTATAACCGTGAATGAACGCTAGGGCGGAATGCAAAGAATTCGAATCGATCATTAAATCGAGCAGCTGTTCGACTTGCTGGAAATCCTCTTTCGAAAATTGGTCTTTGAGCATTTGTATGGACTCAGTGATTTTCTGATTTATCTTCCTAACTTCCGAATCACTTTGACTATCTAACTCATTCGGGCGCAGCCTTCCATAATAAAAATCCTCCAAAATGGTCGTATGAGGCCTCCTTTCGCAAGATAACGGACTTTCCACGTATAAATTTTATGCGAAAATCGCATAAATATCAATATGCAATTTTCGCATAAAGTAAACTTGCCTTGGGTGATTAACAGTGTACAGGAGAATCCGCGATTTACGCGAAGACAAAGATTTAACACAGCAGGAAATGGCTGAGCTTTTACATATCACACAAGCCACTTATTCCCGCTATGAGAATGGTAATTTGGATGTCCCGAGCGTCGTATTAATAACTCTAGCCAAGTTCCATCAAGTCAGCATCGACTATATTCTTGGTCAGACAGACACCCGAAAACGTTATCCCGGTATAAAAGAATAATCCAACGAATCACCCTAATGTGATCTTGGGTCATGGTAAACAAATAAGCTCCCACTAATACGGTTAGCAGGAGCCACAACGTTTAAAATTTTTCTTTACTTAGAGCGAACCCCAATATTCACCGAATAACTCCTCACAAACAACAATTTCTCCCCAGCGCCAATAGTTCCGTTTACACTCTCGTCAGTATTTTCCGTGGTTGAGAGATTCGGCAAATGAACGGTTGTACCTCCTTTCGCTTTATCCACTGCCACTTTCAATTTTCTATTTGACGTTCTATCCGTTCACTTCACCAGGCGAATATCCATCAATTCCCTTCTGCAGCGCCCTCTTTCTCCGTCTGTTCCCCTTCATCCGCCGGAGCAGACAATAACTTACCGCCAACCGAATACCTCTGCCGTTTGTTGATGATGTCATCCAGCCAATCCGCCAGCCGCACCCCGTCTTCCTCTGTCTTGAATAAGACGTCCCGGGTCGCGAAGGTATGCGCGGTGGTTCCTTTTTTAGCATCCATCCCGTAATCGGTCACATAATAAACATAATTCGGTATGGTTTCGGCCAACTCCCGGACCGCTGACGTCATCCTTCTGGACCAGGCGGCTGCATCGCTTTGGCTGGAGCCCGCGGCTTTATCGTTGATTTTATTCTCAAAATGGGTCAAGATTTCATCGTACAATGAATAGGATTGCAAAAAGACCGTCCCTTCCGCCATTTGACGGCTATTGCCTCTAACCGCCGCGCCGATCAGGTCCGCAGCCGCCGGATAACCGAAGGTCTCCGTAAAATCGGCCTGCCATTCATTATCAACGATCCCGGGCCATTTGTCGCTGTATAAAAAAGAACTGTCCGAATATTGATAAATTTCGGCATCCTTGTAATGCTCAGCGATTTCGGGCGCCCAGAAAGCCGATCCGAACCCGCCGGCGCTCTCTCCGGCAATCAGCAGCTTGTCCGGCTGAACGGCATGTGTGTAAATCCAGTCCAGACTGCTGTGCACATTATTTTTACCGTTATAATTCACGATAAGATTGCTGCCATCCTTCTGCGGGTAATTGGCGATACGGTTGCCGATATGGAAATCGCCGGTCGAATAAGGAATATAAGCGACATTCCACTCCCGGAAGGGGTTCTCCGGCCGATCCGCCATGATTCCGTTCAGCAGGGTCAGCATGTAAAAAGGCAGATTCGCAAAGTAATTGCCGGGATCTTTTCCCGCGAGAATGTTGGTAATTTTTATCGGGCTAGCCGCGCTGGTGGCATCCCAGCTAACCCCGCCGCCGGAGAAAAAAATAATCCAGTTGCGGCTGCTCCCTTTTTTGGTCAGCAGATAATATTCCGAGCCGTCGCTTGAACGAACGTTTTCGCCCAGTTCCACCCTGTTCCACACATGGGGCTTCGTATCGGCGTGCTCGGCAATCGGTGTCGGCCGTTTAATGACAAAGGCATACACCGCGCACGCTCCCAAGAGGATTATGGCCAGCAGCGCAACCAATGAAATTTTCAGCCATTTACCGATTTTCCTCTTCATTCCCGTGATACCTCCTTGCTTAAAACTGTATGTACAAGTCCGCAGCGGCTGCTCGCCTGCTTTCATCAAATATAACCCATTTGTAGCACCCGCGGCCAATTTCCCAATGCACGCCCCTGTTCCGCTTGAAGCGGCGTCGCCTGTACATTCGCATCTTCCAGGGAGGAAGATTTCGTAAAGCATGGTACAATGATACTAAAATATCCATTCAGCGAGAGCCGCCGGACATGCCTGCCATGCCGGATTCTTCCCGTAATACAGGAGGTCATGTGATGGGCAATATTGCTGCCGTGTGGTCGGCTTTTGTACACGCCATGAGCGAACAGGAGCGCAGGTTCCCCGAATTTTTGAATGAACCGGCCACGGAAGAGGAATTACTTGAAGCAGAGCAGCAGCTCGGCTTCCCGTTTCCGGAGGAAGTAAAGGAATTATATCGCATACATAACGGACAAAATCATAGGTACGGCATCGTGTTCGGGCTCTACTTCTTGTCCCTGACCGAGCTGTGCAGAAAGCACAAGGATTGGAAGGAACTGATTGATTCGGAAGGGCCGGAAGGCCTGGCCGAACTGGGAGAACTGTGCACCTCCACTCCGCCGGGTACGATCAAAACCGTATATGCCAATCTCCGCTGGATTCCCCTATTTTACGATGGATCGGGCAATGCGGTTGGGGTCGATCTGGACCCCGGCGAGCATGGAAGCATTGGCCAAATCATCAATTTCGGGCGGGACGAAGACAACAAACTGGTGCTGGCGCCGAATCTAGCCGCGTTTATCCCGCGTTATCTGATGGCATTAGCAGACGAAGTTGAGATTGAGGCCGAAGACGATGACAACGATATTTTCTTCAGCCTGGACGCCCATGCCATTGATGTATGGAAACACTTGGTAAAAGAGGGTGCACACTGACAGTCTTATGATCCTTACATCGCTGGCCGCCCTTAGCTGCCGGGGCTGCGGAGTGCGGTATGCTTTAGTCTTTTTTTCGCAAAATCGTGCGCGACGGTCCCGGGTATTCCAGCAAGTAACCATCATACCCCCTGCGGTCAAGCTGCAGCGGCACTTCCAGCGAAGCAATGCCTTCCATCGCCAGCATTTCAAGCACATGTGTGAAATGCTGGTGCCGCTCTTCTGCGAATATATCCAAGTATTCCAGCAAGCGGGCTTCCGCAGCCGGCCGATCCAGTTGGCAAGCAAAATGATACACCATCGGCACACGATGCCGTACGGAAATCCACGCGCTGTCTGCGGCTGCAAAGCGCTCCAGTACCCCGGCCGCCTCGCTATGGGAAAGCGTTCTCGGTTCGCCCACAGCCTGCGCCCGGCCCTGCATAATGATGCAGCCGAAACGTTCCCTGGTCAAATAATCGGCAAACTGCCGCTCCACGTCGCCGTCCTGGCGAAACGGCATCGGCAATAACATGGCGCTCCCTCCTGACCTGCTGTTGTAATTGCCAAATTCAATCTGTTATTCGCTGTTCCTTATTCCGGCCAATCACATACTCCAACTGGATATCAAACGGCTCCAGCGCCACATGATGCAAGTCAACCTCCACCGCATCAACACAGCCCATTGCCCGATAAAAAGCCTGAGTTTCTTCCGCAGAATGCGCCGAGATATACAGCTTCTGCGCGCCCCACGCTTCAGCCTGCTGTGCCGCCATCTTAAACAAGCTTCTTCCAAGCCCGGCGTGGCGGAAATCCGTGGAGACATGCAGCTGCATTAAATCCGTATACTGCCGCGCACTGCCGAACAGCTCGCGCAGCAATGTGGCAAACGCAGCGATTTGCCCGTTATGTACAGCACATATGACCTTCCCCCCATTATGAATACATCTATAGAAATCCTCTGCAATGATCTCGTTTTTGGTTGCGGCGTCCCAATTGTCAATGAACGGCGCATCGACCAGCTTCCGCTCCCCTTCTACTGTGCGCCAGGCACGGGTCACCCGTTGAAATCTGTTGAAGGAATCCAGCAAGCCCGGCTGCAAATCATCCAGGCTCAAGCTTTTAAATTCTATATTCTGAATCCTCATCGCCCCCAACATCCCCGCTCCCAACAATTCCTCTCTGCTCCTTACCGGAACAGCAGCCGCATCAATGCGCCTATGGTATACTATGGAAAAGAACTTGAACAGTAATTCATTTCCACATCCCATTGATATGGAGGAATAAAATCATGAGCACTGCATTGGCACTCCCGCTGGAGGAAACTATCAAAACCCGTTCCTCGGTCCGAACCTATTCCAGCCATAGCATTGAACAAGGGACAAAAGAGCAACTCCAGCAGTTCATCAGTACATTGAGCAATCCCTTCTCGGCAGAGGTGCATTTCAAGCTGCTGCAAACGGAGCAGGCCGCAAACGCGCGGAAGCTGGGCACCTACGGCGTCATCAAAGGCGCCAAAGATTAATATTGGGGCTTCCGTGACCAACGGAGCACTGGCGTTGGAGGCGCTGGGCTATGAGTTTGAGCATTTAGTTTTATACGCAACCTCATTGGGGCTCGGCACCTGCTGGATGGGCGGAACTTTCAAAAGAAGCGAGTTCGCCAAAGCGATGGAAGTGCGCGAAGATCAACTGTTCCCGGTTATCTCTCCAATTGGTTACGCTGCCGACAAAAGACGCGTGACCGAAAACATTGTCCGCAAAGTGGCCAAATCGGACCAGCGCAAGCCTTGGGCGACACTCTTTTTTCGGGAATCTTTCAGCAACCCCGTGACTCCCGAAGAGGCCGGAGACTATGCTTACCCTTTGGAAATGACTCGACTGGCACCGTCGGCTTCCAACAAGCAGCCATGGCGGATTATCAGGGATGCGGACGGACAGACCTATCATTTCTATGAGTACAAGGCGCGGGGCTACAGCGATGCGCTTGGCTATGATATCCAGAAGGTAGACTTGGGCATTGCCGCCTGCCACTTCCAGCTTGCAGCAGAGGATAAAAATCTGCCCGGAGCATTTCAGGTGCTGCCTCTCCCGCTGACAAATCCGCCGGAGCATATGCATTATCTGTTTTCCTGGACGTCTCGTTAAGGCGACGCCTTGCCCAACCGCAAGGGTGATTTCATCATGGATACTCATGCATTGATGATGATTTTACCAACTATCTTCTTTCTTAACCGAACCTTACAAAGGGCTTAAGCCAGTGTTTGGAGAAACACGCCTATTGACCAAGAATAACTATAACCCTTAAGTAACCATATGGTACATCCATCTCATGTTATATTCTCTGGAATACGCGCATTGAACAGCAAGCGATTCTGGAAAGTCCCATTGTATCTTCGCTAATCAATATGAACCTACTTTACTGTGCAAAACCCGAATATTTGGAGAAATTGAAAGGTTATAAGCAAAAAGCGCTTGATGAACTGCCAAGCCCATAGGCGAAATATCCCTTGCCAGGGCACAGGGGTATATCAGTATGACAAAGCAATACTATGCAGAAGCTTTGTTGGCCGAGGAAATAGTCGCTGTCCGTTATGCGTTAGACAATCTGGCTCTTGAACTCTTCAACGCGGTTAACTGTCTCAATAATACTTTCTTTCAGTAAGGGATTAAGCGATATCTGGAAGAACTGCGCCCATTGAAATATTTGCATCATAATTTTGAGCAAACTTATCTGTATCAATACCTGATAAATGCTCTGCCCGTGGATGAACAGTGAGACCTACCGTCTATTTAAAAATACAACTGTGCTTTACGATCAATTGTAAGCCGAACTGGTTGAGCCTCCGGTTCCAACTTATGTTAATCTTAAAGGCATTTTATAAAGTGATTTGGTCCAATCAGAGAAATAAGGTCATTAACAGCACACAAGCCAAGGATATCTCATACGCCTTTCTTACTGTGCTAAGGCAGAGCT
>NZ_JAHCMB010000066.1 GCF_019904155.1 Paenibacillus sinensis
GTACGAATATACATACACTGGCTCCGGAAAGGTATATGTGACAGCATTAGCCAAACCTGCTGATAAAGTCTCTTTGGTGTTAACGTCTCCGTCAGTTAGCAGGTTTGTAGCCCTGCCCGCGATGTACAGCGTCTTTCCGGCAATCAGATCGTAATTATCCTCCGCATAGGCCCTACCGTGCCACAGTAGGGGGATCAGGAACAATGCCACTAAGAATAGAATTGTCTTTCTCACTCACCCTCCCCCTCCTGACGGTATTGGCACAATGCCTGTTGTAGTGTCCGGTATCGCCCCCGATCCTCCAGATCCTCCCGGTGTCGGCGGTGCCCCGCTTAAACTGCTTGGTACAGGTCCAGATCCGGAAGTTGCCGCAGGGACTGGATTAGGCGTTGGCCTAGGCAGATCAAAAATGATCGTCGGCGCCGGTGCCGGATCGCCTGTATCTACATGATCCGGATCTTTAAACCCTCCGGTACTGTTGCGCGGATCTCCGGGTATCACCTTGACGCCCGGATCATCATGGGGCATGTCCGCAAGTGGGTCTNACCATATCCCAATCAGGCGGCGGCGGAATTACGCTGGATATCATGTTGGCCCACTCACCCATGTACGTGTCCCACTCGGGACACTCCAACATGTCAATAATCGTCTGGCAGCCGGCCGTGCAATCTGAAGATCCAGTGCCTCCGCTACCTCCGGGATCTGTAGGCGTCGGCGTCGGGCTTGGTGTCGGTGTTGCCGTCCCTACGCTGCCATCCGTGATCGTGACCGATCCCATACCGATCAAATTGCCTTGGGTACTGACGACTTTGACGGTGTACACTCCATTGCCCGCTAACGGGTAGGTCGCTGTATCTCGGGGGTTGTCTGTAATGCTTGCCAGGAGCTCACCGTCTTTGTATATGGCGACATATCCCGTGTTGACCAGTGGGTTACTCCAAACGAGTAAATCCCCCGCTTGATAGGGATT
>NZ_JAHCMB010000049.1 GCF_019904155.1 Paenibacillus sinensis
ACAGGACTCATTCCCATGCCGTTTTGGTTCCAATTTCTATTGTCGTTCTTGTCTTTGAGCTAAACTTAATGACATTGGGAGTGCAGCCGATTTTTTCTTTACCGATATTTAAGGTGGTCGGAGTACAATAAGGAGTGGAAGCAAGAATATTGTGTAGAAGACAACAAACGAGGGTGAGCCTGTGAAGCAAATACTGTTGATTGAAGATGAGAAAAATTTGGCGCGCTTCGTTGAACTGGAGCTTCAGCATGCCGGATACGCGGTAACCGTCGCTTATGACGGAAAGAAAGGCCTGGAGCTGGCACTGGGGTCGGCGTGGGATATGGTGCTGCTGGATCTGATGCTGCCGGGGATGAACGGGCTTGCGGTATGCGCTCAAATCCGGGCGGCTGGCAGCACGCCGGTCATTATGATCACGGCAAGAGACGGCCTGCCGGAGAAGATCGCGGGGCTCGACAGCGGAGCGGATGATTACATCCCGAAGCCCTTCGACATCGAAGAGCTGCTGGCCCGGATGCGTTCTCTGCTCCGAAGATCAGGGTCGGTGCAGAGCACCCGTGTGCTGCGCTGCGGAGACCTGGAGCTGGATGTGGACGGCCGAACGGTGACCCGGGGCGGAATGGCTATCGAGGTGACGAAGCGCGAGTTCGAAATTCTGCAGGCGCTGATGGAGAACATGGGGCGAGCCATGACCCGTGAAATGCTGATGGAGACGATCTGGGGCTATGATTCCGAGGTGGAGATCAAGGCGGTCGATGTCTATATTAGCTACATCCGCAATAAAATCGACGAGCCGGGCAAACCCAGCCTCATCCATACGCTGCGCGGCCTTGGCTATGTGATGCGGAAATGAGCCGGGTCCGCAGTGCGCTGGCCCGGATGTCGATTCGCTGGAAGCTGACGCTCTGGGCGGCTGCGCTTATGTGCATCCTGTTTCTGACCTATAACGGGATTCAATATGTGGTGATCAATCACTGGATGTTCGGTCAGGCCCAGTCCGCCGCGCTGAAGAGCGCAGGCGAGATCCGCAGCTATTTCGAGATCGGGAAGGTTACGGAGCAGTCGGCTGAGAGCATGCGGCCCTATGTGGAGAGCCTGAATTCCTATGACCAGCTGATCCGGATTCTGAACAGTGAAGGGACTCCGTTGATTACGGTTGCCGATCATTTGCCGCTCGATTGGGTGGCTCCCGAGAACGCCGTTCACACTTCTGCCTCCACGGTATGGTATGGAGACGATCATCTGCTGGTCGTCCGGAGCCCGATCCGGACCGCCACCTTCACCGGAACGGTGGAAATCGTCAACAATCTGGAGAATTCAGATAAGCTGAGCAGCATGATTCTGGCGGTTATGCTCGCCGGTCTGCTGGGCGCTTTTGTGCTTAGCGGCTTAGGCGGCGTCATCCTGTCCCGCAAGCTGCTGGGGCCGGTCCGGGAACTGACCGACACCATGAACAATATGAAGCGGAAGGGTCTGCAGGAGAGGGTTACCGTTCCGAACGGCGGGGACGAACTCGGCCATCTGGCCGCAGTCTTTAACGAGCTCATGGATCAGCTCGAAGAGGCTTTTCAGGCGCAGCAGCAATTCGTGGCGGATGCTTCCCATGAGCTTCGAACGCCCATTTCGATTATCGAAGGCCATATTTCCCTACTTAACCGCTGGGGGAAGCATGATCCGGCCATCCTGGAAGAATCGCTGCAAGTTTCTGCGCAGGAGCTGTCCAGACTGAAAGGCATTGTGAACGACCTGCTGGAGCTAACCAGGGCAGAGGCGGTAAGGGACCGCAAGGAGATACATGCAACACAGATATCCGAAACGGTGCGCTATACGGTCAAAAATTTCACCCTGCTGCATCCGGATTTCGATTTTGCGCTCGATACCCGGAACGCAGAGTCTGCCAGCGCTAGTATCAAGCCTCAGACGTTGGAGCAGGTTCTGCTGATCCTTATGGACAATGCGGTGAAATACTCGGCAGACCGCAAGGAAATTTCGGTCCAGATGGATATTGTGGGGGATCACGTCGCCGTTTCGGTCATGGACCGGGGAATCGGAATTCCCGGTGAAGACCTGCCACATGTGTTCCGGCGCTTCTACCGCGCCGAGAAGTCGCGCAGCCGCGAGCAAGGCGGCACCGGACTGGGGCTTGCCATCGCGGAGCGTCTGATGAAGGGGCATGGCGGCTCCGTGGAAATCCAGAATCGACCGGGAGGAGGAACGAAAGCGACGCTGCTCTTCCCTCTGAGCGGGAGCTGAACCTGGCATCCCTCCAGGTATTCGAATAGGGAGTGTCTCAGAAGCATTTTGGAATTCCTCATCCCCACTTTGTTATAGAAATCCGGTAATTAAAAAATGACCTCAGCCTCCACTTCAGTGCGGATTTTGAGGTCATTTTTTTGGAGTGTTCCTATGAGAGCACTGTGGAGAAAGCCCATCAGACTGGCAGACGAGAAAGGTCGGGATCAAAGGAAGCGTGCAGGTTACGACCCGGTATGCGCCCCTGTGCTGCCGGTATACTTAAAGACGCTGCCATACTGTCCCCGGTATACCGGCTCGCCGAAGGCTTTTCTCCAGCCTTCGAACAGGCGGGTAGCGGCGCTGCTGCGGACGATAATGTAGTCCGGCTTGTCATAAGCGGCGATGTCCGGCAAAATGTCGGAGAAGCCGTACATGGAGCGTTCAAAAGCGGTCCAGCCGTAAGGGCCGAGAGAGGCTTTGGTGGTGAACGGGTCCTGCCTGCCGTCGCACAGAACGTCGCCTCCCCGGTACATCACATAACCGGATGACCCATAAGGTGCTAGCACCCGGGGGCGTTCGCTTCCTTTCTGCTGCGAAAGAACGTAGTTCATCTCATCGACCGGGTAGCCGTGGACATCGACTTTTGGCGGGTGGATGAAGTTCACCACGCAGTTGGCCAGAAGGCCGGCAGCAAGCGCCCCTTTGATAACGCCCGGAGAGAGGCGGAGATCCACCTTTCGCATCCAAGGAAAAGCCTCGAAGAAAGCGCCGGCGAAATAAGGGATAAAGAGCCACATGAACAAATTCTGCTTGAAGTTGGACACGCCGAGATACAGAACGCCCAGCATGACGAAGAAGCGAAACGGCTTCCGGAACAGCGAGAAGGGCAGCGTCACGGCGAAGAACAACAGCAGAAGCGTCATCGCCGATGTATCCCATTTGCCGAAAGATATCGGCTGCCATTCGTTGATTAGCATATTGTAGCTATTCTGGCTGACCGTCAGGATATAGAGCAGGCTCTTGTAGCCGCCGGGGTTGGCGAGTCCGATCAGCGTTACCGCCGCGAACACGATGATTCGGTTCTTGTTCAGCCTGCCGTCGATCCAGGCTTCGAGAAAAGCCATGCCTGTGAAGACGATAATGACGAGCCATACTCCTGCATGAAAATTCGCGATACCGAGCGACAACAGGATCATGACGGCGGCGCTTCGCTTGCTTGGCATCAGCTGGAATCTGCGCAGGTATACGAAGTACCAGACGATCATCCAGGAGGACACCATCTGGGGTCTGCCCTTGAAATAGTTGTAGTAAATCCAGACCGAGATTAACATTACGAACGGCAGGATTAAAGGATGATCCTCCTTGAAGCCCAGCTCGCGGCGCGACACCTTGGCCAATTGCAGAAGGCCCAGGATCAGCAGAAAGAAGCAGGCTGCGGTCAGCAGATAAAGTCCCGGCCAGCCGAGTGCATTATAGAGAGCGCCCGCGACGATTTGAAATCCGAATTCATGCGGAATGTACGGCAGTTTGTCGCCGTAGAACGTATGTATGGCATGGTGAAGCACAGTCCGGTGTTCCAGCATATATCGGCCAAGCTCGACATGCCAGAATGTATCCGGATCATTGTAGGATGCCCACGGGAACAGAGCCAGCAGGACAACCGCCACCAGTAGGGCGTAAACGGCTTTGATGCTTTTGGTTAGAGATAGACTGCGAATTGGAAATCCCCCCGATTCATTATGCGACATTCGTTTTTCCAGAATAATGTCCTTTATAACTATAACTGATAAAAGCTATAAAATGATAATAATTGACCTGTCTGACGGTGTATGATAGGTTCTAATGAGGATAACCAAATGGAGACCAAATTACTTGGTATTACTACGACGAAGATGAGGCGGGTGGATTGGGTTGGAATTTCATGTAACAAATAGTCCGTTTAGTCAGGAGCAGGCGGAGCTGCTGAACCGTCTTCTTCCGACATTAACCGAAGGCCAGCGGGTATGGCTTAGCGGATACCTGGCTGCGGCAGGCGCTGGCAGCGCTGCTTCCGCTGCTCCGGCAGCCGTTCCTGCGGCCGTTGCCGTGCAGGCGGCTTCCGTGCCGGTGAATATGGCCCCCAAAGATGTGACCGTTCTGTTCGGTTCCCAGACGGATAATGCCAAGGGACTGGCGAAGAAATTTGCGAAGCGGCTCGAAGAGGACGGATTTATCACCACCCTCTCTGCCATGAGCGATTATAAGACCAACAATTTGAAGAAAGCCAGCAACCTGCTCATCCTCGTCAGCACGCATGGTGAAGGTGAACCGCCGGACAATGCGATCGCATTCCACGAGTTTCTGCACAGCAAGCGCGCGCCTGAGCTGCCATCGCTGAACTACTCCGTGCTGGCGCTCGGCGATTTGTCTTACGAATTCTACTGCCAGACAGGCAAGGATTTCGACAAGCGCCTGGAAGAGCTCGGCGCGAACCGGATCGTTCCCCGTCAGGATTGCGATGTTGATTTCGGCGAGCCGGCGGCGGAATGGATGAAGGCTGTGCTGACAGCACTGGGCGAATCCGCGCCGGCTGCCGGAGCCGCTGCGATTGCCGCCGTGTCCGAGCCTGTATCGGGCGAGACGGAATATTCGCGCAGCAATCCGTTCCAGGCCGAGGTTCTGGAGAATCTGAACCTCAACGGCCGCGGCTCGGACCGCGAGACGCGCCATCTCGAGCTGTCGCTGGAAGGCTCGAACCTGAGCTATGAGCCGGGTGACAGCCTCGGTGTCATCCCGGAGAATCATCCGCAGCTGGTGGATGAGCTGATCACGTATATGGGCTGGAATCCGGGAGAAGAGGTGGAAGCGGGCAAGAACGGAGCGCTGCCGCTTCGTGAAGCGCTTCTGCGCTATTACGAGATCACGGTGCTGACGAAGCCGCTTCTGGAGCAGGCTGCCAAGCTTGCGCAGGGCAGCGGACTGAAGGATCTGCTTGCACCGGAACGGCAGCAGGAGCTGCGTTCCTATCTGCAGGAACATGATCTCCTGGACCTGGTTCAGGACCATAGCCTGAAGGGCGCACCGGCGGGCGAGTTCGTCAAGGCGCTCCGCAAGATTCCGGCGCGTCTGTACTCGATCGCGAGCAGTCCGAAGGCATATCCGGACGAAGTGCATCTCACGGTCCGGACCGTCCGCTATGAGAATAGAGGCAGACAGCGCTACGGCGTCTGCTCCGTGCAGCTCGCCGAGCGGACCCAGCCGGGAGACAAGCTTCCGGTGTTCATCCAGAGCAACTCCAACTTCAAGCTTCCGGAAAATCCGGATACGCCGGTGATCATGATCGGACCCGGCACCGGTGTCGCACCGTTCCGCGCCTTCCTGGGCGAACGGGAAGAGACGGAAGCTGCGGGCAAGACATGGCTGTTCTACGGCGACCAGCATTTCTTCACCGACTTCCTGTACCAGGTCGAGTGGCAGCGCTGGCTGGAGAAGGGCGTTCTGACCCGGATGGATGTCGCCTTCTCCCGCGACACCGACAAGAAGGTGTACGTCCAGCACCGCATGCTGGAGCAAGCGCGCGAGCTGTACCAGTGGATTCAAGGAGGCGCCGCCGTCTACGTCTGCGGCGACGAGAAG
This sequence comes from Paenibacillus sinensis, assembly GCF_019904155.1. Classification (GTDB taxonomy): domain Bacteria; phylum Bacillota; class Bacilli; order Paenibacillales; family Paenibacillaceae; genus Paenibacillus_AQ; species Paenibacillus_AQ sinensis. The sequence continues at coordinate 5,851 of NZ_JAHCMB010000049.1, forward strand.
AGAATGGCGCATGATGTGCACAACGCACTTGCGGCCATACTGGAGCAGGAAGGCGGATTGAGTACGGAAGAAGCTTCCGAATACCTGCTTAACATGCAGCAGCAGAAACGTTATCAGCGGGATGTCTATTAAGCCGCAAGATTATCGCCGAGAGGAGTACAGCAGCAATGGGACTTTACGATAAATATCCGCCGACCGACGCTCCCCACAGCGATGTGGAGGACATCAAGCGGCGAAGCAATTATTTGCGGGGCAGCCTGGAGGAGACGCTGAAGAATCCGATCACGGCTTCGATCCCCGAAGACGATAACCGTCTGATGAAGCATCATGGCAGCTATATGCAGGACGACCGCGATCTTCGCGCCGAGCGTGCGAAGTCCAAGCTTGAGCCATCATACCAGTTCATGCTCCGCGTCCGCGCCGCGGGCGGCATCGTAACGCCGAACCAGTGGCTCATGATGGACCGGATATCGCATAAATACGGCAATGGTACAATCCGCCTGACAACCCGTCAGTCATTCCAGCTGCACGGCGTCATCAAATGGAATCTGAAGAACACAATCAAGGAAGTCAACGATGCTCTGCTGAGCACGCTCGCCGCCTGCGGCGACGTCAACCGGAATGTCATGTGCAATCCGAACCCGAACCAGTCGGAGATTCACTCCGAAGTGTACGAATGGGCGCGCAAGGTAAGCGACCATCTGGACCCGCGGACCCGCGCCTATCACGAGATTTGGCTGGACGAGGAGAAGATCGTGGACAGCCGTGACGCTGAGGAACAGGAGCCGATCTACGGAGCCGTCTATCTGCCCCGCAAGTTCAAGATCGGCATTGCGGTTCCGCCGTCCAATGATGTGGATGTGTTCTCCCAGGACCTCGGCTTCATCGCTATCGTGGAGAACGGCAAGCTTGCCGGCTTCAATGTCGCCGTTGGCGGCGGCATGGGAATGACCCATGGCGATCCGAAGACGTATCCGCAGATTTCCAAGGTTATTGGCTTCATCACGCCGGATCAGTTGATTGACGTGGCCGAGAAGACGGTCACGATTCAGCGCGATTACGGCGACCGCGCCGTGCGCAAGCACGCCCGGTTCAAGTATACACTTGACGACCGCGGTCTGGATTGGTTCAAGGGCGAACTGACCGAACGTCTCGGCTGGGAGCTTCAGGAGGCCCGTCCGTTCCAGTTCGACCACAACGGCGACCGTTACGGCTGGGTCAAAGGCAGCGACGGCAAATGGCATTTCACGCTGTTCATCCAGAACGGACGAATCAAGGACATCGAAGGCTATCCGCTCATGACGGGACTTCGCGAGATCGCGAAGATTCACACCGGCGACTTCCGCCTGACGGCTAATCAGAACCTGATTATCGGCGGTGTCAGCAGCCAGAAGAAGAAGAAAATCGACGCTCTGATCAAGCAGTACGGCCTCACCGACGGCCTGCATTATTCGGCTCTGCGCCGGAACTCCATGGCTTGTGTGTCGCTTCCGACCTGCGGACTGGCCATGGCGGAATCCGAACGCTATCTGCCAAGCCTTATCGATAAGCTGGACGTCATCCTTGACTCCGCCGGCCTGCGTGAGGAAGAAATCGTCATCCGCATGACCGGATGCCCGAACGGCTGCGCCCGGCCTGCATTGGCCGAGCTGTCGTTCATCGGCAAGGCACCGGGCAAGTACAATATGTACCTGGGCGGCAGCTTCAGCGGCAGCCGGCTGAACAAGCTGTACAAGGAGAATATCGGTGAAGCCGAAATCCTTGGCACCCTTGAGCCGATCTTCTCCCGCTATGCGAAGGAACGGGAAGACGGCGAGCATTTCGGCGATTTCGTCGTTCGCACAGGCTATGTGCCGGAAGTGACCGACGGCCGCAGCTTCCACGCCTAAACTGCAAGGGACTAAGGCGGTTCCTGCACAGCGGGGAGTGTACCGCAACCAGACTTGAAGGATTTCCCAAGGGAGATCCTTCTTTTCTATTATTTGATCATTGAAGTTTGATCACTGGAGTTTGATCATTAGATTTTGATGAAGGGTGAGGCTCTATGGACGTTATGATAATTACAGAGCTGAAGGAGAACCATCTGACGCAGCTGATGGAACTGTACCGGCAGTGCTGGTGGGCACAGGACCGGAATCTGGCAGATGTTAAAGTGATGCTCCGCCATTCCCGCCCTTTCGGCCTACTGGATTCTGAGGACAATCTGATCGGCTTCATGCGTGTTCTGACCGATGGCGTCTATAAGGCGCTGCTGCTGGATGTTGTTGTGGACCGGGAGCATAGGGGAATGGGACTTGGAAATATCCTGCTGGAAGCGGTCATGTCTGATCCAGATATGAAAGAAATCAAGCATCTGGAATTGTACTGCACAGAAGAAATGCTGCCTTTTTATGAGCAATGGGGCTTTACAGCAGACCTGGGGAATCTTCATTTGATGAGGAGAACGCAGAGCGCTGGTGTATAATAGGAGAGTAATATATAGGCAGCAAAAGGCAACACGGGAGAGAGGAGATTGTCATGATCGTTGGCGGACAGACTTGCAGCAGAAATGGAATAACCTATGTAATCCGCTCCGCAAGACTGGAAGATGCTTCTGAACTATCAGCGGTCCGGCTGCTAATTGACGGCGAGACACAGAACATGGACAGAGAGCCGGGCGAGGGCTATATCGATGCGGATGGCTTCGCCCAATTGATTCGGACAGATGCAGGCAGCAGCCGGAATTTGTTCCTGGTGGCGGAGACGGAGCAGGGGATCGCGGGCTTCTCCAGAGTACAAGGCAATGAGCTGAAGCGGTTTGCCCACAAAGCGGAATTCGGCGTTGGCATCTTGAAGGCCTATTGGGGATACGGCATCGGCGGACAATTACTGGAGCGTTCTCTTGGGTGGGCCGATAGCGCCGGCATTTTGAAGATGAGCCTGAACGTGCTTGAGAGCAACATCAAGGCGATCGGCTTGTACCGGAAATTCGGATTTGAGACGGAAGCCGTTCTGAAGAAGGACAAGCGTCTATCAGACGGACGGTTCTATAATACGATCATCATGAGCCGGTTCCGCGACAATGGCTTAGAATCTAACACTCTTGAAGGCGGCGGAGAGAAGTTTAACGCCAGTCCTTTGTGATTTCGGGTTTGGAATGCGCCGATATGGGGTAAATAAGAGTAGGTGGGAAGTGGAGTATATCAATTGTCGGCTGGAAAAACATTGAGGCGTGATGTAATTCCGAAAGGTAGTTGATTCATCCATGTACTATCTCAAAGGCAGAAGAAGATCTCGCAGGAGATCGATCCTTCGGCGTTGGATTTCAGGAAAATTACCCTAGCAAGAGGGTATTGGCATAAAACATTCACTTCTCACCTTAACTGATAACGGGACTGCCGGCGAACGGCGGTTCCTTTTTTTATGCCATGACGGTTATGCACACAGATCTACCCGGCAAGATTTCTAAGGGCGAAAGGAACGTTTGTGAAAATTCTCGATATATCGGAAAAGGGAGCGGCCGTCGTCTGTGATTTTTAAAGAGGGGTTGAGCGGAAGCAGCATGGCCGAATACGGCTCCGGAACCCAGATATAGGGATGCACGTAGGAGGTCCGGATGAACCCGCATTTTTCCCAAAAATGAAAACGTTCTTCATGCTCAGGCGTATCTCCGGCTTCCACCTCGATCAAAATGCCTGATACCCGATGCTCCCTGACGGCCCATTTTACGATCATGTTCAGGAACCGTCTGCCGATGCCTTGCCCCCGCAGGTCTGTTCGAACCGCCAAATAGTCGATGATCAGCAGCCTGTCTGTCCCGCCTGCGGCAAGTCCCGTTACCGCTATTCCGAGCGTGTCCTTTCCTAGTACAAGCAGATGCAGGCTCCCGATGCCCCGGTCCAGCATCTGCTTCAAAATCCCCTCAGGCTTGGCGCCGTGCGGGAACGCCTCCCGGTAGACAGGCTCCGCCCGTCTCCACATGTCCTGCTGCCATTCTCCCGTTGTCACCAGCTGAATATCCATCTGTATGCCTCCACAACATTGACCTTATGTACCTCATAAAATATGATCTTAGTATACAAGCATTATGCATAAATCGAATGAGCGATTTCAAGCTAATGCTGATACTGCTATTATTCTACAGATAAGAAAGCGTGGATGGAGGAGAAAGCCCTTGTACAATACTGTAATATTCGATGTGGATGGAACGCTGATCGATACGGAGAAGGCGATTATGAAGGCTCTTCAGATGATGCTGATCACCGATTACGGCCGTGAAATGACCCGGGATGAGCTGATTTTTGTCTTCGGGATTCCGGGATCGGTATCTCTTCCTATGCTGGGAATCAAGGACCCGGAACGCGCTCAGGACAGCTGGAATGAGTGGATTCATAAATATTGGAATTTGGCGAAGATCTTTGACGGGATTGTTCCACTGCTGGAGGGTATCCAGGTCAAGGGCGGGAAGGCAGGAGTCGTCACTTCGAAGAATGCACAGGAGCTTAAGGATGACTTCACTCCGTTCGGACTGACAGGGTACATGGATTGTCTCATCTGTGCCAGCGATACGGAGAAGCATAAGCCGAATCCGGAGCCGCTGTTGAAGTTCATCGAACGGACGGGTGCCGATCCACAGAAATCGATCTATATCGGAGACACCGTCTACGATTACCGCTGCGCTAGAGATGCCGGTGTCGATTTCGGACTGGCGGTATGGGGCTGCACCAACAAGGACGGAATTGAAGCTACCTATGAATTCAAGCGCCCGGAGGATATTTTGGAGCTCGTAGGCGCAGGAGGAGAATAAAATGAGCAAATTCTGGAGCAATACCGCGAGAAGCATTACCCCTTACGTTCCGGGAGAGCAGCCGGGAGCGAAGAAGGTCATCAAGCTCAACACCAACGAGAACCCTTATCCGCCTTCGGACAAGGTGCTGGACGCCATGAGGTCTGCCGTGTCGGACCGCCTGAAGCTCTATCCCGACCCGGAGTGCACGGGTCTTAGAGCGGCGGCTTCCGAAGTGTTCGGCCTGCCTGCCGACCATATTTTTGCCGGGAACGGCTCAGATGAAATTCTGGCCTTCTGCTTCAAGGCATTCTTCAATCCCGAGGAGCCGATTCTCTTCGCGGATATTACATACAGCTTCTACGAAGTATACGCGGGCCTGTTCGACATTCCTTATCGCAAAATCCCGCTTACGGACAGCTTCGATCTGCAGACGGAAGCCTATTTTGAACCGAACGGCGGCATCCTGATCGCCAATCCCAACGCGCCGACAGCGAAATGCACGCCACTTGACGTCATTCGTGAAATTCTTGAACTCAATCCCGACAAGGTCGTCGTTATCGATGAAGCCTATGTCGATTTCGGCGGCGAATCCTCTGTGAAGCTGATCCCGGATTATCCGAATCTGCTCGTTATTCAGACCTTCTCGAAGTCCAGATCACTTGCCGGGCTCCGGCTCGGTCTTGCCTTGGGTCAGCCTGATCTGATCGAAGGCCTGAACCGGATCAAGAACAGCTTCAACTCCTACACCCTGGATGCCGTCGCCCAAGCCGGCGGTGAAGCATCGCTGCGGGACACCGGGGCTTTTGCTGAAAGTGTCGGACGGGTTGTCCGGACACGCGAAGCGTCTGTCAAGCGGTTGAAGGAGCTGGGCTTTGAAGTTCTGGATTCTCGGGCGAATTTCGTCTTCGCCAGCCACTCTTCGGTCCGCGCGTCGGACATCTTCCATGCGCTGCGGGAACGGGACATTATCGTCCGCTATTTTGCCAAGCCACGCATCGACAATTACCTGCGGATCAGCATCGGCACGGATGATGAAATGGAGGCGCTCTGTGGAGCGCTGGAAGTGATTTTGGGCTGAATGGATCGTTGCCGTAATGATCATTGCCGTAAAGTTTATATCTGATGCCTCGCGGGGCAGCCGGTCTTCAGGATGCGGCTGTCCCGCTTTCTTTTTTCACAAGTAGGCTCAAGGTAGGGACCCTATATCTCTAAATCCCCGGGTACATCCCGCCCGTCTGGGAAGGGATAGAAGAGACGCCGGGAGCATATCCGCTCATCCCATAGCCGCCCGGACATCCGTATGGTTGAACAGCGGCTGGCATGACAGCGCCGGCGGGAGCGGCGTAAGGGAAGGGAGTCGGGATTGGCTGCACGGACTGCTGCGCATGCATGGGAGGCGGACAGCCTTCCACGCAGCCCTTCGGCGGACCGATGATGACGGTATCCTTGATCGGAGCCAGTGCCGCCCTGATCTGTTCTTCATTGAGACAGTAAGTATGGGACAGAACCTCTGCCGGGGTTAACCGAAGAATATCGGAGCCGGTGATTAATTCCGGAATCGGAGCGTCAAAGATGGCGATCAGATGCGTGTTGTCGGTGGTCGCGATTTCGTAATGCCACCATCCCTGCGGAATGCAGGCCACCTGGCAGGGTGCGACGGTGCAGTTGATCAGCTTCTTGGTGAACGGATTGATGAGCGAAACGACGGCGCAGCCGGAGACACAGTAGACGAGCTCGGTTGCATTTTGGTGAATATGAGGCTCGACGACATTTTGCTTGCTTAAGAAAATATCCAGCATCGACGCGTTGCCAAGGGTGTTCAGCTCATTGACGGAGAGCGAATTGATAAAATTCCGTTCGTCCTTGATGAAGAACGGGTTTTGGCGCAAATCGTAGAAAAAACGCACGTCCGGGGATGTGAAATCCATGTATGAATTCATAGGAAGCCTGCCTTTCGGTTGTAGACTTTGAATCGCTGGGAGCATCATATGCAGCGGTCTGGGCAGATGTACCAATCACAGCGGTTATATTGCAGACGGCTCTGTCATAAGTTGAGAATATACAAGTGAAAGCGGCCGAGTTGGGGGCGGTTAACCGGGAGATTAAGCCCGGAAGCCGCCTTTTTCTCTGACAAATAACCGGGGACCTAATGATAGGAGAGGAGGCCATGACAGGTGATACAGCTTGATGGCGACAGCCTGACCCTGGAGCAACTGGAAGCCGTTGTCCGGACCGGCGAACGGGCGGCCGCAGCTCCGGAAGCGATTGAGAGGGTCGTCCGTTCGAGGAGGGTTATCGAGGCAAAAGTCAAAGCCGGTACGAGAGTATACGGGGTCACGACGGGATTCGGCAAGTTCAGCGACACGCTGATCCCGCCGGAGGCTGCGCGCAGGCTTCAGCTTCATCTGCTTCGCAGCCATGCCTGTGCCGTAGGAAGGCCGCTTCCGCCTTCCACGGTGAAGGCGATGCTGCTGCTCCGGGCCAACGCGCTGGCGAAGGGCTGCTCGGGAATCACAGCCGGAACGCTCAATCTGCTCCTGGATATTCTGAACCGGGGAATTGTGCCGGTGGTCCCTTCCCAGGGCTCGTTGGGAGCCAGCGGCGATCTTGCGCCGCTGGCTCATCTGGCGCTGGTCCTCGTCGGTGAGGGGGAGGCCTGGTATGGCGATCAGCGGCTGCCGGGCGGTGAAGCTCTGCGGCGGGCGGGGCTTAAGCCGGCCGTGCTGGAGGCCAAGGAGGGGCTGGCCCTCATCAACGGCACCCAGGCCATGACGGCCATTGGCTCGCTGGCCTGTCTGGCTGCCGAGTCGCTCGCGGGACTCGCGGACGGTATTGCGGCGCTGTCCTTTGAAGCGCTGCGGGGAATTCCGGCGGCCTTCACGCCGGATTCCCATCTGGCGAGGCCGTATCCGGAACAGCGCCTGGTGGCCGCAAGACTGCTGGCGCTGCTCCGCGGAAGCTCGCTTACGACGGCCCCGGGAGAGCTTCGGACACAGGACGCGTATTCGCTGCGGTGCATCCCGCAGGTTCATGGCGCCGTGCGTCAGGTGCTCGGCTATGTGAAAGAGAAGCTGCTGATCGAGATCAATTCCGCCACCGACAACCCGCTCGTGTTCCCCGACACGGGAGACATCGTCTCGGGCGGCAATTTTCACGGCCAGCCGATCGCCTTTGCCATGGACTTCCTGGGGATCGGCATGGCGGAGCTGGCCGGCATTTCGGAGCGGCGGACCGAGCGGCTGGTCAATCCGCTGCTGAATGATCTGCCGGCATTCCTGAGTCCGGACCCCGGGACGCAGTCCGGCTTGATGATTCTTCAATACACGGCGGCTTCGCTCGTGTCCGAGAACAAGACGCTCGCCCACCCGGCAAGCGTGGATTCCATACCGTCCTCCGGCAATCAGGAGGACCATGTGAGCATGGGGACGACAGCCGCCCGCCATGCGGCGCAGATTGTCGGCAACGCCTATAAGGTTCTGGCGATCGAAGCTATCTGCGCAGCGCAGGCGGCTGAAATTCGCGGTGCGGATAAGCTCGCACCGGCAACCCGCCGCCTGTTGACGGCGATCCGGGCCGTAGTACCGCCGCTTACGGAAGACCGGGCGATGAGCGGCGATATCGAACGGCTCGCCAGAGCCATGAAGTCCAGCGGCTGGGCCGCCGAGAGCGGCGTTGGCAAGAGCCAAATCCCGCCAACGAAAGGAGTGTAGGAGGATGGCGGAACAGAAGCGGGTGATCCGCGCTCCGAGGGGCAGCGCGCTGTGTACGAAGGGCTGGATACAGGAAGCTGCGCTGCGCATGCTGATGAATAATCTGGACCCGGAGGTTGCCGAGCGTCCGGATGAGCTTATTGTGTACGGAGGGACCGGACGCGCTGCGCGGAACTGGGAAGCGTATGACCGGATCATCTCGGCGCTCAAGGAGCTGGAGGACGACGAAACGCTGTTGATCCAGTCGGGCAAGCCGGTTGCTGTATTCCGCACGACCCGGGATGCGCCGAGGGTACTGCTGGCCAACTCCAATCTCGTTCCGGCCTGGGCGAACTGGGAGACCTTCCATGAGCTGGACCGCAAAGGTCTGATGATGTACGGCCAGATGACAGCCGGCAGCTGGATATACATTGGTACGCAGGGAATCCTCCAGGGAACCTTCGAGACGTTCGCAGAGGCTGCGCGGCGGCATTGTGATGGCTCCCTGAAAGGGCGCCTGGTTGTCACCGCCGGGATGGGAGGCATGGGAGGCGCCCAGCCACTCGCGGTAACGATGAACGGAGGCGTGGTGATCGCTGTCGATGTCGACCCGGACCGGATTCGGAAGCGGATTGCCACCGGGTATTGCGAGGTTTTCGCATCCGGTCTGGACGATGCATTGAAGCTCGCCGTTGAGGCCAAAAAGGAAGGCCGGCCGCTCTCGATCGCTCTGGAGGGCAACGCTGCCGATGTGCTGCCGGAAATGATCCGGCGCGGCTGTATTCCCGACCTGGTGACCGATCAGACGTCGGCTCATGACCCGCTGAACGGTTATGTGCCCGCAGGGATGACGCTTGCAGAGGCGATCACACTGAGAAGCCGCGATCCCGGTGAATATGTCAGACTGTCCAAAGCGACCATGGCCTTGCATATGCAGGCGATTCTGGATATGAAGGGTCTTGGTTCGATCGCCTTTGACTACGGCAATAATCTGCGTCAGCACGCGCTTGAAGCCGGCGTCAAGGATGCTTTTTCCGTTCCCGGCTTTGTTCCGGAGTACATCCGGCCCCAGTTCTGCGAAGGTAAGGGTCCGTTCAGATGGGCTGCTCTTTCCGGCGATCCGGAAGACATCCGGCGGACGGATGAGGCAATTCTCCGCGAGTTCGGAGATAACGAACGGCTGTGCCGGTGGATACGGCTTGCGGGAGAGAAAGTACATTTTCAGGGGCTGCCTTCACGTATTTGCTGGCTCGGGTACGGCGAACGGGCCAGGTTCGGCCAGATTATCAACAAGATGGTCGCTGCGGGCGAGCTGAAGGCTCCGATTGTGATCGGGCGAGATCATCTGGACGCCGGATCGGTGGCGTCGCCCAACCGGGAGACGGAGAATATGCGGGACGGCAGCGACGCAGTGGCGGATTGGCCGATCCTGAACGCGCTGCTTAATACGGCAGCCGGAGCAAGCTGGGTATCGCTGCATCATGGAGGCGGCGTTGGCATGGGGTACTCCATCCATGCAGGGATGGTCGTTGTGGCGGATGGAACCGAGGAAGCGGCAGAGCGTCTCCTGCGCGTGCTGACGACCGATCCGGGCATGGGCGTGGTCCGGCATGCCGACGCCGGGTATGAAGAGGCTGTGCGGACGGCAGCCGAGAAAGGGCTGAAGATTCCGGGGCTTACTTCATAAAAGAGAGGAAGGAGGAAGCAATATGGCGAAGCTGACCTATATCAAGCAGGCCTCCCAGCTGCTCTGCATGGACGGCGGCCGCGGCCCCAGAAAGGGCAGGGAGCTGTCGCGGCTTGGCGTTATCGCAGACGGGAGTGTCATTATTGAGAACGGGGTTATTGTCTTCTGCGGCTCCGACACGCTGGCGGAGCTGTTCATGAGTTCGTTCTCGAAGGAGGCTCTGGAGAAGGTGGAGGTCATCGACGCCCGCGGCATGGTTGCCGCGCCCGGGCTGATTGATCCCCACACGCATGCCGTCTATGCGGGAAGCCGGGAGAACGAGCTCGAAATGAGGCTGCATGGTGCCAAATATCTCGATATTCTGAAGCAGGGCGGAGGGATTCTAAGCACGGCGCGGCAGACGAGAGAGGCTTCCGCAGATGCTCTGGTCTTGGAAGCCAAGTCGCGTCTTGACCGTTTCCTGCTGCACGGCGTGACCACGGTCGAGGTGAAAAGCGGCTATGGCCTGACTGTGCAAGATGAGCTTAAGCAGCTCCAGGTCATCCGGAGTCTTGACCGTATTCATCCGGTCGATGTAATTCCTACCTTCATGGGCGCACATGCCATTCCTGCGGAATATGCGGGACGTCCAGATGACTACGTAAGGCTGGTCATCGAGGAAATGCTGCCGGCGGTCGCTGAAGGAGGGCTGGCTGAATTCTGCGACGTATTCTGCGAACAAGGGGTATTCAGCATCTCACAGACCGCCCGAATCCTGGAAGCCGCCGCAGCCCTTGGCCTTAAGCTGAAGCTTCATGCCGATGAGATAGCGGGTGGCTTCGGCGGAGCGGAGCTGGCCGCGTCGCTGCGGGCCGTGTCGGCCGATCACCTGCTTAAGGTGTCGCAGACGGGGATCGACGCTCTATCCCATAGCGGAACAGTTGCCGTTCTGCTGCCCGGTACGGCCTTCTTCCTGATGGAGCCGCCCGCTCCAGCCAGGGCGCTGATCGAAGCGGGCGTCCCGGTTGCGCTGGCGACCGACTGCAACCCGGGAACTTCCCCGACCTGCTCGCTGCCATTCGTTATGAATACCGCCTGCCTTACGATGGGAATGACGCCTGCGGAGGTGCTGACGGCGTGTACAATCAATGCGGCATATGCCGTCGGAAGAGCCTCTTCCGTCGGGAGTCTCGAAGCTGGGAAGAAGGGAGATGTCGTCCTGTTCCAGGCGGATAATTTCAAGCAGCTCCAATATTATTACGGCATGAATCTCGTGGATACCGTGATCAAGAACGGGGAGGTTGTGGTTAGGGGAGGAATACTCGTTGGATAACGGCAAACTGCGTCTTAACGGTTCGCGGCTCGAGTCCTCGATCCGCGAGCTTGGAGATATCGGACTGCATGCAGGCGGAGGACTACACCGTACTGCGTTCTCCTCAGCCGATCTGGAGGGAAGAGATTGGCTGAAGGCCGTTCTTCATGCCGAGGGCATCGAGACCCGGAGTGATGAGGCGGCCAATATTTGGGGCAGCATGCCGGGGAGCGCTCCGGATCTTCCTCCGCTAGTCTGCGGCTCCCATCTGGATACGGTTCCGAATGGCGGCAGGTATGACGGCGCTCTCGGCGTGCTGCTGGCGCTGGAGGTGCTGCGAACGCTGAAGGATGCCGGGTATAAGAACCGGCATCCCTTTGAGCTGGTCTCTTTCAGTGCGGAGGAGCCGAATTCCTTCGGCTTCTCGACGTTCGGCAGCAGGGTAGCTTCCGGCAAGCTGACTTCCCGCCATATCCGGGATGTTCGTAACGATGAAGGCAGGCTGCTGAGCGATGCGCTTAAATCTGCGGGAGGCGATCCCGGGAATCTGGAGCGGGCGGCGATCCCGCCGGGCGGGCTGGCCGCCTATCTGGAGGTGCATATCGAACAGGGCAAGCGGCTGCTCCGGCAGGGTATTCCGCTCGGGATTGTCAGCTCGATCACCGGCATCCACCGGGAGCAAATACGCTTTACAGGCGAGGCCAACCATGCCGGCACAACGCTGATGGGAGACCGTCATGACGCGCTGGCGGCGGCAGCCGAAGTTATTCTGGCCGCCGAGAGGATTTGCCGTCATGCCCCCGCTCCCGAAGTAGTCGGAACCGTAGGCATGATTGGCGTTGCGCCCGGAGCCCCCAATATTATACCGGGAGAAGCGATGATTACCGCGGAGTTCCGGGCCGCGACGGAAGCCCAGATGGAGCATCTCCTGGAAGCGTGGGATGAGGCGCTCATAGGCGTCTCCGAGGCGCGGAAGGTGAAGATTAACCGAACGCTGATATTGAGCCAGTCTCCCGTGCCAATGGACCGGGGGATTATGATCATCTCCGAACGGCAGGCGGAACGGCTGCAGATTCCGGTGATGACTCTGGGCAGCATGGCGGGGCATGACGCCGCACATATGGCTTCCGTCACCCGCAGCGGAATGCTGTTCGTTCCCAGCATAGACGGCAAAAGCCACTGCCCCGAAGAGGAAAGTCGCATGGCGGATATTTTATGCGCCGGGAATGTGCTGCTGCATACGCTGCTTGCACTGGACCAGTCTTCGAATGGAAGGGATGAAGCCCATTAAGGCGCTGTATAAGGCGGATCTTGTCTACAGCGGAGGGCAATTTCAGCCGGATTGGGCTGTCTGCGCGGAAGATGGCTTCATAGTTGAAGCCGGCGAGCAGCTTTTGCTTGAGGCCAAATTCCCGGATGCGGCGGTCTATAATTGGAACGGAAAAGCCCTCCTTCCGGGAACGGTCAATGCCCATAATCATTCCTTTCAAAGTCTGCTGCGCGGCATCGCTGTGGACCGTCCCTTCCTGGAGTGGAGAGACCGTGCACTATACAGGTATACGCCTTTTCTCGACGAAGAAGCGATTTACACCGGCGCCCTGTTCGCGTTTGCCGAAATGCTGAAATACGGAGTCACGACGGTCTGCGATTTCTTCTATGTCCATAACGGAGGGACAGCCTGCGATGAAGCCGTTATCCGCGCGGCGCAGGCTCTCGGAATCCGGCTTGTGCTGGCGCGCACGTTATACGACTGGAACGGCGCACCCGCCGCATACCGGGAGACGGTGGAGGAGGCGGTCTCCCGAACCCGTTACCTCGCCGCCAAATATCAGGGGAACGGGAAGGTAACGATTCATCCCGCACCCCACAGCCCCCATGCGGCGTCGCCGGAGATGATCAAGGCCGGTTCCAGGCTTGCGGAGGAGCTGGATACTCCGTTTCACATCCATGTAGCTGAGGAAACCTTCGAAGTGGAAGAGACGCTGGCGAAGTACGGCATTAGAACCGTCCCTTATCTGGACCGGCTCGGCGTCGCCTTCGATCGGATGATCGCGGTCCATCTCGTCTGGCTTGAGCCCGAAGAAATCGCGCTGCTCGGGGCCAAGGGAGCGGGACTCGCTTATTGTCCTTCGAGCAATATGTTTCTCGCAGACGGTGTCACGAATATCCCGGACCTTCTGAAAGCGGGCGTAACCGTCTCGTTGGGGACTGATGGAGCGTGCAGCAATAACCGGATCAGCGTATTCGAGGAGATGCGAATGTGCTCGCTGCTGCAGAAGGTGAACCGGCTTGATGGAACCTGCATCCAGGCGGAGCAGGTGTTTCATATGGGAACGAGAGCCGGAGGCGAGCTGCTGCGACTGCCGGTCGGCGATATGGCGCCGGGAATGGCGGCCGACTTCGTCTCGGTCGATCTCGGGGATCTGTCGCTTCTTCCCGGTGGTGATCTTCTGCCTCATGTCGTCTACTCCATGCAGCCAACGGCGATCCGGGATGTTGTAATTGGCGGCAGAACGATTGTTCAAGAAGGCAGGCTTCAGACCGTGAGGGAAGCCGAAATCGCCCGCAAAGTGAACGAACTGTGCAGGGATTTGAGCCGCAAGGCTTCCTCGGGTTGAGCCTGATTCCGATTCGTTTGGGATTTTGCTAACAAGCGATCCTATTAGACTTATTGGCAGGAAAGGCACAATCAGCCATAACTTTTTTCATATTTTTTTAAGATAAGCGGCGTATACTGGACCTTTAGCCAACAATTCTTGGGAGAGGATTCATATGCGTCGTTTTTTACCTGGCAGACGGCTTGGAATGATGCTGCTGATCTGTCTGGTTGGAGGGTTCCTGCTGAATTTCATCATGCAGACGGCATCCTTCGATCTGGATTTCGTCCGGGTCCTGAACTGGATTACGGAGTATCCGCTGCTCTATATTACGGGGAGTTTCTTCTTTTTCTTTATTCTTCTGGCTTTTGCTTCGGTAATGCCGAACATGTATGCGGGGCCGTTCATTGCTTTCATTATCATATTCGTGCTGGGCGTCGCCGATTATAAAAAGCTGGATACTACCGGAGAGCCATTGTTTCCGTGGGATCTGATGCTGCTGAAGAACGCGGGCGAGATGGCCAAGATTACCAAAGGAATGATATCTCCGCTGATGATTATCGCCGCGGTTGCGGTGGTGGCGGTCGTCGTCTATGTCTTGCGCAAGCTGCCGAGAATCAAGGCGGGGCTGGCTGTCAGGGCAGTTCTCACGGTGTCTTCGGTTGCTGTGATCGCGGGATTCATGGCAATGGTCGGGGGCCAGTCCACATTTGCGACCTCTTTGAACTACCAGAATATTTACTGGAACCAGAAGGTTAATTATACACAGAACGGCTTTCTGTATGCTTTTGCGGGGAATTTGCGGCAGAATCTGATGGAGAAGCCAGATGGGTACAGCCGGGAGGCAATCGAGGCTATTGCGAAAAAATACAGCAGCGTAAGCGCAACTGCCGGCAAGTCAGCAGTCGCGGAGAGTCCCAACATCATGTTCATGATGGACGAGGCATTCTTTGATCCGACACGGCTCAAAACTTATACATTCAGCGAGGACCCGCTGCAATTCATTCATGCGGAGCAGAAGAAGACACCGGCAGGCTTTCTGCTGTCACCCGAGTTCGGCGGCAATACCGCCAATGTGGAGTTTGAGGCGCTGACCGGGCTGTCCATGTATTTTTTGAACGACGGTTCGATTCCCTATCAGCAGCGCATTGTCAAAATGTCCTCGATGCCTTCCGTTGTCAGCATTCTGAAGGACAAGGGCTACCGGACGCTGGCGCTTCATCCGTTCGACGAAACGTTCTATAACCGCAACAAGGTATACCCTGTACTCGGATTTGACCAATTCACCAGCGACAAGGATCTGTCCGATGCCCAGCGGCTGACGCCCGGCGGATATATCTCCGATATGGCCGCTGTCAAAGAAGCTGTACAGGAGTTGAAGAGCAGCGATCAGCCTACCTTCCTGCACCTGGTGACCATGCAGAATCATTTTCCGTTCACCAAGGGATTGAACGGCCCAACAACCGTCACCGTGGACGGAGTTGCGGCAGAGCGGAAGGATGAACTGGAGACATACGTACAGGATACGAAGCTGACCGATCAGGCGCTCGCCTATTTGGCGGAGCAATTAAAGAGCATCGAGCGGCCCACCGTTGTTGTATTCTGGGGCGATCATCTCCCTGCCTTATCCTCCGATATATACACCCAGGCGGGCTGGGATAAGAGTCCGAGAGAGAAGCATGAAACGAAGCTGCTCTATCTGGCCAACTTCGATATCGGCAAGCAGCCTGTCGGCACAATGAGTCCGGCCTTCATCGGTCCGGAGGTGTTCCGCATGACCGGTCAGGAAATGCCCGCCTACTACAAGCTGCTGGATCAAGTTCGCAGCCAGCTTCCGGGACTCAGCAAGAACGTGCTGATCGGATCGGCCAATGAAATTGTATCCGGATTATCGTCCGAGCAGCAGGAACTGCTGAACGATTACCGTCTTGTCGAGTACGATATACTTGAGGGCGAGGATTACGCGAAGGATTTGTTGTTCTGAGCTGTTCCGGTTGTTATGAGGCTGTCCGCCAGAAATTGGCGGGCGGCCTTTTGTACGTCATGGCTCATGGCAAGACCCTACTCAAAAGACATCATTCAATGCCTCATTCAAAACCCCGCTCAGGACCTCACTCAATGCCCCACTCAAGATCTCACTTCTGTGGGGTTATTTTTTTTAGCATACCTGACAATTGTCATCCCCATGTCATGACAAACATGAATTCAGGAAAAACCCCGAAATCATAATGCTTAATTCAAGAAATCAAACGGGTGAGCGGATTGAAGCCGGTATTCGAGCTGGAACATGTAGATAAAGAATACAAGGGCAAGAAGGCTGTGGATGATCTGACATTTTGCATAAGAGAGGGCAGTCTTATGGTGCTGCTCGGACCGAATGGCGCAGAGAAGATGGGCTGGCTGGAGCAAGCGGAAGCATGGCGGGCGCCTCACAGCGTCTGGCCGCTGTCCGCCGTTATGATCTGGCCCGTCATCGCTTCCTGCTCCAATGTGGCGCAGATCAGCTGAGCAATGTCTTCGGGAGCCGATATTCGCTCCAGCAGCAGCTGCGGCGCCAGCCGGTTCATCTGTTCCTCCCGGCCGGACCACCATCTGGTCGCTACGGCGCCGGGCACGATGCAGTTGACGCGTACCCTTGGAGCCAGCGCGCGGGCCAGCGATTTGCTCAAGCCGTGCACCGCAGCCTTCGAAACCGCATAAGGCAGGGAAGAACCAAGACCGGTCGTTCCCGCGATGCTGCCTACATTGACGATTGCGCCGCCGTTTGTCTTCAGGTAGGGCGCAGCGGCCCTCGCGCAGTAGAACATGCCTTTGACATTGACATCCAGCAGCTCATCCCAGATTTCCTCCGTCGCCGCCTCCAGATCATTCATCGGGATATGCCGGGTAATTCCTGCATTGTTCACCAGCGCATGGACGGTTCCGAAGCGCCGGATGACGGCTGCCGTCATGCTCCGCACTTCCTCGTCCTGTGACACATCTCCCTTGAACGTCTCTGCCGTTCCTCCGGCTGACCGGATCAGACTTACCGTCTCGATCGCATCGGCTTCCGATCTGGAATAATTAACCCCGACCGACGCTCCGCGCCGGGCAAGCTCAAGCGAGACGGCTCTGCCGATTCCTGTCCCCCCGCCAGTGACCAGAACTGTAAGGCCCCGTAATTCCATTCTTCATCTCTCCTTTAGTCTTCATGATTAGGTGATGCCTGCTGCTTGCAACAATAATTGTAGCGCTGAAGCGTCATTGTGTATAATTGAATTATCTAAAGTAATGGTTCAAAAAAAGTGAACTAAACACCATTACTGATCTAAAAAGGAGCTATTATGGATCTACGCGCGCTGCATACCTTTCATCAGATTGTGAAGCATGGCAGCTTCATTCGGGCTGCCGAAGAATTGAGCTACGCCCAATCTACCGTTACCATGCAGATGCAGAAGCTGGAGTCGGAGCTGGGGATGCAGCTCTTCGAACGGGGGAAGAGCATCCGGCTGACCGAAGCAGGCAGGCTGCTGGCGGAACGGAGCAGACATCTTCTGCAGAACATGGTGCGGCTTGAAGAAGAGATGGCCGGGCTTGCGCAAGGCAGCTCCGGCCATCTCCGGCTTGGCGTAACGGAACCGACGGCAAGCTATCGCCTGCCATCCGTTATCCGCGCATTTACGCACCAATATCCGGACGTGAAATTCTCTCTGCTGTTCGGCAATACGCCCCATCTCAGCGAGCTGCTGCAGCGGGGCGACCTCGATTTGGCGCTCTGCTCAGCCCCTGATACCGGGAAGACGCTCCACTTCGAACCCCTATTCCGCGAGGAGTTCGTCATGCTGCTCCCTGAAGGGCATCCGCTGGAGGAACGCCAAACGCTGTCGCCCGAGGATTTCGAGGGACACCGTCTGCTGATTACGTCCGATACATGTCCTTACCGCCGCAAGCTGGAGCTTATTCTGCGGGAAGCCGGCGGCATTGCTCCCGATACGATGGAGATCGGGAGCATGACGGCTCTAAAGGCGTACGTTGCCGAGGGTCTGGGAATGGCACTCGTTCCGAGGATTACCGTCGATCCTGTTCCGGCTGGAACCGTGATAAGAGAGGTCGCCGGGGGGCTGGTTGAGATGACCTTCGGCATATTAAGCAGCATCTCCTTGGATCAGCTCAAGCCGGTCGGCTACCGTTTCATTCATGTCCTTAAGGAGAAGCTTGCAGCCTGGTGAACGTTGAACGGTCTTATTTAAAGCCCATTACCGGGTGCGGCACGTATGGCTCTTCCAGGCGGCGGACTTCATCGTCCGTGAGCTGGATGTCAAGTGCCGCCACGGCATCCTCCAGATGATGCGGCTTGGTCGCACCGACAATCGGTGCGGTTACCGGCTTCTTCTGGAGTACCCAGGCCAATGCGATCTGCGCGCGGGGAAGACCCCGACTCTCCGCGATGTCCTTCACAACTCCGGCGACCTTGCGGTCAGCTTCTTCCGTTGCCGTATACAGCGTCTTCCCGAACAGATCGGTTTCCGAACGGAAGCTTGTCTCCTCCCAGTCGCGGGTCAGCTTGCCGCGAGCTAGCGGGCTCCAGGGGATGACGCCGATGTTCTCGGCTTCGCACAGCGGCAACATCTCGCGTTCCTCTTCCCGATAGAGGAGGTTGAGGTAGTTCTGCATGCTGACGAACCGGGTCCAGCCGTGGCGTTCTGCGGTGAACAGCGCCTTCTGGAACTGCCAGGCATACATAGAGGAGGCTCCTATATAGCGGGCCTTGCCTGCCTTGACCACATCATGCAGGGCTTCCATCGTTTCCTCGATCGGGGTATCGTAGTCCCAGCGATGAATCTGGTATAGATCCACGTAATCTGTCCCGAGCCGCCGGAGGCTGTGGTCGATTTCCGACAGAATCGCCTTGCGGGACAAGCCGCCGCCGTTCGGCCCTTTGCGCATTTGCCCGTGGACCTTGGTGGCGATAACAACCTCGTCCCGGCTTGTCATATCCTTCAAGGCTCTGCCGACGATTTCCTCGCTGGTGCCGTCCGAGTAGACATTCGCCGTGTCGAAGAAGTTGATGCCGAGATCGAGCGCTTTTTTGATAAAGGGCCGGCTCTGTTCCTCGCTCAGTGTCCATTCGTGGTTGCCTCTTCCCGGTTCCCCGTAGCTCATGCACCCCAGGACGATTCTGGATACCTCCAAACCGGTGCTGCCGAGTCTCGCATATTGCATATTCATCCTCCTCTGCTGCTAAATGGTTTCGAACACAGTGTAGCTCCGCTAGCAATGAGGTGCAAGTTTTGCGGATGAGGTGCAAGTTCAGGACGTGCCTGATAGAAAACGCATACCCTTTAATTTACAATTCATGTATAATGTTCAGGATTGTTTATACTCCAACGAAGCGAGGACCTTCCATGATCAATGTAACGAAGCTGCTTACCGGTATGAAGGGTGAAGGAGACGATCTGCGGTACGCCACTAGGCGGGACGCAAGACCCCACGGCGTTTCGGCGGGCAGAGGGCCTGTTGTCGTATGGAACGCGACGCAAGCCTGCAATCTGAGCTGCAAGCACTGTTATGCCGAGGCTTGTCCCGCATCCGGACCGAATGAGATGACGACAGAAGAAGCGAAAGCGTTTATTGAGGATTTGGCGACTTTTCGTGCGCCTGTACTGCTGTTCTCGGGCGGAGAGCCGCTTATGCGAAAAGATGTGCTGGAGCTGATCGCTTATGCCTCCGATAAGGGGCTGCGACCGGTGATTTCCACGAACGGAACGCTGATTACTCCGGAGATCGCCAACAAGCTGAAAAATGCCGGGACCGGATACGTCGGTGTCAGCCTGGATGGCCTGGCGGAGCGGCATGACGAATTCAGAGGGCGGAGAGGCGCCTTCGAGCGGTCGCTCTCCGGCATCCGCAACTGTCTGGACATCGGACAGAAGGTGGGAGTCCGGTTCACCATAAGCAGGCATACGTATGACGATTTGGATGGCATTCTTGACCTGATCGAGCAGGAGAATATTCCACGCGCCTGCTTCTATCATCTGGTCTATTCCGGCAGAGGCAGCGGACTCCAGCGGGAAGACGTGTCCCATGAACAGTCGCGCAGCGCGCTGGACCGCATTATGGCGAAGGCGAGAGAGCTGCATGCGAAGGGGCGCAAGACTGAACTGCTAACGGTGGACAATCATGCCGACGGAATCTATATTTATCAGAGGATGATGGAGCAAGACCCGGATCGCGCAGCCGAGGCGCTGGACCTGCTTCGCCGCAACGGAGGCAACCGTTCCGGTATCGCGATCGGCTGCGTCGATTGGAACGGCAACGTATATGCCGATCAGTTCACAAGAGATGAAGCGGTAGGAAACATTCGAGAGCGCGCATTCAGCGAAATCTGGCGGGAAGCCTCTCACCCTCTCCTGGCGGGTCTCCGGGACCGGAAACCGCTGCTGCAAGGCAGATGCCGGGAATGCAATTGGCTGGACGTCTGCAACGGCAACTTCCGGGCGCGGGCAACTGCCACCGGCGATCTGTGGGGAGAAGATCCTTCCTGCTATTTAAGCGACCGGGAAATCGGAATTGGTTAACCAATCTTCGACAGAAAGGCTGATCCAAGATGCTTGTATCGTGGAATGTCACCAAACGCTGCAATCTGTATTGTGAACACTGTTACCGCGATTCGGGTCCCGATTCGCCGGTTGATTCCCAACTGAGCACGGAGGAGGGCAAGCTGCTGATCACGCAGGTTCGCGATGCCGGATTCCGGCTGCTCATCCTGAGCGGCGGGGAGCCCCTGATCCGCGAGGATCTCACCGAACTAGTTGCTTATGCCTCATCGTCGGGGCTTCGCCCGGCGCTTGGCAGCAACGGCACGCTGCTGACGGCGGGCCTGGCTGCCGAGCTTAAGAGAGCGGGACTCGGCGGCATTGCCATCAGTCTCGACAGCGCCGATCCGGAGCATCACAACCGGTTCCGCAATGCTTCCGAAGGGTGGCAGCAGGCGGTGCAGGGCATTAAGTATGCCCAAGAGGCCGGGCTTCGCGTGCAGATTAATATGACGCTGACCGAAGAGAACACGGATCATTTCGAGCAGGTAGCCAAGCTGGCGGAAGAGCTTAAGGTTGCGTCGCTGCATCCGTTCTTCCTGGTGCCTACAGGCAGGGGCATACAGATTGAAGAGGAAAGTCTGAAGCGGGATCGGTACTACTCGGTTCTACGGAATGTCCTGTCCTTGCAGAAATCGTCGCCGCTTGAGATCAAACCGACCTGTGCTCCCCAATTCATGCCGCTCGCGAAATCGATGGGGCTTGAGATGCGTTACACGCGAGGCTGTCTCGCCGGTGTTGCCTATTGCTCCATCCTGCCTGACGGGGACGTTCATGTCTGCCCTTATCTGCCCGTCAAAGCGGGGAATGTCCGGGAGCAGTCTTTCGATACGATCTGGAAAGAAAGCCCTGTCTTTCATCGCCTCCGGAACTTCGAAGAGTACGAAGGAGCCTGCGGCTCCTGCCCGGATGTCGGCATCTGCGGAGGCTGTCGGGCCCGTTCCTTCTACTATAGCGGCGGCAATCTGATGGCCGAAGAACCCTGGTGCTACAAAAGAGCCCTGGCGCTATAGAAGGGAGGGCGGACGATGCCTTTGGATTTGGCTGATAAAAAGCTGCTGAACCGTCTTCAGATCGGGCTTCCGCTAGTGAAGCGGCCCTGGAACTGTATTGAGGACGAGCTTCAGCTTCCATTTGAAGACATTCGGGATCGATTGGAGCGGCTTAAGCAGGAAGGATTCATCCGCCGGATCGGCGGCGTGTTCAATCCGTCCGCGCTCGGTTACCGGGGTTGTCTGTATGCGATGGAGGTGGACGAATCCTGCTTCGCCCACACGACGGCTGTGGTGAACCAGTTTAAGGGTGTCACGCATAACTACCGCCGCCGAAACCGGCTGAATATGTGGTTCACGTTGTCTTCACGTTATGAGGCAGAACGGATAGACATTCTGCGCGAGATTGGGGAAGCCGCCGGACACACCCGGATCTATGCTTTCCCTACCAAGCGGGTGTTCAAGCTGCGGGTATTTCTGAATATGGAGGAACATGCTGCGGACGCCGAGAGGTGCGGTTCAGCCAGTAAACCGTTGCTTCATCCGTCAGATGATGTACACTGGGAGCATAGAGATTGGGAACTTATCCGTGAGCTTCAAGGAAGTCTCCCGCTCTCGGAACATCCCTTTGACGAAATCTCGGCCCGCATCGGATGCGGTTCGGAGGAAGTCCTCCAAAGGCTGCATCGGCTTCAATCCGCCGGCGCTCTGAAACGGATCGCTGCGGTTCTGATGCACCGGCAGGCCGGTTACACGGCGAACGGGCTGTTCGTTGCCGCGGTTCCCGAAGCGCTGCTGGAGGAGGCGGGAAGCCGGCTGGCCAGTTATGCGGAAGTGAGCCATTGCTATGAGCGCCAGGCCTATCCCGAATGGCCGTACAATCTGTACGCCATGATTCACGGCACAGGTGAGACGCTTGTCAGGTCTGTTGCCGAACGGTTTGCCTTGAAGGAAGGCATCGGGAGGTACGAGCTTCTGTTCAGTACGGCAGAATTGAAGAAGACTAGCTTTACAATCTGACGCGGCTGTGGAGCATGATTGAAATTGACACGTCGGCGGAGTTGTTAAGAATGGGAATGAGGCGTGAACATCATGAAACGCGGAGACTTGTTGATCATAATGATCGGGCTGCTGATAGCCGGATCGATTTATGGAATTCGATGGGTGACAATGGATCACAGCGAGTACCGCCCCGGTGAGCTTTCAGCCAAAATAATGGTTGACGGCAAGCTGTATCGGGACGTTCCGCTTACGAAGGATACGCAGTACATTCATATTGATACGAAATTTGGTCATAATACGCTTAAAGTGTATAATTACGGGATTCAGATGGTGCAATCGGACGCCCCGAAGCCGATTGCTCTGGACATGGGCTTCAAATCAAAGCCGTATCAGCAGATCATTTGCATCCCGAATCGGGTATATGTGGAAGTATACAACCCTCATCGGCAGCCTTCGGAGGATGATATCGACGCTGTCGTCCATCCTGGATAAGACGCATATTCGGCCTTTTGCATCATACGCAGCTGTTAGCTGACTGCGAATGATGCGGAAGGCCGTTTTCTTGCATATTGAGGACATATGTCCTTCACGTCAGGTTTAAGATCGATTTTAATAAGAGCAGAGGATAAATAAAGGAGAGACAACCATGAGGGGATTATTATTGGCTCTGCTGGGTGGCGCCTGCATAACGCTGCAGGGGGTGGCGAACGCTCAAATCAGCCGGGATATCGGGACCTGGCAGGCGGCGACGATTACGCAGCTGACCGGCTTTCTCCTGTCACTGCTGATTCTGCTGTTTGTCCGCGACCGCAAAAAAGGGTGGGCCAAACGCGTCAAGCCGCTGTACATCACGGGAGGGGCTTACGCAGCGATTATTATTTTCAGCGAGGTAACGGCGATTAAGGGCGTCGGCGTAACGTTGACGGTATCCGCCCTGCTGATCGCTCAGCTGCTGCTGACATTTTTGATCGATACAAAAGGATGGTTCGGCGTCCTGAAGCGCAAAATGAAGCTGCCGCAGTTCATCGGACTCGGCATGATGGTCGCGGGTGTCATCATCCTGAAATTCTGATACGATGGGAAGAACGCCATACAGGCGGAAGACTACTCACATTTGGAGTTGAAGGCGACAAATGAAGGAAATACAAGATTCCGCGCAGCTTCAGGCCTATATGAGCCAATACGGATTTCAGGATATTTTTAACGAGCAGCTGAAGTCCTCCATGACTTTGTACGATTTTGAACGGGGAGAGATGATCTGCTCCCAGGGCGATGATGCGGAGACGCTGTATATACTGGTCAAGGGAAAGATCAAGGTGTTCACCACCTCGCCGGAAGGCCGGTCGCTTATACTGAATTTCACCACGCCGGTTGAAGTGATCGGGGACATCGAGTACGTTCAGAACATCAAAATCATGAACACGGTTGAAGCGGTGACCCCCGTTCAAATGATCGGCGTTCCTTACCGGCTGATGCATAGATACGGGCAGGATTCCCCGGCGCTGCTTAATTTTCTGCTGGATGTTATCACCCGCAAATTCTATCAGAAGAACAACACGCTTCGCTTTAACCTGCTGTATCCGGTGGAAGTTCGTCTGGCCAGCTATCTGCTGTCCGTCACATACGACGAATCGGACCCGGGGTACCAGGGCAAGCTGAGCACGCTCGTCTTAACCGATGTAGCCAATTTGATCGGCACCAGTTACCGTCATCTGAACCGGACCATCCGCAAGATGTGTCAGGACGGTCTGATTATCCGCAGCAAAGGGTTCCTTCTGGTGAAGGACAGGGAGGGGCTCAGCCGGATTGCCGACAACAATATTTACGAATAGGAGAAATCAACATGATTCAGGGATTGCTGCTCGCCATACTGGCGGGATCGCTGGTCAGTCTGCAGACGATTTTTAACAGTAAAGTTAATGAACATACAGGCTCCTGGTCCACGACGACACTTGTCCTCTTCATGGGGTTCGCGGCTTCGTTCTTGTTCGGTATTATCTTCGAGGGGGGTGGACTGTTCTCGATCAGTCATATGAAACCCTGGTATTGGATCAGCGGAGCGATCGGCGTTGGCGTTGTGATCTGCCTGACCTTGTCCATCCGTATGTTAGGCCCAACCTACGCTGTTTCCGTCGTGCTTACCGCCCAGCTCGGCTGTGCGCTGCTCTGGGACTCGCTTGGCTTGATGGGGCTGGAGAAGGTGCCGTTTACATTTCAGCAGCTGATCGGAGTGCTAGTCATTATCGGCGGAATTCTCGTATTCAAATTGGGAGGAAGGGAGAAACAGACGGCATGAGCTTGAATGTAATTGATAAAATCGCCTGGATTCGCCTGGATCAAGGACGGCTGCTATGCGCCCGCTCCAAGGGGAAGGATTTGTATTATCTCCCTGGGGGCAAAAGAGAGCCCGGCGAAAGCGACCAAGAGGCGCTAATTCGCGAGGTTAGAGAGGAGCTGTCGGTACAGATCGTGCCGGGCAGCATCGCGCATTACGGAACGTTTACGGCGGAGGCTCACGGCAAGGCGGCAGGAACCGTCGTGTCTATTGCGTGCTATACCGCAGATTATGAAGGAAGTTTGGAAGAGGCTTCCGAGATCGAAGAGCTGGCTTGGCTGACTTATGGTAATCGGGATCAAGTATCAACTGCCAGCCAGTTGATCTTCGACCGGTTGCATGAAGAAGGTCTCTTGTCATAAAATGGAATCGTAAGAGGGAGGAGGAACCTCGTGGCCGATTTCAAAGTTATCAGTCTGGACATGTTCCAGACGCTTGTCAATGTTAACAGCCGGACCGAGCATATCTGGAGACCGATTCTGCTGGATCGATTCAAGGCGGAAACCGCGCGTCAATACGCCGAAATGCTGCAGGAGCACTTACACATCCACTGGAATGCAACGACAACCCCGGGCGTCTTCAACCTGATGAGCGACGTGTACGGACGCAGCTTCGCTTCCTTGTTCGGGAAGCTTGGGATCGATTTTGACGTTTCGTCTGCGGTGGATATTTTGTTCAGAGAACATACGTTGTCCGAGCAGTACCCGGAAACGGCCTCTTTCCTGGAGGATATGGGCCGCAAATACCGGATGTGCGTCGTGAGCGATGCGGATGAAGCGATGATGCCGGGGTTCTGCACAAGCTTCGGGATTCCTGTGTTTATGTCGGAGCATCACCGTTCCTACAAGAATGATGCCGACAATGTCATGTTCAAAAAAGTACTCCAAACTTTCCAGGTCGACCCTTGTGAGGTTCTACATATCGGAGATTCGCCTTCCGATGTGCTCGGCGCCAAGCGGGAAGGGATGTCCGCCTGCTGGCTCAACCGGCTGGGGAGGACATGGAGTCATGACGTACAGCCTGACTATACCGTCAAATCGCTAGATGAACTAAACATACTGCTTACGCATACATAGGGCTGATCAGCCGCGCACGCTGCATAACCGTTATCCTGAATACAATGGGATAGCGGTTTTCTTTATTTGCTCTCTTATGATCTGTCCGCTGGAAGGAACACATGTGGGTAGTGTCGAAACTAGCTAATGGTAATGGGTTTTTTTTACTACTCAACTGGAGAGGGTTAGTCATTCATGCGTGTATTTAACTTGGCGATTGCACTTCTTTCCTTGCTGCTGCTTACCACTTTCAAATCGGACCTACCCACATTCCGGGAAGTAGAGTGGGGGATGAGCCAAGCGGAAGTAAAGGCGCGAGAATCGCTGCCGCTCGATTATGAGGATTCGAAAGGTGTTATGGCAGAGCTTGTTTACAGGATGGATTCCCGGTACTCTCCAAATGCCGAAGTGTATTACCTCTTTCCTCAGAACCGGAAAAATCGGCTAAGCGTAGCCAGCTATCTTTATGAACTGGAACAACCGGATGCCCGGGAGCGGCTTACGGAATATTTTCATCGAAGACTTAACCGTCTGCATGGGAAAGGCAAGCCGAGCACGAATTCCAATTTGCCGGGTTATGTGTGGACAGAGCAAGGCATCACTTTGATTAATGATCCGGGGTCGCAGGCGGTTGTCATCGATTTCTTTGATCCTGAGTATTTAAGATACATGTATCCTTAACTGATCCGATTAGGGAAATACTCAAGTACTACTTTGTTCTATTGGAGGAAGCAAGCAAATGCTTAGAGGAAAGCAACTATATTCAAAGGGTGTCATGACAGGGCTTGGTCAAATGTTTAGTTGTACCTTAATGATTTGTGTAAATGTTGTAACCATGATCCTCTCCGCTGAAAGGATACAGGACGGGAAAATTTAAGATGTGAAAAATTATATATTATTGGCGTTTTTTTTCAGCGTGTTCATCCAAATTACCTTGAGCCTAATTATTGAAAATCCATTCATCGATTAGAAAAGGGGATACTCATCATGTCGTCACAAACAAACTGGGTGTCGATTGCCTTCACCGCCTTTATTGTCCTCTGGACGTTCACTGCCATTTTTGCTACCATTAAGCCCCGCCTTTTTTGGAAGATCACCCAAGGCTGGAAGGCGACGCGGGAGCCCTCCCGCGCCTATTTTGTTCTGTCTGCCATCGGAACCGGCATTTTTTCATTGATCGGACTTACTCTGCTGCTTCTGCCGTATTTTCACCCTTAAGTCTTTAGGACCCTGTCCCCCGGTAATGCCGGACACCGAAGCGCCAGGCTGCCAGACAGGGCAGCATAAACAGCAGGGAGGCCAGCGGCAGCAGGGCATACAGAAGAGCATGTCCGCTTGCCCGTCCGAGCAGCGAGAGCAGTGGCAAATAGCTGACACAGCCAAACGGAATAATGAAGGTGAAGAAGAGCTTTACCGGCTTCCGATAAATGTCCAGCGGGTACTGTGCCATCTCCCTGCCGCCGTCCGTGAAGATGTTCGCGACTTCCAGAGCCTGAACCGTCCAGAAGCATAGCGTAGCGTTCAGAATAAAAATGCCCGCAAAGATCAATGCGCCTCCCGCGACCATCATCACGAGAGTCAGGATTTTCAGCGGTGTCCAGGCAATTTGCAGACTCAAAATGGCCCAGACCAGCACAACAGCGCTTTGGGCCATTCTACCGATGCGTGTGAATTCGAATTTGCTGCCAAGCACCTGTATGACCGTTCCCCTCGGCCTGACCAGCAGCCGGTCGAATTCTCCGCTCGACACAAGCGTGGAGAAGCTGTCGAAACCGCGAACCAGGCACTCGGCCAGCGAGAAGGACATATGAATGACGCCGAAGATCAGGGCCGTTTCATAGAAGCTCCAGCCCGGAATCCCGCCAAAGCGCGAGAACATGAAATAGAGACCGGCGAATACTGAGAACGGAATAAAGAACTGCCCCAGCGAGAGCATCCAGAAGGAAGCCCTGTAATCCAACTGGGAACGCAGCAGAATGGACATATATTTGAAATACAACCTCATGATTTACCCTCCTTGCACGACGACCTGCCGTAGAGCCCGCTTGAGAAGAAACAAGCCAAGACCGACCAGAGCCGCCAGCCAAATCACTTGAATGCCAATCCCGATCAGGGCTTGGTCTGCCCGGATGTTCGCCGTATAGACCCGAAACGGAAAGTCGACCGTCCATCTGAATGGCAGAGCATAGGCAACCACCGACATCCAGTCCGGCATCAGCGGTATCGGAATGATCATACCGGCGAAAAATTCACCTGCTGTGGCGATCATTAGAAGCGAGCCGGTAGGCGACATCGTCCAGAAGATCGAAATGTAGATCAGCATGGAAATGGAGCAGACGAGCAGCACACTGAGCGTCAGCGACACTCCGAACAGCAGCCAGGCCGGGCCTGAAGGCGGAAGATGCAGCGCATAGGGCGCGGGCAGCAGGAGAACAATGACCAGGATCGGCAGAGTTCGGAGCAGGGCGGCGGATATGCGGGTTCCGAGCAGCTTGGCGTACCAGAAGCCGTACAAATCGCATGGTCTGCACAGCTCGTAAGCAATATTTCCCCCGGTAATGAGTTGAAAAATATCCGTATCGCGAAAATAAAGCGCAATCAGGTTCAGGAACATCTGCTGAAGCCACACATAAGTGATGACATCCTGCAGGCTCATCGGCTGCGTCCCGCCGCTGAAGCGGTAGAACGCCTCATATACCATAATAAAGACGAAACCGAAGAAGAACTGGGTCAGCAGCCCGGCGATTGCGGCGGCCCTATATTGCATCCCCATGACAAATCGCAGTTTCCCTACTGCTAAATAAGCTCTCATATCCGGTGCTCCCGGTATAGCTGAAGGATCAGTTCATCCACGGAGGCCGACTCCACCGACACATCCCGGACTTCCGCCGTTTCCGATACGGCTGCGATCAGCTCCGCAAGGCTTAGCTGTCCGCTGTCGTAACTGAACACCGCCTGTTCCGGAGTCCAGGAATGAAGGGAGGCCAGTGGAATCTGCGGCTGCTGCCTGCTCTCCAGAAAATCCACAGTAACCGTCCGCCTGCTGCCATATCTTCGCCTCAGCTCCTGAAGGGAGCCGTCATACAGCAGAGACCCCTTGCCGATCATCAGAATCCGGTCCGCGAGCGCTTCGATGTCATTCATATCATGGGTGGTGAGAATGACGGTCACGCCTTTGTCGCGGTTGATCGTCTTGATAAACTGCCGGACTGCAATTTTGCTGGCGGCATCCAGGCCGATTGTCGGCTCATCCAGAAACAGAATCTTCGGATCATGCAGCAGCGACGCGGCGATCTCGCAGCGCATCCGCTGGCCGAGACTGAGCTGCCGGACCGGCACCCGCAGCAGCTCTTCGAGTGACAGCGTCTCCGTCAGCATGGACAGGTTGCTGCGGTATCGGGCTTCCGGTATGCGGTAAATATCCCGCAGCAGCTCGAAGGAGTCCAGGACAGGCACATCCCACCACAATTGGGAGCGCTGTCCGAACACAACGCCGATCTGTCCGACATAGGCGGTTCGTTCCTTCCATGGGGTGCGGTTCAGAATCTTGCAGCTGCCGCCATCTGGAACCAGAATGCCGCACATAATCTTGATGGTTGTTGATTTACCCGCGCCGTTCGGGCCGATGTAGCCGACGATTTCGCCTTCCTGAATCGTGAAGCTGATGTCGTTCAGCGCTTCTACGAGCCGATGCTTCCGGTGGAGCAGCGCTTTGGCTGCTGCAAGAGTGCCGGCGGAGCGTTCGGCAACCTTGAAGGTTTTGCGGATGCCATTTAATTCTATAAGGGGTGTGCTCAATGGAATACCTCCGTTTCATTGTTTGGCATGAACGAATATAACGGAATTCCCAAAAAAAGACTAGACTTATGTTTTCCGGCCGTTTATACTAATATCATAAAGGTCGGGGATACGACCCCTTGCTTAAAATCTATCTAAAACACCCAAACGACATGAAAATGTCGTTTTTTTGTGTTATTTTCACTTTTTCATCAGCTGTGTCATATGTCGTTGAAGAATGTGAGGCTCCAAATGGTGGAAGGATGCGACCGGGGAACGTTGAATAAATAGTAATGCTTGTTTACATATGAAAGGAATGAATCCTACTCCGTGATATTTCGGCATCATAAATTGATGATGGCAGCAGCCATCCTGCTTCTGTCGCATATAGGCGGCATCCCCGTTGCCGCGAAGCCATCAGCTTCTGCAACAATTCCAACTCTTGCGGCGAGCGGCAAGACCTCGGTAGCAGCCAATCCAGGCAGAGCCTATCTGTTCCCGGACAGCAGTCAGAAGCCTCTGACGCCAGATAATCTGGCCAATGTGGATGCCAGAATTTTGGAGCTGGCGCGTAACGAAATCCTGGCGAGACATGGTAATGTTTTTACTAGAGCGGATTTGAAGGCCTATTTCGGAAGTAAGACCTGGTATCATCCCGACTCTGCACACAACGGCGAGTTGACGGATGTGGAGAAGAAGAATATTCAGCTCATTCAGAAGTATGAGCAGTTCAACAGGGAGAACAAGCTCTATCAAGAGTGGGATGTAGACAGCCACGTTCTGGGGTACCCCGATAATAAAGATACATACCGGCGCCTGCAAGCAGCAGTTGACCTCAATGGAGACGGCAAAGAAGAGAACATTCGCTTGGCATTCAACAAACACGGTGAAGTTGGCGATGAGTGGACTCTTAATGTAAATAATCTGAAGCTAGAAGTCGGTATCTCCAAAATGTATGCCACCACCTATTTTACAATCGTAGATGCCGACACCTCCGACTCTTATTTTGAAATTGCCTTTGAGAATTATGGCCCTGATGCTGATCGCAGCACAACCTATTATTACTATGACGGGGCCAGGCTGCTTCCTATGGGAACACTGGATGGCTTAACCGCCAACTCGGATTCCATGAATGGACATGGCCACGTCACTGCTTCCAAACTGATTTATGATTTTCAAAGCCGCTTTATCCTGATGGATTACCTGCTGAACAGCAATCATGTCTGGAAAGAGGTTCCGAACGACTATTACCCGATGGAACCGCCCACGCCCTGGACCGCGAAGCTTCGCTTCCCGATTTACAGCGGAAGCCGGTCACAGCAAATCTTACGCTGGATCAAGCCCGGAGAGAAAGTGTATTTCCTGGGCGGCGACGGCAAGGAGATTGGGAAGGTTAGGACACAGGATGGAACAATAGGCTGGATTCGCGTAAAGGATGACAAACTGTCCGGAACGAATCGCTACCTGGATGATTGTCTGGATGGCCGGCTGTTGTATGGATAATGGAAGGCTTAAGGAGGAGTAACGATGCATTTAGCAACATCTATAATCGAAACGGGCAGACTGCTGCTGAGGCCCTTTGAGACCGGAGATGCCGACAGCATGCTTCGCAATTGGATCGGCGATCCCAAGGTGCAGCACGAATACGGCGAGCCGGCATATGAAAGTAGGGAAGCGGTCATGGAGCTGCTGCTGAAGTGGACGGCTGCTTATGCAGAGCCTGACTTTTACCGATGGGCGATGATCCGGACAATAGACCGGGAATGTATAGGCCAGATTGCCTTTTGCAGTGTGGACACGCGGCATCATTTTGCCGATATCGAATACTGCGTCGGACGAAGCTATCAGGGGAATGGCTATGCCAGCGAAGCGCTCCGCGCGGTCATTGCCTATACATTTTCCCACACCAGTCTCAACAGGCTTCAGGCATTCCACCGGGGCAGAAACCAGCAATCCGCCAGAGTTCTGCAACAAGCAGGCATGAGTTATGAGGGGACGCTTCGGCAGAGCTTTTACTATGAGGATCTGGATGAGTATGACGATCGGGTCTACTACGGGATTGTACAAGACGAGTCAGAGTCTCAGGCTTTCAATCATCCAAGCTTCCCGCATAAATAATAATCCGGATAGCTTATTTTTCATATTCATTGAATTCCAATTGGAGTACAATGAATACAAAAAATAGACGATATGTTTCATACTGGGGCTCCCAATTAATCATGGGTAGAGGAGTGATTATTGTGTACTTAATGGAAGGAAAAAGGATTTTCGCTCCACCGAGACTAACATTAACGGAAGCACAGTTAGCTAAGCTGTTGAAGCAGAATCATTCCTTGATTCAGGGCAGCAGACCCGTTCTGAAGAAAGTGTTCGAGCAATTGCTGGCCAAGGAGAAATTCATCTGCTTGACGGACAAGAACGGCTGCATGATTGATCTGACCGCCGATATCGAGACCGTTCAGTTCTTATTCGAGAATGGATTGAAGCTTGGAACCAATGTGGGACATGGCGGTGTTACCGCCGTCGGAAAAGTATTGAAATCCAAACAAATGGAAGTGGTCAACGGTCCGGAACATTCCTGGGAAGCCTTGCAATCGTGGACCTGTATTGCGGCTCCGGTCTATTTTATGGAAGAGTTCAAAGGGGTCGTCAGTATCTCACTCAAAATAGATGAAAAGATCAACCATTGTAAAATTGTAGTCCAATTGGTGAGCGATTATGTTGCGGCTTTGCTCAGGATGGACCGAAAGCTAAAGCCGGATAGGCTTACCTTTTTCGGAGCGCTTATTCTCGACAATCAAAAAGGGCTGACACCCAGAGAGATTGAGGTCTTATACCATCTGAAATCCGGAGAATCGATTAACCGGCTTCCGGACCATTTACGGGTATCGCCGAACACCGTGAAGAGTCATCTCAAGAGCATATACCGAAAGCTGGATGTGAATTCACTGGAGCATTGCCTGTCCGTGATCGACAGCATGATTGAGAAAGCCACACAAATTAATATCGAAAGCAGTGACAAAGGGTGAGAAATTTCACCCTTTTTTTGTTTGTACAGGGTGATTCGGCGACTGGAAATGAAAGGTAAAATAGGGCTTAGAAAAAAATTTTATATGGATAGGAGACTGAGGTGCATGGAGAATGTTGTTATCGTTGCGGCGGTGCGATCAGCGATTGGAGCATTTGGCGGGGTAATCTCTGAAGCTTCAGCGACCACCCTTGGAAGTGCAATTATCAGAGGACTCTTGGAGAGAAGCGGCCTTAAGGCTGGTGAAATTGACGAAGTTATTTTAGGCAATGTGCTGACAGCGGGATGTGGGCAAAATCCGGCCAGGCAATCGTCCTATGAAGCCGGTCTTCCGTATCAATCACGCGCCTATACGATCAACAAAGTGTGCGGTTCGGGGCTTAAGGCAATTCAATTGGGTGTACAAGCCATAAGCTGCCAGGATGCGGACATTGTAATCGCAGGAGGACAGGAGAATATGGATATGGCCGCGCACATTCTGAATAAGTCCCGGAAGGGACAGCGAATGGGCAACTGGGAGCTAGTGGACAGTCTGATTCAGGATGGCTTATGCGATGCGTTTGGCAACTACCATATGGGAATTACTGCGGAGAATATCGCGGAGAAGTTTCGGATCTCCCGCACAGAGCAGGACGAATTTGCCGTCCATTCACAGGCCAAAGCGAATGAAGCGATTCAAAATGAACGGTTTGCCAGAGAGATTATTCCGATTCAGATTGAAAAAAGAGGCACGGTTCATTTCTTTGATAAAGATGAATTTCCACGGCCGGGCACAAATTTGGAGGTACTATCCAGGTTGAAGCCGGCATTCAAAGAGAACGGTACGGTTACTGCCGGTAATTCATCAGGCATTAACAACGGAGCGGCTGCCGTCCTGTTAATGAGTGAGACGAAGGCTCATGAACTGGGGCTTAAACCTTTGGCGAGAATCGCGGGATACGCCAATGTCGGTGTGGACCCTTCATTAATGGGCACGGGTCCCATTATGGCCAGCAAGAAGGCACTGTCCCGGGCGGGGTGGGACGTTCAGGAGCTGGATCTGATCGAATCGAATGAAGCCTTTGCGGCTCAAGCCATCGCGGTCAACCGGGAGATGCAATGGGATACCGAAAAAGTAAATGTTAACGGCGGTGCCATTGCGCTTGGTCATCCGATTGGCGCTTCCGGGGCACGGATCGTTGTCACGCTGCTGCATGAGATGCTGCGGCGCGATGCCCGAAAAGGTCTGGCGACCTTATGCATCGGCGGCGGGATGGGAGCTGCGATGCTGCTCGAAAGATAGAATATGCTCTTGAAAGGGGTGCCTATATGAGCGAAAAAGTTGCCTTGGTTACGGGAGGAACGCGCGGGATCGGAGAGGCCATCTGCAAAAACTTTCTTGCGAATTCGTTCCGGGTCATTACATGCGCTACAAATGCCGAGCGAAATGCTAGGTGGCTGGATACGCGGATTTCTGAAGGATATTCCAACGTGGATTGCTATGTGTGCGATGTGGGGGATTACGAAGAGTGCCGATCAACTGTTGCGGATATTGAACGGAAATACGGGCAAATCGACATTCTGGTTAATAACGCGGGGATAACGAGAGATGCAAGCCTGAAGAAGATGACGAAGGAATACTGGGATGCCGTACTGAGAACGAATTTGGACAGCTTGTTCAACATCACCAGTCATGTGCTGCCCCTGATGCTCAATCGGAATTACGGCCGCATCATCAATATTTCATCGGTCAATGGCGAGAAAGGACAGTTCGGACAAACCAACTATGCGGCTGCAAAGGCGGGTGCGCACGGTTTTACCAAATCATTGGCAAGGGAGGTTTCGAATAAAAATATTACGGTCAATACCGTATCACCCGGCTATATCCAGACGGACATGATGGCGAGCATTCCGAAGAATATTCTCGACGATATTATTGGACAGATTCCGGTCGGACGGCTGGGCAGACCGGAAGAGATCGCGGAAGTCGTCTATTTTCTCACAACTGGCGGAGCGGATTACATCACCGGCTCGATCATCTCCGTGAATGGAGGATTGCACATGTATTGATTAAATCGATAAGGCGGGTGAGTTGTATGAGTCATTGCGGCATTGTCGGTCTCGGAACATATGTGCCGGAGTTGATCGTTACGGCCAAGGAGCTGGCTGACCAGTCGGGCATCCCGGAATCGGTCATTGTGGAGAAATACGGTCTTAAGCAAAAACGGATGGCCGTCTCAGAGGAAACGCCGCTATATATGGGTGTCAGGGCGGCACAAACGGCTCTGGCCGATTCCGGACTGTCACCCTCGGAACTTGATGTGGTGATTTGGGCAGGGGGCCAGCACAAAGACTATATGTCCTGGCTTGCCGGCACCAAAATCGCCAGCGAGCTGAATGCCTTCAACGCCTGGTCATTCGACATGTCGGCGCTTTGCGGCTCCATGATCTGTGCTATGGAAATTGCGCGCTCATTGCTGGCGGCCAACGAAGAATACACCAAAATTTTGCTCGTAAGCGGGTACCGGGACAGTGATCTGATTGATCTGAAGTGCAAGGAAACTTCTTTTCTTGTCGATGTAGCGGCAGGAGCTTCGGCGCTAATTATACAGAAGAATGCGCCGGTCAACGTGATTTTGGCAACCGCGTTTAAGAGCGACGGGAGCTTCGCCGACGATTGTGTGGTGGAATATGGCGGTGCCAAGCACTGGCCGCCGAAGGAGCATGAGCTGCAAGGCTTGCACTTCACCGTAAAAGATCCGGTCAATTTCAAGGAGCGGCTAAAAGCGAAAACCGTGCCTAATTTTATCTCGGTTATCCGCGAGGCGCTGTTCAAGTCCGGGAAGAGTGACCGGGATATCGACTATTTGGCTATTCTGCATCTTCCTAAATCTTCACATCATCACTATCTGTCCGAGTTCAATTTGACCGAAGATCAATCCACTTATCTCGATGAGTACGGCCACCTCGGGCAAAATGATCCCATTCTGTCTCTACAGCTCGGGATTGCTGAGGGAAGAGTCAAGGATGGAAGCACCGTTGTCATGACGGCGGCAGGAGTCGGGTTTATATGGGCTGCTTCGGTTATCCGATGGGGCAGCGCTTCAAGCGTAAGGAAGGGGAGTGAAACGGGATGAAGGCCATTCTGACCGGGAATGAAGCGATAGCACGGGGCGCGTATGAAGCGGGAGCCGGTATGGCGACGGGTTATCCGGGAACCCCTTCGACGGTAGTGATTGAAGAGACGATGAGGAAATACACTGAAATCTACTCAGAGTGGTCAACGAACGAAAAGGTGGCTCTGGAGGTTGCGATGGGAGCTTCTTTTGCCGGCTATCGAAGCTATGCCGTCATGAAGACCGTCGGGCTTAATGTCGCTCATGACGCGCTGATGTCCGCGGCCCAGGCCCAGACGAACGGGGGGCTGGTGCTCGTGGTATCGGATGATGCCGGACGGATCAGCGATGACTGCAATGACTGCCGTCATTACGGGGACAGCGCCGGGGTTCCTGTGCTTGAACCGTCAGACAGCCAGGAAGCTCTGGAATATATGAAGCTTGCATTTGAGCTCAGTGAACGGCTCAGTCTGCCGGTCATTATCCGTCTGACTTCCATCACATGCAAGACACGCAGCACGGTGGACATCGACGATGCTTACCAATACCAGAAGGCATTCCGCAAGAAATACAAGTTCAGCTATTATGGCGTCCTGGCAAGCACGATGATGATCGGCATGGCAAACTCCTCGAATGCCAAGGTTCGCCGGTTTGATCATGATTTTGCCCAGGCGCTGCGAAGCCTCAAGGAAGAAGCCGCAGACCTTCCGGTGAATGTGCTTGAACTAAACGGCAGTGATATCGGAATCATTACCGCAGGTGTGCCATATGGCTATGTCAAGGAAATGCTGCCGGAGGCTTCGGTCTTGAAGCTCGGCTTGGTCTATCCGCTTCCGGAGCGACTGATTCGCAGGCTTGCGGATCATGTTAACCGGCTGTATGTCATTGAAGACGGTCATGTATTCCTCGAGAAGGAGATCAAAAGCCTTGGCTTCGATGTCATCGGGGAGAGCCTGTTCCCCAAATTTCCGGAATCCACATGCTTCAGCCCCGAACTGATATCCGAGAAGCTGGGTTCAACCGAAGTCAGCGTACACCCGATCCAGGATGTTCCCTTCCGTCTGCCGATGAATTGTGCCGGCTGCTCCCATTTATTCGTCTATCACATTCTGAAGAAGCATCGAATCGAGGCTTCAACCGATGTGACCTGCGGCGGGATCGGCGTCTTCCCGCATATTGGCGCATTCAATAACGCGAAGCATATGGGTTCCTCCATCGGGATGGCCCACGGTGTTAACGTGATGAATCAGGGACATGGAGAGCGGAAGTATGTTGCGGTCATAGGGGATGGCGGATTCTGGGCGACCGGAATTAACGGGATGATCAACATGGTCTACAACTCGGCTAACTCCACGGTCATTATTGTAGATAATCAATGCATTGCGATGACGGGAGGCCAGAGCCTTCCTTCCGGCGATTTCGGAGCCCATTATAATCCGGAGAATCGTCTGAATATTGCCGAGATGTGCCGGGCGATCGGAATTCGTGATATCCATACAGTTGATGCCTATGATCTTGAGGAATTGGAAGCTGCGGTGCTTGGCGCCGTCAACTCACAAGGAAGCGCGGTCGTCATCGTGCAGAAGCCTTGTCTGTTGAAAATCAAGCCGGATCGGTCCGTATCCGGGCATATTGAGCAGAGCAAATGCGTTCATTGCAAAAGCTGTCTGCAGCTCGGTTGTCTCGCATTGGAAATTAAAGCAACGGATCAGGGCGAAGAGATTCAAATCAACGAAAATCTGTGCGTTGGCTGCAAATTATGCGCCGCAGCCTGCAAAAGCGAGGCGATAAGCTATGAGCGCTCCGGATAAAGGAAGTTACCTCATTTGCGGATTGGGAGGTCAGGGAATCGGCCTGTTCGGCAAAATACTCGGCGAATACTACACCCATCATGGATACGAGATCAAAATCTCGGATGTAATGGGACTTGGACAACGGGGAGGGAGCGTTGAATGCCATTTCAGGTACTCGACAGAACGCATCTACTCTCCGCTTATTCCATTCGGTACAGCAGAGGCGCTCATTTCTTTTGAACAGATCGAGACGCTGCGCAATGCGCATTATCTGAAGAAGGAGGGACGGATTATCAGCAGCACGTATGAATTGAGTCCGCCAACGGTCAATACGAGGCTTCAGGCTGATGTTCAGGGCAGCGCACGCGAATCCATTCAACGATTAGGTTTCCCGGTCCGGTTTATTGACGATGCGGAAATCGACCGGGCCGATCCGGAGTTCAACCGTGTGCGCAATATGATCGCTTTGGCTGTGCTCGCGGAACAGATGGAGCTGGATATCCAGAGCTTGATTGAATTGCTTAAGAACAATATTTCTCCCTCGTATCTTCAATTGAATCTGAGAGCTTTTGAATATGGGAGACAGTTATTTGAAAGAACGACAGCATACTAACTGCCAGATGAGGTGATGAAGTGAAGCATTCAGCTTCAGAGATGCGGATTATTTCGTTATTGGTTTTTTTGGTTCCTTTTCTAATGGGACTTGGGGTCGATTTATATGTGCCTTCTCTGCCCTCGCTCGTATCTTTTTATCATAGCGATACCGGAACCGTTCAGCGGAGCATCAGCCTGTATATGCTGGGATATGGTGTGGGGCAGATGGTGCTTGGAATTCTCTCGGATCGTTATGGGCGTAGAAAAATATTGCTCGGAAGCTCATTGAGCTACGGGATCATCAGTTTGATCTGTATCAGCTCGCCGACAATTCAGGTGCTTAATCTGTGCCGGCTCATTCAGGGCTTAAGCGTAGGCGGCATGGCGGTTGTGGGCCGGGCGATGGTCGTGGATTGCTACAAAGGCAAAGAGTTGGCCAAAGCAACGAATTACTTCGGGTTAAGCTGGTCGCTTGGCCCGATCATCGGCCCATTTATCGGCGGCTATTTTGAAGAATATTTAAGCTGGAAAGCCGACTTCTATTTCTTTGGCTTGTACGGCCTGATTATTTTTGGTTTGGCCCTGGCCCGGCTGCCGGAAACTAACCAAAATCTGGTTAAGCTGAATGTGAAAGTCACGCTCGCGAACATCGGAAAGATTATTCGTGACCCGGTATTCATGGGAATGACGATCATCGGCGGATTCGGTTACGCGTCGGTAGTGCTGTTCAACACGATGGGGCCTTTTCTCATCCAGAATGTTCTTGGCTATTCATCCGTGATTTACGGCTATATTGCGCTGGTGCTGGGAGCTTCTTATTTCTTGGGGTCGATTGGCAATCGGTTCAGCGTGGGCCGTTATCCCATCATGACTTTATTGATCTTTGGATTGTCCAGTGCGTTGATTTTCAGCCTGATCATGGTATTGATTGAGTTCGCGGGAGGCGTGAGTCTTCCCGGAACGGTGATTCCGGTGCTGCTGATCGTCTTTGTCTGCGGTTTTATCGTCCCCAATACGTTAGCGCGATCAATGGAACTGTTTGCCCATCTGGCGGGTACGGCAAGTTCCTTGTTCGGCTCTCTGTCGGGTGTCATCGTATCGCTCGTCACAACATTCGCCAGCCATTTGAAGGTTGATTCCCAGCTTCCGATGTCGTTCACGTACAGCGGACTGATGCTCATTTCGATCCTGATGTTTGGTGTCTGCCATTATGTTGATAAGCTG
Source organism: Paenibacillus sinensis (assembly GCF_019904155.1). Classification (GTDB taxonomy): domain Bacteria; phylum Bacillota; class Bacilli; order Paenibacillales; family Paenibacillaceae; genus Paenibacillus_AQ; species Paenibacillus_AQ sinensis. The sequence goes on from NZ_JAHCMB010000049.1 coordinate 45,353, forward strand.
CCGGCCGGCAAAAAAAAGGGGGAGAAATTGCATGTATGAGCCGAAAGCCGCGAACCGGGAATTAAGTCTGGTGCTGGGGGATCTGGATACCGTTTATCAAGTGTCGACCTATGGCGCCGTGTTCGCGGGCGTATTGGACGGGTTTGTGCCTTTGAAGGAATTGAGCAAATGGGGAGACTTCGGCATTGGCAGCATTACGGGACTCCATGGCGAAATCGCCATTCTGGACGGTATCCTCCATCATTTTGATGAATATGGGCAGACCCGTTCCATCGACCGAGAGGACCAAACGCCCAAAATGCTCGTTTCCTTTTTCAAAAGTGATCAGATTGTTCCTTTGCACACAGCGGCCACCTACGAGGAGACGAAGTCTGCGATCGAGCAGGCGCTGCCCACAGCCAACATCATGTATGCGATCAAGATCGAGGGTCTTTTCGAAGTATTGCGGACCAAATGTTATCCTGCCCAGCCGAAGCCGTATCCCAAAGGGATCAACACCGCTTTATCCAAGCATGTCAGAACGTATCATAACGAGCGCGGAACGCTGGTTGGCTATCTTATGCCGGAGCATCTTGGCGAGATTTCCGGACTAAGCTATCATTTTCACTTCATTACACAGGATGGCAAATACGGAGGTCATATGATTGATTTTACACTGATTGACGGAACTGCCTATCTGGATTACAAGCATACGTTGCGGCTCATTCTTCCCAGCGATGAGGAGTACTACCAAGCCGATTTATCCGAGACGATGAACATCCTTCAACAGGTCGTGGACATCTCTCTGCAATAAATGCCAGTGTAAGGCGAAGAATCCGATGGAGGAGGGGTTTAGATGAAGAACGGTCATAATGTGGAGTTTCGCAATACGGATGTGTATACGCAAATCAATACAACAGCGGCGTTAGTTGCGGGCGTAATGGAGACAGAGTTTACAATTCGCGATCTGAGTGAGTGGGGAGATTTCGGGCTGGGCTGCACGAAGGGGATGCAGGAGTCGGTTCTGCTGCTGGATAATCAGACCTATGTCAATAAAGTGGTCAAAGACGATCAGAAGATCGGGTTGTTTCTGCTGGCCTTCTTCGAGGAGACCAATCCTGTAAGACTTCAACAGACGATGGACCTGAATGATTTGAGAGCTTATATTGATTCGGCATTGCCGACTCCCAATATCATGTACGCCGTGAAATGCAAAGGCAAGTTCGAATCCATTCAAACGTCTATTCCCTTATCGTTTCAGAAGCCGTATCCGCGTGTCGTTCCCGAGATGACAGACCAGTCCATCAATGTTGAAGTGGAAAATATCAGCGGCACCATCATTGCCTTCTGGCTCCCGTCATTTTTGTCAGGGATCAACGGTGGAGCGGGAGGGCTGCACGCGCATTTCATCAGCGATGACCGGAAATTTATGGGCCATGTGATCGATTGCAAAATGACAGAAGGCGTACTGTGGATCGATGCCAAGCATCAGCTGAATCTTCAGCTTCCGAAAGCTGATCCCGCTTACTATGAAGTGGACCTGAATGGAAATGAGGCCATGTCCAGACGGGTGTCGGAATGGATCAAGGAAGGCATTGGAGGCAAAGAAATCCTACCTGGGGCCACTATAAAAGCGTGATAAGATAAGCTATACTGAGGTTAGTTTTTTACTTGGTGCTTTTTTCCATCTATTGATGGGGCGGAAATAGACCGTGATCCTGGCCAGGGCGGTCTATTTTTTTACATATTGAGATGACAATTTCAGGTAAGAACAATGATTAAGGAGCGGGATCGAAGTTGAATATCGAAAATACTTACATATACATGATCAGACATGGAGAATCGCCAAAAACCGAAGGAAATGAAAGAACCCGTGGCTTAAGTGAGAAAGGTAGACTTGATTCGGAGAGAATAATAGAACTTTTGAAGGACGAGAGAATCACTGGCTTCGTATCAAGTCCCTATAAGAGAGCTGTTATGACGATAGAGGGATTAGCCCAATTTTGCGGGCAAGAAGTATCTGTAATCGAGGATTTGAAAGAGTTCATGTTCTCAACCGAAGACAAAATAGTTGGAGATCAAGAAGTATACGCCATTGTAAGATCAATGTTTGAAACTCCTGACTATGTACCTCCACTGGGTGAGTCCATGACAGAGTGTCAGCAACGATCGGTGGCCGCATTGAAAGAAATACTAACCCTGTACAAAGGACAAAGAGTAGCTATCGGAACTCATGGTCTTGTTATGACTTTAATGATGAACCACTTCGATAACCAGTATGGATACGAGTTCTTAATGAACACTTCCAAACCGGATATTTACAGGATGGAATTCGATGAGGACAGATTAGTTAACAGTTACAGAATATGCTTGTAGAGAATCTGAAAAAAGGGGGATTCTAGGTGATCAATGATGTGTACACCATGATTTCAAAATTGGCAACGCCCAGGCTGGCTATATTGTTGTGTTTAGCATTTATTTCTCTCTACATCTTGCTGAATTTTATCCTGGGTGTCCCCCAACTCAAACAGTTATCCGGCGGAATCGGAGTCATAGATTCGACCTTTAATTATTCCGCGGACAAAGTCTACACAATGATCGAAGCCTACGGACCCCAAGGGAGAAAAATCCATATCGCACTGGAAGTCGTTGATTTCATCTTTCCGCTTATTTACAGTTTGTTTTTCAGCTTGACTGTTACCCTGATCCTTCGGCACATGTTCCCCCTTAATACGTTTACGCAGACGATATGTCTCCTGCCGTTATTGATCATTGTGTTTGAATATGTGGAGAACATAGGGGTATTAGCAATGTTAGTTTCATATCCAAGAAGGTTGGAAGTACTTGCTGTCATAACAAATGTTGCTACCCTATTGAAAACACTGGTGACGGTATACTCCCTATTTGCAGTACTTGCAGGCGCTTTGTCCTATTTTCTGAAAAAGTATGTAATTTACTGAATCATAATCGCTAGGAGTCCGGATTCACATAATAGCTGCCCGCTAACATTGGGTCAAATGAAGGATTATTGTGGAACAATATTGAAATGGTAATAGATCGGGAGCGCTTTCTTTCCCGTAGAGAGTTTTGACGATGTTCTTGGGAGGTTTACATGCTAGAGTTAGCGCCAGAAGACTATTATAAAGTCAAACCCTTACTTGAAGGCGGACATCCATATCCGGAGATTATCTCAATCATCGAGCATACTAATCCCGGTTGGATTTATATTGATCAAGCGCCTGAACCCAGAAGTGCATTGGTATGGAGTAAGGGCATGCAAGGATTTTATCTCATTGGGGATCACAGCAATCATACATTTATCAGTTCGCTGGACAAATTTATTTCGACGGATATTGAATTGAAGATGAGGGAGCAGTCCTTACACCATTTTGAGGTGTCGGGTCATCACAATGACTGGGATTATGAAGCTCTGTTCCCTTCAAGAAAGCTGTACCCGTTTGAACAGTTGGTCTTCAAATCATTTAATAAACCTGGTGAAATCACTAAAAGGGTGTTCAATACCATCAATCTCAAACAACCGGATTGAGAGAACGGGGATTTCAATAATAAAGATTTCATTCAAGATCACATTCATTTGTTCTGGTCTTCATCAGAGGCTTTTCGGAACAAAGGCTTTGGCTTCGCAGCAGTTGATGGATCGGAAATCATTGGAGTCTGTTACTCCAGTTTTGTGACAGCAGATACTCATGCAATCGGGATTGAAACGGTCGATCGTTATCAGAACAGGGGAGTGGGAACGTATTTAGCGACCTTGTTAGTGGAAGAGATACGGAATCATGGATTTATCCCCTATTGGGATTGCTCGCTCGATAATGAAGGATCGCGAAAGCTGGCAACGCGTTTAGGATTTCAGCAGATTTATCGATACCAATGTACAGCATTTGAAATCTAACTTGATCGAAGGTGATTTCTTTTGAAGATTGAGTATGTGGTGACAGACCTAACCTCACTCGCATTAATCCAACCCTTATGGGAGCGGCTTAGGGATCATCATGCTTCATTGTCGGACCACTTTTCGGAGCAGCTATCAAGAAATACATTCGAAGCACGGTCGCGAGACCTGCTCGACAAATCGAAACAAGGACAGTTAAAGATCATTATTGCCCATGATACAGATACGAAGATGGCAGTCGGATATTGTATTAGTTCGATTAATGAGGCCAGACAGGGAGAGATCGATTCGATTTACCTCCTGGATGCTTATCGGGGTGAGGGTATTGGTGATACCTTAATGCGAGAAACGCTTGATTGGTTTCAGGACAATGGAATCCGCGATATTGGCATATCCGTGCTATATGGGAATGAGCAAGTATTGAGATTTTATGCGAAATATGGATTTTATCCAAGGGCCTATTTATTGAAGAACGGTTCGGATAAAAAGGAATAAAACAGCGGCACCTCGGGGTCTTGGTAAACCAGGTGCCGTTGTTGGGTGGAATTAGCCGAACGCCAGCGGATTATTTTATCGGAAAGAGCTGATCTTCTTGTCGGGTCGGGAGATGGGAACGATAACTTCAGGATGAGCCGGGCGACGGCCTGCCGGTTTTCGTGTGGCCAGATAAATCCGCCGAATGAGCATCACAACCACCAGCACTCCGGTCGCCGAATACATCAGCTTCATGGCCGCTGTGCCGCTGTCAGTACCTATCATGGCAGCATGTAACAACGCCAGAATGAAGGTTGGCAGCGCCATAAAGTGAATGATGCGCCATGTTCTTTTTCCAATTGACTTCATCATATCGGAGCTGAGAATCAGGGCGAACATGAGATAGAAGGCAATGGTTCCGAGCCCCGTCCAGAATGGCTCATGCTTGGATGCAAACGGAATGACGATTTCAAAGAACGAGTATCCGATATATTTGTCAAAGAGAAGAACCAGCCCATGAACAAGGCCGAAGAGCATGCCGAACCAGCCGGCCCATTGATGAATCAGATTGAGCTGAACTTTGCGGGCGCCTTTGGCCCAGGTCTCTCCCTGAAGCAATCCGGCGAATATCGCCGCGAAGAGCAGCATATATGAGGTTAACCCGGCCGCCCGTACGGTCGTCCAGACGCTTAACGTGTCCGCGATATTACTGAACCAATTGTACATATCGTTCATCTCCTTTCTTGTCCGCCAGGTAAAATTCCGCCATGCCGCTCAGCATTATCGAGCCGTCCTCTCGTACAGCGATTACCGCGCAGTCAGGATGCTTCTCCTTCACCCATGCGTCTCCTTGCGTCCCGCCAAGAATCAGAAAGGTCTTCGCCAGCACCTCCGCCTGCCCAAGTGTAGGGCAAATCGCCGTCACCTGGATCAAATCCGAGCTGCAGGGCTTTCGTGTACGGGGGTCCAAAAGATGATGCATCTCTTCCCCGTCAGGTCCCGACCATCTCCGCTTGACCCGGCTGCTTGTCGCGATACCCGCTCTCGTACTGATCGAGAGTGTTGCGATATTCGCCTCCAGCTGATAGGGATCGGCTATATCGATCAAGCGCTGAGCCTCTCCCCAGACGATAATGTCGCCACCGGCATCGATGGCTCCCTGTCGTATCCCTTGGCTGCACAGCTTCTGCGCCATTTTCTCGGCGCTCCAGCCTTTGGCGAAGCCGCCCAAATCCAGCGAGTAACCGGGCTGAAGCGAGATATTGCGCAGCTCTAAATCCAGCTCCAGATAATCATCTGGAGAAATGGGGGGGAGCGGTTCCAATGCTTGAATATGGGTTGCCGTTGTGGCAGCAGCCGAATCGCCGGGATCTGGCTTGTGCAAGAGTTCGAAGCTCTCCCGATAGCCGGCATTTTCCAGCACTCTGCCCATGAACGGGTTAAAAATGCCGTCCGTCTCGCAATAATGCCTCACAGCCTCCGAGACCGCCTCAAAGAGCAGCGGAGAAGCGGCAAAGGCTCTGCCAGAAGCCTGATTGAGACGGGAGAGCTCGCTGGCCGGACGGAACCTGCTGAGCTGGGACTCGACGGAACGGAACCACTTCTCCGCTCTAATCTCGGTTTCAGGCGGCAGCTCGTATAGGTAAAAGTCCGTGTTCATCGCTTTAAAATGTCTCATTCCTCAAGTCCTCCTTTCGGCTTACGAAGCGCGTGTGCGCATTCTGCCGCTGTTCTGGCTATCAGAAGATGAATTATCCGAGAAGCCCGATCCGGATGAAGATCCGGAATCGCCGGAGGAATACGAACGGTCCCGGCCTGGGCCGAAGCCTTGATCCGGGCTAGAACCGCTGTCCGTTCCGGATTCCGAATCGAAATCCCACTGCGGCTGATTCTGACTATTGTCGAAGATGCTGCTGTCCTGCTGACTTTGGGTATAGGCGGTTGCGCTGCCTGCATCGGCCTGGTCGCGGTTGCCAACATATCCAACGAAGCCGGTAAACAGAAGAGCTCCAGACACGCCGGTCAGCCATTTTATCCATTGCTGTTTTTTCATCGTGATCACACCCTCGTCTTTAGTGATACTTCAAAGATTAATCGCTATTGGTGAAAAAATAGTGAAATATTGCGCTGGATGCTTTTTCATATGAATTTCATCATGGCGTGATATCCTGAATTCAGAATTTTCTTATAAAGAAGGTGAGAACGTTAATGAAGATCCTGCTGGCTGAAGATGACCGGCGGCTGGGTGAGCTGATTGCTCATATGCTGAAGAAGAAAGCCGAGTGCGATATTGATTGGGTGACAACCGGCGAAGATGCTTACCACTATGCGGCCGATTCCCAATACGACGTGCTGATACTGGATTGGATGATGCCGGAAGGTGACGGCGTGGGTGTATGCCGGAGGCTGCGGCTGGAAGGATACAGCGGGGCGGTTCTGATGCTCACAGCAAAGGACAGCCTTCAGGACAAAATCGAAGGACTTGATGCCGGAGCCGATGATTATCTTGTGAAGCCGTTTGAAATTGACGAGCTGCTTGCCCGAATCCGGGCGCTCACCCGCCGCAACTTCGCTCCGATTCTGGAGCAGGAAATGAAGCTGGGAGATTTGGTGCTCAACCGGACCGCTCAGGTGGTGAAGCGCGGCAGCGAGTCCGTCCAGCTTACCCCTCGGGAATTCCAGCTTCTCGATTTACTGGTTCAGAACCTGGGTATTGTCTTGACGAGGGAGGTCATTCTGGACCGGATTTGGGGGCTGGATAGCGATGTCGGCCCCAAGACGATAGATGCTACAATAAAGCTGCTGCGCAAAAAGCTCGGCGAAATTACGAATGAGGACTGGATTCAGAGCGTTCGGGGGGTTGGCTATAAAATTGAGAAAGAGATGGTTCACTAAGCGGCTTCCAAAATGGAGATTTTCGGAAGGCAAACCGCAGGACAATGATGTCATCCGGCTTACGCAGCGCAGATTGACGATACGCTATAGTGCCGTTCTGGTCGGGTTCCTGCTGCTGTTCATTGTAACGGTGTACTTGCTGCTGCATTACCTTCTTATGAATCAGCAGAAGCAGCAATTGAACAGCTGGCTCGAACAACAACTATACGCTCTGCATGAGAACTGGGAACATGGCCAGGGGAGGAAAAGCTATCTCGGCGACGGTAGCAAGCAGGGAGGAGGATCTCGCGCCGGCGTCAATGAGATCGCTGGATTTGTCGCGGACACATCGGGAAATTTGCTTCCATTGAATCCCGACAGTGTGACTCTGGTGAGTCAGCTTGCAAACACCCTAAGTGACGGTTGGGCAGATACCTATACACCCGAGGGCGAAATAACCGGATATTGGTCTCTTTGGCTGAATGACAATGAGACAACGGCTGTTTCAGAACAGGGCAGCGAAGGCGATTTAACCGCAGAAGTCCCAGGGGTGACAGGCAAAAGCAAGCTCCTTGTAGCCGGACGGGCGATTGTGGATGGAGGGCATGTGCTGGGCGTGATCTATGGAGCCAAGGATATTACGGCACAGCATCGCTTGTTCCAATGGCTTCTGGCAGTCCTTGCAGCCGTATCGGTTCTCTTTGCGGGATTTGCTGTGTTTCTGAGCCATAAGATGTCTTCCAAGGCCATGATTCCGGTTAAGCGTTCTTTTGCAAGACAGAGGGAATTTGTCGCAGATGCTTCCCACGAGCTTCGAACCCCTTTAAGCGTGCTGATGTCCTCGGTCGATGCGCTCGAAATGGAGGGGGTGGGCGAAGGGGAGCCTTTTGTCCGAAGGGTGCTGGACAATATGAGAGACGAAGCCAAGCGCATGATCCGGCTGTCGGATAGTCTGCTGACGCTCGCCCGGTCGGATTCGGGTGCGGCGGCGCTCCGGATGGAGAACTTTGATCTTGGGGCGGTCGCTGAACGGATTGCGGACTCCTTCAAGCCAATGGCGCTCTCCAAAGCCATAACGCTCCGTAATGAACGGAAGGGGCCGATTCCATTCCGCGGCGATTCAGAGCGGTTGTCCCAGCTGCTTGTCATCCTGCTGGACAATGCCATTAAGTATACGCCGGATGGAGGCTTGGTTGAACTCTCGGTCTTCGCGATGGAGGCCAAGGTTCAGAAGCTTGTCATCGAAGTGCGGGATAACGGGATCGGCATCAAGCCGGAGGATCGGGAGCGGGTCTTTGAACGGTTCTATCGGGAGGAGAAATCAAGAGCCCGGGAGCTCGGCGGTCATGGGCTCGGACTTTCGATCGCCAAGTGGATCGTCGAAGCCCACGGAGGAACCATAGAAGTGACCGGATCACCCGGAGAGGGCAGCATCTTCAGGGCGGAGCTTCCGAACGGCTAAGTGCTACTAAACCTTGTGATGTATCGCTTGTTTGCGGAATGATCTGCTCAGAAAGTACCCGTAGGGTACAAAAACCGGCCGGCAGTTCAAGGCATTGCCTTGGCTCCGGCTTCATTTTTGGATCAGCCAAAAGCCGGGACATCCGGCCAGTAAACCTGCAGCTTCAATGAGCAAGGCCGCCGATTTCGTATTGACAAGCAGTGGAGATGCCCCTATAGTTATATTTTAGTGAGAGTGAGAATCATTATCACATAAATATAGTTCCGGACTAGAAGGGGGAAAATCATCATGAGAAAATGGCTGACACCTGTGCTGCTGCTGACATTGATAATACTTACGGCGTGCGGAAACCAGGCGGCGAACAATAACACCGCAGCCGGAACAGCAGCGCCAAGCGAGGCTGCCAAGGCATCGGCGGCTGCAAGCAGCAGCGCTCCGGCGGCGTCCGCTCCGGCTGATGGCGGAACAATTACATACGAATCCCAGACGGGACCGATTGTAGTTCCGGCGAACCCGCAGCGAATCGTCGCTCTCACCAATGCGCCCAATGTGATTTCGCTTGGCGGCACTTTGGTTGGAGTCGATGAATGGACTGGCAAAAATCCGCTGTTCACGGATAAGCTCAGCGGCGTTAAGGTAGTGTCGGAAGATAGCCTCGAGGATATTATCGAGCTGAAGCCTGACCTGATCATCGCCGGCGACTACATGAAGAACCTGGACAAGCTGGCGCAAATTGCGCCGACGGTCGTGTATACATGGGGCAAGCTGGATTATCTGAACCAGCAGATTGAGATCGGCAAGCTGCTGAACAAACAGACTGAAGCGCAGGCCTGGGTTGATGACTTCAAGACGCGCGCTGAAGCCGCAGGCAAAGAGATTAAGGCGAAGATCGGTGAGAATGCCACGGTGTCCGTGTTTGAGTATGATGCCAAGAGCATTTATGTATTCGGGAACAACTGGGCACGCGGCACGGAAGTGCTGTACCAGGCTATGGGTCTGAAAATGCCGGAAGCGGTGAAGAAAGACGCTCTCGGTCCGGGCTATTACACGCTGTCAAATGAGACGGTACCGCAATATGCAGGCGATTATATCGTGCTAAGCAAGCCGGCGTCGAACAGTGAGAATGCCTTCTTCTCGAGTGACACCTGGAAGAACATTCCGGCTGTGAAGAACGGGCATGTGATCGAGATTGAGTCGGAGAAATCCAGCTACAGCGATCCGACTACGCTCGAGTATTTGCTGAAGGTCTTTACAGACGGATTCCTGGCTAAGTAATGCAGATACTGATGTAACAGAGCTAACAGGGCTAGGAAACGGGCGCACAACAGGCAAGCCGGCCAGTCAAGGAATGACTCCTTGACTGGCCGGCTTTTTTTGCTGCTGCTTATAATTAGATGAACAGATTATGTCCGGCCTGGTCTGCCTGGCCCAGATAATAACCGACGCCGCCGAATCCGATATTGTCGATCAGCTCTTCCCGTTTGATCCCCATCAGATCCATCGACATTTGGCAGGCGACAATTTCGACGCCCTGGTCGAGTGCGCTCTGGATCAGCTCTTCGAGAGAAGAGACATTCTTGCTCTTCATCAGGGATCGGATCATCTTAGGACCGGCTCCTAGCATATTCATCTGCGACAGCTTCAGCTTCCGGCTGCCGCGCGGCATCATGGCGCCGAACATCCGGCCGATGAAATCCTTGCGGACCGGGACCTTGCTGGATTTGCGAATGATGTTGAGACCCCAGAAGGTAAAGAACATGGTGACCTTCTTGCCGCTTGACGCGGCTCCATTCGCAATAATGAATGAAGCGATGGCTTTGTCCAGATCGCCGCTGAAGACGACCATCGTGCTTCCATTGCGCGCAGCGTCCTGCTGCGGAGCAGATGCGCTCTCTTGAACGGTGCCGTCTTTGCGCAGATAGGCTTCGATGGCGCCGCCGGGCAGCTTCGTCAGCCGTTCAAGCGGGTGACGCGACATGCGGGCCCATGCCTGAATGTCCTCATAGAAGCCCGGATCGGTGGCGGTCGCCTTCAGGATCTGTCCCGTCTCCAGCTTGTCGATGTTCATCTTCACTTGAATAAGCGGACCGGGACAGCAGAGACCGCAGGCGTCCAGCTCGGCATCGGCTTCAAGCTCCGTACCAACGGGCACCGGTTTAGAGCCGAAGTCGGCCTTAATGACATTGCTGCCCGTATCCGGTTTGACTTCCTTATCTCCCGTTCCAGACTTCCCGCCATTCGGATCGGTAGGAGAAGTCGGCTTTGGGGTGTAACGGAACATCTGATACGTCTTATAGCCGCCCGTAAGATTTTTGACACGATAGCCTTTCTGTTTCAGGATACGGGAAGCGGTATAGCCTCTTAAGCCAACCTGACAGTAAACCCAGATTTCCTTGCTTGGGTCCAGTTCATTCAACCGGTTCCGCAGTTCGTCCACCGGGATGTTAATAGAGCCTTCGATATGACCGTTCGCATGCTCCATTTCCGTACGGACATCAACCAGCTGTACGGATTTCGGATCAAGGTCCTTCAGGTCAGCAGGGACCACAACCTCGGTCAGTCCGAGCACGACATTCTCCGCTGTGTAGCCTGCCATATTAACGGGGTCCTTGGCCGAAGAATAAGGAGGAGCGTAAGCGAGCTCCAGTTCGGCAAGATCCTGAACCGTTCCACCGAAGCGGATCACCGCGGCGATGTCGTCAATTCGCTTGTCCACACCGTCGTTGCCGACAGCCTGCGCGCCGAGCACCTTGCCCTTGGCGTCAAAGATCAGCTTCATCGACAGCGGCATGGCCCCGGGATAATACGAAGCATGGGAGCCGGGATGAATGTACACGGTTTGATAGGAGAGTCCCAGACGCTTCAATGTTTTCTCGTTGTTACCTGTAGCCGCACCCGTCAAATCGAATACCTTCAGGATAGAAGTCCCTTGAGTGCCTTTATATTCGGTGCATAGTCCAGCGACATTGTCTGCCGCAATCCGCCCCTGCTTATTGGCCGGTCCCGCAAGCGGCACAGCCGTCTTTTGTCCGTTCACGAAGTCAACCACTTCTACAGCGTCGCCGACGGCGTAGACGTTCTCGAGATTGGTCATCATATGCGTATCGACGACAATATGTCCCCTCGGTCCGAGTTCCAGTCCGCTGTCCTTGAGAAATGCGGTATCCGGTGTGACGCCGATGGCCAGCAGCACCATCTCGCTGCGGAGTGTCTTGCCGCTGGACAGCGATACTTCGATCTGCGATTCATCTTCCTTGAAGCCCTGTACCCGGTCGGAGAAAATCAGCTGGACGCCATGATCCTCAAGCTCACGCGAGAGTACGGAAGACATTTCCGGGTCAAAAGGGGCCAGCAGCTGGTCGCCCGCTTCAATCAGCGTGACCTCAAGCCCTGCTTCTCTCAGATTCTCCGCCATCTCAACTCCGATAAAGCCGCCCCCGATCACAACGGCCGAGCGTGTCCCTTCTTCGGAGACGATGGACTTGATCCGGTCGGTATCGGGAATGTTCCGCAGTGTGTAGATGCGGGAACTTTCGATGCCCGGAAGAGCGGGACGGATCGGCTTGGCGCCGGGTGACAGGATCAGCGCGTCATAGCTTTCTTCATAAGTGCCGCGCTCGCGGCTCTGAACCGTTACTTTGCGATTCACAGGGTCGATGGAGACTACTTCGCTGTGAACTCTGACATCGAGGTTGAACCGGTTATGCATCGCCTCCGGCGTCTGCACAAGCAGCCGCGAACGGTCCTGGATGGAGCCGCCGATATAATAGGGCAGCCCGCAGTTGGCGAATGAAATATAGGCGTCCCGCTCGAACATAACAATATGGGCTTCCTCGTCCAGTCTGCGAAGCCGGGCGGCGGCGGAAGCGCCGCCGGCCACACCGCCGACAATCAATATTTTTCTACTCATTCTGTGATTCCTCCTTAAGCAATAGTTGAACCAGGCGTACAATCCGATCGTCTCTGACTGAATAATAATTCTCCAGACCGCTGCGCTGCGTCTCGACTATGCCCAGAGAGCGAAGCTTCTGCAAATGCTGGGATACGGTTGATTGCGGCAGGTCCAGGCATTCCTGCATGTAGGTCACGTTGCAGCTGCCTTTATCGATTAGCCCTTTGATAATGCACAACCGTACTGGATGAGCGATTGCTTTGAGCAGTTCAGCACTCTGGGTGTAGGCTTTAAACTGGTTATCCATGAACAGGTTTCACCTCGAGGATTATAAGTTTCAAAAACAGCATTCATCGCTATATCGAAATATTACGATATATGGATTGAAAAATCAATACCCAAAATCACTAATCCTGGCGACAGGTAGTAGCTTGGAATGCGGTTTGTGCATAGATTGTTCTATACCGGGCATGAGGTGAGGTGAGTCTATGGATTTCGAGGAGATCGCAGGATTAAGCTACACCGCCATTCACAGCTTAGGCCATAACTGTCTGACCGCAACGGAGCTGCGCCGGTCGGGTCTGCGAATGCAAGCAGGGCCTCTGGACTGGATGTACGCGCCTGACGCCCGAGGAGTAATTGACCTGCTCCTGGCCGATTTTCAGGACTTTTTTGACAAATCGAATCTGGAAGTAACAGGGATTAATTCTGTGTCCCAATGCTATATGGTGGTGGATAGAAAGTATCATATGGTATCTATGCATGATTTCGGAGTGGGGAAGAACAGCTCAGATGATCTGAGGGAGTGGGAGGCTGTCAATCACAAGCTGAAGCTCAGGTCGGAACGAATGCTGGCACAGATGAGGACGCTGCCCGCCATGTTGTTTATCCGGACAGACACAACCTATGAGGAAGCGGCTGAGCTCTCCTCCATTCTGGAACACAAGACAGCCGGCAGCGCCCGCCTGCTGATTATCAATCATACGTCAGACATACAGACACCTGCAGATCTGCATTGTCAGAACAGCAGGATTTGCATGATGCAAATCCCGCAAGTTCCGGATATGTTCGAGGATAATCGACCGGTGTGGGAGCAAATAATGGGCAGATTGCGGACCATTGCCTAATACGCTTCTCTAAGTCCGCTTAATCCAATTCTTCAGAGATAATAATCCAAAGTGCGTCTGATCCCTTCTTCAAGCGGCACTTCTTCCCGGTATGGAGTCAGCCGAAGCAGTTTGTCGATAACGGGAGCCCTCCGGGAGACGCTGCCGCGGGGAGAGGGGTGAAGCTCAAGCTGACCCTTAATGCCGCTGATGTTCATCATGATTTCGGCGAGCTCCAGCATGCTGAGTTCCCTCGTGCCGCCGACGTTGACCGTCTCACCTGCTGTCTTTGGCTCATGAGCGCAGAGAACGGTTGCCTTAACCGCATCGTCGATGTACATGAAGGAACGGGTGTCCGAGTACCCGTACAGCTCGAACCGGCCTTTCTTAAGCCGCCGGGCGAAGTCCGGCATCACATGCTTGTCGCCCATTCTCGGGCCGTACACATTGTGGTAGCGGATAATCGTGAACGGGAAGCCTTGGGAGCTGCCCGCCTGATGCACGAGCACCTCGCCGTGAAGCTTGGATGCGGCATAAGACCATCTGGGATTGGCGGGGTCCGGAATGACAAGCGGGACATCCTCTGCGGTAGGGACCGGCCAGTTAAAAGAATCGACAGTTCCTGCATAAGTTTCGGAGGTGCTGGCGTATACGAATCTTCTCAGACCGGAGTCCGGGCGGCCATAATAGTCAATCAGATGGAAGGCGGGCAGCGTGCAGTGGCGCAGAACCTCATAAGGACGCTGATAGAAATTCTGCGTACCGTTGAGAGCCGCCAGATGAAACAAATAGTCGACCTTCCCGGGCAGTTTCCGCACCTCTTCAGGGCGGGTCAAATCGACGTCATAGGCTGTCACATTCGCTCTGCTTGTGAGCTCGCGGTACAAAGAGTCCGATTCACCGCGGACGTGGTTATCTACACATATAACCAAATTTTGCGCTTCCCGGCTCAATTGCTCCGCCAGATGGTAACCGATGAAGCCGGCTGCGCCGGTGACCAAATAAACGGTCATTGTTCCTCACCTTCCGTTCGTGCACCAAGTGCAATATATTTGAATTTGCGAAATTCCTCGCTTCTTCCCTGAAACAGGTTCCAGAAATCGTAGACGATGGCCGGAGCTGCCATGGAACCCGCCAAATTTTGAAGCGGCATGGACTGGAACACCGGATGATTATTCTGAATCACGGCGACATGCGTATCTTGAAAAGCTGCTTCCAGCTTATCCGTGATCTGAACGCCGGCAAGGGACAGCTTCGCCAGTTTGTCCGGGCTAATGACAGGATCAAAGATTCTAAATGCCGCATCCGGGATTTGTCCACGAATCGCTTCAATCAATGGGAACGCCATGCTTCCCCGAAGATCATCGGTCTCCGGACTTCCTTTAAAGGCCATTCCTAGGATTGCAATGACAGGTCGGGCCATGCCCTTGCCTTTGCGGTTGTCGTCCGTGTGTGCCCGCAGAACTTCCGCAATTCGTGCAGCTGCGCGGCCCGGGAGCTCCTCGTTGATTTTGCGTCCCGTGAGCGTAAGCTTGGGGACCAGATTATGCATCTCCAGACTCTCAGCCAGAATATAGGGGTCCTTCTCCAGACATGGCCCGCCGACCGGGCCGGGAGCGGAAAGGCTGCATCGCGGGTAGTGAAGCGTCGTGGCGTGGATGATCTCGGACATATTGATGTTAAGCTGCTCGCAGACCAAGGCGATTTCGTTGGAAAAGGCAAAATTCACATCCCGGATCGTGTTGCTCACCAGCTTGGCGAGTTCGGCTGTTTCGAGCGATCCCACTTTAATTACAGTTGGTGTCAAAAAGCTGAAGAGTCGCGCAGCCCGAAGACAGGCGCCCTCTGTAAGACCGGATACGATCTGTGGAAGGGAGGACAGCTCGGATAACGCCTTGCCCTCGACCGTACGCTCCGGGCAGAAGGCCAGATCGACCGATGCGCCGCTCGCCTGGAGTAATGGAAGAACGGTATGTCGCGTTACGCCAACCTTGACTGTTGAGCGGAGGATGACCATGTTGCCGTCTCTAAGTACTCCGGCCAACTGCCGGCCAACCTCCATGATCGGTTCGAGCCGGATTTTTTTGTCCGGACCGACAGGTGTGCCTACTGTAACGATGTATGTCCGGATTCCCTGATCTGCCGGAATATCGCGGCTTACCCGGATTCGCCCGGATTTGAGATGCCGGATCAAGTGTTCCTCCAGGTCTTGTTCATAGAAGCTGGGCTTCATCTGGCGCAGCTGCTCCAGCACTGCATCCGCCTTCTCGACGCCGTAAATCTGGAAACCGGCATCTGCCAGCCCTACCGCCAGCGTGACGCCGACATATCCCATTCCAATTACTCCGATCACTCGGTCTTCATAGATAACCGGTACAGGATTCATCTCGCTCTCCTCCACACTCATCTGATTCGAATACTCGCATTTGCTTGATCTTTCAGTAAATGCAAGCCCGCACCGCTTGGACAGGGCTGATGCGCAGCAATTATTATAAAGGCTCATCTTCAGGTCGGATTTGTGGCGAAGTCCGCATATATATGTTCTTTGATAAGCTTGTTAGCCCAGGAAAGGAGGGGGTGAAATTGATGTTCCACGCTTGCACCATCCTGATGTCCAGCCGGATTGAAGAAGCGCGTGAGCTGTTCAATTCGCTGAAGAGCAGCTATCCGGAATCCGAATTGTGGATATTGCTGCTGGACGGGGAAGAGGGCGCCGAATATGGCGGAGATGCCCGTCTGCATATGCTCAATATGCAGCAGATTGGCGTCGCTCGCCCGCAAACACTTGCTTTCCGCTTCTCCATGAGCCAATTAACGGCTGTACTGCAGCCGCTGCTGATCGATTACCTGCTCACGGTACGGCAGCTAGACAATATCCTCTATATAGACGGATGCCTGCGGATTTCAGACCCTATTCCGGAATTGACGCACCGCATGAACCGGGATGGCGCCGTGTATGCTTCAAGCTCGACAGATGATCTTTTTCCGTTGATCGGGATAACCAATCAGGTTCGGGGTAGAAGGACGTTAACGAAATGGAAGAGTCAAATCGAGAACAGAGTGCTGAATAACCCGAGAGAGCCAAGCATGAGGACAGAAGACATTCTCAAGCTGCTTGCCGATTCGGATATTCCGAGCAAAGTCAGCCTGAATCCGGGCAGAGTACCCCAAACGATTTCAGAGGCAGCATGCCGGAATCCGGCAGCCCCATACGTTGAACCCGAATCATACAAATGGTCAAAGTTCTCGAATGGGTTTCCGATTCCCGATATATTTCGGCTGATCTATGGCAGTATCGATCCTCACGGAGCCCGCTTTATCAATCCGTTCGATTCGAACTCTCCGGAAGAATTTCTGCGTTGGTTGAAATCACCGGTTAACATGAAGACATCCGTCCCCAATCTCTTGTATGAAATTTATTGGACTCGGGAGGATGTCCGGGCGGCTTTTCCCGACCCTCTGGAACAAGATGAAACAGCTTTTCTGGAGTGGGGCAGAAGCTTGGCCCAGACCGAATACGGCATTGATCCCGATTTCTTCAAATGCCCGTTCGGCAGCCTGGAATGGGCGCTTGCGCCTGTCCATCCCGGCACCATTCTGCCAAATCTTGTATATGAAATTTATCGCGCACGCCCGGATTTGCAGAGCTCGTATCGCGACCCTTTGGGGGGGGACGCCATCCCTCTGCTTAAGTGGGCGCAATATCGGATTCCGGCCGAGTATAGTCCGAATTTCGACTGGCTGTCCCGATACGCCTCAAATTCCAGCGAAGCCCCGGCCGATCCCAAAGCGCTTCTGGCATGGGCTCTGGCTCCGGTTAACCCCCAGGTGCACCTGCCGAGAATGGTCTATGAAATGGTGCAGAACCGCCCGGATTTGCAGCAGGCATTCCCTGATCCTTTGGGCAAAGATGAGATTGGTTTGTTGAAATGGGCGCAGGTCCATCTTCAAATGCATCACCCGGGGGAACGCCGCATCCATGAACGTTTTCAGCTTAGCGGAAGCTTGAAGCCCTTCTACCGGCACACCCGCTATCCATTTATTGCTCTGGATTCGGGACGTGAGAGGGGGATTAACCTGATCGGGTATACCCGAACGGAGAATGGAGTAGGCGAAGCCTGCCGGATGGCCGCCAGGGCGATCCAGACTGCCGGCATCCCCTTCGGCATGGTTCATATCCCTCTGAACGGAGCCCAATCCGAAGACCGCTCCTGGAGCCATATGGAAATGACGGATTCGCGGCACTCTACGAATCTGATGTATATCAACGCTGATTCGATTACCGGCGTGTATCACCGTCTGGGCTGGAACTTCTTCGCAGGCAACACGAACATAGCCCTATGGCATTGGGAGCTTCCCGAATTCCCGAATACATGGTCGTCAAGCTTCGAAATGCTGGATGAGGTCTGGGCGCCTTCCCGCTTTGTACAGCAGGCTATACAAGAGATTTCACCGATACCGGTAATTCGGATGCCGCATGCGGTGCATGTGGAAGTTCCGCAATGGAGCGGCAGAAGCTACTTCGGACTTCCGGCGGGCAAATTCCTGTTCCTGTCGATGTATGATACTTGGAGCTTTCAGGAGCGCAAAAATCCCCAGGCCGCCATCGAAGCTTTCCGCAAGGCTTTCCCTCTGCCGGACAGCGGCGCGGGCCTTGTGCTAAAAGTGAATAATGCGAATTCGATGCCGGAGCAGTTGGAGCAGCTGAAGCGAAGTTTGGTGGGAATCCCGAATATTTATTTGATCGAGGTCAGCCTGTCCCGTCCTGAAATCAATGCGCTAATCCATTCGGTGGATTGCTTCGTTTCGCTGCATCGATCGGAAGGCTTCGGCATCGTGCTTGCTGAGGCCATGTATCTGGGCAAGCCGGTGATCGGAACGCTGTGGTCGGGAAATACGGATTTTATGAATGCCGGCAATTCCTGCGGAGTATCCTGTCAGCTGGTCGAACTGGATCAGAGCTATGGTCCTTATACAAAAGGTCAGCGATGGGCAGAGCCTGATGTGGAGCAGGCCGCTTATTTCATGAGAAGACTGGTGAGCGATGCGGAGTGGAGAAATAAAGTGGCTTCCAAGGGGCAGTATACAATCCAAACCGAATTTTCACCGATGAAGGTCGGAACCATGATAAAGAAGCGGCTGGAGAAATTAAATCGGTTATAAGAAATGACAGCAGTTAGAGCAGAAAGCTGCTCCGCAGGCTGAATCAATCACGTCTGCGGGCAGTCTTCTTTTTATCTGACATCGAATTTCCATTCGCCGTTGACGCCATCGAATAGATCGGGGTGTTCGAGAGGCGCATGGCGCTCAAACCAGGCATGGTAGTTAAATCCGTTGCCGGTGTTGAAGGGATTGGGAAAAGCGTTCTGAAGATCGCTTCGTTCCCGGTACAGCCGGCGGTGAAGTGCCGTGATCGGCATACCATTGTCGAATGAGTCGTAAGCCCATTTGATCTTGGTCAAATGATCGGATTTCTCCCGGACCTGGCTTTCATACCATTGAAGCAGCGTCAAGGCAGCGTCCCGGCTTGATCCGGCATGCTTCAACACCTGTGCGAGATGTGCGCCGCTGTCCCAGCCGGTGAAATGATAGAAGCCAAGCGGCAGACCTTCGACATAAAAACCGCTCTCCACCGTACCGGTCAGGTGTCTGGTTGGCAGATTCCAGGAGGCTACATTGAAGCGGGGGGAGCGGAGAACGTGAACGCCGGCGAAATAGATCGGAGCCAGATCGGCCCATTTCTGATCCGTCCACATTCCATTCTCCGGCTCCGCCCGGCAGAAATGATACAAGCGGTCGGCCCACCAGTCGGCAAAGGCGCGGCCGTTCGCATCATTTTTAACCGCAGCAAATCCGAGGTTGAAGAGTCCGTTGCGAAGTGTGCTGAAAATCTCATGGTCAATGACCGAAACATAAGTCGGCGACGGCTTCAAGAGATGCGGTGTCAGTGCAATGCTGGAGCTTGCGAATTCATTCAACAGATCGTCCAGCTTGCTGAATACGACGATGTCGGGATCAAAATACAGAATACCGTCGCAGCCGGGCTGCCGGAACAGAATCTTCATGACAAACGGTTTTATCGCGGTGCTGAGCTCTGTTAGATTATGCTTGAACAACCACCGGACCGTGTCCGGGATTTCCAGCTGTCCGATCGTAATGATACTGTCAAAAGGCTCGGCCGAGGGATTGAACGACACCGGCAGTTGATCCGTCAACGCAAGGTGAAACCGGATTTCCGGATGATGCCGCTTGACGGACTCACACAGCAGCCTGCATTTCGGCAAGTAGTTCACGGCGGCGCTTGTAAAGGCATGGAGCATGGATACCCCTCCTGAACATGTTCTTGTCACTATGATATGTGCTGTAACCTTATCCGCTTGGGTTTGTTCGATTATAGGGTTGTCCCCCGCGCAAAATTAGGCAGGCAAGAGCGCACCTGGTTGGAATATGAATCGTCGGAAGTTTGTTTTCGCTTGCTTCGCCTGTGAATCGGAGATAAGACGCCTTTTTTGTTCGATGAAAGTAAGTTTGTCCAGTGCAACATAGTTAGTCGGTCCCTATTTTTTCACCCCGGTAAAAAAACGTTTCTCTAGACCCACATGAATGACAGCTGTTAGTATTAGTTACCATAAAGGGTGTAGAAAGGGGACCCCGGGGTTCATGGACCAGCAGCAGAGGTATGATAATTTAAAAATGGGCGAACGGGGCGCAATCATCAGCATTGTCGCCTATATCGTATTGTCCTCGTTGAAGTTGATTATTGGGGTAATGGCCGGCTCCGAAGCGCTGAAGGCGGACGGTCTTAACAACGCTACAGATATTGTCGCTTCGGTCGCGGTGCTGATCGGACTTAAGCTTGCCCAGAAGCCGGCGGATGAAGATCATCAATACGGACATTGGAAATCGGAGACCATCGCCTCGCTAATCGCTTCGTTCATCATGATGGCGGTCGGCCTGCAGGTGCTCTTTCAGGCGGTTGCATCTATTTTCAAGAGCAGCGGGCAGGCACCGGACCCCATCTCGATGTGGACGGGCCTGTTCTGTGCGGCCATCATGTACATGGTATACCGTTATAACCGCCGTCTTGCGGGACGGATCAACAGCCAGGCCGTTATGGCAGCGGCCAAAGACAACCTCTCCGACGCGGTCGTCAGTATCGGAGCGGTGATCGGGATTGCGGGCTCACAGCTGAACATGCCCTGGCTTGATCCTCTGACCGCCGTTCTGGTCGGTTTCATCATCTGCAAGACGGCCTGGGATATTTTCCGGGATGCTTCCCATCATTTGTCCGACGGCTTCGACGAGAGTCTGATCGCTACGTACAGAGACATGATCGCACAGGTCAGCGGCGTTCAGGAAGTGAAGGATATCAAGGCGAGAAATTACGGGAACAACGAGGTCGTTGATGTCATTATTGTCGTGGATGCGGACACCGAGTTTCTGCAGGCGCATGAAATTGCCACTCACGTTGAGGAAGAGCTTAAGAAATTGCCGGTTATCTACGAGGTGAACGTTCATTACGAGCCTGCCGAGCCTGTGAAAGACCGAGACGGGGAAGAATTGCGCTGATCTCCCCGCGTCTTGGCTTGTTGAAATGTTGCAGATTGTTGAATGTTACAGATTGCCATATACGGCCGCCCGCACACGAAGATGATAATGCTCCTCCATGTTGGGGAGCATTTGGTGCATATAGACGACGGAGAAGCCATGCTCCGGATCGATCGAAGCCCAGGTGCCGGCCATGCCCGTCCAGCCGAATTCCCCGATCGGGGTGTTGGAATTACCCGCCGCAGGGTCCATCATCGTTCGTACGCCAAGACCGTAGCCGTATCCGGCGGAATACGAGTTGGTGAAGTCGCGAAGCTGCGCTTCGTTAAGCTGGTTGCGGCGCATTAAATCAATCGTTGTACGTCCCAGAATACGCGTTCCTCCATATTGTCCGCCGTTAGCCATCATCTGTGTGAAGATCAGATAATCGCGGAGTGTGGAATACAGACCGCTACCGCCGCTCTCGTACTTGGCTTCCGGCTGGTGCATTTCATCCATTTCGGGCGGAAGCTCGCTCAGAGAACCATCCTCGGCTCTCTCGTAGAAAGCGGCCATTCGTCCTTCAATATCGTCCTTGTAACGATACCCCGTATCCTTCATTCCCAGTGGCCCGAAGACTTCCTTCTGCAAAAAGTCGCCGAGCGGCATCCCCGAGACAACCTCGATCAAGGCGCCAACCAAGTCATGACCATAGCCGTACAGCCACTGCGTCCCTGGCTCGAAGGCAAGAGGAACCTTCGCCAGCGCCTTCATCTCGGTCAGCAGATCATAGGCCCCGTGAAGCGTTTTTAATTCATCCAGAATTTTGCGCGCACTCCGTGCAGACTCCATCTCGCCGAACGGATAGGGCAGACCCGCCGTCATGCTGAAGGCATGCTTGATCAGAATCGGGCTCTGCGCCGGTACCAGTTCAACATCGCCGTTAGGCCGGTGTTTGACCACCAGCGGATTTTTGAATTCCGGGATATAGGCATGGAGCGGCTCATTCAGCAGGAATTTTCCCCGTTCGAACAAAATGAGAGCGGCAGCACAGACGATAACCTTTGTCATCGAATACAACCTGTAAACGGTTTCAGCTGTAATCGGAGTTTGCTGTTGGATGCTGGCAAGACCGTGATAGCCCTCATACAAAATCTCTCCATTCCGCGCCACTCCGCAGGCGCATCCCGCCAAGCCATCTTGTGTAAACCCCTTTAGCAGATTATCCAGATGCTGAAACGAACCCATACCTGATTCCCCCGTTTCTGAATTTAGTTAATGAAAGAATGAAATAATTCAATAAATATCAAACAATTTTATCGTAAAAGAAAATGCCTTCTCTTGTCAATCGGGGAACAAGAAGGACTCCCGCATTTCTGCTGGAGTCCTTGTATGCTTATTACAAGCAGTAAGTTACGGAATCAGTACACATCGCGCACATATCTTCTGTCCAGTGTCATGGTCTTCAGATATTCCCCGGCTTCGTCCTCGCTCATGCCGCCATGCCGGAAAATGATGGCCCGGAGCGCGGCATCCACCTCCTGCGCCATTTGCGAAGCGTCGCCGCACACGTAGAAATGGGCGCCGTCCGAAATCCAGCTCCACAGCTCTTCGCCATGCTCCAGCATGCGCTGCTGGACATAGATCTTCTCGGACTGATCGCGGGAGAAGGCGGTGACGAGGCGGTGAAGGAAGCCTTCGCTTTGCAGTTCCTCCAGCTCATCCTCGAAATAGAAATCCTTTCCCTTATGCTGCTCCCCGAAGAAGAGCCAGTTCCGTCCCCGCGCTCCGCGTTCTCGCCGTTCCTGGAGGAAGCCGCGAAACGGGGCAATTCCGGTTCCCGGTCCAACCATAATCAACGGCGTATCGGGATTGGCAGGCGGGCGGAAGCGGGAGTTTCTCTGGATGAATACAGGAATCTCCGTCTCCACTGTCGCGATATCGGCCAGGAAGGTCGAGCAGACGCCTTTTCTCTGAATTCCGTTATGGCTGTAGCGAACAGTGGACACCGTGATATGAACCTCGCCCGGATATGCCTTCGGGCTGGAGGATATAGAATACAGCCGGGGCTGAAGCGGCTTCAGCAGCTTCAGCAGCGAGTCCGGACTGAAAGGTGAAGGGTATTCCTTCAGCAGATCGGTCAGCTGCCGCCCGTACAGCCAGCGTCTCAGTTCCGCGCTGTTCTCGGCTTTGAGAAGCTCGTTCAGGCTGACACTCCCGGCTGCATCTTGTATATATCGAAGCATCTCCGGAGAAATCCTGGCGATTTCGTAATGCTGCTGCAGCGCCTGGAAGAGCGGCATACCGCCCTTATCCGGAATCTCAACCTGCGCCTCGGGATTCAGCCGGAGAACATCGAGCAGCTCCAGGACCAGCTCCGGGCAATTGACCGGCCACACACCGAGAGCATCGCCAGCCTCGTATTGAAGTCCTGAGCGGCTGATGTCGAAGGCATAATGCCGGGTTTCCTTGGCAGAGTCCTCGCGGTTCAACAGGCGGCTGCGAAGAATCCGCGCCGCTGCGGGATGCTTCCGGTTGTATCCGATATCTTCCTTAATCTGAACCGTCTCGTTGATCGACAAGGAAGTGGCGGCCACCGGGGAAAGATACTCTTTCACCTCGGTTTCTTCGCCCATTATCTTCG
Organism: Paenibacillus sinensis; assembly: GCF_019904155.1. Classification (GTDB taxonomy): domain Bacteria; phylum Bacillota; class Bacilli; order Paenibacillales; family Paenibacillaceae; genus Paenibacillus_AQ; species Paenibacillus_AQ sinensis. The sequence continues at coordinate 69,224 of NZ_JAHCMB010000049.1, forward strand.
CGGCCATCTTGGTCCAGCTGTCGGCCTGCTCTTCATAATCCGTATCGCAGAGCACCGTATCCATCATCCTGCCGGCTCCCAGCTTGCTTAAGCGCTTATCCAGTTTGCGGCCGAATCCGCAAAATTCATCGTAGCTGGAATCGCCCAGGGCCAGAATCGCATATTGCAGCGAATGAAGGGACGGGGCTTGATCAGCCATAAGCTCTTCAAAAAAGCGGGCACCGTTGTCAGGAGGATCGCCCGCTCCAAAGGTGCTGGCGATAAAGAGAACGTACCGCTCCTGCGGGAGCGCGGATAGCTTATAGTCGCTCATGCAGGTTAGTTTGACTCCATAACCGGCGGCCTGAAGCTTCTCCGCACAACCGGCGGCCGCGCTCTCGGCATTCCCGGTCTGGGATGCCCAAAGAATCGTAACCGGAACCCTTGATGAGACAGATGAAGGCCGTGAGTCTTGAGCGGGCTTGTCGGAGGCGGAGCTTCCTGTCCGCGAGAACAGTCCGGCAAGCATTCCGTTTACCCACAGCCGCTTCTCCGGTTCAATCGGCGCATCCTGCGGCAGAACAGGAACTCCGGCTGCTGAGAAGTGAGCGTCTGCCCGGAGGCCGGCCATAAAGCCGGTCAAATAAACTGTGTCTTGCCGATTCAACTCGAAGGCGGGAAGCGCCGGAAGATACAGTGCGTTCTCGAATGCGTCAAGTTGAGCGGAAAATACGGACTGTTTCAATGCTGGGCTCATTTCGGGACTCACCACCTTCAAGGTTTCTTCCGGTTCTATTGGCTGCATGGTGACCGGAGGTCCTGGCGGTCCTGCCGGTGCCGACACAACAGCGGCAGGCACTGCTGATTTAGCCAGTGAAACTGCACCGAACTTCACCTCAGGCTGAAGGGAGAGCGGATCGACCGCATCGCTTGTTATCGCGTTGACAGCCAGTCCGTCTCCATAGACGTCGTTCCAGTGGAAAGGGGCGAAGCAGCTGCCCGGGCTCACCCGGTCGGTAACGACAGCCGGCAGCACGGCGCGGCCCCGCCGCGATGTGATCTCGACAGAATCCCCCTCCCGCAGTCCGAGCTGTGCCGCATCTTCCGGATGAATCTCGATAAAAGGGCCCGGATTCAGCTTGTTAAGCTTCGGAATCTTTCCCGTCTTCGTCAGCGTATGCCACTGATGCTGAAGCCGTCCGGAATTCAGGACGAACGGATACTCTTCGTCCGGCATCTCGGATGGCGGCATGTATGGCCGCGTCCAGAAGACGGCTTTGCCGCCCGAGGCAGGGAAGACGATCCGGGCTTCCGGTTCTGCTTCCAATTTTCCTTCCGGTTCTACTCCAGGTACCGCTTCCGCCACATTTGCGGCTGATCCGCTCTCGCCCGCCTTGACATAGCGAATCGGATTGCGATTCGCCGAGTCCGGCGGGCAGGGCCACTGGACAGGCGCTGTCCGCAGGCGCTCGTAGGTCGCGCCTCGGATATCATAGCCTGTCTGCGGATTCCACGCTCCCTGAAGCTCTGCGTATACTTCCGCTGCCGATTGGAAAGTGAACGCGTCTCCGAAGCCCATTTCGCAGGCGACCCGCGCAATGATCTCCCAGTCGGGCATTGCTTCCCCAGACGGTTCGACCGCTTTCTGCATCAAGGTCAGACTGCGTTCGGAATTGACCATTACGCCTTCGCCCTCTGCCCAAAGTGCGGCAGGAAGCATAATATCCGCGTACTTGTTCGTCTCCGTATCGAAAAAAGCGTCCTGGGTTACGACCAGCTCGGCAGCCTCAAGACCCGCGACGACCTTGCTTCTATTGGGAACCGATGCCACAGGATTCGTACAGATGATCCAGCAGGCCTTGATCTCTCCGGCTTCCATATCTTCGAACATGGAGACGGTGCCCGTCCCGGATTCCTGACGAAGAGTTCCATGAGGAAGACGCCACAGGTCTTCCATGAATCTGCGGTCGGCTTCCGACAGCAGCGACCGCTGTCCTGGCAAACCGGGCCCCATGTAGCCCATCTCGCGGCCGCCCATCGCATTCGGCTGGCCGGTGAGAGAGAAGGGCCCGCTGCCCGGTCGGCAAATGGCGCCGGTCGCAAGATGCAGATTGCAGATGGCGTTGGTGTGCCAGGTGCCGTGAGTGCTCTGGTTCAGCCCCATGGTCCAGAGGGTCATCGAATTGCCGGAATTCCCGATCCATTCGGCGGCCTTGACGATTTCTTCTTCAGGAATTCCGGTAATTGCGGAGACTTTGACCGGAGGATAGTCTTCAAGAAATGCCGGCAGGCTGTCGAAGCCCGTTGTATAGGCTTCAATAAAATCCTGATCAGCATAACCTTTCTTCACGATCAGGTGCAGAAGACCGTTAAGCAGAGCCAAATCCGTACCCGGATTGATCCGCAAATATAGATCGGCCTTCTCCGCTGTGGCCGTCCGGCGGGGATCGACGACAATCAATCTGGCGCCGGCTTTGATGCGGTCCATCATCCGGAGGAACAGGATCGGATGACAATCCGCCATATTGGAGCCGATCACGAAGAAGAGATCGGTCCTATCCATATCCTCATAAGACCCTGGGGGACCGTCGGCGCCTAGCGAGAGCTTGTAGCCTGTGCCTGCGCTTGCCATGCAGAGTCTGGAATTGGATTCGATGTGCCGGGTCCGGATGTAGCCCTTGGCGAGCTTGTTAATGAGATATTGCGCTTCAAGCGACATTTGGCCCGATACATAGAAGGACAGGGCATCCGGGCCGTATTGGTCCAGAATGCCCCGCAGACGGCTTGCCGTCAACCGGATCGCGTCCTGCATCTGGATTGAGGCAGGCTCGCTATACCGGTCTGTTCGATAAAAAGCGTGCTCCAAGCGGCCCGACTCCGTAAGAGCTGCCGCGGCGCTTCCGCCTTTGGTGCAGAGCCGGCCGTGATTAGCCGGATGCGTCTTGTCGCCGGTTAGCTTGACCACGCGGTTACCGGAGACTTCAAGTACGATTCCGCAGCCGACGCCGCAGTAAGGACAGACGCTTTTCACTTGCCGTGTGGTCATAATCATTCACCGCCGATCATGAATTTAGAAGTTGATTCCGGACTCCGCCTTGGCCCAGGTTCTTCTCCAGGAACGGGTCACGGCGTAGAAGACAAGAGTCGTAATCAGCACGATTGATCCGACAACCAGGAAGCCCGTCACCTGCGAGCCGGTGGACTGCTTCAGTGGTCCGAGAACATAAGTCGGGAGCAGATATCCACCCAGGCCGCCGGCCGCTCCGACAATTCCGGTAATGACCCCGATTTCATGGGAGAAGCGCTGCGGGATAATCTGAAAGACCGATCCGTTGCCCATGCCGAGGCAGGCCATCATAATGCTGGTGTAGAGAAGCATCACGAGGAAGGAGCCCGGCATGGAAGCAATCAGGAATGCACAGACAGAGATGATGCTGTACAGGGCAAGCAGGAGGCGCATGCCGCCGATCCGGTCTGCGATCCAGCCGCCGATCGGCCGGAAGAAGCTGCCTGCAATGACTGTGATGGTTACGAGATAGCCGACTTCGATCTTGGATAATCCACCGGGATGTACGTTGTCGCCATAAATATCATAGAAGAAAATATTCGCATAGTTGGCGAAGCCGACAAACCCGCCGAAGGTGATGGCGTAGAACATGGAGAACCACCATGTATCGGCATGCTTGAACACACTCAGGTAGCTCTTCAGCGGCTTGGGAGCAGGGGCATTTGGAGCGTCCTTAACCAGAATTGCATAGATGATCATAACGATAAGGAGCGGAATCATGGCAAATCCGAAGACGCTGTGCCAGCCGTATGCCTGAGCGATCTGAGGTCCGAAGAAGGTGGCCAAGGCTGTCCCACTGTTGCCCGCGCCTGCAATGCCCATGGCAAGACCCTGATATTCAGGAGGATACCAGCGGCTGGCGAGTGAGAGAGATACGGCAAAGGCTGCACCTGCGATGCCAAGCAGAAATCCGATCATATGAACCTCCAGCAGGCTGCTGCCGCCCAGCCATCCCCAGAGCAGAGGTAGGATGGTGAGTCCCATGCCGATCAGCCCTGCCTTTTTACAGCCAATCCGGTCCGCGAGAATGCCCATCGGAATCCGGAACAGCGAACCGCCCAGGACGGGAATGGCGACCATCGTCGCTTTCTGGGTGTCCGAGAGCCCGAAATCCTTCGTAATGTACAGCGAAAGTGCACCGCACATAACCCAAATCATAAAGCTGACGTCGAAATACAGGAAAGCTGACAGTAAACTCGGCGTGTGGCCGGCCTTTCGAAAACCCTTCTCCATGTGAAAATTCCTCCCATTCCTATTGTCTGTACTAGTGCTGGCTTCAGGCAAAAAAGGGCCGACTGACAGAACCCGCATGCATTTATGCGGATCTTGTTAATCGGCCCCATTGCCACTGCAGCCACGTCATTGTGGCTGACTGATTCATTGCATTCAATTGTGGGATGCACGCTGGGCTTCCGGCCACATCTTTGTGGAGAAGACCGAGCGGCTGATGTAAATCGTATATTGACAATATAAAGAGAGCTGGATTAAATGTCAATAACCATGACATAAAAATTTAAATAATAAGAATTTAACGACTATTACAGTTACGTGCAAGTTTTTGAGTTAAATTATCTAACATATAATTGGAATTCTTTGTTCTTGTCAAATGAACCCTCTCTATACTAGTATATAACCATTCGCTTATATAAAGGAGGATCTCATGGAATCAATCTCGGGTATCGCGGAGGATTTGAAGCTGCTGGGGGACAAGACCCGTCTCCAGATGCTTTCGCTCCTGAAAGAGCGGGAGTGGTGCGTGTGCGAGTTCGTTGAAGTATTTGACATCTCGCAGCCCGCAATTAGCCAGCATCTTCGAAAGCTGAAAGACCGCGGGATCGTGAAGGAGCAGAAGAGAGGGCAGTGGGTTCATTACTCGCTGAATGTTCAGGACAAGCCTTATATCTCGGCTATCCTGGAGCTGACACCGGGCTCCGATATCATTTTAACGCAATTGAACAAAAAGGCACCAAATGCATGCTGCGATTGACGCAAGTCGCTCAACTGGGTATTAGACTGGAGGATTCTCGTTGGTTATTCTCGCAATACTGATTTTTGTGATTACAATAGGATTTGTGATTTGGCAGCCGCGAAAGCTGTCCATCGGCTGGTCGGCCAGCGGCGGAGCTGTCCTGGCTCTTTTGTCGGGAGTTGTCAGTTTCGGCGATGTGCTGGATGTCACCCGGATTGTCTGGAACGCCACTTTTGCCTTTGTGGCGATCATCCTGATTTCACTCATTCTCGACCGGATCGGCTTTTTTGAATGGGCCGCTCTACATATGGCATACGCGGCAAGAGGCAACGGAGTTCGCATGTTCATATACGTCACTCTGCTGGGAGCGCTGGTCTCCGCGTTCTTCGGCAATGATGGAGCCGCGCTGATCCTGACTCCCATCGTACTGGCCATGGTCCGGGCCCTGCGTTTTGAAGAGTACAAGGTTGTTGCTTTTGTAATGGCGAGCGGCTTTATCGCGGATACCACGTCGCTTCCGCTGGTTGTCAGCAACCTGGTCAACATTGTCTCGGCCGATTTCTTCGGAATTACGTTCCTAGAGTATGCCGGACACATGCTGCTGCCCAATCTGTTCTCATTGGCGGCCAGCATACTGGTGCTGTATATGTTCTATCGCAGAAGGATAGCAGGAAGCTTCGACAGCTCGATGCTGCGGGCTCCGGCTGATGCAATTAAGGACCCGGCTATGTTCAAATTATCATGGTTCGTGCTGCTGCTCCTGCTTGTCGGATATTTCGCCAGCGAATTTCTGGACATTCCTGTATCAGCGGTAACGGGGCTGACCGCACTGTTCTTTCTGTTCATGGCGAGAAAAAGTCCGGCTGTGCATACAAGAGAGGTTATCAAGGGCGCGCCTTGGAACATTGTCTTCTTCTCGATCGGCATGTATGTCGTCGTGTACGGTCTGCGGAATGCCGGGCTCACCGATGTGCTGGCCGGCATCATTCAGAAGGCTGCTGATCAAGGACTGTTCGCTGCGACATTGGGCATGGGCTTCTTGGCAGCCTTGATTTCATCACTGATGAACAATATGCCGACCGTGATGATTAACGCGCTTGCGATTCATGCCACACATACGGGTGATGCGGTGAGAGAAGCTCTGACGTACGCGAACGTCATCGGCTCCGATCTCGGTCCGAAAATTACGCCGATTGGCTCGCTGGCAACGCTTCTTTGGCTTCATGTCCTCTCCTCTAAGGGCGTGAAAATTAAGTGGGGGACGTATTTCAAGACGGGGATTCTGCTTACCGTCCCTACACTGTTCATCACTTTGCTGGGGTTGTATTTGCGGCTGATCTTATTTTAAATGCTAAAGGAGCTATGGAAGGTATGGAGAAGAAATCCATTTATTTTTTATGCACAGGCAATTCCTGCAGAAGCCAAATGGCGGAAGGATGGGCCAAGAAGTATCTGAATGACGGCTGGAGTGTGTACAGCGCCGGGATCGAAGCACATGGACTGAATCCGAAGGCGGTGAAGGCGATGAGCGAGGTGGGAATCGATATTTCAACACAGACCTCCGATATCATCAACCCGGAAATTTTGAATAACGCCGATATGGTTGTTACGCTGTGCGGTGACGCGGCCGACAAATGCCAGGTTACGCCGCCGAGTGTCACCCGTGTACATTGGGGATTTGACGATCCGGCCAAAGCGCAGGGCAGCGAAGAGGAGAAGTGGGAGGTCTTCCGCCGCGTTCGCGACCAGGTGGGGGAGCGTATCAGACGCTTTGCCGAAACCGGGGAGTGATTCTTAAGAAGAACCCTGTTCCATATCGGAAGTGTACAAGCCCGTGGCATCTCAGCCAGGGGCTTGTTTTATGCTAGACGGTAGGGATGAAAATGATGATTACGAATCGTAAGTTGTGAGAGCGATATCGGGGTCTGGACGAACGATATTTTTCTCCGAGAACAAATAAATTACATATAGTCAGAGTTAGTCACTTCCTATTTACGAATAGTCAGGAGATGATATGATTAATGACAAAAAAGGAGGAGCGTCATGATGGATGAACTGGATCTGAAGATTATTGAACTGCTGGAGCAGGACGGACGAATCTCACATGAGGAAATCAGCAAGCAGCTCCATATTTCCAGGCCGGCGGTTCATCAGCGTGTCGCCAAGCTTGAGAAGATGGGGGTCATACATGGCTATCGGGCGGTTATCGACTGGAGCAAGCTGGAGCAGAAGATCAAAGTATTGATATTCGTTAAAGTCAAATGCAAGAATTTCAATGAAATCGCGCAGCAAATTGTGGATTTGCGGATTGAAGGAACGACCATTATCGAAGGTCAGCGACTCGCCGGCGAGTGGTGCTTGCTGCTTAAAGTGAGGGTTGGCGATCCCGAGGATTTGACCCGGCTGCTCGATTGTATCGTTCAGATCCCGGAGGTGCAGGAGACATCCACGACCTTTATTTTATCCACGATATATGAGAACGGCCAAAACTGGCTTTGAGGAAGAGAGGAGAGGAAGAATGAATACGACTCAGCCGGAATTGGCAAAAGGCAAAGCCTCAATCTCTGTAGTATCAGTTACTATAGCTCTCGTGATGGTCTATTTATTCTGGGGCGGAACCTACTTGGGCATGAAGATCGCCATCGAGAGCATGCCTCCTTTTCTGATGGCAGGCTCTCGGTTTATGTCAGCCGGACTGATCATGTATATGCTGTCCAGAGGCAAAGGAGCCCCAAGACCCGGCGCAGTGGAGTGGCGCAACTCCGCAATTGTCGGTGGTTTACTGCTGCTCATGGGCAATGGGGGAGTCGCCTGGGCGGAGCAGCATGTTCCGTCCGCTATCGCTTCGCTGCTGGTAGCGACCGTGCCGTTATGGATGATCCTACTGGGCCGGCTTCGCGGGTCAAACAAACTGCAGGGCCCATTCGTATATATGGGGATTCTGCTTGGTTTGGCCGGAATTGCTGTGCTTGTCTTACATACTGGAGAATCTGCTCACACCAGGCTGAACCCCATAGGCATTATTGTACTTATTATTGCTTCGATCTCCTGGGCGGCAGGTTCACTGTTCTCCCGCAGCGCTCAGCTTCCATCATCGCCGTTAATGTCAACGGCTGTCCAGATGCTCGCGGGCGGCGCCCTGCTGCTGATCTTATCTTTTATCCGGGAGGACTGGTCCGGGGTTCAGCTCGCGGAGATTTCCGTTCGTTCATGGGCTGCATTCGGTTATCTGGTGATTTTCGGCTCGCTTCTGGGGTATACGGCTTATATTTGGCTGCTTAACAACGCCGATCCGGCAGTTGCTTCAACCTACGCTTTTGTCAATCCGGTCGTTGCGGTATTCCTAGGGTTTTTCGCCGGGAATGAAGCACTTACAATCAATGTCTGGATCGCCACATTAATGATCGTAGCGGCCGTCGTCTTCATCACAAGAGGGAAAGAGAAGCGGAAGTAAGCTGCGGCAGGCAGAACGGGACGCAATAATAATTCTCTTGCCCATCTCTAGACATGGACTTATACTTTAGTACTGAAGGGTTCATGTGATTAAAGTATTAAGAAGCAGGAACCGGCGCTGGCCAGGTTTCTGCTTTTTTACGAGGAAAGAAGGCAGCGGGGATAATGATAGTCACCCAAATGATCATTCTGTTCGGCCTCATCTTGGTTGGGTTTATCGCACACAAAACCGGCATTATGGATGCCGAGAGCAACAAGAAAATATCCAAGCTGCTCGTTAACGTGACGATCCCGGCCCTTATTATCGCTTCGGCCACCGGACATGAGATGGAAGACAAGTCCAAAGTGTTTCTGGTTCTGGCCGCAGCGGCCGCAATGTTCGTTGTTACTCCCTTGATCAGCATTTGCATCGTGCGAAGGCTCAAGCTGGAAACTACATATGAACTGATGCTGAATTACAGCAACCTGGGCTTCATGGGGATTCCGATCATTTCGGGCATCTATGGCGGAGAATCCGTCTTCTTCGTCTCCTTGTTCATGATGGTCTTCAATGTCAGCCTCTTCTCGCATGGCGTATACTTATTGCAAAAAGGGACCGGGGGTCGGCTCAGTCTGAAGAAGATGCTGAATCCAGGCATTGTGTCTTCCCTGATTGCAGTCGGCATTTTTCTGTTCGAGATTCGGATTCCGGACCCCCTGCTTCAGCTCTTCAATTCCGTCGGAGGCATTACCTCGCCGCTTGCCATGATCGTGATCGGTTCCACGATGGGAACGGTGCATTTCAAGGATGTCGTGCGGGATAAAATGATGTACTTCTATACTTTTCTGAAAATTGCGCTGTATCCCCTCATTATTTGGTTTCTGTTTCATTTCTTTATTCACGACCCGATGATTCTCGGAATCGCAGTGGTGCTGTCCGGCCTTCCGACGGCGGGCAACGTATCCATGGTCTGTTCGGAATATGACGGGAATCTGCATCTGGTAACGAAAGGGACGTTCATGACTACCTTGTGTTCGCTGGTTACGATACCGATCTGGATGATGATTTTCTGACTGTCCGGCACTCAAGAATGCTCTCAGGTGATTTTCATACCAATTAAACAAGGCTGCTCCGGCCGTCATGAATCTCATGACAATGGCCGGGAGCAGCCTTGTTTTGTTGAAGCTAGAAGAGTTCTAATGAGCTAAATCGGCTTAACGGTTCTCCATAAAACCTCCCGCCTGAGACCGAGAGGGTACACATGCCGTTCCAGAAAGGTCATCATGGGCGAATTCGCAGCCTCCACGAAAAACATCCCTTCCCGGAAGCTGCTGTCGTCTGCGGCCCGGCGAAGCATTTCGGCCAACAGAGCCACACCCCGGCCAAGCCGCTGATGCTCCGCTCTGACGAACATCGTCTTGAAGAGCAGGGTATCCTGGCTGAATGCCTCAACGGTCAGCCAGCCTGCGAGCTGCCCCTTCCGGCGAACTACGAGGCTGCGCTGGGCATCGATGCCGCTCTCCCCGGCAAGCGGGTTTAGAATGGACGGATACCAATTATCCTCACCGCTTCGCAGCAGCTCCCGTTCTTCCAGTGTCAGCGTATGAAAGGGCTGAATGGAGAAGGAGCGGGGCAGGACCAGACTTCCCACCCACGGGAGCTGCTTCGCCAGATGAAGCGGGCCGGAGGCGGCATGAATACCTGCATGAGGCTCGGAGAAGCCGCAGGCGAGCAGGAAGTCGGCTTGCTCCGATCTCGCGGACAAATCTTCCAGATATTCGGCGCTAAGGGATGAAATTCCGACAGTCCGGAGTCTGCGTTCCAGCTCGGCAATCAGCCTGCCGCCGACTCCTTGGCGCCGAAGAGATGGCGCAACGGCGACGCCCAGGAGTCTGGCCTTTGGCGCTCCATTACCTGAGATTGCAGCGGCCGCAAGACCGGCCGGAACTCCCAGATGATAGGCGCCGACCGCCAGGACAGTGGAGGGGAGCTTTCCTCCTGCCGAGCTGAGCTCCACCGGCGTCCATTCCGCAAATTGCGATGGAATGGCTCCCTTGAAGACGGTGAACCGGACTCCGTTACTCATGGCAGCGGATATGGGTTCACCGGAATGATCAACTGGTTGACAAGGGCCATATTGTTGGCACTATCATGCAGCCCGGTAATCGACAGACGGAATCTACCGATGAGGGATGAATTTGCGTTCAGCCAAGAATTTTGCAGAACCAGAGTAATTTGATTTCCGGAACTCAGCGGTGGATTGTACATGAAATCTATGCCCTGATTCAAGGTAATGACATTGCTGCTGAAGTCGCCGCTTGCCGAGTATTCCAGTACCAGACTTGTAGGAGAATCACTTGGGTACGCAGTCAGCGGTTCATCAAAGTTAAGAACAAGGCTGCCGTTCTGATAGACTGAATTTGTAACAGAAGGCGCAACCGAATCGAACAGCACCGGAAGCGATGCTTGATCGACGATCTGGCTGTTGTCGGTCAGGGTAAAGTGCAAGGCATGTGCGACATTCGTATCAATCGGCGGGTTAAATATTAGACTCACGCCATTCGGCGAAGAATTTGATATTACTGTCACATCATTGTTCTCCGATGTCAATTCCAGCTTGCCTACACTAGTACCGTTGCTGCTGCGAACGTCGAATATGTTTCCGGACAGATAGGAAAGGTTCTCGACTTCCTCACCGCGATTGATCTGCACAAGCTTGGCGATATTTCGTTTGTTGTATCCTTCGTAATAAGAACCCATCATATTAATCTGATCGGTAACTACGATTGGAAGACCTAATGCCGGATTGACTACAAAAGAGGAACCCGGAGCAATGGAAATGGACAACAACTGGATCTTGGCAGCGTTGAACACATTAATGGCCTGATTCAATGAATAGGCTGCCGATACAATCATGTCCGGTGTGGCATCGGAATTCTCTTGAATCGCTTTGGCGGAGTTGATTGCGCCCTGGAAAGTCTCGATTGCCGAGCTTGGATATTGTCCGTTATCGCTTCCGGCAACTGCACCATTAATCAGAACAGTCGCGCTATCAATCGCTGAATTGAGCTGATCGATTCCGGTATAGACAACTGCCGAAGAAAGAAAGACCGGAGATAGCTTGCCCGATAAACTCCGGAGCGTATGATCCGGGCTCGTCGGCTGATAGGAGACGATTAGCGAGTCGCCAGCCATTAATTCAAATGGCAAAGTGATAGATACGCTGCTATCCTGGATAGCAATATCCTCGTCGCTGATGGTGATCGGGAAAGAGCTTTGACTGTCCAGAACCGTAATGGTGAACTCTTGTGCAGAAGGCTTGAAATCGGGATTCAAAGACTCGCTGTAGGCGAGATTCAGCGTTTCGCTGTCCGCTAGCGAGATCACAGGCTCCGCCAGCTGCACAGTGGCTTGAACCACTTCAATCGGGGCCGACGGGAGTGAGAGGTTGCCCGCGGCATCTACGGCAATCACTGTGTAAACACCGGTTTGAAGTCCAGTTGTGGAAATTGCTATTGCCGTATCCGATTCGGTAACAGTGGCTTTCACGGCCAGTTCATTGCTCACAAGATTCTCCAGCTCAGCCGCAGTGGTGATTGACGTTCCGAGCGGAATCAGATAGACAAACCCTGTCTCGCTGCTCTTGACGGTAACCGATTCCCCTTGATTGACCACCGGCTCGGACAGCAGCGTCAGCACCGGCGGAGTCAGATCCGAAGGGTTGGCAGGTGTTGGTGTTGCCGTTTCTGACGGAGTCGGTGTCGCTGTAGGAGTTGGCGTAGCTGTTGGTGTAGGAGTAGCCGTTGAAGTTGGAGTCGGCGTTGATTCCGTTACTGGCGCAGCGCTCTGCACAGGAGCGGGGGTGGCAGTCGGCGTCGGCGAGGCGCTTGCCGATGGGCTTGGCGAAGCCGCAGGACTGGCCGAAGGCGCAGCGCTCGGTTGCCCGGCTATCTGCTGCTGTGCCGTGATAAAGCGTGACGCGACAAGCGCAACCTGTTCCCGTGAGGCATTCCCTCTTGGATTAAAGGTTCCATCGCTGTTTCCGGAGATCAGACGAAGCTCCAGAGCTGCTGCTACCGCATCTCTGGCATAACCCGCAATGGAAGAAGCATCCGAGAACGACAGATTTCTACCTTTGCCAGCAGACTCTTCAGTGAGACCCAGCGCGCGAATGAACAGAACCGCCATATCCTGACGGGACAGTGTACTTCCATATCCGAAATTCCCATCACCTAGACCTTTGATTAATCCGGCCTTAACCGCTGCCTCGACATAGTTGAAAGCATATCCGCCCGAAGGTACATCCGAGAAGGTCGGCAAAGCGGGTGGTGAGCTGATATCCAGCTTCAGCGCTTTAGCCAGAATAATGGCGAAATCCTGCCGGTTGATCTGACCCGCCGGGTTGAATTGCCCGCCTCCGGTACCATTTATGATTCCCTTGTTCGCAAGCTCCAGGATTGCATCCCTGGCGAAAGAATTGTTGATGTCGCTGAACGTCGTATCGGCCGCAAAAGCCGTCTGCACAGAAGAAGCTAGCAGTGCTGCAGTAGTCATGACTCCAAATAACCGTTTTTTGCTCAAGTGTTACTCCTCCTATGATGTATGTAGAATCTTTCGGTCATGAGGCGTATAATTCCGCCTGCATAACTTATATATCGAATTTAAGATATCAATTATTTAGATTAAAATGATGCTTTTTTCCTAGAGATGTGTGCAAACTACAGCCGGCCTCACTGCTGGCAAATTGGGATTAGCCGTGAACAGCGCATGAAGATCAAACGTTTCGTTATTCATTCATTGACTAACCCTTACACCAACTCTATACTACAGATGAAAGTGTTTTTTAAAACTTAAGGGCAATGTTTGCCACAATCGTTCATAAGCGAATGATGAGCACAACCCCGTTCAACCTACAGGGGAGGTGCTCTTTTTTTTATATTTTTTTTAATAACAGGAGGAAACTATGATAAAAGAAGCCGTATACCATCGTCCCAAAAATAACTACGCCTATGCGTACGACACGAAGACATTGCACTTAAGATTGAGATGCAAGAAGGGTGATCTTTCAAAAGTTAACCTGATCCATGGCGATCCGTATAGCTGGGCCGAGGACGGAGTGGTGTCCGATACCGTTCCAATGAGTAAACTTACCTCGGATGATCTGTTCGATTACTGGTTTATCGCAATTTCGCCGCAAAACAACCGCTTCGTCTACATGTTTGAGCTGCATGATGGGGAAGAAGTCGCTATTTACGGTGAAAAGGGCTTTACTTCTTCTTTGGACGGCAATCGCTTTTTCCGTTTTCCATACTTGAATGCGATTGATGTGTTTGACGCTCCGGCATGGGCAAAGAGCACCGTGTGGTATCAAATTTTCCCCGAGCGGTTTGCCAATGGAAATCCGGATCGCAAGACGAATGTGAATGGGCAATGGGGAGATGTTCCGAAGTCGGACAGCTTTTTCGGCGGGGATTTGGAAGGGATTACACAGAATCTCGATTATCTTGTTGAGCTTGGGATTACGGGGATTTATCTGAACCCGATTTTCGAGTCGCCGACGAATCATAAATACGATACGACTGATTATTTGAGAATTGACCCGCAATTTGGTGATGAAGAGACGTTAAGAACGCTCGTGAAGGAAAGCCATGCCCGCGGTATTCGCGTAATGCTGGACGCTGTGTTTAATCATTCCGGCTATGGATTTGCGCCTTTCCAGGATGTATTGAAGCATGGGGCCAAGTCTCGATATGCCGATTGGTTCCATATTTCAAGCTTCGGGGAGAATGGGGAACCGCACACATATGAGACCTTTGCCTTTGTTCCGGATATGCCCAAGTTTAAAACCTCCAATCCGGAAGTGAAGGAATACCTCTTGAAGGTTGCTAAATACTGGATTGAAAAATGTGATATTGACGGCTGGCGGCTCGATATCGCGAACGAAATCGATCATAAGTTCTGGCGGCAGTTCAGAAATGAGGTTAGGGGGCTAAAGGACGATCTCTATATCATCGCCGAGGTGTGGAATGATGCGATGCCGTGGCTGCAGGGGGACCAGTTCGACTCGGTAATGAACTATCCGTTCACTGAAGCGGTCATTGATTTTGTCGCCAAGCGCAAGACCGGTGCGGAGAAGTTCGCTAACGAACTCGTCAGTCATCTTCAGCTGTACCCCGATAACGTCAATGAAGTGATGTTTAATTTGCTCGGAAGTCATGATACAGCGCGGGTATTGACAGAAGCTCAAGACGACAAGTCCAGATTGAAGCTTGCTTTTCTGCTGCTGCTGACCTATCCTGGAAGCCCGAGTATCTATTATGGGGATGAGGTCGGATTAACGGGAGACGGTGATGATTTTGCCTATTACCGCAGATGCATGGAATGGGACCCGGAGAAGCAGGATCAGGATTTGCTGAGCTTCGTCAAACGGTTAATCCATATTCGAAAGACGAATAGTGCATTGACTGACAATGCCCGCTTCAACGTCATTGAGGCGAACAATGACTCGGGACTGCTCGTCTTCTCGAGAGGAGTAGATCAGCAGAAAATCGTGGTCGCTCTCAATAACGGAACGGCTTCCGTTAACGTTGCACTGCCGGGCGATTTGGCGCAGCAGCGGATCGTGGATGTATGGAGCGAGCAGCAAAAGGTGCTGGAGAAAGAGGCATTAAACTTCAAGCTTGAGCCTATGCAGTTTGTAATTTACAGCGTGGAATAATCGAGTTAAAGGACATAAAGTCTCGCATTCTTTGAATGCGGGACTTTTTTTTGAGATAGAGACGCCTGGCAGCCTAAATAATTAGGCCATTGACAGTTAGAAATCTAAGTATTAGTATGAAAATATAATTAGAATTCTAACTATAGCTTGACTAAGAAGAATCTGAATCAAGAACGCAAGTACACTGCACCGTACTCCGTACTGATCAGGGAGAGCGGGAAGTCAATGAACCATGAGTTCATTTAATTAAGTAAAGAAGGGATTTTATATGGAGAATCAAAATCTTGAACAAGAGGAATCGAACCAATATTATCTGGAATCGGCTCCAGTACGTAAGGCTATTGCCCATTTGTCCATTCCGATGATGATCGGTATGTCTGTCGGCACTGTATATAACGTCATCAACGCTTATTTTATCGGTCTATTGCACAATACCGCGATGCTGTCCGCAATCACGCTCGGCCTGCCGATCTTCACGGTTCTGATGGCAGTGGGCAATGTATTCGGCGTTGGAGGCGGCACTTATGTAACCCGGCTCGCAGGGAGCAAAGAAACAGCCAAGGCGAAGAAGATTGCCGGCTACACATTCTATGGAAGCATTATCGCGGGACTACTGACTGCGCTGCTTGCTTGGCTGTTTTTGGGCCCGATCGTCTCGCTGCTGGGAGCAGATGCCTCAACAGTCGAATACACCCGGACCTACACGTTGACGCTGTTCGCCGGCGGGTTTGTCGTTATTCTCAATTTTGCGCTGGAGCAGCTGGTAAGATCCGAAGGGGCCTCAAAGGAATCTATGTATGGGATTTTCATCAGCACTGGCTTAAGCCTGATCCTTGATCCGCTGCTCATACTGGGTCTGGGCTGGCATGTCGCCGGCGCGGCTGCATCCATGGTTCTGGCGAATGTCGGTTCCGTCCTGTATTATATGTACTATTTGGAGAAGAAGAGCGAGCATCTTAGGGGCTTCCTGAAGCATGTGAAGATCACGATAAAGGATCAGATCGAGATTTACAAAATCGGGGTTTCCGAGCTGCTTCAATCGGCATTTCTGATCGTCTCTACACTGCTGCTGAACCATTACTCCATCCTGTATGGAGACAGCGTTGTGGCGGGATTCGGCGTTGCACTGCGGATCGTGCAGGTCCCCGAGTTCCTTGCGATGGGATTATTCCTGGGTCTGATTCCATTCTTCGCATTTAACTATTCTAGCCCGAACATCCCAAGGTTCAAGTCTGGTCTATCCCATGCCTCGGTGCTCATTGGAGGGATTGCGATTGTGTTCACCGGTTCGGTGCTTGTCTTCCGCGAAGCGGTGATGCGCCTGTTCTCCAACGATCCGGGTGTACTGGGTGTCGGAACTTCCATCGTGACCGCGATGCTGATCTCGGCACTGTTCAACGGGTTTACCGGATTGTTCACAAGCGTCTTCCAGGCCTCCGGACAGGGAACACCAACCATGATTATGGCGATTGCGCAGGGTGTCTTGTATATCCCGATGATCATTATGCTGCACGCCTGGTTTGGACTGCAAGGGGTCATCTGGTCGATGACTGTAACGGAAATAATCACCTGCGTTATGGGACTGCTGCTGTTTATTCCTTTCAATCGTCAAATCGGCAAGCTTAGCACGGCAGCCTAAACATCCAATCGAATACAACATTTCGTCATTCACCGGAACAACAGTCCGTTATAGGATCTAATAGTGCCGGTGTTTATTTTTGTATAAAAAAGCGAAATTGCAATTGATAATCATTATCATTTATAATAATATCGTTCATACTGCTACGAAAGGAAGGATTATTACATGCTCATTCAAATGAGAACAATTACAGTCAAGACAGGGTTTAGCGGAGAAGTGGTCGAGAAGTTTAACCGGCCCGGTGGACCCATGAGCGAAATACCCGGTTTTATCGACAAGACCGTTATGCTTAAGAAAAGCCGCAGCCGCAGCGAGGAGACGGAAGTTGTAGTGGTATTCATCCGGTGGGAGTCTGAGGAAGCATGGAAGACCTGGGAGAAGAGCCCGGCTCATATTGCGGGACACCGGAACAGCCACAATCAGGAGAAGCCGGATTATTTGCTGAGCACCGAAGTTACCATGTACGAGGTTCAATAAATCGTTCAGCATGGCTTAGCCAACTAACAAAAGCCGCACCAGGTGCGGCTTATTGTCGATTCAGCTGCATGAATTTGGCTCCGCTAAAGGTCCAGAATCATCTTGTAGATCCCCGGTTCGGACCGGAATCCGAGTAAATCCCGGTTAACCCGGAGCATCGGACCATTCATGGAATCATTATGCGTTCTCACATAAGGAGCCTCAAGACCTAAAGCGGTTTCAATCGCCAGCAGCTTCAATGCCAGTGCAATCCGCCGGTTCCGGTATTCCGGAAGCACTCCGGTGTAATCATGATACATTCCTTTCGTCTGTTCATTGCGCCGTAAAGCGGCTACGCCGACATAACGTTCCCCGTCCTTGGCGATATGTATCCATTCCGGGCTGGTATCGCTCTGCTCCAAGTTCCATTTCTTCCACTCCTCGAACCAGGGAAAGCTGCCCGAATACCCCGGAATATCCGGATGGGTCGTCTTGTACAATTCATGCAGCTTGCGCTCCTGCTCTTCACCCGGCTCGTCTGCCAGAGTGATGAAGGTGATGCCGGAACCTTCCGCTTCCTTAATTGCTTGAACCAGCGGCTCACCGTTAAACGCGGACAAATCCAGAACGGATTCAAATGTATGCCGCTCGGTTCGATACCCCAGACGTTCGGCAAAAGCCAAAGACTTGCTATCGGCATCCCGCACATGGCTGACAAGCTGTGAAGCCTTAACACCGCGGGCCCATTCCAGAAGCACATCATACATCTGCCGCCCGATTCCCATCCCACGGTAATCCGGATGAACCGCAAGCGTGAGCGATAACTGCCCCGGCTTGGTCCATGGCGCCCGCCAGATTATGGCGTAAGCTGTTAGCTGCCCAGTGGCATCTTCCGCCACCCACTTCGGACGGTCCCAGCCCGTCAATTCTCCTTGCTCATTATAGTCCAGCTGACCGGGAGGGATCATATCCTCGGCTTCCTTCAGCTGTTCTGCCGATACAGGCTCCGGTTCGATCAGGCTCAGCAGTGACGCTATCCCGATGAAATCTTCCGGCTGCCGCATTTGTCGAATAGTAAACATTGGAATCAGTTCCACCTCCATCCTCTATATAAGCATAATACGGATTGCCATGTCTAATTAAAGTTCCGAGGCAGTTCCTTGGAACATTTTTTCTGAACTAAAATGCCCTTTCGCGGAGATATTAAGATATGGATCACATCAAGAAAGCACGGTAAACACTTTTCAAAGTTAGGTGGAGAGTTATGAACCGAGTGAAACGGATGATGAGTATTCTGCTATGCGTCGTTATTCCGGTATCCCTGAGCATGGTATGCACTCCGGCGCAGGCCGCGGCCAATCCCTCCGGGCAGGAGAACGAAGTGGAGTCCGTGCTTGAGACCATGTTCAAGGAACGGGCCAAGGCCCTGGTCACTCAGGATATGCCGGCTATTGAAGCTTTCTATGATAAGGAGAAGGCGAGCCGTGTGGCATACTGGCATGAGCGGAACCGCTGCAACTATATGAACAAATGGGCGGAGAAGCGGGATGTGAAGCTGACACATGCCGATAGCTCGATTCGGATCGTCCGGAAGAGCGTCCATCAGGAATATGCGAAGATCTCTTTGGTGCAATCTGAGCAAATCGGATATACCTATATGAAGAAATTTTTGCCTGAGCAGTATTTCGGAGTCGGCACCCGGCACTTCATTACCCTTAAGAAGACGGATGGGGTATGGACAATCTACCGGGAATGGTATCTGGACCCTCTAGACGAAAACCCCGACAAAATCGCGGACGGCACACTGCCTTCCATTAACAAGGAAGCTGATGAATCGGAGCATAACGGCAGCTCTTATAAGCGCAAACGAGCCGTGCATTATGCCAATAAGTATGCAGGAGCAGCCTGGGGAGCCGGAAACCATCATCACTACAATAAAAAATATCTCGATTACACCGGCAAAGGCGGAGATTGTACGAATTTTGCTTCCCAGGTTGTCGGAGACGAGAAAGAAGGGGGCGGCTTATCTCATAAAGGCGGCTGGCGCTATTTCAAAGGAACCGGTGGAACGCGGACATGGGTTCATACCGATTCGTTCAGCCATTTTTTGACGTATTCAGGCTATGGAAGAGTCATTAAGCAAGGCAGGTATGAAGAGGTCGTTGCACCATCGTCCAAGCATCCGAACGGAGCGGTCAGCGAACTAAAGCCTGGGGATCTGATCGCATATATCCCGAGAAATAACGACATCGATCATTTCGCGGTTATCGTTGGCTTCAACGATTACGGATATCCGTTGGTCAATTGCCATACGGCTGACCGTTACCATGTTCCTTTTGATCTCGGATGGGATCGCAACACCAAATATCGGCTCATTCACATTAAGGATTAATCGATATAATAACTGAACAAGCCCGGTATAACGGAAGAGGTAGTCTCATACAATGGACATCATGAGAATTCCGTTATGCTGGAGGCAATATGACAATACCCCGGCTTGTGCAGCAATCCGTAATCCGGGTCTGTGCGATACTGCTGGTGAAAGGAATCGGTCTCGCCGGCCGAGTCACTCTTACCCGTATGGTCGGACCCGAGGGGATCGGCCTGTATCAGATTGCTTACTCGTTCTATGGATTTGCTCTGATGCTCGCAGGCGGTCTTCCGACCACATTAGCCTTAGCGACCGCGAAGAGGCCGTCGCATGGCTGGACTTTTTTTATAACCTTATCGCTTCTGGTCGGTCCTGTGATTGGATTGGCCAGCTTATCCATGTTTCTTCTGGCTCCCGGAATAGCCGGACTGCTAGGAAACCCCAATCTGGTATTTGCCATCAAGAGTCTCGCACCGGCACTGGCGGCTGCCACAATGTTAAGCCTGCTGCGAGGCTATTTGCAGGGCTTGAAACAAATCACCATCATCGCCTTGTCCGAGGTTGTGGAACAATCGGTCAGGTATGCCGTCCTGCTCCTGCTTGTCTGGCAACTGCTGGATACGGGGATTGAGCGAGCTGTCGGCTGGGGCTTGTACGGCACCGTCTCCGGCGCAATCGCAGCTTTCGCTATGCTGACCCTGTTTCATGCCTTCTCGCAAAAACGTCTTCCGGCAGCACCCCATGAACGTTCGATTCCGGCATTCTGGTTCATCAAGACTTCGTTCATGATCTCTGCAACCCGCATGCTCATCCCCGCTTCGGAATTTATCGATGCGCTGCTTATTCCGAACCGATTGCTGTCGGCCGGGTACAGCACCTCGGCAGCTACAGCGATGTACGGCATCATCTACGGGATGGGAGTGATCGTGGTATATACCCCGACTCTGTTAACCGGAGCGTTATGCCATACGGTATCTGCGCAGCTGGCCGGCGCATGGCAGCAGGGAAATCTCAGCCGGTTCCGCCGCCTCTCCCGAACCGCCCTCCATGCCGCCTGGCTCTGGGGTCTGATTTCAGGCATCTTTCTGTATGAATGCGCGGACGAGCTTTCCTTTTACATTTTCAATACGGCTGAAGCCGGAACGATCATTCGATACCTGGCTCTCATCCCGATGATCGTCGGCTTCCGGGAAGTGTCCACCTGCATTCTGTGGGCGAAAGATAGTCAGAAGCAGCCGCTGATTGGCTTGTTATTGGGAATCGTTTGTTCCTTTGTGCTGCAATATTTCCTGGTCGCTATACCCGGCTTAGGATATGCTGGAGCCTGCATCGGTATTTTGATGCTTGAATGGGTAGCCCTGATGTCGAATATGAGCGGCCGTGTTAGTATACGCCATTTACGAAAAAGAAACCTGATGCTGACCCTTATGGACATTCTGATCATCGACACCGTTTACTGGGGGGTATCCATGATCTTCCATCCATCACCGGAAGGGACGGGTCTGCTTCGGTTTCTCTTCATGAGTCTGTTCTATTTCACAGGAACGGGGCTGTACATGTACCTCCGGTGCATTCGGAAGTCAATACGCACAGCGTAATGATTGATATTTACTCGTTCTCAGACAAGCGCATGGCAGGTCCGAAAAATTCATAATGCAGCCGGCTATCCGGCATGCCCAGCGATTTCAGATCCGAAATGACGGACTCCATGAACGAGACCGGTCCGCAGACGTATACATCACCGGAAAGTTCTACATAGTCTTTCAGAACATCCCGGTTGATTCGTCCATCCGGCTCATCCGAATAGAATACCTTCCATTTCGAATTGCTCATACGCCCAGCGTATTCCTCAATATCCTTCCGGAAGGCGCCCAGCGCTTCATTGCGGGCGGCATGAAGGAAGACTAGAAGCCGATTCGGAGTCAGCGAAGAGACGGTCTCGAGCATGCCGATCATCGGCGTGATGCCGACACCGGCGGAGATAAAGGCTATCGGTCCGGTCTTGTCCGTATCGAGAACGAACTCACCGGCAGGCGGGCTGACCTCAAGAACGGCTCCTTCCTGAATGTCGTCATGCAGATGGATCGAGACGCGCCCGTTCGGATCGTTGTCGGCTTCCCGTTTGACGGAAATCCGGAACTCACCCTGCTTCGGTGCCTGTGACAGGCTGTATTGGCGAATCATGCTAAAACTCTCTCCCGGAATGGACACACGAACCGAGATATATTGGCCTGGCTTATAGGTTGGAACGTTGCTGCCATCAGCGGGTTTTAGATGGAAGGAGACAATGTTCCCGCTCTCCTGTACTTTGCGGCTCACAACAAAAGGCTTGAAGAAATTCCAGCCATGCTCTTGCTCTCTGGATTCCTTATACATCCCCGCTTCAACACCGATAAATGCATCGGCAATGACGCCATAGGCTTCTTTCCAGGCCTCCAGAATGTCGTCCGTTGCCGCCTCTCCAAGCACTTCTTTAATCGCCTTCAGCAAATGCTCGCCTACGATCGGATAGTGCTCGGGCTTGATGCCAAGGCTTACATGCTTATGGGCAATCTGGACGACAGCGGGAAGAATGGCTTCCAGGTTATCGATATGAACAGCAGCTGCGTATACGGTATTGGCAAGCGCCGTCTGCTGGCGGCCCTTGGCTTGATTGGCATGGTTGAAAATGTTAAGCAGTTCGGGATGAGCTTCGAATAATCTGCGGTAGAATACCGTTGTAATGGCGGTGCCGTGTTCGGCAAGCACCGGGGCCGTGGACTTCACAATATCTTTCGTATGTTGAGACAGCATTTGAGTTCCTCCTTGATATTTGGTCCATAAGTGACGGGTTTAGAATAATCCTCTGCGAGAACAGACATATGTGATGACGATCACACTATTTTCGAAAACTGTGATATTTGTCACATTCGTTACACAAAAGATGCTTATGAAATGTGAAAAGAAGTACTTTTTGAAACTGTCATATTGATATTGACGAAGGGAAACTATAGGCGTATGATGAGGGAAGTCTCGAGTTTCACTTAATAAAAGTAACCACATAAATAAATGAAATTAACAGGAGGAATGGAAGTGGAGTCGTCAACTTTTGTATTATTCGGCGCGACGGGTGACCTGGCCAAGCGGAAAATTTATCCCGCTCTGTACAATTTGTTCGTTGACGGGAAATTGCCTGAAGCCTTTGCCGTGTTCGGCTTGGGCAGACGCGAATGGAACGATGAATTCTTCCGCGCTCAGATAGAGAAGTCGCTTCGCACATTCTCCCGCCGTCCTGTCTCGGATGAGAAGCAGCTTGATGCTTTTCTTCGCTTGTTCCGCTACAGCGTTCTTGATGTCGGACGCTTGGAGGACTTCACCCTGCTTCTGGACCGGGTCCGGTCCGTGGAGAGCGAGCAGAACATCGCCGAGAACCGGATGTTCTATTTGTCGGTAGGTCCCGAATTCTTCGGTCCGATTGCCGCAGGCATCGAAGCAAGCGGCCTGGGCACGGTGAAGGGCTGGAAGCGGCTCATTATCGAGAAGCCATTCGGCCGTGATCTGGAATCGGCCAGAGAGCTGAACACCGCGTTAAATGCCGCTTTTGCCGAGGAAGAGATTTTCCGGATCGACCATTATCTCGGCAAACGGATGGTTCAGAACCTGGAGGTGCTGGAGTACTCCAACCCTGTGCTGAAGGCGCTCTGGACGAACCGCTATATCGCCAATGTACAGATCACCGCCAGCGAGACCGTTGGTGTTGAGGAAAGAGCCGGCTATTACGATAAATCGGGCGCGCTTCGCGATATGTTCCAGAACCATATGCTCCAGCTTCTGATGATGACAGCCATGCAGCTTCCGAAGGGCAGCTCTCCTGACCAGGTCAGAGCCAAGAAGAGACATGTGATGAAATCGCTCCGTCCGCTTTCAACAGAGGAAGCCGTGAACGAGATCGTTCTCGGACAGTATTCGGAAAGCAAGGTGAACGGAAAAATCTCCGCAGGCTATAAGGACGAACCCGGAATTCCGCAGTCCTCACGGACGGAGACATTCATTGCGGCACGCCTCTGGATAGATGATCCGGTATGGAGCGAGGTTCCTATTTATATTCGTACCGGCAAGAAGCTGAAGGAGAAATCGACCCGGATTGTCATTGAATTTAGAGAACCGCTCCGGAATCTTTCCGAGAAGAAAGAGCAGTCGCCGAATCTGCTGATCGTGGAAATCAGTCCTAATGAGGGAATCACCCTCCAGGTTAGCAGCCGCAACCCTCTGAATAAGGGAGAACTCGAGCCAATACGGATCACATATAAGGCGCCGGGCGGAGATGTTCCCGAAGCCTATGAGAATCTGCTGCATGATGCGTTCCGCGGCGACGCCACCTTTTTCGCTCATTGGGATGAAGTAGAGCTCTCATGGCAGTGGGTGAAGCCGATCCAGAAGGCGATGGAGGAGGGTTTGATTCCGCTTCGTTCCTATCCGGCAGGTTCTAATGGACCCGAGGAGGCCCAAGCTCTGCTCGGCAATGACAAATGGTGGCTGGATGAAGAGACTCTGGAGCCTGGGACGGGTAAGATTATTGAACAGGAGGCCACTGAACAGGAAAATACGGAACAGGAAAATACCGAACAGGAACGCACGGCGCAGAAGCTGAAGGAAGGGGCTTAAGCTCGGCATTGTTCACAATACAATTATGCTCATTTATGGAGGGATCGCGATGAAGATCGGTTTGATCGGTTTGGGAAAAATGGGACTGAATCTCGGCAAAAATATGCTGGAGCACGGTCATGAGCTGGTGGCGTATGACCTGAATGCAGCAGCGGTGGAGGAAATCTCCCAAGCCGGGGCGGCCGGAAGCGCCAGTCTGCCGGAGCTTGTCTTACAGCTGTCGTCCCCGCGCGTACTGTGGATTATGGTTCCGCATCAGGTCGTGGATCATGTGCTGGATGAGCTGCAGCCTCTGCTGTCGTCCGGCGACATCGTCATCGAAGCAGGCAACTCCCATTACAAGCAATCTATTGCCCGCTATGAGCGGCTAAAGGAATCCGGCATCCGGTTCATGGACGCCGGAACATCCGGCGGTATGGAAGGGGCCCGGCACGGAGCCTGTTACATGGTCGGCGGCGATGACGATGCCTGGGAGACGGTGATGCCGATCTTCCGTGACACGGCAATACCGAACGGTTATCTGCATGCCGGCCGGGCAGGCAGCGGGCATTTTTTGAAGATGGTCCACAACGGTATCGAGTACGGTATGATGGCTGCGATCGGCGAAGGCTTTGAGGTGCTGGAGAAGAGCGGTTTTGATTTCGACTTCGAGCAGGTGGCGCGCGTCTGGAACAACGGCTCCGTTATCCGCTCCTGGCTGATGGAGCTGATGGAGCGCGCCTTCTCCAAGGACGCCAAGCTGGATGAGATTAAAGGCATCATGCATTCCTCCGGCGAAGGCAAATGGACGCTGGAGACGGCGTTCGATCTGCAGACGGCCACGCCGGTTATCGCGATGTCGCTGCTGATGCGTTACCGTTCGCTCGAGAGCGATACGTTCACGGGCAAAGTCGTCGCCGCGCTCCGCAACGAGTTCGGCGGACATGCCGTGGAGACGAAGTGAACGTCCCTACGCGTTGATTCCGATTAGCCAAATATAGAAGCTTCAAGACAGCCCGGATGAGATGAATCCGGGCTTGTTTTAGTGTACGGGGCGGGTTAACGGTATGTACGCCGGGAGACCGGCAGTCGGCAAGCAGGCAGGGGATCGGACTGACGACGGGCAATCCGGGGTCATAGGGCTGGCATTGAGGGGCGGGAGTATCAAGCAATATGGTACACTAGTTGAACCAGTATCAATTGCCCGGGCAACAAGCACCCGCCGGATGGCCGGATGACAGAGGAGAATTGAAATGAACGAGACAATCCGGAGCTTTCGGATTACCGAGCCGCTTATCAAATCGCTATGCGGCGTAAGCTCCTATCGAAAAGGCGAATCCATGCGGCGCGCCGGCAAAGTGACCCTCTCAATAGTTGAATCAGGAGATAACAGTCTCAGCTACGAGGCCGCCATCAAAGACAATGGCGTCTGCCGGGCCGCCGTTCATATTACGCCGGGCGGGCAGGTGTCTGCGGAATGTGCCTGCTCCATCGGCTTCACATTTGACCAATACTGCAAGCATGTGGCTGCCGCGCTTCTGCAGATTATGGTGCTTCAGCGTTTTGAGGAAGCGGAGGAAGAAGGGCTGCCGCCGGAATCCCGGGGTACCGGAAATCTGACCCATGAAGGAAATCCGCAGCTCGTGAGCCGGGTCCTTGAGCTGTTCGGCAGACAGGCGTCTTCCCGCATAGGTCCCAGGGCCTTGTTCGAGTCACGGGAAATCCTGTCGGCTGAAGTGACGATCACCCCTTTTTCGCTGGGGATTAGACGTAATTTGCTTGGCGCCGAGCTGAGAATCGGGTGGGGCAGACGATATGCCGTAAATGATATCCGGGAATTTCTGACCCGGTATGAGCAGGGACAGGAATATGCCTGTTCCAGACATTTTACGTACGCGCCGGATCTGTACTGCTTCTCCCCCGAAGTTGACGCTTTTCTGAAGAAGCTTATTGAGGTGAGACGAAGCGAGAAGCTGCAGCGGGAAGCGGCAGGCGCATTTTACACAGGGGAAACCGCCGAAACGCGAAGACTGACTATTCCTCCCTATGCCTGGCCGGCGATCAGCACTGCGCTGCCGAAGCTTCCGCTCGTTCAGATACGGGTTGATGACCGCAGCTATGAAGGCTTTGACTGTTCCGAAGAGGTGCTGCCGCTCCGGTTCCAGTTTGACCAGGACGGGAATGAAGGCATCTCTCTTGCTGTGCAGGGGCTTCAGACGCTAAAAGTGTTGGAGGAATATGGAATGGCTCTCTTGGAAGGCCGATTTTACAAGCTGAAGCCGGAGGATTGCGCAAGACTTGCCGGACTTCAACGAATCATGACAGGGGATGAGCAAGGAACCGGAATCCTCAGCATTGCCCCGCGAGAAGCCGAGCCGTTCATGGAACGGGTCGTACCCGGCCTGATGAAGCTCGGAGAGGTCCGGATTGCCAAGAGCGTCTCCGACCGGATGGTTCAATCCCCGCTTAGCGCCAGAATTTATCTGGATCGGGTTAGCGATCGGCTGCTTGCCGGGCTGGAGTTCCAATACGGCGACATTGTGATCAATCCTCTGGAGCAGGAAGCTTCGCGCGGTGCAGATTCGCGCATTTTGATCCGGGAAGGGGAGAAGGAGGAGCGCATCCTGGAGCTGATGGAGACAGCCGGGTTCGTCCGGACCGAGAGCGGCTTTTTCTTGCAGGATGAGGAGCTGGAGTATGATTTTCTGAAGACGGTAACGCCCCGGCTGGAACAGCTTGCGAAGATATACGCCACTTCGGCGGTAAAAACCCGCCTGTTCGCAGGCCATACCTCTCCCAAGATTTCGGCTGATCTGGGCGAACGCACGAACTGGCTTGAATTCCGGTTTCAAATCGACGGGATACCGGAATCGGAAATCCGCGGCATTATCGAATCGCTCCGCGAGAAGCGCAGATACCATAAATTGGCGAATGGAGCCCTGCTTCCGATGGAGGATGAGGAGTATCAGGAGATTATCCGGTTTCTGAACGAGGTTGCCCTCCCTAAAGGAGAAATCATCGGTTCGCATTTTCGCTTGCCTGTGGCTCGTGCCCTGCATCTGATGGAAGACAGCGGCCGGAATCGGGGAAGCTCCATCAGCCTCGGCAAGCCGCTGCGCCTGCTGCTGGAACGTCTCCGCAATCCGGACCTGCTGGATCATCCGGTTCCGGAGAGTCTTGCTCCGGTTCTGCGCGATTACCAGCATTTCGGCTTCCAATGGCTGAAGACGCTGGCGCAGTACGGCTTCGGCGGCATTCTTGCCGACGATATGGGGCTTGGCAAGACGCTGCAGAGCATCGCGTTTCTGCTCTCCGTGCTGCCCGAAATCCGGGCACGGAAGCAGCCGGCGCTCATCGTCTCGCCGGCGTCGCTGATGTACAACTGGCTGAGCGAGCTGCGCCGGTTCGCGCCGGGCATCCGCGCGGCGGTAGCGGACGGCACGCCTAACGAGCGAAGCGCCGTACTCAGGGATGCCGGCGGCGTTGACGCCATCATCGTCTCCTATCCGCTGCTGAGACGGGATATAGCCCGTTATTCGCAGCTGGCTTTTCATACGCTGATCCTGGATGAGGCCCAGGCGTTCAAGAACTACACTACACAGACGGCGAAAGCCGTAAAATCGCTCCGTGCCGAATGCCGGTTCGCCCTCACTGGAACGCCGGTCGAGAATTCGCTGGAAGAGCTGTGGTCGATTTACGACGCCGTATTTCCCGGCCTGTTCCCCGACCGCCGGGCATTCAGCGAGATTAAGCGGGAAGAGGTGTCCCGGCGGGCCCGTCCGTTCTTGCTGCGCCGGATGAAGCGCGATGTGCTTCAGGAGCTGCCGGAGAAGATCGACTCGATGCAGATATCCGAGCTGCTGCCGGAGCAGAAGAAGCTGTACGCTGCTTATCTTGCCAAGCTCCGGCTGGAGACGCTAAAGCATCTGGACAACAACGATTTCGAGCAGAGCCGGATCAAGATTCTGGCCGGCCTGACCCGGCTCCGGCAAATTTGCTGCCATCCGGGATTGTTCATCGAGGACTACAGCGGACAATCCGCCAAGCTCGAACAGCTCCTGCAGATTGTCGAGGACTGCCGAAGCGCGGGCAGACGTCCGCTGATCTTCTCCCAGTTCACGGGGATGCTGGGCATGATTGGCCGGGAGCTGGGAACCCGGGGCATTCCGTTCTTTTATCTGGACGGCAATACCCCTGCCCGGGAGCGGACGGAACTGTGCAGCCGCTTCAACGAGGGAGAACGCGAGCTCTTCCTTATCTCGCTCAAAGCCGGAGGAACCGGCCTGAACCTGACGGGCGCCGATACGGTCATTCTGTATGATTTGTGGTGGAATCCCGCAGTCGAGCAGCAGGCTGAGGACCGCGCCCACCGCATCGGCCAGAAAAAAGTCGTACAGGTGATCCGCCTGGTCGCGCAGGGCACTGTCGAAGAGAAGATGTACGAGCTCCAGCAGAAGAAAAAAACGCTGATTGACGAGGTCGTCAAATCCGGCGGAGAATCCATATCCTCCTTGACGGAGCAGGAAATCCGGGAGCTGCTGTCCGTTTGATCATTATTGGATGAGGGAATCTTCGAGCGAACCGGGATGCTTCGATCTGAGCAGGTTATGCCGATTAAGTAGACAGCAGGGTAATGACCAGCAGTTCGTAGAGAACGAGGGTCAGGATCAGTTCATCGTTGCTGTATGGCATGCCGAAAAAGGCGCGGTGGCCTCCTGGATTGCGGATAGCCAAATGCAGCAGTCCTCTGTCGCAGCTTACGATTCTGCCCACTAAGACCTGGCCGTCTATCGTTTCGATCCGGACAATCTGGTTGGTGTGCTGTCTGCATAATTGGTGAAGATTGCTGCGGATGGCCTTGATGTTCTGGACGGATGAGCCGTCCGCTTGATACAGAACTCTGCCCATTTGGGTAGGCATAGGCTGATAACTCATAGCATTCACTGCCTTTCTCGCGCTTATGATGAATCTGTACTACGGTACGTAGGTCGATGACCCGATGATTGGGCGAATGCCCAGCAGAGTATAAAAAAGCGGCTTGCGAAACGGCGCAAGCTGCTTTTGGGGCTGGATAGGAATGATAGACTCGAGTATTGAAGTTACGCTGGCAGAAGCAGGCGGGCAGATGTTCTGTTGTTGACATCCCTCTGTCCCGGTGATAGGATAAAAATCAATCATTTTAAATTATAATTAAATTTGTCGGTTTTGTCGGCAATTCAACTGGCCATTGACCATTCCTATGGAGATGTGTGCTTGATTTCCCACGCAAATACGTACTTGTACGGTAGCGGGAGAATCAGCATGCATCTTTTTTATTTTGATCGAGGAGAGCTGAGGCAAGGCCAAGATCGGCCGGCAAACCGGTAACAAGATGAGAGGGAGCAGGAGGGCCGTTATGACAAAGAGCTTGGAGCTCAAATTAAGCGCGGATGTACTGGTTATTGGAGGCGGACCCGCCGGAGCCTGGGCTGCGCGCAGCGCGGCTGAACAGGGAGCCAGGGTGGTGCTGGTTGACAAAGGCTATTTAGGCTCCAGCGGCGCTACCGCGCCCGGCGGAACGAATCTGCTGTATCTGCCTCCGGATCATGAGCTTCGGGAGCGGGCTGTACAGCATAGGCTGGAGATCGGAGGCGGACTGGCGGAATCGGCCTGGATTCACCGGGTGCTGGATCAGGTCTATATCAACCTGGAGCAAATAGAGAAATGGGGCTATCCGTTCGTCAGAGACGAGAACGGTGTTCCGCAGCGCGACCATCTGCAAGGACCGGAATATATGCGGCTCATGCGGAGGATGGTGAAGAAAGCGGGGGTCAAGGTGCTGGATCAGGCTCCGGCCCTGGAGCTGCTCGTTGATGAATATGGAGTGGGCGGAGCCAGAGGGATTCTCCGTCAGGAGAACCGCGATTGGGAGGTCCGGGCGAATGCGGTCGTTATCGCTACCGGGGGCTGCGCTTTTCTCAGCAAGGGGCTTGGCTGCAATGTCTTGACCGGCGACGGTTATCTCATGGGGGGAGAGGTAGGTGCCGAGTTATCCGGCATGGAATTTACGAGGAAATACGCTCCGAGTCCCGCTTTCGGCTCCAATACCCGGTCGAGACTGCTGGGCTGGGCCACTTATTACGACCAGCACGGGAATGAACTCAGCGGCCGGCGCGGCGGGGATTTTCTGGCGGAACAGCTGCTGAAAGGCCCGGTATACGCCATCATGAACAAGGCGGATACGCCGGAGAAGCAGGCGATTCTGCGTTCCTCTCACGCGATTTTCTTCCTTCCCTATGACCGGGCGGGAATCGACGTCTTCAAGGAGCCGTTCCCTTTAACCCTCCGGTATGAAGGAACGGTGCGGGGCACCGGGGGCTTGCGGATCGTCACGGACGATTGCGGCACCACCGTTCCGGGGCTGTATGCGGCTGGCGATGCTGCTACCCGGGAACGGGTCACGGGCGCTGCATCCGGAGGCGGCGCTTTTAACGCCTCATGGGCGATCTGCTCCGGAACCTGGGCCGGTGAAGGGGCGGCTGCTTACGCCACATCCGGAAGCTTCGGCGCCTCGGTCCGCAATCTGCGCCCGGCTGGCCGATACGGCTTGTCTCAGGCAGAAGGAGGTTCTTCCACCGAATTCCGCCAGGGTGGCGCGACGCCGACTCGTGAGCTTGTGAAGAGGATACAGGATCAGGTATTCCCGCTCAACATCAATTACTTCCGATCGGAGCACGGCTTGAGGCAGGCGCTGGCGAAGCTGAACGATCTGTGGCCAGAGGTCAATCGTCAAATTCTGACCAATGTGCATGATCGGGTTCATGCCCGCGAAGCCGCTTCGATGGCAGCGACAGCCAGATGGATGTACACGGCGGCGCTTGCCCGGAAGGAGAGCAGGGGCGAGGGACTGCATGTCTTGCAGGAGTATCCGGACGTGGACCCTGCCCAGCATCATCGGCTGCTGGTATCCGGTCTGGAGGAAATCCGTGTAGGGTTAGACCGTCCTTGCCTGACACAGGCAAGCTTCATTACGGAATCGGTTAACAGTCAGGAGGCGGCGGTGAAATGATTGAATTGGTCAGCCCGGAGCGGTGTATCAGCTGCAATTTATGTGTCAAAGTATGCCCAACCAACGTGTTTGACCGGACAGCTCATGAGCCGGTAATCGCCCGGCAGGAGGATTGCCAGACCTGCTTCATCTGCGAGGCATACTGCCCTGCCGATGCGCTGTATGTTGCACCCTATACGGACGAGGTGATTGGCGTCCAGGAGGAGGATTTGGCCGAGCGTCAGCTGCTGGGGAGCTGGAGAGCCACGATCGGCTGGGCTCCCGGCCAGACCACGCTGGCGGCCCGGGATCAGACGGCGTTCATCGACCGGATTCTGCCTCCGCGGGTGGAGAAGCCGGCTGGCGTGTCGGATGTCAAGCTGGGGTCTTAAGAACATACAAGAGGATATCGATCTATGTGTACAAAAGGTTGTGAAGCAGCGGTCCGCACACGGACCTTCTATGTAGACTAATACGTTGATCCTGATAAAAAAACGAAGCTGCCCCATAAGCATTGGAAATGGCTATGAGGGGCAGCTTCGTTTTACATTTACGATATCAGAACTACTCTATCCAAATTGTGCAGTCGAAGGGTTCGCGGATTAGTATCAGGCTTCCTGTACGACAGCCTTTTTCAGAGCCGCCGGTTTATCCGTGCGTTTGATGAAGAAGCTCAGCAGCAGGCCGACCAACCCGATGCCGATGATGACGAGATAAGCATCGTTAATACCCTGAATCGAAGCTTCCATAATCAGATGCTCCTGTGATGCGCCCTTACCGCCGCCGGAAGTCAGCATTTCCGTGAAATGCGTTTTGGTCCGGCTTGTCATGACGGTGACTAGCAAGGAAGTGCCGACCGCACCGGCAACCTGGCGGATCGTATTGGAGATCGCGGTTCCGTGAGCGTTAAGCTTCGACGGAAGCTGGTTGAGTCCAGCGGTCTGAATCGGCATCAGCAGCAGTGCCATGCCAATCCGGCGGCCCGTCGACATCAGCACCAGATAGGTATAGCTGGTCGAGTCGGTCAGATTGATGAAGCCAAGAGTGGTGGCAAGCGTAATGATCATACCGATGATCGCCAGCCATTTGGCCCCGAAGCGGTCAAACAGCTTGCCGGTAACCGGCATCAGCATACCCATCACAAGAGCGCCGGGAAGCAGCAGAAGCCCGGATTCCAGGGCCGTGTACCCTCTGGCGTTCTGGAGATAGAGCGGCAGCAGCATCATGTCCGCATACATAACCATTGTAACCGCGACGTTTATAAGCGTTGTCAGAGTGAACATATTGTACTTGAAAGCCCGAAGTTCCAGCAGAGGTGACTTGCTGACTAGCTGTCTCCAGGTGAACAGCGCCAGGGAGACGACGCCTGCGGCAATCGGGATGAGTACCTCTGCGCTCGACCAGCCCTTGCTTCCGGCCTGGCTGAAGCCGTACAGCAGCGCGCCGAAGCCGATTGTGGAGAGTAGAACGCTCAGGATATCGATCTTGGTCTCGACTTTCTCGGAGACGTTTCTCAGGTAGATAAAGCCAAAGACAATGACCAGGATGGCAAGCGGAATCATGCCGTAGAACATTGTCTCCCAGGCATAATTCTCCAGAATGTAGCCTGCAAGCGTCGGTCCGATTGCCGGGGCGAAAATAATAGCCAATCCGACCATCCCCATAGCGGCGCCTCTTTTGTCTGGAGGGAAGAGGGTCAGAATAACATTTGTAAGCAGCGGCATAATGATGCCCGCTCCGGCCGCCTGAATCATCCGGCCAGTAAGCAGCGCCGGGAAGCTGGAGGCGAAGGCGGATACCAGGGTTCCCGCCAGAAAGATCAGCATGGAAGCCTGGAACAGCTGTCTTGTCGTAAACCGCTGCATGAAATAGGCGGTGATTGGAATCAATACGCCGTTAACCAGCATATAGCCTGTGGTCAGCCACTGGGCGGTTGTTGCCGAAATGCTGAAATCGACCATCAGCTTGGGTACGGCAACGCTCATGATCGTTTGATTGAGCGTCGCAAGAAAGGCGCCAAGAATCATAATGAATAGAATTGGCCCTTTCTTGATGCCGTCGGCTGTTACTTCTCTTTGTCCACTCAAACTTCTCCATCCCTTTCTTTTTCTCTCTCTTTGATTAATTTACACAGTGTTGTATAATCAACGGCGTATAAACTAGAGTACTCCGGTCAGACTGGATCTGACAAGCGACAGTTCTGCCGGAAATGTCAATTAGACAACATCGCAAACCGATGTGTAAATTAAACGCCGAATATCCCACAAATATCACAAGATTGTAGTCTGCGAAGAGGAGAATAAGGATGGAGTCCCCCAAAAATTCGAAAGATCCCCGGATTCTGCGAACGCGGCAGCTGATTCGGGAAGCCTTCATTGAGCTTCTGCAGGAGATGGATATCGAGAAAATTACCGTCAACCGTATCGCCGAGCGCGCGACAATCAACCGGGTCACCTTTTATCTGCATTATAAAGACATCACGGATATGATGGAAAAAATGGCGGAGGAGATGGTCCGGCATATTGAGGGGATGCTGATGAAGGAGAGGCAAGCGCCCGGTGCGGCCTCGCTTGACGGAGAATGGACGCCATTGGTTCAGCTGCTGGAGCATATAGCGAAGCACAGCAAGTTCTACAAGGTCGTGTTAACGTCCAGACGAACTCCGATCTTTACGGAGCGTCTCTTGCGGCTGTTGACGGGAATGGTAACCGAAAGGATCGAACACTACGGAGGCGATGAGTTGTTCCAGGAGGCAGGCATTCAGAAGGAAATTGCTATCTGGTACCATTCATCGGCCTTGATCGGGCTAATTATTGCATGGCTTCGAAAGGATATGCCATATTCGCCGCATTATGTTGCCGACCAGTATAACCGGCTTCGGAGCCATATAGGCAGCCAAGAAACCGGAAGGAGATAAGATATGGATTACACTTCACCGATTGAATCGGCGTTATTGGTGAAACGGTGGCCAAAAAATACCATAGCGGCGGGTTATCGTCATACCGTCGGGCTTACATCGAGCGGGACGGTGACAGCGGTGGGTGATAATAAATATGGCCAATGTGATGTGAGCGGTTGGCGCGATATTGTAGCGGTTGCGGCGGGTAATGCCCATACGGGTAATGCTCATACAATCGGGCTTAAACCGGACGGAACGGTGGAGGCAGTGGGTTGGAACAAGTATGGCCAATGCGATGTAAGCGGCTGGCGCGATATTGTGGCAGTAGCGGCGGGTTGGCGTCGTACTGTCGGGCTTAAATCGGATGGCACGGTATTAGCTGTAGGTCATAATAATGAAGGTCAATGCAATGTAAGCAGCTGGCACGGCATAGTGGCGGCAGTAGCGGGCGACTGGCATACCGTCGGAATTAATTCAGATGGCACAGTGACGGCTGCGGGCAATAATCGGTACGGCCAATGCAATGTAAGCGGCTGGCGCGATATTGAGGCGATAGCGGCGGGTTACCTGCATACCGTTGGGCTTAAGTCGGACGGAACGGTGGCGGCTGCAGGCTGGAATAGGCGTGAACAATGCGATGTTAGCGGCTGGCGCGACATTGTGGCAGTAGGTGCGGGTAGCAACCATACCATCGGGCTTAGATCGGATGGTACGGTAGCGGCTGTGGGTTGGAATGAGCATGGACAATGCAGTGTAAGCGGCTGGCGCAATATTGTGGCGGTAGCGGCGGGAAGCGCTCATACGCTCGGCCTTAAATCGGACGGCACGGTGGTGGCCGCAGGCCGGAATAATGAAGGCCAATGCAATGTAAGCGGCTGGCGCGGCATTGATGCCAGGAACAAAACATGATCCCTGTTCAACACCCTTTTACGGACATCCAAAAAAATTTAATATTTTTACTTGATTATCTGTTAAATATACTGTAACTTAAATAACGTAAGTACATGCAGAAACATAAGAGGGAGAGAGAACCATGTCCAAAGTGTTATTTTTGAAAGCAAACAACCGCTCGATCGAGCAGTCGGTTACCGTAAAAATGTATGACGCATTTGTAAATGCATACAAAGCTTCCCATCCGGACGATCATATCACTGAGCTGAATCTGTTCGAAGCGAACCTGCCGTATTATGACGAGCACATGCTGACTGGACTGTATAAGCTTGCCAACGGCTACGAAGCAACCGCCGAAGAGCAGCGTCTTGCTGATCTGGCAAATACTTACCTGGATCAATTCCTCGGTGCCGATAAGGTCGTTATCGCATTCCCGCTCTGGAACTTCACCATTCCGGCACAGCTGCTGACTTATTTCTTCTATTTGAACCAGGCCGGCAAAACATTCAAGTATACGGAACAAGGTCCGGTTGGACTTGTCGGAGACAAGAAGGTTGCTCTGCTTCAAGCCCGCGGCGGGGTATACTCTGTAGCTCCGATGGATGGACTTGAAATGTCCCTGAACTATGTGAAGAACACACTGGGCTTCTGGGGAATCCAAAATCCGGAGATCGTCGTGATCGAAGGACATAACCAATTCGCTGACCGTTCGCAGAGCATCATCAGCGAGGGTCTTGCCGAAGTAACCGCTCTTGCCAAACGTTTCTAATCGACCCGATCACCCAAAGGAGGAACCATTGCGGTTCCTCTTTTTTTCGTTATGGAAAGCGCGGATGCATCCGCATCTCACTGCCGCTCATTGCATTCGAACGGCAAAAGATCATATACTATCATTGACCGTGCGGTGCGCGGGCTTTTTTTATTCTTGCAGAAAGTATAGACTACAAAAGTCAGGCTCCATTAAATAGATGACCATCGCAGGGGGGACTTATGAACAAGACAGGTAGATCTGCGGGCGAACAAGCCATTTGGATCAGTATAATCAGCAACATGCTGCTAACGATATTAAAAATAGCGGTCGGCACTCTGGCGGGCAGCCAGGTCTTAATTGCTGACGGTGTACATAATGCAGGTGATGTAATCGCTACGGTGGCGGCGCTCGCGTCCACCAAAGTCGCGAACAGGCCCAAGGATGAGAGTCATATGTACGGACATGGCAAGGCCGAAGTTATCGGCTCCGCCATTGTAGCTGTGATCATGATTCTCGCGGCTGTCTTCATCGCCTATCATGCCGTAGTTTCCCTGTTCCATCCGGCCGCGGAGCCCAGTCTGATCGCCTTGATCGCCGCCGCCATATCCCTGATCTGGAAGCAGTGGCTGTATGTGTATTGTATTCGCCTTGGACGTACAACCAAGAGCAAGAGCCTACAGGCAACGGCCCATGATCATCTCGCCGATGTGTATGCTTCAATTGCGGCGGTCGTCGGCATCGGGCTGGCGCTGATCGGCAGTCGCTATGACATCGCCGTTCTAAGCTACGGCGATCCCGTCGCCGGAATAATCGTCTCTTATTTTGTCCTTCGCCTGGCATTTCATATGGGCAAGGATGCCATCGACATTCTCATGGAAAAGTCAGTCTCGGTTGAACAAATACGGGAATATGAGGCGCTGATCCTGACTATTCCCGAGGTGAAGCGCATTGACCGGCTCCGGGCCAGAGAGTTCGGACAATATGTCATGCTGGATGTACGGGTCGGAATACCGGCCCAGCTGACGATTCAGGAAGGGCATGACATTATCCGGAAGATCAAAGCGGCCATCATACAAGAGCATGCCGATGTCGAGGAAGTTCTGGTGCATTTGAATCCGTGGTATGAGAATGAAGGACCGGCAGGCACGAAGTAGCAAATTACACTGCTTCGCTTTCGCCGTGCGAACCGGTCCTGTTAAAGGAGCTATCCCATAAGTGGATTTTCAAAGTCAGAGACAGTTCTTCTTCATTCTAGAAAACGCAAAAAGTTAGCAAAACAGCGATTCTCCGGTTATTGGAGAATCGCTGTTTTGCGTTTTTGGTCCACTGCGGCTTGTTTTAGTACATTATGGGCAAGGGAAAGCCACCCTACCTCAAGCGTCACTTTCTCCATACCGCGAAGCAGAAATCGCCGGAAGCCCCGGTTGTTTTTCAGTTGTCCAAATACACTCTCGGGCTCCGTCATTCGACGTACGGCCAAGGCGTAACCTTCCTCACTTCGCAGAATTTCCCGAGCCTGTTTCTGATACCGCAGTCGTTCCAAACTGACGACCATTTCCNATTCTCTGCGGAAATGCAGCGTTTGTCCGGCGGGACACGTCCACCTATCCTCGGCTTCGTCGTACGTCCAGTTCTCCATCTTTCCGACATTCTCTTTCCAGTTGACGAGACGAATAGACTCGCTGGGCGTAGGCATAGATAATGACGGTGGTACCTCCATTTTACCAAAAGAGCGATTTCTTTTTTTGGCGTTTTTAAGAAACTGTTCCCGCTTAAAGCAGCGGAGAGGACGGAACTATTGTGGAAAAGCGGCAGCGGTCGCCTTTGTGTCCAGATTTTCACCGTTAAGGAGAATGAAAAAAATCTGGGCACAACAGCGATTGGAACAACGGTCCGTTCGTGGAGCGTCCACACCAAGCACACATGTCGATCCTGCTCTAAACATGAGGGGTGCCCCAAGCAGCCATTTCATGGCTTTTGGGACACCCCCTTTGGAGCGTTAGGGAAGAACGAGGCTCGTTCCGATCGCTTCATTTATAAATGTATAGCGACAAAGAGAAGGGCGAGCAATGATACGGCGAACACCGTGTAATCCGCTGCTCTGAAACGATACAGACGGATGGGAGTACGTCCCGATTCGCCTTGATAGCACCGCGACTCCATCGCTACCGCCAAGTCCTTCGCGCGCAGAATCGACATGACGAACAGCGGCATCAGCATTGGGAGGACGCCGCTGAATCTCGTGATGACCCCTCCGCGCTGAAATCCGCCGCCGCGGGCGAGCTGGGATTTGCGGATTTTGTCAAATTCCTCAACGAGAATCGGAAGAAACCGCAGCGCTATGGAGAACATCATCACCGCTTCGTGCACCGGAAGCTTCAGCTTCTTCAGCGGCTTCAGCAGCATCTCCAATCCCTCCGCCAGCACGATCGGAGAGGTGGTCCGGACAAGCAGTGACAGCAGAAGCACAACACCGGCAATCTGCTCGCACATCAAGATCCCGTTAAGCAGGCCGCGCTTTGAGAGATGAACGGCACCCCATTGAATCCATGAATCGGAAGGGTCGGTCAACAGCACCGCCTGGTAGATCATGGTGGACAGGAAGAAGAGCGATAGTGACAGGAACGTGATGAGAAGCGTCGTCCAAGGGAGTCTCGCCATTCCCCAGATCAGAATCAGGACGACCAGCATTCCGGTCTTGATAACCGGATCATGAGTAATCAGCAAGGCGGCTCCGATCAGCAGGGCGGCGACAATCTTCGCGCGGGGGTCCCAGCGCTCCAGGGCGGAATTACGTTGTTGAAACAGCAGAAAAGATGATCCTGACATGTTGAGTCCCTCTTTATTTCAATTCTGATTTAGTCGTGACTAGTATTTTGTCAGATGGATGCGCGTGCCGGGCAATGATTGCGGCCGCTTCCGAGGCAGTTGGGAGACGAAGATCATCCCACAGCCCGAGTTCTCTTAGCAGACGGTATACTGCCAGGGCCGGAGGTTCTTCCCAGCCCAGAGCATCCAGAAGCGCGGAGTCGGACAAAAGCTCTGAGGGATTTCCGTCTGCAGCCAGTCGGCCATTATGGATGACGATCAACCTTGCGGCATGCTCAAGAATCTCGTCAAGCTGATGGCTGACCCATAGAACGGTAATTCCCTGCTCCTGGTTCATCCTGTGAAGGAGCTCAAACAGCGAGCGGCGGGACTGGAGATCAAGTCCCGCCGTCGGCTCGTCAAGAATCAGCATCCCCGGCTCCAGCACCACAACGCCTGCAATGGCCACCCGCCGTTTCTCGCCGCCGCTGAGTTCGAAAGGACTGCGGTCCTTGAATTCGTCATAATCGAGCCGGACAGCCTCCATCGCCAGGCGAACCTTGGTTTCGACTATGTCCGGGGCCAGCTTCGCCGCCCGAAGTCCAAATGCGATATCATCAAATACTGTATTCGCAAACAGCTGATGTTCGGGATACTGAAATATAAATCCGACCTTGTCGAACAGCTCGGCTCTTCTAGCGAGATGAGGGTCCGTTCCGTTAAGCTCGACACTTCCAAGTGATGGAGCGATAAAGCCCTTCATCAGCTGAAGAAAGGTGGACTTGCCTGAGCCGGATCTCCCGGCCAGTGCAAGCATCTGGCCAGTGGGAATGGTCACGCCGATATCGGACAGGACGAATGGAGGGGCTGCCGGCTTTCTTCTTCGCGCTCTGCCATATGAGAAGCTGATGTCGTTTAATTCGATTCGCATAGCAGTCTCCTTAATTCCTGAATGTCCGGAGCTGAGGATGCCGGAACGCCCTTTAGTCGCAGCCACTCACTTAATTGGCGGGTATAAGGCAGCTCAAGACCGCAATCCGATAAGCGCTCCGGATCTGT
Source organism: Paenibacillus sinensis (assembly GCF_019904155.1). Lineage (GTDB taxonomy): Bacteria > Bacillota > Bacilli > Paenibacillales > Paenibacillaceae > Paenibacillus_AQ > Paenibacillus_AQ sinensis. The sequence goes on from NZ_JAHCMB010000049.1 coordinate 108,914, forward strand.
GGCGAGCTCATCGGGAGTGCCGGAAGCGGCAATTTCTCCTTCGCGGAAAATAACCCAACGGTCGGCATCCATGACCTCTTCCAAATGATGCGTGATATAGATCAAGGTGAAGGGATGTTCACGCCTTACTTCATGAAGCGTTGCAACGAATTGTCTTCGGGCTGCCGGGTCCAGCATGGAGGTGGCTTCATCCAGGATAAGATAGCTCGGCGCCAACGCAAGAACAGCAGCGAGTGCCAGCTTCTGCTTCTCGCCCCCCGACAGGTCGCTGACCGGCCGGTCTTCAGGAGCGTTTAACCCGACAAGATGAATAGCCCAGGAGATTCGGTCCGACATCTCCTCATGCGGCCAACCGATATTGGACAGTCCGAACGCGATATCCTCGCCCACAGTCAGACCGACCTGCTGATTCTCGGGGTTCTGGAATACGATCTGCACCAGCCGGCGGATAGCAGGGATGGCCGCTTGGTCGTCCGTTGACAGGCCGTCGACGAGCACTTCTCCCTTGTATGGCGCCTCGATACCGTTAAGCAGGCGGGTAAGAGATGACTTGCCGGAACCATTGCGTCCGAGCAGGGCGACAAATTCACCGGAGACGATATCCAGTGTAACATTGGATAATGCCGGCTTGCGGCCGGCATTATCCTCCTCATTGACATCATGATAATCAAAGCTGACCCCATGAATTTGAATCATGAACGACCGCCTTCTTTCGGTGATCGATCCTTATTGACGGAGCCAAATACGCTCCCCGGATCTTCGGGATCGAACATGCCGTCCGCCGTATTCGGAATCTGCCAGAAGAAGTCGATGTTGACGCCAAATTCGGCTGCGAGGTTCAAGAAGTCCTGCATGAAGACGCCCTTCCCGGGATCGCAGGAGGGACTGCCGGAGATGCCAAGACCTCCGACAATGGTGTATCCATGATCCTGATAAGTCTTCAACTGCTCCACTACCGGAAGCAGGATGCCGCGGTTATGTCTGCGGAATTCGGGCGTGTCGTATTCCTGGGCGGTCATAGGCGGACGCTCCGGTCCGAGAAAGGTGAATTCAGGGCAGGGGAGCTGAAAGATCCCATACCCCTGCTCGTAAGTCCAGTCGACTGCCGCTTTCATTATGCCGGGACTGCGAGCTTCGCCCTCCACGACTGCGTTTTGGTTAACGACGCAGTGTGAGGCGACGATAATTTTTTTACTACGCTGCATTGGAACTACGCTTCTTCGAGTTAGTTCTCTTGATGAGGGACTGCGGCAGGTTCTTCACAATATAATAGACAAGCAGGGCGGACAGGATTTTGTCGATCAGATTTTCACCAAGGCGGGGAAGGAATGCCGCTGCAAACAGACTGGTTCCGGCCTGCTTCAGCCAGAGAACCGCGACGTCCTGGACGCCTCCCGTCAATCCGCCGAATAATCCGATCGCGATCACGGAACCGACAGCCGGGCATAGTATGCCGAGTACGATTCCGGAGATCAGCGCGGAAGAGAAGCGATATCCGTTCTTACGCGAAGCATATCCGACAACAAGGCCCACGATGATATTAACAAGAGCGAAGGGAATCGCGGTATAACCTGAAGTTACGCCGAGAACGAGGTTGGTCAGCAGACCGACGACTGCCCCCCATAGCGGACCGAAAATCGCAGCGATAAAGATCGTGCCAACCGTATCCAGAAACAAAAAGGGAATCTTCAGATTGCTTACGAGAGTGCCCGCTATCACGTTGATCGCGACGGCCAGAGCACCGAGAGTAATGACTTGAGTTCTTGGGTTCATTTTTTTCTCCTCCTGAATGTTGAATCATGATTTTCAAAACTTCACCAAGTGTTAACTCAAGCCCCCTTTGTACATAACGAGCGCCGGACTTGCGGGTCTCACGCTTCAGACGAATCAATTACCGAGTTTGTTAATTGGTATTGTTGTATTTAATTTTATGTACATTTCTCTCACTGTCAATGGCAGATATTTCTAATCTGAAAAATATTTCAAGCATTTTTGCCAACAATGAATTGATTTTCAAAGAGGGATATAGTAGTTTTAAATAGAAGTAAAAAATTCCATTTTGAAGAGGAGAGATTGGTATGGAACAGATGTGTATGCAGATGATGGGGGCAATGTGTATGGAGGATATGATGAGCAAGATGAAATGCATGAAAATGTGCATGGAAAAAATGTCCGAGATGGACATGCCCATGGACACAGAAATGATGATGGCCAAAATGCAGGAATGCGACGAAATGATGACCATGATGATGAAAATGATGCGCGACATGATGCAGACTTCAAAATAATCGCCCGTATGCGATAGGCCACATGCCTAAGCAAGATTCCGAGTATGTAAATTGCTTGTGATTCTTGGGCAGAGCAGACAACTGCATGCCTGCCTTTATGATGTTCTTCCTCAGCTTAAGCTTCCTTGTAAAACCCCTGAATTCTCTTCGAAGCGGCGATGCGCTGCAGTTTCAATTCCCAAATTTCCTCAATCCATTTATTCTTCAATCCGGTATTCGGGTCTTCCCGAAGATTCGAGAACAAAGCAAGAAGCTGATCATTGATCCGGTCAAAGTCCTTCCACAGTTCATGCAGTTCTTCTCTTCTGTCATTATCTTCGCCTGCAAGAGTCAGTTCCGATAGAACCTCAAGAATTTCGGACTGCCACTGAACATCTCCAATTTGCTTCGCATAATTTAATAAGTCCAGATAATCGTCAACCCGTCGAGCGGGATAGATCGTTTGATTGCTGTATCCCATAGCCGTGTCTCCTTACATCATCTTTTACCTAGTATTATACTCGGCTTTATTGGAAAAACAATAGGGTATTTTGAAAAATCAAAAAAAACGGCTTACGCCGTTCTTACTTTTTTCCTTCTTGAGGCTATCCATTTATCCAAATAGTATGTGATCCCGGCAAATACAGCCATTATACCTGTGTAGGTGAAGAGGACCTCATACCAGCTGTCGCTGCCAAATCCGCGATTATCAAACCCGCCTTTTCCTTCACGTTCGCGGAAGTTGCTACTGTCTCCTATTTCGTTGGCGCCGGATGAGCCGGTTACCGACCCTGTGGATGAATCGTCAGCTGAATTCGGTGCCATGCGGGATTGCGACCGGTCCATGCCTCCATGTTCCACAGCGCCTTTGCCAGGTGCAGCCGAAGCGGTGAACAAGCCCTTAACCATCTGCAGCTTGGAGAGATAATTCGTCTCATAAGCTTGATAAGCGCCGAATACGAGCACCAGCACCGCTGCGCCGGTCATCAACGCTCTGGAGAGCGGTTGGGGCAGCTTCATGTTCAGCAGCTTCTGTGTAACCTTGATCACCCAATGCCAGTGGATACCGATGTGAACGCCGATAAGACCAAGCGCCAGATAAGCTACAGCCATGTGGGCGATTTTGAACCAGTTCTCATTCACAAATTGAAAATTCGGCAGCACAACTCTGGAAATGACCAATCCGCTAAAAATAACAAGTGACATGGACAGCAGCAGCAGTACGTTCAGCAAATAGCTGAATCTTGTCCGGGCCGGAAGGGATTTGTCGAAAAGACGGACCGTTATTTTCTGCACAAACCTCCAATTGAGCACGATATGGATCACAAAAGCAAATCCGATCGCAATTCCGGCAATTTCGTGAAAAGCCAGTCCGCCTAGAACTCTCGTGTTGTACAGGAGGGCAAAAGTGACCCCCATCAATAGATCCAGCGTGAGTTTTACATACGACTTTTTGTTCTTCATCAGCTTCGTCTCCACCTAAAAGTATGTATTCGTTAAGAATCGCCTTTAGCCGATTGTTCTTAACGAAGCCATCTTAATGTCTTTTGGTGAAAATCCGGTGAATTGGTATAAGAAAATGCTGCATGTGTCAACCCCGGTGGATGCTGCGAAATTCCATAGGCGTCATTCCTTCCAGGCTTCGAAAGCATTTGCTGAAGTAGCTGGTCTGGGAGAAGCCGCTCTCCAGCGCGATCTGTTTGACCGAGAGACCGGTGGAGGAGAGCAGCTGCTTCGCCTTCAGCAATCGGCATTCCAGCAGAAAGTCCGAGAAGGACATGCCGAAGATCCGGTTGAACATGCGGCTGAAGTAATGGGTGCTGTAACCGGCGATGGAGGCCGCCTGCTGCAGACTGACCGGTTCATTGCAGCAGGCGCGGACATAGTTGGCGGCAGCCCGAATTTTATCGGCAGCTGCGTTGACCGGGTCATTCAAACGGGCTGATGCAGATTGCAGCCGGGTCAATAGCCCGTATAACGTCGAGGCGACTGCGAATTCATTATCCACTTCATAGTTCCTGCCCAATTGCAGCATCGTTTCCAGCAAAGTTTCGAACGGGGAAATGTCCGCCACCCCGAACAACCAGGGCTCATCAAGTCCCTTGCCGTCCAGCAGCTCCTCCAGATGCATGCCGTAGAAATGCACCCAGCGGATATCCCACGGATCATGGAGATCCGAGCGGTAAGTCTGTCTCATACCTGGACCATATAAAAAGCCCTGCCCCCGCGTTAATTCATAGGTCCTGCTTTCGGTTTGCAGGAACCCTGTGCCCGATAATACAAGATGCAGATTATATCGCCGGTCCAGGTTGTTTTCAGTGGTCCGATACTCTCGGTTGACGCTGTGTTCGGGGTATTCGCTGTATCCTCCGACAAAGTCGGGATAGCATACATGTCTCGGGAATACAGGTTTGGGAAAGAATATATGCTCTTGCATCAGGCACCTCGATTAAACGCAATATTTTTGTAATCGAATGAAAAATACTCATGTATTTATTATATTTTTGGTCTAATCTCATAACAATATATTAATACATATCGCATCTTTTTGTCGTTCCATTATAACTCTGCGTCCACTAGAATGAAGTCAAGAATACGACAGGAGGCAGAACAAGATGTCCAAATCGATACAGCTGAATGAATTAACACTTGGGGTTTGTTATTATCCGGAGCATTGGCCGGAAGCACTATGGGAGGATGATTTCCGGCGGATGCGGGAGATGAATATATCGGTGATCCGGATGGCGGAATTCGCCTGGGCAATGCTGGAGCCGGATGAGGGGCGGTTTGATTTCAGCTTTTTTCAGCGGGTTCTGGATTTGGCGCATCGTTACGGGCTGAAGGTCATTATGGGGACTCCGACCGCTACGCCGCCGGCATGGCTAACGCATAAGTATCCCGAAGTTCTGAATGCGAATGTGGAAGGCGTTATGTACAGACATGGAATGCGGCGTCATTACAATTACAGCAGTCCGGTATACAGAGAATTATGCGGCCGGATCGTGCGAAATATGGCAGAAGCCTACAAGGATCATCCTGCCGTCATCGGCTGGCAGATTGATAACGAGCTGAATTGCGAGATTAACGTCTTCTACGCCGAAGCGGATCATATCGCGTTCCGGGAATGGCTGAAAGCGCGTTACGGTTCGCTGGATCGCTTGAATCAGGCATGGGGAACCGTGTTCTGGAGCCAGACCTATACCGATTGGGAGCAGGTATACCTTACCCGTCCTCTGGTCAGCGGCTCGCCGAATCCGCATCTGGCGCTGGATGAGAAGCGCTTCATCTCCGCGAATACAATATCGTTCGTCAAGCTTCAGGCGGATATCATTCGCGAGCTGGCGCCGCAGCATTGGATTACGACGAACGGAATGTTCGGACATCTGGACAACCATGAACTGACCGACCAGATGCTGGATTTCTTCTCTTATGATTCGTATCCCCAGTTCTCGACGATTTCTCCCGGTGATGACGAGCAGCCGCTGAAAGACCGGTCCTGGAGCATGAATCTGTCCAACGTCCGGTCGGTCTCGCCAAATTTCTGCATCATGGAACAGCAATCCGGTCCTGGCGGTTGGGTGGACCGCATCGGGATGGGGTCTCCGAGACCGGGCCAGCTCCGGCTCTGGACTTATCAATCGGTTCTGCACGGAGCCGACCTGCTGCTCTACTTCCGCTGGCGTACGGCGACATTCGGCACCGAAATATACTGGCATGGCATCAACGACTATCATAACCGTCCCAACCGGAGGGTGCGGGAGGTCGCGCAGGTAGGCGGCGAGTTCGCCAAGATCGGCGCAGCGATAGCCGGAACGAAGTTCCAGGCGGAAGTCGCCATTTTGCAGGACTATGATAATCTTTGGGATGGAGAACTGGACGAATGGCACGGTCCGCTGAACTGGCAGAGCAAGCTCTCCTGGTTCAAGCAGCTTCAGTATCGCCACATCCCGGCGGATTTTGTTATGCTGCGGCCCGGGACCGTTCTTGCCGACTTGACCCCGTACAAAGTAATTGTGTATCCGCATGCGGCGATCATGACAGATGAAACGGCAGACCTCCTGAGCCGGTATGTGGAGCAGGGCGGACAGCTCTTCTTCGGAGCGCGCACCGGATACAAAAATCCGGACGGACACTGCAAGATGGACCCGTTCCCGGGCCCGGTTGCCGGATTATGCGGGATCACCGTCGAAGATTTCACATTGATCAAGGGTTCCGTAGCTCCTGCGGAGCTGAAATCGGAAGTCCTTGCTCTCCCGGCGGGTGCAGCTGCGCCAGGCTTCAATGAAGTTCTGGCCACTCAAGACGAAGTGACGGAAGTGATGGCCGAATACGCGTCCGAATATTACGCTGGCAGCCCCGCACTCACTCGTCGCGCCTATGGTAAAGGCTATGCCTGGTATCTCGGCGCCGCTTTCAGCGAACAGGTGGCCGGCGCTCTGATCGAGAAGCTGGGTCTGACCTCTCCCGCCGCAGACCTCGTGACCGCTCCCGCCGAGGTTGAGCTGGGAGTTCGGGCGGCGGACGGTAAGCAGTATCTTTTTGCGCTGAATTACTCGGACAAGCCGTCACTTGTGTATGTTAATCAAGCGGCTAAGGATCTGTTAACCGATGCCCGTCTGGAGCGTGAGGTAGAGATGCCGCCGTATGGTGTACTGGTGCTGGAAATACTGAATCCATAAAGTCATCTGCAAATCCTCATATAACACCTCAAAAGACGAAGATGACGAGGAAGACGAAGGCCCCTGGGTAACCGGGGGCATTTTTCACATTCAGCGACGACAGATAATGAAGAAACGCATTTTTATGTCATCTTAACGCAATCTTAATGTCAGGCTGAAACTTGTAATACGATGCTGATTTTGCACATGCTATACTAACAGGTATTAGTCATGCATAGAGGATCGACGGAAAGCAGGCTTAAGATGACAGCGAAAAAAAAGAACGGCAGTGTTCCGCCCGTATGGCCGGAAGAGCAGCCCGCAGCCAAAGTCCGGGGGAAGCTGAGTATATTCATCGGCTATGCGCCGGGCGTCGGCAAGACCAGCGCCATGCTGAGCGCAGCCCAGGAGGAACTTAAAGACGGAATCGATGTCGTTGCGGGTTTCATTGACGCTCGTTCGAGACCTGATACAGCGGCTCTTCTTGGCGGTCTGGAGCAGCTGCCGCCAAGGATATTCTCCGGTCAGGGGAGCACCATCCACGAATTCGACCTGGACCGTGCGCTGAACCGAAGGCCCGAGCTTCTGCTGCTGGATGATCTGGCCCACAGCAACGCGGCGGGATGCCGTCATAAGAAGCGGTATCTGGATGTAGAAGAGCTGCTCCGGGCGGGCATCGATGTGTATACGACCCTTAACGTGCAGCAGATCGAGAGCCTTGCGGATATAGTCGATTCGATTACCGGTTTCCCCGTTCAGGAGCGCATACCGGACAGCGTATTTGACAGCGCGGATCAGGTAAACCTGGTCGATATCGAGCCGGAAGACCTGATAGACAGGCTAAATAAAGGCAAGATTTATCCGGAGCTTGAAGCGCAGCAGGCCGCAGAGGAGCTGTTCACAAGGGAAAAGCTGACTGCCCTGCGCGAAATCGCGCTGCGCAGCACCGCAAGCCAATTGAACCGGATCGCTATACAGATCAGCGAGCAGGCTTCAAGAAATGAATACGATACGAAGGATCATATTCTGGTCTGTCTCTCTTCGGCGGAGTCCAACAAAAAAGTCATCCGTACAGCGGCGAGAATGGCTGAAGCCTTTCACGGACGCTTTACCGCATTGTTCGTGGAGACGCCGGAGACGATGACGCTGAGCCCCAGGAACAAGGAAGAGCTGAGAAGCAACCTGAGACTGGCAGAACAGCTGGGCGCCCAGATTGCAACCGTATACGGCGACGACATTCCCGTCCAGATTGCCGAATACGTCAAGACGAGCCAGGTGTCCAAAATTGTACTTGGTCGATCCCCCAACAAAAAGAGAGGGTTAGGCAAAGCGAGCGTGGTCGATAAACTGACGGCGCTTGTTCCGGGTGTCGAGACCTACATTATTCCATACCCGCAGCCTGCTGCATCTGGCAAGTTATCAAGGCAGCCGAAGCCGCTTCATCTGTCTCTGGCCGATTTGGGCAAGACTGCGGTCATTATAGCGGGCTGTACCCTGATCGGACTCGGCTTTCAATATATGAATGTTAGAGAAGCAAATATCATTACGGTGTATATACTCGGCGTCCTGCTCAATGCGATGATCACGAGGGGACGGGTGTACAGCGTGGTGTCTTCGTTGCTGAGTGTGCTGGTGTTCAATTACTTTTTCGCCAAGCCTTATTATTCGCTCAATGTGTACGACTCCAGTTATCCGGTGACCTTCCTTGTCATGCTGACAGCTTCGTTCCTGACGAGCACACTGACCATGCGGGTACGGGATCAGGCGCGTGAATCCTCGCAGAAGGCATACCGTACAGAGGTTCTGTTGGAGACGAGCCGGAATTTGCAGCAGGCCGAGGATTTCCAGGCCATCGTCGGTGAGACAGCCCGTCAGATGGTGAAGCTGCTTGACCGGACGGTTATTTTCTATACCGCTTCGGAAGCGGGACTTTCGGAGCCAATGATTTATCTCAAAAATGAGTTGTCCAGCATTCCGGAGCTGTATATCGATGAGAATGAACGGGCGGTCGCCGATTGGGTCTATACCAATAACAAACGTGCGGGCGCGACCACGGATACATTCTTCGGTGCCCGGTGTCTGTATCATGCCGTACGCGGCGGGGACACGGTCTTCGCGGTTGCCGGTGTCGTGATGGAGCAGGAAGAGCCGCTTGACGTTTTTGAGAAAAGTCTCTTGATTGCGATGCTCGGGGAATGTGCGCTGGCGCTTGAGAAACACAGGCTTAATGAGCGGCAGCAGGAAATATCGATGCAGATCCGGCAGGAACAGCTGCGTGCGAACCTGCTTCGGGCCATTTCCCATGATCTGCGCACTCCCCTAACAAGCATCTCGGGGAATGCGGGAATCCTTATCGGCAATTCCGGCGTACTGAGCGAGGAGCAGAAGACAAGCCTCTATACGGATATTTACGACGACTCGATGTGGCTTATCAATCTGGTGGAGAATCTGCTCTCCATCAGCCGGATTGAGAACGATTCGATCCATCTGAATCTGCAAGCGGAATTGGTCGATGAGGTCATTTCCGAGGCTATGCTTCATCTCAACCGCAACCGCGAGAAGCATATCATCGAAACGGATATCGAAGATGAACTGCTCATGGCCCGGATGGACCCGCGCTTGATTATTCAAGTCCTGATCAATCTGGTGGACAATGCCATTACCTACACCCAGGTTGGCTCCCATATCAAGGTTTCGGCAAGGCGGGAGGGCCAGTGGGTGATAATTGAAGTGGCGGACGACGGCCCTGGCATTCCGGATGATACGAAGAGCCGGCTGTTTCAAATGTTCTTCACGACGAACAATACCCGCGTGGACGGGCGGAGAGGGCTCGGTCTTGGGCTTTCCTTGTGCAAATCGATTGTCAATGCTCATGGCGGCACTATAAATGTCAGAGATCAGGCTCCAAAAGGGACCGTGTTTTCTTTTACCCTACAGGCGGCGGAGGTGAATGTGTATGAATAAACCCTTTATCTTGGTCGTGGAAGACGACAGACCGATCCGCAAGCTGATTACGACGACTCTCGAAACCCAGGGTTACCGGTATCATACGGCAGAGACAGGCGAAGCCTCGATCATCGAGGCAGTATCCCGGCAGCCGGATTTAATGATATTGGATTTGGGATTGCCCGACATGGATGGGGTGGACATCATCCGAAAAGTGCGGGCCTGGTCGAACCTGCCGATTATCGTCGTCAGCGCCCGCAGCGAGGATCGCGACAAGATCGAGGCGCTGGATGCAGGCGCAGACGATTATTTAACCAAGCCATTCAGCGTTGAGGAATTGCTGGCAAGACTTCGCGTCAGTCTGCGGCGAATCCGCTATGACAGCGAGAAGCTGCAGAAGGATGCGTCCAGCTTCGTGAACGGCCCCCTGAAGATCGATTATTCGGCGGGATGCGTCTGGCTGGACGATGAGGAGATTCATTTGACGCCAAGTGAATATAAACTTCTGTGCCTGCTCGCGAAAAATGTGGGCAAAGTGCTGACGCATAATTATATCCTGCATGCCATCTGGGGCAACCATCCCTACGATGTCCCTGCGCTTCGTGTATTTATGGCGACGCTGCGCAAGAAAATTGAAAAATCATCGTCCCAGCAGAAGCTGATTCAAACCCATATCGGAATCGGATACCGTATGCTTCAGGTAGGAGACGAGACGTGAACAGCGTCACCCCTTTCGTAACATGAACGGAATCCGCTAAGCGGCTCACCGGCCATGCTCATTAAGAGCATGGTCTTTTTGTTATGGAAGTAACTTGCTCCAATCTTTAGACGATCTTAACTCCATGCTTCACACTCTAATCCCAAACTAACGGCCGGAGTGTTACGCTGAATGCCGGAAACCACGTAGATAACAGGGGAGAGAGGCAGATGAATGGTTTTTTTAAACTGATAGGTTTGATTGCGTTGATTGCGGCGGTCCTGTACCTTGCCAAGAGATTCTGGGATAATCTGAGCCTGAAAAAGCTGACCGAAGGCGGAATCTATGAGGATCGCATCGTCTATCAGGCGGCCGAGCAGTTCGCCAAAGGGGTGCCGGCTGATCGGATTCGGGAGCTGCTGCTGACCAGCTACCAGTTCAACGAAGCAATGGCTCAGGATACGCTGCGCATTGCACTCCCTCACCGGAATGATCTTGACGGAGGGTATCATAGCTTTCTTCAGGCTGCAAATCAGGTGTTGGGAGATGACGTGTACTTGTGAAATCTTAATGCGTTCTTAATCTCTTGCCGCTAGATTCTAATCCTGAATTAATGATGGAAATGCTACGATTAATCCCATAAAGAAACCATACACAAAGATAACAGGGAGGAAGATTACCATGCTGGATGTTTATATGGCGGCCACGCTGCTGGTGCTTGCCCTGCTCATGATCGGACTTGAGCGATGGGCAGTCCATACGGTTGAAGAGGGGAGCGAACGCTGATGATCTGGGGATTGCTTGTCATCATAGCCGCACTTCTGTTGTATCTGACTTACGCACTTATTAATCCGGAACGTTTTTAGGGTGACTCCAGGAGGGATTTCCAGTGACCATGATTTCTTATCTCGCAATCGCAGTAACTCTATTAATCGCTTTTCTGCTGGCACGTCCTGCGGGGCTGTACATGGCGAAGGCGTTCGATTATGAAGCAACCGGCCTTGACCGGTGGTTCGGATGGATCGAGAAGCCGCTATTCAAGCTAGGGGGCATCCGGCAGGAGAACCAGACTTGGAAGCAATATGCGCTAACGCTCGTTCTCAGCAACTCCGTTATGATTCTGCTTGTCTATCTGATCTTCCGTCTGCAAGGCGTGCTGCCGCTTAATCCAAGCGGAATTCCTTCTATGGAGCCGACGCTTGCCTTCAATACGGCGGTCAGCTTCATGACCAACACGAATCTGCAGCATTACAGCGGCGAGAGCGGCTTGTCTTATTTATCGCAGATGATCGCCATCGTCTTCATGATGTTTGCCGCTCCTGCATCCGCCCTGGCAGGCGTGATCGCCTTCATTCGCGGGCTTTCGGGCAAGCCGCTGGGCAACTTCTTCGTCGATTTGATCCGAAGCATTACCCGCATTCTTCTGCCAATATCCTTCGTGCTTGCTCTGATCTTCGTCGCAATGGGCGTCCCGCAGACACTGCATGGGACGGCGATGGCCACCACGCTTGAGGGAGCGGCGCAGGAGATTGCCAGAGGACCTGTGGCATCGTTTCTGTCGATCAAGGAGCTCGGGAATAACGGCGGCGGATTCTTCGGCGTCAACTCGGCGCATCCTTTTGAGAATCCAACCGGGCTCAGCAATTTTGTCCAGATTATTCTTATGCTGCTGCTGCCGGCATCGCTGCCCTTCACCTATGGCAAAATGGTGGGCAACAAGAAGCAGGGCCGCGTTCTGTTCGTATCCATGATCGTGATGCTGATCGTTCTGCTGGGCACCTCTCTGGCGAGCGAAAACGCAGGCAACCCGGTGATCAACGCAATGGGCGTTCAGCATAATCAAGGTTCCATGGAAGGCAAGGAAGTGCGTTTCGGCGTCGCCGAATCGGCCTTGTATTCAGTCGTAACTACAGCCTCCGAGACGGGGGCGGTTAATACGATGCATGATTCACTGACGCCTCTTGGCGGTCTCGTCACGCTTGGCAATATGATGCTCAACACGGTCTTCGGCGGGGTAGGCACCGGATTCATCAACGTACTGATGTACGCCATGATCGCCGTCTTTCTGTCCGGGCTGATGGTCGGGAGGACACCGGAATTCCTCGGCAAGAAGATCGAGGGCAAGGAGATGAAGCTGATCGCGGTCACGCTGATTATTAACCCGCTCCTGATCCTGCTGCCTACCGCCCTGGCGCTGTACGCTCATCCGGATACGATCTCGAATCCCGGCTATCACGGATTGTCTCAAGCCTTGTATGAATACACATCTTCTGCGGCTAACAACGGATCTGGCTTCGAGGGGCTTGGAGATGCCAATCCGTTCTGGAACATTTCCACCGGCATCGTGATGTTCCTGGGCCGTTACTTCTCCGTCATCACCATGCTGGCTGTTGCCGGTTCTCTGGCCTCCAAGAAGAGTGTGCCGGAGACGGCGGGGACGTTCAGAACAGACAATGCCTTGTTCGGGACCGTGTTTATAGGAGCGGTGCTCATTGTAGGAGCACTGACATTCTTTCCGGCCGTCGCGCTCGGACCGATTGCCGAATATTTGACGCTGAAACCATAGAGCTACCCGGATGGAGGAACCAAACCTATGAGCAACCGAAAAACTGTGTTAACGCGAGACATTGTGGGTCAGGCGGTCAAGCAATCTTTTATCAAACTCGATCCTCGGATCATGCTGCGGAATCCCGTTATGTTCGTTGTGGAGGCCGGATTTCTGATCACCCTGTTCCTGATCTTTGTGCCGGATGCGTTCGGTGTGAGAGTATCAACAGGCTTCAACATTTCCGTCGCCTTGATTCTTCTCTTTACGCTGCTGTTCGCCAATTTCGCGGAGGCGCTGGCCGAGGGAAGAGGGAAAGCTCAAGCGGATTCACTTAAGAAGACCAAGAAAGAGATTATGGCAAATAAAATAACCGGACAGGGCATCAAGCAGGTGCCCTCTACCGAGCTGCGCAAAGGCGATGTGGTCGTTGTCGTCCAGGGCGAGATGATTCCGGGCGACGGTGAGGTAATTGAGGGGCTGGCTTCGGTTGATGAATCGGCAATTACCGGCGAGTCTGCGCCTGTCATTAAGGAAGCGGGCGGCGACTTCAGCTCGGTAACCGGGGGGACCAAGGTAATCAGCGACCGGATCAAGGTGCGGATTACGAGCGATCCCGGCGAATCCTTTCTGGACCGGATGATTTCGCTGGTTGAGGGAGCCAAACGCCAAAAGACGCCTAATGAAATTGCGCTCAATACCGTTCTGGTGAGCTTGACCATCATTTTTCTGCTTGTGGTCATCACGCTGCCGTTCTTCGCCGATTACCTGGACATTCAGCTTCAGGTTCCCGTCCTGATCGCACTTCTTGTATGTCTGATCCCGACGACGATCGGCGGCCTGCTGTCCGCAATCGGGATTGCGGGGATGGACCGCGTCACCCAGTTCAATGTGCTGGCGATGTCCGGCAAGGCTGTCGAAGCTTCGGGAGATATCAACACCATCATTCTTGATAAAACGGGGACGATTACTTACGGCAATCGCATGGCCAGCGAGTTCGTTCCGGTCGGCAATTACAGCGCTCAGGAAGTGGGCGTATGGGCCGCAGTCAGCTCGGTTCAGGACGAGACGCCGGAGGGCCGCTCTGTGCTGGAGCTGCTGAACAAGCAAGGCTTGTCGTTCCCACAGAGTGTGGCGGAGGGCGCCGATTTTATCGAATTCAAGGCGGAGACCCGTATGAGCGGCGTTGATCTGAAGGACGGCCGGAAGGTCAGAAAAGGAGCGGTCGATGCCGTCAAACAGTGGGTATCGGATCAGGGAGGCGTCATTCCCTCCGGGCTGCAGGAGAACAGCAACGCCATCGCAACCGCGGGAGGCACGCCCTTGGCGGTGGCCGTGGATCAGACGATATACGGACTGATTTATTTGAAGGATACCGTCAAGCCGGGGATGAGAGAACGCTTCGATCAGATGCGGAAGATGGGCATCAAGACGATCATGTGTACAGGCGACAATCCGCTGACGGCCGCAACGATCGCCGCGGAGGCAGGCGTGGACGCTTTTATCGCCGAGAGCAAGCCGGAGGATAAAATCGCCGTTATCCGTCGCGAGCAAGCGGAAGGGAAGCTGGTTGCCATGACGGGCGACGGAACGAATGACGCTCCGGCACTGGCGCAGGCGGATGTCGGGATCGCCATGAACAGCGGGACCGTGGCGGCCAAAGAGGCGGCCAATATGGTCGATCTGGATTCCGACCCCTCGAAGATTATTGAGGTCGTATCGATCGGGAAGCAGCTGTTGATGACGCGCGGAGCGCTGACGACTTTCAGCATTGCGAATGATATCGCCAAGTATTTCGCAATCATTCCCGCGATGTTCATGGTGGCAATTCCCGAGATGAAAGTGCTGAATATAATGGGGCTTCATTCACCGATGTCAGCCATACTGTCGGCTCTTATCTTCAATGCCATCATTATTCCTCTGCTGATTCCTCTGGCGATGAAGGGGGTCGCCTACAAGCCGATGAGCTCATCCAAGCTCCTGAGCCGCAACCTGCTGGTCTATGGACTCGGCGGCATCATCGCACCGTTCATCGGCATCAAGCTGATCGACCTGCTCGTTCAATTTATGGTTTAGGAGATGACCAATAGATGAAGACAACATCCATGAAGACGATTATCGTAACGGTCAGAACGAGCATCGTGCTCATGCTGCTCATACTCGTGTATCAATTGGCGGTTACAGGCATTGCGCAGGCAGCGATGCCGCATCAGGCGAACGGAAGCCTGCTCTACGACGGGAAGAAGCTGATTGGCTCGGAGCTGATCGGACAGAACTTCACCTCGCCGAGGTATTTTCAAGGAAGAGTCTCCAGCATTGACTACAACGCGGTATCCTCAGGCACGCCGAACTACGCTCCTTCCAATCCTGATATGCTGAAGCGGGTTCAGGATTCCATCGCGCAGTGGAAGGCCAATAACCCGGAGGTGCCTATCCGGCAGCTACCTATCGATCTCATTTCGAATTCGGGTTCCGGTCTAGATCCGGATATTTCACCCGCTTCGGCGCGCGCCCAGATCCCAAGAATCAGCAGCCTGACCGGAATTCCGGCGGTGAAGCTGGAGCAGCTGGTGAAGGAGCATACGGCCGGACGCGATCTTGGATTGTTCGGCGAGGAGCATGTCAATGTGCTGAAGCTGAATATCGCATTATCGAAATTGCCGGCGAACAAGCAATAATATCGAGCATAAGCCCTGTCTGCCTTTACGAGGTGACAGGGCTGATTGCCTTTCGGATATGATGGGGGGAGTACGCGGATGGCACCGTATAAACGCAAGACGCCGGATGAAATTCTGGAATCAATCTCCCGGCTGCACCGGGGCAGGCTGAAGATTATTATCGGTCCGGTCAGCGGATCGGGCAAAACATACCATATGCTCCAGGAGGGCAGACAGCTGAAGCAGCAGGGCATCGATGTGGTATACAGCGCCGTTTCAACCATGCAGCGGGCGGAGACGGTTCAGCAGCTCATCGATCTGGAGCGTATACCGAGTGTTCATTGGTGGATGGATGGCAAGGAGCAGAAAGACCTTCCGGTAGAGGTACTTCTGGAACGGAATCCGGAAGTGCTGCTGGTCGACGGCCTCGCCCATCGCAACCGTAAGGGTGCGCAGTTTCGCACTAGACTTGAGGATATCCGGTTCTTGATGAATAACGGGATCAGTGTCATTACAACCGTCAATGTCTATGAGCTGGAAGGAGCGGGGGAAGTCATTTATCAGAAAACGGGTATCCGGGCAGAGGTAACGGTTCCGCTGGATACGCTGGAGCTCGCGGATGAAGTGCGCCTGATCGACGTCTCACCTGAGACCATTCTGTCCCGGATTGAAGAAGGCGTGCTTGGCCAATCGGCGCATCCCGCCCTGTCACGCAGGGGAAATCTGGCTGTGCTTCGCGAGGCTGCGCTGCGTCTGGTGGCAGAGGGCGTCAACGACTCGCTTGAGAAACACCGGGATGAGAATGGTCTGGTCGGACCTTCCGGGGCGATTGAACGAATTCTGGTATCCGCCCAGTATCACTGGAACGGCTCTTTATATGTAAGAAGAGGGCAGCAAATCGCCAAACGGCTGAACGGAGAGTTAATGGTTGTCACCTTTGTGCAACCGGGCAAGCCGCTGAGCAAAGAGCAGATGACCTTCAAGCAGTCGATCACGAAGCTGGTCAAGCGTGTGGATGCGGGATTCGAAGAGCTGCCTTTGATCCATATCCGCCATCTGCCTGTGCTGCTCGTACGTTACGCGATCCGGAGCAAGGTGACAAGAATTGTGATGGGCCACTCCCAAAAAAGCCGCTGGCAGGAAAAATGGCAGGGCTCCATCGCCAACCGTGTGCTGCGCAAGACGAGGAATATCGATGTCTTCCTGATGGCGGACCGGGCCGAGCGGGAAGGGGAACGCATTCTGCCTATTAAACCCGGGGCCAAAAGCCCTGAGGAGCCCTTTCACCGTCTGACCCGCCAGGAGATGCAGAAGAAGATCGAGAGAATACGGCATGGCACGCTCAAGGTGTATATCGGCGCGTCCCCAGGTGTAGGCAAGACCTATAAAATGCTGCAGGAGGGCAACCTGCTCCTGAACAAAGGCATCGATGTGATGGTCGGTCTGCTGGAAACGCATGGGCGAAAAGAGACGCAGGAGCAGATCGGGCGCTTGCCGGTTATTCCGCGTGCCAAGATCGCCTATCAATCCGCCGTACTCGAGGAAATGGATACCGAGTACATCATTGCGCGGCATCCGGAGGTTGTGCTTGTCGATGAGCTTGCACATACGAATGTACCGGGCAGCCGGAGCCGCAAGAGGTATGAAGATGTAATCACGCTGCTGGAGAACGGAATCTCCGTGATAACGACCGTGAATGTGCAGCATTTGGAGAGCCTGAACGACGCGGTAGCGCAATTGACGGGCGTACGGGTAAGAGAGACGGTGCCGGATGCCATTCTGAAAATGGCGAATGAGGTTGAGCTGATTGACGTTACGCCGCAAATGCTCCAGGAACGGATGCGGGAGGGGAAAATTTACGCAGCAGATAAAGTCAATCAGGCGCTGGAGTCCTTTTTCAAAATCGGCAATCTGATCGCCCTTCGGGAATTGGCGCTGAGGGAGATCGCCGACGATGTGGATGAGCGGCTGGAAGCATGGGACCGGGACTCTGCCTTTCGGGGAGCATGGAGCAGGCAGGAGGTCATCTTCGTCTGCGTGGACATGGATGCTCGAGCGGAACGGCTTATTCGCCGCGGTTTTCGCATCGCGCATCGTCTTAAGGCCGAATGGTACGTGCATTATGTTCACTGCGGAGCGGAATTGACACAAGAGAAACGTAAGCGGCTGGATGCGCTTCGCCTGTTGACCGAGCGGCTTGGAGGCAACATGGAGATCACCGAAGTCAAGGGCAGAGTAGACGTTAACCGGCAGCTGCTGGACCGGATGAACGTCCTTCATACGACCCAACTTATTATTGGACAGTCCCGAAAGCCTCTGTGGCTGACCTGGTTCAAAGAAAGCCTTGTCCATTACCTGCTCCGGAACGCGCGGCATATGGACATGCTGATCGTGGCTGATTTCGACCCGAATGTGACAGAGCCGGCCAGATAGGCAGGCGGACCGATATGCGCTGACAGCTGCTGTTTACCGTTTGTTTACTGAAAAAAGCATATGATTTTTGCACTAATTATTAGGTGGATCGTCAGGGGCAATGCCGCTTATGATACTTGAGAATGGATTGAAGTAAACGTTCTCAAATTATAATTACAGGATGCACCTGGTTTAGGAGGAATATGATGCAAACCAAAATCAGCCTGGAAGGCGAATGGAACCTGCAACTGGACGCAGGCAAGCAGGGACTGTCGCTTCCGTTCACGGATGTCATCACGCTGCCCGGCACAACGTCTCATGCTCGGAAGGGTCCGAAGAACGAAGAAGTATTAGTCGGCTCTCTAACCGATGAATACTTGTTCGAAGGGTTTGCTTGGTATTCGAAGGAAGTGACGATTCCGGATGAGCTGGCCGGAAAGACCTGCTCACTCTATCTGGAGCGGACGCGATTGACGACAGTGTGGCTGGACGGAGTGGAAATCGGCAGCCGTGACAGCCTGAACACGGCTCATATATATGAGCTGACCGGACATTTGCGGGCCGGCCGTCAAACACTCACCATCCGTGTTGACAATACCGGTTATCTCACCAAAGGCGGCCACTTGACCTCGCCGGATACCCAGACGAACTGGAACGGGATCACCGGACGCATCGAGCTGCAATTCTTCGGCGCTTCGTACTTAAGCGGTATCCGGCTAACTCCGGAATTGTCATCCCGATCGGTTCGGATTGCAGCGAAATTGGAAGGCGCTTTCTCAGGAACCGTCTCCATATCCGCTGTCAGCTCTAACGGAACTGTCTCGCATAAGGCTGATGAGCGGAAATTCACCGTTCAACCGGGCAGCATTGACCTCAGCTACGAGCTGGGACAAGACGCCTTGCTCTGGAGTGATGCCGAGCCCAATCTGTATACATTAAGTGTCATCGTGAAGGATGAGAATGGAGCGGAAAGCGATCGGCAGGAGCTGATCTTCGGCCTGAGAGAATTCAAGACGAACGGCGACAAATTCACGATAAACGGTGAGAACACCTTTCTGAGGGGCAAGCATGACGGCCTGATCTTTCCGCTGACCGGATTCGCCCCGACCGATGTGGAGGAATGGCTGAGAATCCTCGGCATCTCCAAATCGTACGGCATCAATCACTACCGCTTCCATACCTGCTGTCCACCGGAAGCTGCTTTCACCGCCGCGGATATGCTGGGAATTTACATGCAGCCCGAGCTGCCGTTCTGGGGAACCATCACGGAGGAGGGCGATGAGAACCATAACCAGGCGGAGCAGGATTATTTGGTCAAAGAGGGATTTGCGATCTTGAAAGCATTTGGCAATCATCCTTCTTGTGTTATGATGTCGCTTGGCAATGAGCTATGGGGCAGCAAAGAGAGAATCGATGCCATACTGAAAGCGTACAAGGAACTCGATGACAGGGTTTTATATACACAGGGCTCCAATAACCACCAGTTCATGCCGAGCGTGCTTGAGCATGACGATTTCTTCAGCGGTGTGCGCTTCTCCCGCGACCGTCTCTTCAGAGGCTCGTATGCAATGTGCGACGCCCCGTTGGGCCATGTCCAGAACGACCTGCCCGGTACGATGAAGGATTACGACGACCAGATCGTCCCTCCTGACCTCCGCAGCAACGGGGAACTTGGCACGGAAGCAAGCGGCACGATCCAGATTCAATACGGCACCGAGGCGAAGACGGTACAGCTTGGAGATGCGTCCGGAGAATGGATTCCGCAAGTTCCGGTCGTCTCCCATGAGATCGGGCAGTATGCGACATTTCCGGATTTTGATGAGATTGACAAGTACACAGGCTCCCTTAAAGCCGAGAATTTCAAAATCTTCCGTCAGCGGCTGGAGGAAAAGGGACTGGGCCATCTGGCAGCCAAATACTTCGAGATCTCGGGTCAGCTGGCGGTAGCCTGTTACAAAGAAGAGCTGGAGGCAGCCTTCCGCACGCGGCGGCTTGCCGGATTCCAGCTGCTGGATTTGCAGGATTTCAGCGGCCAGGGCACGGCTCTTGTAGGCGTTCTCGACGCCTTTATGGATTCCAAGGGAATGATCACGCCCGAGGAGTGGCGCACCTTCTGCAATGATGCGGTTCTGCTTGCGAGATTCCCCAAATATAACTATGTCTCCGGCGAAATGTTCAGCGCCCACGCCGAGCTGAGCTGGTTCCGGGGCCGGACTTACGCTCCTCTTGTCCTGAGCTGGAGAGTAACGGCGGACGGCAGCACGCTGGCTCAAGGAAGCCAGGAAACGGGTATTCCTGCTGGAACGAACTATATCGACATTTGTGATATCGACATTCTCCTTCCAGATGTACCGGGGATGACCCAAGCCGAGCTCACGCTCCAAATCGAAGGAACCGATATCCGGAAATGCTATAACTTCTGGATTTATCCCTCGATCAATGATGCGGGACTGACCGGCATCCAGGTATTCGAAAAGCTGTCCACCGAGGCGCTTGCGCTGCTGGAACAAGGCGGGGACGTGCTGCTTATGCCGAAGCCGGAGCTTCTTCAAAATGCGGTTGAAGGCTTCTACTGCACGGAGTTCTGGTGCTACCCGATGTTCCGCTCCATCTCCGAGAGCATGAATCGGCCGGTGCCGGTCGGCACTATGGGGCTGCTGATCGATAATCGTCATCCCGTATTACGCGACTTCCCGAGCGAGGAGCATTCCACATATCCGTGGTGGAATATCGTCCAGAATTCCAAGTCGCTCATCATGGACGAAACCGCCAAGGAATGGAGCCCGATTGTCCAGACCATCGACAATTTCGAGCGCAATCACAAGCTGGGCTTGTTGCTTGAGTGCCGCGTTGGCGCAGGCCGCCTGCTGGTCTGCCCGCTGGACTCTGGCAAGATAGAAGGCACGCCGGAAGGCAGACAATTCCTGTCCAGTCTTGGACGATACATGAAATCTCCGGACTTCAAGCCGCAGTACAAGGCAAGCGCTGAAGAGCTCCTTGAGCTGATTCGATAAATCCGAACAGGTTGGACGCATGAAGCAGACGAATGAAGCGATCAACAAGCTATCTTATCGCGGCAAATAAACTGACATAAAAGAACGAATGGAGGCTCCCCTTTTTTAACAAGGTATCCTTACTAGTGATTCTGTTAAAAACGGATACCTTTTTGCAGAAAGCGGCAGTGAATGAAGCAAGAATTGGAGCGATTATCTAAAATCCGACGCCTGTTCACAGGGCGTCTTTTTTTATTTAATTAAATTATGTTATAGATAGTGACATCCGCTCCAACATGATGCCTATCCAACGACAATAAAATGCTCGAAAAGTGGTGAGAGAATGACAAATCTGCTGGAAATCAATCATTTAAGAACCGGGTTCAACACAGACCTGGGGGAGGTCGTCTCCATCGACGATATCAGCTTTTCTTTGAAGCCGGGCGAGACAATCGGTATCGTGGGGGAATCGGGTTGCGGAAAAAGTGTCACCTCTCTCTCAATCATGCGGCTGCTCGGTAAAAAAGGCCGGATCATTAATGGCTCCCTGCTCTTTAACGGAACTGATCTGGCCCAAAAAAGCGAGAGCGATATGAGGGATATTAGAGGAAACGAAATATCTATGATTTTTCAGGAACCCATGACATCTCTTAATCCTGTGTTTACGATAGGGCATCAGATGATCGAAGGAATCCGGCTGCATCTGAACATGAAGAAGAAAGAAGCAAAGAGCTACGCAGTAGACATGCTGCGAAAGGTTGGAATTCCCCGCCCGGAGGTCATTATCGACGAATATCCGCATAAGCTCTCCGGCGGTATGAGACAGCGGGTCATGATTGCAATGGCACTGTCCTGCAAGCCCAAGCTGCTCATTGCGGATGAACCGACAACGGCACTTGATGTCACCATTCAGGCCCAGATTCTTGAACTGATGAAATCACTCCGTGAGGAGTCGGGTACGGCGATTATGCTGATCACTCACGACCTTGGGGTTATCGCGGAAATGGCGGATAAGGTTATTGTGATGTACGCGGGGCAGGTTGTGGAAGAGACCGATGTATTCACCTTGTTCAAGGAGCCGAAGCATCCATACACCCAGGCGTTGATGCGGTCGATCCCTCATCTGGATCTGGATGGCGAAGAACGTCTTGCCTCTATTCCGGGTACGGTTCCTTCCTTGATGAACATGCCTTCCGGCTGCCGGTTCTTTGAACGCTGTCCATTAGCTGAAGAACGCTGCCTGACCAAGGCGCCGCCGCTGGCAGAGGTTGAGGTTAATCATAAAGCGCGCTGCTGGCTTCTCCATCATAACGAATAAGGCTCAGGAGGTCGAACATGGCTGAATCTCACCTTGCTCCGCTTCTTCAAGTGGAACAGCTCAAAACCTATTATCCGATACGCAAAGGCATTATATCACGCACAGCGGGCTACGTTAAAGCTGTGGATGGAGTGAACCTGAACATTTATCAAGGGGAAACATTAAGTCTGGTCGGTGAATCGGGCTGCGGCAAATCGACGATTGGCCGTTCGATTGTCCGGCTCGAAGAGCCGTCAGAGGGGCGGATTCTCTTCGAGGGACAGGATATCGCCCATTACTCCAATGGAAAAATGAAGAAGGTTCGCGCGGACTTGCAAATGATCTTCCAGGACCCGTACTCGTCGCTCAATCCCAGAAAGCGGATCAGCGACATTCTCGAAGAGCCGATGAGGGTTCATAACATCATCCCCGCTTCCGAAATTTCGAAGGAAGTAGACAGGCTGCTTGAGGTAGTCGGCCTGCCCAAAAGCTACAAGTTCAGGTATCCTCACGAATTTTCGGGCGGACAGAGACAAAGAATCGGGATCGCAAGAGCGTTATCCTTGAAGCCCAAGCTGATCGTCTGCGATGAACCGGTATCTGCGCTGGATGTATCGATACAGGCTCAAATCCTGAACCTTCTAAAGGATTTACAGAAGGAGTTCAACCTGACCTATCTGTTCATTGCGCACGGTCTCGGTGCGGTCAAATATATCAGCGACCGGATCGCGGTAATGTATCTGGGGAAAGTGGTTGAGATCGCAACCAAAGAGGACATCTTCACGAACGCGAAGCATCCTTATACAAAAGCGCTGCTGAGCGCCTACCCGATTCCGAACCCGACTCTGCGATCCAATGAAAGAATTGTGATCCAGGGGGATGTTCCAAGTCCGGCCAACCCGCCGAGCGGTTGCAGATTCCATACCCGCTGTCCGCTGGCCAAGGCGATTTGCAGAGAACAGGAGCCGGAATTAAAGGGAACGACGCATGCGATTGCTTGTTTTGCTGCGGAATAAGAATGAAGAGGTGAGATCGGAGTGCTGTCCTACATTATCAGGAGATTATTAATAGCCGTTCCCGTGCTGTTCGGCGTAACCATAATTAACTTTATCATTATCAATATGGCGCCGGGCAACCCGGTGGACATGATGATCGACCCGAGTATTCCGGCATCTGTCATTGAAGCCAAGAAGGAAGCACTCGGGTTGAATGATCCGATGTATATGCAGTACTTCCATTGGCTGGGCAATGTCTTTCAGGGGAATTTGGGATTCTCCTATACCACATATCAGCCCGTTGCCCAGATGATCGGCGAGCGGATCGGACCGACGCTGTTATTGATGGGACTGGCCATGATTATCGGACTGATTATCGCTATCCCGTTAGGCATCCTGAGTGCGGTCAAGCAGTATTCCAAGTTGGATTATCTGGCATCTGTGTCGTCCCTTATCGGAATCTCTGTTCCGCATTTTTTCCTCGGTTTGGGCATGATCTATATCTTCGCCTTGCAGTTAAAAATATTGCCAACCGGCGGAATGTTCACCCTGGGCGAAGGGGGAGGCTTTCTGGATGTGCTCAAGCACCTTATCTTACCGGTCATGGTGCTCGGGATCGGGATGGCCGGAAAAAAAATGCGCTACGTCAGATCCAGCGTGCTTGAAATTCTGGATCAGGATTATCTTCGTACCGCAAGGGCAAAGGGTGTCCGTGAATTTCTGGTCGTCAACAAGCATGCCCTGCGCAACGCATTGATTCCCATCATAACCGTCGTTGGACTGGAGATTCCTTCATTATTAGGCGGGGCGGTCGTGATTGAACAGATTTTCTCCTGGCCCGGACTTGGGCAGCTGACGATCGGCTCAATCAGCAATCGCGATTATCCTACGCTAAT
Source organism: Paenibacillus sinensis (assembly GCF_019904155.1). GTDB lineage: Bacteria > Bacillota > Bacilli > Paenibacillales > Paenibacillaceae > Paenibacillus_AQ > Paenibacillus_AQ sinensis. The sequence continues at coordinate 133,277 of NZ_JAHCMB010000049.1, forward strand.
GGCTCTTAATATGATGGCGGCTCTGATTGTACTGTTCAGCAATCTCCTGACCGACATCGTCTATTCGATCGTTGATCCGCGCATCAAGTATCAATAAGGAGGTATGAAATGGCCACGGTCAATGCAAACATTAGTCTGGATACCAAAGGAGGCGGTTCACCCTCCGATGCAGACAAGACAACAGCAGCCAGGCAGGAAAGCTACTTGCGGATGGTTGCCAAAAGATTCACCAAGCATAAGCTGGCGGTTGCCGGACTCGTAGTTATGATCCTGCTCGCGCTGATCGCCATCTTTGCTCCCTGGTTATCACCAGGCAATCCCTATGATTTAACGGCAAGCTTCGAGGCGCCCCCAAGCGCGGAGCATCTTCTCGGTACGGACCAGGTTGGCCGTGATGTATTAAGCCGGCTGATCTATGCCGCCCGTGTATCCCTCCTTGTAGGTGTGGGTTCGGTAGCGATCAGCGTAATTATCGGAACCGTGCTTGGACTTGTCTCCGGCTATTTCGGAGGGTGGATCGACAACGTGATCATGAGATTCACCGATATCTTCATGTCATTTCCGCAATTAATGCTGATTCTGGTAGTTGTCAGTGTGGTTGGACCAAGTTTAACCAATGTTATTGTCGTCCTGGGCATACTGGGATGGACGACAGTCGCAAGACTGGTCAGAGGCAGCGTTCTGTCCATTAAGCAAATGGATTATGTGAAAGCCAGTGTAGGACTGGGTTTTAGCACCCCTCGTATACTGATCAGTCACATTCTGCCGAATACAGTCGCACCGATCCTGGTTAATGCAACATTCGGAATTGCCGGCGCAATTATGATCGAAGCAGCGCTGAGTTTCCTGGGCCTGGGCGTACAGCCGCCGACGGCAAGCTGGGGGAATATGCTGACAGGGGCCCAATCGTTGACCGTGCTCACATCCGAGCCTTGGTTATGGCTGCCTCCAGGCATTATGATTGTCCTTAGCGTACTGTCGGTTAACTTTATCGGCGATGGGTTGCGGGATGCCATGGATCCAAAAAGCTTGCGATAGATAAACCAATATCGAGGAGGAGTTTTAGTGAAAAGGATTTTTATGAGAAAAAGAGGGGTTAGTCCTGTATTCCTGTGCCTTCTGTTATTCTTGACTGCATGCAGCAGCAAATCGGCGGATTCCGGGCAAGCTGAGACGGGTGGAACGACAGCCGCCGCCAAAAAAGTAATTAATGTCGGTATTGTAACTTCTCCTTCCGCTTTTAATCCGATTAATACGCCTAACAATATTACAGCTATCGTAACCTCGATCATGTTCCTGCCGCTTGTCGAGCAGGACGATGAAATGAAATTTCAACCGATGCTCGCAGACAGTATTGGAACGAGCGACAATCAGGTGTTTACCGTGAAATTGAACGCGGCCGCCAAATGGAGTGATGGACAACCGGTTACAGCCAAAGATGTCCTGTTTACGATCAAGATGATCGCTGACCCGAAAATCAATGCCAGTGTTGCTTCCAACCTGAACGTACTCGAAGGCTTTGACGATACAGGCAAGGTCCAAGGCAGCTTTGAGAGCGTGACGGGAGTCAAGCTGGTGGATGACCATACGCTGGAATTCCGCACGAAGAACAAGATGGATCTGGATCTGTTCAAATCCAAAGTTGGAACCAACGTCAAGACGCTGCCTGAGCATGTATTGAAGGATGCTGCCGTAGATACCTGGGATCAGAATGAATTCTTCCAGAAACCGGACGTAACCTCCGGCGCATTCAAGTTCGTAAGCTATGCCAAGGATCAATACATCCAGTTCGAAGCCAACAAGGATTACTTCAAGGGCGCTCCGAAAATTGATGAACTGAATCTCAAAATTATGCCTTCCGCCAACCTGGTCGCCCAGTTGCAGAGCGGCGAGATTGATATGAACCTGCCGGGTGTGGGCGCAATCGACGTAGGAGATTATGAACGGGTCAAGAATATGTCCAATCTCCGTACCGTTGAGGGCATCCCTGTCAGTTACCAGACGATCATCTTTAACATGCAGTCGCTTACGGATGTGAAAGTCAGACAAGCCATCGCCTATGCGATTAACCGTCAATTGATTGTTGAGAATCTGCTGAAAGGCCAGGCTGAAATCGTTGACGGACCTTATACAAGTCAGCAGCCTTATTTCGATAAAGAGCTTGTTCCTTATGCCTATGATCCGACCAAAGCCAAAGAGCTGCTTAAGGAAGCAGGCTGGGACAGCAGCAAGAAGCTGACGTTCGTCGTGCCGACAGGCAACAAGACGAGAGAACAGGCTGCCGATATAATCGTACAGAATCTGAAGGCCGTCGGCATTGAGACGCAAATTCAGAAGTATGATGTTGCGACTTCGGTACAGAAGGTCCAGGATAAACAGTTTGATATTGACCTTCTGGGACAAGCGATTACCATTGATCCCGACTTGACGACCACATTGTCCGAGAAAGGGAGCTTCAATCTGAGCGGATACAAAGACGCCGAAATGGAGCAGCTGCTGGCATCCGGCAACAAAGAGATGGACCCGGCGAAGAAGAAGGAAATCTACAATAAAATCCAGGAGAAATTCAAGGCCGAGCTCCCTCAGCTCACCTTATATTCGGACAAGCAACTACGGGCGATCAATAAAAGAGTAACGGTTGGCGAGCCGAAGAACTTTGGAACATTCATCGATGTTTATAAATGGGATGTAGCCGAATAAGTTTGATAAAGCGAGGTATGCCTGATGGCGATTGAACGGCATGATTTGAACTACAGCAAGCAGGTTGTCGAGATAGTGGAGCAGAAGGAAGAGCTGCTGACAAGGGTAAGCGATCAAATCTGGTCCTTCGCGGAGACGCGCTATGAGGAGTACAAGTCCGCCGAGCTTCTTGCGTCCGTGCTGGAAGAGGAAGGATTCACGGTTGAACGGAACGCCGGCGGGATCGAGACGGCATTTGTCGCCAGCTATGGCGAAGGCAAGCCGGTCATTGCCATTCTGGGCGAGTACGATGCGCTGTCCGATCTTAGCCAGGAAAAAGGCAAACCGGAGTACATCCCGCAGATGCCCGGCGGGAACGGCCATGGCTGTGGACATAATTTGCTGGGGACAGGCGCACTTGGCGCCGCCCTGGCGGTTCGAACCTTTATGGAGCAGCATCACATTCAAGGAACGGTGCGTTATTACGGATGCCCGGCTGAAGAGGGGGGAGGCGGAAAGGCCTATATGGTACGGAAAGGGCTGTTCTCGGATGTAGATACAGCCGTTACCTGGCATCCTGGCGGATTAACCAATATTATGGACGTATCCAGTCTGGCAACATCCCAAGTCTTCTTCCGCTTCAAGGGAAAGAGCGCCCATGCCGGCGGAGATGCTTATCTGGGCAGAAGCGCCCTGGACGCGGTTGAGCTGACCAATGTCGGCTGCAATTATCTCCGCGAGCATATTATTCCGGAAGCGCGCATTCACTATGCAATCACCCGAACAGGCGGAGTATCCCCCAACGTCGTGCAATCGGATGCGGAGGTGCTGTACAAAATTCGCACACCGAAATCCGAGCAGCTCGCCGAGCTATATGAACGGGTATGTAATGTTGCCAAAGGCGCGGCATTAATGACCGGCACGGAGCTGAGCATCCAGTATGATTCCGGATCATCGGAATTGATTGTGAACCGGGTTCTGGAGCAATTCCTGTTCGACAAGCTGAACGAGCTCGGGATTCCCGAATTCAGCGAGCTGGAGAAGGGATTTGCCGCTGAAATTCGTTCGACAATGTCGGAAGCGGAGCTTCGTCATATTCCGGAGGAATTGAACGACGAGGTATTTACGAACCGTATTGAGTCGTACAAGCCGACCGAAGAGGTTAAAGTCGCAATGGGTTCCACCGATGTTGGCGATGTTAGCTGGAACGTACCTACCGCGCAGGCCTGGATTGCCAGCATGGCGCTTGGCACCTCGCTGCATTCCTGGCAGGCCGTCAGCCAGTTCGGCACATCCATTGGACATAAGGGAATGCTCCATGCCAGCAAATTGCTCGGCGCAGCGGTAGTCGGTCTGTTCGAGCATCCTGAAATCATCGAGCAGGCGAAGCAGGAGTGGTCGGGACGAATGAAGAACAGACGTTACGAGTGTCCCATCCCCGAAGGCTTTGTGCCTCAACCCATAATAAAAGGATAATTAAGCGGGCATCCCGGAAGCAGCTATGAATTGGCTGCCTGGGATGCCCTGTTTTTGTTGTATTCCATTCACGGAGCCGTTCAGTCTACCGGAATACTCATATAGATCGCGGTTCCCCAGGCGAATTTGCTGCGAATCTGTATCCGGTACGCGCTTCCGTAGATCAGCTTCATTCGCTTGTCGGTATTGAACAATCCGATATGATTCTGACTGTCCGGATCTTCTTCCAGTGTCTCGCGTATCGCCTCCAGACGCTCGGGGAGAATGCCTACTCCATTATCGACGATGGATATTACAAGTCGGGAGTTAATTAATCGGGTTCTGACCTTGATTTGCCCTTTACCTTCCTTTTCCTTGATCCCGTGATACAGACTGTTTTCGATCAGCGGCTGAAGGCTTAGCTTGAGAACATGATATTTCAGAGTCTCTGGATCACAGTCCCAGATGACATTGAATTTGTCCTTATATCTCATTTTCTGAATCTCAATATACGGAAGCGTCTCTTTAACCTCTGTCTTCAGGGTAACCAGTTCTCCGTTCCCCTCCAGCGAATACCTCAGTATGTCGGAGAGGTTGCCGATCATTTCATTCACTTCGTTAGGCTTCCCGCCAAGCTTCAGCGCCTTCCAGTTCAGCGTCTCCAGCGTATTGAACAGGAAGTGGGGGTTCATCTGGGATTGCAATGCCGCAAGCTCAAGTGCCTGGGATTTGTATTTTCTCTCCGATAACTGCACCCTCAGATAATTACGCTCGATGAAATTATTCAAGATGCTCTGTATGATATACCCGAATACGTCCTTGTCCTTGCTCGGCATAGGCGGCAGCGGGACACCTTTTTGCGCGGAGTCGAATACGGAAATAATGAGCTTGATCGCATTCACATTTTTTCTCGTCAAATAATAGGCCAGGAGGCTTCCCATTACTAGCGATATAATCAGCAGAACCACCGTAGTGACGGTCAGTTGGGACGGAATACCGTACAGCGAGCGGCTGGGCACTATGGAAATAAAGGTCCAGGGATATTTGGCGGAGATCATTTTATTCACTACTACCTGGTTGTCGTCCACATCCATCCTGAAGGAAGATGACACCCTGCCGGCAATCGTCTGAATATCTTGCAGAGAGAAGCGTGGCTCGGACATATTCGTGAATATCAGTCTGTGATTGCTGTCGAGAATTAAATAACTCTGGTCCTGAGGGGTCTCAAGCTTGCTCAAAAGCTCGGAGATATACGAAGGCTTAATATTAAGGACGATCACTCCTTTACTATTATCCGATAATGTAATCCGGCGAAAAATAGTAATGACCTCCGTGTTCACATTCGTATTATTCGCACCCGGCATCTCGAAGGAGCGCTGCTCCGTCCAAATTTCATCATTAGGCGAATGATTCACGTAATCCTCGTACCAACCCGTATCGAAGTAATCTACGAATGACACGATCCCGCCCATAGCGGAGGAGATAAACCTCTGGTTGGAATTCTCGATATAAATATAAATGGAGTTAATATACGGCTTGCTGATCGACGGGGAGTCGATAAAGCTCTTTAACGTCGAGAGCTGCTGATAGTCATCGAGTGTTGGCAGATTCTTCTGCATCATGCTCTTCAGATTGGTGAACTGGGTCGCGCTGGCGATGATATGCATGTTCAGCGTGTCCATTTCGTCGAAGATCATTTCAATATTTTCCATACTCTGCTGAAGCAGATTCTTATTGGCCTGACTGATCTCGGCGCGGATATATTGCTGAATCAACACCGTGGACAATATTCCCAGAATCGTAATCGGGATAAGCAGCGGAATCAGAAGTGTGAGCAGATTTTTGACAAAAAAGCTTCGGTATAAGTTGTTCATAGGCAGCTTCCTCTAGTTTTCGTTTCTGTAGTCCCGCGGCGTTTTGCCAAAATGGCGGCGAAAAGTGCGTGTGAAATTCTTCGCGTTGCTGTAGCCGATTATTTCGCTGACTTCATAGGTTTTATAGCTTTCATCCTTCAGAAGTTCAGCTGCCTTCTCCATTCGGATTTCCATTAAATACTCGGAGAAATTCTTGCCAGTCTTCTGCTTGAAATAGCGGCTTAAATAGTAGGGATTCATATATGCAATCTTGGCTGCATTCTCAAGTGAAGCCTCTTTGTAATGCTCATCTATATAGGCCTTGACTTTGTCGATGGTCTTCTCGCTGACCGCCTGTTGGCCTGAATCCCCGGTTTCCTCCCCTTCACGGGCGAGATTCCTCTCTTGATCGAGATCCTCCTTCAAACGCTCGAATACCCGGGTCAGTTCCGTGTACTTCGTCGGCTTGAGCAAGTAATGCTTAACCCCGAAATTCAGGGCCATTTGCGCGAGCTCAAATTCCCGATAGCCGCTGAGCATCACCATATTCACTTTGGAGCGCTGCTCGTACAGCTCTTTGGCGACGTCAAGACCGCCCATGACCGGCATTTTAATATCGCACAGCAAAATATCAACAGCATGATTAGAGATGAAATCAAGGGTTTCCAAGCCGTTCACAGTCAATCCAACCACTTCGAAACCAATCTCGTTCCAGGGGAAATATTGGCTTAAGCCATTTCTGATCTCGCTCTCGTCATCGGCGATAAGAAGTTTGTACATGTGTTGACCCCCCAAGGCAAATCAATATGAAAGAAAAAGTAACATTACTTTTCAATAAAGGGTAGAACAGAAGAAGCCATGTTAGCTATTATGGCTGGAATCTGGCGTATTCATGCTTTAGCGTTTTTTATTGTAACATTATCGGACATCAAAATCGCTAACAGGTATCATTTTTTAACCACGAAGTAAAAAAAGAACACTTCTGAATGACACGGCGCAATTTCTCTCAACTGAAGAGTCAAAATATAAAAACGAAGTCCTACTTTCTTTCTTTCATTTTTTATTAACTAGTAATAGGGATTCTTTGAAAAGGAAAGGAAGAAAACGATGGATCATAACCAAGCTGCACCGTCTACCCGGCCTTCGGCCGCTGATGCTGATCTTGCCAATCCGGTATTCCGGGTTCATCTCGGAGGAAAAATATCTGTTCAATCCTCCATGGAAATCAAGAATAGGGAAATGCTATCCAAGGTATATACACCCGGAGTGGCACAAGTATGCACTTCCATTCACCACAATCCACAGCATGTCCATTCATTGACTATGAAGAGCAATACGGTAGCTGTCGTCTCGGACGGAACCGCTGTCCTCGGACTAGGCGATATCGGACCTGCCGCGGCCCTGCCTGTAATGGAAGGAAAAGCGATGCTGTTTAAGCAGCTTGCTGATATCAATGCGTTCCCGTTATGTCTGAATACGCAGGACACGGAGGAAATCATTTTCACTGTCAAAGCGGTAAGTCCCGTATTCGGCGGAATCAATCTCGAAGATATTAGTGCCCCCCGGTGTTTTGAGATTGAGAAGCGTCTGGTGGAGGAGCTGGACATTCCGGTATTCCATGACGATCAGCATGGTACGGCTATCGTTGTACTCGCCGGCCTGATTAATGCGATCAAGGTTGTTAACAAGCGTATGGAGGATCTGCGTGTTGTTGTCAACGGGATTGGCGCCGCTGGTGTGTCGATCTGCAAATTATTGATAAAAGCCGGGGTAGGCCGGATTATCCCTGTCGACAGACAGGGAGCCATTGTCCAGGGGGGCGCTTATGAGAACCCGATGTGGCAGTGGCTTGCCGACCAGCCGCAGACCGGCCAGGAACCCGGCAGTTTGAAAGACATGATTCATGGAGCGGATGTGTTCATAGGGGTATCCAAGGGGGGCTTGTTGAAGGGAGAGGATTTACAGCGCATGAATCCAGGCGCCATCGTATTTGCGCTCGCCAACCCGGAGCCCGAAATCATGCTCTCCGAAGCGCTTCCTTATGTCGCGGTGTATGCCTCGGGAAGAAGCGATTTTCCGAACCAGATCAATAACGTGCTGGCGTTTCCGGGTATTTTTCGCGGGGCACTCGATTGCAGGGCGAAGGTAGTCAATGACGCGATGAAGATGGCGGCGGCTCATGCTATCGCGGCTTCCGTGTCCGACGCAGAACGCAGCGCCCAGTATATAATCCCGGACATATTTAATGAACAAATCGTTCCCAACGTAAGAAAGGCCGTGATTCTCGCAGCAGCAGAGACTGGAGCGGCACTTGTAATCCCTGATGATATCCTCATTGCAGATGGGCAAGAGGTGTAGCCAATGCCTGCCAAGCGATTTCAATTATTTGCGAATAAAGAAATGAGAATTCTGGCGATCAGCTTATTATTTCTGGGAATAGGCAATGCCGTGACCGCACCTTTTCTGCTTCTGTTCGGTGTGGAGGAGCTGGGCCTGGGCTCGGGGATTTTCGGTGCCTGGATTGCGGCAAACTCCCTGTGCGGAATTCTCGTCAACACACTGCTTGCCAAACGATCGGACAGCGGATTTGACCGGAAAAAGCTCATAATACTGGCATCCGCCTTCTCGGTTGTCGCCTATATTGGCTGTTATCTCGTATACCATGATCTCCGGTTTCTGCTGTTTGTCATTCCTGTATTTCTCGGGCTAGGCGCTCCTGCGCTGCCGCAAATTTTCGCTCATGCAAGAGATATCCTCAATCAAAGCAGCGATCGCCGTAATGGCTCATCCGCCAACGCGCTTCTTCGTTCGCTATTTTCAGCAGGATTTCTCATCGGACCGTTGGTGGGAACCTTCCTGCTGGCACAGGGCGGATACAATGCTCTGTTCTTGGGCTCTGCAACAATGTTTTTATCTTTCGGCGTCCTGGTTCTTCTCTTTCTGAAACGGAGTCCTGCAAGCACCGGCTCCGCCGCGAAAGTGCAAGGCATAGGCGAGCAATTGAAGAACCGGAACATCCTGTTTCCCTTTCTGGCCCTTCTGCTGTTCTTCGCATCCAACTCGATTTATGGAATCGGCGGCCCATTGCTAATCACCAGACAGCTCCAGGGTTCAGCCAGCTATGTAGGCCTGGCATCCAGCATTTGCGCCGGGTTGGAAATTGTGACGATGCTGTTCCTCGTGCTGGCTTCAAGGAGAGTCTCCAACCGGCATCTATTGATACTGGGCGGTGTGTGCTCCGTTATGTTCTTCGTGATCGTGATTCTATCTACGCAAGTGTGGCATATTCTGGCCGCCCAATTCTTTCTGGCTGTCTTTATTGCAATCGCCACAAGCATTGGCATCAGTTACTTTCAGGACCTGCTCCCGAATCAGTCCGGTGTGGCTACCACCCTCTATTCCAATGCGGCAAGCTTCGGTATGCTGCTGGGAAATGTGGGAGGGGGAGTATTGGTTGAATGGCTCGGTTATCGGAATGTGTTCTGGTCCTGCTTGAGCACTGCCCTGACGGCACTTGTCCTGTTCAAATTATCCAAGGAAGAAATCAGCTCACAGACCGTCGTTACTGAACGGAATCAAGGATCAGAAGGGGAGCTCATTCATGATTGATGTGAAATATAGAGTTGAACATGATTTTTTGGGAGAGAAGAATATTCCGGGTGAAGCCTACTATGGCATTCAGGCTCTAAGGTCGGCGGAGAACTTTCCAATTACCGGATACAAGGTACAGGAAGAGCTGATCACCGCATTGGCAATGGTCAAGAAAGCGGCGGCCCTGGCGAATATGGAGACTGGAAAGCTGGACTCCGAGCGGGGGTTGGCAATTGTCCAGGCTTCCGAGGAAATCATATCCGGCAAGTGGCATGATCACTTTATTGTGGACCCGATCCAGGGCGGAGCCGGTACCTCCATGAATATGAATATGAATGAAATTATTGCGAACCGGTCGCTTGAGCTGCTCGGGCATTCAAAAGGGAATTACAAGCTCCTGAGTCCGAATACTCATGTAAATATGTCCCAATCGACCAATGATGTGTTTCCAACAGCCATCCATCTGTCTGTATTGAAGGGAATCGACCGTCTTCTATTAACCCTTCAGAATATGCAGGCGGCATTCGCCCGCAAGGCCCGGCAATTCGATTCGATAATTAAAATGGGAAGAACACATCTGCAGGACGCGGTTCCCATTCGATTAGGCCAGGAATTCGCCGCATATGGAAGTGTAATCCTCCGGGATATCGAGAGAATTGAACGTACCCGCAGCAATCTTCTTGAAATTAACATGGGGGCGACCGCCGTCGGCACCGGATTGAACGCCAGCTCAACTTATATCGGGAAGGTGACCCGGTTCCTAACCGCGATCAGCGGCTATGAGTTGACTCCTGCCCGCAATTTGATTGATGCAACCCAGAATACGGATGCTTACACGGAAGTGTCAGCCGCATTAAAAATCAGCATGATCAATATGTCCAAGATCGCGAATGATCTGCGGCTGATGGCATCAGGTCCCCGCGCCGGATTATATGAAATCCAGCTTCCCGCCAGACAACCTGGCTCTTCGATTATGCCCGGCAAGGTCAACCCGGTCATGTGCGAGGTCGTCAACCAGGTCGCCTTTCAGATAATCGGCAACGACCATACGATTAGCCTGGCTTCCGAAGCAGGGCAGCTTGAGCTTAACGTAATGGAGCCTGTTCTTGTATTCAACTTGCTCCAGTCTCTCAAAATGATGGACCGGTCGCTGAAATCCTTCACAGAGCTGTGCCTGAACGGAATTACAGCCAATGAAGCGAAGTGTCTGGAATATGTCGAGAAGAGCATCGGACTTATCACAGCGTTAAATCCCCATATCGGGTATGAGACGGCTTCCATGATCGCCCGTGAATCGCTAAGCTCCGGCAAGCCCGTTCGGGATATTTGTCTGGAGAGAGGGATTCTAAGTCAGGAAGCGCTGAATCTGATACTTAACCCGTTTGAAATGACGGAACCGGGAATTGCCGGAGCTGCCTTGATGCATTCTTCCAGCGATAGCGTTGAATAAAGTAGGGGAGGGGTCAGCCTGAAACGGCTGGCCCCTCCCTGTTCGTAGGCAATTCACAAATCTCCCTCCAGCAAGTTTCCTGCTTATTCCTCTTTCACCTTGCCTCCTATATATTGAACAATTTGAAATCAACTGTACAGTAATGAACGAATCCAAGATTATTAACTATTGCATACATTCCTTCGCTTTCTATAATTATAGACGCATGTTGATTATTCAATCAATATTGATTTTGTGATTTGCTGTCACGAAAGCGAAAGGGGATTACTACTATTGAGCAACAACTTGAAGATTTACATGCTCGCGTTCATTACCTTTATGACTGCCACGACGGAGTTTATCATTGCCGGGATTCTGGATAAGGTGGCTGACTCTGTAAATATTCCGGTTGCGGCAGCGGGACAGCTCATTACTGTCTTTGCAATCGCCAATGCGATCGGCTCACCCATTGTCATGATGTCGACAGCCAGAGTGGACCGCAGGCATTTACTGATGCTGGCCCTGGGAATCCTTGTGATCGGCAGCGTTATGACTATCACCCTCCCGGGCTTTGGATTTCTAATCCTCTCCCGCATAATGCTCGCTGTAGGCACAGGAGTGTTCGGCACCATCGCCAAGACTTACGCCTCCCAGCTGGCGTCTCCCGAGCGGCGCGCCGGAGCCATTGCTACCGTTATTACAGGTTCCAGTGCGGCTCTAATTATCGGTGTTCCCATTGGCCGGGTCGTGGCTTCGATATACGATTGGAAGGTTATCTTCTGGGGGATCGGACTGTTCAGTCTGCTGGCGATCTTTGCCGTATCAAGGACCATTCCGTCTTCGAAAGAAGCGGAGACCGTTCCATTGAAGAACCAACTCGCACTGTTGAAAGAACCTAAAATCTTCACCGGACTACTTGTAACGTTCTTTTGGCAGCTGGGATATGCGGCGCTCTTCGCTTATATTGCTCCGTTCCTGCTAACCATTCATCATATGAGCGAGCGTGAAGTGAGCCTGTCCCTGTTTGCCTTCGGCATCGCAACCTTGATCGGCTCCAAGTCCGGCGGCTATTTGACTGATCGCCTCGGCATCCACCGAACACTCCTGGGCAGCTTAACGGTTCATGTACTCGCGCTTCTGTTGCTCTCGACGATTTCCGGTTCAGTCTTCGTCACTGTTCCTCTGCTGATGCTATGGGCATTTGCGGCATGGTCGTCCGGCCCCGGCCTGCAATATAACCTGATTGTGACCGCACCCAATGCCGCGGGAATTATGCTTAGCCTATTCGGTTCTGTTCTTCAGCTAAGCATTGCCGCTGCCGCAGGCATTGGCGGGATCGCCGCTTCCGGCTCCTCTATGCTGGCGATAAGCTGGACCGGAGCAGTATCCGTCGCCGTTGCTTTAGGCATTGCGGCCGTAGCCTTCAGCCGTTCCCGCAGTTTGCCGCTTTCAAGCAAATCGGAGGCAAGCTGAAGGGGGGATGCCATTTGTTTACCCTTCCGCGTGTTCACGGGTTGTGTCAAGCTTAGCCGAGCGCTATAATACCCTTGAAGCTCTGCAGAAAGGACATCATTATCATGACATTTATATATTTCGTGGTTGGGATCTTACTCTTGTGGGCGTTGGTTCAGCTATGGCCCGTACCCTCTCTTACTTATGTGGACGGTGAGGAATGGGACCCGTCGTTTGTACGCTGGTCACAGGTGAAGCTTCTCGACGTAAGAGATTCCAGCGAGTATTGGGAGGATCATCTTTCGGACTCGATCAATATTTCGGTTGGCCGGCTGCCTGTAGTGTGGGGAAAGGATTTATCCCCCGATGATGAAGTGGTCATTGTCTCCCGGAACTGGTTGCAGCAAAGGAAAGCGGCCAGAATTCTTGCGAGACGCGGATTTCGGCGGCTGTATGCCGTTCGAGGTTATTTTTTGCCGATGAGAAGAAGAGAAGAATCATGCAAGTGCAACTGCTGCTGCTAATCGGATTCTGACAGAACTAACAATAAACACTTCTGAAGCACCTTAATACTGGGTGTGTAGGGAGTGTTTTTTTGTCCACTGGAAAGATAATGCTGTTGGTCAAATTGTCTTGACTTCAAGTGAACTTCAAGTGATAAATTCGGTCTATCAGAGAAGCGAGGTGAAGTGAAGAATGAACATCACACAAGTCGCCAACCAGTTCGGTTTAACGGCTGCAACACTGAGATATTACGAACGGATAGGCTTAATTCCACCGATAAACCGGAGAAACAACGGCATTCGCGATTACAGCCAGGAAGATATCTACTGGATCGAATTCATTAAATGTATGAGGGACGCCGGAATAACAATCGAGTCATTAATCGAATACACGGCATTATTTTCCGAAGGAGACGAGACTCTCAAAGCCCGTAAAGAAATTCTGGTTAGCGAGAGAACGAAGCTGATCGAGAGGCGGGAAGAGATTAACCAGATTATCAAGAGATTGGATGTGAAAATTAACGACTGCGACGGTAACATGACTGAAATCGAGGCTGAACTCAAAAATATACCCATCGTAGAATAATTCTAGGCACAAGAGGCCGGGGAAGAACTTTTCATCAGAAAAAGGACTCCTTGCGCCTTTTTGATTTGACTTAAAGTTAGCTTTAAGGAGTACGCTTATCTTTAGAGATGGGAGGAATAATCTTTGAAAACAATAAATCAGCAAAAGCTAGCCGGAGAACGTGCTCTGTTCAAGAGCAGGGATCTCATCATCACAAATTCTGTTTTTGCGGATGGTGAATCCCCGCTGAAGGAAAGCCGCGACATTTCGATTCATAATAGCATTTTCAAATGGAAATATCCTTTGTGGTATTGTGACAACATCCGTGTTACGAACAGTACGCTGCTGGAAATGGCACGCTCGGGAATTTGGTATACGCATCATATTTCAATCAGCGACAGCGTCATCGAAGCGCCCAAGGCTTTTCGCCGCTCCAGCGATATCTGCCTGACGAACGTAGATCTGCCTAATGCGCAGGAGACTCTATGGAATTGTGAAGATATAGACTTGAAGCATGTGACGGCCAGAGGGGACTACTTCGGAATGAACAGCAAGAATATACGAATCGACGACTTCAGCCTGACAGGGAACTATGCGTTTGATGGAGCCAAGAATATTGAAATTCGCAATGCGAAGCTCATTTCCAAAGACACTTTTTGGAACTGCGAGAATGTTACCGTCTATGATTCGCTCATCATCGGCGAGTATCTCGGCTGGAACTCCAAAAATATCAATTTCATTAACTGCACCATCGAAAGCAATCAGGGAATGTGTTATATGGAGCATTTACTTATAGAGAATGGAACGATCCTCAATACGGATTTGGCGTTTGAATATTCGACGATTAATGTGGATGCGACAACACAGATAGACAGTGTGAAAAACCCGGTTGCAGGAACGATTAAAGCAAAAGGTATTGGTGAAATCATTCTGGATGATGAAGAGATTATTCCCGCCTTAACCCGGTATGAGCTGGATCAAGCAGGTGAACCTTGTGAATTATGATTTTGATAAACTGACGAACCGCTTCGAGACGAACTCATATAAATGGGATGTTGGTCCCGATGAACTTCCCATGTGGGTGGCGGATATGGACTTCGAGACGTCTCCGGCCATTATTGCTGCCTTTCAACAGCGGCTCGATCATCGTATTTTTGGATACACGTCCGTACCGGATGACTATTATGATGCGATCACGCAGTGGTGGGGGAAGAGGCATCAATTCCATGTTACAAAAGAATGGATTATGTTCTGCACCGGTGTTGTGCCGGCGATATCCTCGATCGTACGCAAAATGACCAAAGCCGGCGACAACGTTCTTGTACTGGCCCCGGTTTATAATATTTTCTACAATTCCATAGTGAACAATCAGCGAAATGTTATTACAAGTGAAATGGTGTATAAGGATCTCCGGTACACGATCGATTTTGACGATTTGGAAGAAAAACTGGCCGATCCCGAAACGACTCTGATGATATTCTGCAATCCGCATAATCCAATAGGCAAGGTGTGGGACAAAGAAACTCTGCAAAGAATAGGCAACCTGTGTATCAAGCATCATGTCCTGATCCTTTCCGATGAAATCCATTGTGATCTGACTCATCCCGGCCACCCATATACACCCTTTGCTTCCGTATCAGAAGAAATCGCCCAGAACAGCATCACCTGCGTTGCGCCTACGAAGGCTTTTAACCTGGCTGGAATTCAATCGTCGAGTATTATCGTTCCCAACCCCCATATCCGGCAACTCGTTAATCGCGGGATTAATACGGATGAGGTTGCTGAACCCAATGTGTTTGCAGTTGAAGCAGCCATTTCGGCTTTCACAGAGGGTGAGCCATGGCTTATGTCGTTATTGGATTATCTGATGGCGAACAAACAATTTCTTGAGCAGTATCTCTCAAACGAACTCCCGGAGCTTCGCATCATTCACTCAGAAGCTACCTATCTAGCCTGGATCGATTGCGGGGCAGTGACCGCTGATACGACAACCCTGTGCGAATATATCCGGAGAGAAACCGGATTATTTGTTTCAGAGGGAGGTGTTTTTGGCGGGAATGGCCGTCATTTCATTCGATTAAACTACGCATGCCCGATCGGTCGGCTTGAAGATGGATTGCAGCGTCTGAAAAAGGGAATACAAGCCTACTCCTCGGGTAAATCTGGCGATTTTCTATAAAAACTCCGGATATGCTTCGGGGTTGATCAATTAGGCAGCAGCGAAGTGGGATGGTTATTTGAACCCAATCTAACGATATTCAGCAAGGGGGCATTAATCATGAAAAAGGCATTGTTATTATTTCAGGTAATCCTTCTGATTCTTACTCTGGCGGCGTGCGGAACGAAAAGCGCGGTTGAGAGCCGTACAAGCAGTGCGGGCAGCACTTCGTTTCCCTCCACTCCCGGTTCTTCTGCTCTGGTTCCATCCGCTGAAACCGCCACCTCTGACAACAGCGACAGGAAGATTCTGATCGCCTACTTTTCCCGGGTTGGGAATACGGATTTTGATGACACTGTGGACGTTGTCTCCTCCGCAAGTCTTAACCTTAATAAAAACGGTGCGCTGGCAGGCAATACAGAATTGATAGCAGATATGATTCATGATGCTGTCGGCGGCGATCTGTTTCGCATTGAAACCGTAAATAAATATCAAGCTGATTATGACACGGTTGTCGATTTCGCTCAGCAGGAGAAGCGTGATCAGATACGTCCGGAGCTGAGCGCCCATGTGGCCGATATGCAGGATTACGATACGGTCTTTATCGGCTTTCCGAACTGGTGGTACGACCTGCCTATGGCTGTATACAACTTTTTGGAGGAGTACGACTTTTCGGGAAAAACTGTTATTCCGTTTACCACCCATGAAGGCAGCGGATTTTCTGGCAACAGGGATACGATTGAAAAGAAGTTGACAGGCGCAACCGTACTGGACGGTCTTGCCGTCAGAGGCAGTGAAGCCGCCGGCGCACAGCGTGATGTGTACGAATGGCTGCAG
Source organism: Paenibacillus sinensis (assembly GCF_019904155.1). Classification (GTDB taxonomy): domain Bacteria; phylum Bacillota; class Bacilli; order Paenibacillales; family Paenibacillaceae; genus Paenibacillus_AQ; species Paenibacillus_AQ sinensis. Next base: position 149,799 of record NZ_JAHCMB010000049.1, read on the forward strand.
CAGCTTGGAATGTTAAACGAAGCATCGTAAAGGAGAAAAGATGAAACCAAAAGCAATCGTAAAAATTGGGATAGATCTAGTTATGACAATATTGCTTCTGATACTGATGGCATTTATGCTTACCGGACAGAAAGCGCATGAATGGTTCGGAGCTGCAATGATTGTAATGTTCATCACTCACAACATCCTGAATTTCAAATGGTACAAAAATCTGCTGAAGGGCAGATACACCCCCTTGCGCATCGTCCAGACAGTAGTGAATCTCGCAGTGCTTATGTCCATGATCGGGCTGATGGTCAGCGGTATCATGATGTCCGGTTATGTATTCGCTCTTTTATCTATTAATGGTGGAATGTCTTTCGCAAGAGAGTTGCACATGCTTGCCTCCTATTGGGGTTATATCTTTATGTCGCTGCATCTTGGGCTGCATTGGAACATGATCATGAGCATGGTGAGAAAAACGGCTAAAGCCGCTCCGGCTTCCAGTAACCGCAAGGTTGTCGCACGGGGTATAGCCACCGCGATTGCTGCATACGGCGTGTATGGGTTAATTCGGCACGATATTTCATCATATCTTTTTTTGAAGAACACGTTCATTTTTTTTGACTTTGATCGTTCGCCGATCTTATTCTTTGCGGAATATCTGGCTATGATGGGGCTTTGGATCTATATTGCCTACTATGGAGCAAGAAGTATGATGCGGCGGGGTGGACATAATGAACATTAAACAAGTTGCCGACCAGTTCGGCTTAACGGCTGCAACACTGAGATATTACGAAAGCGTAGGCCTAATTCCACCGGTAAGACGAAATGAAAACGGCGTGCGAGATTTTACCCGGAATGACGTCAAATGGATAGAATTTATTAAATGCATGCGTGATGCCGGATTATCCATAGAGGCATTAAATGAATATACCGCTTTATTTATCAAAGGAGATCATACGATCGGTGCCCGCAAAAACATCCTGCTTAACGAAAGAGAGAAACTGATCGGGAAACGGAATGAATATGACCATTTAATCAAGAAACTGGACAGAAAAATCAACGACTATAACGGGAAATTGCTTGAAAACGAAATGAAGCTGCGAAGACAGCCCACGGCAGAAACCAGTCATGAAATTAGCTCAAAATAAAACAAGGGAATGAATGTTATAAGCGCTTTAAACGGACGAGCTATGACCTGATTCACAGACAGTTCTCCTAGTTCAACACTATAATATGCCAACAACTTCATAGGCGAATATGGTGAAACGCCCAGGCGTTTCTTAAAAGGGAAGAACGGTGCAAATCCGTCACGGTCCCGCCACTGTAAATGGAGAGCAAGCTTAAGTCACTGTGTTAACGGGAAGGCTTAGGCAGCGGATGTGAACATCCGTGCATTGCGTTTGATCCATGAGTCAGGAGACCTGCCTTATTCCGCAATGAACGACTGACCTACGAGGATAGGGAGGCGTAGAGCGCTCATATCTTCGACGATTACAAGGCACTCCTACGCTTCCTTTTGCGTGGGTGGTGCTTTTTTTGCGTCCAGCCGCATATAATGCCGGTGCCCAAGCAAGTTCTTGCCTATCTTTCTGTAATGTATAGGATCGCCAATAATCGCACAGAGAGGAACGTGTAAGTGTTGGAACAGTTATGGAACATCATCAACCGGATTGAACGCCCGAATGTGGTGTCGATGCACAAAATGCGCAGACGCATTAATAATTTGACCAAGCCTCTGGGAAGTCTCGGACGGCTGGAGGAGATTGCCGTTCGTCTGGTCGGGATAACCGGCAGCGAGATGCCTAGTTTAGGCCGCAAAGCGGTGGTCGTCATGTGCGGTGATCACGGAGTGGTCGAGGAAGGCGTCAGCGCATTTCCCCAGGAGCTGACAAGCCTGATGATCTCCAATTTCATTAACGGAAAGGCTGCCGTCAATGTACTTGCGCGTCAAGCGGGCGCGGAGGTGCATGTTGTGGATGTCGGGACACTGTTGTCCGACCCGCCGAAAGGCGTCATTCGCCGGAAGGTAAGGGCGGGCACGGCCAATATGGCCCAAGGACCGGCGATGAGCAAGGAGGAAACGGTTGCGGCGCTTCATGCCGGTATTGATACCGCCCGGGAGCTTATCGATCAGGGGATCGGGATCATTGCCCTCGGAGAAATGGGAATCGGCAACACCACGCCCAGCAGCGCCATCGTTGCGGTGCTGACCGGCCAGCCGGTTGAGATGATCACCGGGCTTGGATCGGGAATAACGGCGGAGGCGCTGAACTCCAAGATCAAGGTAATCGAGCAGGCGATCCGGGTCAACCGCCCCGATCCCGGGGATGCCGTCGACGTGCTATCCAAGGTGGGCGGATTGGAAATTGCCGGGCTTGCCGGAGTGATTCTGGGAGCAGCTGCGAACAAAATTCCTGTCGTAGTGGACGGGGTTATTACCGGAGCGGCTGCGCTTGCGGCTTGCCGCATCGAACCCCGCTGCCGGGAGTTCCTGTTCGCCTCGCATGTCTCCGTTGAACCGGCGCACATCATCGTTCTGGACGAGCTAAGACTGAAGCCGCTGCTCGTAATGGACATGCGTCTGGGTGAAGGGACCGGTGCCGCGTTAGCCCTGCCGATCATCGAATCGGCTATCCGCCTGGTTTCGGAAATGGCTACCTTTGATGATTTGGGCATTCCAAGCCCGGCTCCCGATGAGGATGAATACGCGCTGAATGTGGACAGCGGAGCTGCCGCAGGTCTCCATGAAGAGTCGGCTTCCCATTAAAAGTGACGGAACAAGAATCGAGGAGCAAAGGAGAAGCGTCATATGCTTGGAACTAAGGGAAAGCTGCTGGTAATCGGATTGGGCCCGGGCGCTGCCGCGCATATAACGGAACGCGCCCGCACGGCAATTGAAGAGAGCGAAGTCATTGTCGGATATAACACCTATGTGGAATTGATCCGTGATCTTCTGAATGGTCAAGAGCTCATCAGCACCGGCATGACGGAGGAAGTAAGCCGGGCCCGGGAAGCGGTCGATCAGGCCTATGCGGGAAGAAGTGTGGGCGTAATCTCAAGCGGTGACGCAGGCGTCTACGGTATGGCAGGGCTGATCTACGAGGTGCTGGCCGAGAGAAACTGGAACGATGGGGATAACGTTGAAGTGGAAGTGATCCCCGGCATATCGTCCATCCATTCGTGCGCGGCCCTGCTGGGAGCGCCAATTATGCATGATGCCTGTACGATCAGTCTCAGTGATCATTTGACTCCCTGGGAGACGATTGCGAAGCGGGTTGACGCGGCAGCGGAGGCGGATTTCGTCATCGCCCTGTACAATCCGAAAAGCGGAAAACGTACCCGTCAGATCGAAGAGGCGCAGCGCATTCTGCTGAAGCACAAGTCGCCGGAGACTCCGGTCGGGCTGGTAAAGAGCGCGTACCGGGAGCGTCAGCAGGTAGTGCTGACGACGCTTGCGGATATGCTGGAGCATGAAATCGGGATGCTGACCACGGTGATCATCGGCAATTCAACAACCACCGTCTATAACGGGGTCATGATTACGCCAAGAGGCTACCAGCGAAAATACGAGCTAAACTCGGATGAGCAGTCCTTGCGGCCGCATGAGCGTCTGAAAGCGGAGGCTGAGCCATGGGCTCTTGGCGCCGAAGGAACAAAGCTCTCATAAATATACGATTAAGCTTATTAAAGCGATGATAAATCGATAATTCACAAGGAGGAACAAGATGGACGTGATTTTGCTGGTGGGTCATGGAAGCCGGGACCCCGAGGGTAATGAAGAACTGCTGCATTTTGTCGACGAGGTCCGGCGGGCCGCGTCGCAGTATAACATTGAAACCTGCTTTCTGGAGCTTGTGGAGCCGGATATCGGCGAGAGTATTGCTCGCTGTGTCCGGCTTGGGGCTACCCGGGTGATCGTAATCCCGATCATGCTGTTCGCAGCGGCGCATGCCAAGTATCATATTCCGTTTGAAATCAATGAGGCCAGCAAACGGTATCCTGATGTGGAGTTCGTGTACGGCCGTCCGATCGGCGTTCACCAGAAGGTCATGGATATTCTCACCAGCCGGATGGAAGCGGCAGGCTTCCCGGCAAGCAGCGCCGAGTTCCCGATAGAGCTGCCCCGGCGCGAGCCGGATACTGCCGTGCTTCTGATCGGGCGGGGCAGCAGCGACAGGGACGCCAACGGCGATTTCTACAAAATGTCCCGTCTTCTCTGGGAGCGGCTTCCGGTGAGATGGGTGGAAAACGGCTTCATCGGCGTGACAGAGCCTACCTTTGAGGAAGGATTGGAGCGCTGTTTGCAGCTAGGGGCCAAGAAGGTGTTTATGCTGCCTTACTTTCTTTTTACCGGCGTGCTCATGAAGCGAATTGAGGAGATGGCGGGGGGCTTCGCACTCCGGTACCCGAACATTGAGTTCGAACTGGCCGGATATTTCGGCAGCCACCCGAAGCTGGTGGAGATGCTGGTTGAACGGATCGAAGAGGCGCTGGGCGGACAAGCGCTCACGAATGACGGGATATTTGATTACCGGCAGGCTGTATCCGCCGGGCATGAGCATCATCACGGACATGATCATTCCCATGGACACGATCACTCGCATGGACATGGACACTCTCACGGACACGATCACTCGCATGGACATGGACATTCACACGGACACGATCATTCGCATGGACATGGACACTCTCACGGACACGACCACTCGCATGTACATGGGCATTCACATGGACACGGTCATTCCGATGCTCATGGACATTAGCATCATCACGAGCAGCACCATGGGCATGAGTATTCGCATGAAGGGCAGCATTGTGGCGGACATACCCCTCATTCGCTCAGCAATCATGACCATGAGGGCGGCGCTCATGCCGATAGCAAAGTTCAAGATAAGCAGCGGCAAGAACCGCCTTGCGGATATCAGCCCCTTTAGGAGGAACTATGATCTTGGCACTTTGCGGCACCAGCGACGCCAGGGAACTTGCCGTCCTGATCCAAAGTAACAGCTTCCGCCTCTTGGCTTCAGTCGTAACCGATCAGGCGGCGAACAGCCTCCGTAAAGCGGAAATCCCCGTTCGCACAGGCCAGCTGGACCGGTACGGAATGGTAGAGCTCGTGCGGCAGGAGCAGATCAGGGCTATTGTGGACGCGAGTCATCCCTTTGCGGAAGAGGCACACCGGAACGCCATGGCGGCAGCCGAAGAGAACGGGATTCCCTATATCCGCTATGAACGGACCTCACAGGAATATGGCAGCGATCCGAAGCTGACCATCGTTGCTTCTTATGAAGAAGCAGCAGCTGAAGCGAAGAGACGCAAAGGCTCCGTTATGCTGACGACCGGCAGCAAGACGCTCCATCTGTTCACCAGGGAACTGCTTGGCGATCCAGGGATTCGGCTTGCCATCCGAACACTGCCAAGGCGCGACTGTATTGAAAAAGCCGAGGAGCTGGGCATCGAGCAGCGTAACGTTATTGCGCTTCAGGGACCGTTCTCCAGGGAGCTGAATGAGGCGCTGTACCGGCAGTATGAAACGACCGTGATGATTACGAAAGAGAGCGGTGTTCCCGGATCGGTCGACGAGAAGGTGGATGCCGCGATGCAAATGGGAATTCATGTAATTATGATTTCGAGGCCGAACATTGATTTCGGAACTGTGTTCAGGAATTTCGAAGATGTGATCCGGGAACTGAACGATACGATTCATGAAGAGAAGGAATGAGGAGGGCGCAGCATGGATTTCAGGACGGAATTTCAGCCCCAGACGATTCAACCTCAGGAAATTGAGAGCGCAAGCTTCAAGATGATTGCTGAGGAGCTCGGAGAGCATCCCTTCACTCCCGAGCAATTTCCGGTTGTACGCCGGATCATCCATGCGACGGCGGACTTTGAATTAGGAAGAAGCATGGTGTTTCATTCCGAAGCGATAGAGGCGGGAATCAAAGCGATCCGGGATGGAAGAACCATTGTAGCCGATGTGCAGATGGTGCAAGTGGGCATCAGCAAGCCACGAATCGAGAAGTACGGGGGGCGCGTCAGCGTTTATATTTCAGATTCGGATGTCGCTGCGGAGGCAGCGCGCTTCAACACAACCCGCGCGATTATGGCCATCCGGAAGGCGGCACGAGAAGCGGAGAACGGCATCTATGCCATCGGCAACGCGCCGACAGCCCTGCTTGAGCTGATCCGGCTCATCAAAACCGGAGAAGCGAAGCCCGGTCTCATTGTCGGCATGCCGGTTGGCTTCGTGTCCGCAGCGGAATCGAAGGACGAGCTCCGCAGACTCGATATTCCGTTTATTACGAATCTCGGCCGCAAGGGCGGCAGCACGGCAGTCGCCGCCGCTGTTAACGCGCTCTCCATTATGGCAGAGCAGGCATGAATTCAGGAAAGGGATTTCATGAGTGAGCATAGAGAACAGCCGGATAATCAGAAGGGTCCATCAATGCGTCATGGCTTCACAACCGGTTCCTGTGCGGCGGCAGTCGCCAAAGCAGCGGTCCTGTCGCTGATTACAGGCTCTCCCGCAAGGCAATCGACGGTCTGGATTCCCGCCGGCTTCTTCCATACGTTCGACATTGCCGAGAGCGAGTGCGCCCGGGATATCGCCAGCTGCGCCGTGATCAAGGATGCGGGTGATGATCCCGACGCCACGCACGGGGCGAAGATCGCTGCAACGGCGCAGTGGCTGGAAGGAACGGGGCTGGAGCTTGACGGCGGTCCTGGGGTTGGGCGCGTGACGAAGCCGGGACTTCCCGTTCCGGTAGGAGAAGCAGCGATCAATCCGGTTCCCCGGCGGATGATCCGAAGGGAAGTGCAGGAGATTCTGGACGAATACGGCGCTCTCCGAAGAGTCAAGGTCGTCATCTCGGTTGCCGGCGGTGAAGAGATCGCCGGGAAGACACTCAACAGCCGGCTGGGCATTGTCGGAGGAATCTCGATTCTGGGCACGAGAGGAACGGTGGTTCCCTTCTCAACCGCTGCCTATAAGGCTAGCATCGTTCAAGCCCTCCGGGTAGCCCGCGCCGCTGGTCAGAATCATGTAGTGCTGACTACGGGAGGCAGCAGCGAGAAGTATGCGATGGGCCTATATCCGCAGCTGCCGGAAGAGTCTTTAATACAGATGGGGAATTTCGTCGGCTTCACGCTTGGAGCGGCCAAGCGTCTAGGACTGACCCGTGTCAGCCTCGTCGGTATGATCGGCAAGTTCTCGAAGCTGGCTCAGGGCGCTATGCTGATCCACTCCCGCAAAGTTGACGTCGACTTCGGGTTTCTCGCCGGAGTCGCCGAGAAGGCGGGGGCAGCTGCAGAGCTGGTTGATGCGATCAAGGGATGCAACACCGCCGCTCAGGCGGCCGAGCTTGCAGCGGAAGCCGGGCTTGCCGTTTTTTTTGACATACTGTGCGAGTACGCCTGTCAGCATTGCCTTCGGCATGTCGGCGGTGGACTGACGGTGGAGGTCGTCCTTCTTACTCTGAAGGGCGATGTATTGGGGAGGAAGGAATATGATGGGGAAGCGCATTAAGATTATCGGCATCGGTGATGAAGGTCCGTCGGGGCTTCCGGCATCATTACTGGAAACGATCAACAAGGCGGAGATTCTGGCCGGGGGCGCGCGACATCTGTCCATGTTCGAGGGGCATCCGGGAGAGAAGCTGGAACTAGGTGAAGGAATAAGCGTCATGGTCGAACGACTTGACCGTTTGCGGCTGAAGAAAGAGGTTGTGGTGCTGGCCTCGGGCGATCCGCTGTTCTGCGGCATTGCCGGTTATATGACGAAAAGGCTGGGTCCAGACTCGGTAGACGTATACCCCTATGTAAGTTCCCTTCAGCTCGCTTTCGCCAAAATGGGGGAGAGCTGGCAGGACGCCCTGCTGGATAGCGTTCACGGCCGTCCATTGAAAGGTCTTGCCCAGCGGATCGGGGGACGGGAGAAAATTGCCCTGTTGACGGACCCGGTGAACAATCCCGCCGCCATTGCCCGTTACTTGCTTGACTTCGGGATGACCGAATATGAAGCTTTCGTCGCTGAAAATCTGGGCGGAGACCGGGAAATTTGCGGCTTTTGGAAATTGGAAGAGCTGGCTGAGGCTGATTGCTCGCCTTTGTCTGTAGTCATACTGCGCCGCCGGGTGGAGGCGGAAGTTTCCCGGTTTGGATTTGGAATCGAGGATGAAGAGTTCCATCAACGGCGGCCCGACCAAGGACTCCTTACGAAGAGAGAGATCCGGGTTGTCAGCTTGTCCGAGCTGAAGCTCAGGGAGAACAGCATCGTCTGGGATATCGGAGCGGGCTCGGGCTCGGTCGCGGTCGAATGCGCGTTAACCGCGCGGAACGGCCAGGTGTTCGCCATTGAGAAGAATAGGGAAGAACTGGCCAATATGGAGAGGAATCGTATTAAATTTCGCGCCGACTTCACCGCGATCCACTCGAAAGCTCCGGAGGGACTTGAGGCGCTGCCCGATCCCGACGCGGTATTCATTGGCGGCAGCGGAGGAGAACTGCGGGAGCTGCTTCGAATCTGCTGTTCCCGTCTGCAAGCAGAGGGGCGGATTGTGGTGAACGCGGCCACGATAGAGACGCTGTATGAGACCCGTCAGGCGCTGGCCGAGCAAGGGTTCGACTCCCGGGCTACGCTTATGCAGGTATCGCGGAGCGCACCGATAATGGACAAAACCCGGTTTGTCGGACTGAACCCGATTTATATCATTACCGGATTCAGGCAGCCGGGCAAGGTAATAAGAGGAGGAACAGAGCAATCATGAGCAAAAAGACGTTGCCATGCGGCACCTTGTACGGTATTGGCGTCGGCCCCGGCGATCCGGAGCTTGTTACGCTGAAGGCGCTTCGGCTGATGAAAGAATGCCCCGTTATCGCCTTCCCGAAGAAGCGGATGGGCGGCGCCTCTTATGCGCTGGAGATCGTAGAGCTGTATATCGACACAACGGAGAAAAATATGCTCGGGCTCGTCTTTCCGATGACGCGGGACCAGGAAACCCTCGACCGGGAGTGGGGGGCGACGATCGCCCTCTGCTATGAACAGCTGAAGGAAGGCCGCGACATTGCCTTTGTCACGGAGGGCGACCCCAATCTGTACAGCACCTTTATCCATCTGGCGCGTCTGATGCGGGAGCGGCATCCCGAAATTCCGGTGCTGTCCGTTCCGGGCGTAACCTCCGCTCTTGGCGCGGCCGCCCGGCTCGGAATGCCGCTGGCGGACGGCGACGACCAGGTCGCGATTATACCGGCGACCCTTGACCGCGCGGCCATGAGGAAGGCGATCGAGGAACATGACGCGGTGGTCTTCCTGAAGGTAGCCAAAGCGCTCGACCTGATCATTGAGGTGCTGGAAGAGATGAACCTCGCAGACAAGGCGTCGGTCGTGATGAAGGCGACCTCGCCGGGAGAAATGATCTGGCGTGACGTGCGGGAACTGAAGGGCCGTGAGCTGGAATACTTGACGCTGATGGCGGTGAGAAAATAATGAAGCTCGAACCAAAGGTTTACCTCGTTGGCGCAGGACCCGGCGACCCGGACCTGATCACTGTCAAAGGGCTGCGAATTCTGGAGCATGCCGATTTGGTGCTGTACACCGATTCTCTTGTCAGCGAAGAACTGATCGCCCGTGCTTCTGCTGATGCCACGGTGCTGCGAAGCTCGGGCATGAATCTGGAGGAGCTGGCCGAGACCATGGCCGAGGCTGTCCGCGCCGGGAATAGCGTGGCCAGAATCCACACCGGCGATCCTTCTCTTTACGGCGCTATATTGGAACAGATGGCGCTGCTTCGCCAGCGCGGCATCGCTTACGAGATCATCCCGGGCGTCAGCTCCGTTTTCGCATCGGCAGCTGCGCTTGGCGCGGAGCTGACGGTTCCCGATTTGACCCAGACGGTGATCCTGACCCGGGCAGAAGGACGAACGCCTGTGCCGGAGCGCGAGCAGCTGCGCAGCCTTGCCGCGCATCATTGTACTGTGGCACTGTTCCTGAGCGCCGGGCTGGCTGAAGAAGCCGTCTCCTCCTTCCTGGATGCGGGCTGGTCGGAGGATACACCGGTTGCCGTTGTTCAGAGGGCGACCTGGCCGGATCAGATTATCGTACGGACAACATTGAGACATCTCGTCCGCGACATCCGGGACGCAAAGATCGACAGACATGCGATGATCCTCGCAGGCTGGGCACTTGATCCGGAGCTCGGCGAGCGCGGTCTTCACCGCTCGAAACTGTATGACCGTTCTTTCACCCACGGTTACCGCCAAGGACTAGCGGAACATGAGTAAGCGTTATGCCGCAGTCGCAATTACCAAACACGGAGTGGAGACGGCGCGCAGACTTGCGGAAGCCTTCCGGGATACAGACGTGTTCGCTCCCGGCAAATTCGCCCGCGGAGATGAAGCGCCGCTTGGCATCACACTGTTCGAAGGGCCGGTCAAACCGCTGCTGGCACAGTTGTTCAGTACCTACAATGGTCTGATTCTGTTCATCTCACTTGGCGCTGCTGTGCGGATGATTGCGCCATTGCTGGAGGATAAAACGCGAGATCCTGCGATCGTCGTGGCGGATGAACTCGGTCTGCATGCCATCAGCATGCTGTCGGGTCATCTTGGCGGAGGGAATGAGCTAACGCTGAAGGTGGCGGAGGCGCTTGGCGCCCATCCGGTGATTACTACGGCCTCAGACGTGCAAGGCACAATTGCCGTCGATCTGTTCGGCCGCCGGTTCGGCTGGGAGATCGAGAACTTCGGAAAGACGACAACTGTCAGCGCGTCTGTGATCAATGAAGAGCGTATCGCTGTAATCCAGGAAGCGGGCGAGCCTTCGTGGTGGGAACGGGATAATCCGCTTCCGTCGAACATCACATCATACCGCAGCGCGCTGGACGCAATGGAGGCTGGCTTCGATGCAGCGCTCGTTGTAACGGACCGTTTGCTGGAGCAGGAGGAAGAGCAGGCGCTGCTGGGCAACGGGATTCTGTACAGGCCCAAATCGCTGATTCTCGGAATCGGCTGCAACAGGGGAACCTCTGCCGAGGAAATTGAACAGACAGTGCTGTCCTCGCTTGCCGAGCTTCGGCTGTCTGTGAAGAGCGTTCGTGGAGCCGCCACCATCGATCTGAAGAAGAATGAACAAGGTCTGCTGGACGTCTGCCGGAAATATGGCTGGACACTGGATTTTTACAACCCGGAACAATTGAACGAAATTCCTCTCCGCAATCCCTCCGAGACGGTATACCGACATACCGGGGCGTATGGAGTCAGCGAGCCCGCCGCTCTACGCGCATCAGGAGCGAGTGATTGGCTGTTGGAGAAAAAAAAGCAGGGAAACGTGACATTATCCATTGCCCGTATTCCTGTTTCCACCCCTGAATCGGTATCCGGGCTACCTCGTTATGAGAGATGCGATGAGGAAGGAGGGGGACGGACATGAACGGGAAGCGAAGCCGGATCGTCATTGCGGGCACGGGCAGCGGCGTAGGCAAGACCACAGTAGCCATCGGCCTGATGGCAGCCTTGAGACGCCGGGGGCTTCAGGTACAAGGCTTCAAATGCGGCCCGGACTATATTGATCCGACTTACCATACGGCTGTAACGGGCAGGGAATCGCGGAACATCGATACCTGGATGCTGCCGACCGAGACAAATCGTGAAATTTTTCTCAGAGCATCACACGATGCGGATATCTCCGTTATTGAGGGTGTCATGGGACTGTATGACGGTAAAGAAGCTCTGTCCAACACCGGATCGACGGCAGAAATAGCCTCGCTGCTTGCCAGTCCTGTGATCCTTGTTGTCAACGCGCAGAGTCTGGCCCGCAGTGCGGCGGCTGTTGTGCTGGGTTATCAGAAGCTGGACGAGAGCATCCGGATCGCCGGGGTGATTGTTAACAAATGCGGAAGTGAACGGCATTACGCTATCGTTAAAGCCGCGATTGAGCAGGAATGCGGCATACCGGTGGTCGGGTGGCTCAAAAGAGAATCCGCTCCCGGAATTCCGGAGCGGCATCTCGGTTTAATACCGGCCATCGAACGCGGTGAACTCGCCGATCTGTTCAGCGAGACGGCTGATAAGGTCGAAGCCGGGATCGATCTTCATGCGATTCTGACTATCGCAGAAGAAGTGCCGGAGCTTGAATGGCCCAAGCAGCGGCTGTTCGGCGATCCGGCCGCAGCAGGCTCCCACCCTGTGATCGCCGTCGCCAATGATGCGGCATTCAACTTCTACTACAGGGAGAACCTGGAGCTGTTAGAGCAGTATGGAGCGAGGCTGATAGTCTTCAGTCCGCTGGCTGGAGACCATTTGCCGGAGGAAGCCGACGGCTTGTATCTTGGCGGCGGATTTCCCGAAGAGTACGCCGCCGGTCTGGCCGCGAATGAACTGCTGAAGCGAACGCTGCATAAGCGGGTTCAGGAAGGCATGCCGCTGTTCGCCGAGTGCGGGGGATACATGTATCTGGCCCGCTCGATTACGGACCGCGCCGGAACGCTGCACGTCATGGCGGGATTGGTCCCCGTTGACATCGCCATGCAGGACCGGCCTGCCGCGCTTGGATACCGCGAAGCCAAGGCCACCCGGGATTGCCTGCTCCTGAACGCGGGTGAGATCATCCGCGGACATGAATTTCATTATTCCCGGTTGGTCCCTAGCGTCGAGGAAGTAACAGAATCCTATCCATACGCCTTTGAAACGACAGGCTCGCGCGGAACGGGGCTGGAAGGCTATCGTTCGGGTAATCTGCTCGCCGGGTATACGCATGTCCACTTCGCTTCGAACCCCGCGGCGGCGGAACGCTTCGTGAGGCGCTGCCTCGAATACAGCCGGAAGAGAGGATTGGCCGATGGAACAGACTGATCCAGAATATGTCCGGAAAGGCTATACCCTCGTCTATACAGGCGATGGCAAAGGCAAAACGACAGCCGCCATCGGCCTGGCTGTCCGGGCTGCCGGACAAGGGTTCAAGGTGCTCATTCTGCAATTTATCAAATCATCCGGACGGATCTGCGGCGAGCATATTGCGCTACGAAAGCTGGGAGTGGACATCCGGTCGCTTGGCGCAGGTTTTACCCGGACCGGGTCACCGGAGTTGCATCGGGCCGCACTGAAAGAGGCCTGGAGGACGGCCCGTGATGAGGTGATGGGAGGCGGCTGGGATGTGGTCGTGCTGGATGAGATCAACAACGCGCTGGCAATCAGCCGTTTTCCGGTTGACGATGTGCTGCCAACTGCCGAGGTGCTGGAATTGATCGCCAGCAAGCCAAGCCATGTGCATCTTGTGCTTACCGGACGCGAGGCGAAGCCGGAAGTGATGGAGGCGGCCGAGCTGGTGACCGTGATGCAGCCGGTGAAGCATTATTACCGGGATGGCGTTCCCGCCATTCCCGGAATCGAATTTTGAAAGAAGCCCGAGTTGCAAGGAGGGGAAAACGGCCTGTGACGGAGTCTGGAAACAAGAAAATGATTCTCGCCACCGGCGGCGCGCGGAGCGGCAAGAGCCGGTTCGCCGAGCAATACGCCGGCGAGCTGGACAGCGCATCGGATGGCTCTGCCATCTATATCGCCACTGCCCAGCTATGGGATCATGAGATGCGCGAACGGGCGGAGCTTCACCGCAGGCGGCGTCCGTCAGAGTGGCGGACAATCGAGGAGCCTTATGCTTTGGAGGAAGAAATCCGGCGGTTGTCCAGGGAGCCGGTATCCGTTGTTCTGATCGACTGCCTGACGTTATGGCTTTCGAACCTGCTGCTTATGCCGGGTGAATCGGGACAAGAGCTATGGGAGAACCATGACCATCGCGAGGGTATTTTGCGGCGGGTGGAGGATCTGGCCCTTCTGCTGAAGCAGGCGCCTTTCTCGTCTGTTGTTGTCACAAATGAAGTGGGCGATTCACTGGTTCCCGACTATCCGCTGGGCAGAGTGTTCCGTGATATCGCCGGGCAGGCCAACCAGCTTATGGCGGAGCACGCCGACGAAGTGTTTCTGGTGGTATGCGGCTTGCCCGTTAACCTCCGCGAAGCGGCATGGCGGCCCGCTGGAGGAAGCCAATGAGCTTGCAGGGAAGCTTGTACATCCTGGCGGCCATCGGTGTGGATTGGCTGATCGGTGATCCGCGCGGCATTCCGCATCCGGTAGTTGGAATCGGGAAGCTGATCTCGCGATTGGAAGGGTTTCTGCGCAAATGGGGAACAGGGCGGGCCAAAGAGCGTGCGCAGGGTGTGCTGCTTGCGATAATAGTGCCGTCCGCTGCGTATGGAGCCGCCTGGCTTGTCTTGTGGCTATGCGGTCTCCTTCATCCCGCAATCCGTTCCCTGGCTACGGTGTGGCTGATCTCCACCACGATTGCAATCAAGGGCTTGGGTGATGCGGCCATGCAGGTGTTCCATCCTTTGAAGGCCGGAAACCTGGCTGGTGCAAGAGCTTCCGTCGGCCTCATCGTCGGCAGGGACACGGGGAATTTGACAGAGAAGGAAATTACCAGGGCCGCCGTCGAGACTGTTGCCGAGAATATCGTCGATGCCGTGGTTTCACCGCTCTTCTATGCGCTTCTTGGAGGAGCTCCGCTGGCTTTGCTGTACAGGGCAGTCAACACGCTGGATTCCATGGTCGGCTATAAGAACGACAAATATCGCTATTTCGGCTGGGCTTCCGCCCGGCTTGACGATGTCCTCAATTATATCCCGGCCCGGATAACGGGACTGCTGCTGTATCTCTGCGCCCTGACTGCCCGCAGACTTGACGCTGCGAATGCCTGGCGAGTTATGCACCGGGACGCTTCCAAGCACCCAAGCCCGAACAGCGGCATTCCGGAAGCGGCGGTTGCCGGGATGCTGGGGGTTCAGCTTGGCGGGCTCAACAGTTACGGCGGGGTCTCGTCCGAGCGTGCCCGGATGGGAACTGCCAGCCGGGAGCTGGCCGCCGAAGATATTCGGAAGGCGGTCAAGATTTTGAGACGGACTGCGGTGATTCTCGCATTGCTGCTGGTGCTTGGTCATCTTACAGCATGGCTGCTTACGGGCAAAATCCGAATGTAATGGAGATGCGTGATATGAGACAATGGCTGGCTTCTTTGATTGTGGCGCTTCAATTCCTCACCCGGCTGCCGATTCCAGTCCGGGTGGATTATAACAAGCACCACGTAAGCCGCAGCTTACTGTTCTATCCGCTGTCTGGAGCGGTGATCGGGGCGATTGTTAGTCTGGCGGCGGCTCTCCTTCCGCACGAAGCTGCGCCACTGTCGGCAGCAGTGCTGCTGCTGGCCTGGGCCATGCTGACCGGAGGACTGCATTTGGACGGTTTGATGGACACGGCTGACGGAATCGGCAGCCACCGGCCGAGGGAGCAAATGCTGGAGATTATGAAGGACAGCCGAGTCGGAGCGATGGGCGTGCTTGCCGCAATTTTTGTGCTGCTCCTGAAGTGGGCGTCTCTTTGGACCCTGCTTACCCGGCTAGATCATAGGCCTCTACCCGAGAGCGCCTGGTTTGGCATACTGCTGACCATCCCGGCGCTGAGCCGGTGGCTTATGGCAGCCGCCATCATCCGCCTGCCTTATCTAAGAGGGGAACAGGGCATGGGAGCCTTGTTCCGGGAAGCGCGTCCCCGCTATCTATGCGGGGCATTGATGCTGCTGCTCATACCGTTGTTTCTGTGGCATTCGGCGGACTGGCTTTGGATCTCGCTCGCCCAGATTGCGGCGGGCGGGCTGTTCGCCGGCTATTTTGTCAGGAAGCTTGGCGGTTTGACCGGCGATACCTATGGTGCATTGAACGAGCTGGTGGAGACCGCAGGCTTGCTTGCCGCGGCGTATTTGATGGTATAGAAGGACAGGAGAGGATTGTTATGCTGGAGCGAAACGGCCATGGAGGAGACTTGACGACGGCGCAGGAATTGTACGGTGTGCCGGCCAGGCGGATGCTGGATTTCAGCGCGAACATCAATCCGCTCGGACCTCCGCCGGGACTCCGGGATGTTCTGGCGCGGGAGTGGGAGAGTCTTACCCACTATCCCGACCCCGAATCCCGGGAGCTGAGAAGAGCCATCGCGGCCAAATATGAGGTGAACGCCGCCTCGATTCTGACCGGGAACGGGGCCGCAGAGCTGATCGATCTGATCGCTCGCACCCTGAAGCCGACGAAAGCGGCGGTTATTGAGCCCGCCTTCAGGGAATATGCCGAGGCAGCGATCAAGGCTGGAGCTGAGATTATGGCCGTGCCGACTTATGCGGAGCATGAATTCGCGGTCCCTGAGGAAGAACTGCTTGACGCATGTCGGGAAGCGGATCTGCTGTTTATTGGACAGCCCAACAATCCTACAGGACATTGGTTATCCCGGGATACGCTGTTGCGTTTGATGGAAACTGCTGCCTCGCACAACACGGTGATCGTAGCGGATGAAGCATTCCTTGATTTTTTTGAACAAGAGCGGGAACTGACTCTTATCCGGGAAGCGGCTGAATCCAGACATCTCATTGTCACCCGGTCGATGACCAAGTTCTATGCGATACCGGGGCTGCGGCTAGGATATGCTGTAGCGCATCCGGATATGGTCAAGACTCTGAAGGAGATGCAGGTACCGTGGAGCGTGAACCATTTGGCGCAAGCCGCTGGAGTCTTCTCGCTGGCGCAGACCGAATACGAACGACAGACGAGGCAGATCATTGCTCAGGAACGGTTATGGCTGGAACAAGAGCTAAGATCGATGGGCTGCTTCCCGTATCCGGGTCAGGCCAACTTCATCCTTGTCCGCCTTGGTGAGACAGCCCCGAATGCCGCGGTAGTGCAGCGCATGCTGGGCGCTCAGGGAATTTTGGTTCGCCGATGCGCCGGATTCAAGGGGCTGGACGACCGCTTCTTCCGCATCGCTGTTCGAACGCGTCCGGAGAATGAACGGCTTGCAGCCGCTCTTCGGAACACACTTGAGTGCGGGCAGGGAGCCTAAGTGGGCGGCATCGGCATCGGTTCGCAACGTCAAAGTCCTTCCAGGATTATTCTGGCGAGACACGGCATGACGGATTGGAACAGCGAGCGGCGCTATCTCGGAACAACCGACATACCGCTAAATGAGATGGGCTTAATTCAGGCAAAGGAGCTTGGCGGCGCGCTGGCCCATCATGGACTGGAGGCCGTCTTTTGCAGCGATTTAAGGCGTACCCGCGACACTGCCCTTGAGGTACAGTGGGCTATTAACAACACCGAAGGGACATATCTTCCGCTGATTCCGGACGCGAGGCTCCGAGAGATCGACTTCGGCGCGATCGAAGGCTGGACATACGAGGAAGCGATGAAAGGTTGTCCGGATGAGGTGACCCGCTGGTACGATGATCCGGAGAATATCCCGCCGCCGGGCGGCGGGGAGACGCTGGCCATGCTGCGAGGCAGAGTCTCCAATTTCATGGAAGAGCTTCACGCGCTGCCTTACAGCTCTGTGCTGATCGTGACCCATGGCGGGGTCATCAACGCATGGCTTGAGCATATCGGCGCCAAGTCCTTCTGGGGTAAGCCGCTGAAGCATGGAGAATGGATTGAATGCGGTTAGAAACCAGAAATCGGGAGGTGAGGAAATTTGAGTAGAGCAAGAACGATAATGTTTCAGGGTACGGCGTCCGATGTGGGCAAAAGTGTGCTGACAACGGCGTTCTGCCGGATTTTGGTGCAGGATGGCTTCAAAACGGCTCCTTATAAATCACAGAACATGGCACTGAATTCTTACGTTACACTGTGCGGCAAGGAAATCGGCCGGGCGCAGGGCGTTCAGGCAGAGGCTTGCGGAATTGCGGCTACTACGGATATGAATCCCATTTTGATCAAGCCGACAAGAGATATGTCCGCCCAGGTTGTCGTCCATGGCAAGCCGCATGCCGAAATGAGCGCCTGGCGTTACCGTGAAGAGTATTTGCCTGTCGCGGAGACGATTGTCCGGGAAGCGCTTGACCGCTTGAGGTCGGCGTATGACGTCGTTGTGATCGAGGGAGCGGGAAGTCCGGCGGAGATTAATCTCAAGGACCGGGATATTGTCAACATGCGCCTCGCCGGATGGGCGGACGCTCCGGTCATTCTGGTCGCGGACATTGATAGGGGCGGCGTATTCGCCTCCATCGTCGGTACGCTGGAGCTGCTGGAAGATCATGAGCGCAGCCGGGTGAAGGGCTTCATTATCAATAAATTCCGCGGCGATCTTGCGATTTTACAGCCCGGACTGGATTGGCTGGAGCAGCGGACAGGTCTTCCTGTTCTCGGTGTTATTCCTTACCTGAAGGATATTGGAATCGAAGCTGAGGATTCGGTTGTATTGGAACATAAGGCGAGCTCCGAGAAATCGGATGCCGAGCTGGATGTCGCGGTAATCCGGCTTCCCCGGATTTCGAACTTCACGGATACGGACCCGCTGCTCTACGAACCGGATGTTAAGGTCCGGTATGTCGAGAACCCTGATGAACTGGGGAACCCGGATGTTATTCTCATTCCCGGAACGAAGAATACGCTCGCGGATCTGAGAACGATACGTGAAGTCGGCCTGGAAAAAGCGATCCGTGCCCAGGTGCTTCAGGGGGCCCGGCTTGTGGGATTATGCGGCGGTTATCAAATGCTGGGCGAGAAATTGAGCGATCCCGAACAAGTGGAGTCGGAAGAAGGAGAGACCCTGGGCCTCGGGTATTTGCCGATGGAGACCGTCTTCTATCCCGACAAACGAACGGAGCGGGTACGCGGCATTGTGGCATGTTCTCATCCAGATTGGACGGAGCTTGAGGGAATGCCGGTTGAGGGCTATGAAATTCATATGGGACGCACGGCGGTGCGGGAATACGCGAAGTCCCTGTTTGATTTCTCAGGGCAGAAGGAAGGCGTCATCTCCGCCGACGGCAAGATCTGGGGCACATATGTTCACGGCATCTTCGAGAACGATGCATTCCGCAGAAGCTGGCTCAATCGGATCAGGCAGGATAAAGGATTGCCGCCGATAGATAACGGGATCTGCTTCCGGCATCGCAAGAAAGCTGCTTTCGACCGGTTGGCCGATCATGTCAGGAGTCATTTGGACATCCGTGAAGTCTATCGAATTACCGGACTGTGCCCGGATATGCTTGATGCTTGAACCGCCACGATAAGCTGCGGATTTATCCCGTAAATCCGGCAGCAGGAAGGGGATTTGAATGTCCACGGTTTCGCTAATTCTATTTGTCTTTGTCCTTGGCTTGAGGCATGGACTGGATGCCGATCATATCGCTTTTATAGACGGTCAGACTCGTTACAACGAACGCCTCGGAAGCCCGATCGCACGTTGGGTTGGCAGTCTGTTCTCACTTGGGCACGGTGGAATGGTCGCCATTATGTCCATTGCTCTGAACCAGCTCGCCAAAACCTGGACGCTCCCGAAAGGCTTTGATACGTTCGCAGGCTGGGTCTCGATCGCAGCGCTTTTTATAATCGGGACCTTAAATTTAACTCATCTGCTGCGATCATCCGGTCAGCGCCGGAATTTTGAGCTGAAAGGGCTCAAGGGCGCCATATTTGGCAAAATATCAGGCGGGACTACCAATCCGCTGATGATTATTCTGGTCGGGAGCCTCTTCGCTCTTGCAGCCGAAACGATCAGTCAAACCTCTGTGTGGGCACTTGCCGCAAGCACTCAGTCCGCCTATTTGCCGGTTGTGCTGGGAATCGTCTTTATGCTCGGTATGATGATCACCGATACCCTTGGAGGAATGATTACATATCGTATGATCCGGCGCACGGAGAAAGCGGGCGAATCCTCGCTGCGCGCCATCGGATGGCTGATCGTCCTGCTCGCTTACGGTGTGTCGTTCTATCAAGTCTTCGCGTTCTTTAACCCGGATGTGGAAGTTAACGCCGAAGCGGCGGGGATCGCCATTTTCGCAACCGTGCTGATAAGCTCGCTGTTCCTGATCGTCCGATCAAAACGCCGGTCGCGCACCTTGACCTAAGACCTATTCCAAGAACTTGGTGACTGTGTGAACAACCGGTCTGCCAGGTTCTTTTGTCAAAATATAAGACTTTATAAGCTGTTGCTTACAATAGGTCTTCTATTTCTCGGTAAACGCATGGCGTCTAAGGACGCCGTCAGGCGTTTTTCCTTGTGTTATCGAGAAAATCTCTACTATTCACAGGTTATCGGAAAGGTGAAGGGTATGATTCTGTAGAAATGGATAAGGGCAGCATCGAGAATACAAGCAGCGGTGGAGGATACGAAAATGAACAAGACCGAACGGCAGCTCGCCATAACACTTGAGCTGCAGCGGAGCAGGATGCTCCGGGCGGAGGATTTGGCTGCTCAGTTCGAGACGAGCGTGCGGACGATCTACCGTGACATTCAAGCTCTGAGCGAAGCGGGGGTTCCCATAATCGGGGCTCCCGGGCAGGGGTATTCGCTGATGGAGGGATACTTCCTGCCTCCGGTCGGCTTTACGGCGGAGGAAGCCGTAGCCCTGCTTCTCGGTACGGATTTCGTCGGGCAGAGGCTGGATGCTGAATACGGCAGCGTGGCCATAGCGGCCCAGCGCAAAATTGAAACGATTCTGCCTGAGCCGGTGCGTGCCGAGTCGAGGCGCGTCCGAGAAACGATGCGGCTCATTCAGGTCCGCGAGCCTGTAACGGGGGCGACGGAGAAGGAGTACCTTGCACAAGCCCGGTGCGCAATTCTGGAACGGCGCAAACTAAGCTTTTTGTATTTGAAGAAATTCTCGGAATCGGATAGCAGCCGGATGAGCAGACGGGAGGTCGCTCCATATGGTCTGACACTCGTGCAGGGGAATTGGGTTTTGGTCGCACGCTGCGATCTGCGTCAGGATATCCGCCATTTCCGCTTGTCACGGATGAGAGATCTGGACGTGCTGGAAGAGCGCTTCACCATGCCGTCCGGATTTAACCTGAGCCGATACCGCCCGCCGGATGACCGGAATATGCAGATCCTGATTCGGGCGAATCCCGATCTTGCCGATAAAATCGCCGAGACCTGTGCCTTTTATTTGGAAGAAATCGAAGAACGGAAGGACGGTCTTCTGGTCACTTTTCGGGTCAGACAACCGGAGGAGCTTCTGCCTTATGTCCTCGGCTGGGGCGGAGAAGTTGAGGTGCTGGAGCCGGAATCTTTCCGCAGACGTATTCGAGCAGAAGCTGAAAAAATATTGAACCGCTACTGACATGCTGTTGTCAGCAGTGGTTTTTTATATTGGAAATATCATATGAAGCAGAGGAGTTGTATTAGTGAGAAGCACATCAGAAGCATTGCAGGAGTTTGAGGCGACGGTAGAACGGTATTTGAACGAACTGGACAACCTCGACATGAAGCAGCTGCTTGAAAAAAAGAATGAAGACGAGTGGTCCATCGGACAAATGTATATGCATCTGATTCAATCGGCCCAGTTCATGCAATTGCAAAATGTCGACCAATGTCTGGCCGGAGGCGAATCGAGCGCGTTATCCACTGAGGATTTATCGGAGAATGGCAGAGCGGCATTCGAAGCGGGAAGCTTCCCGCCTGTACGTGTTCGGGTTCCCGCTTCGCCGCAATACACCCCGCAGCAGCCGGAGAGCAAAGAGCAGATTAAGGAAGGGCTCCGTGCTGTTGCGGATCGGATGAAGCGCACGGAACCCGCATTAAGTCAGGCGCCCATAACGAATAAAGTTCTTCATCCAAGGCTCGGAGGATTAAATGCCACAGAGTGGTTCTTGCTGGTCGAAATGCATTACCGGCATCATTTCATGCAGCTCGACCGTTTAAAAAGCGAATTAATATCGGGCTAACTTTATTTATTCGTTCAATCGAAATAAAATGGCTCTTTGGTTCATTTCCGCCAAAACGTCGAACAGTCTGCCTTATCCTGAATATTAAATTCGATCATTCTTGCGAGCAAAGCATAGTCAACCGGATGCTCCCACCGGATACGAATCAGCTCCTTGGTATGGTCATAGCCGGCCTGCACAATTTCATCGGCGAAATGAATCATGCCAGCACGTTCAGGGGCAACGGCCATATGATGCCTGGATACGCTAAAGCCAATAATAAATGTGCCGTGATCGGTAAACATCGGCTGTTTCCAGGCAATTTTTGGCACTAAACCAGGGAATTTCGCAGTTACCCAAGCCAAAATTTCTTCCGTTCGAGCCCGGTGCTGCGGATTGTCAATATGCGCTAAATATTCTGCAAAAACCTCCATATGGTCCCCTCCAAAATTAATTTTCTGCGGAATCGTTCAGCTCTAGACATGTTACAATTATGCGTCAGACTAAATATATCAATAATATGCACGATTGCGCAAAAGTTCATTTCATCAGCTTTACGACTACATTACATGCATGAACGGAGCCAGAGAATGACAACATAAGGAAGTAGTATACATCTCAATTTCCAGAGGAGGGTATCTTGTATGGCTCACCAGAAGAGAAGAAATGAAGCTGCCTGGAAGTCACGTAAGCAAGAACAGCATCCCCATGGTAAAATCAAGTCGCTCAAGGAATTATCCGGCGAATATGACGAGAAGCATACTACGATATAAGGAAGAGAAAGACTGTCGGAGAAATATGCCGGCAGTCTTTCTTATTAAAATCCCATCCCGTTTGATATAATGACTTCAATAGATTACTAGACGGGGATGAATCAGATGAGCGAACAGCGAGTGTATGTCCGGTTTCCGGAGGAAGCAGACGCTGAAGAATTGACAGCAATGTACAAGCGCAATCGGGACTTTTTTGAAGAGTTTTCGCCAAGTGTTCCGGAAGAGTTCTACACATTGGAGCATCAGCTCCAATTCATTTATCAGAGTAAGTCCGACAGAGAAGACGACCGAAAATATAACTTCGTGTTATGCCATGCGGAGGACGACCGGATTATTGGCAGCATAGGATTGTCCTTTGTAGTGCGCGGCCCGCTCCAGAGCTGCATGATCGGATACAGTCTGGACCGTGATTATAACGGCAAGGGGTATATGACGGAAGCAGTGAAGCAGGTCGTAAGCTATGCCTTCGAGGAACTGAGGTTTCACCGGGTCACTGGAGAAGCCTCTCCCCGGAATCCCGGCTCAATCCGCGTGCTTGAGAATGCCGGATTCCACAAGGAAGGCATCGCCCGGAGCAATGTTAAGATTAACGGAGTGTGGGAGGATCATCAGGTTCTGGCCATTATCAATCCCTCCGAATGAAACTAATGCTTTGAAAGGAGGTGATAAAGATGAGTACTATTCACATGCTGATTGGCATCCCCGGCAGCGGCAAAAGCCATTACTCTGTAGGATGCTGCAAACGGGAAAGGGCTATGCTGGTCGCAAGTGATGCCATTCGGGAGAAGCTGTTCGGAAGTGAGCATCGGCAGAAGAATACGTACCGGGTTTTTGACGAAGCTTTTACCGAGATTGACCATGCGTTGGCATCCGGCAGAAACGTCGTTTTTGACGCGACAAATGTGGCCCGGGACCGGAGGATGCAATTCTTCAAGCGGTACAGGGATGTTCCGGTAGAAGGCCATGTCTGCGTTACGCCCTATGAGATTGCCAAGGAACGGGTGCTGGCGAGAAAACGCCGAATTGAAGACAAGGTATTGCAGAAGTATTTAAAGAATTTCGAGTTCCCTGTGCTTGCCGAAGGCTTTGAGCGCTTGCATATCGTTCATACACCGGCAGAAGTCAGGCTGGGCCGAATCGAATTAGAGCAGCTTCTAGCGCTGAAACCGGAGCATGACGAGCTTTTTGCCTATTTGCGCGAATCTCCTTTTTTTAACGTGATGCTGGGCTATGATCAGGAGAATCCCTTTCATTCCAAATCCTTGTCCGAGCATACCTATGCGGTGCTTGAATATGTGAATGCCTTTTATGAAGGGGAGCATCTGCTTGCGATGCAGCTCGCCGCGCTGTTTCATGACGCAGGCAAACCGTTGTGTAAAGTATGGAAGCCCAATCGGGGGTATTATTCCTATTTCGGACATGAGCATGTCTCAGCCGGAATAGCCTGCCACGTTCTGAAACAGCTGGGATACGACGATGATTTTATTTTACATGTGGTGAACTTGGTAAGCTTCCATATGGAGATTCTGCATGGCGGAGACGCCGGAGCATCCAGGATTTATCATTTGCTGGGAGACCGGATGCTGGCAGAGCTGTACTTCTTCTCGGAGGCAGACACTTTCGCCAAATAGAGGTGATGCTATGAAAATGAAATACCCGAAGACGATGCACCTGCCCTGGTCCAGAAGCTATACGGACGATGATAAAATACTGCGGGATACCGACCATTTTATCGGGCAAGAGGTTGTCATTACGGAGAAAATGGATGGAGAGAACACGACGATGTACGCTGACTTCATCCATGCCAGGTCTCTCGACAGCAAGGATCATGCCTCACGCCATTATGTGAAAACCTTGCATGGAGGGATCAGGTATTTGATTCCGGAAGGTTATCGGCTGTGTGGAGAAAATATGTATGCGAAGCATTCATTGTTCTATTCCTCTTTGCCGAGTTATTTTATGCTCTTCTCGGTATGGGACGAACGCAATATCTGTCTGTCCTGGGATGACACTGCTGCATGGGCTCATAAATTGGAGATTCCGCATGTTCCGGTTCTATACCGGGGGATATGGAGCGAGGAAGCAGCCAAGCAGTGCTATACCAAGCAGTCCCGATGCGGTGGGGAGCAGGAAGGCTATGTGGTCCGGCTGGCAGGTGATTTTCCTTACGAAGACTTCAAGCGTTCAGTCGCCAAATTTGTCCGCAAAAATCATGTCCAGACCGATGAGCACTGGCTCAGCAAGCCTGTCGAGCCCAATACCTTGGCTAACAGGTAAAGCGCAGGCAATGAACTAAACACGAGGAATTAGCATAACGAACAGGATGAGGAGGGTTTACCATGTAATATTCAATCGATTACCCATGGTACATATCAAACATTGGATTGAATTAAAGAACTTTCAGACATATTCTAGACCTGCATACATATTCAAGAACCATACATACTTTGAGAATTAACACTTACGAACTAATTTTTCAGCCATCCGTGCTGATGGTTTTTGTAATCGTTTTCAATAAAGGAATGGACCGGGAAAGCTCCTGCGTTAATCCGCCGCTGATAAACGGCTGTTACAATAGCATGAAACCGATAGGGGAGGTTTGACGATGAAGAACGGGCTCTTCGCGGGAAACGGCGGACGTACCATTATCCCCGCCGTGCGCAAGCCTGAAGATTTGGCGGCAGCCTGCCGCAGCGATTGGCCGATATTGTTTCTGCTGACCGGCGATCTGTTCACGATTGAGGATTATGTGGGACAAGCGCTCCAAAGCGGGAAAAAGGTGTTTCTGCACGTCGATTTCATCGCAGGGCTCGGCAACGACTCCGTCGCTATGGAGTATATCGCAGGCAAGGTGAAGCCAACCGGAATTATTTCCACCAAGAGCCATATGGTCAAGCAGGCGAAAAAATGCGGTCTTCAGGCGATCCAGCGGCTCTTCCTGATTGATACTTCCGCACTGGAGCATGGCATCCACACCGTGCAGCAAAACCGGCCGGACGCTCTTGAAGTCATGCCGGGACTGATTCCCAGAGTGATCACCGAACTAAGTACGGGCACTTCGCTTCCGATTATCGCCGGCGGCCTCATCAAGGATCATGAGGAGATTGAAACGGCGCTGCGTGCAGGAGCATCTGCTGTCTCGATGGGGAACAAGAGTCTGTGGCATTCTTTTGCAAATGCTTAACACGGCCTTAATATCACGTTGACACGGCACGGCTATAGTTGGGGAGTAAGATGAAATCAGCTAATAAATTCATATTATAGGGTCGGAGACGAGGAGAAAGCCCTTATGCAGTATCGGGAACGGTCGGCGCGATGCGCCGTATCCGCATCTTGATGCTGGATAATGGGCTTTTTTTGTCGCCGTCACAAGAAGGAGGCTGCTCATTCATTGCCGGACATGCTATCATATGAGACTTATTTTTTCGATCTGGACGGAACCGTCTTTATCGGTGATGCCCTGCTGCCCGGCGTGCAGAAAACGCTGTTTCACTTAAGAAGCCTGGACAAGCAGCTAAGATTTCTCAGCAACACGGCGATCCGTACACGAGCCGAATGCCGGGACAGGCTGGAAATGCTCGGACTTACTGCGGATATCAACGAGATTGTGACGGCGGGATACGTCTCGGCCGTATACTTCAGGGAGCTGAATGGCCCTGTCCGGGTGCTGGTCTCGGGAGAACGCGCGCTTCGGTTCGAGCTTGAGAGCGAGGGTGTTGTGGTAACAGATGATCCGCTGGAGGCGACGCATGTACTGGTCGGCATGGACCGGGAGTTCACTTATGACAAGCTTCACCGGGCAATGCGGGCGGTACGCGCCGGCGCTGCCCTTATAGCAGCCAATCCCGATCCCTGCTGTCCGGTTGCGGACGATCTCCTTCCTGACACCTGGTCAATGGTGAAGGCCATTGAAGCGGCAGGAGGCGCCCAGGTCCAGGAGATTATCGGCAAGCCGTCGGCCTATTATGCGGCGAAGGTTCTGGAGTGGAGCGGGGCGCAGAGCGAGCGCTGCCTGATGATCGGGGACCGGCTGGATACCGATATTCTGTTCGGCGCCAGTCACGGAATGCGCACAGCGCTCGTGCTTAGCGGGGTTACATCTCTCGATGAACTGGCGGCTTATCACATCCAGCCCGATTATGTCTGGCACTCGCTGGACGAGCTGCTATCGCTTGTTGCCGGGAACAACACTCCAATTTAACAAGGGATTTACTTGGAACTGACGCTTGGAGCGAACAGGTTTGGTAAAGTGGAAGGCGTAGTCCCGAGGACGAACTCTTCCGCTCATTATATTCAAATGGAGGAGATTAGGATGATGAGGAAATGGAACGCAGTAATATTGACAACTGTTGCGGGAATGTCCCTGCTGGCGGGCTGCGGCGGCAACAATAACGGAATGGAAGGGGCGAGCAGCTCTGCCGATGCGGGCCAAACCGCAAGCGACAATAAGCAGACGACCGCGCCGGACGGGAAGAAGACCGAGCTTACCTTTTATTATCCGATTGCCGTAGGTGGACCGCTAACCGCGACGATTGAGGCGATGACACAAGAATTTGAAGCTGCGCATCCTGATATCAAAGTCACTCCGGTCTATACAGGCAGCTACGCGGATACTGCCGTCAAGACACAGGCTGGCGTACAGGCCAAACAGCCGCCTGATGTGGCG
Organism: Paenibacillus sinensis; assembly: GCF_019904155.1. Lineage (GTDB taxonomy): Bacteria > Bacillota > Bacilli > Paenibacillales > Paenibacillaceae > Paenibacillus_AQ > Paenibacillus_AQ sinensis. Next base: position 176,954 of record NZ_JAHCMB010000049.1, read on the forward strand.
GTGCTGCAATCTACCGAACTGTTCAGCCTGCTGGATATGAACGCGATCATTCCGTTGGATGACTACATCCAGAAAGAAGGCGGCGATCAGTATTTGTCGGATTTCTATCCGGCCTTCCTTGCCAATTCCCAGACGGAAGGGCATACATACAGCATTCCGTTCCAGCGCAGCACCATCGTGCTCTACTATAACAAAGATATGTTCAAGGAAGCGGGGCTGGACCCGGAGAAAGGACCCGAGAACTGGGAGCAGCTGCGGGAATATGCCGTTAAGCTGAACAAGGACGGCCGCTACGGATTGGAAATTCCGGTAACCGGCTTCGCCTATTGGATGATGCAGACCTTCGCGCTTCAGAACGGGGATAATCTGATGACTTCTGATGGCAAAAAAGTGATGTTCGATACGCCGGAGAACGTGGAGGGCCTGCAGTACTGGGTCGATCTGGCCGCCAAGGATAAGGCCATTCCGGAAGGCGCCACAGACTGGAGTACTGTACCGTCAGACTTCCTGGAAGGCAAGACGGCCATGATGTACCATACGACAGGCAATCTGACGAATGTGAAGAAGAACGCCACCTTCGACTTCGGCGTCAGCTTCCTGCCAGCGAAGAAGCAGTACGGCAGCCCTACGGGCGGCGGCAACTTCTATATCTTCAAGGATATTTCTCCCGAGAAGCAGCAGGCGGCCTGGGAATTCGTCAAGTTCATGACGGAGAGCGGGCGGGCGGCACAGTGGAGCATCGATACCGGTTATGTCGCTGTCCGCAAATCGGCTTATGAGACGGACCAGATGAAGAAGTATGCCCAGGAGTTCCCGGCGGCGCTTGTGGCCCGCGATCAGCTTCAATATGCAGCGGCCGAGCTGTCCACTCATAACAACGGCAAGGTCATGAAAATTCTGAGCGACAGCATTCAGGCCGCCCTGACCGGCGAGCTGACGCCTGCGGAAGCGCTCAAGAAAGCCCAGGGCGAAGCCGATCAGGCGCTGGCGTCCTTCAATAAGTAATGTCAGGCATCAGGTGGAGAACGAACGGGTTTGCCTGGCTGCTGCTGCTGCCATCCCTGGTTATTCTCGTCTTGTTCACGTTTTATCCGATCTTTCTAACGCTTCGTCTAAGTCTGTACCAGGCTGATCTGGCTGTGCAGGAGCCGGTCTTCACCGGCCTGGACAACTTTCACAGGCTTGCAGCTGACGAAGTGTTCTGGAAAGTGATGTCCAATAACATATTGTTCGCGCTCGGGACGGTCCCTGCGGGAATCGCCCTTGCGCTCCTGATGGCGGTGAGTGCCAACAAAGCTCTGCGAGGCAAATGGCTGCTGCGGACCGCCTTTTTCTATCCGACCCTGATACCGATGATTGCAGTGGCGAATATCTGGCTGTTCATCTACACGCCGAAATACGGATTAATCAGCCGCCTGCTGCACGCAGCCGGTCTCGCGGAACTGAATTGGCTCGGATCACCGAAGCTGGTGCTGTGGGCGATGATCATTATGATTATCTGGAAGGAAGCAGGGTACTTCATGATTTTTTATCTGGCCGGTCTGCAGAACATTCCGAAGGATCTGTACGAGTCGGCCCAGATGGACGGCGTGGGAAGATTCACAGTTTTTCGAAAAATCACCTTCCCGCTCTTGATGCCAACCACGCTGTTTGTTAGTATTGTCGCCTTAACCAACGCCTTCAAGCTTGTGGATCATCTGATGATTATGACCCGGGGCGGCCCCAACAACTCCAGCAATATGCTGCTCTATTATATTTATGAGACGGCCTTCAGCTTCTGGGATCAAGGGATGGCATCGGCACTGACCGTAGTGATGATCGGGATTTTGCTTCTATTTGCAGCGCTTCAGTTCTTCGGCCTGGACAAAAGAATTCACTACAACTGATCCCTGCCTCTGATGGGAAGAAAGGAGGAACCATGACGCTGAAATGGGGGTCAAGAATCGGAAACTGGATGATGCTGCTGGTAGCTGCGGTCTGGCTGGTGCCGCTCGTCTGGATGTCGGTAACGGCCTTCCGCCCGAGAAAAGCGGCCTTGTCCGGGTTCTGGCCGCTTGACTTTACACTGGGGAATTTCTCTACGGTCTGGTCTGCGGCCCCGTTTGCCGTTTATTATCTGAATACGCTTCTGATCGTGATCTGCGTGTTTGCTGTACAGATGCTGAGTTCGACGATGGCGGCCTATGCGTTCGCCCGTGTGCCGTTCGCCGGAAGCGGCATTGTGTTCTTGCTGTTTCTGATTCAAATTATGGTCCCGGCTGACGTGCTCATTTTCCCCAACTATAACATTTTGAAGGAGCTGTCGCTCCTTGATACGAAAATAGGCATCATGCTTCCTTATCTCGCATCAGCCTTCGGTATTTTTCTGCTCAGGCAGATGTTCAAGACCATTCCGCTCGAGCTTGAGGAAGCCGCTGTGATGGAAGGCTGCAGCAAATGGCAGGCGCTGTGGACAATGTCATTAAGATAAGGCACAGGCCCAAAAATGAAGAAAAAGAGCAGGTCATCGTACAGATGGCTCGCTCTTTTTT
>NZ_JAHCMB010000234.1 GCF_019904155.1 Paenibacillus sinensis
TGCTATAGACAAGGCAGAGAATCGCTCGGAAAATAGTGACTCTATAGAAGTGTATACAAAGCATCCAATGATTCAAGCTTCTGAAAATCAAAGTTTTGTTCTTAAATCGCAAGATGATGGTAGTGTATCATCCTGGGGATCGAATTTATATGGACAGTTAGGTGACGGTACTACAATATCTAGAACTAATCCTGTTGATATACCTTTAAACGCTATTGCTTCTATTGCTGCAGGACAGAAGCATACGCTGGCATTGAAGAATGATGGCAGCGTATGGGCCTGGGGAGCTAATATGTATGGACAACTTGGAGATAACAGCAGCATACAGCGGAGTACGCCGGTAGCGGTGAGTGGTCTGACAAGCGGCGTGATAGCGGTCGCAGCAGGGACAAGCCACAGCTTGGCACTGAAAGGCGACGGCAGTGTATGGGTCTGGGGCTTAGGCTACGGGGGTGTGCCGGTAGCGGTTAGCGGTTTGAGCGGTATCGTGGCGATCGNGGCACTGCAACATCAACTCAGGTATCGGGATTGAGCAACATCACTTCGATCGCAATGGGCAGCGGACATAATCTGGCGCTGAAGAGCGACGGCACGGTCTGGTCGTGGGGAACGAACAGCAACGGTCAGCTGGGAAATGGCACCACAGTGGATACAATGGCGCCGAAAGTAATTGCCGACCTGAGCGAAGTAATATCCATCGCGGCAGGAACGAGTCACAGCCTGGCGCTGAAGAGCGATGGCAGCGTATGGGCATGGGGGTATAACGGCAGCGGTCAGTTGGGTGATAACAGTACCACCCAGCGGAGTATGCCAGTACAAGTGACTGGACTGACAGAAGTCAAAGATATTGCTGGAGGCGGCAGCCATAGTCTAGCGCTGAAGAGTGACGGCAGTGTATGGGCATGGGGTTACAACGGTGACGGTCAGTTGGGAGACGGAACGACTGTGCAGCGAAACATCCCGGTAGCCGTGAAGGCAAACACAGCGCCGCAAGTCACG
>NZ_JAHCMB010000020.1 GCF_019904155.1 Paenibacillus sinensis
AAATTATTAAAATCATCTGGACCCATTTGATAATCCCCATAATAAACAGTATCTTGGTTCTCATCAGATTCAACTTCTGGACTCTCAGCTGATTTAATTCGATCATTGGGGTTATTGCTGCAAGATGTAAGAGTGAATAATACTAAAGCAATTAAAATGATTTTCTTCATCAAGCTCTCCGCCTTAGGATAATTAGTGGGTCGACACAAAAAAAGCGATACGAAAGTACAAGCGTTCCAGTATATGGTATAGTGTAAGCGATTATTGAGTTTTAGACGTATCAAGAAAGTAATAATATCGTGAGGTCTACAGATGAAATCAAGAGATATCATTTATATGATTTATAACGAAAATGAACAGTGGGTAACATCATCGGGGATTGAATTCAGTGAATTCATCAATTGTCTTCCGGTTGAACCTAACCATATCCTGCTCCTTGCATCTGGATACTTGGGTGGGGATTTTCATCCTGAACTACGATTGGATTTTGTGAGAAATGAACATCTGAATGACCTTTACAAAGAAAATGTGTATTCATATGGCGACTTTTGTTGGGTGGATTTTGATGAAATAAGCANCCTCATGAAAAAGCAGAACTGTTGTATTTAGGTCATTACAAGCACCCGCTAGGAAATCCTTTTTTCGAAAAACTGAATAATAGGTTCGTCTATTTGGCACATGATGACGGTTGGTTCAATAGAATTTTCTACAAGGACATCAATCAATCCACTTATATGCTGAGACATCTGATCCCACACAAATTGAAAGCTTATCGCAGGCATGTACCGCCATTAAGTATGGACACCGGAGAACAATTAATGCTATTCGCTAGAGATGGAATATTAATCGAGTTATCCCGGATAATCAAATCTCGAAACAGCGTGGAAATCCCTTTTACTATAATCGGCAAAAATATGGACTTCGATGATGTGTATAACAACATGGAGAGACATAAGGCCAAGGCTAAGTCGGAATATTGGCTTGTGTATGGTAAAAATGAATGGATGATACGAGTGATTTAGTCGATCCAACTGAGATATGCTTTGTACATCTCTTCCCCGAAAAAGAACATATGCAATTCATCACGGTTGAGCTGAATCTCCGAAACGCAATGAAGCTGTCGACGAGTTCGACAGCTTCATTGCGTTACTTAACATTTGCTTGGGAATCAGATACAAATCACATCCAGGTAAAACCTCAAATAATGTTGTCCCGTAACATTACAGATCAAACTTACGGTTGGCCAGCCATTTCACATTTTCCGGATTCCCAAAAGAGGAAGGGTACAAGCTCAGTTTCGTATCCATCGCAGCAATCATATCCATGTCCTCTTGGTTTAATTCAAAATCAAAGATATTGAAGTTTTCAACGATTCTTTCCTTATGAACGGACTTAGGAATCACCACGACTCCTCGCTGTGTCAATCAACGCAGAACGACCTGTCCGACGGTTTTATGATGCTGTTCAGCGATGGAGACCAATACTCCATTTTGAAAAATATTATTTTTCCCTTGGGCCAAAGGCCCCCGAGATTCGATCTGAACGTTGTGTTCCTTCATGTATTTCGCGCTCTCGATTTGTTGGAAGAACGGATGAACTTCTACCTGGTTGACGGCAGGAGCAACTTCGTTATGAATAATCAAATCGATCAGTCGATCCATCTGGAAGTTGCTGACAATGCCTTTCCGAAACAGGGTGAGCGCTCTATTTCAATCGGGAGCGGTCATCAGCGCTAAAGTTACTTGCATGAATTTCTTTGAAGCGTTATAATACGAACGTATATTCGCGTCATGATATTAAGACATCATTGAACGGAGGTCCCCTTGCAATGGCAACACCACTACCCATCACAGACGCCGACCGGGCGCTGATTAAACCATACATCATACTGCCAATGGTCCTGCGCGCATTCGAACGCGATACCCATATTTTTCTTAACTTCCGTACGCCCGATCCGTATGTCGATTGGATCCACTCTGCCCGTGAGCGATTGTCTATTGAGGTACGGCTGACACGCTTCGAAGCCGTTAGACGCGGCATCCGCGTCTACGAAGAGGAACGAACGGCAAGCGGAATGTCGGTTCGCTACTTATGCCGAGGCCATCATGGCAACCTGTTCCTGACCAATGCCGAAATTGCAGAGATCGCGGTAGGGCTCATGCGCAAATACTTGTCTCTCCAAAAGCCAACAACCACAGCCTGAAGGGATGCCCGCCGACCACTGCGTTATTAGTGTGTAATTTCCGGTAATAAGCCGGGGCGGGTTTGAGAAAGCCTGAACGGGATTTAAAATATCGCTTGTTAATAGTCATAACAAACGGCCCTATGACGTTTAATCCGAACTAAACACGTCATAGGGCCGTAATTATAATTTGACCACTGATATCAAGTGATATAAGGTTTCAAGCGCCGGTTAGCACCGGGCTGCCGAATCGGCCGCCGCATTAAGAGAACTCCCGCCGATCGGCGGTTTTAGCAAGGCTCTTCACTCGGCTTGCCTGCATCCGTCGCCGTGCGGAAGCTGTGTCCGCAGCCGCAGGTGGCGGTGGCGTTCGGATTGTTGATGGTGAAGCCGCCGGTCATGCCGGATTCCTCGAAGTCGATCTCCAGCCCGTCGAGAAGACGCAGGCTGTCTTTTTCCACGACGACCTTGAGGCCCTTCACATCCATGTAAACGTCCTTGTCGGATTCAACATCGTCGAAACCCATCGCATAAGAGTAACCGCTGCATCCCCCCGCGTTCACACCCAGGCGAAGGAACATGTCCGGAACCTCCTGCGAATCCCGCATGGTCTTCAATTGCTCGGCAGCCGAATCGCTGATTGTAATCATGGCTTGTAGCCTCCTTTAAGGTTCTATGAGTAACCGGTGATAACCGGTCCAAAGTTAAAGTGCTGCAACAAGGTTAAACACCTGGCATTATTAAGACGCTTTGGCGTTAACCAAAATATAAAGCCGATACTAAGCGCTAAGCTTAGAATTTCTTATATTTAAATCAAGTATACTTCACTCGCCGCATGCCGACAAGCCGCCAACACAGGGCTTCACTTTTTTATCAAAGCCACCCAATTTCCTCTTCATAGAAAAAACCTCATTTGACGGGCTTGTTTCAGGGTCATCGGCCTGTGAACAGGAGGAGAAGTGGGCTGTTGCTCACCCACGGAGAGAGGTTTATAATAAGTACAGCAATCATTTAAAATTCAAAATGTCGAAGTCGACAGCTTCAAACTAAAGGCCGCTTGCGGCTTGCTCTTTATGAAAACATCTGCGTCGTTTTTCGCTTGCGGGAAACAGCGGGATGTTTTCTTGCTGAAATAAGAAGTACGTAGGAGGAATATGATGTCCACAATTACTGTGCCGGGCACCGACGCCCGTATGAACGAAATTGCCCTGAAGGTACAAGCGGGCGAACGATTGACCCTGGAGGATGGCGTTTATTTATATGATAGCAGCGATCTGCTGACGATCGGCCAACTGGCGGATCTCGCCAACCGGCGCAAGAACGGGAACAAGGTGTATTTTATCGAGAATATGAGCCTGTACTTCACCAATGTCTGTGAATCCCGCTGCGCGTTCTGCAATTTCCGCAAGGATGAGGGCGAAGAGGGCGCCTATACGCTGTCCGGTGAAGAAATGGTGGCGTATGTGGAGCAGCATATTCATCCCGGTGTGCGCGAGTTCCATATTGTCGGCGGACATAATCAGCATATGCCTTTCCAGTATTATGTCGATTCGCTTCAAGCGCTGAATGACCGGTTCCCAGGCGTAACGCTCAAAGCTTACACGGCGGCGGAAATCGATTTCTTCACCCGGATCAGCGGGCTTAGCATCCGTGAGGTGCTGGAGCGTCTGCGGGCAGCGGGTCTTCAGACCCTTACCGGAGGCGGAGCGGAAATTCTATCCGACCAGTACCGCAAGAAAATGAAGGTCGACAAAGCGAACGTCGAGGAGTATCTGGAGGTTCACCGTCAGGCGCACAAGCTCGGCATGCGGACGCATACGACGATGCTGTACGGCTCGATCGAATCCCACGAGGACCGCGTCCGGCATATGATTCAGATCCGCGAGCTTCAGGACGAGACGAACGGATTCATGGTCTTTATTCCACTGTCCATGCAGCCCAAGAGCAAGAATGCCGGGATAATGCGCCGGAATTCCGCTTATGAGGATCTCAAGACCATTGCGATCAGCCGGCTGATGCTGGACAACATCGATCATGTGAAAGCTTACTTCATTAATATAGGTCCGCAGCTCACCCAGGTAGCGCTCAACTTCGGCGCTTCGGACGTGCATGGCACGATCCTGAAGGAGCGCATCAGCCATTCGGCCGGCGCACTGACACCTGAAGGCATGACGCGTGAAGAGCTCATCTGGCTCGTTAAAGGTGCTGGACGCATTCCCGTCGAACGCGATACGTTCTACAACGAAATCAAGGTATACGAATAGGCTCATCCGCAATTTAAGACCGAAATCACCTGAACATTCGCGTTTCCATTCCAACATCGAAAGGAAGACCGGACTCCATGAAGAAACTGCTTGTTCTCGGGGGCGGCTACGGCGGCCTCGCTTTGATCCAGACCCTGCTTGAGCCACATCTCCCCGGCGACGTTGAAATTGTTCTCGTCGACAGAATGCCCTATCAAGGCATCAAGACCGAGTATTATTCGCTGGCGGCAGGGACGGTCTCGGATCATGATATCCGAATCGCTTTTCCGGATGATCCCAGGGTGAAGAAGCGTTACGGCGAAGTTTCCTCTGTCGAGCTTGACCGGAAACTGGTTCATATGGCGGATGGTGAGGAGATCCCTTACGATCTGCTCGCCATCGCGCTCGGCTGTACGGATAACTACCACAGCATCCCCGGCGCTCCCGAGCATACATGCAGCATTCAGAGCCTTTCCTCCACGCGGGAAACGTACCGCCGTCTGAACGATGTGAAGCCGTATGGCACGGTGAATATCGTCGGCGGGGGCTTAAGCGGTGTCGAGATAGCGGCAGAGCTCCGCGAGAGTCGTCCCGACCTGAACATCACGATTCTCGACCGCGGAGAGCGGGTACTGTCTTCCTTCCCGGCGAGGCTGTCCAAGTATGTGGAGGAATGGTTCAGCGAGCATCAGGTGAATACCCGGGGTAAAATTTCGGTATCCCATATCGAGCCGGGCGCCGTCTATAACGGTACGGAAGCTATTTGCTCCGACGTTACCGTCTGGACTGGCGGGATTCAACCCGTCAAGGTCGTGCAGGACCTGAACCTCCCGAAGGACCGGGGCGGAAGAGTGATGCTCGGGGAGTATTATCAGGTTCCGGACTATCCGGAGGTGTATGTGATCGGCGACTGTGCAAGCCTGCCATTCGCGCCGAGCGCCCAGGCAGCGGGCGCACAGGGCGAGCAGATTGCGCATATTATGCGCGCGCTGTGGAAGAATGAAACGCCGAAGCTGCACAATATCAAGCTGAAGGGGACGCTCGGTTCCCTTGGCAAGAGCGAAGGCTTCGGCCTTCTGGGCAGCCGCTCCGTTATGGGCCGGGTGCCCCGCATCCTGAAGAGCGGTGTGCTCTGGATGTCCAAACGCCATTTCGGCTAAGCGGACAAGTCGTTGTTTCTACCCGACTACTTGAATGCCTGAATGACTATTGTCTAACTGCCGCTTACACATATCTGCTTATCAAGAACCAGAGGCCCTTTTAGTCGATCTCAAGGTTGTTCCATGCTTCGAACTCCTTGATTTTGGCCAAAATGGCCTCTTCCAGCTCTTCCGCCGAACCGGCGGCGATGATCTCTCCATTCACCAGGGCGAACGGCTCGAAGAAGCACTGCTCGCAGTTATCCAGGCAGCCGTATTCGACGACATCGTAGTCGTGGTTCTGTTCCAGCTTCTTTTTCAATTCTTCGGTTCCATGCCCCAGGTTGCTGACACAAAATTCAATAATTGGTCTCATTGTTTGTCTCCCGGCCTTTACTAACCGTTTTATTTTTTAAATAATTGTACTATAATATACGTACGAAAGGAGTGATTGAGAAATGAGTGAGAATGCACAAAGCACCATGTATGATGAAGTTGCAGATGTACTGGATAAACTTCGTCCGTTTCTGCAGCGTGACGGCGGCGACGTTGAGCTGATCGACGTTGAAGACGGCATCGTCAAGCTGAAACTGATGGGTGCCTGCGGCAGCTGCCCAAGCTCCACGATCACGCTGAAAGCCGGGATTGAACGCGCCCTCATCGAAGAGGTTGAAGGCGTCGAGGAAGTTGTCCAGGTATTCTAATCCCGTAGCAATACACCGTCCCGGCCGTTTGCCTTCTGGCAAGCGGCCGGGATTTTTCTGTTCCTCATCATTTTATTTTAGCATATTTACCATATCGAAAATCCGGGGCGGACTTTGGGGTTCCATGGGTTTCCATGGGGTTCCTCGAATTTCCACGGGTTCCCACGAGGTTCTACGGTCCACATAAAGAAGCAAAGCCGACTGAGTGCCGGCTTTGCTCCGTTGAACCTCTGATTGATTATGAGCTTCTGATATATTATCAGCTTCTGATTGAATACGATCTTCTGTTTATGACCTGTGGCTGATCCTCTGGTTTAATTCGAATTCATTGTTACCGTTTCTGCGGCGCGGTCCGGGCGTGTACGATCTAGACGTGAAGACTATGAACACGCGGAACCAGAACGCCGCTGTCCAGAACCAGCACGCGGTCACAGCGCTCCAGCATCCGCTCGTCATGGGTAACCATGACCGCAGCCTTGTCTTCTTCCTTCACCTCATCCGCGATCATGTTCACAACCTCAAGCCCTCGCTTGAAGTCAAGGCTTGCCGTCGGCTCATCGGCCAGCAGAATGGCAGGGTCGTTCATCCATGCCCGGGCGATGGCCGTCCGCTGCTTCTCCCCGCCCGAGAGATGCTCGGGATAATGCTTCCTGCGGCCCCAGAGATCGAGCCGCTTCAGCAGCTTCTCAGCCCGGGCCTTTGCCGTCCTGGACGGCATGGACCCTAGCTTGGCTGCGAACAGCAGCTGCTCCTCGACGCTGAGATAAGGCAGAAGATGCGCGCTCTGGAACATGAAGCCGATCTTGTGCAGGCGCAGTTCCGCAAGCTCGCGCTTATTTTTGCCGGACAGCGGCTCTCCGCCAATCCACACCTCGCCGCTTGTCGGCGTCAGCAGCGCGCCCGCTGTCGACAGAAATGTGCTTTTGCCGGAACCGGAGGGGCCGAGAACCGCCACGAATTCACCGGGATTCACTTCAAGATCCAGATGATCCAGCACGGTCAATTTGGCGTCTCCGTCTCCATACGTCTTCGTCACTTTGTCCATTACAAGCTTGCCGCTCATGCTCCAGTCCTCCCTATCGCTTCAAGCGCATCGATCTTGGTCACCCGAAATACGGAGATAAGCGAGCCCACCAGCGACACTCCGATGAACAATCCGCCCGTCATCAGCATCGTCCGGACATCCATGTGAAAAGGCATCCCGCTCGGCATCATGCGTGAAGCCGTTCCGGTCAGCAGCAGGCTTACCGCCAGGCTGACCAGGGAGAGGGCAAGCACCTGGGCCACCACGCTCCAGGCCAAATATCCCGACCTTGCGCCTGTCGCCTTCAGGATGCCGAACTGGCCCGTCTTCTGAATCGTGATCACATAGAAGAAGACCGACAGCACGAACGCGGAAATGATATAGAGAAAAACAATCATCATAAGAAGCGAGCCCTGCTCCGCAGAGTAACCCGGCACAGCCGAGATCGCCTGCTTCTTGGTGATCAGCTCGGCTCCATCAACCGCACCTGCGAGCTTATCCGACTGTTCTCCGGATGCATTCACCGCAATCGCATTGAAGGTAAGGCCGGAAGATGCTCTGCCGGAAGCTCCTTTCAGCTTCAGCCAATCGCCTTGATTCATATAGACGACCGGAGCGTGGCTGTAAGAGCGGTCCTTGGTGAATCCGGCTACGGTCCAGCTTAGACCGGACTCGGGGTCCGTTAGCGTACCACCGAGCGTCACGCCAGATTCCTTCAGCTTGCTGTCGGCAACCACCGAACCGGCGGTGTCATTCGTCAGAGCCTGCCCCTCGGTAATCGGCGGCGCCAGCAAACCCTGCATATCCACCGCGAAAAAGGTGATGTCGAGCTTGGAATCAGCGCCGGGAATCGTCACGGCTGCGGATTGAACGCCAAGATAATCCGCGTTCTTCGCGCCAACCGCCGCGCGGGCCGCACCCAGCTGAGCTTCGCTTAGCTGTGAGCTCCTGAAACGGTGGTCCGCATCCTTTTGAACAATGAATCCTGTGGCTTTCATATTATCGAGCGCTGAAATATTGGCATAGGACAGTCCTTGCGCTAGTCCTGTTACGAACAGAACCAGGAACGAAATCAGCAGCATAATAACAGCAATCAAGGTGTATCTTGCCTTAGCGTGTCTGATCTCCCGTAAGGCTAAAAACATATCATTCTCCTCCTTAACCGGTATGGGACCAGTGTAAAGCCGGAAAATGAACGGAGTATGAACAACAGATTACAAATCCGCCAGGGGAAGCTCCACTGTAAAGGTAGTTCCTTTCCCGATCTCGCTCGCCGCTTCGACAGTGCCTTGATGCGCCTGAACGATTTTGCGGACGATGGCAAGGCCAAGGCCGCTGCCTGAATCTTCGCGGCTGCGGTTCTTGTCAACTTTATAGAACCGGTCAAAAATTCGCTCCAGCTCCTCAGGCGGAAGACCTTCGCCGGAATTAAAAACGGTGACGCGGCACCGGCCATCATGCACGGCTGCGTTTACCGCGATTTCGCCGCCCTCCGGAGTATGCTTGACCGCATTGGAGAGCAGATTCATCCACACCTGGTAGAGCAGATTGGCATCGCCCCGGATGTCGATATCCTGAACGGATAATCTCAGGGCGAGCTGTTTTTCACTAAGTCTCCATTCCAGCATCTGTGCGATCTGGCGAATTTGCTGCTTCAGGCTGAATCTGGTAAGTTCCAGCGCGCCGGGATCGTAGTCCAGCGAAGACAGCGTAAGCAACTGCTTGCTAAGCCTGGACATCCTCCGGCTCTCCTCCTCAATAATGGTCAAATACTCGCTGCGCTGATCGGCTGGAACTTCCTCCGTCCTGAGCGTATGCGCAAACCCTTGAATGGAGGTCAAAGGCGACTCGATTTCATGGGACACATTGGCGACGAACTCCTGTCTGGCCCGGTTGGTTCGTTCCAGCTCACGGCTCATAACCATGAAATGCTCCGCTAATACGCCGATCTCATCCGTTCTACGGGTATTCAGCACAATATCGTATCTGCCCCGGGAAATTTTGCGCGTCGCTTCCGTCAGCCTCATGATCGGCCATACGATGTGGAGAGCGGTAATCAGCATAAAGGCGAGACTGAACAGCAGCGTAAGTCCGATAATCATCGCGAAAAAAATGCGCAGCTCACCGAACTGAACCTCAGCGTCGGCTCTCATGAACAGCGCATAGGTTGTATCCCCAAGCTTCAGCGGAACCCCAATGGAATTGCGCAGCTCATTATCGAAGAAGCCGGTGACGAAGAGCTGTCCCGGGAACTCCGCGATTCCGTGATAAATCTCTCCCTTCAGGACGGCTTCGATGCTGCTCTGCGGAAGATCGTTAACCCGGAAGGGTTTGCCGAAGAAACGGTCGCCGCCCTTACCGTCGGTCAGCAGCATTTTGTAACCGAGAGCAGCGGTACTGGCCAAATAACCATCAATTTCGTCCGCATGGGCTTGTCCGAATTGCTGAATCTGAAGGGCCATTCCTGTCAGCTTGTCATCATTCTCGGGTTTGACCTCAATCTGGTAATACAGGTTGGACAGCAGAAAAGCGAGCAGACTGCTCACAACTATAGCCGAACAAAAAATCAGCGACGTCCGCGTATAGAGCGACTTCATGGCGTCACCAGCTCCAGTTTGTACCCGATTCCCCGGATCGTGCGAATGGCGAACTTGTCCCCGTAATCGGCGAACCGCTGACGCAGCCGCTTGATATGTACATCCACCGTCCGTTCGTCTCCTTCGTAATCAATTCCCCAAATCCGCTCGATCAGTTCTCCCCTGCTGAACAGGCGGCCGGGAAACGACGCCAGCTGCGCAAGCAGCTCAAATTCCTTGACCGGCAGCAGCAGCGTCTCATCGCCGTCCGTTATCTCATAGTTTTTGCGGTCGATCACCAGCGTGTTCAGGCGGATTTTGTCATCCGGGGCGAAGGAGTACCGGCGGAACAGCGCCGAAATGCGGAACAGCAGCTCGGCAGGCTCGAACGGCTTTGTCAGATAGTCATCCGTTCCCCGCAGATAGCCCTGCTCTTTGTCGCTCAGCTGCTGTCTGGCAGTGAGGAGGATGATCGGAATATCATACGTTTCCCGGATATGCTGGCATAAATCCAGCCCGTCCATTCGGGGCATCATGACATCGACAACCGCCAGATCGATTGGGGTATTCGCCAGTATTTCCTGCGCCTTCACCCCGTCTTCCGCTTCCATTACGGCATAGCCTTCCCGTGTAAGAACCTGGCGCAGCAGCGTTCGAATATGGGGATCGTCGTCGGCCACCAATAACTGCTTCATGTGTTCACTCTCCAGACAGACTTAAGATATATTTATCATATGCGGTTTAAGTGATGTTTTCCATCTTTGGGTTTCTAGCAAAAAAAACCCCGCACAGCCAAAAATCAGCTGAGCGAGGGTTCACTTGTGCAAATAAGATAAGATTAGAATGCCGGAATGATGGAGCCTTGGTACTTGTCTTCGATGAATTTCTTCGCTTCCGCAGAGGTCAGAGCGGCGGCCAGCTTCTTGATGGCATCTTTGTCCTTGTCCTCCGGACGGGTTACCAGCAGGTTCGCATATGGGGAATCTCCGCTCTCGATGAACAGTGCGTCCTTCGTCGGCGTAAGGCCGGCTTCAATCGCGTAGTTGGCATTGATCAGCGCCAGATCGACCTCATCCAGCTGGCGCGGCAGATTGGCGGCTTCCAGCTCGATAATCTTCAGGTTCTTCTTGTTCTCCACAATATCGGACTTGGTCGAAGCGATGTCGGTCGGGTCCTTCAATGTGATCAAGCCGTTCTTGGCCAGCAGAATCAGCGCGCGTCCGCCGTTCGTGGCGTCGTTCGGAATGGCAACCTTGGCGCCGTCCTTCAGCTCGTCGATCGATTTGATCTTCTTGGAGTATGCGCCGAACGGTTCAACATGAACCGCTGCGACAGATGTCAGGTTCCAGCCGTTCTTCTGATTCTGGTCATCCAGATAAGGCTTGTGCTGGAAGAAGTTCGCGTCCAGTTCGCCTTCGGCCAGCTGTACGTTCGGCTGGACATAATCGGAGAATTCCTTGATTTCCAGCTTGATGCCCTCAGCTTCAAGCTGCGGCGCGATTGCCTTCAGAATCTCGGCATGCGGAACTGGAGAAGCGCCGATAACGAGTGTGACCGGCTCGGCTGTGCTGGGAGCGGACGAAGCTCCGGCGGAAGGCTCCGAAGAAGCGGCGGAACCGGAAGAGGCATTGTTGCCCTTGTTGTCGCTGCCGCAGGCGGCGAGCATAACAACGAGCGTCAGGCTGAACAGGGTAAGCAGTACTTTTTTCATGATAAATCCCCCTCTAAATTTGTGTGTACGGCGGCATCCTGCGGTTTCCCCAAACCGCGGCGCGCCTCTCAGGCGGGAGTCCTTCCCTTGCGGGCAGGACATCCCCGCCTCAATAAGGTATATGGTATAAATCCTTATTTACGTATGAAATGCCGGACAAGCCGGTCGCCCGCCATCTGCAGCAGCTGCACCAGAACGATTAGCAGAATGATCGAGACGATCATGACTTCCTTCTCATACCGCTGATAGCCGTAGCGGATTGCCAAATCCCCCAGCCCGCCGCCGCCGAACATCCCCGACATGGCGGTATAGGAGACCAGCGTGACGACGGTAATCGTCGCTCCGGCCAAGAGGCCTGGACGGGATTCAGGCAGCAGGACACGCATGACGATCTGTCCGGTCGAGGCCCCCATCCCCTGAGCCGCCTCAATGACGCCGCGATCGACTTCCCGCAGCGATGTCTCGACAAGACGCGCGAAGAACGGCGCGGCTCCGATGACAAGCGCCGGAATCATGCCGAGTACGCCAATGGAAGTCCCGACCACCGCCCGGCTGAACGGAATCAGCGCAATGCCGAGAATGATGAACGGCACGGACCGGAGAATGTTGACGAGAAAGGAAATCACCGAATAAATAACTCGGGTCAGCTTGTTCTCGGATTTGCCCCACAAATACAGCATGATTCCGAGCGGCAAACCGAGAATTATGGTGAAAATGGTGGAGCTTCCAAGCATTTTCAAGGTATCAGCCGTTCCTGTAAGCATTTCGCTCCAGTCCACGGACGAAAAATCGAGTCCGAATATCATGCCAGCACCTCCACATCAAGCCCCTGCGCCGTCAGCTCGGCGATTGCTCTGCCGGTCGCCCCGGCATCTCCTTCAAAGCGCACGATAAGCTGGCCGTAAGGCACATCCTTGATCGTCGAGATCGTCCCCTGGAGAATCGCGAAGTTGACGCCGACCTGCCCGGCCACCCGGGACAGAGTCGATTCGTAGGTCTTCTCTCCGAGGAAGGTGATCTTCACCGGAACCGAGGAATTTCCCGCCTGCGCCAACAGCGCCGCCTGCAGCGCGCCGCCCTCCTGCGATTCGCTGCGGATGAATTCCTTCGTCACCTCATGCTTCGGCTTCAGGAACACATCGGTGACGAGTCCCTGCTCGACGATTCCGCCGCCGTGAATGACGGCTACCCGGTCGCAGATGCTCTGAATCACATGCATTTCATGCGTGATGAGGACGATCGTCAGATTGAAGTGCTTGTTGATGTCCAGCAGCAGCCGGAGAATCGAGTCCGTCGTCTGCGGGTCCAGCGCCGAGGTCGCCTCGTCGCACAGCAACACATCCGGATCACTGGCCAGCGCCCGCGCGATTCCGACCCGCTGCTTCTGCCCGCCGGACAGCTGGGCGGGATACTTGTTCCGGTGCTCGGTCAGGCCAACGAGCTGCAGCAGCTCCGCTACCTTCCGGCCGATGGCCTCCTTCGGCGTATGAACAAGGCGGAGCGGGAACGCTATGTTATCGTACACGGTGGCAGAAGACAGCAGATTGAAATGCTGATAGATCATGCCGATCTTGCGCCGCGACTCCTGCAGCTGGCTTTTGCCCAGCCGGGTCAGCTCCGTGCCGTCGACCCACACTTCCCCCTCAGTCGGACGCTCCAGCAGATTGATGCAGCGGATCAGCGTGCTTTTACCGGCGCCGGAATGACCGATCACTCCGAATATCTCGCCTCTCCCGATCTGCAGATCCACCTTCGACAGCGCGACTGCGGCTCCCGGGCCCTTTCCGTATACTTTGGTCAAACCCTTCAACTCTATCAAACGTAAAGCCTCCCCTAGCCCTTCATTCTCTCATTTCCCCTGCATGCTTCCCCTGCACCTATCAAAAAAGGCCCCCGCATTCTTCGCAGAACACGGGAGGCCTTCATCATCTATGCATAACGCCCTCTCATCTGCGCAAAGCCGTGAAACCTATCACGACCATGTAGGAATTAGCACCATGACATTGCCGATCTCAAAATGAAATTTGAAATACGCCAACCGGTTGCCGGGCTTCATCGGGCCTGTCCCTCCGCCACTCTCGATAAGATAATTTATGAAATTTTCATGCCTTAGTATAAAATCTTTTACATGCTTTGTCAAAGATTTTTTAAAGTAAATGGTTTGTTTTATCTGGATTTTCCCAATCTCCGCCCCAGCAGTCTCCCGCTGTATCCATAAGCCTGCGCCAGCGACCGGCATACCATCTCCATGCCAAGCCGCAAATCCTCCAGATGCTGGTCCAGATCCTCAAGCCGGATGCGGTCATGCGCCCCTTGATGCAGCTGCCATAGATCATCCTGAAGCTCCGAGTTCATATAGTGGATTTCGGCGTTCCTCCGCTTGCGCAGCCGCTGCATCGGCTCCCGGTACTTGTCTTTGATTTCCTCAAGCCTTGCGCACAGATCGCGATGGTCATTATTATTCCGGAACTGCCGAAGAACGGTGAAATAGGAGAAGTGGGCTTTGAGTCTGGAGGTTTTGAGGTCATACAGCGTATTAAGCACCGTGCCCAGCTTGTCCAGCAAGGAGAAGACGCGGATAAAGCCATTCTTGTAAAAATAGACGTATCTCGCATACTCCCCCTGTTCGCTGACGCTCATCTCATCCATATATCCCGCCCGGACCGACCTGCGGAAAAAAGCGGCGGCAAAATGGCTCTGCTCCAGCTCGTCGAGGGAGGTTATCAGCCCGCGGGTCCAAAGCTCCAGCTCCCGGAATTCATGATCCGGGTCCTTATGGTCATTCATTTCCTTGCGCAGCAGAGCGGCCAGCCTGGCCATGCTCTCCATCGCTTCCTTCAATGCGCCCGAATTCTCGCGCGGCGGTTCGCCCAGCAGGTTTCGCAGCAATTCCCGGTCCCTCCTCTCACTTTAATTGATACAGACGGATCAGCCTCTCAGCCCTCCGGGAAAATAAGACTTCCAATTCCGGTCCACGGTTTCCACAATATCTTCTCTCGGAAACAGCTCATTCGGATAACCCGGCTTCATCCGGGCGTCGATGACGAGCGGCAGGCTGTACCCGATATGGTGCTGTTGCAGCTTCGCCTCAGCGTAAATATCGGTCGCCGGATTGAAGCGAGTGAAGACGGTCCACAGGAACGACACCTGTGTCCGCACCGTTTCGGTCGCGTTGTCAACGAGAATGACGAGCGGCCATTTCGTATTCTTCTCCCGCAGAATGCCGGGAAGACGCTTCGCAAGCTCGGGATCTTCGGTGAACGAAGGCCCCGATACGACCAGACAGCCGCCGCAGTAAGGCGCCGCGTCTCCGATGCCTGGAATCAGGCCCTCGTCATAGCTGCGCGGAAGCTCGCGCTTCTTGTCTCCGACGCCCATGAGCACGCCCTTGCTGCCGTGATTCATCCGTTTCCCGGTATAATCGAGCGTATCATGCGATGTATTATTGAAGATGAACAGATCGACCGCCGGATTGAACCGCTCCAGCACAGTCTCCAACAGCAGCGGGAAGTTCGCCAGATCAACCGGCTCGTTCGTCAGAACCAGGAACTTGGTCAAAGACAGCTGGCCTTCGCCCAGAATGCGGAAGGCGGAGACGAGCGCTTCCCGGGAGTAGCTCTCGCGCACAACGGCGGAAGCCAGCGTGTGAGAGCCGGACTCCGAGTACGCCCACAGGGATTTGACAGACGGCATCACGAGCGGATAGGCTGGCGACAACAGACGCTGCAGGAAATCGCCGAGGTAGTAGTCCTCCTGGCGCGGCTTGCCGACAATGGTCGCCGGATAGATAGCGTCCTTCCGCCGCCACATGCGCTGCACCTGCAGGATCGGGAAATCATGCTGCAGGGAGTAATAGCCGTAGTGGTCCCCGAACGGACCCTCCGGCCGCCGGACATGAGGCGGGACAAGCCCGCGGATTACGAACTCGGCTTCGGCCGGCATGCGATGGCCGCCCATCGGGTCCTGCACCATCGGCAGGCGGCCGCCCATGACCAGGGAAGCCAGCAGCAGCTCCGGCATGCGCTCCGGAACGGGTGCGATGGCCGTCGCGATGAGCGCGGGCGGCCCGCCGATGAACACAGAGACCGGGAGCGCTTCATTGCGCTGCTCGGCCTCGTAATGGTGGAAGCCGCCGCCCTTGTGAATCTGCCAGTGAACACCGGTCGTCTGATCATCATAAATCTGAATCCGGTACATGCCGAGGTTATGATCCTTCGGGTTCGAAGGGCTCTCGGTATAGACCAGCGGCAGCGTCACGAATGGGCCGCCATCCTCCTGCCAGCTCGTTACCCGGGGCAGTCCCTTGAGCGGGTCCGTGCTCTGGCAGACGTTCAGGATCGGAGCCTCCCCCTGGGAGACATTCTTAACCCCAACCTTCAGGAGATCAAACAGCATGCCCTTCTCCTTCCACACGCCGCTTACCGTCGGCGGAAGCAGCGTCTCCACCGCTCCCATCATCGCTTTCATCAGCGCCTCGGGACGCGGGCCGAAGGCCTGATCCGTACGCCGCTCCGTGCCGAACAGATTCGTCACAACCGGGAACGGTGTGCCTTTTACATTGGTAAACAGCAGGGCCGGCCCTTCTTCCTGAATGACCCGGCGATGAATCTCCGCCAATTCCAGATAAGGATCGACCGGCGCCTCGATGATGGCAAGATCCTTGTCCTTCCGCAGCTGCTCGATCCATTCACGCAAATTACGATATCCCAAAATAGTGTTCCTCCTTGAACCGACTCTATTCGAACCGTATACGAAAAGGCGGCCCGCTTCCGCGCTCTGATGCATCCGGCCGCCTTCCGATTCCTATGTGTTATGCTCTATTTCTCTTGTTCAGGCGGAATGACCGCCCGTGCTTGTCCGGTGCTCTGTTCAAGCCGTGAGTTCCGCTGACTGCTCTCCGCTAAGCCGGCGATGCGGGCCCTTGACGCGGCTCCCGGACTACCAAGCTGCCGGACACGGACGCTCATATAACACAGAACGCCGACGAGGCCTGAACTGAGCGCAGCATGCGCCGGAGCCGAGAATATGTACCCCTGTTCGCCGCCGATTGTTAACACAGCGCCGCTCAGCACCTGCAGCCCGGCCAGAAGCACGGCCGCGATTCCAAGCTTCTTGAGTTCCGGGTAGTCTGCGCCATGCTTCCAGAAGGCCAGATGCCCAAGCAGCGCGACGAGGCCGAACAGCGCCAGCACCGCGAGCCGGTGCAGCAGGACAACGCCCGTTCCGCCCGTCAGCCTGGTAATGATAGCGCTGATATGTAACGGCCAGATGCCCGAGCCGGCTGCGCGCACATCCATGCGGCTGACGTAGACGCCCAGCCACATCACCAGACAGGCGAGGACGGCGGTCATCAACACCAGATTCCGGAAGGCGCGCGGCAGCCTCCGCTTGTCCTTAAGTTGATCATGAGCCGAATCATGAGCCGAGTTCCGGCCCGTTCCCTGCGCCAGCATGACCGAACACGCGAACGACATCATCGTGAAACCCAGGTGCAGCATCGCGACAGCGGCGGACTGGGACCAGATGACCGCGGACGCCTCCATTGCCGCCTGAATCAAGGCGAACAGAAGCGTTATGCAGGCATAAAGGATAAGATCCAGCCGGCCCTTGGCATACCGCCCGAAGCTTAGCGCCGAAGCCAGCGCGGCCAGCACCGCCAGTCCGCTGAACAGGCGATAGCTCCATAGGATTATCTGCTCCAGCGTGTACGCCGAAATCATCCCCCCGTTGTAGTCCGGCCATTCGCTGCCGCGTTCAATCCCGGAGCCCGTCCTCATCGCAAGGACGACGCCTGCGAGAGTCAGGAACATGACAATACAAGTTATGTAGCCAAGCCACCTAAGCTGTCTGCCGGACATCACTTTCACCCGCCATTATAGGGATTTTTATGGAATGGAGCCATGCGTTTCGGCTTGCTTGTATACAAAGTTATGCGTTTCCATTATACCCTATCGGCACAAGTCCGGCATCTGACAGTTGCATAAATTTTGAAGCAATAGTTCCAGTTTGTACAAAATCGCCGCTTTCCTCGGGAACCCGGCGAAAGCGGCGAATGGCGGTTATTTCTGAATAGTGCGGTGCACCTGATCAGCCCGGTCGAGGAAATCCTCGATTTCCTGTCTCGACTTGCGAAGCTTGTTGACGAACCGGACCAATTCTTGTCCGTCCGCATAAGCGACAAAGCTCGGAATGCCGAGGATATTCTGCTGCTGGCTTACTTCTCCTACCGCATCTACGTCCACTTCGACAAGCTTCAGCTTGTCCTTGTACTTCTCTTCAACGTCCGGCATGAACGGATCGATGAATTTGCAATCCCCGCACCAGTCCGCCTTGAAGACCGCCACTGTCAATCCCGGCGACTCGATCGCCGTCTGAAACTCAGCGGGAGAGCTGATTTTATCCATCCCTTGCACCGTCCCTTCTTAAGTTCAGCATATTGCTATTGTTGGCTTGAAATCACCATGGATTATGCAAAATGCTCATTTCACAGTAATTCTGCTTCCTCTCTAAGTGAAGCAAAATGCGCACGCGAAGTCAAATCCTGGAGCAAAGGTCCTATTCCTTCTCCCGCATGCGTGCGGGCTGCAGCTTCATCAGCGGGTTCAGCAGCTTGCGGACAGGCCGCGGATAGCTGGACAGCTCGGCCGCGCTCAGGACACCGGAGATGATCAGCACAACCAGATACAGAACGACGACGCTGGCGCCGGCTAGCAGGCATGCGATCAAATACGCCACACGGTCGGGCAGAAGACCTGCCAGATGGATTCCCGCCTGATTCAGGCCGTAGCCTACAGCGGCGGACACCAACACGGCGACCAGATAGCCGCCCCAGCGTTTGCCCATAATCTGAAACGGCACGATCGTCCGCAGCAGCCGCAGATTGAGCGCGGTAATGACGATGAAACACAGTGCAGTAGCGATAATGATGCCGTAAATGCCCATGAACCGGCTAAGCAGCAAGCTCGCCGCCAGCTTCACCACAATCCCGGCCAGCACATAGAACATGGAAATCCGGGATTTGCCCATGCCGAGAAGAATCGAGTTCGAGGTCGTCATCGTAATTTGAAAAATCGTACCGAGCGTCAGCAGCGCGATCATCCCGCTGCCGGACGGAGAGCTGAACAGCAGGCCGTTGACCGAGTAGGCCGCAACCACCAGCGACAGCACGATCGGCGTGCCGGTCAGGATGGCGATCCGCATCGCCAGCGTAATCTGGCGCTTCAGATGCGCCTCGTCCCGGCGCGCATAGGCGGCCGAGATGACCGGGATCAGCGAGGTGCTGAGCGCGATCGCCAGCACGGGCGGAATGCCCGCGATGCTCTGCGCCTTCTGCCCGAGTATCCCCAGCAGACGGGTCGCCTCGACATTCCCTACCTGTCCGCTAAGCAGGGGAACAATCAGCGAGGAGTCGATGAAATAGACGGCCTGAATCGTCATCGAGGACAGAATAATCGGAATCGACAGACTAAAGATATCCTTATAAATGCGCAGCAGCGGCAGCCGCTCGCCCTGGGCGGCGTACAATCCCGACGCCTTGTCTTCCCGATGCAGCCGGATGGCGGCATACAGCATAATGGCGAACGCGCCGACAGAGCCGAATACGCTGCCGAACGATGCGCCCGCCGCCATAACCGAGTTGCTGTAACCCTGATGGAACAGTACGAAGGCCAGCAGAATGGCGGTCAGCACCCGGGCGATCTGCTCCACGATCTGCGACATCCCGTTCGCCATCATATTATTGCGCCCCTGCGAATAACCGCGCATCATCGCAATGGACGGGAACAGCAGCAGCGCCGGGGCGATTGCCCGGATTGCCAGCGTGCTCTCCGGTACGCCCGCATGCTTCGCAAAGAGCGGTGCGGTTATGTACAGTACCACGCTGATGATGACCCCGACGACGGCGCCGAAAATAAGCGCGGCCCGGTAAATCTGCCGCGCTTCATCGGGACGGTTCAGAGCGTACCGCTCGGAGACCATTTTGCTGAGCGTGCTGGGAATGCCCGCCGTAGCGAGCGTCAGCAGCATCAGGTAGACGTTATTGGCCTGGGAGAACGCCGCATCCCCCACATCGTTGAACAGATGCTCCAGCGGCACCCGCTGAAAAATACCGAGCACACGAGCCACCAAAGCGGCGGCCGCGAGAATAATCGTGCCTTTGACAAAAGAGTCCTTCTTCGACAACCTTGTTCCCCTACTTTACGTTGAAATTAATATCGGCCAATCCAGATGAAGAAGAGGACGACCATAGTGACCTGAAGAATCACCTTGACCACGGTGCTGGTGAACAGGCCGAGCAGCGAGCCCAGGCTCACCTTGAACGATTTGCCGGGATCTGCGCCTGCGATCATTTCGCCGATAAATGCGCCGAGCAGCGGGCCGATAATGAGGCCGAATGCCGGAATCACGAACGGTCCGGCAATCAGGCCGATCGTGCTGCCGATCACCGAAGCGCGCGAGCCGCCGAATTTCTTGACGCCCCACGCTCCTACGACATAATCGGCGACAAAGAGCACCACCACGATCAGGGTCTGGATAATCCAGAACCAGGGACCGAACGGCGCGAAGCCGAAGAACCAGCCATAGACGAAGAAGCCCAGATAAATCGCCAGAGCTCCCGGCAGAATCGGGTAGACGGCTCCGGCCAGGCCGACCGCGAACAGGGCAATGATCAAAATCCATCCGAGGATTGTCAAGGATATCCCTCCAGTAATGATTGCTTGGCGGACCGCTTAAATACGTTATGCCTAGTGCTAGCCTGTAATCTCCGCTTCGTCCTGCAGAATGAAGCGGCGGATCACCTTGGCAATGCCGTCTTCGTTATTGCTTGTAGTAACCGCATCGGCCTCCTGCTTGACCGTCTCCTGGGCATTGCCCATAGCGACGCCGAAGCCGACCTGCTGAATGACAGCCAGGTCATTGAGGCTGTCCCCCACCGCGACGACATCCTCCATCGTGATGCCGAGTAGACCGCAGACTTCACGGATTCCGGACGCCTTGTTGACGCCCAGCGGATTGATCTCCAGATTAAAAGGCGAGGAATTGGTGATTTCCAGTCCCCCCATATTCTGAAGTTTCAGCAGCACCTGATGCCGGATCTCATCGTCCTCCGTATGATAACCGAACTTCAGCCACTCCCGGCCGTCGATATTGCCGTCCCAGCTGTTCTTGTTATACACGGCATCCACCGAGTAAGCCCAGTACCAGATGCCGTATTCCATCGCGATGGCATGCATTTGCTTGATCAGCTCCGGGTCCATCAGAGAGCGGCGGTACAGCTCATGCGGCGCACGCCACACCTCGCTGCCATTGACGGTCACGAGCGGCGTTTTCAATCCAAGCTGCTCGGCGTACGGATACGCGGAGCGGAAAGCACGCCCGGTCGACAGGCAGACATACACGCCCGCGTCCACCGCCCGATGAATCCATTTTATCGTCTCCGGGGTAATCTTCTCCTCATCATTCAGCAAGGTTCCATCCATATCCAGGGCAAGCAGGCGGTATTTGGCGGTCATTGCCATCCCTCCATTTTTTGTATTGTTCCTATCCTCTATTCTCTATCTTGTCCTTTACCAACATCTTCGGCTACTGATTTGTTGCGGATTTTTCGGCTGGATCGGCAGTCTGGCCACCGTCCGCGGCGTTCGGATTCTGCTGGAGACTTTTCTTCGGCACACCGCCCAGTCCATACTCCCAATCATACGCGTCAAAAATCTTCCGCGCCACCGGGGCGGCACTGTTCGAGCCGAATCCCCCTTCGGGGATAATAACGGCCACCGCCAGCTTCGGATTGTTGCGCGGCGCATAGGCGATGAACACGCCGTTGTCCACGGTATGCTTGCCGTCCTTGTCGTTATAGTCCTGCTGCGAGGTCCCCGTCTTACGCGCGAAATCGTAAGGAAAATCGGAGAAAGCATCGACTTTACTGTTCATTCCCCGCTTGATTTCGTTCCAATAGGAATCGTCCATCTTGACGGTATTCAGTACCTCACGGCTGAACGTCTTCACTGTCTTACCTGTCGGATCGGTAATTTTGCTGACCAGATGCGGCTTGATGCGTTCGCCTTTATTGGCTAGTGTCGAAGTATACTGTGCCAGCTGCAACGCTGTATAAGCGCCCTGTTGTCCGAAGGATGCATATACGAGAGCAGATTGAGGGCTGGTAGCCGCTGCTTCCTTTTTATAGTTGATCACCCCTCGGTGCTCTCCCGGCAGATCAACACCGGTGAACACGCCGAGTCCGAATTCCTTCATATATTTATCCCATATATTCACACCTTCGGAACCGTACTTCTTGTACAGCTTGTTCCCTACCATATCGACCATAAAGACATTTGAGGAATGCTCGATGGCCTGGTAAGGATACATGCCGCCGTAGACATGGCCCGACGAGTTGCGGACTGAGGTCTCATGACCAGCTTTACCGAAATAGGCGATTCCTTTGTCCTGGTAATAATATCCGGTTGTGAACAATCCTTCGTTAAGTCCGATCAGCACACTGAGCGGCTTGACCGTCGAACCCATCCATACGGCTGAGCTGAAGCCGTGGCCGGATTGTCCGGATATGAGCGGGTTGATCGCACCATTCTGATTGTTCAATTGAATATCGTCCCAGATATTCATGATCGTGCCGTTAAGCCAGGCGTTCGTGTCATAATCCGGCATGCTGGCCATCGCCACAATATTCCCGGTGTCCACCTCCATCGCCACGGCATAGCCGGTTTGGGCGTAAGGATGTGTCTTGCCCTGAACGGGATGGGTATGCAGCCATTTCAGCTGATCCGTAATCGCCTGCTCCGTCTTGAGCTGGACATCCTTGTTGATCGTCATCCAGATATCATTGCCTTTGACTGGCGGAACGACCTTCTCCACCTTCTCCGCCATGTTCTGCGGATCGACCGATACGACCTGATAGCCGTTCTGGCCGCGAAGCTCGCGCTGATATTGGCGCTCCAGGCCGTCGAAGCCGACATACTCGTCATCCTTGTACATCAGGCCCGGCTCCGGATTTTTCTTCTTCATCGCGTTCAAAATGTTCTCGTAAATGTCCAAGCTCCCGGAATTCTTGAAGAGCTTCATGTAGCCGACCGTCTGTACCGCAACTGTCTCCTTATCATAGTGGCGGTCATTTTCTTCCACCACCTCCAGACCCGGATACTCGCTCCGATGCTCCATGAAGTAGGCGACTTCCTTCGTTGACAGGTTCAGCTTGATGCGTCGCGGTGTATACCCATTGTACTTCCGGAATCCCAAATCGAAGGCATCCTTAACCTGCTGAACGGTCAGCTTCTCTTCGCCGGGGTCTCCGAATTTATTGAATTTTTCGACGAGATCCACGGCCAGCGCATTGATTTTCGCCTTCGCTTCCGGCGTGAAATCCGTCTTGCCCGTCGTCTTGTCCGTCACTTTCGTCGTGTATTCCTTCGTCAGCGTGATGTACAGCGACTGGACTGGCGTGGAGTATGCGATCTTCTCGCCTCCGGCTGCCAGGATTGAGCCGCGTGTCGCGGCAAGCGGCACCTGCTTGCTGTCCCGGCTCGTCTCCACCTCGGTCAGCGTCGGCCCCTCCACAAATTGCAATACGGCCAGACGGATAATAATGATGCAGAAAATAGCAAAAGTGCTGAAGAAGAACATATTGATGCGAAGGGGCATGGTGTTCTTACCGACGTTCTCCTCCGAATTCGCGCCTTGCTTGCCCAACAGGCTCACTTGGCTCCCTCCTTCGAAGTTAACCCAAACCGCCCTACTTGTTAATCGTACCCTTTACTGCGCAGGTGTGGCTGATGCGTTCGGATTCTGCTGTAGACTCTTCTTCGGCACACCGTCCAGTCCATACTCCCAATCATAAGCGTCAAAAATCTTGCGCGCCACCGGCGCGGCACTGTTCGAACCAAATCCCCCTTCAGGGATAATAACGGCCACCGCCAGCTTCGGGTTATTCCGCGGCGCATAGGCGATGAATACGCCGTTATCCAGATTGGTGGAACTCTTCGTATCCTTATTGTAATACGTCTGCTGCGAAGTACCTGTCTTCCGCGCAAAATCATAAGGGAAATCGGAGAAGGCGTCAACGTCACTGTTCATGCCCTTTTTAACCTCATTCCAGTATGAATCATCCATCTTGACAGTATTCAGCACCTCGCGGCCGAACGTCTGGACGACTTTTCCTTCCGAATCCGTTATTTTGCTGACCAGATTCGGCTTAACGCGTTCGCCTTTATTTGCCAGCATGGACACATACTGTGCCAGTTGAAGGGTCGTATACGCACCCTGCTGGCCGAAAGAAGCATACACCAGCGAGGCCTGCGCACTGCCTGTCGCCTTGATGTTCGTGTAGTTGATCTGGCCTTTGAACTCGTTGGGCAGATCCACTCCGGTCGAAACCCCGAGGCCGAATTCCTTCATATACTTATCCCAGACGTCGATGCCTTTAGACTGGTATTTGTTGTACAGCCTTTTGCCGACCATATCCACCATGAAGACGTTGGAGGAATGCTGAATAGCCAGTGCAGGGTCCATCCCCCCGTATACATGGCCTGATGCATTACGGACCGATGTCTCGTGTCCGGCCTTGCCGAAGTAGGTAATCCCTTTGTCCTGATACCAGTCATTAGTGGAGAACAGTCCTTCATTCAGCCCAAGCAGTACACTGAGCGGTTTGATCGTGGACCCCATCAGCACAGTCGAACTGAAATCATGTCCGGAACGGCCGGATGAATACGGAGTGATGGTACCATTTTGATAGTTGGTCGAAATTTTGTCCCATATATCCATAATGCTGCCGTCAATCCATTTGTTCGTATCATAGTCCGGCATACTGGCCATGGCCACGATATTCCCCGTATCCACTTCCATCGCCACGGCATAGCCAGTCTGGGCATAAGGATGCGTCTTGCCCTGAACAGGATGGGTGTGCAGCCATTTCAGCTGATCCGTAATCGCCTGCTCCGTCTTGAGCTGGACGCTCTTGTCGATCGTCATCCAGATGTCATTCCCTTTGACAGGCGGAACGACCTTCTCCACCTTCTCCGCCATGTTCTGCGGATCGACCGATACGACCTGATAGCCATTCTGGCCGCGAAGCTCGCGCTGATACTGGCGTTCCAGACCGTCAAAGCCGACATATTCGTCATCCTTGTACATCAGGCCCGGCTCCGGATTCGTCTTCTTCATCGCATTCAAAATGTTCTTGTAGATGTCCAGACTGTTGGAGTTCTTGAAGAGCTTCATATAGCCGACAGTCTGGGCGGCAACCGTATCCTTGTCATAATGCCGCTCGTTCTCTTCCACCACTTCCAGACCCGGATATTCGCTCCGGTGCTCCATGAAATAGGCGACTTCCTTCGTTGACAGACCCACCTTGATGCGGCGCGGTGTATACCCGTTGTACTTCCGGAATCCCAGATCGAAGGCATCCTTAACCTGCTGAACGGTCAGCTTCTCTTCGCCGGGGTCCCCCAATTCATTGAATTTTTTAACCAGATTGACGGCCAACTCATCGACCCTTGCCTTCGCTTCCGGCGTGAAATCCGTCTTGCCCGTCGTCTTGTCCGTGACCTTTGCCGTGTATTCCTTCGTCAGCGTGATGTACAGCGACTGAACAGGCGTAGAGTACGCGATCTTCTCGCCCCCGGCCGCCAGAATGGAGCCGCGCATCGCGGCAAGCGGCACCTCTTTGGTATCCCGACTCGTCTCCACCTCGGTCAGCGTCGGCCCCTCCACGAACTGCAGCACCGCCAGGCGGATAATGATGACGCAGAAGATGATAAAGGTGCTGAAGAAGAACACGTTGATCCGCAGGGTCAATGTATTTTTGCCGCCGCTCTCCTCTGAATCCGCGCCCTTCTTGCGAAACATGCTCACTTCTCTCTCTCCTTTAATTCAAATGTACGAATAAGTCCGGCATTGTCACTTGATCCAAGCATTTTGCAACTATATATATGGAGTGATTTCAAACCCAAATAAATGAATCGGAATGATGCAGTCTGTCTATTTCTTGCACCATCAGCGTTTATATTCGAATCAGGCAATGCCGAATCTCAAAAAGACCTATCCATTGTACCACATGCCAAGGAAGCCTCACTAATGCGGCGGACTGCCATGAATAAAAAGCTCAGGTAATGCCCCTTCCGATCTCCGCCCGATCACTGTGAATGATACAACGGCGTCAAACACAGCGAATCAACCTCAACCTGACGAAAGGGACTAGAGTACGCTTTCCTTGACATGGGTGGAAGCAAAATCAGGCGGATTGAACCAGTCTCCGCTCTTCGCCCAGGTGGAATCCAGAGGAATCCAGGTTCCGCTCTCAGGCAGATAGACCTCATTCCAGGCATGAGGCCCATAGCCACCCCGCCCGTCATAGCCTCTGCCGGTCACAACTCTGACCTGAAGTCCCTGCGACCGGGCCATCACGGCGTACAGCCGCGCATAATCGATACAGACGCCGAGGCGGGTATCGAACGTCTCCTGCGGCGTCTGCTCCTTCCATATCCGGTTCCGTTCATAATTCTCCGCCTTGGCGTAATCGTACGAAACCCGGGTTCCGACCCAGTCGTATAGAAGCCGCGCCTTCTCTTCAGCGTTCTTGCCGCTGCCGGCAACGTTCGCCGCGGCCTCGCTGATATTGCCCGAAATATCGCGGTCGATGATCTCGTACTTGCGCCTTAGGATGTCGTTCATCTCGGCAGTGACCGCCTCAGTGAATACCGGCAGCTTGTCCTGAACCGCCGAACCGGCCACCGGCTCGATCAGCTTCTCCACGCCCTGCCGGTACACCGGCGAAGCCTCGATATAGCGGGAGACCCCGCTCCCGGGGCTCAGTCCTGTTCCCACATACAGCGCTATGATCAGCAGCAGACACCGTACAGCTCCGATGAACAGTCCGACGCCCGCTCCGCCCAGCCTGCTCCCTGCCGATACCTTCCGTCTGTCAGACCTCCGTCCAAAGACAGAGGGCAGCGGCAGGAACAGAAGAAGCAGACCCGCCAGAAGCCGGATCACGCTGTACCCGATCAGCAGCAGAAGCAGGAACCGCAGCAGCGGCAGTCCCGCCAGCGCGGAAACAGCCGTATAGTACATCTGCTGCCACTGCTTCAGCTCACCCGCCGGGGCGGATACGCCCTCGGCCCATGCCTGAACGCGCGGCGACGCGTAAACCGCGGCCGCGGCGGCCAGTATGAGCGACACCAGCGTAAGCAGGCTTGAGCCGAGCAGTCCGAACAGCCTTCCGGCTGACAGGGAGAAACCTCTGGCCCATCCTTGCACTATTGAAATCAGCAGAACGAGCAGCAATGCCAACGTGATGAGATTGGCATCCCGCAGGCTCTGCAGCCATTCATTCCACATAATTCCCTCCTGCGCTCTCTATCGCCATCGCCTATTTTCCGGCTTTGCGCGCTTCTTCAATGAAGCTCTTGAGCGTACCGTTCACGCTCCACTGTCCCAGGCTGACGCCCCGGAACGTAACGCTGGCCTTGTCCTCGCCGGCCTTCCCCTTGACCTCCAGGTTCGGCGTCTTGATTGTGTATCCGCCGCTGCCGTCGGAGGTATAAACAGCCTCCTGCGCTTCCTTGAGCATGACGTCCTTGGCTTCGGTCTGCAGCGTCCCGACCGCTTCATTCTTCACTTTATCAACAGCATTGCCGATTTGATCTATCGTAACTCCGCTGTAGATGAACAACCCGGCGATAATGATGATGGCAATCGCCCATTTCAATACCGTTTTGACCAAATTGACAACAGCGAACAGCAGAACAAGCGCGATGATGATGATAAGCCAATTTTCCCGAAAAAACTGTGACCACACTTCCGTATTCATCAATCCAGCAACACGCTCCTGTACCTGAATGCCAGGAGACTTCCGCATGAGAAGCGGGAATCCCAAGGTTATCATTATTATACATGATGAGCGGGCATAATTCATGAATCCAGCGGATGACAACATTGTAAGGTTTAACGGGGGTTCTACACCCCGCTCCCTTTACGTAAAGTACAAGTATCGGTTGTCCGCCGGGGAAGCGGCTGAAATGCCCGAAATGTAATCATCCGGCGGCAAGCCATCGATGTTCCGCCCCCTCGGAGGGCGGCCTTATACGGAGGTGAACGGCCTGTGAAGACCGCGCTTTGGCTGTATTTGTTTCTGTTTCTCGCGTACTTCGATTTGCATGCGCAGTACCCCATCCTGACACCCTTTGCGGTGTCGCTCGGCGCAGGCCCGGCCTTCATCGGCTGGATGATGGGCATGTATTCCCTGACCCATCTCCCCGGCAACCTGCTGGCCGGCGTCCTCATCGACCGCAAGGGAAGCCGCCGGTTCATCATCGGCAGTCTTGTGGCGGCGGGGGCCGTCCTTCTTCTGCAAGCCTATGCCCAGTTGCCCTGGCATTTGCTGCTCTTCAGAGCGGCCAGCGGCTTCGCGCTCGCGTTCCTGTCCCCGGCCTGCCTGTCCCTGCTCGCCTCCCTGTCGCGCGATAGCGTGAAGCAGGGCAAATACATGTCCGGCCAGGGCATCGTGCATACCCTGGCCTCCGTCCTGTCGCCGGCCGCGGGCGCATTCATCGTGGCGAAGGCCGGCTTCTCGGGTACTTTCATGTCACTGGGCTGGCTGCTGATCGCCACAGGAGTTATGGCCTACTTCAGCCTGCCCCGGGTCCCGAAGCCGAAGCCAGCCGGCGTCTTGAGTGCTGGAGAAGGCGGCTCTCTTGCGGAGCAGAATGGCTTCACGGACGAAGGCATCCCGCATTCGAAGGCCGGATCAGCCGAAGCCGGAAGCGCCTATCCGGCAAATGCAGATCCCGCCGAGTCTCATGGCGCCCGGCGGCCGATCTCATTGCGTTATTTTCTGCTCCCCTTCTTCGTCGCCTGTGCCCAGGGCGTGCTCTTCTTCGAGCTGCCGCTCTCCCAGACAGCCAAAGGCAACGGCGGCATCATGTCGACCGGCATCTTGCTGTCGCTGCTCAGCC
Source organism: Paenibacillus sinensis (assembly GCF_019904155.1). Taxonomy (GTDB): domain Bacteria; phylum Bacillota; class Bacilli; order Paenibacillales; family Paenibacillaceae; genus Paenibacillus_AQ; species Paenibacillus_AQ sinensis. The sequence continues at coordinate 28,544 of NZ_JAHCMB010000020.1, forward strand.
TGGGCGCGCTCGTTACCTTGAGCATGCTGTTTCTGAACCAGCTGCCGCCGATCCCGCGAATCGGCGCTGCGCTGCTCGGCATGGCGCTCTGCTTCTTCGCGCTCGCCGCCGTACCCGCCGTTCCTCCGGCGGCGGTGCTCTTCCTGCTGGGCACGGCCAAAGGCGTGCTCTTCCCGGCGATCGCCTCGCTGTTCATCGGCATCAGCGGGCCCGGGCGGCTCGGACGCACCTTCTCGCTGCAGTCCATCGCCACCTCGCTCGGCGCCTTTGCCGGCCCCGTCGCCGCCGGTCAGCTCCGCTACGCGGTGTCGCCGTACTTCATCGGCTTTCTGCTGCTGATGACAGCCCTGCTGCTGCTGCCCCGTCCGAATGCCGGACAGCTCTCCACGGCCAGTCCCGATCTGAACGGCCGGACGGCGTAGCCGCAAGCCCCCGGGCATCGGCGAAAAAACCAGACCCGTCCCCGCTCTCAAGTTTAGGCAAGGGCACAAACCCGCTGGGTGGATTGACATATACTACACTGTAATCCTTCAATCCACCTAGAAAGGGAGTTGAATTGCAATGACGAATCCCTGCTGTCCTCAGGTTGCTCCGGTAGCTGCCGCTCCGGTATGCGGATTGGGTACTTCCACCGCTACCATCCTCGTTCTGTACATCCTGCTGGTCATCATCCTCAGAACGTTCTGGGTGTAGTTCCACAGTCTAACCCAAACCGAAGCATCCGGCTCGCACTGGCGACCGGATGTTTTTTTACGCCAATTGCCTGTCCTTATGCCATGTATATGAAGAACTTTCCCGTGAACAGCCCCACTTTCCGAGCTTGTTTTACAAACGGCTTGTCCGGCATTTCCCGGGGAATGATTACATAAACCTTCGCAATTCTGTTAAAAACGCCAGGCGTCAGGTAATATTAAAACAAGAAAACGGAGGTGAGGCTTCCATGTCAATCGCCATTATTGTCGAAGGCAAGAACGACCGTAGCCGCCTGAGACGCCTGCTGAGGCCCGAAGTCGACATCTTCTGCACCTTTGGGACCCTTAACACCGAGAAGCTGGAGACGCTTCGCAAGCAAGTCAGCGGATGTGAGTTGTATCTCTACATGGACAATGACAGCTCGGGCAAAAAAATCCGCGGCGTGCTTCGCGACGCCTTCCCCGATGCTGAGCATATTTATACCCGCCGGGGATATGCCGGGGTCGAAGGCACGCCGGACGAATATAATATCAGCCAGCTCGAAAAGGCAGGGCTTGAGGAATATATCATTTATCCGGAGCCGCTCCCTTACTAACCGGGCAGAACATGAAAATGACAAAAAGCCCGCCATTCGCGGGCAGGCTGTTTCATTTTTGCAAGCTGCGCCTCCTGATAACCGGCAGCTGTCCGGACCTGGAAGCCGTTGCCTCACCGCCATGTAACCCGTCAAGACGGGTCAGGCGCAAGAAGCTGCCAAGTCCGTGCCGATGGATGCGCACAAGCTCCTTCTTTTTTATATGTGAATCGTGTTCAGTACAAGGGCGATCAGACTGAGGGTCAAATAATTGATCGAGAAGAAGAAATTCTGCTTCGCCCAGGCGTCGTCATCTTTTGCCCATAGTCCTTTCAGCGTCAAGAACAGCCAGGCAGCGGACAGCCCCGCCGATACAATCAAAAAATAAATGCCGGCATAGTTGTACGTGTAGAGCAGAACCGACACGGGAACCAGCAGCGCGACGTAAGGGATCATCTGCAGCTTGGTGCGATGCGTTCCCTTCACGACCGGAAGAAGCGGGAAGCCCGCATTCCGGTACTCTTCCTTGCGGCGAATGCCGAGAGCCCAGAAATGAGGCGGCTGCCACAGGAACAGCATGGCGAACAGCAGCCAGGCGCCAAGATCGACAGTGCCCGTAACGGCAACATAGCCGATAACCGGCGGCATTGCTCCGGAGATGGCACCGACCGAGGTGCTCCAGGTGGATGTGCGCTTCAGCCACAGCGTGTAGACGACCACGTAGACGAACATCCCCACGATGCCGAAGACCCCTGCCAGCACTCCCGAGAAAAGAAACAGAGCAGCCAGCCCGAACACTCCGAGGGCGACACCGTACACAAGCACTGTATTCGGCTTAAGGCGGCCCGTCGGCAGACCGCGCTTCTTCGTCCGTTCCATTTTCATGTCGAGATCGCGGTCAAAATAGTTGTTGAATACGCAGGCCGAAGCCATGACCAGCATGGTGCCGAGCAGCATCAACACGAGTCTGCCGTACTCAACGCTCCAGCCCGATGCCACCCAGTAGCCCGCGAACGCCGCAATCAGATTGGATCGAATGATCCCCGGTTTCGTTACGGTAACAAAATCCCGCCAGGTAGCGCGCCCTGATTCAGGCGGGAGCTTGGCGGATACTGTCGCGGTATCGGATGTGGCTTGGTATCTCCAATTATTATCCATATAAGTCCAGGTCCTCCTTCATGTTCATTCATTAACGAAATGGAGCTGCAAGCTCGTTCCTCAAATTTAAAATTACAGTTTCATCATCCCGCTGTTAACTTTATCATATCAAACCGAAAAATTTTTGGACAGAGAACGATCAACTTGTTCATCAATTTGACAATTACGTGACATTAAATGTTTTTTTAAGGTGTAAATATTAAGCTAAAGAAATGGGTAGTTATTAATAGAGTACTTCTGTGCAAAGGAGACCAGGTCTATGGATACCGCAACACACTTTGTAATGGGTTTCGGGCTTGCCGGCCTTTCTTTCGTCGATCCCGCCGTCGCCTCCCAGCCAATGCTGGCGGGCGCCGTCATGTTGGCCACCGTCATCGGCTCACAGGCGCCTGATGCCGATACCGTCCTCCGGCTCAAGGGCAATGCGCTCTACATCCGAAATCATCGCGGAGTTACCCACTCCCTTCCTTTTCTTGCGCTGTGGCCCGCTTTGATTACCCTTGTACTCAGCCCCCTGTTTGGCTTGCATGATACAGGGACGATCGGCCATCTGGCGCTCTGGAGCTTCATCGCGGTAGCCGTTCATGTCTTTAGCGATCTGTTCAACACGTATGGAACCCAGGCGGCGCGGCCGCTGACCGAACGCTGGATAGCATGGAACATTATCCACATCTTTGATCCCTTTATTTTTGGAACCCATCTTGCCGCGATTGCGCTCTGGATTACAGGGATGATCCCTCCCGCACCGCTCTTCGTCACCTTGTACAGCATGATCGCCGTGTATTATATCTGGCGCACCGTCGTCCATGCCCGTATTACACGAAGCCTCAAGCACAAGGACATCCGGCATGATCCCGGCGAACAATATATGGCGATACCAACCATAACCCCCCGTCGCTGGAACGTCGTCAAGAAGAAAATGGACGGCACCTACTGCATCGGCCAGCTGACAGGCGGGCGCCTCGAATGGTTCAAGAATGCGGCCAGTTCGACACATCCCGCCGTGGAGCATTCCAAGGAGCATCCGGATATACAGGCGTTCTTGTATTTCACATCATACGCCGTCGCCGAGGTCGAGGAGCTGCCTTCAGGGTATATTGTACGCTGGGGAGACGTCCGTTATTTGCACCGGAAGCAGTTTCCGTTCGTCGCTGTCATCGTCATGGACCACGAATACCGGGCCCTGCAGACCTATGTCGGCTGGCTGAGCAGCGAGAAGCTTGACGAACGCTTTGCAATCGAGCCTGGATCGATTAAAGTATAAATAAGCTGTGATTGCAAAAAAGCCCCGCAGCCGTTGGGGAGGGGACTGGGTCAGTCCCCCGTCAAGCTGCGGGGCTTCATTATATCCGGGCGAAGGCCGAATGCCTTTGGCATCAGTCTTCGCCCGGGACAAGGAGCGGTTGTATGAGCAAGGGACTTTCATTATGGTTTGCTCTGTCTTCTATATTATTGCTGGCGGCGGCGTCCATTGCCCTTACCTACCGGGTTTGGATCGCCCTGCTCCTTGGATTGCTCTGCATTCTCAATATCGGCCTTGGCTTCATTGTCAAGGCGCGCACCCGGCAAGAGTAACGTCTGTTCGGGCGGTACGGGAAAGCCTCTGCCGGAAGAGAGCGGCAGCACATGCCGGACGAGATGGTTGCCACATGCCCTGGCGGATTCTCGGCACTTATGCCGGAAAGTCTCGGCCTGGCCGATTCAGGACGTTCCTCGCCAGGCATGCGCCGGATCGCTCCACCAGACCAATAGCGGCGTTCCCCGCCAGGCATACGCTGGACCCCCTTCCCCGACCAATGCGGTGCGGATGACCCGCACCGTTTCACCGGACATCCGATGCTTCTGGCAAGCCTGTGCGGCGATCAGCTATCAGCGGGTAGGGAGGAATCCCATCCGTTCCTTGACGCCCGCCAGAGTGACAGCTGCCACCTCGCGGGCGCGCTCTGCACCCGAAGCAAGGATGTCGATAATCGCGCCGGAGCTGCGAATGTCCTGATACCGCTTCTGCAGCGGCTCCAGGGAGCTTACCACCACTTCAGCCAGATCCTTCTTGAAGCCCCCGTACATTTGTCCCTCGTAGCGGTTCGCAATTTCCTCCAGCGACAGACCGGAGCATTCAGAGTAAATACTCATCAGATTGCTGACTTCCGGCTTGTTCGCAGGATCATACACAACCTCGCGGCCCGAGTCGGTTGTCGCCCGGCTGATCTTCTTGCGAATGACATCCGGCGGGTCCAGCAGCGCAATATAGCTGCCGGCGTTCGGGTTGCTCTTGCTCATCTTCTTGCTGGCATCGTCAAGCGACATGATACGCGCACCCACTTTGGGGATATAAGGCTCGGGGATCGTGAAGAATTCGCCGAAGCGGCTGTTGAAACGCCCCGCCAGATCGCGGGTCAGCTCGAGATGCTGCTTCTGGTCTTCACCGACAGGCACCAGGTCCGCGTTGTATACGAGAATATCGGCCGCCATCAGGGCCGGATAGACGAACAGGCCGGCTCCGACCGTATCTTTCCCGGTCGATTTGTCCTTGAACTGCGTCATTCGCTCAAGCTCGCCCATAGAGGTGAGCGTGGTCATCAACCAGCCCAGCTCGGCATGCTGGGGTACATGCGACTGCAGATACACATTGGAGCGGGCGGGATCGATGCCCGCCGCGATGAACAGCGCAGCGACTGCCTCGGACCGCTCGCGCAGACTGGCCGGCTCCTGGGGAACGGTGACCGCGTGCAGATCGACGACCACAAAGAAGAATTCGTGGTCATGCTGAAGCTCATCTTGAAGCTTGACGTAATTTTTGATCGCGCCGATATAGTTGCCGAGCGTCAGCGTACCGCTGGGTTGAATGCCGGACATTATCTTTTTCATAACAAGACCCTCCGTTTTCTTAATATCTGACCTGTTAACAGGAACGCAAAAAGGCCTCACTCCGCAAGGGACGTGAGACCGTGGTGCCACCCTTATTCGAAGGCGCAGTCTTCCCGCTTCCATCCGGAAACGGATTATTACAGCTGCAGCCATCCTTAAAGACTTTCTGTAACGGGAAAGGCCCGGCCGGTCTACTGGGGAGGATTCTCCCGTTCGAGCTCGGCGCTCAGGGGTCCATTCGGTCGGAAGCCATCGTCCGGTTCGCATCATCCACCGGCTTTCTGCAGCCCCGCATCTTCCGCTTACTTGTCCCCATCATCGCATTGACAACATCTTGAACTGAGTTCATCATAGAGCCGGAAGGTAAGTTTGTCAAATCGTTAACCCCATCTTTCGTAAATCTGTTATGATAGGGATATGTGTTTGCGGTTGCAATTAAGTGTACGACAAAGGAGCATGGATCATGAAACAGGTGACCAAAGGGCAATGGTGCGGTTATGACACCTACATTTTGCACAGCCGCGATTTGGAAGTCACGCTGCTGCCCAAGCTGGGGAACAACATTATCTCCCTCCGGGATATTAGGGAAGGACGGGATATTCTGCGCAGCCCGGAAGAGGCAGATCTGGATTTCTACTTGCAGAAGCCTTATCACTTCGGCATTCCGCTCCTCATTCCGCCGGGACGTATCGCCAAAGGACGCTTTGAGTTCCAGGGAGCGAATTACCAGTTCGACCAGAATACTGCCAATGACAATCACATTCACGGTCTTCACCGTACGCAGTCATGGATCGTCAGCGATATTCAGGAAGAAGAGGACGGATGTGCCGTAACGACAGAGTTCTGCAGCCAGAACGATCCGCACTGGATGGAGCAGCTTCCGGTAGAACTCAAGTTCGAGATGACGTTCCACCTGCAGGATTCCTCGCTTCGCCAGACGTTGAAGGTGACCCATCTCGGCCATGAGCGGAGCATCCCCTTTGGAATCGGCTATCATACCTGGTTCATGATTGACGGAGAACCGCAGCGTTGGAGCGTCAAGGTTCCGGTAGAGGGAGTCTACGAGCAGAATGATCAGCTGCTTCCAAGCGGCAAGGTTCTGCCTCTCGGCCCGCTTGCGGCGCTGAACGAGGGAATGAATCTGGAAGGAACCAACTTTGACACTCCCCTCCGGATCGGAGAGAAGCGGCCGGTAGAAGCGCTTGTGCTGAGGGATGACGGATATGGATTGAAATACGGAGCGGACGAAAATTACTTCCGTCATTGGGTGCTCTACACGAAAGGTACTGCCGATCAGTTTCTGTGCGTAGAGCCCTACACTTGGCTTCCGGACGCGCCGAACGTACCGGGAGGACCGGAGTTTACCGGTCTTCTCACCCTGAATCCGGGTGAGACGCTCGAGCTTGCGACCTGGATCGAGATGATCTATCCCGAGTCCGAGGCTCCCGAAACCCAAGAAGCCTGATAGAGCTTAAGCTTAACTTGACGAGCGGTCCGGAATTCCGGCCGCTTGTTTGTATTAACAGGTGTGTAACCGCTGCCGCACGCTCCCTCCTTGACATGAATTCCCATCCTCGTCCTCTGTGAATCTGTGCATGATATCTCCTCTTCGGGTCATACTATCTCTACCAAGGACGAAGGAGGTGACAAACATGGGTCAAGCAGGTCAAAGCCAAAGTCGCAACCGTTCCAACAACCTGGTCGTTCCTCAAGCCAATGCAGCTCTGCAGCAGCTGAAATATGAAGCCGCTCAGGAGCTTGGCGTAACCATCCCTCAGGACGGTTACTATGGTAACTATACTTCCCGCGAAACCGGTTCTCTGGGAGGTTATATCACCAAGCGTCTTGTACAACTGGCTGAGCAGCAGCTCTCCGGTCGTTCGACACTGTAATCCATCGTATATCGCTTAACCTAAGCCCTCCCGCTTCCCAAGGAAGCGCGGGGGCTTTTTGGAGCTTGGTCATCTGTTGAATACGAAGGAGCGTTGCAGGTTCAGCCGGTTTCTCCCGGTCACTTCAAGCATGAGTTCTTTAGCCGCAGTTATGGTCGGCATCGGCACCCGCGCTTCTCGGATACCGGATCATTAGATTGGCCATATTATAATTGGATTCCAGCACTGCATCGACCATTATAATTCCCTGTTTGACAGCGAATTCATAACTGATTTCGCCGTGTGTCCAGCGCCGCTTGAATTTCAGGCTCTCCAGAGCCATTAGGCGAAAGGAGGCCTGCTGTTCAGCCGTCAATCCTTCCTCCTTCTCCATAAATGTCCCGCTCCGTCCTGTCAGCGGATTATGCCGAATACCGAATTTGCCCACCAAATCATTTCGTATTTGCACAAACAGAATGCCTGAGGTCACCCCCGAAAGCTCCTCCCGAAGCTCTCTAAACACCAAATCCAATTGCCTCGCGAGAGACAATTGCTCCATCTTCAGCATACTCATCCTCCTTGAACTAGTTATACAGCTTCACCATATAAGGCTTAAGGCTCATTATAGGGGATTAACTTATGCACCACAACAATTTCCAACATAATTGGGTTATTATTCCTATAAATGCGCATTTTTCTTTATTTTCTAACAAGTTTCTCACTACTGAAGCGTGTTTTTCGACATAGATCCATAAAAAAAGACCCGCGCCGACCTAAGATCGGCGTGAGCCCATTCGTACTTACACCTCGAGGTTTAGCTTTCTTGCGTGCATTTGCCGACTGGAATGTCTGTTCGGTTCACATCTGTGTATAGATTGCGAAAGATTCCCTAGTCCAAATGTTCCGTCATCTTGAGGAAGGTGTCGATATCCTCGAGAATGAGATCGGCGGCACCTTGCCAGAAATCCGGCTGGGTCAAATCCACTCCCAAATGCTTGCGAACAAGCTCTTCCAGTGTCATAACTCCGGTATCACGCAGCAGCGCGTCGTATTTGTCCGCAAAGGAAGGTCCTTCCTGGAGGGCCAGGCGGTACAAACCGGTGCTGAACATATAGCCCACCGTGTACGGGAAGTTGTAGAATGGCACGTCCGTGATATAAAAATGCAGCTTCGCCGCCCAGAAATGCGGATGGTAGCCGGACAGAATGCCGCCGAACGCTTCTTTCTGCGCATCGACCATCAGAGCGTTCAGCTCCTCCGCGCTGACAAGTCCGGCTTTACGCTTCTCGTAGTAGGCCGTCTCGAAGAGGAACCGGGCATGAATGTTCATGAAGAAGGCCACGCTGTTCTGGATTTTCTCCTCCAGCAGCGCCAGCTTCTCCTCGTCACTGCCTGCGGCTTTGACCTGGGCATCGGCCACGATGACCTCAGCGAAGGTAGAAGCCGTCTCCGCCACATTCATGGCGTAGTTCTGGTTCAGCAGCGGCTGGTCGTCAAGCAGGTACGAATGATACGCATGCCCCAGCTCATGCGCCAGTGTCGCCACATTGGACGGCGTGCCGCTGTATGTCATGAAGATCCGCGATTCCTTGCTCATCGGGAACGAGACGCAGAACCCTCCCGGACGCTTGCCCGGACGGTCTTCCGCTTCGATCCAATCATTGTTGAAGGCGCGCTCGGCGAAGGCCGCCATCTTGGGACTGAATTTGCCGAATTGGGCGACAATTTCCTTCGCCGCGGTGTCGTAAGGGATTTTCTCCGACGAACGGGCGATCGGCGCTTCAACATCCTCCCAGCTAAGGCTTTCGACGCCGAGCAGCTTCGCCTTGCGCTTCAGATAGGCCTGAAGCGCCGGCTTATTCTTGCCGATCGTCTCCCACATCATATCGAGGGATTCCGCCGTCATGCGGTTGATCATCAGCGGTTCCTTTAATATGCTGTCCCATCCCCGGGCGCCGTACAGCTTCAGACGGAAGCCGGCCAGATGATTGAGCGTGTCGGCGCAATAGTCGGCCACTTCCCCCCACGCTTTTTCCCATTTGGCGAACATATCCTTCCGCGCCTTGTTGTCATTGTCATGCAGCTTGTTGAACGCCTGGCCGGCCGACAGCATCTTCTCTTCACCGTCTTCATCTGTGTATGGAATGGCAATAGAGCTGACAATTGTCTCGTAATGCTCGCTCCAGCCATGGTAGCCGTCAACGGCAAGGTCCAGCGCCAGGCTCTCCAGCTCCGGACTCAGCTTCTCGCGTGCCTGGTCCCGGCTCTCACTGAGAACAAAGGACAGCGGCGCAATCTCTGCACGGGCCATCCACTGCGCCCACACCTCATCTTCTGTCTGGCGCAGCACGTTCTCGAACGCGGAAGATACTCCCTGGAACCGGGCGCTCAATCCGGCAACCGTCCCGGACAGACGGACAGCACCCTTGTCCTGCTGGTTCTGGGCGCCCAGGCAGCCTGCAAATTCCGAGGCTTGAATCAGACGGCCGGTACAGCTCTGAAGCAGCTCTATGATCCCGTCAAGCGCTTTGCTGGCTTCCGCATCCTGCGGAGCATGGGCCGCCTTTACCTGCTCGGCCAGCTTGCCGATATCTCCATCCAGTTCGGAGAGAAAAGCTGCAAATTCGGAAGAGGCGGAGCCTCCTGCAAAGAGAGAATCCAGTTCCCAGGTCAGGGAAAGCGGTTGTTTCATCGGTCAACACCCATCCTTTATAGTTGTTGTATGCTTTAATCATAGCATTCCACGTTTGCTTTGTAATGCTTCGCGCTACATGGTAAAGTGGATTACACGCTTATCATTTAAAACGATTGGGAGGACAATTACAATGCGGCCACTTCAAATTTCGCCGGAAACGGCATTGGCGCTATCGAAGCAGCTGGGTGTCCCTCTGGAGCATTTAATGCATATGCCGCAGCATATCCTGATGCAGAAGATCGCCGAGCTCGCCAAGAAGAATGCCGGTGAAGGCGATTCACCGGACGGGGAAGGCAAGAACGAAGCATGATTCCGTTCAACCGCGCCTGGCCTTACGATATTATTCTTGGAGATATGTATGTGCAGACCTGCCCATTCTGCGGCGCCGAGAACGTGCTGCTTCCCATGAAGCTCAAGGAGCTGAAGAGTGTCAGGGAAGGCAAGAAGAAGCTGCTGGTCTTTCCGTGCTGCAGCGAAAGACCCGTCGTAATCGACAGCGATGACGATTATCTGTTGTTTGACCGCACGGTTCGTTAACGCTGTACCGCCAACAGAAACAGACACCGTCCCGAAGAACGGCGTCTGTTTCTTTTTCTGTTTCTTTTTTTGTGATATATAAAATCAGGACAGACCTGAACATCTTAATATGTCAGGCAACAGGACCCGGTTCCTGGCCTTGCATCTGCTCCCGGATAACTCCCCACTGCTCACGGGCAGCGCGGATCATTGCGGCATCCACGATCTGGCGATCGTTGACGATCCGCGAGAACCACTTGACGGCTTCGTTAAACTGGCCGGTGCGGCGGTTCAGCTCGCCGATCAGGAACATCAGCCGGGCGTCGCTTCCCGATATGCCTTCGTGCTGAAAGACGTTGATGTAGCTGTCGAGACTATGCTTCAGAAAGCGGAGCTCTTGCGCCTTATCGCCGTTATAACGGTACATCCAGGCGATATGATGCAGCAGGCTTGCGATCAGCCGCTCCTTGTCCTGGATGGCCTGGGCGCAGAGCAGAGCCAGCTTGTAGGTCTCCAGCGCTTCGCTCCAGCTTCTCTTGCCTTCAAAGCTTCGGGTCTCCCAGCGGCTGCCGATCTGCATCATGAATGTCTTGCGCTGCCAGTCGGTGAGTCTCTCCACCGAATTCTCCGTGGAAGCGAAGCCGCAGTGCGGACAGACACGGACCACATAGTAATCGGGATTCTCATTCTGGTAATAGGAGCAGAAATCGGCGTCGCGCCGGACTGCTCTCTTAAGACTCGGCCGTACCCGGGAGGTCATGAATTCCTCCTCGCAGTTGCAGCACTTCACTTTAATCGAATACAGGGGTTCCAGGGCGACAGTCTGATTCATTGTCGTGGCGTCCATCACACTTCACTGCCTTTCCGGGGGTGTGTTGACAAAATGACGGGCCGGGCCCGCTAGCCGCCCGATCACGAAGGTCCGGAGCTCTTCCTCCGTCCCGACTTCTCTTAAAGCCTCATCCATGCATCCGAGCCAATCCTCCGCCTTCTCCGGCGAGATCGGCACATGCATATGGCGGGCTCTCATCATCGGGTGGCCATGCTGATCGGAGTAGAGGGAAGGCCCTCCGAAGAATTGCGTCAGGAAAAGATATTGCTTGTCCATAACCGGGGCGATATCGGCCGGGAACAACGGGCCAAGCTGAGGATGTGCCTGAACTTTGCTGTAGAATACCTCAACAAGCCTGCGCAGTCCTTCCGCTCCGCCTAAATTCTCATATAATGTCTGATGCGGGTTCATGGAAAATGCCAACCTTTCACCGAATATAATAGTATCGGCCTATTGATTATACCAAATTTAGGACCGAAAGACATCAATAAAACATGAAATGTCGGAAAAAGTACCCAACTTTCGGTCCGTGGGGCTAAAGTAACATTCCGAAGAATGGACACCTGGCCGGAAACGGACATTTTTCTTATTTTGCCCACAAAAAGGCTTCTAACATACTGAACACAAAAAAGACGCTAAACGATTGTTTAGCGTCTGCAGCATATTAATAGGTCCGCCAATCCTCATCACCAGGAGAGACGAGGGAGGCTCGGATGACATAAACAAAAGCGCACACAAGAAGACCGGCAACTACGCTCATCATCATCACTCCCCAATATACATTTGGTTTGGTTCATTTGTTAATTTTCATATTATCACAAACCAAAGCAAATTGCACTATATTTTGCAAACGCTTTCTTTAAGTTTTTGTGCTGATTGTCCCATTTACGGCATACAACATAACTAAACAAACGGAGGCCAAGTACCCATGATCAAAAAAATCGGCGCCCCCCTGCTGATTGCCGGGCTGGCGGGCTGCATGCTTCTCATCCTGCTGTACCCGGAAGCTTCGCTGGACGCGGCCCTGCGGGGACTCGCCGTCTGGTGGGACGTGCTGTTCCCTTCGCTCTTTCCGTTCTTCGTGCTGTCCGAGCTCATGCTGGGCTTCGGCATTGTGCATCTGTTCGGTGCGCTGCTTGATCCGCTTATGCGTCCGTTGTTCCGCATTCCCGGCTGCGGAGGCTTCGTCATGGCGATGGGCTATGTATCCGGCTATCCGGTCGGAGCGCGCCTCACCGCCAAGCTTCGCGAACAGGGACAGCTTACCCGGATCGAGGGGGAACGCCTGGTGGCCTTCACGACCTCGTCGGACCCCATCTTTCTGCTCGGCGCCGTATCGGTCGGCTTCTTCCACAACGCCGCTCTGGGACCATATCTGGCACTGTCCCACTATGGAAGCGGGCTGATTCTGGGACTCCTCTTGTCCTTTTATGGCAGGAAGGAGGAGCGCCGGTGGGCCGGTGCTGACAGGATGCGTCCGGTTGAGCCTGCGCGCCCTGGACCTATAGACACGGATCATCCGGGTCCACAAACGGACCTGGCCGGAGAGCAGTCGGGAGCGCCGGATAAGCTGTCGCTTGAAGCGGACGTACGTATGTCAGCCAGGACGCGGCTACAGACGGCCCTCTCATCCATGTACGAAGCCCGCCGGCGAGACGGGCGAACGCTGGGCGAGCTGCTGAAGGGCGCGGTCGAATCTTCCCTGCGCCTTATTATGGTCGTAGGAGGCCTGGTTGTATTCTTCACCATGCTGATGGAGCTGCTGGAACGGGCGGGTATTCTAAGCCTTCTTCTCTCGGCAGCCGGACATGTGCTCACCGTCGCCGGATTTCCGGCCGGCCTGACCGAAGCGCTGACGAGCGGCTTCTTCGAGGTCACCGTCGGCGTCAAGGCGGCCGGAAGCGCAGCCGCGGCACTCCCTTATAAGGCTGCTGCAGCCGCCTTTATCCTCTCCTGGGGCGGGCTGTCGGTCCACGCCCAGGTCGCCAGCATCTGGAACGGCACCGGCCTCCGGTATGCGCCGTTTATGGTCGCCAGGCTGATTCATGCCGTGCTGTCGGCACTGCTTGCACTTGTGCTATGGCGACCGATGATGGGATCGGCTCCCGTTCTGGCTCCGCTTGCGGAAGGCCGTCCGGTCTCGTCTATTCCTTCCGGATTGGCCCTACTCGGATCGATGCTGGGGGTAATGCTGCTGCTCTCGCTGGCAGCTGCCGCCATCAGCCGGATCGGCCGTTTGCACAAAGAGAAATAATTCCCATGCGATTTCATGCTATATGTCCCGAAAGACCGCGATTCCTTTAGCCTTTCACTTCGTTAAACATTGTGTTCCGGCCCGAGATTGATTATGATCGGTGTATGACAGAACCCTAACAAAGGAGTCCATTCACCTTGAGATATTATGTCTTGGACAGGGGCGATCAGTTGTCCATCGATCTCAGCCAGCAATTTCACAAGCTGGCGGAGGAGCGGGGTATGCAGCTTGACGCCGAAACGCCGGAAATCGTCGTCTCCATCGGAGGGGACGGCACTATGCTTCATGCCTTCCATACCTTTATCGACCGGATCTCCCAGCTCGCCTTTGTAGGCGTTCATACCGGTCATCTGGGCTTTTACGCCGATTGGCAGGCCGATGAGCTGCCCGCGCTTGCGGATTATATGTGCGGACGCTCCGATGCCGCCGGCTCGCGGCGGGCCAAAATCGTCAAATACCCGCTGCTCGAGCTTGAAATCCATAAGAAATCAGGCACCACTTCACATATCGCGCTCAACGAATTCACGCTTAAGGGCTTAGACGGAACGATCGTTATCCAGATCGACATCAATGACGAGATGTTCGAGATGTTCCGGGGGGACGGAATTTGCATCTCCACCCCTTCCGGAAGCACGGCCTACAACAAAAGTCTCGGCGGAGCGATGGTTCACCCCACCATCGAGGCGCTCCAGATTGCAGAAATTGCGTCAATCAACAACCGGGTCTTCCGGACGATGGGCTCCCCTCTGCTGCTGCCGAAGCATCATCACTGTGACATCTTCTCCTGCAAGGAGCAGCGGCTGATGCTGACCGTGGATCATATCAACTACCCGATTGACGATCTGCTTTCCGTCCGGTGCCAGGTATCCGATAAGAAGGTCAGCTTTGCACGCTACCGTCCGTTCCCGTTCTGGAAACGCGTGCGCTCATCCTTCCTGGTCTGATGGACAAGGAAGAACGGACGAGCGTTAGGTCCGGGCAGGACCTGAGTCCTACAGCGCCCCGCCGCTGCCTGCCGCTCGCCCGCGTCTTGCTGCGCCCGGAAATCTAGTAAAAACAGCTGTCGAATAATAATAGACACTCGAAGAAATCGGATGGTATAATGATCCTATTTTACAAAGACTTACATAATTAAAGGAGAGAACAAATTGAAAAAGTGGTGTGCTTCACTGGGGGCAATCCTGTTGTCCCTGGTACTCGCCGTGCCCGTATTTGCGGCGCAGACGCCGATTAAGGTGTATGTAGACGGCGCTCAGGTTTCATTTCCCGCCGGCTCTCCATACATCCTGAACAGCTCCGTTATGGTTCCGTTCAGAGCCGTATTCGAAAGCCTTGGCCTCACAGTAGGATGGGACCCCGCTGCCAAGTCGGTAACCGGCACCAGCGATGGACTTGCGATCAAGCTGACAGTGGGCAGCAACCGTGCCTCAGTCAATAACGTGATCAGCAAGCTTCTCGCAGCGCCTGTGCAGAACGGAGGAACCGTATACGTCCCGCTTCGTTTTATCGGTGAAGCGACCGGCGGAGATGTGAAATGGGACCCCGCGGCTAGAAGCGTTCAAATTTCCAAACCCTCGGCCAGCAACGGTATTTCGGAAGCCGACTTGACCGCTGTCATCAATAAGCTGAACGGTTATTACAACACTGAGGATGTGGCGGGGATCAAATCGCTTGCCGCGGACGGATCTTCTTTTGCCAGCAGTCTCACAGCTTTGGACTCCACGTTCAAGTACTATGATCTGAAGTACGAGCTCAAGAGCCTCTCGGTCATCAGCGCTACAGCATCGGATGCGACCGTCTCCACCGTTGAGATCAACACGCGGACGGGCGGCTATTACTTGCCGGATTCACAGGATGAGATCATCTATTATCTCGTGAATACCGATGGCAGCTGGAAGGTCTCGAAGATCACGACCGAGAAATCGACCGTTCTTCTGACCCGGGAACAGGGCATCGCCAAAGCCAACGTTCCGGTAAGCGATCAAGCGGCCATTCACACCCTGCTGACCAATCATTATCAGAATATGAACACTGAAAATGTTGCCGGTGTGATGAGCACCCTTACTTCTTATGATGATGAAGACTACACCGCCGGGTTAAAGAGCTCTCTGGAAAAATTCTTCCAACAGTCTGACCTGAGCTATTTCGTGAATTCATCCAATATTTTCTATTATGGTGACGACGAAGCCGCTGTGTATGTAGAGCTTCAAGCAACGGATAAGAGCGATTCGTCCACGGCCGATCAGACACTCATTCTCGTGGTGGACAAATACAACGGGAAATGGACCATCAGCGATAGCTATACTGTCTCCCCTTAAGGGCCGGGACAGCAAATAATCCGCAAAGGATGTATGAATCATGACTTTCAAAAAGTTCACGGCCGCGGCGGCCGGCAGCTTCCTGGCCTTATCCCTTGTATTCTCTCCCGCCGCTCTTGCCGCAGACAGCACCCAGACTGCAGCCCAGTCCGCTTCCAGCACGGATCTGATCAATGAAGTGATGCAGTATGTCGAGAGCTACAACCTGACGGGCGCCGACAAGGATGCGCTGATCCGCGCGGCCGTCGACGGCATGGTGGAATCGCTGAACGATCCTTACAGCGAGTACTTCAGCACCGAGGAAGCGCAGGAGCTGCAAAATCAGCTGGCGCTCGATTATGTCGGCATCGGCGTGCAGCTCGTCTACTCGGGCAGCGAGCTGTACATCGAATCGGTGATGGCGGGCTCTCCGGCGGATAAATCCGGACTGAAGCGCGGCGACACCCTCCTGAAGATCGACGGCGTCAAGATTGAAGACCTGCAGAGCGACACGCTGAGCGGTAAAGCGGGCACCAATGTTACGCTGACCATCCAGCGGGGCAGCACGGTCAAGAACGTGGTCGTGACCCGAAGCGAGCTCGATTATCCGTCCGTAACCGGCCAGATACTCGGTTCGGGCGTTGCGTACATTTCCCTGAACGGTTTCACAGAGGACGCTGACGAGCAGTTCGCGAGCGTGCTGTCCAAAATGCGTGCCGGCGGGATGAAGTCCATGATTCTCGACCTCCGCAACAACGGAGGGGGCTACATGGATTCCGCCTACAACATCGCGTCCCAGTTCATCGACAAGGGAATCATGATGTACACAGCCGATAATACCGGCACCCTGACGCCCGTAACGATCACGAACGGAACCAAGATGAACGTACCGGTCGTTATCCTGACGAATGAATACACCGCCAGCGCCTCCGAGGCTTTGACCGGCGCGTTGCACGACAACCATCTGGCAACGGTCGTTGGTGTCAAGACGTATGGCAAGGCCCGCATTCAAAGCCTGTTCAACCTGTCGGACGGCGGGCTTCTCAAGCTGACCACGGAGCGCTATCTGACGCCGGACAAGATCGACTTCAACCATATCGGCCTGACGCCGGATATCGAAGTGAAGGGCGACGCGGCCCAGATCATCACCGCGCTTCAGCTCGCTGGCATAAAGTCCATCGAAGCGGCCGGAGACAACCACATCCTTGACGTGAACGGCAAAGCCTTCGACGGCAATGTAGGTCTGGTGAAGCAGGGCAATACGGTCTACGCCTCCGCCCGCGTTCTGGCAGCATTGGTCGAAGCCGACCTTACCTGGGATTCCAAGAACAAGAAGGCGATTGTCACAACCGGAGCAGGCAAGGCATACGGTTTCAGCATTGCTTCCAAAGAGGCGTTGTACCAGAACGGAGAAACCCTCGTCTCCCTGGATGCGTTCAAGAAGAAATTCCCTTCGCTCGTCTATAAATACGACAAGACGCAGAACCGGCTAACATTGTCCGCTAAATAATCACACAGCTTATTTATAATCGAAACAAAAGAGTGCCGCTATCGTTCCCCGGAACAGTAGCGGCACTCTTCGTTATTCAGCATTACTCGGCAGGCGGTTATTAGCTCTGCTGAGGGTTATTATTCTGTGAGTTGTTCTGCGGGCTGTTCTGGGCTTTGGGCGAGCCTTGGTTCTCCCGGTTCTCGCGGCTCTCCCTCTGCTCCCTCGCCTTCGGCTCGCGGTTCTGGAAGTCACGGGAACTGCCGGACTCACGGGAACCGGCGGACCGGCCAGCATTCTCCCGGCCTTGCCCGTCGCGCGCCTGGTTCTCCCGATTCTGACTTTCTCGGTTTTGATTCTCCCGATTCTGATTGTCCCGGTTTTGATTCTCCCGGCGCTGCCCCCCGCGCGGCTGGCCCTCGCGGCCGGCGGCTTCCTTGGATTGGCCATCACGGTTACGCTTGCCCTGGAGCTCCTTGTTCCGGTTGTCGCGTCCCCGTTCCTTGAAGCTCTTGTCACGGGGAGCGTTCTCTCTGGCTCCCTGCTCCTTGACCGGCTGTTCCTTGGACACCGCCGATTCGGCCTGATATTTGCGGGAGGAAATCTGGGGGATCTCCTCGCTGCGGACAGGCGCCTCGGCTCCTGCGACATCACCGGCCTCTGCTGTCAGGGACTCCTTTGGCGCTTCAGCCGGCTCCTTGATCAGAATATCCTTGGCGAGCGGATCTCTCGGAGCATCCTTCATCTTGCGGAGCACAAAATAGGCGCAGCCGAAGTTGCAGTACTCATTAATGTAATCGATGAAGCCGGAGATCGCGGTGTCCCTGTTCGCCTTCGGGTGATTATCCCGGTAAAATCCTTTTAGGCGCAGCTGGCCGTAGCCCCAATCTCCGACGATATAGTCGTAGCGTTCCAGAACCTCGCTGTATCTTCCGCGAAAGCCCTCCGGATTCCAGCCTTCCTTATGATTTGCCATGAGCTCATAGCTTTTTCCGCCAATTAAGATCAAGCAAGACTCGCCTGCCTTTCCACATGTAAATTCGACGGAGCCATATACGAGGCTGTCGTCTATTCTTAATTCGCCGCCGTGCGCTCCTGAAGCGATTTCGTGGCAGACTGTGTCTGCTCATGCGCATGATAGGAGCTGCGCACCAGCGGGCCCGATTCCACATGACTGAAGCCGCGCTTCAATCCTTCCTCCTTCAGCTTCGCGAAGTCCTCCGGCGGGTAGTATTTCACGACATCCAGATGCTGCGGCGAAGGCTGCAGGTACTGGCCGATCGTCAGAATATCGCAGTCGACCGCGCGAAGATCGTCCATCGCCTGAAGGATTTCGTTCCACTCTTCGCCGACGCCCAGCATGATGCTGGATTTGGTCGGAATCTTCGGCTGCATTTCCTTCGCCTGGCGAAGCAGCTCCAGGGAGCGGCGGTATTTCGCCTTGGCCCGCACCCGGTCCGACATCCGCTCGACTGTCTCGATGTTATGGTTGAGAATGTCAGGCTTGCTGTTCATCACAATCTGCAGGCTGTCCCGGTCGCCCATGAAGTCGGGAATCAGCACCTCCACGCTGCACAGCGGCAGCCGTTGCCGGATGGCCTTTACCGTCTCGGCAAAAATCATTGCTCCGCCATCCTTCAAGTCGTCACGCGCAACACTGGTTACGACACAGTGGCGCAGATTCATATTCTCGGCGGCTTCAGCCACCCGTTCCGGCTCCTGAAGGTCCAGTTCGGTCGGCAGACCCGTGTTGACCGCGCAGAAGCGGCAGGCCCGGGTACAAATATCGCCTAATATCATAAACGTAGCTGTCCGATTGGCCCAGCATTCGTAAATATTGGGGCAGCGGGCTTCTTCACATACTGTATGTAAAGTCTTGGAACGCATCATCCCTTTAATATCCTGATAGTTCTCTCCGGTTGTTAGCTTGATCCGAATCCAGTCCGGCTTAAGTGGTTTCGCATTTTTCTGTGACATATATGAACAATCCCCTCTTTCGCCTGAATGTGAAAAGTTGCAAAGCGCTGCCTTACATTATAGCATGCACGCAGGGGAAATGCTTCTTTTTGTGAAAGAGCTGTGTCACTTCCTCACCCTCCGGCGGATAAAACGTCCCGTTTCGCGCAAGCTAACCGGGCGTGGCCCTCATCCACAATTCAGCCAAGGGCTCAAGCCCTATTCTCATTCACAACCTTACATGAACTTCAAAGGAGGCTTTCACCATAATGTCCCTTATCAAGGCGGTCCGGCGGACACTGGTGTCCTTGTCGGCTGCCTCTCTTCTATGCGCCGGCGGCCCGGCAGTCTTCGGGGCTTCCGCGAATGCCGTCCCGAAGAAGCCCGCAGCCGAGATTCCGCGCGTACGAAGCGCCTCAGCGCAGGGAAGCGGCGATGCCTACGCCGCCCGCCAGGCGCTCTATGACCAGATGGAGGCGGCCACGGGCATTCCCTGGTACCGGCTGGCCGCCATCGACCAGTATGAACGGACGATTGCCAAACTCAAAGCGGCAGGCAGCAAGAAATCGGATCAGCCGGCGATGACCACCCGCCTGACCCGGATTCAAATTCCGGCTCCAATCTGGTGCGGGCCGCTGAATCCCGATCAGGCGGATACCTCTCCCGCCTCACTGTCCTTCTTTAGCGGCTTCGGCCTGGACGGCTCCGGAGACGGAAGAGCCGACCCGGAGAACGATATCGACGTGCTGTACAGCATGGCGCAATATATGCGGAAGCATAGCGCTTCCGCCAGTGATTTCAATATCGCCGTGTGGGAATATTACCATAACGGGCGGGCCTCCCAGCGCATCGAGCAGTTCTCGAAGCTGTACCGCCATTTCGGACGGCTTGATCTGTCAGGCAGCGCGTTTCCCCTGCCGCTCGGCAGCACCTATTCCTACCACAGCACCTGGGGCAGCGGGCGCAGCTGGGGAGGGGCCCGCATCCACGAGGGCACCGATCTGTTCACCCCATACGGGGTTACAGTCCGGAGCACCTGCTACGGCATTATCGAGACGAAGGGCTGGAACCGGTACGGGGGATGGCGTATCGGCATCCGTGATATCGAGAACCGCTACCATTATTATGCCCATCTGTCCGGCTATGACAAAACACTCAAGCTCGGCGATATCGTCTCTCCCGGCCAGCAGCTCGGCTGGGCCGGAAGCTCCGGCTACGGCAATCCGGGAACAAGCGGCAAATTCCCGCCCCATCTGCATTACGGCATTTACAAAGACCGGGGACTAATCGAATGGGCCTTCGATCCGTACCCTCTGCTCAGGCAGTGGGAAAATGCGGAGCGGAAGGCTCTCCAGAGCAAAAAAAGCGGCCGCTGAAGTGCGGCCGCTTCTTGCATAAGCGATTATTATGCCCGTTCGCGGACATCGTGGAAGACAAGCGGCTTGCCAGCTTAACATTATTCCACCGCCTCAATAAATCTCAGCACTTCGGACAGAACCTTGTCCTTCTCCTCACTGTAACAGAGCAGATGGCCGCTTCCCTCCACCATCAGCACCTCCGCCCGTGACGATCCCAGATGCTGCTGCAAATAATCGGCACTCTTGGTCTTGACCAGATGGTCCCGGGTTCCCTGCACGATCAAGGCAGGTGCCGAGATGCCAGGGTACACGGCGAAGCTCTCCCGCACCAGAAGGTTAAATTCGCGATTGGCCCGAAGCGGCGTAGACCCGAACTTCCGGACATAGTTCTTCAGCATGGCGGGATTACCCAGCGTCCGGACAATCTCGCCCGGATTCAGCGGAAACACCGGCGCGGCCAGCAGAGTCAGCGATTTGACCTTATCCCGATACCTGTTCGCCAAATGGCAGGCGAGCAGCGCCCCCATGGAGAAGCCAATGACATGAACGCCTGTTTCTACAGCCTTGGCCAACACCGTTAGTTCTTCTTCAGCTTGGCGAAGCCATTCCGCCCGCCCAAAGCGGGCAAGATCGGATCTTCGTCCCGTATGCCCGCCGAGCGTAAAGGTATGGGTCTTCAGCCCCCGCCGCTCCGCATATTCCGCCAAAGGCGATATTTCAAAGATGCCTCCTGTAAAGCCGTGTATGAACAGACAGTGCTCCATAGACTTCCTCTCTTTTCTTTCACAGGATGTGCAGCCCGCCTGGCCCCCTGGCCCGCTATCCCGCATGCTTCCCGGCATAATCAACTACTATTCCCGAATTTGTACAATTAATGATACTGGCCGGTTATGTGCTCATCCGTATCCTTCAGCAATTTGGAGATCAGCACAATCTGCCCTGCATGGTAACCGTAGTGTGTGGCAACCTGGATAAGCAGAAGCCTGACGCTTCTCACATCATAGGTTTCGTCTTCCGACGCATTAACCCGGTGCATCCTGTTCCAATCCTCCAGCGAATACCGGATGGTGACTTCCCTGTCCAAATCCTCCTCGGCTAAGTTTGATAAAATACGGGCCGATTCAGCGCGTGTGCCGAGCAGAAGCTGTTTCAATTCATCCCGCGTTATTCCGCCTTCCGGCTCAAACTCACGCCGGGAGCGCTCCCTGATGAACGGTTTGCCGCCGATTGCACTTACCAGATTCTGATATTCGTTGCCCGCTAAATGCAGGCACAGATTTCCGATACTGTTGGTCGAAGCCTTCAGCCTAGTCCAGATCAAGTCATCGTCGAGACGATCCAGGCTCTTCAAAATACGATTAAGCTGCTTGTCCATGTCTTCGAGTATATTCGTTACAATCTCCAGCATAGCTGTACCTCCGGGCGATTCATTTTTAATATGATTGATAAATAAAAAAAGGCCCTGTTCGCCAAGACAGAGCCTGCTGACACGCAGTGAATAAGACTTGCTACTTAACATTCAAACGACCATCTGTCCATTAACAACAGGCTATTAAAAAACGCTTCAAGAAGCTGCGCTCCCTATCATTATATCTGGAACAAATTCCTCAATCAATGCAACTCGGACCGGCCCGTTTCACCTGCCGGCTCCTCTATTCGCCGCCTGTCCCTGCGGGCGCCCCCGGCTTCGTCGTTCCGCCGCCTGACGCACCGCTCCCCGTGCCGGCGCCTCCGCCCGCAGCGGTTCCGCTGCCGGAGCTGCCGGTGGAGACGCCGCTGCCTGTACCGCCGTCTCCCGCCGCTGCGCCGCTCTGGCCAGTGCCCGCGGCTCCGCTCGACACGCCGCCCGAAGAAGGAGCGGGCAACGCGATATTCGGCGCGCTCGCGCTGCCTTCGCCAACCGCCCTGCCCTGGTTGTCGTAATAATACATCGGCACATCGCCGACAACCATCAGATAGGAGACGGGAATCTCCGTATCGACCACCTGGGGCTCCATGTCGAACGGCACGACGACCGCCAGCTCGGTTACGATATGGATGTACACCTCGACGAGGATCATATTAATTCCGGCGTTCTGCTGCCGGGTGCTGAGCTCGACCTTGACAGCTCCTTGAGGCTCGATCTTGACCGGAATATCCGGCCCGAACGATGCGATGAGGGGACTGTCCAGCGCCTGGCCCAGCGGAATATGCTCTTTCCGGGTCTGCAGCTCGCTCAGCGTAGACTGGATGACATCGGCCGCCTCCGAAGTAATGCGCATATGCTCGTTATAGTTGAGCATGAAGCCGGAGATTTTGCCGGCGCTGTCCGTCTTCCAGTCGATCAGCTTCTCTGCGCTGCTCCCTCCCGCCACCTGGGAGGAGATCGCCTTGTTGATGGCCTCTGTCGCGATCTGCTTCACGCGAATCTGCGCGAGATGCACAATCGGCGGCTTCATCTGCCGCTCGACATAACCCACGCTGGCCAGAACGACGGCGAGGAACAGGAGCGCCGATATCAGCCATGCCCGTCGGCGGCTCCTTGGCCGGCGCCGGCTGCCGTCCGCCGGCGCCAGGCCGGGTCCGCCGCCCGAGCCCTGGCGGCGGCCAAACCCCAGGGCCGGGCGCGCCGACCGGCCCGGCCGTGCCTTGAAGCGGGCCCCCTGCTTCAAGCCGCCCCCACCGGGGAAGCCGGAGCTGCGGCTTCCCCGTGAGCCGGCCGCCGGCCGCCACGGGCCGGCGGAGCGGAACGCCCGCTGTCTGGCGGGCGGCGTCCAGCTGATCCGCGGCAGGCGCAGCCGCGGCAACCGGAACTGCGGCGTGTGAAGCCGCCGGGGTCCCCATCTTCTCATTCTGGCCATTCCGCCATCCCTCCTGCACCTATGGCGGTCAAGCCGCCTTATACTGTATCGTATTCGCGGATGTCCCAAAAAAGAAGAACGCCTCCCCGGCCAAGCCGAAGAGGCGTTCCTGAATTTCCTTATGACGGGTCATGCGTCAGATAAGCATCACTTTTTTTATACCATACGCTCCCGTTTATCTTCCTGCAGATGGCTCCAATGCTTCCAGATGAAGACGGCAATCATGACGGCCATGAACAAGCCGTAGCCGGTCAGATAGAAGCTCCACTGCTCCCGGGGAACGATCAGCGACGAGCCGATTGTGCCGAAGAGCCAAATGAAGGAGAGATTGCCCAATATCGTTCCCCAGATAAAAGCGGACAGCGAGACAGGCGAGACCGCCGCCATTATATTAATGATATTATTGGGAACAATAGGTATCGTACGCAGCAGCACAATCGTCCAGATGCCATAGCGGTTCAAATAGCGCTGCCATTTATCATAACGCTTGAGCCGGCGGCTCCATCTCGTCTCGAACCATTGAAATAAATAGCGCCGGAACATCGCGAACACGATCAGCCCGGCCAGCGTGCCGATCAGCCAGGTGACCAGCATGCCACCGACGATATGAAACACCGACACATGCAGCACAATCAGCACAATAAACGGGATTAATCCGATCAGACTTTGAAAGATCGCCAGCGGAATTGTCACAAATAAAATTTCCGGACCACTGAGACCAAGTGCAGTCAGCAGCCATTCGACCCAGCCGTTGATCGCATCCGTCATGGATTCCTCCCCCTTTCTCCCCTTCGCCTATAGGGCGACCGTTTATTCATTCAAGGATAAACGCCTTACGGCGTCCTTAGACGCCATGCGTTTACCGAGAAATAGAAGGCTGTGATAAGCGCAAGCTTATGCTTTCTTATATTTCAAAGAAAACACCCCATCCGGGGTGTTCTTGCATTGCGCTATTGTCGTCCGCGACCAGGCGTGGCTCCTCCTATAAGTATGACAAAGGATACCTTGAAATAACTGTGCCTCTGAACCGGGTTCAGTTATGCGCCGTGAAGGGCGGCAGGAACGAAAATCATTTTGTTCATCATAGCATATTCGGGATTTCGCTGTAAAATAATCAGGGCGAATCTTACGTGTATGCGCAAGCTGCACGGTTCATCAGCGCGAAACTTATACATTCTTATCGCATATTCGCAGCAAATGACCGCCCGGGGGCGCAATGTCATTAAGTTTAGCTCAAAGACAAGAACGACAATAGAAATTGGAACCAAAACGGCATGGGAATGAGTCCTGTG
>NZ_JAHCMB010000069.1 GCF_019904155.1 Paenibacillus sinensis
TGCATGGAGCTGACCAGTACTAATCGGTCGAGGGCTTATCCAAAAGAACGCAATGTTTCGTTTCGATCCAGTTTTCAGGCGATCAAGCCTGAATGAGTTTGAATGCCCATCTTTGGCGGTCCATTGAGGACGCGAAGATTGTTTGGAGAGATACCCAAGTGGCTATAAGGGGACCCTCTGCTAAGGGGTTAGACTGCGTAAGCGGTGCGAGGGTTCGAATCCCTCTCTCTCCGCCATTTTAAACTCAATATTTTAGTATGGCGGCGTAGCTCAGCTGGCTAGAGCGTACGGTTCATACCCGTGAGGTCGGGGGTTCGATCCCCTCCGCCGCTACCATACATACGGAGGCTTAGCTCAGCTGGGAGAGCATCTGCCTTACAAGCAGAGGGTCGGGGGTTCGATCCCCTCAGCCTCCACCATGTAGCTAATTGAATAATGACATATGACATCTTGCCGGTGTAGCTCAATTGGTAGAGCAACTGACTTGTAATCAGTAGGTTGGGGGTTCAAGTCCTCTCGCCGGCACCATTGTCTTAAAACGCGGAACCGTGGTGTAGAGGCCTAACATGCCTGCCTGTCACGCAGGAGATCGCGGGTTCGAATCCCGTCGGTTCCGCCATTTNTTATGTCAACTTATGGCTCGGTAGCTCAGTCGGTAGAGCAGAGGACTGAAAATCCTCGTGTCGGCGGTTCGATTCCGTCCCGAGCCACCATCTTGGAGGCTTAGCGAAGTGGCCAAACGCAGCAGACTGTAAATCTGTTCTCTGACGAGTTCGGTGGTTCGAATCCATCAGCCTCCACCAGTTTTAAGAGCCATTAGCTCAGTTGGTAGAGCACCTGACTTTTAATCAGGGTGTCGAAGGTTCGAGTCCTTCATGGCTCATCCGAATTAAGGAGTCACCACTTAATAGTGGTGGCTTCTTTTTTTATCATTTCTATATAAAATAAAAGGTATAATCACCTGATGAGTTTAGCATACTTATCCGGGTACGGCGTGTCCCTCTGGATTCTTCATTAGTGCGAAGGAGCGCGCGAAACCGAATCGAAATATGATAAAATAGTCGAAAAGAGTAAAGTGGTGGAGAAGATTGGCGATGGACACGGAGACGTTACGGCAGAAGATCGAGCAGTTGACGGGCAACAAGGCAGAGATCAAGCAATTTGGGAGGCAGAAATCAGCTTCCCTTTTTGGTACGGGTTCGGATGCGGCTGAACGGTCAATCGGGTATGAGGAAAGCTTCTGGATTCCGCTATTCGAAAGCGAAGGGCGGGTTACGGCGCTCGGTATCGAAAGGGCCGGACTTTCCGATATGAATCTTCAGCTGGCGGAATTCGCCGCTCGTAGCTATAGCGCAGCTATGAAGGCGTCAGGGTTCAAGGAAGAAGGAGAGAATGAGGCTCGGCAGCTTAGTACATGGCTGAACGCCCAATTGGAGCAGGACGAGCATGATGGAGAGATTCCGGATGAGATCGGTCTGAAGAGCCGATTGTTCACCGATATGGTTCCGTTCTTGTTGATTAGCGAGAACATGCATGGCAACGAACTTGCCTTTCGGTCGCTGCTGAAACTGGTGCGAAGTTATTTTGACAGCACGGCGCTGCTGGTTCCCCTTCAGGAGAAGGAATGGCTCATCCTGGCCCGCAAGGAACTGCTGACCGGTTCGGAGGAGAAAGAGGAGGATGAGGCCAGCGACGATGAAGAACTTCTGGCTCAAGCCTGCATGGGGC
Organism: Paenibacillus sinensis; assembly: GCF_019904155.1. Classification (GTDB taxonomy): domain Bacteria; phylum Bacillota; class Bacilli; order Paenibacillales; family Paenibacillaceae; genus Paenibacillus_AQ; species Paenibacillus_AQ sinensis. The sequence goes on from NZ_JAHCMB010000069.1 coordinate 1,729, forward strand.
TGCATGAGCTGATCGCTTCGGAATGGGTTGGTGTTTTTCATGTAAGCGTATCTTCGTCCATTGCGCCGGTCAAGGGATTGGCGGGGATAATTGCGCTTTTAAGAGAAACGATAAGCCTTGGACGCGTATTTCAAGTGGGAGCGTATATTCATCTGCCCTGGGAGCTTCAGCTGGAACGACTCGTGAACAGCATTCCCGACGGACGCAGACGGCAGCTGCTTGGACAGTTCGGAGATTATACGCCTGTTCTGGCAGATAAGGAGATGCTCACTACGCTGGAGACTTTCTTTGAAATGGACTGCAATGTCAGCGAAACGGCCAAGAAGCTGTATATTCACCGCAATACGCTCTTGTACCGCCTCGACAAAATCAAGCACGAGACCGGCGCCGATGTACGCAGTTTTGGAGATGCCGCTATTGTAAAGTTAACTATGCTATTGTATAAAGTAACGAAAAGGAAATAGGTTTTTTGTGAACGTTACAAATAGCCAGTTAGGGTGGACTGGGTTAAGATAAGTACAGGAATTGTTTCCGAACTCCAACTACCTATTCGAGGGGGAAATTATAATGGCAGGCGTTCGTTTAGAACATGTATTCAAGAAATATCCGGGTTCCGATAAAGCAACCGTTATTGACGTCAATCTTGACATTAAAGATAAAGAGTTTCTCGTACTGGTCGGACCTTCCGGTTGCGGTAAATCCACGACGCTGCGTATGATCGCAGGTCTCGAAGAAATCTCCGAAGGCAAGCTGTTCATCGGCGACCGCGTGGTTAACGATGTAGCTCCTAAGGACCGCGACATCGCGATGGTATTCCAGTCTTACGCCCTGTATCCTCACATGAGTGTATACCAGAATATGGCATTCGGTCTGAAACTGCGTAAGGTGAAGAAGGACGAAATCGACAGAAAAGTGCGCGAAGCTGCCAAAATCCTCGATATCGAGCATCTGCTGGAACGTAAGCCGAAGGCACTGTCCGGTGGTCAACGTCAACGTGTGGCCCTGGGCCGCGCAATTGTCCGTGATCCTCAAGTCTTCCTAATGGATGAACCGCTCTCTAACCTGGATGCCAAGCTGCGCGGTCAGATGCGCGCTGAAATCACCAAGCTGGTTAAACGTCTTGAAACGACTTGCATCTACGTAACACATGACCAGACAGAAGCCATGACAATGGGCGATCGCATCGTAGTTATGCAGGACGGCATCATTCAACAGGCTGCTTCCCCAGAAGAACTGTACAACAATCCGGAGAACCTGTTCGTGGCCGGATTCATCGGTTCCCCGACCATGAACTTCATTACCGGTACCCTGAATGAAGTGAACGGAGCTGTTCATTTCCGCGCTGAGAACCTGGACGTTGAAGTTCCTGGCGGCAAAGCTCAACTGCTCCGCGGCAAGGGCTACATCGGCAAGGAGGTTGTCATGGGCGTTCGTCCTGAGGACATTCACGAAGAGCCGGTATTCCTGGAAGCTTCTCCGAACACGATCTTCAGCGCACTGGTAGAAGTAACCGAAAATCTTGGTCACGAAATGCTGCTGTACCTGAACGGTGTAGGCAAGGATTCCATCATTGCCCGTGTGGACGGACGTTCGACAACCCGCGATGGCAGCAAGCCGAAGCTGGCAATCGACATGAACAAGGTTCACCTGTTCGACAAACAAAGCGAGCAAAATATTCTGCTGGGATAAGCACCAGCTTCCGAGCTTCGAGAAGCCGCCCTTTGGGGCGGCTTTTTTGCTGATACAGGGCAATGCCGGTGCGACCTTTGGAAGCAGCATATGATTGCATTGTCCCCCGTTATCCTTTAAGATAGCAGGAGAATTACCGTGCCGGAGGAAAGAATATACAGCCGCTGCCATCCCAATCAGCGGGACTAGCGGAGATAAGAGCTTCAGCGACGAAAGGAAGAACATACATGGCCAAGAAAGTAAAAGTAGCCGAATTGGTACAGCATTTTCAACTGGAAGTCATCTCGGGCAAGGACGGCCTGAAACGGCATATCACGGTCGACGACCTCAACCGTCCGGGTCTGGAAATGGCCGGATATTTCGAATACTATCCTGAAGACCGGGTTCAACTACTGGGTAAAACCGAGCTGGCCTTCTTCTCCATGCTTCCAGTGGAGGAGCGGACAAGCCGCATTCGTCGGATCTGCAACGATCAGACACCGTGTATTGTCATCACACGCGGGCTGGATGTGCCTCAGGAACTGATCGACATCAGCAACGAGAAAGGACTGCCGGTGCTGCGGAGTTCGATGGCAACGACTATTTTTTCCAGCAGACTGACTGGGTTCCTGGAAGGAAGACTCGCTCCGACGGCGACGATTCATGGCGTACTCTGCGACGTATACGGCGTTGGGATGCTAATTACCGGCAGCAGCGGAATCGGGAAGAGCGAGACGGCGCTGGAACTGGTCAAACGCGGGCACCGTCTGATCGCTGATGATGCGGTGGAAATCCGCCAAACGTCGGATAATCAGCTGCATGGTACGGCTCCTGAGCTGATTCGTCACCTGCTGGAGATCCGGGGTGTCGGCATTATCAACGTCATGACGCTGTTCGGGGCCGGCGCGATCCGCAATCATAAGCGCATCACGCTTGTCGTCCGCCTGGAAGCCTGGCAGCAGGATAAGCAGTATGACCGGCTGGGTCTGGATGAGGAGACCACCCGTATTATCGATACCGATGTGCCGCTGGTGACGATTCCGGTACGTCCTGGACGAAACCTCGCCGTTATTATTGAAGTGGCTGCGATGAATTACCGTCTGAAGCAGATGGGCTTCAATGCGGCGCTGCAATTCACCAACAAACTTACCGCAACCATATCCGAAGATATGGATGATATGGAATAGGGGGTAGCTAAGCATGTGGTTTCCACTGGCGCTGAACCCGATTGCGTTCTCGATCGGTGCGGTTAAAGTGCACTGGTACGGCCTGATTCTGGGGCTGGGCGCTTTAGCCGGACTGTACCTTGCGGTACGGGAGGGCAAGCGGTTCGGTATTTCGCAGGAATTCTTCATGGACATGCTGCTGCTCGGTGTTCCTTCCGCAATCATCGGCGCGCGTATTTATTACGTGGCCTTCACCTGGGACGAGTACAAGAACAATATTGCAGACGTCTTTAAGATATGGAACGGTGGCATCGCCATTTACGGGGCGCTCATCGGAGCTATTATATGTGCGATTATTTACTTCCGGTATAAAGGCTATCCGTTCTGGCGCATCGCCGATATTTGCGCTCCCGGTCTCTTGGCAGGTCAGATGATTGGACGCTGGGGCAACTTCGTCAACCAGGAAGCCTATGGCGGTCCGGCGAGCGAGACCTTTTTGCGGAAGACGCTGAATCTACCGGATTTCATTGTGAATCAAATGTATATTGAGAAGGATTTGGCTTATCACCATCCGACTTTTCTGTATGAATCGCTCTGGAGTCTCGTCGGGATCCTGTTGATTATGCTTCTTCGCCGTCAGCGTTTTGTCCGCGCGGGCGAGATCTTTCTGTCCTATTTCATCTGGTATTCCATTGGACGTTTCTTCATTGAAGGCCTTCGTACGGACAGCCTTGCGTTTAAGGGAAGCAGCGGCCTGGCCTCCTTCTTGAATGGGCTGTGGTCACCGATGAAGAGCCTGGGATTCGAGCAGGGATATTTGAATCCGGACTACGGAAACATCCGTACCTCCCAGCTGCTGGCGCTGCTGATCATTCTGGCAGCGATCGTGCTGATCGTGATCCGCCGGAACACGGCAGCAGGCAAAGTCCATTACCTGGACCCGATCATTCCGACCAAGCGGCAAACCGAAGGAGTTGTTCTGCCCGAGTCTGCCGATCAGGCTGACTCTTCCGCGCCGGGCCCTTCCACCCAGCCATCTGACCTAACCGATCCGCCTTCGGAGGAAGAGAAAAAGGAGCATTAATCCATGATTGAATGTGTTCTATTTGATTTGGACGGTACGATCGTCAACACCAATGAGCTGATTATCAACTCTTTCATGTACACGTTGGAGCAGCATGCGCTGCCTGCGCTCACAAGAGAGCAGATGATCCCCTATATGGGCACAAGCCTTCCGGCCCAACTGCGCAGTTTTACAAATCTGGAGGATGTGTCGCCGCTCGAGGCGTCTTACCGCCGCTATCAAACGGAACATCATGACGAGCTGATCAAGTCTTTTCCCAATGTGAATGAAACGCTGGAAGTGCTGCGAGGCCGGGGGATCAAGCTCGGCGTGGTGACGACCAAGATCCGGCCGAATACGATCCGGGCTCTGGAAATGTTCGATCTGAAGCAATATATGGATACGGTTGTTACGCTGGACGATGTGGAGAAGATAAAACCACATGCGGAGCCGGTGCTGACTGCGGTAGGCAATCTGGGCGTCAGCCCGGAGAAGACACTGATGGTCGGCGACAGCCCTGTCGATATCCAGTCGGGGAAGAATGCAGGGGTCCTGACTGCTGCCGTGGCCTGGTCGCTTAAAGGTGAGGAGATGCTGGGCCAGTACGAGCCGGACTTCATCCTGCAGGATATGACCGATTTATACGACATTGTTGGCGGGAGCGGGACCAGCCTGTGAGCAGAAGGGTGACGCGCTATCCCGTGGAGGGGCATAATGCGCTCTGGTATATTTACCGCACGGTAAGCCCCTGGAAGGGCGTTAAGAACTTTATTTTTATCCAAATTGCGCGCTACTGCCCGATCCTTCCGGTCAAGAACTGGATTTACCGCCGGGTGCTCGGGATGAAGGTGGGGAAGCATACCGCTTTTGGACTCATGGCGATGGTGGATGTATTCTTTCCGGAACTGATCACGGTCGGGGAGAACTCGGTTATCGGCTATAACGCCACCATTCTGGCTCACGAGTATTTGATCAAGGAGTACCGGCTCGGCGAAGTCGTCATCGGGGAAAATGTGTTGATCGGCGCCAATACAACGATCCTGCCGGGTGTAACGATCGGAGACGGGGCGGTGATCGCCGCTGGCTCGGTTGTGCACCGGGACGTACCGCCGGGAGCATTCGTCGGAGGGAATCCGCTGAGGGAGCTTAGCAGGAATGAAGGACGGGAAGCGGAGGAGTAGTCCAGGACTACTCTGTTCGCCGTTTATTGGGGACAGCCGAAGGACGGTCACGGCAACGCAGCGATGATTCATTGAGGCCGAAGCTTTGCAGGAGGAGAATATGGGACAAAAAGAACGCATTCCGCAGCTGGATATTTTTCGGGCCATCTCGATCTTCGCGGTGCTCGCGATCCACGCAACCTCGCGGACACTGGCGGAGACGCTGAACTCGCCGCTGTTTCATCCGTTTTTATATATCAATAAATTCAGTCAGTTCGCCGTACCCTCATTTGTATTCTTAAGCGGGTTCGTACTCTTCTACAATTATATCGACCGGCCGCTAACCGGCAGGACACTGGGTACGTTCTACCGCCGAAGACTGACTTATATTATTGTGCCTTATGTGGTGTTCTCGGTGATGTATTTTGTGCTGAAGGTGACAGCCGGCAGCCAGTGGGGGCTGCCTCCTGTAGAGCTGGCGTCCAAGCTGGGCAAGTATTTGATCACAGGAACGGCTTATACGCACTTGTATTACGTGATTATCATTATCCAGTTCTATATCCTGTTTCCTCTGCTGCTCTGGTGCCTTCAGGCAAGCCGCCGTCTGGCCGCCCTGGCCCCGCTGATCGGGCTTGCGCTGCAGTGGGCGTTCATTGTGCTCAACAAGTACATGGTCAACCACGGCTATTGGCATGTGTCGAAGGGAAGCCTGGCGATTACGTATTTTTCGTACTTTCTGTTGGGCGCCTCCATCGGGATCTTCTATCCGAAGCTGAAGTCATGGCTGAAGATAACAGAAACCAAGCCGACACCTGGCCGCTGGGCGGGCTGGATTGGGCTGTGGGTGCTCTGGATCGCCGCTGGTATCGCGCATGTGGAGCTCTGGTACAACAATTATACGCATAAAACGGTCATCAACACCTTCTGGTTCGAGGGAGCGGCCAATGCGCATGCTCTGCTGTCGTGTCTGGTGCTCTTCCAGCTGTCTTTCCTGCTCTATGGGGCGGGTCAGCGGCTCGGAACAAAGCTTCTGCTCTCCGCCGGGGCCTGCTCCTTCGGCATTTACCTGGTTCACCCGGCGGTGCTGTTCTTCTACCGGAAGATCGGATTCCACGGCGGCTATGCCGCTTATGCGCTGGCGATCGCAGGCGGCTGGCTGGTTGCCCTTGCGGTGTCCTGGATTATCGTAGGACTGGCTTTCCGTTATTTCGGACTGTCCTGGGTGCTGTTCGGAACGGCTCCGAAGCGCGAGACGAAGCAGTCACAGCAAGTGCAGGCCATGTAAAGCCGTCGGATTCAATTATGAAAAAGAGGTCTGTCCCCGGAAGCGCCGTCTTCTGGAGGCAGACCTTTTGTCATGTAAGGAGTAAGGCTACTAATTGGCCTCTTCTCCACTTGCTCACGCAGAATGCAGGCCATCGCCTCGTAAATGGTGGTCCAGGCTGCGGAGCAGCTTGGCGTAGTTAATCGATATGAATTCGATGCTGCGATCGAATACCTCCGATTTGGCATGACGCTGCCATACTCTGGCCTTGTAACCGGCGACATGGAATGAACAGGCGCGCCTGTGTACAGGTATATCTCATAAGTGAAAGCGACTGCTTGCCTGAACACTCGGACGTTCGCGGAAAAAGAGATATAATGGAAGCATCATCATGCTGAGCCTAGGCGTATCCTGCAGCTGATTTTTAGCATACTTCGCAATTGACTAAAAATAACACGGCATGGTACGATATCAAGGACGCTTTACTTTACTACCACTTTACCATAATGAAGTATTCGGATGTTCACCCAACGCATATATAGACAGCCGATGCTCATTTTCCAATAACCGACGAGGTGAAATTCGTTATGTCCAAACCAAAGGGCTTCGAGAAGCCGACAGGCTTCCGGGATTATCTCCCACATGCCGTAAGGAAACTGCGCAGAATCGAGAATGATGTGCTCGAATGCATGAATCAGTGGGGGTACCGGCAGATTATGACTCCTACGCTGGAATATTACGATACGGTCGGGGTCGCCAGCTCAACTTCAGATCAGAAGCTGTACAAACTGCTCAACAACCGGGGCCAGGCTCTTGTGCTGCGCTCTGAGATGACCGCGCCTGTGGCCCGCGTCGTCTCCTCGCTTCTGAAGGATGAGCCGCTGCCGCTCCGCCTGTCCTATCACGCGAATGTGTTCCGGGCGATTGAGGAGGAGGCGGGCCGCGAGGCTGAATTCTACCAGACCGGCGTTGAGTTCGTCGGAGACGACTCTCCGGAAGCGGATGCCGAGGTTGTGGCGCTGGCGATCGCCTCGCTGCAGGCTGCGGGCGTTCAGACCTTCAAGATTGCCATGGGACATGTCGGCTTTCTGAACGGGCTGTTCCAGGAGGTCGCCCCGGACCGTCCGGACGTACAGGAAGAGCTGAAGAGCCATCTGCTGGATCGCGATTATGTCGCCTTCCGGGACGCGCTCGGAAAGCTTGAGCTGAATGAAAGACAGCAGGAGGAGATGGACGGATTGCTCCGTCTGCGCGGCGGAAAAGAAATTTGCGGCCAGGCGATGAGCCTCAGCAGCAATCCGCTGGCCCTTGCTTCCATCACGCATCTGTGCAAGGTGTGGGAGGTGCTGGAGGCCTACGGTGTATCGAAGCATGTGCTGATCGACATGACGATGGTCGGCGACTTCACCTACTACACGGGCATGACGTTCGAAGGTTACGCGGCGGAGCTTGGCTTCCCGGTATGCAGCGGCGGACGCTACGACAATCTGCTTCAGCAGTTCGGCCGCTCCGTTCCATCAACGGGCTTCTCGCTGAAGACGAACCGGATTCTGGACGGCGTCCGCACCGAAGACAAAGGCCCCGAGCTTCCAACTCTTGTCCAGTACGACGCTTCTAACCGCAGTACGGGACTAGAGGAAGCGGCCAAGCTGCGGTTGGGCGGCCATGTTGTCGTAACCCGGCTCGTAGGCGGCCCGGAGGAGCTGGTTCCTGCGGAGGCAGGCAGCGGTACCGAAGTCGTGCGCTACAAGGAGATTTACACCTTCGCCGGGTTCAACGGCGGACGCAGTTGAAGTGAGGAAGAAAGACCGGGCTGTGATCCGGATCGAAATAGAATCTTATTCTTGAAGCAGAAAGGCGGACAAGAGCAAATGGCGCAGATATTGAAGGTGGCAATGCCGAAGGGCCGCATCTACAACAAGGCGGCGGAGCTGTTCCGCTCCGCGGGACTGCCGATCCCGCCGGAAGGCGAGGCTTCGCGGAAGCTGGTCATTCCGCTTCCGGAAGCGGGAATGGAGTTTATTCTGGCGAAGCCGGTGGATGTGCCGACTTACGTGGAATACGGCGCTGCCGATATCGGCATTGTCGGCAAGGACGTACTGCTGGAGGAGAATCGCGACGTGTATGAGCTGCTGGATCTCGGCATTGCGCGCTGCCGGATGTCAATCATCGGTCTGCCCAACTGGGAGCCGGGCATCCATCAGCGGGTCGCGACGAAGTATCCGAACGTCGCCTCTCGTTATTTCCGGGAGCAGGGCCAGCAGGTCGAGGTGGTCAAGCTGAACGGCTCCATCGAGTTGGCACCGCTGATCGGCTTGGCCGAGCGGATCGTCGATATGGTGGAGACGGGACAGACGCTGCGGGAGAACGGGCTTGTAGAGCAAACGAGCATTTTTGAGATCACCAGCCGGCTTGTGGCGAACCGGGTGAGCTACCGGATGAAGAACGCGGAAATCCAGCAGCTGTGCGACCGGCTCCAGGCCGTAATTGCCCAGCCGAGCCTGTAGTTTGCAGGTCTCGGCCATAACAGACGATGGCTGACGACAGGACACTGGTAGCAGAACAGCAGCCTGACGAACGTGCTGGACATACTAGACGTACATACGGGCAGGAATTGCCGGTTGCCGGCAGTTCATAGTTCATACCAAAGGACAGAGTATGCGGAAGGCCCTAGTGGCCGGTCCGCTGATTATAGGAGGGGGAAGAGCAGTGAAGGTGCAATCCAGCAGGGATTTCAAGCTGCAGCGGGAAGTGGACTACGGAACGCCGGAGCAGAACAAGGCTGTGAAAGAAATCGTGGCCGCAATCAAACAGGAGGGCGATGCCGCCCTGTTCCGCTATACGGAGAAATTTGACGGTGCCCGGCTGAGCGAGAGCAATATCCGGGTAACGCAGGAGGAGCTTCAGGCGGCTTATGCCGAAGTGGAGGGGTCGTTCATCCCGGCGATACGAGCGGCGGCGGACAATATTCGCGCCTTCCATGCCAGACAGAAGCGAAATTCCTGGATGGATTTGCAGTCTGACGGTACGATTCTCGGCCAGGTGATCCGGCCGCTGCAGCGGGTCGGCGTCTATGTGCCCGGCGGGAAGGCTTCCTATCCCTCTTCCGTCCTCATGAACGTCATTCCCGCCCAGATCGCCGGCGTGCCGGAGATCGTGATGGTAACGCCGCCGGCTACGGGCGGCAAGGAAGGCATCGACCCGTATATTCTGGTAGCCGCCGCCGAAGCGGGCGTGAACGAGATTTACCGGGTCGGAGGAGCCCAGGCCGTTGCCGCGCTGGCCTTCGGCACGGACTCGATCGCCCCGGTCGACAAGATCTGCGGACCGGGGAACATTTACGTCGCGCTGGCCAAGCGCGAAGTGTACGGCGCCGTCGATATCGACAGCATCGCCGGTCCGAGCGAGATCGTCGTGCTGGCGGATGACAGCGCGGAGCCGTCCTATATCGCCGCCGACCTCTTGTCGCAGGCGGAGCACGACGAGATGGCGTCGGCGATTCTCGTAACGCCTTCGCAGACGCTGGCGGAAGCGGTAGCCGCCGAAGTCGAGAAGCAGCTTCAGGTGCTGCCCCGTGAGGCCATCGCCCGCGCGTCCGTTGAGAATTACGGCGCTATTATCGTCGTGGAGAACCTGGAGGAGGGGATTTCCGTGGTCAACCGGCTGGCGCCGGAGCATCTGGAAATCGTCGCTCAGGACCCGATGGGGCTGGCTGGCGCGATTCGGAACGCCGGTGCGATTTTCCTAGGACCGTACAGCTCGGAGCCGGTGGGGGATTATTTTGCCGGACCGAACCATATTATTCCGACGAATGGCACGGCGCGGTTCTCTTCGCCGGTGGACGTCGACGATTTCATCAAGAAATCGAGCTTGATCTATTACAGCAAGGAAGCGCTCCTGCGCGACGGCGGTACTATTATGGAGCTGGCCCGCCGCGAGGGGCTGGAAGCACATGCAAGAGCCGTGGAAATCCGGCTTAAGAACGAAGGGAAAGGTGGAGAAGGGCGTGGAGAATAACGGACAGCTCACAAGGCAGGCGGGTCTTGCCCGCAAGACCAACGAGACGGACATCAAATTGTCCCTGAATGTGGACGGAACCGGACAATCGGAGCTGGAGACCGATGTCCCCTTCCTGAACCATATGCTGGACCTGTTCACGAAGCACGGCCAGTTCGACCTGTCTGTTCAAGCGCGCGGCGATATCGATATCGACGACCACCACACGGTGGAGGACATCGGCATCTGTCTCGGCCAGGCACTGCGTGAGGCGCTCGGCGACAAGAAGGGCATCAAGCGCTATGCAAGCGTCTTTGTGCCGATGGATGAGGCGCTGGCGCAGGTTGTGATCGATATCAGCAACCGGCCGCATTTCGAATACCGGGCGCAGTATCCGTCACAGCAAGTGGGCAGCTTCTCTACGGAGCTTGTGCATGAATTCCTGTGGAAATTCGCGCTGGAGGCGCGCGTGACGCTGCATGTTATCGTGCATTACGGTTTCAATACGCATCACATGATCGAAGCCGTATTCAAGGCGCTGGGACGTGCGCTTGACGAGGCGACGATGATCGATCCCCGGGTGAAGGGCGTCCCTTCGACGAAGGGAGTGCTGTAATCCATGAGCGTAGTGGCTATCGTCGATTACGGGATCGGCAATCTGCACAGCGTCAGCAAAGCGATTGAGCGCCTGGGCCATCAGCCGCTGATCACGGGCGAGGCCGGCGAGATTCTGGCCGCCGATCGGGTGATTCTGCCCGGCGTCGGCGCCTTTGGCGACGCGATGGATCATCTGCGGCAGAGCGGCATGGACAAGGTGGTCAAGGAAGTGGCGGCCGAAGGGCGCCAGCCGCTCCTTGGCATCTGCCTCGGCATGCAGCTGCTGTTCACGCGCGGCGAGGAATACGGCGTGCATGAAGGTCTTGATCTGCTGCCGGGAAATGTCGTCCGGTTTGAGGCCCGGGAAGGCTATAAGGTGCCGCATATGGGCTGGAACCGGCTGGAGTTCCTGCAGCCGGAGCATCCGCTTCTGAAGGGGCTGGAAGCCGGCCACGTCTATTTCGTGCATTCCTACCACGCGCTGGTGGAGCGCAGGGAGGATCTGCTGGCGGTGACCGAGTACGGCCATCCGGTGACGGCGGTTGTTGGCCGGGGGAATGTGCTGGGGATGCAGTTCCATCCGGAGAAGAGCGGAGAGCTCGGCAGGAAGCTGCTGCAGAATTTCCTGGAGCTCTGACGGTTCCGGGCATCGACCAGGATTTTTATTAACGAATTTAGCAAGGGGAAAGCGGGGAGCGCCAACAATGTCTTCTTTTATCGTATATCCGGCGATTGATATCCGGAACGGCAAATGCGTCCGGCTGCTGCAGGGCGATTATAATCAGGAAACGGTCTACGGCGAGAGCCCGCTGGAAATGGCCAAATCATGGGAGTCGCAGGGCGGGGAGTTCATCCACCTTGTCGATCTGGACGGCGCCAAGGCCGGCCATCCCGTCAACGTCGAGCTGATCGGCTCCATCGCGAAGGGTGTTCAGGTGCCCGTTCAGGTCGGCGGCGGACTGCGGACACTGGAGGATGTGGAGAAGCTGCTGTCGCTTGGCGTCATCCGCGTCATTATCGGCACCGCTGCAATCAACGACCGGGCCTTCACGGAGAGCGTGCTGGCCAAGTACGGCTCCAAGGTGGCTATCGGCATTGATGCCCGGAATGGCTATGTCGCCACGCACGGCTGGCTGAATACCTCCGAGGTGCTTGCCACCGAACTGGCCAAGGAGCTGGCGTCCAAGGGCGCCGAGACATTTATCTACACCGATATTTCCCGGGACGGCATGATGCAGGGGCCGAACATTGAAGGCATTATCGCAATGGCGCAGGCGAGCGGCAAGAGCGTCATCGCATCCGGCGGCGTAACCAGTCAGGATGATCTGGTACGCCTTCGTGCGCACAGCGACAGCGGCATTGGCGGTGCTATCGTCGGCAAGGCGCTGTACACCGGCAATATCAAGCTGCCCGAGGCGCTGGCGGCTTTGAAGTAAGCATTCCAGAGCCCTTGGCTGGCGACAACAGGCCGGGGGCTCTTCGGGATCGGGGCCTGCTTGGCGTTCAGTGATATCGGGCAGAATCGGCAAGACCAGTGTATCTTTGAGATGCCAGGCGGAAGGGTCTTGTACGGCGCGTGCTGAACTGGTCCCAATCAGACCATTACGCAGGAGCGTCATGCGCACCCTGATCGGATACAGAGAACCCAAAGATAGGAGGTTGCATTCATGCTGGCTAAACGCATCATTCCCTGTCTGGATGTAAAAGACGGACGGGTAGTAAAAGGCGTGAATTTTGTGAATTTGCGCGACGCCGGCGATCCGGTGGAGCTTGCGGCCATTTATGACAAGGAAGGCGCCGATGAGCTGGTGTTTCTCGATATTTCCGCGTCGGTGGAAGGCCGGGCGACGATGGTCGAGGTTGTACGCCGGACAGCGGGGGAGATCTCCATCCCGTTCACGGTAGGCGGCGGCATCTCGTCGCCGGAGGACATGAAGCGGATTCTGCGGGCGGGGGCCGACAAGATCGGCATCAACACCGCAGCCGTCAACAACCCGCAGCTGATTCTGGAAGGCGCGCGGCGGTTCGGCTCCCAGTGCGTTGTCGTGGCGGTTGATGCCAAGTACAATGAGAACTGGGGCGAGTGGGAGGTCTACACCCACGGCGGACGCAAGCCCTCCGGTATCCGGGCGCTGGAATGGGTCAAGGAAGCCGAGCGGCTGGGAGCCGGTGAAATTCTGCTTACCAGCATGGATGCCGATGGTACGAAGGATGGCTTCGACATCAAGCTGACCTCTGCGGTCAGCAGCCTGATCGATATCCCCGTGATCGCCTCCGGCGGCGCGGGCCGGATTGAGCATTTCCATGAAGTGTTCACCGAAGGTAAGGCGGATGCCGGACTTGCCGCAACTATTTTTCACTATAAGGAAATTGCGATCGGCGATTTGAAGGCCGACTTAAAACAAAAGGGTGTGGAAATCCGATGAGCCAAATTCAAAACGATGCAGCACAGATTATCGAACAATTAAACTGGAACGAAGCCGGCCTGCTGCCGGCGATTGTACAAGACGACACGACGCTGGAAGTGCTTATGATGGCCTATATGAACCGGGAGTCGCTGAAGCTCTCGCTTGAGAGCGGACAGACGTGGTTCTGGAGCCGTTCGCGCGGTGAGCTGTGGCATAAAGGCGGAACCTCGGGCAATACGCAGGCGATTACCTCGCTCCATTATGACTGCGACGCCGACACGCTCCTGGTCAAGGTGAAACCGGAAGGCCCGGCATGCCATACAGGAGAGGTGTCCTGCTTCTACCGTGAGCTTCCGCTGGGCGGCCAGGGTGCTGTCGGCAAGCCGGGGGCTGACGCTAAAGCCGGAGCCGCCGCAGATGGCGGACGTTTTGCCGTGCTTGCGGAGCTGGAGCGCATTATCGCCGAACGGGAGGCGGAACGCCCCGAAGGCGCCTATACCACGTACCTGTTCAACAAAGGCGTCGACAAGATTCTGAAGAAAGTTGGCGAGGAAACGGCCGAGACGATTATCGCCGCGAAGAATAAGGACAACGCGGAGCTTCGCCTTGAGGTCAGCGATCTGATCTATCATCTGCTGGTCCTGCTGCAGGAGCGCAAGCTCCCGCTCGACGAGATTATGGCCGAGCTGAGCGCGCGCCACGAGCGTCCCCGCCGCGATTAGGAGGGTGAAGTCCATGCAGATCGACTATCATACCCATCACGAGCGCTGCGGACATGCCATCGGCAAGCTGGAGGATTATGTACGCCGCGGGATCGAGCTTGGACTGGATCATCTAGGGCTGTCCGATCATCTGCCGCTGATTCATGTGGACCCGGCTTCCTATTATCCGGAGATGGCGATGCCACTTGAGGAGCTTCCCCGATATGTGGAGGAATGTCTGGAGCTCAAGGAACGCTACCGGGGCGTGATCGAGATCCGTGTCGGGCTTGAAGCCGATTATATCGAAGGATACGAGGCGCGTATCCGCGAGCTGTTGGCGCCTTACCCTTGGGATTACCTGATCGGGTCGGTGCATTTCCTTGGCGAGTGGGATATCACCGATTTCCGCCAGGTGCACGGCTGGGAGGGCCAGGACCCTCTTGAAGTCTACCGGCGCTATTACCGTGCGGTGAGACAAGCGGCTTCCTCGGGGCTGTACGATATCATCGGCCACATGGATGTGATCAAGCGCTTCGGCTACGGGCCGGACACTGCTGAAGGGCAGGCCGAGGTTCGCGAGCTGGAACGGAGCGCGCTTGAAGCCATTGCCGCAGCAGGCATCGCCATGGAGTTGAATGCCTCGGGTCTTACCAAACCATGTGCGGAAATGTTCCCGGCGCCCCATGTGCTGGCGCAGGCGCTTGAACTGGGTATCCCGCTGACGCTGGGCTCCGATGCGCATGATCCGGCGAAGCTGGGGGAAGGCCTTGGCGAAGCCCGCAGGCTTCTGCGGGACACCGGATTCCGCGAGCTTGCGGTATTTGAAGGCCGACGCCGCATGAGCGTCCCTTTGACGGAATAATTATGCAAGTATAGGAGGGATATTATGCAGCACCATTCTTTGCGTATTTTCTCGGGTTCATCGAACCCGAAGCTGGCGTCGGATGTGGCTGCCCGGCTCGGGGTGGAATTGGGCAGGATCAAGCTGACCCGTTTCAAGAGCGGTGAAATTTACGTGCATTATGAGGAAAGTATCCGGAATTGCGACGTCTTTCTGCTGCAATCCCTCTCCCATCCGATCAACGAGCTGTTCGTGGAGCTGCTGGTCATGATCGACGCGGCCAAACGGGCATCGGCCCGGACGGTCAACATCATCATTCCGTACTATGGCTATGCGCGCCAGGAACGCAAATCGGCGCCGCGCGAGCCGATCTCCGCGAAGATGGTCGCCGACGTGCTGACGACTGCCGGAGCGACGCGCGTGCTTACGATCGACCTGCACGCAGCGGCGATCCAGGGATTCTTCAATATCCCCGTCGATCATCTGACCGCACTCGATCTGATCAGCGGCTACCTGAAGACGAAGCAACTGGACGATGTGGTGGTCGTATCCCCCGACGCCGGCCGGGCCTCCATGGCCGAGAAGCTGGCAAGCCGCTTGGACTCGCCGTTTGCGATCATGATCAAGAAGCGTCCGGCCCATAATGAATCGGTCATTACCCATGTCATTGGCGATGTGGAAGGTCGGACCCCGGTCATCATCGAGGATTTAATTGATACCGGGACCACCATCGTCAATGTGGTGGAAGGGCTGAAGGAGAGAGGCGCGAGAAACAGCATCGTCTGCGCCACGCACGGCCTGTTCTCGGGCCCTGCGCTCGCCCGGTTGGAGAACCCCGGTATTGAGGAAGTGGTGGTTACCGATTCCATCGCGCTGCCGGAGGGACATTCGAACCGCTTCACGGTTCTGTCGGTCGCGCCCATGCTGGCGCGGGCCACGCGCATTATCATCGAAGGCGGCTCTATAGACAAATTGCTGGAAGACGCGGGAATCTGATATTCCCCGTCTTCTTTTTTTGCTGGTCGCCTTTAAATGTAGATGGAAGGTCGCCGATTCCTCCCTTTTTTGTCCAAAGCTTGCGGTCGCTGCGGTTGAGCCCCTTTCATGGTTTTGTGGTATACTGTGTGATGACAGCCGGGAGAACGGCGAGAGGGCGGCCAGGAATGACCGCCCCTGAGGTGTCCCACGGAATGAAAGGGTTAAGGAAGCTTACAAGGGAGGTGCCTTGCTTCCATGATTGAACAGACTTCAGAGACGGACGGATCGATGGATAAAGTGATTCCGGTCGCTCTGAACGCAAATTTTTTCTTTGAACGGGCCGTGCGCTCGCTGGACCGCTTTCAATATGAGAAGGCGCTCAAAAATTTCCGCAAAGCGGTTGAGTACGAACCTGAAAATGCGGTTAATCATTGCAATATGGCGGGCATCCTGTCAGAGATGGGAGATTACGAGGCGTCCAACACCGTACTGGCCCATGTGCTGGAGAAGGTCGACCCTTCAATGACGGAATGCCATTTTTATATGGCGAACAATTATGCCAACATGGAGAACTTCGAGGAGGCCGAGCGTTCGCTGATCGCCTATCTGGAAGAGGATGATAGAGGGGAGTTCATGGCGGAATCAGAGGAACTGATGGAGCTGCTCCAGTACGAGCGCGGCCGTCCCGTTCCGCTGCACCGGATTCGCAGCCGCAAGGGCGTGGTGGAGCATGACCGGGCCCGCATGCTGCTGGAACGCGGCGAGTTCCCGGAGGCCGTGGCCCTGCTGGAGGAAATCATCGAGAATGCCCCCGGCTTTCAGGCGGCGCATAATAACTTGGCCTTGGCATATTTCTATATGGGACGGTTCGGCAAAGCCAAGGAATGCATATTCGAGGTCTTGAAGCAGGAGCCAGGCAATCTGCATGCGCTCTGCAATCTGGCAATCTTCCTCCAATATGAGGGAGACCGGGAGACGCTGGAGGGACTGCTCCGCATGCTGGAGGTCACCGTGCCATTCCACCGGGAGCATGTGTTCAAGCTGGCGACAACAATGGGCATTCTGGGACGTCACCGGATCGCCTACGGTCATTTCCACCGCCTCTTGAAGGACGAAGAGGTCGGCGGCGATGCCGGACTCTACCACTACTGCGCGGCTGCTGCCTGCAACAGCGGCCTGCGGCGTGAAGCGGAGCGCTGCTGGCGGCAGGCCGCCAAGCTGGACCCCGACTCGGCGGTTCCACGCTTCTTCCTCAATCAACTGCTTCAGTCCTCCACAGAGGGAACGGCGCTTCCGGTGGTCAGCTATAACTACCAGCTTCCCTTCCAGGAGCAGCTGAAGCAGTGGAAGGAGAGCAGCGGCAGCTTCGCCAAGGAAGTGAAGGCGAATCCCCTGCTGCGCTCCTCCTTCTTCTGGGCGCTGCGCTACGGCGATGACAGCCTGAAGCGACAGGTTACTGATGCGCTGAGCTGGATTGGCGATCAAGAGCTGACGCTGGCACTCAAGGAACTGCTGAACGAACCCGGTAAGGACGGGCAGCAGGAGGAGGCCGGTCTGGCCCGGCTGCACAAGCTGATCGGCATGGAGGCGGAGAAGGAGCCCCAGAGCGAAGGCAAAGGTCGTCTGCCCGGGGTGTAGTTTAGTGGAAATATAGGCTTAATGGAATGCAAGACTTAGCATAAATTAAGGCATCGCCCTGCCAAAGCGCTTCTCTTGGGCATAATAGGATCACAAGCTTGCTGTAACAGCCAAATCTTATCATAATCTGTATTGCGAGGAGGCCACGTTAACGATGTATAAAGCGATTGTAATCGGAACCGGTCCTGCCGGTCTAACTGCCGCCATTTATCTGGCGCGCGCGAACTTGAACCCGCTGGTAATTGAGGGTTTGCAGCCCGGCGGACAGCTGACGACCACAACGGAGGTCGAGAACTTTCCGGGCTTCCCGGAAGGTATTCTCGGACCGGATCTGATGGACAACATGCGCAAGCAGGCTGAACGTTTTGGCGCCGAATTCAAGAACGGTTGGGTGGATTCCGTCGACTTCTCGCAGCGGCCCTTCAAGGTTAAGGTAGACGGGCTCGGCGACCTGGAAGCCGAGACGGTCATCATCTCTACCGGCGCTTCCGCCAGGTATCTCGGCATCCCGGGTGAGCAGGATAATGTCGGACGCGGTGTCAGCACCTGCGCAACCTGCGACGGCTTCTTCTTCCGCGGTAAGAAGATTATCGTCATCGGCGGCGGCGACTCTGCGATGGAGGAAGCCAGCTTCCTGACGCGGTTCGCGAGCAATGTGACCCTGGTTCACCGCCGCGAGGAGCTGCGCGCCTCGAAGATTATGCAGGATCGGGCGAAGGAGAACGCCAAGATCTCCTGGGCGCTTAACCGTACGCCGCTTGAAGTCGTAACAAGCGATACTGGCTTGAAGGGCCTGCTCGTCCGTAACAACGAGAGCGGGGACGAAGAACTGATTGAGGTCGATGGCGTGTTCGTGGCAATCGGCCATACGCCGAATACGGCTTTCCTCGGGGGCCAGATTACAACCGACGAGAACGGTTATATTAAGGTTCGTCCCGGAACGACGGAGACGAATATTCCTGGCGTCTTTGCCTGCGGCGACGTGCAGGATACCCGTTACCGCCAGGCGATTTCAGCGGCCGGGTCCGGATGCATGGCGGCCATGGATGCCGAGAAGTATCTGGAAGGCGTCATGGTGCATGACTGGAGCGAAACGTTGGATAAATAATGCCGAGACTATTTAGTGAGGCGTAAAACGAATGAAGCCGGATTCTTCCTGAGTGAAGAATCCGGCTTTTTGCTGCATTTGTTCATGCCTGCGATATTCGTCCTAACTTGCAGCATTCATTCATGTCTGCGATATTCATCCATTCTTTCCATACTCGTCTGCACCTGCCATGCCCATCGGTACATAACATTCGGTTTCGTCACTCGTGATTCTTCTACCGCAGAAACATCCAGATTCCGGCGTTTATCTGCCTGCGCCTGCGGCAGCAGCGACCGGAGAGTGGAACCAGATTTTGCGGAAATCGATCCATCCGCATTCATTGAGGGAGATGCCCTGGATGGAAGAGTGAAACCGGGTGTTGTTCTTCTTATGGATGAGGAACAAGACGTCGGCATTCTGCTGGAGCTTCTCCTCAAGCTCCCGGAGTCTGAGCCGCCGAAGGCCGGGATCGGGCTCTGCCATCAGGGAAGTCGCCGCTTGGCGGGCTTCCGCCGCGAGTCTGCCCTCCAGAAAGGCTGGAAAGAAATGCTTCTGCAAATAAAGCTCCAGCTCGCAGATTTCATTGCGGATGGAGATTTCGATCAGTTGACAGTCCCGCTGCGCCATAACCTCCGGATCGGTCATTTGACCCGGGGAGCAATGCACAAACTCCAGATTTACGCCGTAGGAACGGCACTGACGCGCGATCCATTCCGCTTCCGGGGACTGCTTGGCATAGGCATAGAACTGAAGCGTCTCTCCCTGATAGCCGCTTCTGGCGAGCAGGGTGGAGATTTCGGACTTCTCCGGAGGCTTTCTCCGCCGGGTTCCGGCCGTTTCGACGCTGACCTGATAGTGGAAGCTGTAAGCCGGGTGAATCCGGTTGTCCCCAAGCTCCTCGATCATCGCCTCCCGGTCGATTATCCGGTCGATCGCCGCGCGGAAGTGCGGGCTTTGCTGGGGGCCGCTTTTTCGCTGATTGAACACAAGCAGGCTGCAGCCGGAGAAGATCGACTCCACCTCCAGCCACTCGGCGTCCATCCCCGCATTCAGCACCATATAGCCGTTAAAAGTGTTCGGCTTCGCGCACTTTGCGCAGGACCAATCCGGCTCTTTCAGCAGTCCGTCTTCGCGTTCGGACAGGCACAGAATTTCTACCCGGTCGATATGGGGTCTGCCCCGATAATAGGCGTGGTTCGCCTCAAGAATGCAAATCCCCGCGTCATAGCGGACAAGCCGGAAGGGGCCGGTTCCCAACGGATGCTTGAACAGAGCCGTCTCCTCCTGTCCGCTCAGATCGAAGGGGAGGATGGAGGCCGCTTTGGCGGACAGGAAGTGCAGGAACAGAGCGCCCGGCGCACTGAGCTGAAAGCGGACGGTCTTGCGGTCCAGAGCTTCAACCTGGCTGATCGTCTGGAACATCCAGCTCTGCGCATGACGTTCCGGCTCCAGACGAAGCCGGTTCAGGGTATAGACGACATCCTCGGCTGCGACCTCACGTCCGTGATGGAACAGAACCCCCTTCCGAAGATGAAACACCCATTCCGTCATATCGATGGAGTGCTCCCAAGCATGGGCGATGGCGGGCTTGACGGTGCCGCTCAGGTAATCGAAGTCCACGAGCGTATCGTAAATTTGGCCGATCACATGGGCATCGAATGCAAAATGAATGGCGGCGGGGTCCAGCGTCTGGATGGAGCGGTATACGGGAAAACGGAGTGTATCCAGCTCGGCGCCCGTCTCGGAGCCAAGGGTTCGGTTGATGCCCATTCCGTCCGACAGCCACTCCAGAAAATCGTTCTTGAGCCGGAGGGACAGCCCATAGCGCTCGATCAGCTCCAGCGCCTCCCGGACTTCTCCTCTTTGGGTCAACGCGCGGGCTTCCTGCGCCAGCAGTTCCTGCGGATCGGCCAGCACAGTCAGGGTGGAGCTGTGTCCCCGCCCCTGTCCCGGCTGCCAGGCAATCCATTCCAGCTCCGACAGCTTGCGCAGAATCATTTTCACATTCCTCGGGGTGCAGTGCCATATGCCTGTCAGCGCTTCAATCGTAACCGGAAAGGGCTCCTTGGCTCCATAGTCCGGATAGACCGAAGCAAGCTCCAATATTCGCAGTGAAGCGAGCATATAATCGTCCTCCTTTCTATCCTTCGGCAAGGTTCCGTTCTAGAAAAGGTGAAGGGGTTGGCATGAATTATACCCTTTTTATCCCTTTTCTGATAGCTACAATATAAGTAACACAGAAATGTTACCTTCCTGATCAAGAAGAAAGGCGGGATAGCGATGGATCATCCGACAATAGCCGAAATGCTGCTGGAGAAGGAGAGGAGGGAGCTTGAACGCTTGGCGGGAGGATATTGGAAGCGTCGCAGGGCGGTTTCGAACCCCAAGTCTTTGAATAGAGCTCCCCTTTCTCTTTTGCTCATCCATGTGAAAAAAATCGGCAGACTGCCGTTTCGAAAAGCGCGGTAATTCCTTCTCTCGCGCAGCAACGCCTCCCTCCGTACAGACGCGCTCAAGAAGCACCTGAATGATCAGGGAGGTGAAGGAAAGTGTGATGCGGTGAAGGGCAGCCTGTCTTGGGTGGAAGGACGGCGGTGCAGCCGTGAAAATGGGCCGTGCATATGATATCCTAATGAGGACGGACAAACCCGGATAATAAGGAAGGTAAGCCTATGGCAGCCACCATTAAGGATATCGCCAAGCTGGCCAATGTGTCTCATACAACCGTATCCAGAGCGCTCAACAACAGCCCGCTGATCAATGAGAATACGAGAAGACGCATTGCCGAAATCGCGGCCCAACTGAATTATACGCCGAACTATAACGCGAAGAGCCTTGTCATGCAGCGTTCTTACACGATCGGCCTGTTTTTCACAAGCATTGCAAGGGGCACCTCGCCCAGCTTCTTCTCCGATACATTCCGGGGGGTCAACCGGGTGATTGATGTCGATTACAACCTCTCCGTGAGAGGCATAGATGATTACCGGGATTACTCTTTGGTCCACAGCAAGCGGTTCGACGGCATTATTCTCATGAGCCAGAGCGAGACCGATGATAAATTTATGCATCACGTTATTCAGCATGGAATTCCGCTAGTTGTGCTGAACCGCGTTATTGAAGACAGCTCCATTATGAATATTATCTCAAATGACCGGGAGGGCGCATACAGCGCAGCGGCGTATCTGATCGGGTGCGGTCATCGCGATATCGCCATTATCGAAGGAGTGGAGGGCTTCAAGTCGACTGTTGAACGCCGGGAGGGCTTTCTTCGCGCGCTAATCGATCATGATATCCCGGCGCAGGCTGACTACATCGTCCATGGCAATTACGATATGCAGAGCGGCTATCAGGCCATGGAGAAGCTGATGTCATACGGCAGCCCGCCGACAGCCGTCTTTTGTTCCAATGACGATATGGCGGTTGGCGCGATGAACTGCGTGTTCGAACACGGTCTTCAAGTGCCGGGCGATGTCTCCATCGTCGGCTTTGACGACAGCGGCTTCTCGCTCTTTACCAATCCGTCGCTCACGACGGTGAAGCGGCCGATCGAGGCCATCAGCGAACAGGGCGCGCGCAGGCTGCTCAGGCTGATTAAAGAGCCCGCTGAGATTGGAGAGCGGATGCTGATCAATACGGAGCTGATTATCCGCAAATCGGCGGCTCCGCTGAAGAGATGAATGCCGGACACCGGCTGCTGTTTCCACGAATAATCGGGACTGTTCATCCCGTTTCCTTATCTTTTATATTATGAAGAAAAATTCGACCGGCGGCTGTGTGTACGGCAGTCCTGTCCGGTCGGAGCGCCGTAGGCTGGCAGGGAGATGGGAGTCCTGCCGGCCTTTTTCCTGCCTAAAACACACAAATGCTGATGCCCTGGGCCCAGTCGGTACGGACGGCAGCCTGCCTGGATTGTGATCTTCCGCTTGCTGTGGCGAGCCCCCTTTCCTGTGACTCTTCTCATAAGAAATCTTATCCCGGCATGATACAATGAGAATTATTCTCAATTGCGTGTTGGATCATTAGGCTTACTTGCAAGCGTTCCGGCAGAGGACGGAAGTCAAATCGGGGTTAAGGGGGAGAAGGGGATGTATCGGTATTTAAACGGAGTCGAAGCGGGAGCGCCGAGGGAGACCCGCCGGAAGCTGCTGAAAGAAGTGGTTGACGAGCTGCGGGCCGGTAAATCGGCGGCGGACGTACAGCAACGCTTTGAGCAGGCGGTGAGGGGGATGCATGTATCCGAAATCTCAGCGATGGAAAATGAGCTGATCGCCGAAGAAGGCGTGCCCGCTCAGGATATCGGGCGTCTGTGCGCTGTGCACGAGGCCGTATTTCAGGGGACGGTGCAGGAAATTCACCGATTCTCCGGTCCGGAAGAGACGCCGGGACATCCGGTGCATACCTTCAAAAGGGAGAACCGGGACATCGAGCGTCTTGTCAATTTCAAGCTGAAGCTGCATGCCGGTAAATTCCTGAAGCAGGACTCCGCCGCCAATGTCCAGAAACTGCTGGACGATCTGTCCCTTGTGTCGGAGATCGACAGACATTACAGCCGCAAGGAAAGTCTGCTCTTTCCTTATATACGGAAGCATCAAGCTTACGGGAAATCCAGCGTCATGTGGGGCGTTGACGATCATATCCGCGGCCTGATCAAGGAAGTGAGAGCGATGCTCATGCCTTACCGGGGCAACCCGGCGGAGACGGCGAAGGCGATTTACCGTCTTATACGCGAAATCAATGATATGATCCGGGAAGAAGAGCAGGTTCTGCTCCCCGCCGCGTTGGAGAAGCTGACGGAGAAGGACTGGGCCGTCATGGCTGAAGACAGCGGAGCCATCGGCTACTGCCTGTCGGAGCCGGAAGGGGTGTGGGAGCCGGATATCAAGGAAGACCTCTCCTGTGAGGCTGCGGAGGAGATGCCTTCCACTGCCACGC
Organism: Paenibacillus sinensis; assembly: GCF_019904155.1. GTDB lineage: Bacteria > Bacillota > Bacilli > Paenibacillales > Paenibacillaceae > Paenibacillus_AQ > Paenibacillus_AQ sinensis. The sequence continues at coordinate 25,228 of NZ_JAHCMB010000069.1, forward strand.
AGCGGGAAGACGGCACCGGCGCAAGACTGCCGGCCGAGCGGCTGGAACTGATCCTGAAGCATCTGCCCGGGGGACTGACGTTCATTGACCCGGATGGCAGCATTGTATTGACTAGCGGGCTTGGGAAATACGAATATGTCTCCGGCGGGGCTGGACAGGAAAATCTGCTCACGGACAATCGGAAGGGTGCTGACGATATGGCCGTGCGAAAGCTGCTGAAAGAGTTCCAGTCCGGCCTCAAGGACAGCGGCGATTTCTGGATTCACACGTCCGACCGGTTCGTTCATATCCGTTATGCCGCCGTCCGCGATGATTCGGGACAGTATGCGGGAGCGCTGCAATTCAGCCAGGATATCGCGCGGCTGCGGGGCTCTGGCAGCCGAAAGCGTGTGCCGGACCGGTCCGAATCTTTCTAATATCCGAATATTTGGCTATATGGCGGCACATCGGACCCGGGTGTGCCGCCTTTCCTTGACCGCGGGAAGGGCTTCTATTATAGTGATTAACGTGGGATTTACTATTTTGCTAAAGAAAAAGGTGGCTTGTTTACATGTCGGAAAATATCTATGTAGGCGTGGATTTGGGCGGAACCGCGATCAAGGTGGGCATCTGCAACAGCGAGGGCCATTTACTGCATACTTTTGAGGGGCCGACGGGAACCTCGGACGGTGTTGATACCGTCATTGACAACATCGCGAAATACGTACGTCAAATTGTCGATGAATCCCCGTACGAATGGGATCAGCTTGTCGGTGTTGGGGCGGGAGTAGCCGGTTTCACGAATATTCGCGAAGGCATTATCGTTCTTGCGCCTAACATAGGTTTTCGGGACGTGCCGATCCGTGCCATTCTGGAGGATCGCTTGAACAAGCCGGTCAAAATAGACAATGACGCCAACGTGGCGGCGCTTGGTGAAGCATGGAGCGGAGCGGGAAGAGGCATTGAGAACTGCGTGTGCTATACGCTCGGAACCGGCGTCGGCGGCGGCATCATCATCAATGGCAAGATTTATCAGGGATTCTCCGGCCTGGCCGGAGAGCTTGGCCATATCTCCGTCGTTCCCGATCTGGAAGCCATCCAGTGCGGCTGCGGCAAAATGGGCTGCCTGGAGACCGTATCTTCCGCAACTGGCATTATCCGTATGGCTAATGATGCGGTGGCCAGGGGAGACCGGACTTCGCTGGCCGGAGTGGAAAAGATTGCGGCCAAGGAAGTGTTCGATGCCGCCAAAGCTGGCGACGAGGTTGCGATCCGCATCGTGAACCGTGCTGCTTACTACATCGGGAAGTCAATGGCTGCCGTTGCGGCCGTGCTGAATCCTGAAGTGTTCATCGTCGGTGGAGGCGTATCCAAAGCTGGCGAGTTCCTGTTCGAGGAGATCCGCCGTGTATATGCGCAGTTCACTCCCGAGCCGCTTCAGAAAGACGTTAAGATTGTAGCCGCCCAGCTCGGCAACGACGCCGGAATTGTGGGCGCGGCTGGTCTTCTGCTGCGTTCTTAAGCGATATCATTCATTCATATACTAACGTGGGGAGGGAAGCCTGATGACTGAAGAAGAAGTCGTCCCGTCGGCTGCGGCCACCCTTATTATCATCACCGGTATGTCGGGGGCGGGGAAGACCATCGCTGTGCAGAGTCTGGAGGATCTCGGATTCTTCTGCGTCGACAATCTTCCGCCCGTGCTTATTCCGAAGTTCGCGGAGCTCATCGAGCAGTCCAAGGGCAAGATCGCCAAGGTCGCGCTCGTAATTGACCTTCGAGGCCGTGAGTTCTTCACCGCTCTGTCGGAATCGCTGAATTTCATGAAAGACCAATTTACCATCGGCTGCGAAATTTTGTTCCTCGATGCGACCGATTCCGTACTGGTGCAGCGCTACAAGGAGAGCAGACGGCGTCATCCGCTGGCTCCCAAAGGCATGCCGCTGGACGGTATCCGGATGGAGCGGAAGATGCTGGAGGAGCTGAAGGATTCGGCGACGCTTGTCATTGACACGAGCAGTATGAAGCCGGCGCAGCTTAAAGAGAAGATCGTATCCCGCTTTTCCCATCTCGGCAAAAGCACGCTTTCCGTCAATATCACCTCCTTCGGCTTTAAATACGGCATTCCTATCGACGCAGACCTTGTGTTTGACGTACGTTTTTTGCCTAACCCGCATTATGTGGACCATCTTCGGCCCCATACGGGCCAGGACAGCGATGTATACGATTATGTAATGAAGTGGCCCGAAACGCAGGCATTCCTGACCAAGCTGCTCGATATGCTGCATTTTCTGATTCCCCAGTATCACAAGGAGGGCAAATCTCAGATTATTATCGGGATCGGCTGTACGGGCGGCAAGCATCGTTCGGTAGCCATAGCGGAATATCTGGGCAAGATGCTCGGGGTCAGCGAGACGGAATCGGTATCAGTCAGCCACAGGGATGCCGAACGCGACCGGCATTAGGAGAGAAGGGATCAACGTGGCTGAACAAACGGGACAGCGCCCGAAAGTCGTCGTTATGGGCGGCGGCACGGGCCTGTCCGTGATGCTCCGCGGCCTCAAAGAGAAGCCGCTTGATATTACCGCCATCGTAACGGTGGCAGATGACGGGGGAAGCTCCGGCATACTGCGCAACGAGCTGCAGATGCCGCCGCCTGGCGATATCCGCAACGTCCTGACGGCGATGGCGGATGTCGAGCCTTTGATGGCCGAAATTATGAGGTATCGCTTCAGCAGCGGGGAAGGGCTTGCCGGGCACAGTCTCGGCAATCTGATTCTGGCTGCGCTTACCGATATTTCGGGCGATTTTGTAACCGCCGTCCGCGAGATCAACCGCCTCTTCGCCGTAAGAGGACGGGTTCTGCCCGCAGCGGGCGAAGCGGTGGTGCTGAGCGCCGAGATGGAGGACGGCAGCATCGTTACCGGGGAGTCGAAGATCCCCGAGGCCGGAGGCAAGATCCGGCGCGTCTTTCTCGAACCGCCGGATGTTGAGCCGCTGCCGGAAGCGCTTGAGGCGATCCGCGCGGCTGATGCCATCCTGCTCGGCCCGGGAAGCCTGTACACCAGCATTCTGCCGAATCTGCTGGTGCCGAAGCTGGCCGAGGCGGTCGTCGCCTCGGATGCGATCAAGATGTTCATCTGCAATGTGATGACACAGCCGGGCGAAACCGACCATTATACGGTCAGCGACCATCTGCAGGCCGTATACGATCACATCGGGCTGCATCTGTTCGATTACGTCATTGTCAACAATGGCGAAATACCGCCCGAGGTGCAGCAGAAATATGCGGAGAAGGGGGCAAGCCCTGTCGAGCTCGACCGGGAGGCGATCGAAGATCCGCGCTACAAGCTGATCGCCGATCGGCTTGTCCTGTTCCGCACTTATCTCCGGCATGATACGGAGAAGCTGAGTCAGCATATTTACCAGCTGGTTCAGGACTGGATAACACGAAAGAGGTGAGGACCTTGTCTTTTGCGGCACTGACTAAAAAAGAACTGACGATGATCGAGAACGGCCCTTGCTGCGACAAGGCGGAGATGTCGGCTCTGATCCGGATGAACGGATCGGTGCAGCTCTCGAGCAAACGGATCGTCCTCGATATCTCAACGGAGAATGCCGCGATCGCAAGGCGGATTTATTCCTTGCTTAAAAAATATTACCAGGTGCATACCGAGCTTCTCGTGCGTAAAAAAATGCGTTTGAAGAAAAATAACGTCTATATCGTCCGCATCCCCGGCCGGGTGGAGGAGATTCTGAACGATCTCAAGATCGTCTCACAGGGCTTTGTGTTTAACGACGGCATCGACGAGAGCATTGTTCACAAGAACTGCTGCAAGCGCGCCTATCTGCGCGGCGCCTTCATGGCGGGCGGCTCGGTCAATAACCCCGAGGGCTCGTCGTATCACCTGGAGATCGCCTCGATGTACGAGGAGCACTGCAAGGCGCTCGTTAAGCTGGCCGATGATTTTCATCTCAATGCCCGCTGCATCGAGCGCAAGAAGGGCTTCATTCTGTATATCAAGGAAGGCGAGAAGATCATCGAATTCCTGAACCTGATCGGCGCGCATCAGGCCCTGTTCAAATTCGAGGACGTGCGAATCATGCGCGATATGCGCAATTCCGTCAACCGGATTGTGAACTGTGAAACCGCCAATCTGAACAAGACCATCAGCGCGGCGGTACGGCAGATCGAGAACATCAAGTTCCTGGAGAAGGAGATCGGCCTCGAGAAGCTTCCCGATAAGCTGCGGGAGGTCGCGGAGGTTCGTCTCGCACACCCGGATATCAATTTGAAGGAAGTCGGGGAAATGCTCAAAGGCACCGTCAGCAAGTCGGGCGTGAATCACCGGCTTCGCAAGATTGATGAGCTGGCTGAGAAGCTCCGGGTAGGGGAATGATATTTTTTTGTAGTGTGGATTCGGTTATAATGATATAATATGATAAAATTATTGTGAAATTTTTGGGGCATATCTTAATTAGGGGGTAAGCGTTTCATGACAAAGCACCCGGTAGTCGTCCGGTTGAAGACGGGGCTTCATGCCCGGCCGGCAGCATTGTTCGTCCAGGAAGCCAACAAGTTCTCGTCCGAGATTTTCGTTGAGAAAGAAGATAAAAAAGTGAATGCCAAGAGCATCATGGGGATTATGAGCCTCGCGATCAGCTCCGGTACGGAAATCTTCATCAGCGCGGAAGGCGCGGACGCCGATCAAGCTGTAACCGCCCTGACAGGACTTGTCAGCAAGGAAGAGCTGGAGAATCAGTAATCATCGCAGTCTGAACCCTCTTTGCAATAGGATGTCCGGCAGCGGTGTCCCGCTGTCTTGGCAATTGAACAGGAAGGCCGGCGATACGCAGGTATCGCCCAACCGGCCGCATTATTGAAGAAAAGCCCTGAAAGGGCTTTTTTTTGCTTAAAAATATAAGAATGAATAAGCTGCGCGCTTATCACAGCTTTCTGCTTATCGGTAAACGCATGGCGTATAAGGACGCCGTAAGGCGGTTTATCCTTGCGACGATGAATAAAGACGTGCAACTTTTGCCAATCCTGTCCGTCTAGAAGGTACAATCGCAAAACATGCGAACGACAAGGGAGGATGGCAATCTATGAAGAAGTGGATCAAGCCGGCAGCAGCCGTATTCATCGCAGGCAGTGTATTGGCGGGGGGAGCAGTAGCGGGCGGACTTGTTGACAAGCCGCAGAAGGCGTACGCGGAAGAAGTGCAGAAGAATGTGGTAAGCGTCATTGGCAAGGGAGAGCTCTCCATGAAGCCGGATGTCGTCTATCTGTCGATCGGAGCGGACAGCTCGGCGTCTACCGCCCAGGAAGCCCAGAAGAGCAATGCCGCCAAGATCTCGAAGGTGACGGCGCTGTTGAAGAATACCTGGGGAATCAGCGACAAGGACATTCAGACCGCCGAATTCTATGTGCAGCCGAATTATACTTATAATGATAAAGAAGGCCAGCAGGTGAAAGGATACAACGCGCATCATGTCCTCCAGGTGACTTACCGGGATCTGGACAAGGTAGGCTCACTGCTTGACGCGGCTTCCGCGGCCGGTGCGAACAACCTTGGCAGCGCCCGCTTCGCTGTTGAGGATACTTCCGCCTTCGAAGCGCAGGTTATTGAGAAGGCGATGGCGAACGCCGACGTCAAAGCAGGCGCCATTTCCAAAGCCGCCAAGCGCAGTCTCGGCCAGGTTCTATCAGTGAGCCAGATCGACAATGGCGCATCGCCAGTCGTATTCGCCCAGAGCGAAAGTCTGATGAAGGGTTCCGCCGACAGCGCCGGCAGCACGGAGGTTCAGGCAGGAGAAGTGAAGATCACGACTCAGCTCAGCGTCATCTATCAATTGAACTAAGCTTTGGGTATAGCGAGGCTTTTACCGCATCCGTCTGGAGGTGGTAGAGGCCTTTTTTACGTAAAAAGGATTTCAGGGCGGTTGAGCGCTGCTTCTTTTGTTTAACAAATTGTCATATGCATCCACCATATGGGGAGCAACGATGAAAGAACTGTAAGCAGAGATGTAACCCTTGGTATGCCTTCTTGTCTATATAATGGAAGAGCGGTGTTATTCCCGACATACTCTCACATGAAGAAAGGAACATCAGTTATGAATCTGAACAATCGAATTACGCGCATCCTGGGAGTCGGCTTGCTGTCGGCTGGTCTGCTGGCGGGAGGAACCATTTTTCCGGCTAATCATAGCTGGGCCGCTTCGGCCGCGTCCAAGACCGGTCAAACGTCCATCGTCCTGAAAGTCAATGGCAAGATTAGCGCCCAGCAGGGGATCTACCAGAACGGGAAGGTATGGATTCCGGTATCCTTTTTGAACAAAACCCTCGGCATGCCTCTGACATATGATAAAGCGGATAGTTCGTATACAATCGGCAAAGGAACGAACCCGCTCAAGCTGAGCGTTAACGAATACGGGGTCTTTCTTGCAGTGAACGGCCACTATTTGTCGGAATATGACGGTCTGAACTACGGCGGCCATCTCTACGTGCCGTTCGGTGTGCTGAACGATTATCTTGGATACAAGGGCGATTTCAGCAAGTCGGAGAGCAGACTGAATATTACAAGCCGCAAGCTGAATGCTCTCACTGTTACAACAGAGACTTATGCTAAAACAACCGAAGGATATACGATCAACCTGAAATATCCGCAGATTGCGGGATTGGCCAATGCGGAAGCTCAGAAGGCCATCAACAACACGCTGAAACAGACCTTCCAGACGTTCTCCAACTCCATTAATAGTTCACTGAAAGAGAGAGATGAGGATATCCGGCCCTATGATTTTGAGTCTGATTACGTTGTCACTTACAACGAGAACGGCGTGCTGAGTCTGGTGATGGACCAGTATGAATACCTGGGAGGCGCCCATGGCGGGACTTATCGGCAAGGGTTCACCTTCTCTCTGAAGGACGGCAAGCGCCTGCTTCTCGGCGACCTGTTCGGAGCCAATCCGAATTACAAGAAAGTGCTGAACAACAAGGTGAGCGAGGCTTTTAATAAGAGTCGGGATTACTACGGATACACTGGCGGGTTTACGGCTCTTCAGACGGAAAAATACTTCTATCTGCAAGAGGGCCGGGTGACGTTGTTCTTCCAGCAGTATGATTATACGCCTTACGCCGCAGGATTCCCGCAATTTACATTTAGCTTCAAAGATATTCTGCCTGACGGAAGCAGTCCGTTCGACCGGTTGAAATAATCTGTAAACCCATGGGCATTCCCCGTTCCACGGCGCCTACTCCGTTCATATGTTGAATGGTGACGAGCCTTAGGGCGCTAGGAGGGGAAACCTTGGTTTATCAATATACAGCGTTAGGAGATTCACTGACGACGGGATTCGGGGCCTTGCCGGGAAGCGGATTTGTTCCTGTCTACCGGCGGATGTCGGAGGTGGCGCTGCGCTCTTTCGTGGCATATACGAACTTGGGGGTCAACGGGTTGACGACGTCCGAGCTGGAGCAGCGGGTTCGCTACCATCCGTTGTTCCGCCAATCGATTCGCGAAGCTGATCTTATCACGGTCTCGATCGGCGGGAATGACTTGATTCATGCCGCACGGGAAGCGGGCGGACAGAGCCGTTCTTCCCAGGCGGTATTTGACCGGGCGCTTCAGGAATCCAAAGGGCATCTGGCAGCGGTCATGAGCCGGATTTATCAGGAGAAGCAAGGGGCATCAAATCCGTGGCTGGTGCGAATCGTCGGGCTGTACAATCCGTATCCGCAGATGGCCGGCGCCTCGGATTGGGTGCAGCGGTTCAATCGCCAGCTGGCGCAGTACTGCGGCCGGGAGTGCGCCTTCGCCGATATTTACGATTCGTTCGCGGGACACGAGCGGGAGCTTCTGTCCATCGACCGTCTTCACCCGAACGGCAGAGGCTACCGCTTGATCGCAGATCGGCTGCAGAGCCTCGGGTATAGCCGGCTGCTCCGTTCCTGATTTAATAATTCAGATGTATCGAAAAAGAGGGCGCTTCTGCAAGCAGCAGTTCATTCTGCTTGCGGAAGCGCCCTCTCGTTTAGTGTATGGCAGGGTGTTGCGAATCCTTGTCTTATACGCCAACGGCTATCGGCTTCTCAATAACTTTGTCCACCAGACCGTAAGCTGCAGCATCGGCCGCGCTCATGAAGTAGTCGCGGTCGGTATCCTTCTCGATGCGCTCCAGCGGCTGTCCGCTGCGCTCTGCCAGAATCTGGTTCAGCTTGTCGCGCATTTTCAGAATGCGGCGGGCACGGATTTCGATGTCGGAAGCCTGTCCTTGCGCTCCGCCCAGCGGCTGGTGGATCATGATTTCGCTGTTAGGCAGCGCGTAGCGCTTGCCGATCGCGCCTGCTGTCAGCAGGAAGGCGCCCATAGAAGCGGCCATGCCGACGCAGATGGTGGACACGTCCGGCTTGATGTACTGCATCGTATCGAAAATGGCCATCCCTGCGGTAATGGAACCGCCTGGGCTGTTAATGTACAAAGAGATATCTTTCTCCGGGTCCTCGGCGGCCAGGAAGAGCATTTGTGCGATAATGGAATTGGCTACCACGTCATTAACCTCGGTTCCAAGGAAAATGATGCGGTCCTTCAATAGGCGGGAATAGATGTCATAAGCCCGCTCGCCGCGGTTGCTTTGTTCGACGACCATAGGAATGTAACTCACGTGGAAAACCTCCTCATGAAATGTCAGATGGATTTCGTACAGCTTCATTATACTGTTACCGTATTAACCACATGATAAACAAATTCAAACAAAAAGTCAAAGAAAGTCAAACAAAAAGTCAGGGAAAGTCAAATCGGGGATACAAAAAAGCGTCACATTTAGTGACGCTGGTTGAATGATCAAGTTTTGGTTAAAGATGTAATGTGGCGCGCCCGCCAAGAATCGAACTTGGATCTCAGGCTTCGGAGGCCTACGTCATATCCATTGGACCACGGGCGCAACAGAAATTATTATAATCTAAATTCCAGGTGATTGCAACTCCCTTGTTTATAAACCTTATTTGTCGCGTAAATGGACAAGAACTCCCTTTCTGAGCTGTGAAAAAAAGGGCTTTGAATAAGAAGGAAAGTCCAAGTGAATTCTAGTTTGGGAGCCCTTGCGCTAAGTGCAATATTTGGGTAGAATAGGTGGTGGGACTTAAAAAGTTAACCCGGGACGTTTTAAGACCATAGAGAAGGGGAAAAGAGAAAGACGGAGTTGCAGGAGTGAAAGTATGCGCAATTTATTAGAAATCCAAAAGCAGCTTCTGCCTGATCTCATGGAAACCCTCAAAAGACGGTACACGATTCTTCATCAGATCCTGTTGTCCGATATTATCGGCCGCCGAACGCTCGCCGCTTCCCTCAATATGACGGAACGGGTACTGCGTGCGGAGACAGACCTTCTGAAGTCACAGGGGCTCATTGAGATCGAGAGCATAGGCATGCGAATCAGCGATGCCGGCAGAAATCTGCTTGATATGCTGGAGCCTGTGGCCAAGAGCTTGTTCGGCCTTGAGGACTTGGAAGAGAAGATCCGTTCGAACTACGGGCTGAAGAAGGTTATTGTGGTTCCGGGAGACTGTGAAGTTTCCCCGTTCACCAAGAGAGAGCTCGGGAGAGCTGGATCGAAAGCATTATTGGGAGTGCTGCGCACTGACGACACGGTCGCCGTTACAGGCGGATCAACATTGTCGGAAGTGGCGGAGCAGATGAGCGCGCCCTTGAATTTGTCCTGCCGTGAGACGCTGGTTGTACCGGCGCGCGGAGGTCTTGGGGAGAGCATGGAGATTCAAGCGAACACGATCGCCTCGACGATGGCCAAACGGCTGGGCGCGCATTACCGGCTGCTGCATGTGCCGGATTTGCTCAGCGAGGAAGCCTATCAGTCGCTGGCGCATGAGCCGAATATCGCCGAAATCGTTCAGATTATACGGCGGTCGCGTGTGATTGTACACGGAATTGGCGATGCGCTGGAGATGACCCGCAGACGCAAACTTGACCGGGAGACGGTTGAGAAGATCAGAGCGGCGGGTGCGGTGGCGGAATCCTTCGGCCATTATTTCAATGAACAGGGCGAAGTGGTTCATTCGATGCTGACAATGGGTTTGCGGCTTGAAGACATCGTCCGAACGGAGATCGTGATCGGAATTGCCGGAGGGAAGCGGAAGGCCAAGGCCATCCACGCCGTCCTGCGGTTCGGCCAGGAGAATATCCTTGTTATTGATGAAGCGGCCGCCGAGGAAATCGTCAGGGAAATCGGCTGACGGAACTCTTCTCTTGAGCAGTTGCCTAATTATGGCGAGCATTAGCATTTATTATGCATTATACTTAACTTGTTGTCTTGACGAGCCTATGGCTTGTCTTGAATAAATAAAACGAAATTTAGGAGGAAATATTCAATGACTGTAAAAGTAGGTATTAACGGATTTGGACGTATTGGCCGCCTGGCTTTCCGCCGCATTCAAGACGTGGAAGGAATCGAAGTCGTAGCGATCAATGACCTGACCGATGCCAAGATGCTGGCGCATTTGTTGAAATATGATACATCGCAAGGCAAATTCCAGGGAGACGTTGAAGTTCATGACGGCTTCTTCAAAGTAAACGGCAAGGACGTTAAGGTTCTGGCTAACCGCAACCCTGAAGAACTTCCTTGGGGAGACCTCGGCGTTGACATCGTTCTGGAGTGCACAGGCTTCTTCACTTCCAAGGAGAAGGCTGAGCTTCACCTGAAAGGCGGAGCCAAGAAGGTTGTTATCTCCGCTCCGGCTACCGGCGACATGAAGACTGTCGTATACAACGTTAACCACGACATTCTTGACGGTTCCGAAACTGTAATCTCCGGCGCTTCTTGCACAACAAACTGCCTGGCTCCTATGGCGAAAGTTCTGAACGACAAGTTCGGCATCGTTGAAGGCCTGATGACTACGATCCATGCTTACACTGGCGATCAGAACACGCTGGACGCTCCGCATGCTAAGGGCGACTTCAGACGCGCTCGCGCAGCTGCTGAGAACATCGTTCCTAACACGACTGGCGCAGCTAAAGCCATCGGTCTGGTTATCCCTGACCTGAAAGGCAAGCTGGACGGAGCCGCTCAACGCGTACCGGTTCCTACTGGTTCCCTGACTGAGCTGGTTACTGTTCTTGGTAAGACTGTAACGGCTGATGAAATCAACGCCGCTATGAAGGAAGCTTCCGATCCTGAAACTTACGGCTACACGGAAGACGAAATCGTATCGTCCGACATCAAGGGCCTGACTTTCGGCTCCCTGTTCGACGCTACTCAAACGAAGGTTCTGACTGTAGGCGACAAGCAACTCGTTAAGACCGTTTCCTGGTACGACAACGAAATGTCCTACACTGCTCAGCTCGTTCGTACGCTGGAACACTTCGCGAAGCTGGCTAAGTAATAAATCTCATAGAGTCATCCGTAGAGCGGAAACAGCAATCCATTGTTTCCGCTCTTTTCCGAAATACTTAATGATTGCAGCATCTTTATGTACCAGAGACATACGTCTAACCGGAAGAACGGACGCCGCCTTACCACTCGGCGCAGCCGTTTCTTCTTGTGCAAACGCTGTGTGGTGCCCAAATTCCATTAGTTAGTTGGAACAATATCCGGGTGTGGAGGTATAAGTCATGAACAAGAAAAGTGTCCGTGATGTAGAAGTAACAGGCAAACGCGTATTCGTGCGCGTCGATTTCAACGTGCCGCTCGAAGACGGCAAAATCACCGACGACACGCGTATCCGTGAAACGCTGCCGACGATCAAGTATTTGATCGAGAACGGTGCCAAGGTCATTCTGGCGAGCCATCTGGGCCGTCCGAAGGGCCAATTTGTCGATTCCATGCGTCTGACTCCGGCGGCTGTGCGCCTCTCCGAGCTGCTGGGCAAGCCGGTAGCCAAGGCTGACGAAGCCGTTGGCGAAGCGGTTAAGGCCAAGATTGCTGAATTGAAAGACGGCGACGTGCTCGTGCTTGAAAATGTCCGTTTCTACCCGGGCGAAGAGAAGAATGATCCGGAACTGGCGAAGCAGTTCGCCGAGCTGGCCGATCTGTTCGTGAACGACGCGTTCGGCGCTGCTCACCGTGCGCATGCTTCGACTGAAGGCATCGCCCACTTCCTGCCGGCCGTATCCGGTCTGCTGATGGAGAAAGAACTCTCCGTTCTGGGCAAAGCATTGTCCAACCCTGAACGTCCTTTCACCGCGATCATCGGCGGCTCCAAGGTTAAGGACAAGATTGACGTTATCGACAACCTGCTGACGCTGGCCGACAACGTGCTGATCGGCGGGGGCCTGTCTTACACGTTCTCCAAGGCTCAAGGATACGAAGTCGGAGCGTCCCTTCTGGACGAAGAGAAGATTGATACGGCTCTGGGCTTCATCGAGAAAGCCAAGAAGCTCGGCAAGAACTTCCTGCTTCCGGTTGACGTTGTTGTAGCCGATAAATTCGGCGCCGATGCCAACACGAAGACCGTCGATATTTCGGAAATTCCGGAAGGCTGGCTGGGTCTTGATATCGGACCGAAGACTAGCGAAATGTACGCAGACGTCATCGCGAACTCCAAGCTTGTTGTATGGAACGGACCGATGGGCGTATTCGAAATCGATATCTTCGCTGAAGGAACCAAAGCGGTGGCCGAAGCCTGTGCCAAGACGGAAGGCTACACGATCATCGGCGGCGGCGACTCCGCGGCTGCAGCTGAGAAGTTCAAGCTGGCTGACCAGATGGACCATATCTCCACCGGCGGCGGCGCTTCGCTTGAATTCATGGAAGGCAAGGCTCTTCCTGGCGTAGTGGCACTGAACGACAAGTAAGAATCCTTCATGCCGCCTTTCGCGGCATTAGCGGATTATGGAATATCAAAGGAGACCCTCGGTTTGGCGAAGCCAAACTAAGGGCTTCCATAACCTGTTCCCACTTAGTGTGACCCCAGGTTATTTCAGGATAGAGGGAGGCAAGCTTTGCTATGAGTAGAACACCAATCATCGCTGGCAACTGGAAGATGTTCAAGACTGTTCCGGAAGCCGAAAGCTTCTTTGCCGAGGTTAAGGGCAAGGCTGAAGTGGCAGGCGTGGAGACCGTAATCTGCGCGCCGTTCACCAATCTGCCGGTTCTGACCAAACTGGCTGCAGGCACATCCATCAAGATCGGCGCTCAAAACCTGCATTTCGAGGACAACGGCGCGTTCACTGGTGAAATCAGCGGCGTTATGCTGAAGGATCTGGGCGTAGATTATGTCATTCTCGGTCACTCCGAGCGCCGTGCTTATTTCGGCGAAACGGACGAAATCGTGAACAAGAAGATGCACGCGGCGTTCCGCCATGGCATCACTCCGATCGTGTGCGTAGGCGAGAAGCTCGAAGAGCGCGAAGCCGACCAGACGAAAGAAGTATGCAAAGTGCAGACTGAAGGCGCGTTCCAGGGACTGACTGCCGAACAGGCAGCTCAGACGGTAATCGCGTATGAGCCGATCTGGGCTATCGGCACCGGCAAATCGTCCACTTCGGCTGATGCGAACGAAGTTATCTCCTATATCCGCAGCCTGATCAAGGATCTGTATGACGATGCTACGGCTGAAGTTATCCGTATCCAGTACGGCGGCAGCGTGAAGCCGGAGAATGTTACGGAATATATGGGTCAAAGCGACATCGACGGCGCGCTCGTCGGCGGCGCAAGTCTGCAGCCGGCTTCCTTCATTGCGCTGGTTGAGGGGGCGAAGTAATGTCTGCACCAAAACCGGTAGCACTGATTATTATGGACGGTTTCGGTCTTCGGAACACAGTGGAAGGCAACGCCGTTGCCCAAGCCAACAAGCCGAATTACGACCGCTACCTGAAGCAGTATCCGAACACGACGCTTACCGCATGCGGTGAAGCCGTCGGACTTCCGGAAGGACAGATGGGCAACTCCGAAGTAGGACACCTGAACATCGGCGCAGGCCGGATCGTGTACCAGGATTTGACCATGATCGACAAGTCCATCCGCGAAGGTGAATTCTTCGAGAATCAGACGCTGGTATCTGCTGTACGCAGCGCCAAGTCGACCGGCAAGAAGCTGCATCTGTTCGGCCTGCTGTCGAACGGCGGCGTACACAGCCATATCAACCATTTGTTCGCCATGCTGGAGCTGGCCAAGAAGGAAGGCCTGGAAGATGTGTATATCCATGCCTTCATGGACGGCCGTGACGTTCCTCCGGACAGCGGACAGAAGTTTATGCAGGATCTGATTCAGAAGATCGAAGAAATCGGAATCGGCAAGATCGCAACGGTATCGGGACGCTACTTCGCAATGGACCGCGACAAGCGCTGGGATCGCGTGGAGAAAGCCTACCGCGCAATCGTGTACGGCGAAGGCCCTGCCTTCACCGACGGCCTGACTGCGGTAACCGCTTCGTATCAGAACTCGGTCTATGACGAATTCCTCGTACCATCCGTTATTACGGATGCAGCCGGCAATCCGACGGCCAAGGTTGAAAGTGGCGATTCCGTCGTCTTCATCAACTTCCGTCCGGACCGCGCGATTCAGCTGTCCCAAGCTTTCACCATGCCTGACTTTGCCGGCTTTGACCGCGGACCGGAGTTCCCGCAGAGCCTGCACTATGTCTGCATGACAACTTACAGCGAGACGGTTGTCGGCTATGTAGCCTTCCCGCCGAAGAACCTGGACAACACCCTCGGGGAAGTTCTGGTTCACCATCAGAAGAAGCAATTGCGCATCGCGGAGACTGAGAAGTATCCGCACGTAACGTTCTTCTTCAGCGGCGGCCGTGACGTTGAGCTGGTAGGAGAGACCCGCGTCCTCATCGCTTCGCCGAAGGTCGCTACCTATGACCTGCAGCCAGAGATGAGTGCGTATGAAGTCGCTGCTGCTTGTGTAGCCGAAATCGAAGCCGACAAGCACGACGCCATCATCCTGAACTTCGCCAATCCGGATATGGTCGGACACTCCGGCATGCTGGAGCCGACAATCAAGGCGGTTGAAGTAACGGATGAATGTGTAGGCAAGGTAGTTGATGCTGTTCTGGCAAAAGGCGGCGTAACGATCATTATCGCCGACCATGGCAACGCCGACATGGTATTCGACGAAGAAGGCCGTCCGTTCACGGCGCATACAACCAACCCGGTTCCGTTCATCGTAACCGACGAGAACGTCGTGCTCCGCGAGCATGGTATTCTGGCGGATGTTGCGCCTACGATTCTGGATCTGATGGGAATTCCGCAGCCTGTGGAAATGACCGGCCAATCCATGATCGCCAGCCGCAAATAAGATCAGCTCCATCAGGCTTCCTTGGCCTGACCTATATTTTAAATTAAAGGAGAATGAATCGAATGACTATTATTTCTGATGTATATGCTCGCGAGGTACTGGACTCCCGCGGCAACCCTACTGTAGAAGTTGACGTATACCTGGAATCCGGTGCCAAAGGCCGCGCTATCGTTCCTTCCGGCGCTTCTACTGGCGCTCACGAAGCTGTTGAGCTTCGCGACAACGACAAATCCCGCTACCTGGGCAAAGGCGTACTGACTGCCGTTAAGAACGTGAACGAAATCATCGCTCCTGAAGTAATCGGCATGGACGCTCTTGACCAATTGGGCATCGACAAGGCTATGATCGCCCTGGACGGAACGCCGAACAAAGGCAAGCTGGGCGCTAACGCCATCCTGGCTGTATCCATGGCTGTAGCCCGTGCTGCCGCTGTTGATCTGGATGTGCCGCTGTACACTTACCTGGGCGGATTCAACGCTAAGCAGCTTCCGGTTCCGATGATGAACATCGTGAACGGCGGCGCTCATGCCGACAACAACGTTGACGTACAGGAATTCATGATCCTGCCTGTTGGCGCTCCTAGCTTCAAAGAAGCCCTGCGTACCGGCGCTGAAATCTTCCACAACCTGAAGACTGTTCTGAAAGCCAAAGGCCTGAACACGGCTGTTGGCGACGAAGGCGGCTTCGCTCCTAACTTCACTTCCAACGAAGACGCACTGTCCTCCATCATCGAGGCAATTGAAAAAGCCGGCTACAAACCGGGCGTTGACGTATTCCTGGGCATGGACGTAGCTTCCACCGAGTTCTACAAAGATGGCAAATACCATCTGGAAGGCGAAGGCAAATCCTTCACTTCGGCTGAATTCGTTGACCTGCTGGCTTCCTGGGTTGACAAATACCCGATCATCACGATCGAAGACGGTTGCTCCGAAGACGATTGGGAAGGTTGGAAGCTGCTTACCGAGAAGCTGGGCAACAAGATCCAGCTCGTTGGCGACGACCTGTTCGTAACCAACACCGAGCGTCTGGGTAAAGGTATCGAAGAAGGCATCGGTAACTCGATCCTGATCAAGGTTAACCAAATCGGTACCCTGACTGAAACCTTCGACGCTATCGAAATGGCTAAGCGCGCAGGCTACACAGCTGTTGTATCCCACCGTTCCGGTGAATCCGAAGACAGCACTATCGCTGACATCGCCGTTGCAACCAACGCCGGTCAGATCAAGACAGGTGCTCCTTCCCGTACGGACCGTATCGCCAAGTACAACCAGTTGCTTCGCATCGAAGACGAACTGAGCGAACTGGCTCAATACAACGGTCTGAAATCCTTCTACAACCTGAAGAGATAATCAGGTTCACTGAACCTTACAAGGGTGCTCCAAGCCTACCGTGGCAGGAGCACCCTTTTTCCCATGCATTCTGGTTGGTCAAAAAAGGAAGTTTCCTTGTAATCGAAGACATGCTGTGATACAATAAAAATGCTGTTTATGGATCGATAATTTGACTTTACATAGATAGTGAGCCTGTAGCGTAGGAGGTGGAAGGAATGGAAATTTTTCTGAAAGTGCTGCTTCTGATTTTTTCTATCGGTCTGATTACGGTGGTTCTGCTTCAAAAGGGCAAGAGCGCAGGTCTTTCCGGTGCCATCTCCGGCGGTGCGGAGCATCTGTTCGGTAAGACGAAAGCCCGTGGCATGGATCTGGTGCTTCAGCGGATTACGGTAGGACTCGGAGCCGGATTTTTCATTATGTCGATTATCGTCGCGATTGTATTAGATTAATTATAGAACACACGAAGCCTTCGCTCTTCGAGATGAGCGGAGGCTTTTTTATAAGATCACACAGGTAAACTTTGGATACACGGCTTCTGACTCTGCAAGAACAACTACAGCTAATAAGGACTAGGCAATTTCTTCGACTAGGCCCCGATTAGAGTTTTTCTTATAACCGGATGAGAAACGGAAATGAACTCTATATGCAGCGGGCAGGGGGATGACGTCGCAGGGATGCCTGGGATTGATTTTGTGTATACTAGGGTATGAAGTATTATAGGACAACCATCATACATACAAGCCGGCGGCCTCTTTCGCCGCGGCTTAGCCGAGGTGAAGAGATGCTTACTCAAGAGAATCTGCTGGATTTCATGCGGGAAACCGCTTATAAACCGATGACGTATGAAGAGCTGATTGATCATTTTGCATTCACGGATGAGGAACCGCTGAAGGCCTTCAATGTGCTGCTAAGCGAGCTGGAGCAGGACGGACGCATTGTGCTGACCCGCACGAAGCGGTATGGGGTGCCGGAACGGATGGATCTTCTGCGCGGACGTCTGCAGGCCCATGCGAAGGGCTTCGCCTTCCTTATTCCCGACGACCGGGATCATCCCGATGTATATATTCATGCGAATGATATCAAAAGCGCTATGAACGGCGATATCGTGCTGGTGCGCGTCACCTCCAGAAGCCACTCCGGCGGCAGAATGGAAGGAGAAGTTGTGCGAATCGTACGCAGAGGCGTGCTGCAGATCGTCGGTGTATTCCAGAGCCTGGAGACGTACGGATTCGTGCTGCCAGATGACAAGCGGATTAACCGGGATATTTTTATCCCGAAGGAATCGTTCAAAGGAGCCGTGGATGGCGAGAAGGTTGTCGTGCGGATCGTGAGCTACCCGGAAGGCCGGGCGGCCGCTGAGGGGGAAATCATCGAAATACTGGGACATAAGGATGATCCGGGCGTCGATATTTTATCCGTAATCCGCAAGCATCAGCTGCCGGAGGCTTTTCCGGAAGAGGTTATGGCCGAGGCGAACGCCGCTCCGGATTCCATTACGGACGACGAGATTGTGCAGCAGGGCCGCCGCGATCTGCGGGGACTGAATATCGTGACGATCGACGGTGAGGATGCCAAGGACCTGGACGACGCCGTTAACGTAGGCCGTTTGGAGAACGGACATTTCACGCTGGGCGTGCATATCGCCGATGTCAGCTATTATGTACGGGAGAACTCCGACCTCGACAAGGAAGCCTACGACCGGGGCTGCAGCGTGTATCTGGTGGACCGCGTTATTCCGATGCTGCCGCATCGATTGTCTAACGGCATCTGCTCGCTCAATCCTCAGGTGGACCGGCTGACGATGTCTTGCACAATGGAGTTCGACGAGAACATGAAGGTCGTGAAGCATGATGTATTCACAAGCGTGATTCGTACGAAAGAGCGGATGACGTATACTAATGTGCGCAAAATCCTGATGGACGAGGACCCCGAGCTGCTGGAGCGCTATGCGCCTCTGATCGATGATTTCAAGCTTATGCGCGAGCTGGCGATGAAGCTGCGGGACGCCCGGATGCACCGGGGCGCTGTGGATTTCGACTTCCAGGAGAGCAAGATTATCGTGGACGAGAATGGCAAGGCTGTTGATATTGTCAAAAGAGAGCGCTCGATTGCGGAGCAGATCATCGAGGAATTCATGCTGGCGGCCAATGAGACGGTGGCGGAGCATTTCCACTGGCTGAAGGTTCCGTTCCTGTATCGAATCCATGAAGATCCGGACCCCGAGAAGCTGCAGAATTTCATGGCGTTCGCGGCCAATTTTGGCTATCACGTCAAGGGACGCGGGAACTCCGTTCATCCGCGGGCGCTGCAGAAGCTGCTGGAGGACATTCAGGGCACGAAGGAGCAGACGGTTATCAGCACAATGATGCTCCGCTCCATGAAGCAGGCGAAGTACGATGCAGAGAGCACGGGCCACTTCGGCCTTGCTGCCGAGTATTACTCCCACTTCACGTCCCCGATCCGTCGGTATCCCGACCTTGTTATTCACCGCGTCATCCGCGAGGTGCTGGAGGGCGGTGGAGCACTTACCGAGAAGCGCCAGGAGTACCTGGCGAGCCGGATGCCGGACATCGCCCAGCAGTCCTCCGAGCGTGAACGGGTCGCTGTCGAGGCTGAACGGGATACGGAGCAGCTCAAGAAGGCGGAATACATGCAGGACAAGGTGGGCGAGGAATTCGACGCGATGATCAGCAGCGTGACGAGCTTCGGCATGTTCGTTGAGCTGGAAAATACCGTCGAAGGCCTGATTCGTCTCAGTCATCTGACGGACGATTATTACCACTTCGACGAGGGTCATATGGCGCTGATCGGTGAGCGCACCTCCAAGGTGTTCCGCATCGGCGACGAAGTGAAGATCCGCGTCGCCAAGGTGAATATGGACGACCACACGATCGACTTCGAGCTGGTCGACATGAAGCCCCGCGCGGCGGGCGAGCACCGCAGCGGCGGCTTCGGCGGCGGTCGCGGCGGCAAAGGCAGCCGCGATCGCAGAGGCGGCCACGGCGCAGCGGCCGCCCATGGCCCCGGCGGCGGCAAAGGACGCGCCGCCGGTAAGGGCGGAGCCGCGGCGGGTGGCAGCCGCGGCAAACGCGGGCGCGGCGGGCGCGTACTCGCCGCCAGCCCGGCCGCAGGCGCCGCCGAGCGCGGCGGCGCGGGCGCACGCAGCCCGAGAGGCGAAGCCGGGGATGCCGCGGGCGGAACGCGCGGCATCAACTTCGGCTTCGGCTCGGGCAAGGGCGGCTATGGCGCGCCTCCCGGGGCGCGCGGGGACGTGTACACCGGTGTCAGCGGTGACACGAAGTTCCGCACCCGTGAGGATCACGGGGGCGACTATGGCGGCAAGTCCGGCGGTAAAGGTCGCCGCAAGAAGAAGTCGCAGAGCGGCGTCTTCATCGGCCAATCCGTAACGCCGGGCAGCGGCGCAATCGAGGCTGCTTCCGGCAACGGCGAGGGCAAGAAGCGCAAAAAGAAAAAGAAAGCAGCAAATAAAGCGAACAAGTAAAGCGGTTTGACAGCCCTGGACTTGTTCACCGGATAGCAAGCGCCAGGTCCGGCTGCGGGCTTGGCGCTTTTTACAGATCGATCTCTATCACGCGAATGGATGCGCCTTTGAACAAATTGAAACGCTTTAACTCCGCTTGCGCGGAGTCGAGACGTTTTGATACAATAGAGATCGGATGTTTTTTGCTGGATTAACCGATTCAAGGAGTGATTGTCATGGGTAAAAAAGCAGACGGGAAAGTGCTCGCCCAGAACAAAAAGGCTTCCCATGATTATTTTATCGAGGATACCTACGAGGCGGGCATGGTCCTCACGGGAACAGAAATCAAATCGCTGCGCAATGGACGCGCGAACATCGGGGACGCTTTC
The DNA here is from genome assembly GCF_019904155.1 of Paenibacillus sinensis. GTDB lineage: Bacteria > Bacillota > Bacilli > Paenibacillales > Paenibacillaceae > Paenibacillus_AQ > Paenibacillus_AQ sinensis. Next base: position 45,663 of record NZ_JAHCMB010000069.1, read on the forward strand.
GCCACGATTCGCGGCGGCGAGATCTTCGTGCATAACATGCACATCAGTCCGTTTGAGCAGGGCAACCGCTCCAATCCGGACGACCCTACACGCACACGGAAGCTGCTGCTGCACAAGGAGCAGATCAGCAAGCTGCTAGGCCATTCCAAGCAGGAAGGCTACACGATCGTGCCGCTCAAGGTATATGTCCGCAACGGCTATGCGAAGCTGCTGCTAGGCATCGGCAGAGGGAAGAAGCAGTATGACAAACGCGACTCCGCCGCCAAGCGCGACGCACAGCGTGATATCCAGCGAGCGCTTCGGGAGAAGCAGAAGATCGCCAGATAGCGGCTTTTATCGGAGCAATCATCACCCGGTTGTTTCCTCTCTTGATTGTGCTGCTGGTGGCAATCCTCGCCTAAGTTTCCTGTAAGATCTATATAGTTTTGCTGCAAAATGTGATATACTCTTTTATGTAAGACAACACGCTTCAGTTCCCGACATCGCACATGAGCGACGGGATTTGGATAGCACCGCTCTTGCCGGCGGCTTGCGCTGATCCGAAGAAGCCCTTTTAATGAGGGGCCGTTTTTGGATTCGACGGGGGTAGTTCGAGCATGAGTAGCGAGTAGCGGGGACGCGTCCGCTTCATCAACGCTAAAGCCAATTAAACGGCAAACAACAAAACAACTACGCTTTCGCAGCTTAATAACCTGTGAGCGTGCTTCTACCCTGCATCGCCCATGTGACAGGGATAGGGGCTAACAAGTAGTGGGATACGCTGTCTGGTCTCCGCCTGGGGTCAGCAGAAGAAGATAATCAGGCTGACCCAACGTATAGCCGGTTACGGGGCGATACTCGGGTGACATCAAAACTGTAACTACACTCGTAGAAGCTTATGTGGCGTTACCTTCGGACAGGGGTTCGACTCCCCTCGGCTCCATAAATAAAACCCAGACCTGATAAGGGTCTGGGTTTTATTTTGATTAAAAATGTAGACACTAAGTAGACGTAGTTATTAAATGTACTTTTGGTTTATATAAA
>NZ_JAHCMB010000086.1 GCF_019904155.1 Paenibacillus sinensis
GCAGTAAATAATCCAGATTTCCATTGCTTATAAATTTGAACGAATGCCTCGTCAATCTCCACCATTGGCCTACCAAATTTAATACCGTTCGCCTTAGCAACCTCTATCCCCTCTGCCTGTCGCTGCCTGTTCTTCTTCCTCTCTTGCTCAGCCACATATGCCAACAAGCTCAAAAACTGATCCTCCATTACTTTTCCAAAATCACCCATGGTTCTAAACTTTCTTGAATCAAACAGTGTCTCATCATCTAAGCAAACAATATCTGCTTTCAGCTCACGAGTAATGTACTTCCATTCAGAAATGATTCCATCATAGTCTCGACACAAACGATCTAGTGCATCAATGTATATCAAATCACCTTCCCGGATCATTAAACGCATGGCTTGATAACGAGGACGATTAAAATCCTTTCCGCTTAGTTTATCAACAAATATATATCTTTCATCGATTCCGACCTCTCGAAACTTCACCAGCTGTCTTTCTGGATTCTGATCCTTAGCAGATACTCGCCCGTATCCCATCTCCACCGATAATTCCTCCTTAATTCGTGCCAAAATGTCTTCAGTTTTAGTGGCACATGCCAAAAGCTATTTACAGGTGTTTGGGCACATAAAAACATAGCTCTTGGATTCATGCCAATAAGCATGCCTTTTGACACTAAATTAATATCATCATTACATGATCCGACGATAAGTGATGTAACTTTTGGGAACCCCACTTAAAACATATCCATGCACTACCATTAAACATTACTACTACGCTTCTCTTTGTTCTTTCGTAACGCTTNTTGTCAAATATATGAGTATAGATTTTGTTAGTCGTACCAATATCAGAATGTCCGAGGGCCTCGGAGATCGATTTCAAATCAACCCCCTCAGAATGAAGGATACTAGCGAAGGTATGCCGGAGATCATGTAGGCGTATTTTCGGAAGCTTGTGCTTCTTCAGAAAATCACTGAATTGTTCAGTTACCGTATTTACTCGATATGGGGTTCCGTCTTCACGAGTAAAGACATAGCCACTATCATTGTAGTCTTTTCCAAGTATTTTTTTATATTCTGCCTGATTCACCTGTGTTTTCCTCAACAATTCATAGATCACATCAACAATAAATAACGTTCTTTGGCTCTTATCCGTTTTTGGCTTTTTGATCACAACAGCTTTCCCGGCACTTGTTCTCACCTTCTCAATGTGCAGTATTCGATTCTGCATATCTACTCCCTCCTTCCACGTCAATCCAGTGATCTCAGATCTTCTAAGCCCAAGATACGCTGATAGGTAAACAGGCAGCTCCAACTTGGTATCTTTCACAAGCTCCAGGAGTGTATTCAATTGATCCTTTGTATAAGCCCTACCTTCAAACTTATTCAATCGCGGTAATGAAACGGCATCTGCCACATTCCTGTATACAAACTGCTGCTTGAGCCCATAATCCAATGCCTTGCGAATGTTTGCATGATGCTTTCTTACAGTATTCGGGGATAAGCCCTTCTCATCCATTAAATACTTATAGTATTGCTGAATATGCGTTGGCTGTAGTTTCTGCAATTTGATCCTCCCGAGGTATGGCTCCACATGCTTGTACAAGATGTTACGATAACCATAGGCTGTTGTTTCCTCACAATTATACTTAACGTAATTTTCCATCCAGTGATCAAAAAACTCCGATACTGTAATATTGCTGCTTTCGACCAGTGTATTCCTTTGCTGGTTATATTCGAATTCTGCAAGTAGTTTCTTTGCCTCAGCTTCAGTTGCAGCGTATACGTATTCCCTTAACCTTTTACCAGACTGACTCTTACCAAGTTCTTTTGTTACTCTGAATTTTTTTCCAATCTTTTGTATACTTCCAGCCACAAATCATCTTCCTTTCCATTT
>NZ_JAHCMB010000207.1 GCF_019904155.1 Paenibacillus sinensis
ATGCTAAGATAAAATAAATAAGGATCCGTGCTGGAACACGACTCCTTTACAACCCGCTATAAGAGCGGTCGGCGTGCAAAGTGAGATCCACATAAATAGACCGTCATCCTTGACCTGAGGGCGGTCTATTTACGTTTATTGAAGGAAAGAATCAGTATCACCAGTGTTGAGAATTGAATCATCAACATCAGCGTGTCTTTAACCTCCATGGCATCACCTCCCTTCCGGGAGATTAGCCGACCGCCCTTATGCCGTTGTACAACCAACATTATATCAGGGCCATGCACTTCGGTGTATGGTCTTTTTCTGTTACCTCCACTACAATACAGGCATAGACAGATAAGGAGGCACAACAAGGATGAAAGGTCACTATTATAAGCCTTATTGCAAATGCCCGGGACTGAATAAGAAGAAATGCAAGTGCGGCGCCAAGTGGACGTACATAGTCGATTTGGGAAAGAAACCGGATGGATCTAGGAATCAGAAGAAAAAAGGAGGCTTTGAAACTAAGGCAGATGCAGAAGCGGCAGCAGCCATCATCATGGATCAGCATAAACGTGGAGAAGTTCTACCCGGTAAGAAGAAGAAGGAACAGAAAATAAACTGGACTTTCGAAGAACTTGCAAATCGCTGGATGGAAAAGTATCAGACACATGGAAAAACAAAAAAAGACGGAACGATCCGGATTAGAAAAAATGAGATGTCAAACCTCATACTTGTGCTCAAAGATAAAGTGGCACGTGATATTACGGATGAAGATTATCAACAGGCTCTAATCAACCTAAAGGAAGGAAAAGATATAGAAGATATTGAAAAGTCACTGTCTCATAATACATTGAAAGGAATTCATACGACAGCTGGAATGATCTTTGAATACGGACTTAAGTACAATGCGATTACCGTTGACCCCACAGTAGGCGCTTATGTTCCGGACGATGTACGAACGGTTGAGGATATAGAGAATAACAGTGAAATCCCAAAATACCTGGAGAGAGATGATCTGGAGTTGTTCCTAGAAACAGCACGAACATTTGGACTAGAATCTGACTACGAGATTTTCATGACTATTGCGTATACAGGCATGCGTGTAGGCGAACTGTGCGCACTGAATGAAACGAATATCAACATAGAGGAAGATCAAATTAAAATAACCAAGACACTATACAATCCACATAATAACTACAAGAAATTTAAGATTCATACTCCAAAGACAAAATCGTCTATTCGTGATATTGATATCGATCACGAGATTACCAAATTGATTCAGAATGTTATTACGATGAATAGGNTCGTATTTTGCCGAAGAGGACGCTATGCCGGTTATCCAAGAGTCATAAAAAATGTCGAGATACGAATGACGCGGTTACTAGCCATAGCTGGCCTTCCAACTGATCTAACTCCACACTCATTGAGACACACGCATACATCACTGCTTGCTGAAGCTGGAGTAAGTTTAGAACAAATTATGGAGCGGTTAGGTCACGCTGATGATAAGGTAACAAAATCAATTTACCTTCACATTACGAAGACAAGAAAAAAGGAGGCTGCTCAAAAGTTCAGCGAACTGATGAGAAAACCTCCGGAAAATGAGCAAATTGTTACTCAAATGTTACCTAAAGACGATGATGAGCTATTCATCCATTGATATATAAGGGTTTATACCTTACATTACATCATGCCGCCCATTCCGCCCATGCCGCCCATGTCAGGTGCGCCGCCTTTTTCAGGCTCAGGCTTGTCGGCGATTACGGCTTCCGTGGTCAGGAACAGACCGGCTACGGATGCAGCATGCTGCAGCGCGGAGCGCGTTACCTTCGCAGGGTCAACGATACCGGCTTCGATCATGTTCACCCACTCATCGGTAGCAGCGTTGTAGCCGACGCCGATGGCTTCCTTCTTCAGGCGCTCCACGATAACGGAGCCTTCCTGGCCGGCGTTCGCAGCGATCGTGCGGATCGGCTCTTCCAGGGAGCGGAGCACGATGTTCACGCCAGTCTTCTCGTCGCCTACAGCTTCAACAGCTGCTACAGCGCTGTATACGTTAACCAGCGCGGTACCGCCGCCGGATACGATGCCTTCTTCAACCGCAGCGCGGGTTGCGTTCAGGGCGTCTTCGATGCGCAGCTTGCGCTCTTTCAGCTCGGTTTCGGTAGCGGCGCCGACTTTCACAACGGCTACGCCGCCGGCCAGCTTGGCCAGACGCTCTTGCAGCTTCTCTTTGTCGAACTCGGAAGTGGTTTCTTCCAGTTGAGCGCGGATTTGGCTGACGCGTGCCTGGATGTCTTCCTTCGCGCCGCTTCCGTCCACGATTGTCGTGTTCTCTTTCGTTACGCGCACTTGACGGGCGTTGCCGAGCTGGTCAACCGTCGTGCTCTTCAAGTCCAGACCCAGCTTCTCGGTGATCACCTGGCCGCCTGTCAGAGCTGCGATATCCTGCAGCATTGCTTCACGGCGGTCGCCAAAGCCAGGAGCCTTAACGGCAACGGCATTGAACGTTCCGCGCAGCTTGTTCACGATCAGCATAGCTTGAGCTTCGCCTTCGATGTCTTCGGCGATGATCAGCAGCGGACGAGCCTGCTGTACGATCTTCTCAAGCAGCGGCAGGATTTCCTGTGTGCTGCTGATCTTCTTGTCGGTGATCAGGATGTACGGATTATCCAGAACGGCTTCCATCTTGTCCGTGTCGGTAATCATGTACGGGGAAATGTAACCGCGGTCGAACTGCATGCCTTCAACCACTTCAAGCTCCGTCAGGAAGCCGCGGGATTCTTCAACGGTGATAACGCCGTCTTTGCCCACTTTTTCCATAGCTTCAGCGATCAGTTTGCCCACTTCTTCATCAGCTGCGGAGATAGCGGCAACCTGTGCGATGGCTTGGGAATCTTCAACCGGCTTGGCGATGTTCTGAAGCTCGGCAACAGCCGCTTTAACGGCTTTGTCGATACCTTTGCGCAGTCCGATTGGGCTGGCGCCTGCCGTTACGTTCTTCAGACCTTCGCGGATCAGAGCTTGCGCAAGCACGGTTGCGGTAGTCGTACCGTCGCCGGCAACGTCGTTCGTCTTGGTCGCAACTTCTTTAACGAGCTGGGCGCCCATGTTCTCAAACGCATCTTCCAGTTCGATTTCCTTGGCGATCGTTACACCGTCGTTCGTGATGAGCGGGCTGCCGAATTTCTTCTCCAGCACCACGTTGCGGCCTTTCGGTCCAAGAGTTACTTTAACCGCATTAGCCAGAGCATCTACACCGCGGAGCATCGCACGGCGGGCGTCTTCACTGAACTTGATATCTTTTGCCATTATCAAAAAACCTCCCTGTGAATTATAAGTATCGGTACGAAATGCTTATGAACGTCTATCCGGATTAGCCCAGAATCGCGTGAATATCGCTTTCTTTCATAATCAAATATTCCTTGCCTTCATACTTGATTTCAGTTCCCGCATACTTCGAGAAGATCACGCGGTCGCCTTCCTTCACTTCGAGCGGAACGCGAACGCCGTCTTTCAGAGCTCCGCTGCCTACAGCAACTACTTTGCCTTCCTGCGGCTTCTCCTTGGCAGAGTCCGGAAGCACGATACCGAAAGAAGTGGTCTCCTCCTGCTCGATCGGCTCCACCAGTACGCGTTCACCTAAAGGTTTGATCATGAAAAATAGCCTCCTTTTAAATTATGTGGTTTGGCTTGAACACAGAGGTCGAGGAATGCTGCCCATCCTGCGGTGCATTCCGGTTCGTTGAGGATGCCGGCCTTAAGCGGCTTCGGCATATTCCCGTCCTGTTAGCACTCGATACCTTATAGTGCTAACAACAATTTTTATATTACTGAACTTGCCTGCGGATTTCAAGTCCTTTTGCTCTTTTTTCTAGACGAATTTGGAAAAAAACGACCAGGCGGGGGTTGTCCCGGCCGCACTCTCTTTCATTCTATCCACTGCCAGGCAAAATATGCCTGTGTATCCCCGGCGCTCCTGTCAGGCGCGCCCCTCCGCAGTGTACCTGGCTTCAATCGCCGCATCGGCAGCAAGCTGCTTCCGGTACACAACGGACGACAGAAACACGCTGAACTCGTACAGCACCAGCAGCGGCACAGTCACAAGAAAGTCCGAGATGAAATCGGGCGGGGTGATTACCACCGCGATAAAGACCAGCGCGAAATAGGCATAACGCCGCGCCTTCCGCAGCCGCAGCGGGTTCAGAATACGCAGCTTCGTCAGGAACATGACGATCAACGGCAGCTCGAACAGCAGCGCCAGCGGCAGCACCAGATTGAACATGAAGCTGAAATACTGCGCAATCCCGTAGGTTTCTTCAAGTCCCAGATCGCGGGTTACGGCCACCGTGAAGTTCAGCGCCATCGGGAACACGATGTAGTAGCCGAAGAGCAAACCCGCTATGAACAGAAGCAGCGCGTACGGCACATAACGCAGAGCAGCGCTTCGCTCCGCCGGACGAAGACCTGGGCTCACGAACGCCCATATTTGATAGGCGATAAACGGGATCGAGACCGTCAGCGCAACGGCTACGGCGATCTTCATATACATGCCGATTCCGTCCCAGAAGGCAAAAGCATGCAGCACAAAACCCTGCGCCGTCTCGGCATGGACCAGGTATTCATAGACAGGCTTCGCGCAGAACAGGCCGAGAACCAGAGCGGCGGCAAATACGATCAGCACGTAGATGATTCGGCGGCGAAGCTCGGTCAGATGCTCGACAATCGTCATTTCCACAGGTTCCAAGACCAAACCCTCCCTGCACAATCTCTACAAATATACTGTCAAAAAAAGCGCCCTTACCAAGTCCTTAGACTTATATGGGCGCCTTCTCATTCGTGATGCATGGTTCGTACAGCCAGGGCAAGCTTGAATTCAGCGGTGTACGGAGCATTTATTCCGGCTGACGCTTCTCCAGGGAGACAGGCGCATTCTGCGGCACCGCGGAAGCGGCAGGCTCGCTCTTGGCCGGTTCGGAATCAGCAATTATATCGCGGGTTCCTTCCTTGAACTCCCGGAAGGTTCTGCCTACAGCCCGTCCGAGCTCAGGCAGCTTGTTCGGCCCAAAGAGCAGCAGTGCCACGATCACGAGCAAAATAATGCCTGGCGCACCAATACCGTTTAACATGTCGATTCCTCCTTGTCCATTCTTCCGTTCAACCATATGCAACTTCATCATACCATAACCTAAATCACATATCCATTGAATAGGGATGACGGAAAGCTGAACATTGGACCAGGAAATCGCCTTTTACTGTTTGAACTGTCCGGTCACCATCAGCAGCGCCTCCGGCAGCTGGTCCATAACGGCGGCAAGATGCTCATGCACGCCCTTCGGCGTTCCCGGCAGGTTGACGATCAGCGTACGGCCACGGATGCCGGATATGCCGCGAAACAGCATCGCTCCCCGGTTCTTGTGGATGACCGCGCTCCGCATCGCTTCGGGCAATCCCGGCACCTCCCGCTCGATCACCCGCCGCGTCGCCTCGGGCGTTACATCCCGGATCGCCAGCTCGGTGCCGCCGGTCGTCAGCACAAGATCCGCCTGAAAATAATCGGTCAGCTCAATGAGCGCCGCAATGATTTCATCTTCTTCATCCGGAACGATGCGGTACTCGATGATTTCTCCTCCAAGCTCCTCCTCCACCAGTTCGCGGATGACCTGGGCGCTCGTATCCTCCCGTTCGCCTCTGGCCCCTTTGTCGCTGGCCGTCAGGATTGCCGTCTTCCACGCCATAGGCTGGTTCTCCTTCCTCTCTACGATTCATATGTACCTAACGGGAACGGGCATGGCCGTCAATCTTCTCCAAGCCGGTAGTCACCGTTCTTGCCGCCGCTCTTCGAGACAAGCAGCGTCGGCCCAATAACCATGTCCTTCTGCAGAGCCTTGCACATATCGTAGACCGTCAGAGCCGCAGCGGACACGGCGGTCAGCGCCTCCATCTCCACTCCTGTCCGGCCTGTGGTCTTGACTGTGGCTTCTATATATAGTTCATCTTTGTTGTTGTCTGTAAAAACAATATCGATGCCTGTCAGAGGCAGCGGGTGGCACATCGGAATCCAGTCGGAGGTCTTCTTCGCGGCCATGATGCCGGCCACCTGGGCGACCGCAAGCACATCGCCTTTGCCGATAGTGCCCTCTTTGATCGCGGCCAGCGTATCCGGCGCCATCTTCACCTGGCTTCGGGCGGCTGCGATGCGGCTTGTCATTTCCTTGCCGCTGACATCGACCATCCGGGCTCGTCCCTGCTCGTTAAAATGAGTCATTTCCATTAGCCGCCGTCCCTTTCCTTCCTTCGGCAGTCCACAATTCCGTCCTCGGTGATCAGAAAATCCATGAACGCATCATGAGCATCCATAGGCACCTCGGGAATTAGCTGCGCAGCGTAAGCCAGTCCGATCCAGACCGTGCTTGCTTCGCCGGTTCCGCCGTTGTCCCCTGCCTTAAGGCGCGCAAGGAGCCGATCGTAGTATCCACGGCCGTAGCCCAGCCGGCCGCCCCGTAAATCGAAGGCCAGTCCTGGCACAAAAATGACGGCCGGTCTGACGTCTTCATCCAGTTCAGGCGAATCCGCCGCCGGTTCGAAAATACCGTAAGTCCCTTGGACCAGCTCATGCCAGGAGCCTGTCGGATGCAGCGACAGCGTGCCGGTATCCGAATGGACCCTTGGCAGAATGACATTCCGGCCAGTCTGCCAGCAGCTCTCGATCAGAGGGCGCACATCCAGCTCCGAGCGAATAGGCGCGTAAGCCATCACCGACTCCGCCCCGGCCGTCTCCACGAAGTTCCAGGCATGGCGGCATGCAAGGGCGGAGCGTTCCTGTCTGTCCAAGACGCTCAGGGTTCCCCTTGCGGCACCCGCGGCGGCGCGCAGCTCACGCTTTGAAGCGGCGAGCCGCAGATTACAGTCCGTCACTCTTCCGCCTCCCTAAGCAATTGTTGTCATGGGCAGTAATGCTCTAGATTATCTTCTAGTGTACCACTCTTGTTCAACATTCGCCAAGGGACGCCGGGAACCCTTTGACCTCGCGCAAAAAAGTCTTTTCATGTACACTAGAGTAGGAATAATGGTGCATTCATATAGGTGGGAATAACTTCCCTGTGAGTCCCAGAGGGTGGAGGTTTGCGTTAACTATGCTTCTTCAAGCGACAGGAATTACCAAGCTATACGGCATTCAGCCCGTACTGGAGGGCATCAATCTCCAGGTGAATGAAAAAGAACGGGTCGGACTTGTCGGCGTCAACGGCGCGGGTAAATCGACCCTGCTGAAGATTCTGGCCGGAGAGCTGTCTTATGACGGCGGCCAAATCTATAAATCGAAAGAAACGACCGTCGGCTATCTGGCCCAGAACAGCGGCCTCCAGTCGGACCGGACGATCCAGGCGGAGATGCTGGCCGTCTTCGAGCCGCTGCTCCAGGCGGAGGCCGAGCTTCGGGAACTGGAGAATCGGATCGCCGATCCGGAGGCAGCCGCAGATGAGAAAGGCTACGCCGAGCTGCTGGAGCGCTACGCCCTGCGCTCGGACTGGTTCAAGGATCACGGCGGCTATGAGATGAACACGCGGATTCGCAGCGTGCTGCACGGAATGGGCTTCGGTGAGTTCCCGCCGGATACCCCGATCAATACGCTCAGCGGCGGACAGAAGACCCGGCTGGCGCTGGCCCGCATTCTCCTGCAGGCTCCCGATCTGCTGATGCTGGACGAGCCGACCAACCATCTCGACATCGAGACGCTGACCTGGCTGGAGGATTACCTCCGGGGATACGCCGGCGGCATCCTGGTCGTCTCCCATGACCGGTATTTCCTGGACCGGCTGGTTACGACCATCGTTGAAATCGAGCGTCATCAATCGCACCGCTATACAGGCAATTACAGCCGCTATGTGGATTTGAAGGAAGCCGAATACGAGAGCAAGCTGAAGCAGTACGAGAAGCAGCAGGACGAAATCGCCCGTCTGGAAGAGTTCGTGCAGCGAAATATCGTACGGGCCTCTACCACCAAGCGGGCGCAGAGCCGCCGCAAAATGCTGGATAAGATGGAGCGGATCGACCGGCCGCTCGGCGAGCTGAAGAAGGCCAGCTTCTCCTTCGAGCCCAGCTTCCATTCCGGCCGGGAGGTGCTCCAGGTCCGGGATGTAGCCGTGCGCTTCGGCGACAGCTCGCCGCTGTTCAGGAACGCTTCCTTCGAGCTCCGGCGGGGTGAGACAGCCGCACTGATCGGTCCGAACGGAATCGGGAAGTCGACGCTCCTGCAGTGTCTCATCGGCAGCCGGGAACCGTCCGCCGGAACCGTGAACTGGGGCGCGAAGGTCAAGCTGGGCTATTACGACCAGGAGCAGACCCGCCTGAATCCGCATAACACGGTGCTGGAGGAGCTGTGGAGCGAATATCCGATGCTCGAAGAGGCGCGAATCCGGACCATACTCGGAAATTTCCTGTTCAGCGGCGAGGATGTGCAGAAGAAGGTCTCCGCGCTCAGCGGCGGCGAGAAGGCGCGGGTCGCGCTCTCCAAGCTCATGCTGCGCGGAGCGAATATGCTGATTCTCGATGAACCGACCAACCATCTTGATCTGGTCAGCCGCGAGGTGCTGGAATCGGCGCTGATCGATTTCGAGGGTACGCTGCTGTTCATTTCCCATGACCGCTATTTCCTCAATAAAATGGCGGAGCGCGTGCTGGAGCTTCATCCGGAGGGAATCGACCAGTATCTCGGGAACTACGACGACTATATCGCCAAGAAAAGCGAGCTGGAGGATCTTGCCAGCGAGGCGGAGAGCAGCATGTCTTCTCCTTCGCCCGCCGGAGCGGCCAAGGATATCCAGCCGGCCGACAAAGGCGCCTCTTCATATGAGGCTGACAAACAGGCCAAACGCGAAGAGCGCAGCCGCCAGCGGCGCATATCCGAGCTGGAGAATGCAATCTCGCAGCTCGAGACGGAAATCTCTGAAATCGAGCATGAAATGACGAAGCCTGAGGTATATCAGGATTATATGGCGCTTCAAGGCCATGAGACGGAGCTTAACAGCAAAAAGCAGACACTTGCCGATTATTTCAGCGAATGGGAAAATCTTGCCGAAGAATAATTTTTACACTCCGCATATTCTTTATCCACAAGATTGTCCCCAGATTTCGTGCATAACTGGTACTAAAAAAAGGACCCTCGGGTCCTTTTTTAGGCTTAAAATCGCAGTTCACAGGTGTCAAGTACTTTTTATCCACCGCTTTATCCACATTATCCACATTTTCTTCAGTCTGGCTGTTGATTACTTGTACCCTTAACCAGTGTTCAAAAAAAGGTGCGTAAATTCTGGTTTTACACGTTTTTTACACAAAACTGCCGGAATATGTGGATAACCTTGTCCACAGGTTGACAAATCGCGCCTATATATATCTTTTATTGAACCGGCGTCAGCAGCGCGGCATTGCAGGCGGCAATGTAGGCCAGCCCCGCCGCCATGACGATATCCTGATGAATGGCAGTTCCTCTGTGACGAGCCCCGTTCCACTCCACATCGACGGCCGCTTCGCCATAGGCATCTTCCCCCTTGCCGAGCGAATGCAGCTCCAGCCCCGCGAAAGTGACCTGCTCGTCAATTGCCTGAGAAATGGCCGCAATAACCGCTTCGAGCGGTCCCTCTCCGATGCTCGTGTGGCTGCTCTCGGCACCTGTCACTACATTGCGGACGGTCACCGCCGCCACCCGGCGAGGTGCGCTTCCGGCCAGCACCTGCACATCCCCGAGCTCATATCTGCCGGTAACCCGTCCCGTCGACTGGCTGATCATCTGCAGCAGCTGCTCGTCGCTTACGGTCTTCTGACGGTCGGCCGTCTCCTTGAACACCTCGTACAGCGACTCCAGCTCGCCGGGATCAAGCGAAATGCCGTACTTCGCGGTCCGGTCCTTCAGCGCATGCCGTCCGGAATGCTTGCCGAGAATGATCATGCTGCGCGGAATGCCGAGCTTCTCGGGGTCCATAATTTCATAGGTGCTCCGGTCCTTCAGCAGGCCATCCTGGTGAATGCCGGATTCGTGCTGGAATGCATTCCGTCCGACAACCGGTTTGTTATAGGGGATCGGAAAATGCATCATCTCGCTTACCAGACGCGAGGTCTCGTACAGCTTGCCGAGGACAAGATTCGTCTTCGCGCCCATCGCTTCGCCCCGGGTCTCCAGCGCCATGGCGAGCTCTTCTATCGCACAGTTCCCTGTCCGCTCCCCGACGCCGTTGACGGTCACCTCAATCTGCGAGGCTCCCCCCTCGATCGCGGCCAGGCTGTTCGCAGCAGCCAGCCCCAGATCGTTGTGACAGTGGGCGCTGTAGAGAACCTTGTCGCCGCCTCTTGCGCCTTGACGGACCCGGCGGAACATCTCGCCATATTCATTCGGCAGCGCGTAACCGACCGTGTCGGGCAGATTGATGATCGTCGCGCCCTCCTCAATAACCGCCTCGATCATTTCGATCAGGTCGTCGATACCGGTACGGGCCGCATCCATGGCGGTGAATTCCACAGTGTCGCAGAACTTTCGGGCGTAAGCCGTCATTTCCCTTGCCGTCGCGACAACCTCGGCGCGGCTCTTGCGCAGCTGGTGACGCAGATGGATATCCGAGGAGGAGATGAACAGGTGAATGCGCCGTCTCTCCGCATCCATTGTCGCCTTCACAGCGGCATCAATATCGCCTCTGACCGCCCTCGCGAAGCCGCAGATTTCGGCGTTCCGGATTTGGCGGGAGATCGCCTGCACCGCGGCGAAATCGCCGGGGCTCGATACCGGAAATCCCGGCTCCAGCACATCCACGCCGAGATCCGCCAGCTTGCCGGCGAGGACGATTTTTTGCTCCGGTGTCAGACTCGCTCCCGGTGCCTGCTCACCGTCTCTGAGCGTCGTATCGAAAATTTGGATCGTTCTGCGCTGCGCTTCAATTGGGCTTCTCATGATTCATTCCTCCAATTTTTTTGAACTATAGTTGTACATCAGGACTTCCGCCGAATACAAAAAACCCGCCGTCTCTTCGGTTAAAGAGACGGCGGGTTTCCCCTCCGCGGTACCACTCTTCTTGACGCCTGCTCCGCGGTTCTGCGGAAGCCGGGCGGCCAGCTCATCTTTCCCGCTATAGTCCATCCGCCGATACGCGGCTGAACCCTGACGGGAAAGGTCCGGTAACGGGGACGGGCCGTAGGTCGGCGTACTGCTGCGCGCATCCGGCTCGCCTTCCTCAGTCCCTGATGCGGCCGCACCTGCCGGGACCGGGGAGACGCGGGGCGGCCTTCAAGCCTGTATGGCCTTTGGGCTGCGCGGGTTCCTCCGACACGCTTCCGGGCGAGATTCAAGGGGGATGGCCGCCGCGTTGCACCATTTCCGCGGCTCTCTGACAGACCTTCTTCCCTCTACTGCTCCCGTTCATCGCGTTTGTTCGTTATGTTCAATATCAGTTGTCACGACTCCAACAAAAAAAGCCCGCCGTCTCATCAAGAGACGACAGGCTGTGCCTTCGCGGTACCACTCTTGTTGATCATACGTCTTCCGGTCGCCGGTCAGGCGGCCCGGGAGGGCAGATCCAACTTTGCCACCGCATGAATCGAAGCTGCCAATGCAGATGCTTCTCATGCGGCCGTCCGTTCACGGGGACGACTCGTAGCGGCGTATTCTCCTCCGGCTGTGCACTGCCGGGTGAAGTCATCCCTTGCGCATGTTCCATGCGTACAAGGCTGATCTTCTGTCTTCCGCCGCTCCGCTCCCGGACGAGTTCAGGTTTCCTTCGGCTGCGTCGCACCAACCCGCAGCTCTCTTGATCCCGGAAATATCCCTACTGCTTCCGTTCATCGCGTTTATCCATATGGTTGCTCATGATTATACGCGCTGATCCTCGCGGCTGTCAATAGTTCCCTGAGGCTTCTGTTCCTGAGGTTTGCCAGAACCGACAGACCACTCCTCCAGCGACAAGCCGGGGTCGGCTACCAGATCAAGCGGCGTACCGCCGTCATGCACCCATTTCGGGTAGGCTGCCGCCCCGATCATGGCGGCATTGTCGGTGCAGTAGACGGAAGGCGGAATGATCAGCTCGATCCCTTCCTTGCGGCAGCGTTCCGCCAGAGCTTCCCGCAGGCCGCGATTGGCGGCGACTCCGCCGCAGAGCAGCAGCTGCCGGGCCTTTGTTACGGAGACGGCGCGGACCGCTTTTTCCACGAGGACTTCAACAACCGACTCCTGAAAGCCACGGGCTATTGCCCCCACATCAGGCTCCTGCCCCTTCATCCGGCTCTGATTCACCAGATTCAGCACCGCCGATTTCAGACCGCTCAGGCTGAAGTCGAAGGAATCCGGCTCCAGCCATACGCGCGGCAGCGCCTCCGCCTTCTCCGCCTCGTGAGCCAGCTTGTCCACATGCGGTCCTCCCGGATAGGGAAAGCCGAGCGCCCGGGCCACCTTGTCATAGGCTTCCCCAACGGCGTCGTCCCGCGTGCGTCCGATAATGCGGAAGCGCCCTTCCGATTCCAGACTGACCAGCTCCGTATGACCACCGGAGGCGACCAGCGCCATGCACGGATATTTCAATTCGCCCACCAGACGGCCGGCGTAAATATGCCCCGCAATATGATGAGTTCCGATCAGAGGCTTGTTCCAGGCAAGCGCCAGGCTTTTCGCCGCCACAACGCCGACCAGCAGCGCGCCGACAAGACCCGGCCCCTGTGTAACGGCAACGGCGTCCAGTTCCTCCGGCGTAATTCCCGCCTTCGTCAGCGCCTCCTCCACAATGAGGGTAATAACCTCCACATGCTTGCGCGACGCAACCTCCGGCACAACTCCGCCGAAAGCGCGGTGGGTCTCGATCTGGCTTGAGATGATATTCGACAGCACCTCGCTGCCGTTCCTGACGACTGCCGCCGACGTCTCGTCGCAGCTCGTCTCGATAGCCAATATATAGACAGGCTTGTCTCCGCCCGCTTGATTGCTCATTCCAGTTCCACTCTTCCTTCCTCTATTCCATAACCCTGGTAGGACGGAAGCTCCGCCCACATAATGAGCGCATCCTCCCGGTTGTCGGAATAATAGCCCTTGCGCACGCCTGCGGGACTGAAGCCTTTTTTGCGATACAGATTCTGGGCGACCTCGTTCGTTACCCGGACCTCCAGCGTGATTGACTTCATGCCGAGATAGGAAGCGGTCTTCATCAGCTCGTCCAGCAGGCGATCACCCCATTTCCGTCCACGATAAGCGGCCAGAAGCGCGATATTGGTAACATGCGCCTCATCCACGATCGCCCACATGCCCGCGTATCCGATGATGGCTCCCTCATATTCCATAACCATATATTTGGCAAAATGATTGTGCGTGAGCTCGTTCCGGAACGCTTCCTCCGTCCAGGGCATCGTAAAGGCTTCCCGTTCGATCACCAGAATCGACGGGATATCGTCCAGCTTCATCAGACGGAATTCGAGTCCGTCTTCCCGCTCTTTCGCCGCTTCCGCTTCCGTCATACCGGTTTCACGCCTCCTTTGCCGTTTCGGAGCAGGTTGGCTTCCGCTTCCGCCAGCTGCGTATAATTCGGGATGAGCCCGTGGATGTCATCCTGCTCTCCCCTGGCGATCCGCTCTTCGCCCAGGAAGCCGATCCATCGGCCCTCCAGCTCATACGGCATCGCCGTCCATTCTGCGCGCCCTTCAAGCGGCGCGAGCGTCTCGGCGCGGGCGTGAACTGCCGTCTCGCCGACGAAGAACACCCGGCCCGGCTTCTCCCCCCGGGCCGCCGCCTTCTCCGCGGCCTCGGCCAGGAAGACCGTGAAATCCGCCATCAGGCGGATGCGGTCTTCCTCAAGCCGTCGCGGAGCGGCTCCGGGCACGGCCTCGAACAGGGCCGTGTACACCTGCCCGCGCCGCGCATCCAGCAGCGGCACGATCCAGTCGGGCCCCCCGGCGGGGGCCCCGTCCGTGCCGGCCGCCACGCTGCTGCCGGCTTCTTCCCGCTTGGCGGCGCTCCACCCGCCCCAGGCCAGCGACTGGAGGGTGGATATGCCCACGGCGGGAAGCTTCCAGGCCCAGGCCAGCGACTTGGCGGCCGTCACGGCAATCCGGGTTCCCGTGTAGGAACCCGGACCAAGACCGACGGCGATGCCGTCCAAGGCGCCCGCGCCTCCCGAGTCCTCAAGCGCCCGGCCTATAATAGGGAGCAGATGCACCGAATGGTTGCGCTCGCCCGACGCGTTGATTTCATGCACCACACCGCCGCCTTCTGTTACGGCCACTCCCAGCGTCGCCGTCGCTGTATCCAACGCCAAAAGCCGCTTGCGCGGCCCTTTATTATCATTGTCCATGCTGATTAACCCCACTTCTGTATCAGACCCCGGCAGATGTCCGCATAAGGCTCTCCGGTTCCGGCCACTGTAATTACGCGTTCTTCCGGTCCGGCCGTCTCCAGAAAGATATGCAGATGCCGCTCCGGCATCAGCTCCGCGATCAAGCTGCTCCACTCGACAAGGCAGACGCCCTGTCCGTAGAAATATTCATCCAGTCCCAGCTCGTCCGCCTCCGGAAGAGACAGACGGTAGACATCCATATGGTATAGCGGAAGACGTCCCGCATATTCTTTGATGATCGTAAATGTCGGGCTGCTCACAATGCCCGTTACGCCCAAATGACGGGCGAAGCTCTGCGAGAACGCGGTCTTGCCCGCGCCCAGATCGCCGTCCAGGCCGATCACCCAGCCCTCCCCGGCGGCATTCGCCAGCGATTCCGCCAAAGCCTCCGTATCCCGGAGGCCGCGGGAATGGTAAGTGAACACCGCTTCCGGATTATTCTCCACCCGCAACAACCTTCCTTTTATAAAGGGTAGACGCCAAGTCCACAGACAGCGCCCAAAATTTTGAATACTTTTTATTATATCGGTCCGGTCACTTTCCCGCAACAAAGGAGCAGCGCGGCAGACTCCGGCCCGTCACTGGACGGAAGGCAGTTCCTCCCGCTCTCCGCGCGGCGCAGCCTGTGCTCCGGACGGCTCTTTGTGGGCGAACAGGCTGTGAAGCACCATGCCTCCTATGATGACGGCGATTCCCGCCCAGGATATGAGACTCGGCGCCGGAGAGGACAGAATCAGCATTTCCCCTAGCAGAGCGAACAGCACCTCCAGGGACTGCGTTGCCTCAACAGCGGCAAGACCGGTCATGCTGTGCCGCACCAGATCCGTTGCCCGGAAGAACAGCACCGTTGCGACAATACCCGAGGAGAGCGCAACGAGGAGGGATTGAAACATCTGGCTGCCTGATGGCAGGCCGGAGTCGCGCCATCCAAAGAGGGCGACGAGCAGCCAGAAGGGCATGCTGGCCAGCGTCATGCCGAGTATTCGCTGGAAGACGTCGAGCCGGCCGCCGCAGAGCTCCATCGTCTTCCGGTTGCCGAGCGGATACGCGAACGATGCGATCAGCACAGGCACGATGCCAAGCAGCACCTGGGACTCAGGCAGCTTCTGCGCATGCTCCAGCTGCAGCAGCGCGACTCCGGCGAGAATGATCAGGGACAGCAGAAGTCCGCGCACCGGGATTCGTCCCCGGATATGCTCCGGTCCATTCGCGCCCTGGACACTGGTAATGAACAGCGGGGCGAGCAGAGAGCCGGAGATGATCGTAATCTGCCAGGTTCCGGCGGTCAGCCAGCCGGGTGCGTAAGCGGCCGCGAATGTAATCGGGGCGTAGAACAAGCCGAAGCCGACCGTCCCCCACAGCAGCCAGGCGAGCGGCCGGTCCGCCATCTCCCGGAGCAGCGGCCTCAGCCTTCCACGTCCAGCCACCAGCGCCAGCAGAAAGGGCAGCGTAAAAATGTAGCGGAGAGACGAGCTCCATGCCCAGCTTCCTCCGGATAGCTCCATCCGGCGGTTGAGTACAAACGTTACGGCAAAGAACAGCGCCGAGCAGACGCCAAGCAGTATCGGCTTCACACCTATCACTCATTTCATGTCTTTTTCTCTATAACGGGTTGTTCACGATTATACCGATTATACCAGCATTTCCGGTGAAGACGTGAGATTATCATGCACAGCAAATAGCCCACTGGGAATGATCCCGGGGCTGGTTTATTTTTTACACTGAATGATTCGACCCTGCTGCCGGATTTCCGGGTTAATCGTTACTGCTTCTTAATAAAAGTGAAGCCCCCATCGGGAATTCCTTGTTGGTTCAAATGCTGAAAGACCAGATAGGACTTGATTGTTCCGAGATAGTTCCCGCTGTACAGGTCCTTATTTCCAACCTGCCGGAAACCCGATCCGTCCGGACGTATGGCAAACAGAGCGCCCGCATCTGTATCTTCGGAAGCGACTGTGAAATAAACCCACCCGTCAATAATATCCAAAGGTTCAGACTGCCATCCTTTTAATTTGCGGACAGTCTCCTTGCCATTTTTGAAAAGATGGAGGTAGGAGGTCCGGTTATCGCTGTCTCTTTCTGAAAATACAAATTGATCGGACTCCACATCCCATATATACCCGTTCATGTATACCTCATATGTTGAAAGCTTCTCGGACTTATCATCCTGCTCCTCTTCATAATAGGTGTCTTCATCTGATCTTATATACGTCTCATCGTTAGTTACATCAGACAGCGGTTTGCGCCTAAGTGCAAAGTCTTGGGTGTAGTAATTAAATCCGAAATAGTACTGATAGTGCTGATCCCGCGCTTCCATGCCGGAAGCATTTACCCTCACAGCGTTGTTGCCTTCCATCGACATCCGGTACACTCCAGGCTCTATTGTCAGACTGCTGGTAACATAATAAATGCTGTTATTACTAAAATAGAAGTAGTCAATATTCCCGGTATAGGTCAGTCGGGTCCATGTTTTGACAGGCATATTTAACCGATAGATATCTCCCGACGGGTATCCCGATTGCTTGTCGGGCAGCTTTAAGGCATAAATGCTTTCATAGTTCTCATACAGCACATTCTCATAGCTCCCTTTCATAACTGGATAGGACTTGGTTGTATCAGGGCCCGCTACCGTTTTGTATAATCCTTCGTTCGGCTTCGCCCAGTAAATCGTCAACGGCTCGGCAGGTCTCATGTATGTAACAGGCTTTAGCCGAATCTTCAATTCAGGGGTTAAGTCAGGCAAGGATAAGGGGAAGCTAAAGCCGGTCAGCAAAAACACAGTCACAATGGAGGCAATTGCCAGTACACTCATTCTTGAATGTTTATTCATTTCGTGTCCTTTCGAAGGTTCTTTATATATTTCTTAAGTTAGTTATCGGCTAGACATGAGAGGTTTTCAATAGTTTATCAGTAAAGGGAAATTATAGGCCGTTCATTCCGCGCAAAAAAACCTCTTCCGGCGCTTGCCGCCATCAAGAGGTCTTAAGGTCATATCCGTATCCTTTGCCAAAAAAGATAAGCGAATTTCTACTGTTTCTCCTCCACCAGCCTGTCAACTCCAACCGTCTGCACATTCGTCGGCCGCGAGCCGATCTGAACCGTCGCCATGCCGTTTGCGGCATCCACATGCTCGATCCACACGGGCTGGCCGTCCAGCTGGACGGCGATCATATCCTTGGATGCATAAATATCCTGCGCGCGCTGAACATCCATTGCGATTCCTCCTCATTTTGGTTGAACATCCGGACCGCTTTTTTACTCCGTATCGGCTTCATAGTCATCCGGCGGCGCTCCAAGCGTACGGTCCGGGTCCAGCATATCCGTGCCTGGCAGCACATCGTCATCACGCTCTGCCGCCATCAGCTCCTCCCACTGAACAACCTCTCCCGGTATGCCCGGAAATCCCCATTCATCCCGCTTGATATCATACGATTCCATGAGATTCTTCCCTCCGTTGTTCCTGCCCATATTTCGAAGGTGACGGGCGATGCGGCATTAGCTTGTCCAGAATCCCCCGTTTCTATGCCGGCAAGCGTCATCTCATAAATTCTTCAAGGTGTAAAAAGCTCTGGTCCGCCCATACTAAGCCAAACTGACATAACAGAGGTGGTGATTCCATGCATACTGTCTGGAAAGGCGCAATCAGCTTCGGACTCGTGCATGTTCCGGTCAAAATGTTCTCGGCAACGGAGGACAAGGATGTGTCGCTCCGCTACATTCACAAAGAGTGCGGCAGCCCCCTGTCCTATGTGCGGAAATGCCCGGTCTGCGACAGGGAGGTGGCCTGGGAGGAAATCGGCAAGGGCTATGAATATGAGAAGGGAAAGTTCGTCATCTTCGACAAAGACGAGCTGGATGCCCTGACGGAAGAAAGCACCAAAACGATCGCAATTCTCGATTTCGTGGACCTGAAGGAGATCGACCCGATTTATTTTCAAAAAACGTACTATCTCTCGCCCGATCAGGCCGGCGCGGGAGCTTACGGCTTGCTGATGGAGGCGATGCGCCAGACGGGCAAGATCGGGGTCGCCAAAATTTCGATCCGTTCCAAGAGCAGCCTCGCAGCGATCCGGGTGCTGGACAACTGCCTCTCCATCGAGACGATGTTCTACCCGGACGAAATTCGTCCGGTAACTCAGGTTCCCGGCCTGCCGGAAGCGGCGGCGGTCAGCGACAAGGAGCTGGATATGGCGAAGCTGCTCATTTCCCAGCTGTCCACGCCGTTTGAACCCGGCAAATACACGGATGATTACCGCCAGCGCATGCTGGACCTGATCGCGGGCAAGGTGGCCGGCGAGGAAATCCGCGTGGCACCGGCCCGGGCCGAGGCGAATGTCATCGATCTTATGGCGGCGCTGCAGGCGAGCATCGAGGCCGTTCAGCATATTCCTTCCGATCCCGGGACTCCGGCTGGGGTGGAGGCCAAGCCGCGCAGAACAGGATCGGGTCGCAAAAAAGCCGCCAAGCCTGCTAGCAAGGTTGGGGCGTCTGCCGGCGCAGGCCCGGCGGCGGTCGGCGCCGGAATAGCAGCGGCGGGGACTGCCGGGGCTGGCAGAGGCCTGGCTGCGGGTGCGGGGACTGCCGCGGCCGGCGGAGGCCTGGCTGCGGGTGCGGGAGCTGCGGCGGCTGGCGAAGGCCCGGCTGCGGGTGCGGGAGCTGCGGCGGCCTCCAGCGAGGGCCCTGCCCCGGTAATTGCTCCGAAACCGAAGCGGCGCTCATCCAAGTCGAAGATGACGATCTCGTAAGACGGTACGTTGCGGATGAAATTTCAGCCGATTGTACCGTTCGAGCCCGTGCTCTCCGATCAGCTTCCGGAGGGCGGGCAATGGATTGCCCAGATCAAATGGGACGGCGTGCGGATGCTGTCCTATTTCGACGGAAGCACCACCGAGCTGGTTAACCGCAAAGGCAACAACCGTACCCGCCAATATCCCGAGCTTGCCGATGCGGCCGCCTACTGCCGGGCGAAATCCTGCATTCTGGACGGCGAGGTGATTGCGCTCAAAGAGGGCAAGCCGTCCTTTCATGAGGTGATGCGGCGTGACAGCCTGCGGAGCGAAGCGGCCATCCGGCAGATGGTTCTCTCTCTGCCGGTGCTCTATATGGTGTTCGATCTGCTGTACTGCAACGGAGAGTGGATTATGGACAAGCCGCTCCATGAACGCCAGCGGCTTCTGCAGGACATAGTGCTTCCTCATCCGAATGTGCAGATCGTGCCCAGCTACCGGGACGCTTCCCAGCTCTTTCGCTCCGCGCAGGCCAATGAACTGGAGGGTATCGTCTGCAAGGATGTGAACGGAACCTATTTCCCCGGCGGCAAAGACCGGCGCTGGATCAAGCGTAAAATCATCCTGGATGTGAACGCCGTCGCCGGCGGCTTCACCTTCCGCGATGGAACGGTCAATGCCATTCTGCTGGGGCTATACGACAGCGGCGGCAGACTCCACTATATCGGTCATGCCGGAACAGGCAGATTGACCGTCAAGGATTGGCGGGAGCTGACGGAAATGGCTCCGAATCTCGCATCGTCCTCCATGCCCTTCGCCGCTCTCCCCCAGCGGGCCAAGGGAGCGTTCTGGATCAGACCGGAGCTGGTGTTCAAGATTCACTTTCTCGAATGGAACGCCTCCGGAACGCTGCGGCAGCCAAGCATTCAGGCCAGAGTCGACATCCTTCCTGCCGAGTGCGTGCTGCCGGAAGCTTTTGCGAATAATTAAGGGTTGGAGGAATCGTCGATGCCAACGGTGAAGGGCTCCATCACAATCGAGGGGCAAATCGTCCCCATTACGAATCCCGACAAGCCGCTGTGGCCGAAGCAGGGAATCACCAAAAAGATTTATTTGGAGAAGCTGGCGGCTCTGGCCCCTTTTCTGCTGCACTATCTGAAAGGTCGGCTGTTGACCGTCATCCGGTACCCGCATGGGGTTGAGGGCATGTCTTTTTACCAGAAAAATGCGCCGGAGCCTCTGCCTCCCTACATTCGCACCGCCGAGCACGAGGGAATCAACTACATCACGCTTGACGGACTCCCCGGACTGCTGTGGCTCGGTAATTCCGCTGCTCTCGAATTTCATCCTTCGCTGCATGCAGTAGGAAGCACTTTGCCCTGTGAATGGATGATCGATCTCGATCCTTCGCTTGAGGAAGAACCCCGGATCATGGAAGCGGCCGCTCTTGTCGGCGACGTCCTTAAATCGCTTGGCATCGATTCGGTCCCGAAGACCTCAGGCGCCACGGGTGTGCAGATCATCGTTCCCATCAAGACCGGTGTCACGTTCGACGAGCTGCGGAAGCTGGGGCTATTCGTCGGACAGTATGTGACGGAGCGGCATCCCTCTCTGTTCACACTGGAGCGGCTGAAGAAGCACCGCGGAGATAAAATCTACTTCGACTATCTTCAGCATTATGGAGGCAAAACGCTTGCCGCCCCTTACACGCCCCGTGCGCGTCCGCTGGCAACCGTATCGACGCCGCTGACCTGGGAGGAAGTGCGCAGCGGGGTTTCGCCGGAGCAGTTCCATCTGCTCAACATCGTGGAGCGGCTTCGCCATACCGGCGATCTCATCGCCCTCCTGCCTCCCCAGCCGGTGGAGCGGGTAATCGGGGCGCTGCCTTGAGTCCGGCGTATTTCGTTCCCGAGACATCTTGCTCCCTGGCCCGCCGCCAACCTAACAAAAACCTCCGTCTGCCGCGAAAGGCGCGACCCGGAGGTTTTGTCTTGTGAATCTTTTTTTTCTGAAGAAGCATTTACCTGTGATGAACACGAAGAATAATTGCTCCCGCTCATTTTGAATGACATTAGTGGATGGCTTTCTTCTTGAACCGTCCACCCTTCACATCGTGAATGTTGCCGACAGCGATAAAGGCGTCCGTATCCCAGTCCTCGACAATCGCCTTCATCTTGGCTTCCTCCAGACGGGTGATGACCACGAAGATAACTTTCTTGTTCTCGCCAGAGAAGCCGCCCTCTCCTTCCAGATATGTCACGCCGCGGCCCAGACGCTCCGTCAGCGCTTCGCCGATATCGCGGTATTTCTCGCTGATAATCCAGACCGATTTCGATTGGTCCAGACCTTCGAGCGTCACGTCGATCACTTTAAAGGCGATATAGTACGCGATCAGCGAGAACATGGCGTTATTCCAGCCGAACACAAAGCCTGCGCTGGACAGGATAAACAGATTGAAGAACATGACCACCTCGCCGACCGAGAATGGCATTCTCTTGGAGGCCAGAATCGCGACAATCTCCGTGCCGTCGAGAGAACCGCCGTACCGGACGACCAGTCCCACGCCAACGCCGAGAATAACGCCCCCGAACACGGCGGCCAGCAGCGGCTCGACCGTAATCGGCTGGACCGGATGCAGCAATTGGGTGCCGATCGACATGATGACGACCGCGAACAGCGTGGACAACGCAAAGGTCTTACCGATCTGCTTGTAGCCGATAATCAGAAAAGGAAGATTGAGAAGGGTCAGCAAAATACCGAGGGGAATATGAAAGATATGCGACAGCATAATGGAAATGCCCGTAATGCCGCCGTCGACCATCTGGTTAGGAACTAGAAAAATCTCAAGCGCTACGGCCATCATGCCGGCCCCAATGATCATCATGATCGTTCGCTGAGCCAGCTTTGCCATCTTGACTGTCCCCGATTTACGGGGCTTGTTGGGTCCTTCCTGGACTAGTACATGTGAACTCGTACCCATAAAACTCCCCCTGCCATAATCAAAATTTTATCCTTATTTCTAATAGTATATCACATTGTCATATTCTTTGATGACCCCGTTATGTAAAATTACCTTCCAAATGGTTCCCCGAAGCCTCTCCCTCCTACAGCAATGGCGAGAATACACGGCAAATTTCCTCCCTCAAGTGTTCCATTTTTCCTTTGGAATAGTACCATTCCGTATCGACCGGGTCGCTGTTCTCCAGATCACGCCGGAAAATTTCCGCCAGCTCCTCGATCCGGGTCGGATGCATCAGCACAGCGGATACCTCGAAATTGGCATAGAAGCTTCGCAGATCAAGATTGCCGGTGCCGATCGAAGATAGCATGCTGTCTGCAATCCACATTTTGGCATGGAGAAACCCTTTGCGGTATCGGTAGAAACGGACTCCGTCCTCCAGCAAATCTCCCATATAAGAGAGAGAAGCGCTGTAGACGAGTTCGCGGTCATGTGTGGCCGGAATGATGATCCGCACATCGACACCGCGCAGAACGGCGTTCTTCAAGGCAACACGAATGGCCGGGTCCGGGATAAAATACGGCGTTTCGAGCCAGAACCGCCGCTGCGCGGCGTTCAGGGCTGCGAACAGCATCGTATGCAGAGAATCGCGGTCGCCGTCCGGTCCGCTGGCGATGATCTGCACCCCTTCTTCTCCAATGCAGCAGTGTGCGGGGAAGTGGCGCGGATGGTTCAATCGCTCGCCTGAAGCAAGCTGCCAGTCCCTCAGAAAAATACGTTGCAGCAAAAAGACCGCATCGCCCTCCACCCGGAGCTGCGTATCCCGCCAATATCCCAATTTCGGGTCTTTGCCCAGATACTCATCGCCGATATTGATGCCGCCTGTGAAGCCGACCTTTCCATCGACGACGAGGATTTTACGGTGATTGCGATAGTTGAATCTGCCGGACCGCAGCGCCGGAAGCGGACGCAAAAAGACATGCGTTTCCACCCCGCAGCTGCGCAGCGAGACTATAAAACGGCGATCCAGCGCGTGGCTGCCCAACCCGTCGATGAGCAGGCGGACCTTAACCCCCTGTCTGGCCTTCCGGCACAGACAATCGCGAAATGCTCTGCCAATCTCGTCGTCCCGTAATATGTAGACCTCCAGATGAATATGCTCAGCCGCCGATTCCATCGCTTTCAGCATGGAATCATAGGTTTCTTGTCCATCGATCAATACTTCAGTATGATTGCGCGCCGTGGCGGAACAGCCCGATAATTCCCTCAGCAGATGCAGCAGATCGCTCCGCTCGTACAGCTCCGGATTGGCGGTCTCCTCCGGATCGGTGATCGGACGGCATTTCTCTGTAGCGAGGCAGCCCAAGCGAACCCCTGAGTTGGCGGGAGCAGCATCCCGGAGGCGGCGACGGCTCGCATAATCTCTTCCCAGCGCATAGTAGATAAGCAGAACAAGAGGCGGACAGAAAAAGAGCATACACAGCCAGGCGACCGCTCTCTGGGGACGACGATACTCCAGAAGCAGGACGACCATCCCCTGTATAATAAAGACGGCTAATAGAACGGCCAGTATGACCATGTCTGCGCTCTCCTTCCTCCGCTTCGGCCGCTGCAGGCCGCAAAGCCGGATAAATACAGGATTTGCCGAAACCGTCCACATTTATTCAAGGCAAAGCTTGTCATGATCCTGCTTACGGGCGAATACATAGAATAATAGAACGTGCCATCAAGCAGCGTTCCTCTGCCGGAGCGGCGGTACGGACGCGGGAAGGAGTCACTATGAAAAGTCACTCGGACAAGATTACCCTGTTGGTCGTCAGGGATGCGGAGCGTCCGGTCAAACAGCTCCAGCTCTCCAAGCCCATGGCCCTCGCTCTTCCGGCTGCGGCTATGCTGTCCGTCTCGAGTCTGGTCACCTCTATGTATGTCCATTCCTCCCGCTCCATGCAGGAGCTGGAAGCGGAAGCCGCTGCTTTGTCCGCACGAAATATTCGCCTTGAAGCCCAGGCTGCCGACAGGGAAAGCATCCTGCGGCAGGTTCAGACCGAAGCCGCGAAGATGTCACAGGAAGCGAATACGGTCAGGGAACGTCTGAAAAGCGTCGACGCGCTGGAGCAGAGGCTTCAGGATATGATCAAGAAGCAGGGGGCAGGTACGGGCAAAGCGCCATCCGATGCGAAGAATTCCAAAAGCTCGGCGTCTGCGGCCGTGAAGAGCTCCGGGACCCTTGCGGCGGCCTCGAAGAATGAGACAGTCTCCAGAAAGAGCACGGAGTCCACTAAGGCTTCCGCTTATATCGCACCGTTAGTAGCGCTCAACAAAACTTCAGGCGCTTCGAACTCTCCGGCCCGGAATGATTCCTTGGAAGCTTCGGACGTTTCTTCCACGGTTCAAGCTTCCGGCACCGTTACAGAAGATGCAGCCTCTGCCGGCCTCAAGCACGTTCCCAAGCCGTCCGTAACCGCCAATGCTCTGCAGACGGCAGACACCGCCCGGGACTCCTTATTCGTTCAGTCCTCCCGTCCCGCCTCCCCCAGTGCCATCACGATCCGGATCGGCCTGCTGGAGACCGCTATCGAGCATACCCCGCTGCTTCGGGTAGGCGGAGAATATGTCGCCGTTCACCAAGCGCCCGAGGCTCTGGCTGTCAGCGGGACCCGGGACGAGCTGGCCGAGCTCGGCTCTCAGCTGGAAGAGATGATCACGAGCCTTAACCAGACCCTGCAGGAGGCTCAGGAAGCCAACGCCGCCCGGCTGGAGCAGGCGCTTAGCGAACAGGCGAAGGCTTTCCTCTGGCCGACCTCCTCCCGGACGATTTCCTCCAGCTTCGGCTACCGCACCGATCCGTTCAAAGGAACAGCGGCCTACCACGGCGGAATCGACATTGCAGCTCAGACGGGCGACTTCGTATTTGCCGCCCAGGCGGGAACCGTCATTACCGTCGACCGGACCGCCGCGCGGGGCAATTACATTGTCATTGATCACGGGGGCGGCATCCAGACCTGGTACATGCATCTCAGCGCCGAAAATGTCTCTCCCGGCGACAAGGTCGCCAAGGGGCAGCGGATTGGCGAAGTCGGCAGCACCGGACGAAGCACGGGGCCCCATCTGCATTTCCAGGTGGAGAAGCAGGACAAATTGGTTGATCCTCTATCTTATGTGCAGCCGGATTAATATGACTTTTGCTTGAAGCCAGTGGTTGATTCGATGTTCACTTTCGATTATTAGGAGGGATTCTCATGTGGAATAAAACGGAGAAGGGCCGGGGGCCTGCCGCATCCGACTCGCTGCTGGGTGCAGGTCAAACGCTTGAAGGCAAAATGCAGTGCGAAACCAATCTGCGAATCGACGGCGAGTTCACCGGTGAAATCTGCAGCGGCGGTACGGTAACGGTCGGCGAGACAGGCAGGGTTCATGCGGATATTACCGCAGAAGAAATCATTATTGCCGGGCATGTCTTCGGCGACGTCCGGGCCAAGCGGCGGCTGATCCTCACCTCGACCGGCTGCTTGAACGGGACGGCTGCGGCCAGCCGGCTCTCCATTATGGAGGGCGGCGTACTCAGCGGACTGGTAGACATGGAAACGCCGCCGTCTCCTGCTGGAGCCGGCGGCACATGGGAACGCAAAGATATTCAACAGGAGACGGAATCTGCTGATCATGACAGCTTCGGGCCAAACAAGGCCGCTATCTAGGATGCTGACCGTTACAGGCAGGGTCCGTCCGCATGCTCAGAGCGCCGCAGCCGTCTGCTGCAGCGCTCTGTTTGTGCTGTAACTAGCTGTATTGCATTTTCCTCAAGCCGCGTACGACTTCAAGTCACCCCGCAACGTCTCTCCGGCTGAACACCAGCCAGGACAGCGCCAGAAAGACAACGTAGTATACGGCGAGCACTGCGATGGAGAAGCCAAAGGATACGCCGCCCGGCCCCGTATTCGAGAACATATAGCCGCTCAAATTCATATGCGGAAACAGCAAATATTTCGCCCAGGCGTATGTCTCGGGATTAAACAGCGTATTGAAGATATCTTTGGCGAAAATGATAAACAGCGACAATCCGATCGCCAGCCCGCTGGCCCGGAACACGCTGGATACCATAAAGGCGAGCGCAATAGTCAGGAACAGCTCGATATACCGGCAGGCGATGTCCACCAGCATATATTGCTCCATGCTCCATCCCTGCACCGGAGGATTGACGTCCCCGCCTGCCTTAAAGAGAACAAAGCTGGCTGCGAATCCGCAGACCACCAGAAGCACGGTGGACAGCAGACTGAAGAGTATGAGCGATGTGTACTTGGAGAGCAGAATCTTGGAACGGCTCCACGGACGGATCAGCAGCAGCTTGATCGTTCCCCAGGTGAATTCGCCCGCGACCGCATCCGAAGCGATAATAACGCTGAAAATCGTGTTCAGGTAGAACAGGACGCTGATGGTAATCTGGAATACATTCCAGCGGTCCGGCCGGGAAACGGCGTCGGTTGTCGTGTAGACCAGCACCGGCATCAGCACGGCAAGCAGGACAAGCAGAACCAGCATGATCCAGGTGCGGACCCGGCTGTAAATCTTGATATTTTCGTTATGTACGAGCGACAGCCAATTACCCAATGCCTTCACCCCCTGTCATCTGAAGGAACTGATCTTCCAGCGAGACCGTGACTTCCCGGATTCCGAAGACCAGAAGACCTTCACCCACAAGCTTTTGATTCAGTGCCGGGATCTCGTCGTGGGTCGCCGTTACAACGAGTCCCTCTTTCCGGATGTTGCCTCCGATCAGCACCTGTGCGGCCGCCGGTTCGTTCACTTCGAACAGAATCTCCATCTTCCGCGCCTCACCAGCGTCTACGTCCGCCCCTCTGAGTACCCGCACATCAATCAGCCGGCCGTTCTGAATGACCGCTACGGTGTCGCACATCAGCTCCATCTCGGACAGCAGATGGCTGGAGACGAATACGCTCGTCCCCTCCTCCTGACACAGCCGCCGCAAATAATCGCGCAGCTCCCGGATGCCCTGCGGATCAAGACCGTTGGTCGGCTCGTCCAGAATCAGGAGCTTGGGCCGATGCAGCAGAGCCTGAGCGACGCCAAGACGCTGGCGCATGCCCAGAGAATATCGCTTCACCCGGTCGTGAATGCGTTGATTCAGTCCGACAAGCGTCACCACCTCGTCGATCCGCTGCTTCGTCACACCGGGAACCATCCGTGCATATTGCTTCAAGTTCTGATAGCCTGTCAGAAACTTGTACATCTCGGGGTTCTCCACAATGGCGCCGACCTGGGCCACCGCTTCCTCGAAATCATGGCGGATGCTCTTCCCGCCGATCAGAATATCTCCTTTGCTGATGGAGATCAGTCCAACCATCATACGGATGGTCGTCGTCTTGCCCGCGCCGTTGGGGCCGAGAAATCCGAAGACCTGCCCCGCCGGGATATCCAGCGTCAGATCGCTGACCAGCTTCTTGCTGCCGATCGATTTGGATACGCTCAGCAGACGGGCTACCGGCTCGGCAGCCGGGGTAGATAATGTCATGATCGCCCTTCCTTTCAGTAATCCATTTTTTTGAAATAAGGCCCTATGTAGTTAGACGGAGCCCATCTTCCAAACCCTGCAATTTTTTATTATTTTTCCACTCCCGGGAAAAGATAGACGTTATTCTCATACTCTATCCGCTCAAGAGCTTCAAAAAAAGGCGGTGACCCTTAGCTGTTAGAGCTCCGGGCCGCCGCCTTTGTGTTAAACCAACCTATAGTTCATCGCTGTATTGCAGGATCAGCCGCCTACGCGGGCCAGCTCACGCATATTCGCTTCGAATGCGGCCAGCAGAGCTGCTTCTCCGCGAAGACCGGTGTCTTCCGCTTTGCGGATCTGCTCCAGCATCCGCTTGTAGTCCTTAGGAATGACGCGGACGAACTTCGCCAGATTCTGCTGCCAGCCGTCCAGAACGCGTTGACCGACCGTACTGCCGGTCAATTCCGTATGACGAGCGATCATGCCGCGCAGCTCTTCAGCTTCGCTCTGATCTTCGACACGCTCCAGCAGCACCATTTCCAGGTTGCAGCGGCCGACAAACGTATTGTCCGGATCATAGACATATGCGATACCGCCCGACATCCCTGCGGCAAAGTTGCGTCCCGTTTCGCCCAGAACCACGACACGTCCGCCCGTCATGTATTCGCAGCCGTGGTCGCCCACGCCCTCCACGACGACATTGACGCCGGAGTTGCGGACCGCGAAGCGCTCGCCTGCGATGCCGTTAATGTAGGCTTCGCCGCTTGTCGCGCCGTAGAACGCCGTGTTGCCGATAATAATGTTGTCTTCGGCTGCGAAGGTCGCCTTCGGAGACGGCTTGACGATCAGCTTGCCGCCCGACAATCCCTTGCCGACATAGTCGTTGGAGTCGCCTTCGACCTTGATCGTAATGCCCTTCGGCACGAACGCGCCCAAGCTCTGGCCGGCAGAGCCGGTGAAGGTCAGGGAGATCGTGTCGTCCGGCAGACCTGCCGCGCCATATTTGCGGGTCAGCTCGCTGCCGAGAATCGTGCCAACCGCACGGTTGACGTTCGTGATCGGCAGGGACGCCGTTACAGGTGTTCCGTTCTCAAGCGCCGGAGCCGCGAGGGACAGCAGCTTCGAAACGTCGATGGTCTCTTCCAGACCATGGTTCTGATGCTTGCTGTTGTACCGGGTGCTGCCTTCCGGAAGCTCCGGCGTGTGCAGCAGGCTGCTGAGATCGACGCCCTTCTTCTTCCAGTGATACGCTGCCTGAACAGCGTCGAGACAATCCGTGCGTCCTACCATTTCCTGGATCGTACGGAAGCCCAGAGAAGCCATAATCTCGCGCAGATCTTCCGCAACGAAGGTCATGAAGTTCACGACATGCTGCGGGTCGCCGGCGAAGTTCTTGCGAAGCTCCGGATTTTGCGTGGCAACGCCGACCGGACAAGTATCCATCTGGCAGACACGCATCATGATGCAGCCTACAGCCACCAGCGGAGCGGTGGCGAAGCCGTACTCTTCTGCTCCGAGCAGCGCGGCGACGGCGAGGTCGCGGCCGCTGAGCATCTTGCCGTCCGACTCCAGAATGACGCGGTCGCGCAGGTTGTTCAGCATCAGCGTCTGATGCGTTTCGGCCAGACCCAGCTCCCACGGGAGACCGGCATGACGGATGGAGTTCATCGGCGATGCGCCCGTTCCGCCGTCATAACCGCTGACGAGGATTACGTCGGCACGGCCTTTGGCCACACCTGCGGCGATGGTGCCAACGCCAACCTCCGATACCAGCTTCACATTGATATTCGCGCGCGGGTTGGCGTTCTTCAGATCATAGATCAGCTCCGCCAAATCCTCGATCGAGTAAATGTCATGGTGAGGAGGCGGCGAGATCAAGCCTACGCCAGGTGTCGAACCGCGAACCTCGGCAACCCAAGGGTAAACCTTGCGTCCCGGTAGCTGCCCGCCTTCGCCTGGCTTGGCGCCCTGCGCCATCTTGATCTGGATTTCGTCCGCATTCACCAGATAGTTCGACGTTACGCCGAACCGGCCGGATGCAACCTGCTTGATCGAGCTGCGGCGGGAATCGCCATTGGCGTCCGGAATGAAGCGCGCCGGATCTTCGCCGCCCTCGCCGGTGTTGCTCTTGCCGCCGATGCGGTTCATGGCGATTGCCAGTGTCTCATGCGCTTCCTTACTGATGGAGCCGAAGGACATGGCGCCTGTCTTGAAGCGTCTCATGATCGAGCTGGCCGGCTCGACCTCTTCCAGCGGAATCGCTTCTCCGATCGGCTTCAGCTCAAGCAGGGAGCGCAGCGTCTGATGCTTCTTGCTCTCGCCCTGAACAAGCGCCGAGTATTTCTTGTACATTTCATAATCGCCGCTGCGAACCGATTGCTGCAGCAGGTGAATCGTCTGCGGGTTGAACAAATGGTCCTCCCCGTCGCTGCGCCATTGGTATTCACCGCCGGAATCGAGCACTTTGTCCGCGCCGTCCTTATCGGAGAAGGCCCGGAAATGATGAGCCAGCGCCTCGGCAGCCACTTCCTCCAGACCGATGCCGCCGATCCGCGACGGCGTCCAGGTGAAGTAACGGTCCACGAATTCGCTCTTCAGGCCGACCGCTTCAAAGATCTGCGCGCCCCGGTACGACTGGATCGTGGAAATACCCATCTTGGACAGAATCTTCACCACGCTCTTCGTGGCAGCCTTGATGTAGTTCTTGACGGCTTTCTCATGCGAGACGCCTCTCAGCAATCCCTGTGTAATCATATCGTCCAGGCTCTCGAAAGCCAGGTAAGGATTGACTGCGCTCACGCCGTAGCCGAGCAGCAGCGCGTAATGATGGACCTCGCGCGGCTCGCCGGATTCGAGCAGAATCGTAACCTTGGTCCGTGTTCCCTGGCGGATCAGATGATGATGCAGGCTCGAAACGGCCAGCAGTGCCGGAATAGCCGCATTCTCGCGGTCTACACCGCGGTCGGACAGAATCAGAATATTATGGCCCTTGTCGATAACCCGGTCGGCGGCCTCGCTGAGGTTATCCAGCGCCTTGCCGAGACCTTCGGCTCCCAGATCGGCCGGGAACAGAATCGGAATAGTCATCGCCTTGAAGCCTGCACGGCGCACATGGCGGATCTTCGCAAATTCCTCGTTCGACAGAATCGGAGTATGCAGCGCGATCTGTCTACAGCTCTCCGGTTCCGGCTTCAGGAGGTTCCGTTCCGGTCCGATGGTTGTCATCGTCGAGGTGATAAGCTCCTCGCGGATGGCGTCGATCGGCGGATTGGTTACCTGGGCGAACATTTGCTTGAAATAGTTATACAGCCGCTGCGGCCGGTCGGACAGCACCGCGAGCGGAGCGTCATAGCCCATGGAGCCGATCGCCTCGGCGCCGCTGGAAGCCATAGGCTCCAGCACCTTGCGCAGGTCTTCGAACGTGTAGCCAAATGCCTGCTGCAGCTGCTGAACGTTGTCATGCTTCGGATTCGGCAGCTCAGGCGCTTCCGGCAGCTCTTCCAGGCTGATCAGATGCTCGTCAAGCCACTGGCGGTACGGACGCTCCGATGCGATCGCGGCCTTGACCTCCTCGTCGGAGATAATGCGGCCTTCTTTCGTGTCGACCAGCAGCATGCGGCCCGGTCTCAGGCGGTCTTTATACAGAACGTTCTCCGGAGCGATGTCGAGCACGCCCGCTTCGGAAGACAGGATGATCAAATCGTCTTTGGTTACATAATATCGCGATGGACGCAGACCGTTGCGGTCCAGAATGGCGCCGATCTGCACGCCGTCGGTGAAGCCCATGGCGGCGGGCCCGTCCCACGGCTCCATCAAGGTGCTGTGATATTCATAGAAGGCTTTCTTGGTGTCGTCCATGCTGTCGTGGTTGCTCCAAGGCTCCGGCACCATCATCATGGCGACATGCGGCAGGGAGCGTCCGCTTAAATACAGAAACTCGAACGTATTGTCGAACATCCCGGTATCGGAACCGTCCGGGTTGATGATCGGCTTGATCTTCTCCAGATCGCTGCCGAACACGTCGCTCTTGAACAGCGACTGGCGGGCATGCATCCAGTTCACATTACCGCGAAGCGTGTTGATTTCGCCGTTGTGGATCATGAAGCGGTACGGATGCGCGCGCTCCCAGCTCGGGAAGGTGTTCGTACTGAAGCGGGAGTGAACCAGCGCGATCGCGGATTCCAGCTTCTCATTCTGCAGATCTAGGTAGAACTGACCCACCTGCACGGTCGTCAGCATGCCTTTGTAGACGATTTTGCGACAGGACAAGCTTGGCAGATAGAAGGATTCTCCTTCTTCCTCTCCGCCGTAGCGGATCGCGAGTTCCGCGCGCTTGCGGATGATGTACAGCTTGCGTTCAAAGGCCAGATCATCCTGAATGTCCTCGGAGCGGCCGATAAATACCTGGCGCACATACGGCTTGGCGGCCTTCGCCGTCTTGCCCAGCATGTCGTCGTAGGTCGGCACGTCGCGGAAGCCCAGCAGACGCTGTCCTTCTTCAGCAACAATTGCGCTAAGGATGGTTTCATGTTTGGTGCGGATATCTTCATTGTGAGACAAAAAGAGCATGCCGACGCCGTAACGGCCCGCTTCCGGCAGTTCAAAGCCGAGCGCTTTCGCTTCTTCGGAGAAGAAACGGTGCGGAATCTGCAGCATGATTCCCGCTCCGTCGCCGGAATTCGGCTCGCTTCCCTGGCCTCCGCGGTGCTCCATGTTAATAAGCATCGTTAAGGCGTTGCTGACAATCTCATGAGAGGGCTTTCCCTTGATATGGGCGACAAAGCCCATACCGCAGGCGTCTTTCTCGAACTGGGGATCGTAAAGGCCCTGTTTTGGGGGCAGTTCTGTGTGTCTCATCTTACGCAACCTTTCTATAATAAAGTGGGGCATTATTAATAATTATTCAAGGCAGATTGGTTATATTATTTTATCATCGACCTTACATGAGCGCAATTTAAACTTTTTTATTACGCCGATTAACATTGCCTTTTGCGACACAGCTTTAACGAATAAAAGCCTAAATAAACTAAAGCGTGTATATTTATACAACATTAATGAATAAGTACTTATGCAATGAAAACGTTTTACCCATGTTACATTTACCAGTATCTCTTCAGAAAGCGTTTTACTTTTCCTTCAATAACCAAAAAGCACCCCTTTCGGGGCGCTTCTCCAGGCTGTGCGGTATTTCCCGCATTCGCTATTATACAGACAAAACTTGTTCACGATTAGCTTCGGTTTGTGCGGCCCGTCCACGGCTCATGAAGTACAGGAATGTGAGGAACAGGAATACTACGCCGAACGAAATGAGCGTAATGGCGTCGCTCCACATTTTGCTGAAATCACCGGTCGAGATAACCGCTTTGAAGCCTTGCACGCTGTAAGTCATTGGAAGCAGCGGATTGATCGGCTTCATCCAGCTAGGAATCAGCTCCAGCGGGAACGTTCCTGCACTGGTCGTCAGCTGGAAGATCAGAAGGACAATGACTACGAAGCGTCCAGGCTGATCAAGCCAGGTTACAATCGCCTGAATAATCCACATGAATCCCAAACCGGTTATAAAGGTAAACAGGAAGAACAGCGGTACGCTCTGCACTTTCAAGTCGAGGCCATAGAGCAGCAGAAGACTTGCCAGCAGAGATTGCACCAGGCTCATGCCCGAGAACGCCAGAGACCGGCTGATGAAACGGTTGAACCACGAAGCTCCTTCAACAGAGGAGTCACGCAGCGAGATAACGAGGGTACAGATCAGCGCGCCCACGAACAGACCGAGAGACATGAAATAAGGAGAGAAGCCTGTTCCGTAATTCGGAACCTCATTCAATACTTTCGTCTCCATTTGAACCGGCTCTGCGAACATGCTGACCATGGAGTCGGTCTTCTTCACGCTGCTCGTCTGTTCGGCTGCATCTCCAAGCTTGCTTGCCAGTTCAGATGAACCGGATTGAAGGTCTTTGGTTCCGTCCTGCAGTTGTCCTGCGCCGTCAGCCAGCTTCTTCGATCCGTCAGCTACAGACCCGATTCCGCTGTTCAGCTGAGAAACTCCGTTCAGCAGCTTCGAAGTTCCGGCTTCAAGTGCCGCTCCGCCTTGGGCCAGCTTGCTGCCGCCGGCAGCCGCTTCACCAAGCTTCGTGCCAAATTGATTCATGCCCGCAGTCAGCTTGCTGCCTCCGGCTACAAGAGAAGATGCGCCCGTAGCCAGTTGCTTCTGGCCTTGAACGAGCTGCTCTGCGCCGGTGTTCAGCTGCTGAGCCCCGCTATGAAGCTGGTCCACTCCGGCTGCCAGCTGCTGAGAACCGGTGTGCAGCGCCGTCGCGCCTTGCGCCAGCTGCTGTTGGCTTTGCGACAGCTGCTCGCTGCCCTCCGCTACCGCCGCACTGGCTGCGATCAGCTGCTTCACGGCCGGATTTGCCGCAAGCTGCTCATTGGATTGCGCGAGCGCCTGAAGCCCCTGCGCCACGCTCTTCGCGCCTTCGGATACTTTTACACTGCCTGCACTGGAGGCTTTGAGCCCCGATTCAAGCTGTTCACTGCCTTTGACAACGGATTGCGCTCCGCTCTGCAGCTGTGCGCTGCCTTGAACGGCAGACTCCGTTCCGGCTTGCAGCTTCTGAGATCCGGTCAGCGTCTGCTGAAGTCCGGCATTCAGTTTCTTGCCGCCATCGGCTGCTTGCGCTACGCCGTTCTGAAGCTGCTTATGCGCGTCGGACAGCTGCTGAAGCCCGGAAGCCAGAGTGCTGCTTCCACTCTTCAATTGAGCTGCGCCGCTGTTCAGGTCGGATACGCCTTTGCTCAGCGGCTCTACGCCTGCTTGAAGCTTGCCTGCTCCCTCGGTGAGCACGAGCAGATTATCCTTCAGCTTGGCCGCGCCGTCATTCAGCTTCGTTGCGCCGTCGGCCAGCTTCGTTGCGCCATCACTTGCTTCTCCCATTCCGCTGGAAATATCGGTCAGTTTGTCGAATACCGATTCGGTATACGCCTCTGTAACCTTGGCGGAAATTTTGGTTCGGATATCCTTCACAGCCGTGTTGCCGATTTGTCCGGCGAGGAAGTTGTAACCTTCGTTGGGCTCATAAATGATCTGAGCCGGTGTCGGATTATCCTCAAGCAGGGTCGTCGCCTTCTCGGAGAAGTCCCCCGGAACAAGGACAGCCATATAATAAGTATTGTCCTTAAGTCCCGCTTCCGCTGCTTCGCGGCTTACAAAGTTCCATTGAAAACCGTCGGTCTTCTTTAGCTCCTCAACAAGATCGGCGCCAGCGGTGAGCTTGCTTCCCTCATACTCCGCACCCTTGTCTTCGTTGACGACTGCAACGGGCAGTTCATTCATTTTACCGTAGGGGTCCCAAAATGCCTTCAGGAATAATCCGCTGTACAGTACCGGAATGAACAGAACGACCAGAATAGGAATAAAAACCTTCGGCTTTTTGAGAGCCGCACCCACATCCCTAAAAA
This sequence comes from Paenibacillus sinensis, assembly GCF_019904155.1. Taxonomy (GTDB): domain Bacteria; phylum Bacillota; class Bacilli; order Paenibacillales; family Paenibacillaceae; genus Paenibacillus_AQ; species Paenibacillus_AQ sinensis. Next base: position 34,990 of record NZ_JAHCMB010000207.1, read on the forward strand.
ACACAAATAATGAATTCACTCCGGTTCTCTCCTTTTGTAATTTCTTTCTTCTTTCATACTTTTGCTGCAATAACAACTGACTGTTTTCCCCGTTTGGTCAATCGAGGGGTGAAAAAAGCGCCTCTCGGCACTTGCTGCTTCACGGGCTCGGGTTAATCAATCGCCCTGTGTGGGGACAATTTCGATTCCTTCCGCCAGAAAAAGCCTGAAATACGATTTGATCTCTTCCTTGCTCAGAGGCTCGCGGACTTTGTTCAAATCGGAGACCAGCGTGAAGTACAATCTGAAGAGTACATGAGACACGACTTTGGCGTCACAGCGTTTGATTTCCCCGCGCTCCATCGCCTCGCTCACTTCCTTCTCGATGAAATCCAGAATGACATTCTCGAACCGGTCGAGCCCTTCCTGCGCCTGAGGCGTTCCGAATTCCCGCTGCTCCTGGGAGAGCTTGATGTAGAGCTCCTGTTCCTTCCGGAACCCATCCAGCACGTCCAGCACCCGCAGCAGATTCTCGAAGAACGGCTTGCCCCGCTCAATCGCGCCGGCTGCGATCCGTTTGAATTCCGTCGTCACGTTCCGCACTGTTTCATCGAACAATTCATCCTTGTTGGTGAAGAACGTGTAGATCGTGCCTTTGCCGACATTGGCGATTTTGGCTACCTGGTCCATCGTGGTCGCTTTGTATCCAAAGAATGAGAAGGATTTCGCCGCTGCCTGAAGCACCTGCTGCCTTCGATCCACCACTGCCATCATTCGCACTTCCTTTCTTCATTATTCAACAACTATGGACTAGAATTGACTGATTGACTAAATTTCATTTCCGGTCATTCGGTCAATTACTAATGTATCACTTTGCCCACACATTTGCAATACTCCCTGAAATGTTTTTATTTTTTAGTTTTTGCAGTGTTTTAACTTTCTATTTACGTCTTATTTGTATAATGTGAAAAGAGCACAGAATCTTTGGACAAAATTGGCGTATAGTGGATGTAACAGAATTTGCACTTCTATTGATACGGAAAGTAGCGGGTGAAATTATGCGAAAGAAAAGAGTACTGCTGTTCTCGGAAGGCTTCGGCACCGGTCATACAGGAGCAGCCTACGCTCTGGCCGAAGGAATCAAGCGCCTTAATCCGGAGGTCCAGTGCCGGGTCATCGAGTTGGGCAAATTCCTGAACCCGACGGTGGCTCCCTGGATTCTTTCCGCCTACCGCAAGACCGTCAGCAGTCAGCCGAAACTGGTTGGCATGCTGTACAAGACGCAGTATGACAGATCTCTCAACCGGTTCACCAGACTTGCGCTGCACCGGGTCTTTTATAATCATGCACGGCAGGTTATCGAGCAGCTGAAGCCCGATCTTATTATATGCACGCATCCCCTTCCGGCCGCCGTTGTCGCCCGGCTGAAAGCCCAGGGGCTGGAAGTGCCGCTGTATACCCTCATTACGGATTACGACGCGCACGGCAGTTGGGTCAACGATGAGGTGAACCGTTACCTCGTCTCCACCTCAAGAGTCAAAGCGATCCTGACGGGACGCGACATCCCGGATAGCAAAATCACCGTGACAGGCATACCCGTCCATCCGAAATTTTGGGAACGGTCGAGCCGGGAGACGCTGCGCCAGGAGCTGGGGCTCAAGAGCCTCCCTGCCGTACTGGTTATGGGAGGCGGCTGGGGTCTTATGTTCAGTGAGGAAATCATCGACGCCCTGACCGCCAAGATCGACAAGATCCAGTTGATCTTCTGCATGGGCAGCAATGAGAAGCTGGCGGAGAAGCTGCGCCATGATCCCCGGCTGCATCATCCGAACGTGAAGATTCTGGGCTTCACGAATGATGTCGACAAGCTGATGGACGCCGCCGATCTGCTCATTACGAAGCCCGGCGGAATGACCTGCACGGAGGCGCTGGCCAAGGGCATTCCGATGCTCTTCTATCAAGCGATCCCCGGCCAGGAAGAGAAGAATTGCCAGTACTTCGTGGAACTGGGACTGGCCGAGGTGCTGGACTCCGAGGCTGTCATCGATAGCTGGTTCCAGCGTCTGAACCGGGAATACGCGGAGCTTGAGGAGCAGCGGCGACACCGGCTGTCTCCAGACCGTTACCAGCCCCGCGGCTGTGCGGCCGCCGTGCTGGAAATGCTGGGCAAGGCCGACGGCCTCGCCGGCCTTCGGGGAGCGCGGGCTCAGACTATTCCTGACGATGCCGTGTGTGTGACGCCCTGAGCGAAGACATGATGCTGCTTGCATCGCATAAACAAGTGAAAGGACGAACCGTTATCAGACGGCTCGTCCTTTTTTTGCCCAAGACGGGATTATGGGCTCTACCAAGCTGTCAGCATGTCCCCGATCGGCAGCGCCGCTGCATCGATGGCATGGCGTTCTCCGATAAGCTCATGTTACTGAAGAGAGCCGTGTCTCCCGCATAGTGCAGCGTCTTTCTCCAAGAGTCAGCAAATTGCCTGCGGGCTCGCCAGAATAGGTCCACTTATCCCCTCCTTTGACCGAAGAAGAATACGAAGAGAAATTAACGGTTAGCGGTAAAAGCTGTGATTGCCGATTTTTTTGGTGAATGTCTGCGAATGATGTACCGTCAAATCCTGCGCCAGCTTAAGCGACAGGAAATAATAGGTGTCGTCGCTTACGGCCTTCGTTCCGGACAGCGCGGCAGAAACCGCCTTGACGGTGTCGGCATTCGGACGCACCCGTTTCAGCCTGCCGTTAGCGACCGGACTGAATTGATGTTTCTGGTATACCACATCTCGGATCGATTTGGGGAAATTGGCTGACCGCAGCCGGTTCAGAACAACGTTGGCGACTGCCACCTTGCCCTCGTACGGTTCGCCTTCCGCCTCTGCCATGACAATTTTCTGCAGCAGAAGCACCTCTTCTTTGGATACCGTATAGCTCCGGGTCGCTTGGGAGCGCTCATCCCGGTTTAACAGCTTGGTCCGCGAGAAGTATAGGATTATGGGGGGAGATTTCGGTAGTACGGCTTTCTTCACCTTGGGTTGAACGCCCTGCACCTTGATTGGCGCTGTCCCCTGCTTCACCGTCTGAGCGCTCCCGGTCACCTTGACATGTACAACAGCTATCTTGGGGGCCGGTTCGCTGGCGGATATCCGGATCATGCGTCCGGGGTCCAGCATATGCAGAACCGGAGCGGCCTTCCAGGCAGCGGGCGACACGGGAAATCCGGCGGGCAGGGACTTATACAGACGGCTGGCAAGATTTGGTGTATTGGCAGACGCGGTCCCTGATACAGCTATGCGGGAGACATTTTCCCGGGAACCGGCGTTAGCTTCGCCCAGAGACGCTGCGGAAGTCAACGTGAGTGTCCGTCTCAATTCTCCCAGCGGCGCTTTATCTCTCTCCCTATCCTGGCCCAGCATGGGCATCATCAATATAATTGCAGAGCAGCACGCCAAAATAACGCCGAAAAGCGGCATCATCCAGCGGTTTTGTCTAAAAAATACAGGCATGTCAGTCCTCCTAAATATGCGGCACATTCCTACTTAATGTAACCGAAAATGGGAGGTTTGAACACTTTTCTACCCCTTTTTTTTAAAAAAACACCAAAAACCGCCCTAATCCGACCTAAAATCGGAAGGTTTCCACCACTTCGTACATCGGCTGATTGTGCATCCGGGTCGCAAACAGCACCCACTCCTCCACCTTCCAGGACATGCGGAACAATTCATGATCTGACCACACTCCCAGCTTGCCCGAATGAAAGGGCTCCGTCCCCCGGTAACGGCGGGCCAGTGTAACATGGGGCGAATACGGGCGGTTCTCCGCACGGAAACCCAGCGGCGCCGTCTTTCCGGTAATCCGCGCATACAGCTCCCGCAGGGCGATCTTGTCTCCCCCGACGCCTGCCCACAGCACCCGCGGCGCCTCCGGCGGGCCAAAGATGCCAGGCTCCCGAAGTGTCAAGGTGAACGGCTCGATCCTCTCAGAAGCTTGTCTCAGGGAGGCGGTAAGCGCCGGTATATCGAGGATGGGCGTATCGCCCAGAAATTGGAGCGTAATATGATAATCCTCCGCATGCGTCCATTTGGCGAAAGGCAGCTCGGCTGACATGGCTCTGCACAGCTCCCCGGCTCTGCTCCGGATATCCGGAGACAGTCTGACCGCCGTGAACAGTCTCTCTGAGGACGGAGGTTGTCCGGCCCGCTGATTATCATTCATCATTCGTCATTTCACCTTTCTCTACCGATTTGTTATCCTTGTAGAATACGATGTAACAGGAGGGAACCATAATGACAAAATCGATCGTATGTCTTCAAGCGTTGACTGCTGAACAGAGAGAGGCGGTCATTCAGGCTTCGCCGGGCTACACGTTCATCCAGAGCGAGGCGAAGAACCCCGATATAGCCGCCCTTGCCGAGGCGGAGATCGTCATCGGCTGGGCGAACGGCATCTCGGACACGCTCCTCCGTGAGGGAGGGCCGCTGCGCTGGGTTCAGACCTGGTCGGCCGGGGTGGACACGATGCCGCTTCAGGCGCTAGCGGAACGGAACATCTGTCTGACGAACGCCAGCGGCGTTCATTCCAAGCCCATCGCGCAGGTAATCTTCGGGTTCATTCTCATCTTTGCGCGAAATTTCCACAAGGCAATCCGCAACCAGGAACACCGGTTATGGGTAAGCAGGGACGGCATGGAATCGACCGAGCTGACGGGCAGGACGGCCGTCATCGTCGGCACAGGCGAAATCGGAAGCGAAACCGCCCGCATCGCCAAGGCGTTCGACATGCGGACTGTCGGCGTTCGCACCAGCGGAGAACCGCTGCCCGGCTTTGACGAGATGTTCGAATCCGCAAGGCTCAAGGAAGCCGTGAGCGCCGGGGATTATGTGATCAATACGCTGCCGCTGACCGACGACACCCATCATCTGTTTGGCGCCTCCGTTTTTTCTTCCTTTAAAGAGGACTCCTGCTATATCAATATCGGGCGCGGCGGAACCACCGATACGGAAGCTCTGATCCAAGCCCTGAACGAAGGCAAGCTGCGCGGAGCCGGTCTTGACGTATTCGAGACTGAGCCGCTGCCAATCGATCATCCCCTGTGGGGAATGGAGCAAGTCGTCATATCGCCTCATGTCGCCGGTGCCACCGACCACTACGCCGACCGGGTTGTCGCTATTTTTGCCGAGAACATGAAATCCTATTTATCCTCCGGCCGCCCTTCGAGAAACTTGGTCAATTATGCCCGGCAATACTAGGTACACAGCCACAGGGAGCGCCGGAAGCTTCCCTTGGACACGATGCAGCCGCCTATAACCGCAAATCCCGCCCGTGCGATCTCCTCCTCCAGCGACTCCGTGGAGATGATGACCGCACGGGCGGTTAGTCTGCGCAGGGCGGCCAGCATTTCAGCCGTATCCTCCTTGGGCAGGACGGAGCACAGATTATACGGCATATCCAGCACAGCCGCGTCATAGAAGCCGTCCAGTTCCCGCATATCTCCGAGCTTCACAATTTCCTCACTATAGCCGAAATGGCGGAGATTCCCCTTGGCCCCCCGGATGGCAAGAGGATTCAGATCACAGCCAGCCATGTCGATACCCATGGACAATCCTTCGATCAGCACGCTTCCCATGCCGCAGCAGGGGTCGAGAACTTTAATCCCCAGCGGTCTTGGAGCCGCAATGTTGACCGCCGATCTCGCAAGCGCCACCCCAAGGCCGGTCGAGTAATTATGCGGCTTATTTTTACGTGCCTGCCAGCCGCGGTCACTCTCCGTATACGATCCGAACCATAATCTTCCTTCATGAATGGCGATTCCGTATATCCGGCCGGGGTTCTTCATATCGGCTCGTCCCGTCATCCGCGCGCCCACAATCCGCTCAAGCCTGCGGTGTTCGTCGTAAGTGCCCTCCACTTCACGGGGGCAGAACACCTTGAATGTCTCTCCTTCCGCAAAAGGTATCCCTGCGGCATATTCGGCAATGTCGTCCAGTGAATCCGATACCACCAGGACATCAATCCTTCCGGTCAGAAAGGGGCTGCGGCCGGGGTCGATCTTCTCCGGGGTAATAACGAGCCCAGTTCCAAGCCTCTCGCCCTGAAGCAGTACATTCATTTCCAACTCGCATAACTCGCTTTCGCTCTCATGACTCCGGTACATATAGAGATAAGCTGCCGGTTTATCGTCCATCGGGTAATCCCGCCTCTGCAAGCATATATAATGAAAGAATAAAAGGAAGCAGTCGATGCCGCTTCCTCCCATTATACCCGATCCTATACTTGAAAGCGGGACACCGACTGCTCCAGCTCGTCCGACAGAGTCTTCAGACGTTCGATCCCTACGGCCACCTCGCCGTTCGTGTGAACCTGCTCGGCGGCTGAAGCCGAGGTTTCCTCCACCGCGGCGGCCGACTGTTGGGACAGCTCAGCTGTCCGCAGACTAAACCGGCGCATGTCGTCACTGGTCTTCCGCATCATCTGAAGTTCTTCGGAGACGGAAGCGATCGTCTCGGCCATAACGCCGACGGATGATGTCATATCGGTCAGCGCCTCCCGCGTCTTGTCGATCCGGCGTCTGCCTTCTGCCGTCTGTTCCACGCCTTGACGCAGACTGTCTGCCACTGAAATCGAATCGGTATGTATAGCCTGTGTAATCGCCGTAATTTCGCCCACAATATGCTGCACCTGTTCCGACAGCCGGCGGACTTCATCGGCCACAACCGCAAAGCCTCTTCCATGCTCTCCCGCCCTCGCCGCTTCGATGGCCGCATTAATGGCCAGAAGATGCGTCTGCTCCGATATGCTGGAGATCGATCCTACCAAGGCGTAAATCCCCTCATTCCGCCCGATCAGCGACTCCACCATCTTCATTGATTCCGACACCGCTTCGGCCAGCTCGCTCATCTGAGTGACGGAACGCGCCATCCGTTCGCTGCCCGTATCCCCCTTCGCCATAACCTGGCGCGAAACTTCGGCCAGTTGCTCGCCCTTGGCGGCCGCCTCTTCAATCAAAGCGTTGAGACTGTCCACAGCGCTCGCGGCGTCGGACGCCGCATCTGCCTGCCCGCCGGTGGCGTCCGCCAGCTCCTCCATCGTCGCAGCAATTTGCCTGCCGCCCTCCCGGGCTTCCAGTGTGGAGACGCCCAGCTGAACGCTCTGCTCGCCAATAGTTCCGGATACGCTGCGAATCCGGGTTACTATATCCAGCAGCGCCGCATTCATGCCGCTAACCGTGTCAGCCAGCACACCGATCTCATCCCGGCTTCGGACCTTCAGCGGCTCCTCTTTCAGCTCGCCTTCGGCGATCCGCTTCAGCCGGCCGGTCACCCGGCCAATCGGAGAGGTAATCGCCCGGTGGACGAGGATATTCATTAGCAATGTTAGCAGCAAGACGATCACGACCGATACCATGACGACGCTTCGGGCGCTGCTAAAGATGTCACCGGATAATCCCTCTTTCATGACCGCTTCCGCTTTCTTCTGCTGAACCAGCTCATCCAGCGTCTTCTGCATGGCGTTAAAGGCCGTTATCCCTTTGGCGGATACCTCCTGAGCCAGCTCCTCGTCCTGCTGCGTACTCAGCTTCAGCGCCTGATCATTAATCCGCATAAATTCATCCCACTGGCTGGACAGAGCCTTAAGATGATCAAGCTCCGGCCCGCTGACGCCCTTCTCATAGCCTGCACGGGCCTGGGCGAACTTGCGGATATAACTGTCGCGCTCCTCCGATAGCTGCTGCTTGGCGGATTGATCTTCATTCTGAAAATGCTGAAGACTGACCGACATAATATGCTCGGTGTAAAAGCTCATATCGTAAAGTTGTTCGAGCGCGGGCAATGTCATCCGGGTGATGTCCTCCGTGTTCTTCTGCATGCCGTTCATCTGATAGAGGGAAATCACCCCCGTTAACAGCACGAACAGGCCAATCCCCGCGAAACAGATGGCCATTTTGACTCGCAGCTTGCCCAGTAGGTTCAACTTCCGAAGACGAAGCCTTTTGAAGCTCTTTTGCATAAATGCTGCCCCCATTTTGGAAATTTCTGAAATTTAACCATCATTTTCATGAAAAAACGCAAAAAAGTAGCTCTCCCTACCTATAACGGCAGGAAAAGCCCAAAAATGAAGATTTATATTTCGAACCGTTCTTCAATCCAGGTCATAAATCGAACCGACCTTGAGACCAAAGAGTTCATTATAGATTTTCTCGGCAAAAGCATCCGTCATCCCGGCAATATAGTCGATGACCATATGCTCCCAGGTCCAGATCGGCTGCGCCTTCCGCTGGTCCTTCTCGAACCGCTGCAGCCAGTCGGTCGGGATAATCGCTTTGGACGTTTCCGGGTCCAGAAAGGCTCCCCACAGCTTGCGGACAATCCACTCGCTGCGCTTCTGTAGGCGCTGGACGCGAAGATCGCGGATCATCGTCACCCAGGCGAAGCTCTTCAGCACGCTGACTGTCCGGAGCAGGTCCTCGTCTTCCCTGCCTTCCTTGACAAAGGTAACCTTCTTCCAGTCTCCGTCCGGGATGACGCCCAGGCTGCCGACAAAGGTGCTTACCCAATACGCTTTGACCTCGCGGCGCGTCCGGGAGTAGTCATTCTCACAGGTCGGCATCTTCTCCTTCCAGATGCTCAGGAACGAATTCAGCACATCCTCCACCTTCGGACGAATGGCCGCCTCATCCCAGCCATCCCAGAAGAAATCCTCCAGCGTCATGATCTTCTCGACGATAAGCCGCAGAATATAAGGGTCATGCATAAAAAATTCATGCACCTCGATCTTCCCGGCCTTGATGCCGTCCTCCAAATCATGCGCGGAGTATGCGATGTCATCGCACAGGTCCATCAGCTGGGCTTCGAGCGTTTTTTTGCCTGGAGGGATACGCCACTCTGAGCGGATGTGGGAGATGTAATCCCATTCATGCTGATACATGCCCTTCTTGAGCACCGTACCGGGGAACGGATACTTATTGATACCTAGCAGAACAGCGTCCGACAGATTCAGGCCGTCGATATTCTCCCGTTTCTCCAGGAACATAATGAGCCGGAAGTTATGGGCGTTGCCTTCAAAATGCTCGTATTTGCCGCGCATTTCATTGTAGATTTCCAGTTTGCGGGCGGGGTCGGCCCCCGTAACCCGGGCTCTCTCGGAGGTCTTCTCTTCAATCAGGCTGTCAAGAATTCCATCGAGCACCTCTTCCCCTTTATGTCCAAAAGGAGGATGGCCGAAGTCATGGGCGATCGCCGCGCATTCGACCACCTCCGGATCAAGGACAAGCCCCGGGTTGTCCGCTCTCTCCATCCCCACCTCAGGATAGGAGCGCAGCAGACTCCTGGCCGCCTCCCGGGCGATCTGCGCCACTTCCAGCGAATGGGTCAGCCGTGTCCGGTAATAGTCTCCGGTTCCCGCGCCGAACACTTGTGACTTCCCTTGCAGCCTGCGGAAGGTCGGCGAATGAATCAGACGGGAGTAATCCCGTTCATATGCGGCACGCGACGTTTCCTGGCGGGTAATTTCCGGATATTGTCGGTGTTCTCTTAGATCGATGAGGTTCATATCCTCCCACCCTTTCTCTTGTCATCCCTCATTCTTGCTATTTAGTACTTCATTATATATGAATCGGCCGGGATAATGAACCTGCTCGCCAAAAGAGATTTCAGCCTGCCGTTCCCTGCTCTATCCCTTAATTTCCCTTGTACCTCCAAATCTATTATAGTAAAATTGAGTATATTTTATATCCTGAAACATCATGATCCACACATATAGATGATTCCTCACCCTACCATGGAAAGGAGAGTTTTCTATGAAGCTCAGCGCAAGAAATCAGTTGGAGGGCACAGTGACCCTTGTTAAGGCGGGTCCGATCAATGCAGAGGTTGTCATCGATGCCGGCGGACAGACCATCACCTCCATTATTTCTCTGGATGCTCTTGAAGAACTCGAAATCAAGGAAGGCTCCAAGGTTACCGCTCTGTTCAAAGCCTCTTCCGTACTGCTGATGGCCTGATCACCGGCAGCGCATTTCAAGAAATTGCAAAGAAGATCCGGACATGCGGTGTTTGGTTCAACCGCGTCCGGTTCTTTTTTTATACGATTACCAATAGACCCGAGGACCCAGCCGGTTCAAATTCGCCTTCCTTTCCTCGATTCATCCGACGATCCTGAATTGCTTCCCGGCACAAAATAAGGTAGTCTGTTACTAATGATCAAGTGCGGGCGGCTGAGAAATCAGCCGACGATCTAGGAGGCTTCATGGAAATGTCCGATAATACATCTTATACAACGGAAGAAGTTGCCCAACTTCTTAAAATATCGAAATTAAAGGTCTATGACCTGATTAAAAAAGGGGAGCTCTCTTCCTATCGGGTCGGCAAGCAAATGCGCGTAGACTCATCGGATATTGAATTGTACAAGCAGCAGTCCAGAGAGAACAGCGGACGGCAGGCTTATACTCCGCCGACCCTCGTTCCGGCCTACACGCCAGTCCCTGCTCCGGCTCCTTTACGGTCTACAGCTCGGGATATCGTCATTACAGGGCAGGATATCAGCCTGGACATCCTTGCCCAGCATCTGGAGAAGCATTCGTCATCCCTCCGCCCCCTGCGTTCCTATGCCGGCAGTCTGGACAGCCTGATCTCCATGTACCGCGGCGAATCGGATATCGTCAGTACCCATCTGCTGGACGGAGACACGGGCGAATATAATATTCCGTATATCCGCAAGCTGCTCGTCGGCTCCAGCTACATGGTCGTTCGCCTGCTTGGACGCGAAGCCGGTCTTTATGTCAGAAGGGGCAACCCCAAGAGACTGTCATCCTGGAAGGATCTTGATCAACCGGATCTGAGACTGGTCAATCGGGAACGCGGCTCGGGTGCCCGTGTGCTTCTGGACGAACAGCTCCGGCTGAACGGAATCAAGGCGTCCCGGATCGAGGGATATGCGAATGAGGAAATCAGCCATCTAACGGTTGCCGGCAAGGTCGCCCGAGGCGAGGCAGACGTCGGCATCGGCAATGAGAAGTCGGCGCGCATGGTCGACGGTGTCGATTTCATACCTTTGATTCATGAAAAGTATGATCTTGTCATGCTGAAGCGGCCCGAGAATCAGGAGTGGATCTCCGCCTTGCTGGAAATCTGCCGTTCCAAAGCGCTGCATGACGAGCTCGGTTCTCTATACGGCTACGACTTGACCGAAACCGGCACCATCATCTATGAAACCTAAGGCTTCTCACAACTTAGCCCTCCCAAATCCGCAGAAATCACGGATTCGGGAGGGCTATTTGTTAGCGAGATGAATTTAGGAATACCGATTGACGAACATGAGCATAACCGCCGATATTGCGATAATGGATATGACCCAAGCCCAGGCCAGCGTCATGTCTCCGCCGTCCACAGCCACATAAATGGCCGTTGGAATCGTCTGCGTCCGGTTCGGAATGTTCCCCGCAACCATAATGGTTGCGCCGAACTCTCCAAGGCCCCGTGCGAATCCGAGCACATAGCCCGCAGCCAGCGTACGAAGTGCTAACGGAAAGGTTACGTAGCGAAGCACCTGAAACTCATTCGCTCCCTGGGCGCGAGCTGCGTCCTCCAAATCCCGGTCAACCCCCTCGAAGCCGGCCTTCAGCGTCCGATAGACGAGCGGAAAGGCAACGACGACAGCGGCAATGACGGCCGACCCCCAGGTAAAGAGAATCGTCCCCCCGGTCAGATTCTCATACCACTGTCCGATCCAGCTTCTTCTTCCCAGAATAACCAGAAGCACGAAGCCGACTACAGTAGGCGGAAGAACGAGCGGCAGCAGCAGAACCGTCTCGATCAGGCTGTGGCCCGGAAACTTCCGGTTCGCCATCGCCTTCGCCGCCGCTGCGGCCAGAAGGAACACGACCAGGCTTGTAATTACCGCGATTTTTATCGACAGCCACACAGGCGCCATAAAGTCTGTCCAATTGATGTTCATGCACAATCAACCCGCTGTTCTGTGTTTATTTTAGTAGAGAGAGAATCCGTATGATTTGAAGACGCTGGTTGCGGCGCTGGTCTTGAGATAGTTGTAGAACGCAGTAGCCTCGGCGCTGTGCTCCGTATCCTTGACGATGCCGAGCGGGTAGTTGATGGCCTTGTGAGCCTGGGAGCCGACGGTAAGAGCGATCTTCACCTTGCTGGTAGTCAGCGCATCGGTCTTGTAGACAAAGCCGGCATCCACATTGCCCGTTTCCACATAGGAGAGAACTGCGCGCACGTCTTTACCAAACACAAGCTTGCTCTGGAGCGTGTCCCAAATATTGCGGTAAGTCAGAGCTTGCTGAGCGTATTGTCCGGCAGGAACGGATTCCGGCTGGCCAATCGCGATCTTTTTATAGGAAGCGCCAGTCAATTGCGAGATGGTTGTAAGCTTTGCCTTCGAATTGGCGGGCACCACAACGACCAGCTGATTCTTCAGCAGCTCTTGATGGGTCCCGATCAAACCTGCGTCCACAAGCGCGGTCATCTGCTTGTCTCCCGCAGAGAAGAAGATGTCGGCCGGTGCACCTTGCTCGATCTGCTTCTGCAGCGTGCCCGATGCGGCATAGTTAAACACGAGATCAACATCAGGATGCAGCTTCTCATAGGCAACCTCGATCTTGTCCAGGCTGTCCTGCAAGCTTGCAGCCGCTGATACAAGCAGCTGTGTCTTGCCTGCAGCTTCTACCTTTCCGCTTCCTGCAAGAGGCGCTGCCACCAAGAGTGCCGCCGCCATTACCGTTATTGCCAGCTTTCTTAACATACTCCCACTCCTTTAGTATATGTATTGATATGATTTAGGAGACATTCTAACATACTTTTCAATAATCGACCATATTTTTTGTTATGTTTCATATCTTTAAGTTATATTTGAATAATTCGTGTCAGATTATCTGCAATATTGAGTCCTATGGGAGATTGCTGTCAGTTTGGAGCGGCTCCATCAACCAAGAGCAGGCGAGCCGCAGACGACCAAAAGAGCAGAGTAGCAATCCTCCATTAACGGGAGAACCGCTGCTCTGCTCTTTTTCTTAATAGCTAATCTGATCGGGCTGCTGCAAAGTCTATCCGACATCTGTCTGATCCACATTCCGGAAGCTAAGATACGTAATCAGGATGCCCAGCCCGGCCAGGGACAGGGGGATTGCGATGATGGAACTGAGTGTGAAGCCCATATTGTTGGAGCAGACGATCATGACGATGAAGATCGAGGATGCAACCGTAGCAGCCACCGATTTGCGGCGCAGCCCGATAACAAGCGGGAGCAGGCTCATGCCTGCGGCGCCGAGCGCCTGCATCAGCACATTGCCTTCATGAAGGAAGAGGTCATGGCGGGTGAGACGGTCCGGCAAATAGCCCGTATAGGAATCAATGGCGAGGAACAGCGCATCGATCAGCAGATTGGCGATCACGATATTCAGGAAGCACCAGAGAAACACGATGATCAGCTTGGCAAAAATCAGCTTCTTGCGGCTAATCGGGTATGTGAACAGCAGGGCCATCGTCTTGTCCTTATATTCGCTGATAATCAGCTTCGATAGAAGCGCAGAGGCATAAATAATGAAGGTGCCCCGAATCATGATCTCAATCACCTGCAGCATTTCGGCCTGATCCGTGAACGCCGGGTCCGCCAGATTGTTGCCATCTACAAAATAAATAATCGATATCATGCCGATAATAGCCGCCCAAGCGATCAGCGAGCCCCAGGTGTAGCCGGCGGCGCGTCCTTTTTTAAACTCCAGTCCGATGAGATGCAGCATGCTCTCCGCCTCCTTTGATCATATCGAAGAAATATTCCTCCAGCGTATGATGCCGGCGATTGATCGATTCGATCGGGACATCGTTCAGCACGAGTTCTTTGGATAACGCCTCCTGGGAAACCGAGTTGTCATAGACGCGCAGCGTCCGGTCGCCAAGCAGCTTAAAGCTGCTGATCCCGAGATTGTCGACGAGTACGAATGCGGCCCGGGTGACATTTGCGGTAACGATCTCCACGAACTCCGTTGTCGAAGCCCTCACGCTGTCCAGCGACACTTCCCGAAGCAGCCGCCCCTGGTCCAGAACGCCGACGGTATCGGCCACCTGCTCGATTTCGGACAGCAGATGGCTCGAAATCAGAATCGTCATGCCCCATTCGTCGCGCAGCCTGCGAAACAGTCCCCGCATGAGCTGAATTCCTTCCGGGTCCAGGCCGTTGATCGGCTCGTCCAGAATGAGCAGCTCGGGTCTCGTCGAAATGGCTCTTGCAATCCCCAGCCGCTGCTTCATCCCGAGGGAGAACTGCTTCACCGGTTTATTCTCCACCCCGACCAGCCTGACCATCGACAGCGCTTCAGAGACCGCCTGCTTGTTGTAATATCCCATATACTCGCAGTGAAGCCCGAGATTCTCTTCGGCGGTCAGCTTCTCATAGAACACGGGCGTCTCGATCAGGTGGCCGATCCGCTTCAAATACTCGGTCGAACCGGCCAGCACAGGCTGTCCGAACAGCTCAATGTCGCCGCCAGTCGGTCTGACCAGACCGAGCAGCATTTTCATCAATGTTGACTTGCCCGCTCCGTTGGGTCCGAGAAATCCGTAGATTTCGCCGCTCTTCACATTCATATTCACGCTCGTTATCACATCCGACGTGCCGAAGCTTTTGCACAGCATATGTGTCCGGATGACGTTCGCCATTGGCTTTCACTCCCCGCTTGATTTGAACCTGTTCTCATCTTATAAAGGAACTCTTTCGTTTCTCTGTCGCAAATCTTACTTATTTCTTAATTCGCGCATTAACTTCTTCTTCGTTCCTTTCCGCTGTTCACTTTGCCGGAGATGAGGGGAATTGAAGCCTGAAGCACGTATATCTGCCAGGCTCGCTCTCCACGGAGATGCTGCCGCCAAGCCGTTCCGTCAGCCTCTTGGCAATGGCGAGTCCCAGGCCGCTTCCCTGTATGCTGCGGCTGCGGGAATCGTCCACGGTATACATCCGTTCAAATACCAGAGCTTGATCAGCATGGGCGATTCCTCTCCCCCGGTCTGCAACCTCGATTGTAATGCGGCTGTCATCACGGATCAGAGACAAACCCAGATAGCCCCCGTCCAAGCCGTAACGCACTGCGTTAGAGAGCAGATTGTCGAGGATTCTCGACAAAGCCTCTTCATTGGCGTACATCCACGCCGGTTCTTCAGGCAGGTTGATTTCGACCCGGGCCCCCTGCTCGTTGAGAAGATCGAAATACGCCAATATTTGGCGGCGGCATACCTCGCAGGCATCGACCCTGCTTAGGGGCAGGTCATAATCATCGGCTTCCAGCCTCGATAAATCGAAGAAGGCGTTAATCCGTTCATGCACCTCAAGGGTCTTCCGGTAGACCTGCCCCAGCATTCTTTGCCGCTCTTCCTGTGACAGCTCCGGGCTGCGGTCCAGGACCTCCGCATAGCCCATGATGACGGTAAGCGGCGTCTTCAGATCATGGGACACATTGGAGAGCATCCTCCGCATCGCCTGCTCCGTTCCGGCATAGTCCGCCGCCGACCGTTTGGCGCGGTCTATCAAGGCATTGACCGACCGGAGCAGCTCGCGCAGCTCCGGGTCAGCCGTGACCGTCAGCAGCCGCTCTTGTCCCAGCGGCTGACCGGGATCGGTCCATGTCTTCAGCTTGCTGTTAATGTAGGCAAGCTCCTTCCGGGTTCTGCGGCCGCTCAGGCTCTCCCGGACCCACAGGAGCAGAAGCGCCGCCGCGGCAAGCAGCCACAGCCACCATAAACCGGCCATTACACTTCCCCCAATCGGTAACCGATCCCCCAGAGCGTCACCACATAGCGGGGGCTCGAGGGATCGTCCTCGATTTTCTCTCTCAGTCGCCGCATATGTACGTTGATCAAATTCTCGTCCCCGTAATATTCATCATTCCATACCAACTGGTAGAGCATCGCTTTGGTATAGACCCGGGTAGGATGCTGCACCAGAAGCTTCAGAATTTGAAACTCCTTCGCTGTCAGCTTGATCTCCTCGCCCCGCTTCCGCACCATGAAGCTGTCCGGGTCCACGGTAAGCTCCCCTGCGGTCAGCAGCTCCGGCGCCGCATCGACCGCAGCCTCCGGCACGGAATACTGCGTCGCTCTGCGGATGGAGGCTTCAATCCGCGCGGACAGCTCGAGGAGCGAGAACGGCTTGGCGATATAGTCATCCGCCCCGAAACGCAGGCCCAGCGCCTTCTCCACTTCATTGTCCTTGGCCGATACAATCAGAATGGGGACCCGGCTGACCGAC
This sequence comes from Paenibacillus sinensis, assembly GCF_019904155.1. Lineage (GTDB taxonomy): Bacteria > Bacillota > Bacilli > Paenibacillales > Paenibacillaceae > Paenibacillus_AQ > Paenibacillus_AQ sinensis. Next base: position 51,219 of record NZ_JAHCMB010000207.1, read on the forward strand.
CGGATCTGCTGCAGAATATCCAATCCGTTTCTTCCGGGCAGCATCAGATCGAGCAGCACAAGATCATAGGTATCCGACTGAAACTGCGCCAGCGCTTTGTTCCCGTCATCAACGATCCGGGAATGGTAGCCCTCCTTGGCCATATAGTCCGAGACCATGCTGCCGATTTCGGGATCATCCTCAATGATCAGCAATTTCCCCTTCATGCGTATGTTCTCCTTTGCACATGGACAGCCGTCTCCGACGAAAGCGTCCCTTTGGAAACGGCTGCATTATGTTCTACTTTAAGGGAGCAGGGATCATTCTACAACAAGAATTCGAGCGCCTCTTCCCCGGCAAGCTGTTCGTGTTCCCATGGTTCGTGTTCTTGGTTCGTATTCTTCGTTCGTATTCTCACTCCGCCTTCGCCCGCTTACGGTAGGCGAGCGGCGTCGCCTTTACCGATTGGCGAAACCGTTCAATAAAATAGCTCGTGCTGCTGAATCCGTTCAGATAGGCCACTTCCGTCACACTCAAATCACTCTGCAGCAGCAGCAGCTTGCTTTTTTGCAGCCGGTAATCCGTCACATAGTTCATCGGGGTCGTCTTTAGCATCCGCTTGAAATACCGGCAGCACTCGGACCGGCTGAGGGCGCCCGCTGCCGCGATTGCTTCCAACGTCACCTTATCCGCATAGTGGACATGAATCCAGTCCAGCATTTCCTTCATCCGATCGTTCTTCTGCTGCTCCGCCTGATCGTATTCCGGCTCCAGACCGTTCATGATCAGATTTCGCCATATCTCCGTCAATCGACAGGAGGCCTGCAGCTCGTAGAACGACGGCTTCCGCGAGATCAGCCGGTGAATGTCCATGATAGCTTCCCGGATCGCAGTCTCCCAGGCCTCGCGGCCGACAATGCGATAATAAGTCAGGTTGGTAGCCGTGATAAAAGGCAGCACGCAGCTGCCATATAGCTCCTGAGGCACCAGATAACGCGGGGATGCGTCCAGACAAATGTAGACACAGCCGGAATCCTTCTGATCCTCCGCCTTATGCAGGCTCCCGCTGTTGATAAACAGCGCTTCCCCTTCGGTGACGGCTGCCGAATGCTCATTAATCTGAAAGACGGCCTCTCCTTTCATGACAAGCACAAATTGAACTTCCTCATGCCAGTGAAGCGGCACATATCCCTGAACATGACTCCGGATCTCCGTCTGATAGCAGGCCATCGGGAGCAAGGACGTGTGATGCTCGGTCAGCTCCCGAAGATCCTCCCCGATTCCGAACTGTTTGATCTGCATGCCTCCCACCTCAATATTCCGATATTATTTAATTCAATTTGCGTATTATCAGCTAATAACTGCATCTATTATATCAGTATTACGATATTTTCGAGGTGAAGAAATTGAAGGAACATTCGCGAAAAGGACTGCTGTTCGTCTCGGCAGGCGCCATCTGCTGGGGGGTATCCGGTACAGCCGCCAATAAACTGTTCACGCTGGGGACCATCGATGTGAACGGTCTTGTGGAGGTCCGTCTGCTGGTTGCGGGGCTTCTGCTTCTGGCTATCCAGTCGCTGCGCCCGCGCCGCCGGCAAATCCTGGAGATTTGGCGGGACGGCGGAAGCGCTCTGCGTCTGATCGTATTCGGTCTCATCGGCATGCTCGGCGTTCAATACACTTATATGGCGTCGATTCGACACGGCAATGCCGCCGTCGCGACGCTGCTGCAGTATTTGGCCCCCGTCATGATCATCGTATATGCCTTGGTGAGAAGGCTAGCGCGGCTAACCGGCCGGGACCTGCTGACCGTGCTGCTGGCCCTGGGAGGAACCTTTCTGCTTCTGACTGGCGGCTCCCTCTCCGGGCTTGCCGTCTCATCGTCTGCGGTTATATGGGGCGTCCTGTCCGGCATGGCGGTGGCTTTCTACACCCTGTATGCCGTCACGCTGCTGGAGCGCTACGATTCTCTGGTCGTGGTGGGCTGGGCCATGCTGATCGGCGGACTCGCCTTAACCCCGTTTCATCCTCCCTGGAAAATGAACCTGCTTCACATGCCGAAGGAATCGTGGCTGATCTTAAGCTTTATCATCCTCTTCGGGACGATGATCGCCTTCTGGTTCTACATCGAGAGTCTGAACTCGCTGTCTCCGAAAGAGACCAGTCTCCTGGGCTGTCTCGAGCCTTTGTCCGCTGTTGTGACTACCGTCTTCTGGCTGAAGACGCCTTTCGGAGCCTTTCAGTGGCTCGGCGCAGCTTTCATCATCGGGATGATTGTTATCCTCGCGATTGGCGGGAGCCAATCCTCCGGACAGGAGAGCAACCGGGCCGCTTAACTCAACGAAACCATAACAAATGTACCAGTATTTTCAATAAAGCTCAGATAATATGAGATTGGTGAAAAATATTCAGAGAATCATACAAAGGAGGAGCATGATGAAAGATTATCTTTTTGACCAACTGAGTTTTATTCGTCAGGCAACACTGCATATCACTCAGGATATTACCGAAAGCCAAGCGGATGTCATACCGGAGAGGTTCCATAATAATATTCGGTGGAATCTGGGGCATATTTATTTGGTTCAGGAACAATTTGCTTTCCACTATTCCGGGGAGCCACTGCAGATTCCGGACGGATACCGGGAATTATTCGGAGTCGGGACCCGTCCCACGGGTCAGAAGCCATCCATGCCCGCGTTAACCGAGCTTCGCCAGCGATTAAAGGAGCAGCCTGACCGGATCAGAGACAGACTCTCTGGACGGTTGGACGAAGTGGTCAAGAACCCGCTGACCATACACTCCTTAGCATTAACAACAGTCCGCGAATATCTAACGCTCAACTTGTACCATGAGGGCCAGCATGTTCAAGCCATAAGATCAATAACGAAACTGACCGAAGCCGTTGCACGGTAGTAGAACGCTGGAAACATAGGCCAATCCCGCAATAAATATGTCCAGTCAAAGGCCCGGCTCCCTGTGAAAGGAAGCCGGGCCTTTGGCCTGCAAGCGGTGTCTATCAGTTCTTCATCCGCGGATCAAGCACATCCCGCAGACCGTCTCCCATCAGGTTGAAGCCGAGCACAGTCAGCATGATGGACAGGCCAGGGAATACCACTGTCCAAGGGGCCTTCTGAATGAATTGCCGGGAATCAGACAGCATCTTGCCCCATTCCGGCTCCGGAGGCTGCGCGCCGAGTCCGAGAAAACCAAGCGCTGCCGCCTCGATGATCGCGGTGGCGATGCCGAGCGTGCCCTGCACGATAATCGGCGTCAGACTGTTCGGCAGAATATGGGTCAACAAAATCCGGGTATTCTTCATCCCGATCGCCCGGGCTGCGGTAATATACTCCTCCGATTTCAAGCTGAGCACCTTCGCGCGGACGAGCCGTCCATAAGTCGGCACATTGACGATAGCGATGGCGTAGAGAGCATTCTGCAGCGACGGTCCGAGTATCGCAACAATGGCGATAGCCAGCAGAATGCTCGGGAACGCCAGCAAAATGTCGAACAGGCGGGAGATCAGCATATCGATCCATTTGCCGTAGTAGCCGGCCAGCACACCCAGAATCGTACCGATAATAATGGAGCCGATTACCGAGAAGAAGCCTACCCAGAGAGAAATGCGGGCGCCGTAAATAATCCGGGTGAACATATCCCGTCCGAGATCATCCGTGCCGAACCAGTGGCCTGCGGATGGCGCCTTCAGACGGTCCATCAGCACTTGTTCCTTATAATCGTAAGGCGCGATCAGCGGCGCCAACAGCGCAATAACAATGAAGAACAGGATGATGCCGAGCCCCAGCATCGCCGTCTTGTTCCTGCGGAATGCCTTCCATGCGTCGCGCCAGGGACCGGAGGCCTTTTCAGCGGGAGCCGCTTCCGGATTCAGGTTGAATGATACCTGTGACAAAAGGATTCCTCCTTACTTATATTGAATGCGCGGATCGATGGCGGCATACAGCAGATCCACAAGCAGGTTAATGATGACGAAGATGAATGCGATGATCAGGATGCCGGATTGGATAACCGGGTAATCACGCGAGCTGATCGCTTCAAATATATACCGGCCCACTCCCGGCCAGGCGAAGATCGTCTCGGTCAGCACAGCCCCGCCGAGCAGCGCCCCCGTCTGCAGTCCGATGACGGTCAGTACGGGAATCAGCGCATTCTTGAGCGCATGCTTGTAGACGACAAGAAACTGCGACATCCCCTTGGCTCTGGCTGTACGGATATAGTCGGAATTCATGACCTCCAGCATGCTGGAGCGCGTCATCCGGGCGATAATCGCCATCGGAATCGTGCCAAGCGCGATGCCCGGAAGGATGAGATGCTTGATTACGGTCCACAGCTGATCCCAGCGTCCCGCCAAAATGCTGTCGATAACGTACAGATTCGTTATGCTCTCAACCGGATCACGCTGGTTCATCCGGCCGATGGAGGGCAGCCAGTGCAGCTTCAGCGCGAACACCAGCTGCTCCATGAGCCCCAGCCAGAATATCGGCATGGACACGCCGATCAGCGCAATAATCATCGCAGCATAGTCAAACCATGAGTTCTGCTTCCATGCACTCAGTATGCCGGCATTCACCCCTACGATTGTGGCGAATAACATGGCGGACACCGTCAGCTCAAGCGTAGCGGCCAGGTAGGGCATAATTTCTTTGGCGATCGGAGTCTTGGTACGAATGGAGGTGCCCAGGTCGCCCTTCAGCAGATCGCCCATATAATCGACGTATTGGGTGATCCAGGGCTTATCGAGACCGAGCTGCTCCCGGAGCGCCTGCTTGGACTGCTCCGTCGCCTTCTGCCCCAGAATCGTCTCCGCCGGATCGCCCGGGATTGCATGGATGATCGAGAATACGATGATTGTCATCCCGATCAGCACGGGAATCAGCACCATGATCCGTTTAAATAAGTAGGAATTCAAGGACAAATCACCTTCCTTACACAGGCTTACCGCCGCGAACAGCGCGGCGGCAAGGCGTTAGTGCTATGCAGCTATTCGAAGTAAACGTCGCTGTAATATTCTGTACCGGTCGGTCCCGGAACGAAGCCCTTCAGATTAGCCTTCGCCGCAAGCAGCGGAGTCGTATGCACGAGCGGAATCCATGGGGCGTCTTCCTTGATGATGACCTGAGCCTGCTTGTACAGATCGGCGCGTTTGTTCTGGTCGGTCTCCTTCTGCGCTTCAACGAGAATCTTGTGCAGATCTTCGTTCACGTAGAAGTCCCGGTTGTTGCCTGGAATGGTGTCCTTGTCAAGCAGTGTGTAAATGAAATTGTCGGGGTCGCCGTTGTCACCCGTCCAGCCGAGCATATAAATGTCATCCTTCTCGCCGGCCTTCGTGTCGTCCAGGTAGGTCGCCCATTCCGGGGATTCGATGACGGTCTTCACGCCGATCTTCTCCCAATCGGCCTGGATTGCTTCGGCCACCTTCTTGCCGTCAGGCATATAAGGGCGGGATACCGGCATCGCGTACAGGGTTACCGTGTCCGGAAGTCCGTTCGGATAGCCGGCTTCGGCCAGCAGCTGCTTCGCCTTGTCCAGATTGTACTCATAATCCTTGACCTGATCGTTATAGCCCCACAGCGAAGGCGGCATCGGGTTGACGGCCGGCTGGGCCTGGCCCGCGAAGAACGCGTCGATGATCCCCTGCTTGTTGACGGCGTAATTCAGCGCCTGTCTGACTTTAACGTTGTCGAAAGGCTTCTTCTTGAAGTTGAAGCCGAGGTAAGCCACGTTAAACGGCGGACGCTCGATCTTCTGCAAATCCGTGTTGCTCTCGAGCGTGGACAGATCATCCGGGCTCAGGTCCTCCATCAGGTCGATTTCGCCGTTCTGCAGCGCAGTGAAGCGTGCGGAGTTATCCGGGATGGAACGGACAATGACCTTGTTCAGCTTCGGAAGTCCTTCCTTCCAGTAGTTCGGGTTCTTGTCGAGGGTAATGGAATCGTTATGCTTCCACTCCTTGAAGACGAACGGGCCCGTTCCGACCGGCTCATTCTTGAAGTTCTCTTTTTTCTCCTTGATCGCAGTCGGGCTGCCGATGCCGAACGAGGTCATGGCCAGGTTCTGCAGGAACGGAGCCTGAGGCTGGTTCAGCGTGAACTGTACAGTCAGATCGTCAACGGCTTTCACTTCCTTGATGACGCGGGAGCCGTCCGGTCCGAACATGGAATCATAGTAGTCGAAGGAATCACCTTCGAATTTATAAGGACTCTTCGGATCGCTCCAGCGCTCGAAGTTAAAGACCACCGCTTCGGCATTGAAGTCCGTGCCGTCATGGAACTTCACGTTCGGATGCAGCTTGAAGGTGTAGGTCAGGCCGTCCTGAGATACTTCCCAGCTGTCCGCCAGGGAAGGCTCGACTTCGGATGTTCCCGGCTTGTACTCCAGCAGGGAATCAAATACCTGGTGGCCGATCTTCAGCGATTCGCCATCGGTAACGATCGCGGGATCGAGCGAAGCAGAGTCGCCCCCGCGTCCCACAATCAGCGTGTCCTGCGTGGACGCCGCAGCTGCCGCAGTCGCCGCAGCCGTACTGGCCGGCGCGCTCGAGGCGCCACCTTCCGCCGATGAGCCTCCGTTGTTGTTGCCGCCGCAGCCGCTAAGTACAAGCCCCGCGCCCAGCATCAGCGTCAATCCCAAACTTCCCCATTTTTTCATGTTCTGTGAAGCTCCTTTCTCCCCTAGACATAGATTGGCGTTTATATGGAGCCGCCTTTATATAGTAGCGCGGCCATAAACCTGATTCAGCACCGGCTCTGTCTCCCTTTCAAGCCAGCTGTGTCTGTGTCTCTCCGTACAGGTAGCAGGCGGTCAAATGACCCGCTTCAGTTTCCGCCAGCTGCGGGCGGACATTGCGGCAGATGTCCATTGCATGTGGACATCGCGTATGAAAAGCGCAGCCGACCGGCGCGTTGGCAGGGCTTGGAACCTCGCCCTGCAGGATAACGCGCTCTTTGCGCAGATCCGGGTCAGGCTCCGGAACCGCCGAGAGCAGCGCCTGCGTGTATGGATGCTGCGGATTGGCGTACAGTATCTCCTTGCTTGTGATCTCCACGATGCGGCCCAGATACATGACCGCCACCCGGTCGCAAATATGCTTGACGACGCTGAGATCATGCGCGATAAATATGTAGGTCAGGCCAAATTCCCGCTGCAGATCCTGCATCAGATTGATAACCTGGGACTGAATCGACACATCCAGCGCCGAGACAGGCTCGTCAGCCACAATCAGCTTCGGCTGGAGGGCGAGCGCCCGGGCAATGCCGATCCGCTGCCGCTGTCCCCCCGAGAACTGATGAGGATACCGCTGAAGATGGGCCTTCGACAGGCCCACGACATCGGCGAGCCGACTGACCGCAGCTTTGCGCTCCCTGGCATTCCCTGCTCCGTGAACGATCAGCGGCTCTTCCAGAATGCGCTCGACCGTATTGCGCGGATCAAGGGAGGAGAAGGGGTCCTGGAATACGATCTGCATCTCCCGGCGGCGCTTGCGCATCTCCTCCAGAGACAGCTTCGTGATGTCCTGGCCCTCGAAGTACACTTCCCCGGCCGTCGGCTCGATCAGCCGGAGCAGAGACCGGCCCGTCGTCGATTTGCCGCAGCCGCTCTCGCCTACAAGACCGAAGGTTTCGCCGCTGCGGACCGCGAACGAGATATCGTCAACCGCTTTGACATAGCCCTGTGTCCGGTCCAGAAACCCTTTCTTGATCGGGTAGTATTTCTTGAGTCCTCTCACTTCCAGCAAATGTTCGCTCATACCGCATCCTCCCGGTCGCTTTCATGCAGCCAGCAGCGGCTGCTGTGCCGATCATCCTGAAGCGTAAGCTCAGGCAGGCTCCGCCGGCATACATCCAGAACATGCGGACAGCGCGGCGCGAAGCGGCAGCCCTGCATTGCGGTGCTGAGGATCGGAACATTGCCCGGTATGGAATAGAGCCGTTCCCGGGTCTCGTCCATTCTCGGCACCGACGCGATCAGTCCCTGGGTATAGGGATGCAGCGGGTTCTTGAAAATATCCCGCACCGGTCCTTCCTCCACCACCTTGCCGGCGTACATGACAGCCACCCGATGGCACATTTCCGCCACAACCCCCAAATCGTGGGTGATCATCATAACCGCGGTTCCTTGCTCTTCGTTGAGCCGGCGGATCAGGTCGAGGATCTGGGCCTGGATCGTCACGTCCAGCGCGGTCGTCGGCTCATCCGCGATCAGCAGCTCGGGATTGCAGGAGATCGACATGGCGATCATAACCCGCTGGCGCATCCCGCCCGACAGCTGATGGGGATATTCTTCGATAATAGACTCCGGTCTCGGAATGCCGACCTTTCGCAGCATATCGACGGCATGCTCCCGGGCTTCCTTCTTGGAGACGCCCTGGTGCAGGCGCACCGTCTCAATTATTTGCTGGCCTACGGTAAAAAGCGGATTGAGCGACGTCATCGGTTCCTGGAAAATCATCGAGACCGCGTTGCCCCGGATCTTCCGCATTTCCCTTTCCTTCATCGGGACAATATCCTGGCCCTTGAACAGAATTCGTCCGTCCACGATGCGCCCCGGCGGATTCGGGACCAGCTTGAGCACGGACAGCGAGGTCACGCTCTTCCCGCAGCCCGATTCCCCCACCACGCCCAGCACCTCGCCGGGATTGATATGCAGATCGACTCCATCGACAGCGGGCACTTCACCTTTTTCCGTAAAAAAGTGGGTATGTAAATTCTCTATTTTTAAAATAGGCTGGACCACAGAAGCTTACCTCTCTTCTCGGTAAAATTGAACGAAGGTCAAATGTATAGGAAAAAAATACTCCCTGAAAATACAGAGAGTATGTAATCTAACATTTAATAGAGCATTAACCTGACATCACACGAAAGAGATACCGCTTTAAACGGGCAAAGATGTTATATAACATGACTTTACACCAGATTGGCATTTCCTACAAGACCAATTTTGGAATTTTAAGGTTTCTATCAAAGCTGGCGTTTTTTTTCACAATCTTCTGCAGCCGGGACTCTCTCCTTCCGTATGTTATTGATAGAGGGACAGCCAATTCTCAAGCTGGTAACGGAACGCCTCCCGGTAATGGACAGGCTCCAGAATTTCCGCTTCGTCCTTGAATTGCCTCACCCATTCCATAAACTCCCGATCGCGCTCAAGCGGAACCTCAAAATTCGCCACCCGGCCCAGAGATTCAATTTTGACAGGCTTTACGGCACAATCTCCTCCTTCAACTTCTCTCAGTGCATCCTCGGAGAAACGCACCTTGAATTCCAGTCTGAGGCTGTCTTCTTCCATCGACCATTTCCGCTTGATAAACGCGGTCAGATCGAATCCCTCCTTGGAGAAGCCAGTATCCAATAAGCAGACATGACTCAGACAGCGCGTACGGAACGTGCGGATTTTGCCGCGCCGATGACAGTAGCCGACCAGATGATACCGGTTCTCCAGCGAGATCAAATGGTACGGGTCTATGATAAGCTCCTCTTCTTCTTCAGCATTGTCGTTATAATCAGCCCGGATTCTTCTTCCCTTCAAAATGGCATTCAGCAATGGAACGAGCTGATCGGCAAGAACTGCCTGCCTCTGAACGCTCTCCACTTTCTCTTCCCGTTCCGCCCTGTATTTATATTCGGCGGCCATCACTTTCTCATATGCGCTCAGGAATCCGTCAGGCAGATGCGGCTTAATCACCTCAAAGGATCCGCTGAGCTGCGAAAAGGCCGAGGCTTCCTCGGGCGACCAGTCAAGCGGGTACAGCGCAAAATTGCCGATAAATGCATACCCTTTCCCATGCCCTAGATGGGTGATCGGAATATGCATGGCGCTCAAAGCATCCATATCCCGATAGATCGTTCTTTCGCTTGTGCCGCATCGGTCAGCCAATTCCCGGGCGAGGATGCCAGGCTTTGCCTGCACGAGCGTAATTATGCGCATCAGACGAATTAACCGGTCTGTCATGTTAACTTCTCCTTGCCACCCTTTAGTAAAATAGATATATAGAAGCATAGTCCGGATATGCAATAACGCAAAAACAAATTCCATATAATGGCTTATTTTATAGAACTATTTTACTATTTTATCACATGGACCGATTGATTTCCTTAATTAAACATAGAAAAATATGTATTCATACCTACATATAATTAGGAATATTTACCTACAGGCCTTTCATCTTTCACTCTGCAATCCTGTTTTTTGTTCTCCTCCCGCTCAAGAAACATTTCGCGATCGCTTTGCATGTAGAGAGATTGGGCCTCCCGGGCAAGCTCATTGTCTCCGCTCCGTATCCCAAGCAGCAGAAGCTTGTCCCCGTGGCGCCGGAGCAACTCCTTCGCCTCACCCCTCCGTCCCGAGACATACAGATCCGACGCCTTGGCGATCATTTCATCCGTCCGCAGCAGCTCGAGCTGCTTCTCCACATAAAAAGAGGCGGCCGCATTCAGGTAACCGGTATGACGGCTGTATTCAAGCGTAAGCTTCTGAACCGGCAGCTCCCGGCAGCGTTCTCCTTGACGGCGGCTATACCGCCACTGCAGCCACAGCGTCTCATGATGCCCGGGCTCACGGGAATCCAGCATGAATTCAAAGGCCAGGTATTTGCTCTGCCCTGCACGGATGTCGCCAAGCGACAGCACAAGAGCCCTTTCTCCTCTGGTTACGGAACGGCAGCCTTGAAGTCCTGTCAGCGATACATGAGGCTCCGGCCAAATGCGAAGCTCAATGCTGCGGGCGGCGATCCGCTGGCTTTTCTTGCCTCCCGCTGCCTGTTGAACGGCCCCCTTCCATTCAACAAGCAGAACATTCCTCTGCGGTTTTCCCGAAAATACACACTCCCGGCTCCAGATGTAAGCCGGCTGTAGGTTGGACGGCATTATTTCCACCTCTTTCTTTTTCTGGGTCTTCTATATAATGTACCAATAATGGCGGACAACTCCTTGTCAGGGAATGTATGTTCGGTTTAATAAAATCGACAAAAAAAGAGCCGATACGCAAATATGCATCGGCTCCATGCCATCCCTACTCTTTTTCCGGATATACAGCCCGTTTCGACATCCTCAGCGTTCCCTTCGATTGAAAGAAAGCACCCAGCGCCCATTTGGCACAAATTAACGCGAAGGCGAGAAACAGAATGGCCCAGAACACGGCAGGCACACCTGTCAACCGCGCCAGGTTGGTTGCATCGCCCGCACCACCCGGAGAACCGGCGGCCGCGAACACCAGGTAGAGCGCCCCGACAACTGATTCCTCCAGGGTTAAGAAGGCGAGCAGCAAATAATAGAATGTACGGATTCCATTGCCCGCCATCAGCATGATCATGTTCAGGCAGGCGAACCCGGTCAGCCACAGCATGCCGAAGCTTCCCCTCACATAGAGAGCCAGCATAACGACTGCAACTGCCGTTGAAAGGATGAGTCCCCAATCTTTGCGCCCTTTGACATAAAGACGAAACAGCAGGAGCGCGAACAGCGAAGCGGATGTATAGCCTGCCAGAGCGACCAGAACGGACCTGAACCCCGCTTGTACCGCCGAGTAGGTCACGCCGCTGTGATCGGCGTACAGCTCGATGCGCAGCACCCGCCCCGACAGCAGCAGCGTAACGGCCGCATGGCCGAATTCATGGATCATCGTATCCAGATTGCGGAACAGGCTGGAGAATGGAATCCAGCGGGTCAAGAACACCGATCCGATCAGAAACAAGATGGTTTTCAACCAATTGCTCAGGAATATCAGCTCCTTCTCTCGCCCACAGTATACGCTAACCTGACATTCATCACAATAAATTGCTGCCCTGTCGCCAAATGTCGGAAGCTGTCTGACTTGCGTGGTATAATGGAATTAATCATGATTATGACAGGCGGTGCCCATAATGAACAATAAGTTTTCTTTGATCATACCGCGCCTGCTGACTGCCATGCTGCTGGCCGCAGGCCTTCTCTTCACTTATCCGTCCCCTGCTGCCCATGCTAATGTATTCAATGACATGTATAAAGGACTCGAACAGTTCTCGGAGCTTCCGGATCAGGTGAATGAGCTGAAAGACAGTTACCAGCAGACGCTGAACGAACTGGACCAGACCAAGAGCCAGTTGGAGAATTACCGGAGTGAGAATGTGACCCTTCAGGAGAAGAATCAGCAGCTGACCAAGATGCTTGACGAGCTCCGCGACGAACGGGCCGACCGTGAGCGCTATATCCGGCGGCTGAAGGTAACGGCCCTGACGGGACTCGGACTTGTTGCGGGCTATTTCATCCTGACCCGCCTGATCCGATTCGGTATGCGAAGCCGGTCAGGGCGAAGGGATCAGTGGCGGTGAATTTCCGTCCCAGACTTAATTCCGGTATCTGTCTGCTGAACAGACCATGCATGTGAAGGGAGAATGAACGGCACGGTGAATATTGAGGACCATATCTTGGGTGATGATTCCGGAGGACAAGCAGTCTCCTTCTCGCTGGAGGAGAACGAGCGGATTCATCTCCTGCATCCGCAGCAGATCATCGCTTATCAAGGCCCGTCAAATGGCCGGGCCGACCGCCTGATGGATCTGAAGGGGATGTACCGGAAGAAGAAGCTGATCCGGGCGGACATGACGGGGCCGTGCCGCTTCACGGCCGCGCTTCCTCCCGGCTACCGGATCAAGAGCATTACGCTGAATGGAGACGACGACCTGCTCTACGATTTCAAGCATCTCTTCTATTATACGGAAGGGGTCTCCTTTCAGAGCCGGATTCTCAGCATGAAGAACATGGTCGTGACCCGGGATATCGTCAAGATCAAGTTCTCGGGAAAGGGGAGCTTCGGCATCCTCACGGAAGGCACCGTATGCGAAGCGGTTCTGGACCCGGTCAAGCCGCTGTATGTAGATGCCGGCAGCGTGATCGCCTATCCGGAGAACGCCAGCCTGGAGCTGACCGTCTACGGGAATCATCTGGCAAGCCAGCATATGAGCTATCATTGGAAGATGACGGGCAGCGGCCCGGTTCTCTTTCAGGCCGGACAGCAAAACCGCCGATTCGAGCAGGAGATTCGGGAGGATGGCCTTCTAAAGCGTTTCCTGCGTGAGGTGCTGCCTTTCGGCGGCATCATTATCAAATAGCGCTCTGCCGACAAAAATGGCCGATGCCCGTCAGCGTGACGGATATCGGCCATTTCGCGCCCTTCATGCGGCGCTGTCTTATCCAGATTCGGATTAATTATCCCAGAAATGCGGTCAACATCCAGACATGCTTCTCAAGTGTGCTGCGGATTCCGATCAGCAGGTCGGCAGTCGGCTGGTCGCCGGATTCCTCAGCCAGTCCGATCAGCGCCTTCGATTCTTCTACGAGAACACCGAAATCCTTCACAAGAGCGGCTACCATATCCTTGGCGCTCTCGCCGCCGGTGGCTTCCTGCAGGCTGGACAGAGCCAGATATTCCTTCATCGTTGCAGCCGGCTTGCCTCCGATCGCGAGCAGGCGCTCTGCCAGCTCATCTACATAACCTGCCGCTTCATTGTAGAATTCCTCAAATTTCTCATGCAGTGTAAAGAACTGCGGGCCGGACACAAACCAATGGTAATGATGAAGCTTAACGCCAAGCAGTGTCCAGTTGGCGGTTTGACGGTTCAACGCAGCATGCAACTCGGTTTGGCTTTTCAGATCTGTACTCATATTTGTTTCCTCCCGGCTTCCTAAAATTTAATATTAATATTTAGACTTAATCTAAATCTATATTTAGATTAACATACTTTTCGACATTTTGCAATCCTTTAACCGCCTTTGTTGGTGCACATGTTATCATACCCAGTCGTCCTAAAACTATGTTTTCCGTCACATATCCCGTTATCCCGATTCAGGCACCCGGAATAGAGACTTCATTTCTTCACGCTTCGATTTCGGGCTAAGCACATACAGCACATCTCCCGGCTCAATCACCGTGTACCCATGCGGCGTTACGATCTTGTCATCCCGGATAATGGCGGTGAACAGAATTTCATCGGATAACTGCATATCGGATATGCGCATGCCGGCAATCGGCATGTCCGGCTGGATACGGACATGATTGAACTCCGCGTCGGTCCGCCCGAGCGCGACCAGCTCCATCAGCGACGGCGCTTCAGGCTGTCCGCCTGCCAGCTTCAGTCTTGCAGCCAGCGGCGAGATGGTGGTCCCCTGGATTACCGCCGATGTCAGCACGACAAAGAAGACAACGTTAAAGAACAGCCGGCCATTCTCCAGATTCGATAATAGCGGATAGGTAGCCAGCACGATCGGCACCGCGCCGCGCAGCCCCGCCCATGCAATCAGGATCTTCTCCGCGCCGGAATACTTGAAGAATAGCAAGGACAGAAATACCGCTATCGGCCTTGCCGCAATCATCAAAATGACGGACAGAAGCAGACCCTGCAAGGCGACATGCGTCAGTTCTTGCGGGAAGACCAGCAGACCCAGCAGAATAAACATAAAGATCTGCATCATCCAGGCAAAGCCGTGGTTGAAATTCATGATTGTCCGGTGATAGACGATCTCGGAATTGCCGAGCACAAGCCCCATCACATATACAGCCAGCAGTCCACTGCTGTGAAGCAGGGCGGCGGAGCCATAGGTCAGAACTGCGAATCCTACGGCCACCACCGGATAGAGCCCTGTGGAGTCCAGGTTGATTTTATTGATCAAATAAATGGCGATTCTCCCCACCAGAAGACCCACGAGCAGCCCGACGGCCATCTCCCAGACGAAGGAGAGCAGAAGACTCCATAATCCCGTCTCAGGGGATTCAATCCACTCGATGAGGGATACGGTAAGAAACACCGCCATCGGATCATTGCTGCCCGACTCCGCCTCCAGCGTTGATGTCAGGCGTTTATCTATATTTTTGCCCCCCAGGACCGAAAATACCGCAGCCGCATCCGTTGATCCCACAATCGCACCGAACAGCAGCCCCTCCTCCCAGGAGACGCCGAGAATATAGGTCGCCGCAAGGCCGACCACTCCCGTTGTCACGAGAACGCCCAGGGTAGACAAGACCAGCGAAGGGCCGATCACCGGCTTGATATCCTTAAAGCTCGTCTGCATGCCTCCTTCAAACAGGATGATGACCAGGGCGAAGATGCCGGCCATCTGTGTAAGGGCCACATTGTCATAATAGATGAAGCGGCTCAGGATCATTCCTGCGGCGATAAACAATACGAGCGAGGGCATCCCGAAGCGCGATGAGAACTTGGTGGACAGCACCCCAATCAGCAGCAGCGCGGCAAGCAGCATTATCACGGAATCGGCTAGATGGGTCATTGGTCAGGCTCACATCCTTTCCTGTTCTTCTCTCTATTTACCCGGAAACTCCCGTCTCCGCGACAGTCCTTGCATTTAGCATTTCCGGATTCCCTGTCTTTAGCAATGAAAAAGACCCCCGAAGCGGCAATGTCATTAAGTTTAGCTCAAAGACAAGAACGACAATAGAAATTGGAACCAAAACGGCATGGGAATGAGTCCTGT
>NZ_JAHCMB010000198.1:0-82303 GCF_019904155.1 Paenibacillus sinensis
TTTGCCGGTAAGGATTGGGTTTTCGGTGAGGACAAACGAGGTTTAGATTCCGCATGTGGCGGCGAATCCGTTTCCGGTTATAGATGATGTCGAAGTCATTTTCCAGGACCATTTTGATTGAACGAGCGCCCTTTTTAAAGCCTCTTCTACAGAACGCCTTCTTGACTAACTCGCCCACCTCTGCGTCCAATCGGGCTCGCTTTATGCGGGAATCTGCGGCCTTAAGATAGCTGTAGTACCCCGAGCGTGAGACGTTAAGCAGCTCGCATAGATAATGCGTCATTCGCTTGAATCCTTGCTCTACGGCGTCATGAATAAGTTCAAACAGCTTATTCTTGCTTAGGTTTCTTCCCTTGGCTACCAGCCACCTTTCTTTCGTGTCGGCTTTTTTTAACAGTTCAAGTTGAGATTCCAGAAGTTTAATTCGTGCATCCTGCTTCGCGATGATCTCTTCTGGTGTCCTTTCTCGACTAAGCGAACGTCCTGAGGATTCTTTACGGGAATCCGCCAGACCAATGATTCCGCCCCGTTCATAAGCTTTTTTCCAACGGTCCGCACTCTGTTCGACACGCTTCATTCCTAGAATTTCTACATCGAACCCTTGGGCTATGAAAATCTCTCTTGGCGTCTTGCCCTCCATATATTGGTCTATGAATAACCGTTTGAACTCATCTGAGTAAGTAACGGCTTTGTCGCTTATTTTCGTGATGTACTTGTTCTTTGAGAGTTGATCTTGTTCTGCCTTGGAAAAAAGTTTTTTACTCATAGTGCCCTCCCTTGATGCTAATACCAGTATACAAAATGGCCCCCACAGCCTAAACACTTTTTTTCAAGTGTCCAGTCTATGGGGACCAGTTTAACAGTCCGGCCTTTTTTATTCTCCTTATAGATCCTTCCAACGAGCAACCGTAACCTGAATGGTCTGCGGACCGCCGGACGGCGTCAGTGTCCGGTTCGAGATGTCCGCTCCGCTGGACGTCGCTTCCACACTCGTCCACGAGCCTCTCGTGAATTTGTATGTTACTGCCGTTCCCGCCGGCAAGTTCAGCGTAATGCTGTAAACACCGTCACTGCCTTTAGTCAGCTGGTAGGCGCTATCTGCCACGTTCCAGCTGTTAAAGCTGCCTGAGATATACACCGGACCGCTGGCGGGCGTATTCGACGGCACCGTCACCCGGAACGTTACGCTGTCCGCTTGCGGCTCTCCCGTGTACAGATTGCCGCTCACCAAGCTGGATGCGCCGGTGCCAAAGTGATAGTTGTTGCTGCTGTTGTTATCCCATGTACCGCTGCCGTTGTTGAACGCCGCCGTCAGACCCGTCGCCGTGCCGAGTTGAATCGTGGCTACGCTGTAACCGGCGTACGAGGACGAGTTCATCTGAACACCCGGCGATGTCGTCCAGGTCGAAGCTCCGTCCAGCTTGTAATGAATGTACTTCGAGGCGAACGAATCATTCTTGTAATAGATCGTCGCCGTACTGCCAGCCGAAGTCGTGGCTGTTGCCGCTCCACTCGCCGCGGACAGGTTACCCGCTGCATCGTACGCCTTCACTGTGTAAGTGTAGGTCGTACTTGCAGCCAAGCCCGTATCCGTGTAGCTCGTTGTAGCCGTAGTTCCGACCTTGGTGCCGTCGCGGTACACTTCATAACCGGTCACCGCCACGTTGTCCGTCGATGCGGTCCATGTGATCGTTGCTGATGAAGCTGAAGACGAGGTCGCGGTTACGTTCTGAGGTACGCTTGGTGCGGTCGTGTCGACGTTCGGCTTACCTGACACGATGCTGCCTGTCGGGGTGTATGTCCATGTGCCGACTCCAAACAGGTAGTTGCTGCCGTTATTGCTATCCCATGTACCGCTGCCGTTGTTGAAGCATGCTTCGAGCTGCGTTGCTGTGCCGATGTTGATCGTGATCTTGTTGTATCCGGTATATTCGGAAGCCGGAATCGGCACGCCCGGAGCAGTCGTCCATGTTCCTCCTGCCGGACGGTAGTGAATATATGGCGTCGTGTAACCTTGCTTGTAATAGATCGTTACATTATTGCCTGCCGCTGTCGTGGCCAAAGCCGCCGCGCTAAATGCCGACAGATTGCCGGCTGCGTCGTAGGCCTTCACTGTATACGAGTATGACGTACTCGCCGCAAGCCCCGTATCCGTATACGAAGTCGTCGCGGTCGTACCGACCTTGACGCCATCCCGGTACACTTCATAGCCCGTCACCGCAACGTTGTCTGTCGATCCGCTCCATGTGACCGTTGCTGATGAAGATGAAGACGATGTCGCGGTTACATTCTGCGGTACACTCGGCGCTTCCGTATCCGGGGTTAAAGTGGTCCCCGTTGCCGCCGGCGAACTCGCCGCAGATTTATTGCCCGCCACATCATAAGCCTTCACCGTATAGGAATAAGTTGTATTGGCCGTAAGATTGCTGTCCGTATACGAGGTGCTGCTCGTTGTGCCTACAAGTGTTCCGTTGCGATACACTTCATAACCGGTGACCGCGACGTTGTCCGTCGATGCCGTCCAGTTCACCTTCAAGCTGGAAGCGCTAAGTGCAGTTACCGCAACATTCGCCGGCACGGATGGAGCTGTCGTGTCCGCCAATGCCTTCGCATAGATTTTAGCCGCATTTGCTCCGACGCTTACCGTAATTTGCTTGCCTGTTGTGCCTCCGGAAGCAACGGTTACTGTATCCGAAGGATTCAGCTGGTTCACGAGAACCGTACCCACCGGCAGCGTGCTTTCCGTGCGAAGCGGGATCGTGACCGTCTGCGTACCGCTGGAAGCATTGCTGAATACGGAGATGACTTCCTGTCCAGCATTCGTTCCGCTGTCCACCCGGCGGGAGAATGCGTACAGGTTCTGCGCCGACCACATCTCACGCTGGGTTCCTTTGCGCAGAGCCTCGTAGTTTTTGCGAATTTGATTCAGCTTGGCGACGTATTGATAGGTGTCCGTATTCTCATTGAAGTAGTTCTGAATGACGTTGCCGTTCGCGTCACGCTTCACCATTGACCAGCGGTTCCAGGTGTCGGCGATGCCGCCGCTGATAATGGAGCCGTTGCCGTTGCCTTTGTCCTGCTCCGTGCCTTGGAAGACAACGGGCACACCGCGAACCGTAAAGATGAAGGTCAGGGCGTTTTGCAGTTTAGCTACGCTTCCACCTGCTTCGGTCAGGAACCGGTTGCGGTCGTGGTTGTCGATGAATGTGACCATGTGGTTGGCATTGCCGTTATAGTAGGAGTCCAAAGCCAGTGTGCTCTTGATGTTCGAATCGAATGATTGACCATAAGCGAAGCTGTTCAAGACAGAGAAGAACAGCGGGAAGTCGAGCATACCCCATTCCTTGTTCGCACCAACCCAGCGCGAGACAAATTCCGCGTTGCCGTCGAAGTTCTCCCCGAACGTGTTCACGCCGAGCAGATTCTGCAGATCGCCGATGTCGGTCGGCTTCATCAGCTTGGCTGCATCGACGCGGGCGCCATCGGCTCCCGTGTAATCAAACCAGCCCTTGATCGAGCTGAAGATTGCAGACTTCGCTGCAGGAACGTCGAAGTCGATATCGTCGAGTCCGGCCAAGTCGTGATTCTCCATATAATCCTGAGCCCACTGCGTGTAGTTGCCGTCGACCAGAGACCAATTAATGTCCCCGTTGTGGTGGTACCAGGACGGGTTGTTGAACGGTGCGGCCGGTTGCAGGCTGAAGATATCGTAGTAAGCTTGGGTCCCCAGCATGTAATCGCCGATATGGTTGGGAACAACGTCAATGACGACTTTGATGCCGAGCGCATGCGCACTGTCTACAAGCTCCTTCAGCTTCTCCTTTGTGCCGAAGTAAGGGTTCGCAGCGTTCGGGTCCTTCACGTTATAGCCGTGATAGGCCGTGTTGCGGCCAGTGCCGTTGTTATCGCGGTTCGTCACCTGCGGCTCAGCGACAGGCGAGATCCAGATCGCTGTATAGCCCATGTCGTGGATGTAGGGAAGTTTGTCGATAACGCCTTGCCAGTCTCCGCCTTTCATATAGCGGAAATCTTCTTCGGAGTCCTCTGCGTACCGGATGGCGGAGCCAGTCGCATTGTTCGACGGATCGCCGTCGTAGAACCGGTCGACCATAATCTGGTAGATCGTGTCGTTCTCGTCCACAGTGCCGATACTTGCCGCTTGCACCTGCTTCGGCGGAATGATGAAGACGTTCATGATGATAGACAAAAACATGACGGCACTAAGGATTTGCGATAACCAACGCTTGCGAATCATCAATTCAATTCCTCCTTATTTTTATTTTGAAGCGCTTACATTAAGTTGGCTTCTTTACTGCCGCTTGGCCTCTTGCCTATGCCTGTCCTCCTTGCTGCTGCTCGTCCCCCTTTCGCCCCTGGTTTCTTACGAACCTGCTTCTGTCTGCCCGTCTTCTCCGGCTTGCCTGCTTAAGATCGTGACCGTGCCGCCAGCATTCAGTACCTTCCCAACTAAATACTCCGCCATAGGGAAACCGGTTTTCCAACAAGAAAATATCATGCTTTGAAAACCTTGTCAATATATGGGTGAAAAAATATTTTTACCGAACAGACCTGGCTTATGAGCGAATGTGAGGCTGCTCCATCAGTGCAGGTGTCTCTCTATGTTGCTCTAGTGCTAATTAATAGAATCGTTCAGCTTAAGTGCAGAGGAACCGAGACATTTGCTGAAGCCTGCCCGGATCGCCCGGCTCTCCAAAGCTCATACGAAAAACCGCTTCCGGAGATCGCCGGAAGCGGCTTACAGGTCTGACTTATTGCGCTAGAGCCACTTTACCATTTAGGAAAGGACAAGCAAATTTCAACCGTATCAAACGAGCTGGAACCGCATCAGGCGAACTGGAACCGGCTGATCGCAGCGGCGCCGGATACAACGAGATACACATTCTGCCGCCCGCTTACGCCGCTCAGCTCGCAGCTGTAGTCGCGCCATTCCTGGGCGCCGCCGGCTTTCAAGGCCGTCCGTCCCGCGAGCGGACCTTCCGGAGACCCCAGCCGGACCTCGATCACGGCATCCGCCGTGCTTGCCGCGCGGACCTGCAGAGTGCCTGCGCCGTCTTCAAATTCCGCGTCCGCGAAGCCGATCCAGCCGCTGCGATCCTTCACTTCGGCTGCGCTGCCGCCTTCGGCGCATTCTCCGATCAGCATGCCTTCATAGCTGTCGTAATTAATCGCTTTGGTCGTCTGCTTCAGGTCGCGCGGCGGAATGGTCTCGCCCGCAACGTCCAGCGCGGCCGCAAGCGGCAGGTTCTCCGAGGAGGCGCCAGCCATGATCGTGTAAAAGCCGTTCTCGATGCAGTAGCGCTCGCGGGTCACGTCCCACATCGCCAGCTGTGCCAGCGGGAGGGTGAACTCCACGTCAGCCGACTCGCCCGGCTGCAGCAGCACCCGCCGGAAAGCCAGCAGTTGCTTCCGCGGACGCTTCACGCGGGATTGCTCTGCGCGTCCGTAGAGCTGCACCACTTCTTCGCCCGGCAGGCTGCCGCTGTTGGTTACCCGGCAGGTTAGGTTGATCTCCTGATCTGCGCCGGCCGACAGATGATCCTCGGCAAGGCGAAGCTCATCATAGCGGAAAGAGGTGTAGGATAAGCCGTGTCCGAACGGATACAGGACCTCGCCTTCAAAATATTGATACGTTCTGCCGTTCTTGATAATATCGTAATCCATAAAGTCCGGCAGTTGGTTAACGGATTTATACCACGTCATGTTGAGGCGTCCAGCAGGGTTCGCATCACCGAACAGCACATCGGCCAGCGCATGGCCAAGCTCCTGGCCGACATGGGTCGTATACAGAACGGCCGGCACATTGGCGTCCACCCAGTTCAGGGCATACGGATAGCTGCCCACGACCACGACAACCGTATTCGGGTTGGCGGCATACACTTCCTGAATCAACTTCTCCTGTGATTCAGGAAGCGTGATATCCGGCCGGTCAATCGTCTCCTTGCCGTTAATCAGCGGGTGGTTGCCGACGAATACGACCGCCAGATCCGCTTCGCCCGCTGCTTCCTTCGCGGCTTCCAGCTTGTTCGTGATCATTTCGACTTCGAACACTTCGGCGCCGATCGCCTTCTCTTCCTCGCCTGACACTTCGGCGGCCCCCGCCACGTTAATCTCGTTCGCCGTCTCCGCTGCCTGGCCGTCGCCGACCAGCAGCTCGCCCGATTCGGCATTCACCGTCACCGGAGTTCCATTCCACGTCGAGAAGGTTACGCTCTGCGGCTCGCCTTCAGCAGGCTGCACCAGGAAGACTTCCTTCGTGAACCACTCCCAAATCTGATCCGCCGACGCTTTCACGACACGATCGTCGGTTGTGAGGTAGCGACCGTTCTCTTCAGCGATCAGTGTATGGCTGCCCCAGCCCCAATCCGTCATCTCAAATACTGAAGCTTCTTCCGCATTCTCCGCCGCAGCGGCCAATGCCGCCTGCTCCCCTGCCTGAATCCGCACATACTTGCCGGTCTTTTTCGACTTCAACCGGATGCGGTCTGTACCGCCGGCGAAGAGCGTCTTCCCTGCTGTGCCGGCTCCATCCAGCTTCTCCTGGATGCCTTGAAGCGGCGTTACTGCATACGGCAGCGAGCCGCTGTACCAGTCGCGGTATACGATGCCGCCGAGCGGCCCGATGACGGCGACCTTGTTAAGCTTGTCCGCCTGAAGCGGAAGCAGCCCGCTGTCATTCTTCAGCAGCACCGCCGCTTTGCGGGCGGCTTCCCGGGACAGCTCGGCATGCTCCGGACGCAAGATGGCGGACTCATCGATCGCCGCATAAGGATTGCCTTCCTCGGGGTCGAACTCGCCGAGGCGGAAGCGGACGCGGAACGTGTTGCGAAGCGCCACGTCCAGGTCACTCTCTTCCAGCTGTCCTTCTTCAAGCGCTTCACGCAGCGCCTGCTTGATTACTTCCGAATCGTCCGTAATGCTGTCGATGCCGCCTTCCTTGACCGAGCGGGCAACCGCTTCCTGTAACGAATCGAGATAGCCATGGTCGCGCACCGTGCCCGTTACGTCAAAGGCGTCGCTCACGACGAAGCCGTCCATGCCCCATTCCTGCTTCACGATCGCCTTCACATCCGTACTCAAGTTGGCCGGCACGCCGTTGATGGCATTGTACGCCGTCATCATCGACTGGGCGCCG
Source organism: Paenibacillus sinensis (assembly GCF_019904155.1). Lineage (GTDB taxonomy): Bacteria > Bacillota > Bacilli > Paenibacillales > Paenibacillaceae > Paenibacillus_AQ > Paenibacillus_AQ sinensis. The sequence goes on from NZ_JAHCMB010000198.1 coordinate 7,154, forward strand.
CCTTCCTTGAACGGAATTTCAAATGCTCTCAAATAATATTCGCGCATATTGCGGGGATCGATGCTGACCGAAGCGTCGCCCCGGCCGACCTCGTTGTTGTTCGCTATAAAGTGCTTCAGCGTGGCAACCGCTTTCAAGTAAACGGGATGTTCGCCCTGGATACCCTGAACGAGTGCGGATGCCAGCTTGCCGGTCAGGATCGGATCTTCGCCATACGCTTCTTCCGTGCGTCCCCAGCGCGGATCGCGCTCCAGATCCACCGTCGGCGCCCACAGCGTCAGTCCGTTGATCTCCGGATTGCGCCGGTAGAAGCCGCGCGCCTCATCGCCGATCACGCTGCCAATGCGCTTCATCAGCTCCGTGTCCCAGGTGCATCCAAGACCGATCGGCTGCGGGAATCCCGTAGCCTCTCCGAGCCAGGCCATGCCGTGTGCCGCTTCCGTTCCATGTTTATACGCTTTCACACCAAGCCGCTCGACAGCAGCCTGATATTGAACCATCAGCTCTACCTTTTCCTCCAGCGTGAAGCGGGAGACCAGGTCATTTACCCGCTCTTCGAGCGGCAGAGAAGTATTCTGAAATGGGTATTCGATTAATGCGGACATCGTTATCATCTCCTTCAGGCGCATTGTAAGCTATAACGGACCGAGGGGATACCCGTAAAATTAGAGGCGTTTTCATATAGAATTCGACATAAAAAGTAATAAGTCGACGCAGCCAAAGAAAGCGGTGGCATTTCGGTAAGATAACCCTATAAAGCCCTCCGCCATTGAAAGCTGCTATGCGGCGGAGAGCGGTGTTGGGGTACATCTCTAATTAAGAATAGAGGCTGATTTCGCCTATGCAGTAATCCAATTCCATTACCGCGAACTAAAAATGACTTGTTGTCATTTCAGTTTCGCCAGTTCGTCCATGAAAGCCGGACGTTTGCCATACTCCGTCCTAAATTGATGAATGATCTCAGTTTGACTCTCCTTACCCGCAATCCTCCCATATCGGCGCAGCATGGAGCATACACGCTTATAGCTGCTTCTGTTGGACGATAATCGCGCCGCCCGCTGGATATACTGGTTATAAATCTGCCTGATCTCCTCCGGATAATTTGTTGACAAGCGCTCGGCATATTCTTCGATTGCATCCGGGTTGGCCCTCACATAATCCAGCATTTCTGCCTGGTCGTTCTTCTCGTGTATGAGCTTAAGATAGACATCTCTCGCTCTCCAATTCCTTGCAGCCTTCAATTCCACAAGCATACTGTGGTAAAACTCGTCCTTATCTCCTTCGGTCAGAGACTCCAATTCCAAATAATAGCTATATTCACCATCTAACAAAAGTTCCTTGGCAAGCGCTGCCTGATCACGTCTCAAGGACAATTCTCTATACGCGTCGTATCTTGCCTTTTTCCACTTGAGAACCAGTCCCGGAAATTCCTTGTCCAGTAGTTCTCCCGACTCCGCCAATTCGAGTGCATGACCGAAATCTCCGCGCTCCATACTCTCTTCTATAGCCCAATTTCTAAAGAAGGTGTAATGGAGATGGTCCTCTACAAACTTGTCCGCCTGTTCTTGCGGTTCATATTGCTGTACAAGGCGAAACAAAATTTTCAGCAGACCTTCATTGGCATAGTCTGTGTAAGCTTCTCCTTGATTAGCGGCAAGCCGACTCTCAATCGCAGCTCTAAGCTGAATCCGGAGCGGTTCCATATCGGCAAATTCGGCACAGATGTTGAACAGGTTGATGCGCCATTCTTCCCATCCCTGAAAAACAGGGCTACTCCCCATCATTAACAAGCGCTTAAACACAAGTTTCCGGTCAGTTGCTTCCTCTTGATCAAGACTATTCACAATTTCCCACACGCTATCTAAAGTCTGCTGAATCAGTATTCCGATTTCGCCGTCTGAATCATCAGCATATTGAAACGCCTCAAATGCCTCCTCCAGAATAACCAACGTCATTTCCAGCTTCTCTTCGGTCTTTTTGACTTCATTCGCATCCCCCAGCAAACCGAGCATATCTTCCGTGAATCCATAAGTATCTCTGTAACCTATAAGACCCTCCGGTCCAGAATGCTTCTTCACAACCGAAGTAATCAGCTTCTTGAAGGATTGGATCTGCTTCGAAAGACTGCTTGTTGCATATTTGAACATGAGCGCGTTCTTCAGCACCTTGTCCTCGCCGGCAGCCTGGACAATTATGCCGATGAGTTCATCTTTGGACAAGCTGTTCAATACGATTTCCAATTCGGATTTTCTCGCCATTTGGCTCACACTCCAGATTTAAACGGATAGGGATGATTCCAAGGCCGCTGCCGATCGCCGTTCGGGTATACTCTTCCAGTTTAACTGATTTTGGAGTTAGATGCCGGGACTTTATAATGCTAATAAGGCATGAACGTCATATTAGAACGTCCATGCCTTACTAAATCAAGTTACTGCTACCCCTCAAACCTCAACACAAACCTCATCTTCTCCCATACCCGTTCCCCGGTATGCACGGGATAGACGATCTCCGCCTTCGTGCCGGTATGCAGCAGCACCGGCTCGGGGGCATCGGCCTCGACGGAGACCGTGAGGCCGGGCAGATTCCACCGGCCCGGCGCGATCTCCACGCCGCTGACGTCCTCGCCGCCGATCTCGAAGACGAGCTCGACCGGGGTCTCGCTGTGGAATTCCGCGGCGATGTCGAGCCGCCGCTCCGAGGCCTCCGCGTTAAAGGCCATGCCGCGCAGATGCGAGTTCCAGGTCTCGCCGACAGCCCGGCGGACCATGCGCAGCGTATATCGCTTGCCGTCGCCCGCGAGCCAATGGGCGGTGGCGTTGTGCATCTGCCCGTTCGTGTTCCGGCTGCCGGACATGCCGCCGATCATCAGCGCCGGGGTGATCCAGGCGCTCGCCGCGCAGACATGGCGGTTATGGCCGGGCAGATCCCGCTCGCACAGCTCCTTGAACCTTCTGAAGATGGAACGCTCCCCTTGGGAGGCGCTCAGCTTCATGCGCACGGCCTCCGGCACATCGGTGCCGACCAGGGCGATCATCGGATCATGGCTTGTCTCGCAATTCACCCCGGTCAAATGCCGGTAATCCTCCCCGAGCGCCAAATACAGGAACACTCCGATGGAGCTGTGCTCGGTGATCTCATTCTCATAGCTGCGGGCAAAGGGACCGCAGAGATTCTCCAGATTCGGCTCGTAGAAATCGGCGATATCCTCCCACAGGCCATGCTCCATCTCCTGCCCGATTCCCTTGAAGGAATCGGTCCGGCTGTACCGCCGCCACATCCCCAGCACGGTCAGGTCGACGCCGTAATACGTGCTGGAGTTAAACTCGGCGAACGAGTGAAACTCCCGGTAATCCTGCAGCAGCCGCATGGCGCCGAGCTCGGCATGCACTGTCCATTCCAGCGACTCATACCGGTGTCCGTAGTAATGCGAGATGAACAGATGCATCAGCTCGATATTGGTATTCGTAGGAATCGACTGCGACAGGAATCGTTCGAGCGAGGCCGAGACCGTCCGCTGCATGGCACGGTCGATCTCCTCCACCTGCTCCTTCGGCAGCTTCTCCTCAAAATGCTCCAGAATCAGCGCGAACGTGCATGCAATGAACTCCCGCCAGTTCGGGTCGAAGCTTCTCCACACTCTGGGATAGACTTCATCCGCCGCTCTGCGGAACAACTCGAAGAGCTCCGGTTCCTTGAGGCCCGCATACTCAGCAAAACGCCGGTACACCTCATCCATCGCATCCGGATTGGCATACCCGTAACCCGGCGGGAAGACTCCCCAGGCCGTATAGCCGGCGGGAGGCCGGGGCCGCTGCGGGGACTGAACGAACGTGCCGTCATAGATTTCACCGTCGGCCGTAAGCTGCATGTCCAGCACGCGATCTATGACTTTGACGGCGGTCTCCGCATCCTTCCCTTCATCTCGCAGCAGCAGGCCCAGAGCGTAATGGGCGCTTTCTCTTGTCGCATGACACCACTCGCCCTTCACCTCTTCGCAGACCATATATCCTTCCCGGTCAAAATGGGCGTCCATTTCCTTCATCGCCTGACTGACAAGATACAGCTGTTGTTCCGTCATCTCAAGACGGGGATTGCTTGGCATCGGTCATCGCCCCTTTCCTTGTTCTTGTAATGACAAGCAGCAGCAGCGCGCCTAGCGCGGCGCTGATCGTACAGGACAGGTTCATGGCGGACGGTCCGCCCGCTTCCAGCAAATAGCCGTTCAGCAAATTGCCGAGCATGCCGGCAAGTCCGGAGAAGACGATCGACAGAATGCTCTGCCCGGTCGTGCGCAATTCCTCCGGCACGATCCGCACCATGAATTCCACCGCCGTCACGTACAGGAGACCGAAGGACAGGCCTTGCAGCACCTGCACGCCTACCATCACGGACGGAACCGGGAACATGAACTGGATGCCCCAACGCAAAATATAGGCGAGTGCTCCGAGAAGCATCGTTTTTTCCACACCGAAGAGCCTGATGATATACGCCGACAGGAACATGGAGGGAACATTGGAGAAAGCGGCAATCATCAGGGCGATGCCCGACCATTGGTAGCTGCCGCCTGCCATCTGGAATACCACCACAAAATAGGTGTTAAACGCAGTCAACGTTTGATTGATGAGCAGGCAGGCGAGCAGAAACAGCAGCACCGTCTTATTGTACAGCAGCCCGGACAGTCCGCCGGAGAAGCTCTTGGTCTTGACCTTGATCTCCGACTGCTTGGGAAAGCCGAGAATGATGAGAATTCCAATTACGGTGAACAAGAGAAACGGGATGCCCAGATATTTCGGCGCATAGGCCGCAACGAACGACCCTGCGATATAACCTCCGAACGCGTTCCCGATGCTCTGGAAGCAGCGGATCGTTCCATAAGATGAGCCTGCGGCATAAGCCGCCGTTACAGCGTAGGCGTCACTCACCGGGGCTAGCGGCGCGGTAAAAGCAATATAGATCATATAGCTCATAATCATCAGCGTAACTGACGGCAATTGGAACAGCAGAGCGGCGATAGCCGGAACACCCAGACTCAATATGAGAATCAGCTTGGTCATGCGGTACTTGTCCGCCATTCTTCCCCAGAACAACTGGGCGGCGATAACAAGAAACGAGGAGACCGCCATAATCATGCCCACCCGGTCCCGGTTCAAGCCCTGATCGATAAAAATGGTGCTGATATACGGATTCAGCAGGCCTCCGGCCAACCCGGTCAGCAGATAAAATCCCCGCAGGCGAAACAAAACGCTAGTTAAGCCTTTCAGCCGTGTCGGCCTTGTCATTATGCACACCTTCTATTTGACATTCATTATCCTTTCACTGCGCCAACCATAGTTCCGTTCACGAAGTAACGCTGCAGCCACGGATACACAAGCAGAATCGGAATGGTTGCAAAGATAACGCTTGCCGCTTTAATCCCTTCCGGCAAAACCTTGAACATGCCGACCCCTTCGCTGCGCATCAGATCGCTGGCCTGGGCATTGCTCACAATCTGGTACAGCTTCAGCTGCAGCGGATACAGCTCGGGCTTCGTGATGTACATGAGCGTATCCTGAAATCCGTTCCACCGGTTCACGGCATAGAACAGGCTGAGCGTGGCCAGTACCGGAGCGGACAGCGGAAGGATGACGTTCCACAGCGTTCTGAAGTGATTGCTTCCATCGATTTCGGCCGCTTCCTCCAGCGATTCCGGAATGCCTTTGAAGAAGGTAATCAGAATGATGAGGTAGAACGGGCTGATCAGATTCGGCAGTACGAGCGACCAGGTGGTGTTGACCAGTCCCAGATCACGGATGAGCAAATATTCCGGAATCATGCCGCCGCTGAAGAACATCGTAATGACGATAATGAGCATGAACAGGCTTTTCCAGCGCAGACTCGATTTCGCAAGCGGGTATGCCGCCAGAATCGTCATCAGCATACTGGAAACGGTTGTGACCAGCGTAAGGAAGATCGTGTAGGCGAGCGAGCGCAGCATGGAGCTGTCGCCGAATACCTGCTTGTACGCTTCAAAGGTAATCTCCATCGGGAACAGCGTGACTTTGCCCGACATGATCGACCGGGATGAACTGAGGGATATTGCAATAATATGGAAGAAAGGTGCAATGCAAATCACTACGGCCAACGTAATGAGTACGATATTCGAAATATCGAATAGGCGATTGGCATGTTTTTCACTCATGAATCCCACTCCCTGTATCTCTATTAGCTGTCTTTAGATAATGCCGTCGCCCGTCAGTCTCTTCGACGCGAAGTTCGCGATCAGCAGGAAGATCAGCCCGACAACCGCCTGGAACAAGCCGACAACCGTCGCAATCGTATACTGTCCGGACTCGATGCCCATTCGGTACACAAAGGTGCTGAGAACATCCGAATAGTCGCGAACCGCCATATTGCCGATAACGTAAGGACGTTCGAAGCCGATGCTGATCATGTTACCAAGCTGGATAATGAGCAGAGTCACAATCGTGGTCTTCAATCCCGGAATCGAGATGTTCCAGATGCGCTGGAAGCGGTTCGCGCCGTCGATCTCGGCCGCTTCGAACAATTCGCGGTTAATGCCGGTCAGAGCGGCCAGATACAGAATGGTTCCCCAGCCTGCGCTCTGCCAGACGCCTGTGATGAGATAGGTGACCAGCCAGCTCTGTTTTTCCGTGAGAAAAGGAATGGCATCCATGCCAAACGCTCCAAGCAGATTGTTGATCATGCCGGATTGGGTGCCGAACACCTGATAGACGATACCGCCGATGATCACCCAGGAAATAAAGTGCGGAATGTACAGAATGGTCTGCGACAGACGCTTGAACCAGTTGATATTCAGTTCATAGAGCATAATGGCGAGGATCAACGGGGCCGGAAAGGAAACCAGCAGATCCAGAAAGTTCAGCATCAGCGTATTGCGCAGTGTTTTGAAGAACTCCTGATTGTTAAATACTTCACGGAATCCGTCCAGGCCGATCCACTTGCTGCCGGAAATGCCCTGGAAGAAGTTGAAATCCTTGAACGCGATCTGCACGCCGTACATCGGGCCGTATTTGAAGATGAAGAAATAAATCAGGGGGAACAGCAGCATGGCATACAGCCGCCAGTATCTCTTGTAGTAAATGCTCGCTCTCACGGGGGACGCCTCCTTCTTGAACGGTCCTTAAGGGCTGACTGCCTGATTCGCGGGCGCCAGCCCCGCCGGACTTGAACTTTAGAACTTTAGATCATTCCTTACTTCTTAATCATTTCGTTGTAGACTTTCGTGCGCTCATCCTGGATGGCCTGTCCGCCGCCCGCCATGTATTCCTTCATCAGCGAGTCGTAGGTGCTGTCAAATTTGTCGGTGCTGACCATGGTCGCCTTGACGACGATTTCTTTATATTTGCTCTCGAGGCCGCTGCCGTACTTCGATTCGGCTTCGATCGGCACCGGCATAACGACCGGCTCGATCTTGTTCGTGTTGGAGATTTCGACAGACGTTCTCATCAGATCCTGATATTCTTCCGGAACCTGGCGGATATAGGCTTCGGCATTGCTCTTGTCATCGCCGATATATTTGCCGTTCACGATGATCGCCATATCGCCGTAGTTGTACAACCGGTCGGAAATTTCCTGCGGGGCATCGGCCTTCGCTACCGGGATACCGTCAACCATGGTGTAGTTCTCGCCTTCCACGCCATTTTGCATGAAGAACAGGTTGTTGCCCGAGGCCATCCAGTCGAGATATTTGATCGCCTCTACCGCATGCTTGCTCGATTTCGGGATCATGATGTACATAGCATTCGGCGTGTAGCCTGGCTTAGCCGTTACTCCTTCGGAATTTGTATAGAGATCGATCGGCGTCAGCTTCGCACCTGCCACATTCGTCTCAAGGTTCTTGTTCGTGTTGTTGTATTCAAAATACAGCTCGCCCGCATCTTCCGTATAAGCGCCGACCAGTCCGTTCTGCACGTCCTGCCACAGCTGCTTCTTGTCTTCATCGAGCGCAAAATCCTTGCTGATCAATCCTGCGTTGTACAGTTTATTCATATAGCGCAGGCCTTCCTTGAAGCCGGGCAGCAGAATCGGATCGTCGCCTGAGCCGAGCTTCTGCGTCAAGGTATATTTCTGTTCCTCGGTAAGCGGCTCAATGAAGGACCAGAGCAGCGGCTCGAACTGCGCCGGAGCGATGCTCATGCCGAGCGGAATGACTTTGCCGCCCGTCTTGCCGGGGTCTTTCTCCTTGAACGCTACGAGCGTGTTGTACAGCTCTTCAGCCGTCTTCGGCACCGGCAGATTCAATGCGTCCAGCCAGTCCTGACGGATGTAGGAAGCATATTTGCCAAGCACGAGGCGTCTTCCGGGAATCGACAGCTGAGCGCCGTCCACCTGGCCGTAAGCCAGCGTGTCTTCGCCCAGGAACTTCTTCAGATTGGGGCCGTACTCATCGAGCAGCTTCGTCACATCCGTCAACCCGCCTTGGGTCGCATAGCGGTAGAACGTACCGGAATCATAGGTGAACACAATGTCGGGAACGTCGTTGGCGCTCGCCATCATCACGTTCAGCTTCTGCGTCTCTTCGGAGCGGGGAACCGGTACATACTCCACATCGATGTTGTTCGGGGTGCCGAATTTCTCCTGCACGTAGTTCGTCATATAGTTGTCGCTGATCGTCATCCCCGAAGGAGAGTTGCCCCGGTCGAAGACTTCTACTTTCAGCTTAACCTTCTCCGACGAACCGCCGTTGGCTTCAGTCGCCGAATCCTCCGACTTGGAACACGCGGATAATAATAAGGATGCGCTCAAAGTCAAAGGAACCATCATCTTCGTAACCTGCTTGAACCTGCTCTTGCGTTGTACCATGCCACTACACTCCCCTATCCGATTGTTTGTTTGTCTGTCTGTCCCGGCTGCCGCCTGTCACGGCGCATTCGGAATATCCACAGTATGGAGTCTCACATGAAAAAGGATCAATAAACTTGTTTTCCGCCGCTAAACCGGAATGAACGTCACTATTCATGACGCAATAAATCGATTTTAAGCAATAAACCGAAAAAAATCGCATAATCACGCGGTTTTTTTCGGTTTATGTAATATTATATAACATGATAATGAGAGGGTTATCCGGGCTTATTAGCTGAAATCCGTCTCCGATTCAAGGCGGTTAACCGGCATTTTGCCTCCGGAATTCGCCCGGCGTCATGCCTGTCACACGCTTGAACATCCGTCCGAACGTAATGGAGTTGGAGTAGCCCACAAGCGTAGCAATCTCCTGCTGCTGCATTTCGGACTCTACAAGCAGGCGCTTCGCCTTTCCGATTCGCAGCTGCTGAACGAAGTCGCCGAAGTTCTCGCCGAATGCCTCCTTGAAGAGCTGGCTTACATTTTTCCCGCTCAACTGGAACCGGTCGCTTAAGTGCTTCAAAGACAAATCCGGGTCATCGAAATGCGCCATGATATATTCGCGGATTTCAAGCATGGTCGAATGGAAGCCGCCGCCCTCATAGATCGCGACATACTCCCCATAGGCGGCATGTAAAATCTCCTGCACCTCATCCTGCAGCGCAGTCAGATTGTCGAACTTCAGCCGGGCTCCCGGTTCGCTACCGCCGTTCCACAGGGATGAGGTATCGTCCAGAACGAGTATCCCTTCCCCCGCTTTCTTCTGAATCCATTTCATCAGCGATCCGATCATCATATAGATCGTCTGGTCGTTCATGCTCTGCGATTGGAACTGCTCGAAGAGGAGCTCCACCTTGCCGGACCAGCCTTCATTGCGCAGCTGGAACATTTCCGCAATCTCCGTGACCGCCGGCCAGAGCTGCACCCACTTCTGGTCCGCTTCTTCTTGAATGCGGTCTGCGAAAATGACGGTCGCACTGCGCCGGGTCAGCCGGTAATCCAGCGCTTCCTTGGCTGCCTGGTAGGAACGCGGAACGTCCCGCCACTGCTGGAAGGCATACCCTGCCCCGAACGTGAAGGCAAGATCAAACTGGCCCTTCACCCAGTCATGGCATTTACCGGTCAGCGCAATAATGCCGGCTTCCGAATACGGGCTGCTTCCGGTCGGAGCAATAATGCCCAGACGGTTCCCGTAAATCCATTCGCACCAGGAAGGCGACTCCTCGCTGCTGAAGAAGTCCAGCAGCATATTTTGCAGCGCAAGCCGGACCAGGGATTGTCCCTCCGCATCCAGATTCAAGCTCTCAAGCTCGATATCCGCAACGAGGAACAGCTTGTACTGGTCTACGCTCTCCTCCTGAAGCAGAGGAATCTGCTCCCGCCAGAAGTCATCGAACTCGGTGACGGAGCCTTCGATCAGATCGATCAAGAGCTGCCGCTTCCTCGTCAGCAGATTGTCTCGGCTCTCCCGCTCATACTGCTTCATCTGGTCGGTCAAATCCTCCAGCGCATGCTCGATGAACCGTACATCGCCTTCCTCCGTCTTGTTCAGGGCGGACTTCAGCTGGATCGTCTCGAGCTTGTTCAGAATGAGGGCGATCGGCTTGTAATTCCGTTTGGAGATATACACGACGTAAATTGTGCTGAGCACAACCACCGCCACACCGACCACGATCCAGGTGTAGGAGATCAGCTCGAACCACTGAAAGAACTGCCCGGATTTGATGCCGCTGCGGATCGTCCAGCTTGTATTGTCAATCGGTTGCTGCGCGAGAAAGACAATCTTGCTCCGGTCCTCTTCACTCTGCACGGTCTTCTCTGACGTCAGCACGACCCGCCCGTCCCGGTCCACAACATCCAGATAAGTGAGATTCCGGTTCTTGCCCATCTGGATATCATTCGCGAAGCCTTCGACATTCACATTGATGACGGCGAGGCCGTCCTGGCCGAACGGAATCGGCAGACGCTTCACCAGCGAAATCACCGGGATCTGCCGGTCATCGTAGTAGCTCGGAACAGTGCGGACTTCCGACCACTCTTCCGTATTCAGGGAACCGGCCAGTTGGCGCTTCAGAAAGTCGCGGTCGTAGAACTGGCTGATCTCGGATTTGCCGTCCGACATAATAACCAGTCCGTCGCTGGCCCGGTACAAATAGATCGATTGAATGAGAGAATAATCATTCTTCAGCGAGCGGAGGGAGGAGGCGACTTCATACAGCTGGATATCCTCCTGCCGCGAGGTTGACTTGCCGTCCAGAAAGTCCATAACGCCGTCATTCAGCGTGAACTCCTTCAGGAACGCCTGCTCCACCTCATCGAGGGAGCCGACGATCATCTCCGAAATGTATTTGGCAAAAATCTCATTGGCCCGCTCGGTCTCCCGCCGGGAAATGTCCGAAACCGTGACCATCCCGATCAGCACGATCACCGTGATCGTTAACAGAAAAATCGGAAAATAGGACAGAAGCTGTTTTTGATACCAATTTTTCACCCGTTCCACCTCTGTCAGTTCATCTGTTTAATGGTTAAATATTTAGAAACAATGATAAAGGGATTGCCCGGTTTGGGCAATCCCTCTTTGTCGATCCTTTTTCCCCCAGAAGCATAGGGAGACATGGAAATCATCCTAACCCTGGAATTCACAGGAAGCGCCGCCGCCTTTTCTCCTGTTCTTGTCTTCGTACATTCTCCGGTCCGCTTCGGCATAAAGAGCCTCCATACGGCCGACGGATACTTCGCTGAGCGCGAAACCGACAGACAGCCGGAGCGGAATGTCCCTTCCTTCATTGTAATCGGACAAATCCCGGACCAAGTCCTGCAGCCATTCCTCCAGCTCCTCCCGTCCGGTATCCGTAATCATGAAGGCGAACTCATCCCCGCCGATTCTTGCCGCTTGAACTTTTTCCGAAGAATAGGCCTCCATGAACGCAGCAGCCGCCTTAAGCAGGGTGTCCCCCGTACGGTGACCATGCGTGTCGTTCACAATCTTCAGGTTATCCAGATCAATGATGACAAGAGCCACTGCGGTAACCTCATTCTTGTCGTAGGTATCCTTCCATTTCTCAAAATAATCCCGGTTATACAGCCCGGTCAGCGTATCATGCGAGATGCGGTACTCAAGCTGTTTCTGGAGCTCATGCTTCTCGGTAATATCGCGCAGAATCCCCTGGATCGCCACCAGTTCTCCATCCTGATAGACTGGAGTCGTATATTCCTCAAACAAGGTATACTCGCCGTTCCGGGCCGCCTCATTACCCATTGCCACCCGATAGATGATTGGCAGATTATAATCCACCTCGCCTCGCAGTTTCTTCAGCAGCGCGTCCCGGTCATCCGGATGCACCCGTTCCAAGGCCATTTTGGGATGATCATACACCAGCTTTCCCTGCTCATCGCCATATGTCTGCTCAAACGGAGGATAGGCATAGCGGTACCGCCATTTGGGCTGAAGCTCTAAATAATAAATACCGTCTTTCGTATTCTCCACCAGGCCGAGCAGCCGTTTCTCGTTCTCATCAGCAGGGATCGCCGCCTGCCGCCGGCTGCCTCCGTTGATCGAGTAACGGAAAAGGGCATAAGCCAGCACCGTCCCCGCCAGTATTCCCGCAATAAACTCGATCATCTTGATCCCTCCCCAATGCCCACTCAAAGGCTACTCAAACTTATGTACCAATTTTACCATGACTATAGGACTATTCAATATAGATATATTAAAAAAAGATGAAACTAAAGGCGCATTCTCCACCGGTCGTTTTCGGATGCCTTTGACCGAGCAGCTCGCCACATTCTCCCTCAGACCGCGTTATTGCTGGAAAATGAGACGGTCAGTGCAAAGATGGATCAATTGGAGCCAAATATTGTGCTAGGCAAAATACAACCCCCTCCCAATGTTATCTTTCGCATTCGCGAAGAAGTCCGAGCCTCATAGTTGCAACCGAATACCATGCTTTTCTGCACCGTCTGTTTCCCCCACTAACCGAATAGATATGAGTAATCAGGCACCGCAGACTGGCAGCATACAGATTCCCAAGGAGGAATGCTCTTATGAAATCCGCACCATCCGATTGTACCGCTCCCGATGCCCGGGTCCTTGCAACATTCCGGGCACTGGTTGAGGCGATCGTTCCTAACACCCCGGCGCTTGCTGCGTACGGAAGCTGGCAAACCTATGGCGCTGCTGATTTATGTATTCATGAATATATGATCTGGGAATTGGACCACAATCTTTCCCTTATGAATGGACTTTATCTGACCATCATTCCGCTGTCCGCTCCCACCGCCGGAATGCTGAACGCAGCAGCCGTTCAATTCATTGCCATGGGGCAGGCACAGCATGCCCCCGATTGTCCGGATCGGGAGATCAGCCCGTTCTCCTCGCTGTCTCCGGCTGACCGTATCCGTGTGCTCGAGAGGCTGGAAGAATTGAACGTGGATCTTGGAGCCTTGCCGCCGCCCTATCGGAACAATGGCGGAATGGTCCGGTTTATGGTGAATTTTCTGAACAGGCAGACGATATTCGGCCATTATTCCGAATGGTCAGCTTACGGCACGACCAGGCTCAGAACACCTGTCGAACGCAGCCTGGAATATTTTCCGATCGGCTGGTGTCAGGCAGGGTACCCGGGAGTGGTTCCCGGATATCGCGCTCTGCTCGGGTATAAGCTGACGATCGTAAGGGAAGGAGGGAAATCTGCCGTTGTATAATGCAGAAGCAGGATTTGACGCGGACGTCATAGTCATTGGCTCCGGCGGAGGTGGCGGCGTCGTGGCTAAGGAGCTTGGGGAAGCCGGGCTGAAGGTTCTCGTATTGGAAGCCGGGCCCTGGTATGGCAACAAGCAATGGCAGCATCCGAACAGCGAACGCGGCGGGGAATGGAGCGGCGATTATAACGACCTGGATGTGGGCATTTACAAACGGATCTACAATGCGTACGAGAACAATATGAACGATGTGGTATCCGGCGTGTTCCGTTTCGGGCCTGCCGATCGCCGCCGTGCGCCCTGGAACCGGGTTATGCCCCAGAAAGGCGCCATCTGGCAGGCATCCGGAGTCGGCGGGACGACCCAGCACTATTGGACCCAATCGCCGCGCGCTTATCCCGCTGCAATTGACGGTATTTGGCCGATCAGCTATCAGGAGCTAGTTCCGTATTACGAAAAAGTCGAAGCGACCCTGCCCGTACAGTTCTCGCCTACAACACCCAAGGAAGAGCTGTTTTATTACGGCGCTCAAAAAGCCGGCTGGCCGCTCCTTAAGACGCTTGACATCACCACTCCGGGGTATCGTCCAAATCCGAACGCCATATTGCCGCCTAATGAGCATTTGATGGACCCCCGTTACCCACTGGAGCAATTGTCCAATATGGAAGGGTGTACGCTGAAAGGAAATTGTGTCAACGGATGTACATCGGGTCCTTCAGTCGATAAAATAGCCAAGCGGAGCACCCTGGTCAGCTATGTTCCGCTTGCGCTAAAAACCTGCAACGTCGCAATCCGGCCTAATTCCTTCGCTATCAAAATTTTAACAGCGCAGGACCCGAAGGAAGGCCTGCGCGCGATCGGTGTGCAATTCCGGGATACGTGGACAGGGGAAGTCGGTGAATTAACGGCCAGGACTGTTGTGATGGCCGCCGGCTGTATCGAATCACCGCGTCTGTGGCTGAACTCGGGGCTTCCGCAGAACGCATGGGTCGGGAGAGGACTGACCAATCATTGCTTCGACTGGGTCGCCGGTGTCTTTGATGAGAAGACTCTGATGAATATCCTGGGCATGCCTGCCGCCTACCCCTATGTCGGCCACACTTCCGGAGCCCGGGTTGAAATTCCCGGGACCGGGATATTCCAGGTTTCTTGCTTGAGCCCCGGATTAATGTCCTACTTAACTTATGGATTCAGCGAAGCCGGATATGACGCTCTGAATCCGCCGCAGCCGGGAGAACCCTGGCAGATTCGCGGCCGTGCCGCAGGTCCTCAGCTCAAAGAGCTGATGATGAACTATTCCCGGACGATGAGCATGCTGCTTCTCACGGATGACGAGACGCTCTATCGAAACCGGGTTGAAGTCGATCCGCTGCTGAAGGACGAGAACGGTCCGGTTCCTGTCATCCATTATACGCCTAGCCCCAAGACGCTGAAGAGGCGCGATCAACTGGCCAGACATGCTTCCGAGACGCTCCGGCAAGCCGGGGCAACGACGATTATCCGTTCCGATACCCCCTTCTCCTTCTTGCTTCATCTCGAAAGCACGATGCGGATGGGGTATGTTATCGATACCAACTGCGAAGCTTATCAAGTAAAGCGCTTGTTTATTGCGGATAACAGCGTACATGTTAACGGAATCGGCGGCCCGAATCCGACACTCACGACTCAAGCATTGGCTACCCGGACCGCAGAGAAAATCGCGATCAAGTACTTCACTTAGCCGCCTGTCGAGACCGCATAATAAAGGACGAATCCGGATATAGCCACGATCACCAAGAAGGCGGCAGCCTTACCGATAATCTTCATCGTCTACCCCCGCTCCCTTTCACTTGTATTCGTTCCCTATGCAAGCAGTATGCTCAGAGATTCCGGTCATATTCTCCCGTCATCACCCGAAGAGGCGAACCCCCAAGGTCAGGCATAACCTTGGGAGTCCGCCTCTTAAGCCTTACCCTTTGAATATTTTGACAATGAATGGGTATGGTAATTTTGGAAAGGAGTGGAGGGTATGAAGGAGAAAGCGGGAGCCTCCGGTCTTCTCGACAAAAAGCTGAAGAACCTTGAGCCTGATATTGAATCCAAGATTTCCGGCAAGCTGGACGACAATTTATATGCCATTCAGCAAATTTTCGCCAAATGCTCCGATCTTGTCGTACGCAAACTCCAATGCTTCGGCTCCATGCCCGGCGTAGCCGTCTATCTCGACGAACTGATTGACAAGCAGCTGTGGGACACGGGCTTTCTGGAGCCTGTTATGCTGTATGAATTCGATCCTGCCGATACCTCAGCGCAGCTATATGAAATGCTGCAATATAAATTGGCATCCATCGTACAACCCAGAATCGTCTCGGATATGAATGAAATTGTGCAGGGGATCGTCAGGGGAGACATTGCCTTATTCATTGACAACTTCACGGAAGCCTTCACCTTTCAAATTAAAGACAAGCTGCAGCGCCAGCTGGAGGAGCCGACCACCGAGGCGATCATTCGCGGTCCGCGATACGGCTTCATCGAGAAGCTCGACATCAACATGGCGATCATCCGCCATCGGCTCCGGACGCCCCGGCTGAAGGTGGAGAAGCTATGTGCGGGTAAGCTATCGCAGACCGATATTGCGGTTATCTACATTGAGGATATCGCTCAGCCCAGCGTGGTAGAAGAGGTGAAGCGACGAATATCAGGAATCGACATGGATAGTGTGCTCGAATCCGGCTATATCGAGGAATTGATCAGCGATCATCCTTACTCGCCTTTTCCCGTCATGCAATCAACCCAACGTCCCGATATGATTACAGGTTCCTTGATCGAAGGCAAGATTGCCATCCTCATAGACGGTTCGCCGATGGCACTCGTCCTGCCCATTACTTTCTGGTTCGGGTTTCAGACGGCCGAGGACTATTACATGAATTTCATTTTCGCGACGCTGCTGCGATGGCTGAGATATCTGTTCGCTTTCCTGGCGATGGCGCTCCCGTCCATCTATATTGCGGTCACGACCTTCCAGCAGGAGATGATCCCGACCAGCCTGGCGCTCAGCCTCGCGGCCGCTCGGGAAGTTGTTCCCTTTCCGGTTATGGCGGAAGCCTTGATCATGGAGGTCACATTCGAGGCGCTTCGCGAAGCCGGAATCCGTCTGCCTCGTCCCGTTGGTCAAACGATCAGCATTGTAGGCGCCCTTGTTATCGGACAAGCCGCTGTTCAAGCAGGCATCATCTCGGCTCCCATTATCATTATTGTTGCTACTACGGGAATCGCTTCATTCCTCATCCCCAACCCGGGCATGAGCCAGGCCATCAGCCTGATACGGTTCCCGCTCATGCTCCTCGGCGCAACTTTCGGATTATATGGCGTGGGGGTTGGTATGCTTGCCATCCTGATCCATCTGGCGAATCTATCCTCCTTCGGCGTGCCCTATATGACGCCTATTGCACCATTCAGCTTCAGCGGACTGGCAGATTCATTATTAAGAGCCCCGTGGAGGCTCTTGAGGAGACGGCAGCATACCAAGCGTCGACTGGAGTGAAAGAAACCCATGACCATAACACACAAGGCTTTCGGGTTCCTTATCGTTCTCGTGATCCTCGGATTGACGACCGGCTGCTGGGACCGCCAGGAGATGGACGACCTTGCCCTGGTCATGGCTACCGGTCTTGACCTTGCGGATGACGGACAGCTTGAGATCTCGCTGCAGATTGCTCTTCCCACGGGAATTCCAAGTGCCGTAACCTCCGGAAGCAGCGGCAAGAAATCACATCTTGTCATTTCCGCCAAAGGTAAAAGCACATCGGATATTATGGGCAAATTGCAGCAGCAATTGTCTCGCAGCCTCTATTTCGGTCACAGGGGAGTCATTATTATCGGGGAGCAGTATGCCCGGCATGGAATCAACCAGGCACTGGATTCATTAATCCGGTCACCCGAGCACCGCTTCAATAGCTATGTGATCACAGCCTCTGGATCAACAGCCCAAGACATCCTGAATACGCCTTATCAGCTTGAGCTAATTCCGGGGATTGGCATCACCAAAATTCAAGCCGGGAAATGGAGCTATCCGGTCAAAATCGATGAGTTTCTGGATGCCATATCCTCGCGAGGGAGAGAGCCAACTACCGCTGCCATTCGAATCGTCACGAATAAAGATGGCAAGAAAACATTCTTGATCGACCAGCTTGCCGTATACCGGGGCAATAAACTGCTTGAATACCTGATTCCTAATGAAATGAAGCTGCTGCGATGGTGGATGGGTCACATTTATCAGATGAGCTATACGGTGCAGTTGGAACCGGAAAATGAAAGGTACAAGGGAACTGCTGGTGTAGACCTTCTGCATAAAACAGTAAGCATACACACCAAGATCAAGAACGGGCGGCCTGAAGTGGGGATCAAGCTCGCTGCTACTGTCCGGGCCGTCGACAACGACACCGATCTTGATCTAAGCAAGAGTCCGAACATGAAACGTCTGGAAACGCTGGTATCTCAGCAAATTCACAAGGATGCGAAGAGCCTGCTCGCGCATACCCAAGAGCTGGGGGCGGACATTCTCGGCATTGGGGAAGAAATCCATATCCAGCACCCCTATGCATGGAAAAAAATAAAAAACACTTGGATCGACATCTACCCCACTGTTCCCATTAACGTTGAGGTAGACATCAAGGTGACACGAACAGGGAAAACACAACAACCCGTGTATATCCATAGTACAGATTGACCCTCTATTGAAAGAGAGTTGTTCAAGATGAAAATGAAATTATCGGGCATACAGGCATTCTGGATCATCATGATCATGAACCTCGGGATGACGCTTGTTGTGACGGTCACCCCGAGCCTGCAAGCCGCAAAGCAGGATGCCTGGATCTCCATCATCGCGGCCGGCTGCATCGCCATGCTGATTGCATTGCTGGTGACACAAGTCGCGCAGCTCTACCCGAATCAGACCTTGATTGAATCCTGTCAGACGATTCTGGGAGCATGGCTGGGGAAAGTGATCATCTTCATCTATTTGGTCGAATGGTATACGATTACCCCGATCATTCTTCACCAATTCACCGATGTGGTCCAAATCATGCTGCTGCATCGGACGCCCAAGGAAGCAATCATGCTTCTGATGATTTGCTTAATTGTATACGTCACCTATGTTGGGGGAATCGAAGGCATTGGGCGCTGTGGCGAATTTCTGGGTCCCATTATTCTGCTCATGGTCGCGCTTGTCCTGATCGCTAACATAACCAACGTCAATGTGAAGAACCTCCTGCCGGTATATGCGGACAGCGGTTTGACGCGAATACTGGGCGGCTCGCTGGCTCCAGCCTCGTACCTCGGGCACTCTATTGAATATCTGATGTTCGCATCATTCTTGAATGAGACCCGCAAAGGAACCCCATATGTATTCAGTGCGGTCCTCACTGCATTTACTATGGTGCTGTTAACCACGATGATGATCATCGTCACCATCGGAACGAATCTGTCCCCTGACATCTGGTATCCTTTTATCGAGATGGCCAAAAAAATCTCGCTGTTCGGTTTTATCGATAATATCGACGCAGTCCCGATCGTCATCTGGATCACCAGTGTATTTATTAAACTGGCTGTGTATCTCTTCATCATGAGCTATGGAACCGCTCAATTCCTGAATGTCCGCAACTGGAGGAAGATGATCTGGCTGGTTGCTCCGGTCATTTTTATCTTTGCGTTGATTCCGCAAGATGTTACCCAAGCGTCCACTCATTATTTGCAAAAATACTTGGTTCCGATTGCTCTGCCCGTCAATATGCTCGGACTGCCTCTGCTCCTGCTTATTGTTGGGAAGCTGCGACAACGGAAAAATCCGGCATCTGCGGCGCCGGCGGATAACGCATAACCAGCTCCCTAACGCGGAACAAGTGAGCCTCCAGGCAATCGGTCACAACAAAAAGCCCCCGGTTCATGAAGCCATGAACCGGAGGCCATGAATTAGGCTCCCTTAAAACTCTTCGTATACTGCCGGGTCCTGATCGTTGATGCGGCCCGATGCGCGGCTCAGCCCGTTGATGCGCTCCACCTCGTCCGCCGACAAGGCAAAGTCAAAAATATTCAGATTATCCCGCTGATGCCCTGCGGAAGATGCCTTCGGAATCGGAATCGCGCCGAGCTGCACATGCCAGCGCAGCACAACCTGCGACACGCTCTTGTTGTGGGCCTTGGCAATGTCGGACAGAATCTCCTGTCCCAGCAAATCGGTGTTGCGGCCAAGCGGACTCCACGATTCCACCGTGATGCCCTGCCTGGCATCCCACTCACGCTGCTCCCGCTGGTTAAAGTACGGATGCAGCTCAATCTGGTTGATGCTCGGCTTGACGCCCGTCTCGCGGATCAGCGTCTCCGTATGCTCCGGCAGGAAGTTGCAGACGCCGATCGAGCGCAGCAGACCCCGCTTCCGGGCTTCAACCATCGCCTCCCACGCCTCCACATATTGGCCGACCCGGGGATTGGGCCAATGAATCAAATACAGATCGTAATAGTCCAAGCCTGCGCGGTAGACCGACTCCTCAATGGTCTCCAGAGCCTCCCGGTAAGCATGGCGGCGTCCCGGCAGCTTCGAGGTGATGATCAACTCGTCCCGCGGCACGCTGCTCTGCCGGACTGCCTCGCCGACAGCGCCTTCGTTCTCGTAATTGAACGCTGTATCCAACAGCCGGTAACCGAGATCAATGGCTCCTGCGATGGATTTGGCTCCTTCCGATCCCTTGAGCGAATACGTTCCAAACCCGATGGCAGGCAGCTTCAGCCCGTCGTTCAATGTGACCAATTCCACAGTATGCACACTCCTCGTTATGTCTGGTTGGGCTTTTCCCTACCTAATAATCATAGAAGAGTCTAATTTGGAATACAAATTTGCTCAACCCCATACGTCATGGAGCACGGACCGGAACAAATCGTCAAGCCGCTGATCCTGATCTCCGTCACCAGGCCGCATTCCGGGTGCCGTCCGCTCGTAATACGCGATCCTTTCTTCCAAATATTCATTGATCGGATTAATTCGGGGCTCAAAGTCCATCTCGTCACCCGCTCTTTTACGGACCAAAAGTTCGTCTATAACCGCTCTCAGGTCACTTCCCGCCGCCACCAGCTCCTCGACAAGCCGGTCAAATTCGATTGGAGGCATGGCGTCGTACTTCTCAATCCATTCACAGGCCAGGATCGGACGGAGAACGTAGAAATACTTTTTGATCTTGACCTGATCCCCTTGCAGGTAGTCGCGGTAGTTCCCCTTTGCCATATGCAGATAATGATGGATACACGATTTTGGAGAAAAAGTTAAGGGCGAGATTTCCCGGATTTGTTCGGTTATCAGACGGTTCTCCTTATACACGATCGGCGATTGAAGCCATTCCAGCAGCGGCGGGTTCGACTTGCGGAACAGGCTGAGCGCCTTTCTCAAATCCCATCCGTTGATATCGAGCATATCGCTGATAGGCCGTTCAATCACATCCCGTTTATCAAAAATGGATAGATACCAATCTACTGGCCGGATATAAATAAATCTGACGTCGTAGTCGCTGTCCTTGGAGGGGAACCCCCATGCGCGGCTGCCCGATTCACAGGCATACAGAATCCGAACCCCTTCTTCCTCTTCGATGCTTCTTAACTCTTCCAGAATGACCTGGTTTATATCGGACATGGGTGTCCTCCTCCTTATCCATCTATTTTTCCCTTAATCGTCTAAACGAAGCCCTTCAATCCGCTCAACCAGAGAAGAATAACCCTGCACGGACTGCGCGATATAGCCAAGCACGGTGTCGCTCCAGCCATAAATATAGAAGGTCTGAGGGTCTTGATCCGGGACCATCGCATGCCGGTAAGGGGCAAGGTCGATGATAAAAGCCTTTACGTCTCTGTTCACCTTCGAACGGTACCGTCTTAATTCTGCATAAAAGGGACTTCCGCTGTTCTGCTGCTCATCCGTGATCATAATAATCTGGTCGACTTTCTTCCGCTCCGTGATGAGCTTCCGTACAGGCGCTCCCGTATCGGTTCCCCCGCGGGTATGAATCCGTGCCGCTTGAGTCAGGATGCTGTCTTTCCGGGACGGCTTCGCGTCCTCTACTTCCGTATCGAAGAGCCAGAACAGCGAGTTCCCCTGCGTCTTCTTGTACAGCGCCAGCGCGAACACGGAGCCAATCTCCAGATACTGGCCGCTCATCGAGCCGGATATATCAAGGAAGATTGCCGTGCGCTCTCCGAGATCGGGAAGGTTGTGGAATGTAAGCTCGGCAGCCTCACGCAGCGCATCCCGCAGCTCCGGCTGCTCAACCTGGCGGAAAGCCGACGCTAACCGGAACGGCAGGATTTTGGCTTTCTTGAGCGCCTGTTCATCGCACAGACGGCTCGCAACATAGTCGAGATTCCGCTTGTTCTCCAGAACTCCGGCCCGCTGCAGCGCATTCAGATGACGCAGCAGAGCAAATGTCGGCATCTGGTGCAGGATGGCCTCCCATACCGCAAGAGTCGGCTTGACCGAGCCGGTTACCGTTTCATACGGAAGCTTGCCGCGCTCAATCCATGCAATCTGCTCTTCCTCGGTTGAAGCGAGCTTCAGCCGCTCCATGGCTTCCACTTGAGGCAGCAGGGCCAGATTGGTCTCAAGCCCGCGCAAATACCGGAACAAAGCCTGCTGCTTGAGGTCCTCCGGCTTCGGGTGACAGGTTGCGATGGCATCCCCCAGGCTGTACCTGCGCCCGCGTCCGTTATACTTGATCGCCCAGTACTGGGATACGCCCGCCAGGAACCGGTTCACCTGCCGCTTGACGGCACGGCCGCCCTCACCGCGTCCAAGCCCGTTCATTATCGTCATGAAATCGGACAGGTCGGATGGAATCCGGACGACCTGCAGGAAGATTTTGGCAAACAAATCCGGATGAACCAGCGAAAGAATAGCCAGGCCGAACAAAGGCTGCAGTCTCATTAGCCCTTCGTTGCGGGCAAACACAATGGCTTTCGCCATGAAGACCGGATTGCGGTCCGCCATCTCGCGATGGAGGCGCTCCGCATCGCTGAATAACTCCTGTTGATCCGCATAGAACGTATTCCCCATCGTATTGGTTAGCAACGTCTGCACATATTGTTCCTCGACTGATCGCACAAACGCCGGATATTGATCTTTATTGGATGTATTCGGCCTAATTGCTCCGAACAGCTTCTTTGCCATGCTCATGAATGGAATCCTCCTTAAATGAAACCCTGTGAGGAAGAGGCGGGATAGGTACGCTGCAGGAGTCGAACCTGCCGTATTGCCCGGGTATTGCCATTGGTCGATCAGCTCGAAGTAACCCATCCCTGCGCCTCACAGGATTATCATTGCAATAGACCACCGAGGAAGAAAGATTCGAAAAGGTACAATGCTGCTCTACCAACTGAGCTATTCCCCCACACGGAGGAAGTTGGATTCGAACCAACGACAAGCCGATTAGAAGTCGAAGTAACCCTTTCATGCGCCTCGGATGATCTTATAGCCAGCCGCCGCATCCGCGCCGGCTTTCTGTGTCTATCTTCGCTCATTATGGAGACGGCGAACATGGCGTAAGTATTACGACACTGAACTAAAGTTTTCCATTCCGCCCAAATCCCGCCCCTGTTACAATGAAGAGAGAGGTCTGGAACGGGGGATTAGTGTGGCTAAAGAGAGCTTTGATAAAGAAATTCAATTCCTGCGCATGCTTGTGCTGACAAGCGGGGCATTCAGCAGGCAGCAGTTCGCCGAGCGATTGGGCATATCCGTACATACCTTTGACAAAACGATCCGGCGGCTCAAGGACGTCGTCAGCTCCGTTCAGCAGCATCTGCCGCAAGAGCAAAGCGCCGAACTATCCGAGACGATCCGCTTCAGCTACTACGATTCCACCGATCCGCTGCTGCTGTTTCTGTTCCGGGCCAAATCGGTCAAAGAAACCGAAAGCCAGCGAATCTCGCTGCTGCTCGGGGCGATGAGCGACCAGGCCAGAACGGCCATGGATCTGCTGGATATGTGCTGCGACAGCCTGTCTCCGGGGCTTCCAATGCCTGATGAGAAGACCATCCGGTCGGACCTGAAATATCTGGAAGAGGTCGGTGTTATCCTGAAAGAGCCGGGGCCCCGCCCCTACCGCTACCGCATTCAGGATGATCTGATCCGCAGCTTGTCGGATGAGGAGCTGATCGATCTATACGATTTCGTGGATGTCATGGCGAATACGCAGGTTCCTTCCGTTCAGGGCTATTTGCTGCGGGACGGACTCAAGAAGCATCTGCTGCGGGGGGATTTCGAGCAGCACGCCATTGAACCTTTTTTATATAAATATCATTATTACTCCCGGATTCTGGATGAGGCCCATCTGTTCACGCTGCTTCATGCCATCCGCCACCGCCGCAAAGTCCGGTTCCTCTATTTCTCGCCCAAATCCGACAAGAGCTATGCCTCCAAGAACACTAACCCCTTATTCGAAAAAGAGACGAAGGCCAAGGCGGAGAAGACACTCCCTCTAAAAATCGTCTACGACCATCAGTATGGACGGTGGTATTTGCTATCCCACGGAAGAGAGGGAATCCGGAAGTACCGGATGGAAGGCATTACGCAGATTGAGGAAGATGAATCGGTGCCGGAGGACTGGCATGAGGAGAAGAAGCGCGGACTGGAAGAGAAGCTCCGCTACAGCTGGCTGATCGATACGGGCAACCCGGTGACGGTGCGGGTGAGATTTTACAATCCAGGCGAGTCGCAGCCCAACTTTGTCAGAGAACGGGTGCTGCTGCAGGGACAGTGGGGGCGGATTGTCTTTGAGGACGAAGATTCGTTCATTTACGAAATTACAGTCAACGGGACGACCGAGATCAAGCCGTGGCTGCGGAGCTTCGGGTCCAGCTGTGAGGTGCTAGAGCCCATTCGGTTCCGCCGGGAAATGATCGCTGAATGGAAGGAGATCCAGTCCTACTATGAATCTGTTTGAGAAAGTTTTTAATCACCAGATCATGTCCCGCCTGGAGGATTCCGGAACCTTCATGGTCAGCTCGCATGAGCGGGCATGGCTGAAGACGATGCTTGCGCATCCGGCAGCTGCCGAGGCTTTTACCCCGGATACCTTGAACAAGCTGCGCGCAATTCTGGAGCCCGACCCGATGATGGATACCTCCAGCCACCTGATTGAAAAAGCCCGCAGCATGGAGAAGCAGGTCTATCACCCGCTCCTGCGCACGCTGCGGCGGCATATTTGGAGCAAATCCGGGGTACGTTTAACCTATAGGATTAAGAGCGGACGCGTGAACAGCGATCAACCGGGCGTTCCGTACAAGCTGGAATATTCCATGGTCAAAAGAGAGTGGTATCTGCTCTGGTATCATCTCCGCCATCGCGCCTTCATGACGACCAGACTGAAGAACATTCACTCAGTCACTGCGGAGCCTATTGAAGCGTCGATGGTGGATGGTATTTGCCGGAAGATCGGCAGAATGCTGGATTCCCGCAAGTCGGTGGCGGTTATTGAAATCGTCCGCAAATATAACGAAGAGCTGTCCCGAATTCTGTACGCCTTCTCCAGCTTCGAGAAAGAAGTGGAGTACGATTCGGAGCAGGATACATACCGGGTCAAGGTGTGCTTGCTCGGAGATGACTTCGAGTACCTGCTCTCCAAAATCCGTTTTCTGGGCAAGCGGGTACGGGTGGTGGAAGGCGATTATTTGAAAAAAAGGATGCTGGAGGCTTCGACGAAAGCATTGGAGCGGTATGGGGTCGATGCGGAGAGTGAGGAACTGTCCTCGTAATTCACCTATGACTAACTACAAGGAGGGCCGCTACGAATGAATCTGAATCTGCCCGGATTATCTGCCGCCATCGCCCCGCTCGATTTGCGCAGCTGCCTGATCGGCCGCGGCGGTCGGCTGCTGCTGGAGCATTACCGGGATGACCGCATAGGCGGGGAGCTTGCCCGCATCAATTCCTGCACGAAGAGCATCCTGTCCGCTTCCATCTGCATCGCGATGGACAAGGGCATCGTCCCGCCCGCACATACGAGGCTGGGTGATTTCTTCCCTCAGCTCACACGGGACCGCGATCCCCGCAAAGCGGAGATTACGCTTGCGCATCTGCTGACGATGACCGCAGGCTGGGGCTGGGATGAGTTCGGCGGGCGGAAGTCTTTTCCCAGGATGACCCGCTCTCCCCACTGGGTTCAGTATGTACTCGGGCAGCCACTGGAGGATGATCCCGGTACGCGCATGGTGTACAACTCCGGCAACTCGCAGCTGCTGTCCGCGATTCTCGCCCTATGCTCCGGCATGAGCACCGCGCGGTTCACGGAGCAGCATTTGCTGCATCCGCTCGGCATCGAAGAATATGAATGGGAGAAAGACCCGCAGGGCGTTCATACCGGAGGCTTCGGCATGAAGCTGCGGCCGATCGATCTGTGGCGCTTCGGTCAGCTATACCTGCAGCAGGGCTTGTGGGAAGGACGGCAGCTGATCTCGCGGGAGCTGGTGCGGCGGTCTGTCAGCCCTGCCGTCGGCACCGAGCCGCCCCGGCGCGGCCGCTACGGCTGGCATTGGTGGACCGACCTCTTTCCGGACCATTCGCCGGATGCGGCTTCGGTTGCGCTTTCGGACGCAGCCGCGGATGCCGCGAATGCTGCGGATGCTGATGCCGTGGAGTATTTCTATGCCCGCGGCTACGGCGGGCAATTCGTCTACTGTCTCCCCGGGCTGAACACCGTCGTTGTCCTCACCCAGGATCAGCAGCGTCACAAGCGGAATCCCATCGACGAATTCCGCGAGAAGATTGCGCCCATGCTTGTGCAGAACTGAAGCATGGGCCGCAAAATAAGGCTGTGCCAAAGGACCCTCATGGTCCTTTGGCACAGCCTTTTGCCTTCACAACATGACGACAAACGATATTATTTTATTGTAAAACAATAAATCGTGTGTTAAAGTCATTTTACAATTAAATTAGTGAGGTGCTCTTTATGAAACGGGGAACAACACTCTTTTTGAAGATGGCTGTTATTCTCATTGGAATCCCAATTCTTGCTTTGTGCATATTTTTAGTGCCTAAGATCGGGAGTTTTGCTGGAGAATTGTATCCAGATATCGCTTATATGAAACCCCTCGTTTTAATCGATATGTACGCGGCGGCGATCCCTTTTTACTTTGCTCTGTATCAAGCTTTTAAACTTCTAAGCTATATTGATAAGAACCAAGCATTCTCGGAATTATCCGTAACGGCATTAAAGAATATAAAATACTGTGCCATCACAATCAGTACCTTGTACCTGCTAGGTATGCCGCTCTACTATCTCATGTCGCAGAAAATTGACCCTCCAAGCTTTATGCCAATCGGATTGATCATTATTTTCGCCTCTATCGTGATCGCCGTTTTTGCTGCTGTTCTCCAAAGACTTTTACAAGAAGCTATCCATATAAAATCAGAAAATGATTTAACGATCTGAGGTGAATATTATGGCGATTATCATCAATATTGATGTGATGCTGGCAAAAAGGAAAATGAGCGTAACTGAGCTTTCGGAGAGCGTTGGAATTACTATGGCGAATCTTTCTATTCTAAAAAATGGGAAAGCAAAAGCGGTTCGTTTATCAACATTAGAGGCGATATGCAGGACTTTGAATTGTCAGCCGGGAGATATTTTAGAGTACAGAAGCGACGAAGACACTTGATAAAAACAGACAGCAGCGACCCGATCCATTCGCCCATCGGGCTCTGCTTCAGTCCGGTCCATTGTCCGTTGAAGCCCAAGCCCTGCTCTCTCCCCTGCTGTTGTATGTTGCTCGCTTCCCGGCTGCTGCACAATCCCAAATCGAACACGATCAGCTTAACCCTAGCTCATCGGCTTCCGGCCTGGTTACTCCCCACTCCGCAGCCGGTACAGCCGCAGCGACACAGCGTCCAGCCGATCCCGGATCAATATCGCCTTCGAATACTCCGTGGGAATTCCCTCATAACCGGCGTATATCCCTGCAAGTCCTCCCGCAATTGCACCGATAGTGTCGGAATCTCCGCCCAAATTGGCGGCCTCCTGCACAACCTCGCTGAAATCCGCAGCGCGAAGCAGCAGATGCAGCACCCACCTGAAGGTATGTACGACATAGCCACTCGGCTCGCAGTCCGGTTTCTCTTCTACATGACCTTCATATTCCGTCCCTGATATTTCAGCCCGGACCGCGCTCCGAAGCTCCTCACCACGAAGAAGCCGGCCTCCGATACGATTATAGATGAGGCATGCTTCGCGGCATTTTTTATCATAGTGGGTCATATCGGATTGCAATGCAGTTACCCGCTCGACCTCGGACAAATCGGAATATGCCAACGCAGCGGGAAGACATCTCATCAAGGTGCCGTTCCCTCCGCTCCGGCCCAGCTCCTGATGCGTCCTTGCAGCCGCTGCGAACCAATCTCCCTTGTAATGCTCAAATACGCGGCGGATAATATTGCCGATATCCTTGGGATTCGTATCATACCACTCCATAAACCTGCGCCCGATCGGCTCCAGCGGAGCCGCCGGATTCTCCAGAATGCCTTCCGCCACAGCAAGAGTCATCATCGTATCATCCGTGACCTCTCCCGGTTCCAGCCGCCACACTCCGCCGCCGATGATTTCTCTCAGGTAGCCGTGCCTGGCCCGGATTTCCGGCGGGGTCATAAATTCCGTCGTCCCGCCCAGAGCGTCGCCGACGGCAACTCCGTACAATCCGCCTTTGATGCGATCGAATAATCGGTTATCTTTCACTTCTGATCCCTCGCTTTGCTGTTATTCCAGCCCTCTTAATCAGCTTCATTATTTAATATCGAGTGATAAAAATGCTCCACATCCGCATGGCTCGGAAGCCCCGACACCTGTCCGTCCCCGACTTCAATAACCTTCCATTCTCCGTTCGCCGTTCTGGCAATGTCCATCGTAAAAAATCGGCTGTCCACTCCCCTGGCCAGCTCTTGAAATGAATCAAGTCCGGAAATCTCCCGTTGATAGACCGCCTCGTCCCAATATTCCGTACACTCGATCAGCTTATGGTTTAAGAAAAACAACCGGTACTCATTCGACAAAGGCATGCCGCTAATCGGATGCACACCGAGTTGCTCCAACTGTATAAACTCACGGATCACAATGCCTCCATTAAGCTCCGAGCCTTGACGATCCATGAAATTCCGAATAACCGTTTGAGCGTGTTGCGGGTCGGAGGCGTCCGGTATATAGCAGGCATCCTCCCACTCATGCTTTCTGGACTTGACGTAATCCTTAACGAT
The DNA here is from genome assembly GCF_019904155.1 of Paenibacillus sinensis. Lineage (GTDB taxonomy): Bacteria > Bacillota > Bacilli > Paenibacillales > Paenibacillaceae > Paenibacillus_AQ > Paenibacillus_AQ sinensis. The sequence continues at coordinate 35,973 of NZ_JAHCMB010000198.1, forward strand.
AACCGGTTTGTTACCGAATACGTGCATTTTCTCGAACAGAGCGCCAAAGCCATTTGAGAGTTCCCCAACCTCAAGCCAAATGCTCTTTGGAGTTGCCTGCTCAATCGCCTCATAAGAACAAGGAAAGTAATGTCCATTTCTATATTCCGAGGGAGAGTTGATCAGGAACGCATTTTTCCGCTTCAATTCGTTGTATAGCTGTTCGTAAACATGCGGTTTGAGCATCCAGCCTCTGTAGATGAAGCTTTGGGGCGTTTCAAATGCCGGAACCCGTTTGACTGCTGAAGCAGGCTCCCCGTCTATGAGGGACTCCAGCGAGATCAAATAGACATCCATTCCCAGCTTCCGGGCACAATGATATTCCTGTTCATATTCCTGATCCGCAGCCTTGTTATTTAAAGGATCCGAGCAAAACAAAACCTTCATATGCGCTCCCCCAGTAAATCATCTTAACCAAACTGTACCATATCCTGGTTACAAATAACGGTCTATGCCCCTAAATTCAAGGAACCTATTTAACTCTTCTGCGTCTATATCTTTTAGACAGCAACAAAACTCTAATAAGAGGTGAATGATGAAACACTTAGACGGTCTCTAGCTTCCCCCAAGGAGGTTAGAGAGCTTATGAGCAGAAGTGTCAAAAAAACACCAGCATGCACAGATCATAGCACCCCGGGCTCGCGCTGGTGCAAACAACAGGCCAGCAAAGCCGTACGCCGCTATACAGACGATGTCCCGCACGGCAAATGGTACCGGAAATTGTACTGTTCTTGGATTATTTGCGATTACCGTTTCTTTAAAACAAGACAGCAGGCGATTGAGGAATGGGAGACGTCATCTTATCCGCGTATTCGTGCCTTAACCCGGGCTGAAGTCATTAACGATTGGGAACAGTGCTTTAGAAGAAAATAACCAAAAAAGCCGGACAGGGAAGCCCGGCTTTTTTGGTGTTTTTACCGTAATGCGCGAATCGCCGGGTTGCAATCATACTGCATTTCACCCCGAATGGTTAACGGCAGCACATGACTCGACAGCATGATTTGGACGAATTTCTTGCGGCATATAGAGCAGCAGCCCTTTCTATACAGTTCAACAAGAATGTTCTGACATAAAGGAGATGGATGCTCGGTAAAGATATCCTCAATACTAGAGCCAATACTATGAAATGAATCTTTGCTGCGCTTCTTGAATACCACATGTTCCAGCAGTGGCAAGTCTTTTTCCCGGTAATAGTGTATGAACAGCTCAAGCGCCTCAATTTCAGTATATGGCTGACGGATAAGCTCAATGCCTAGCTGACGAATGCGTTCGTCCTTCACCTTGATCTTGCTTAGAGCACGAATGGCCGATGAGCGCAGCCGCTTGTTACCCGACCTCGCCAGCTCCATCATTTTTTGCGGATCATGTGGAAAAGCCCTGGTTCTAAAGATTTGCAAATAAGCCTCCAGCCTCCTAGGGTCCTGTTCATCCAGCAGATCATCAGCCGCCTTTACCAGGTCTGCCTCGGAAGCTTTCCTACCCCATCTGAAGTACGAATAATGCGGTCCCGGTTTGGCCTTAATAGATAACTTCAATTCAGCATAGGAGACCTCATCAGGTTGCGATGGAACATGGCTCTTCTCAACGGAGGAGGATTGCATAAAAGCTTGAATGTTCGCGTCACGAATGCCCTCCAGCAGAGCGGCTACTTTGACCTCTCCCAAGAATTCATAGGCATGCTTCAACAGAAACCCAAACTCTTCATAATCGGAAGAACGTATTTTCCTTCCAATTTGCTCCGCTACAAATAAGAAGCCCTGCTCCCCTCCAGCATCTATAATTTCTTCTCCTCCGACGAAACTGTTCCATTCCTTGTCATAACGAAATCCTTTTTTCATAGCTGCTAATGCATTTGGGTTGCCATTCAAGGCAAACAGCTTCGCCAGCCGATATACCTGCAACAGATCCCATCCCTCTTGGGTCCCCAATGCCAGGATTATTCGTTCTTGCAGCAGAGCTGATGCCCCGGACAGCTGAATTATCTCCCAGAGATAATCTTCTCTGCTTGTTTCGCACTGAGGATCATATGCAGTGTTCTTGATGCAGGCATCGTATATGGCGTCAATGTGCTTCTCCGTAAGTGCCGGAGACTGCTTCAGATAGAGAATGATGCTCCCTAGTCCACGCGCCAAATCATAGCGAAATTGCCGGATTAACAATATATCCCCCCTACTCCTCCATCACTGCCAAGCTCTCCATCGGCACCCGGTCAGCCAGCCATACTTCATTCCCCGCATAGTAAAAGGTGGCCCCCATCTGCCTCGCAGACGGCGTATCGACCTTGAGAATCACCAGCTCTCCCCTGCGGCTCCCCGCCAGCTCTGCGAAATGGGTGCCTTCCGACAAATGCACATACTGCCGGCTCATCGGACTCAAGCCTTCCTTCAGGATCGTTGGGAGAGCCTTTTTGTTCGTCCCGTGATACAGAATGGCCGGAGGCTCGCCCGGAGTATACCCAACCTTGTCATGACTGTGACCGTATCTGGCCCGAATACGGCCATCCCCGATTTCAAAACGCTGCTTCTCCGAATTCCGGACCACCTGCTCGATATCTTCCTGACTCACCCAAGCCCACTTGGGCTGGGCCTGAATAGCTTCTAGTAAAACCCCCACAGGGCAAGAACCATCCCCGGAGTCCAAGTCAACTCCGAACTCCTCGGGCGTATGCCGGAGAATCATGGTCATCATTTTGCTTAAGCTTTTTTCCATAGCCTGATTTAGCATGTCGTTCACTTCCTAATCCTCATTTCGATCTTCCATTCCCGAATCCACAACAGAAATCAGACACCTGCTCTAAATTTACAGCCGCGGATCGATTTCCCGCTCTTTCGCTACTTCAAACAGCAGATTGGCCGCGATTTCCTTATAAGCATCATGCTCCGGCTCAATCTGATCGAACGGAACCGCCAGCATTCGCATGCCAAGCTGATATTCGTTCAACGAGGTGCGCAGCTTCTGGTTCACGTTCTTCTGCTTAAGCAGCTTCCGGTATTTATGCGGGAACTTGTAGTCATAGCCATAGATGATGGAGAGATAATCCGGATTACGCACCTTCATGTAAGGCACTGTCGATCCGTCCCAAACCTCCGGCTTGATAACAATCCCTTCCATCCCGTTCTCTAACGTCAGTCTGGAAAAATACGACTCGGCCTTCTCCAGAGGGTCCGGCTCGGACAGATCGAGCGCAAGCGCTTCGTCCTCCGACAGGAACCCGTAAATCTCCGAGGTCTTCCAGTCCGGAATTTCCTCATGTCCGTCCTCATATACGAGCTTCAGCAAGGCAAACGGCTTATACACCATGTCTTCGTCCTGCGCGTAGAGCTCCAGCTGTTGTTGATACGTGTGATAGGCTTCCATATGCTCGGCCAGCGGCACATAGCTCCCCTGAATGTCGTGAATATGCTTGTAGTTCTGGTATATGCTTGAACCGTACTTGTCGCTAAGAGCCGATTTGGACAGATGATACTGGTCCTTCTCGAACCCGCTCGCCTCATATTCGGCAATAAGCTTGTTATACGCGTCTTCAAAGCCATTGTCCTGCAAAAAAGCCAGCTCCGTCTCCAGCGCCTTCTCGATCGGCTTGAACTGCTTCCCGATCAATCCTTCGCCAAGCGCCTTCCACGGAAGAAGCTCGCCGTCCAGCACCATCTTGGAAATGTTCCGGTCCGCCATATATCCGCCGAATTGATCCAGCAGCCTCCCGTAAATTTCCGACAGCTCCACATGATTGATCTTGTAGCCGTTGCGGCTGACCGCGAAGCACTGCCAGGGGTCACGGTGCAGATACACATTGCATCTCGAACCCATGTATTTGGGCTGGAGAACAACCTGTGAGACGCCCCGTTCCTTGAAATAGCCAAGCCCCCGCTTCAGGGATTCCAGTTCATTCGTCGCTTCATTCTTGTCAGCCGGGGACATGGTGCCCGAGATGAAATTGATTCGATGGCGGGAGATGTAATGAAGCCGGCGCAGCTCATCCTCGCCAAGCTCCCGTACAGATACCTTGCGCTCTTGCTTGAACAGCGTCGGCAGCTCTTCGGCGATCACCACCTGGCTAGACTTATGCGCCTTGAAGTACGGTTTGTTCGAAAGAGTAACCGAAGTCAGCGCATTTCCATTCACACAGCCGGTATCGATATGAATTTTGTTGCCGATCCGGAACGCCCGACTGGCTGCAATATGTCCGAATACATGATACGGGTGATTGCTGACTGCTTCCTCTTTCAAATAAGCCAGCTGCGCCTCCGCAGGCGCTTCCCGGTCAAGGCGGAACACCCGCTGGTGCCGGGCCGAATTTTTGTCGAGCTTCCCGATGTATTTGTTCCGGCACGGCGCATGGGTAACATAGAACGACGATCCTGAGACGCCTATATAGCGGTAAAAAGGCTTCGCCTTCGCCACAAGAGCCTGAAACTTCTCCAGCAGCTCCGGGTCGCTCTTCAGCACTTGCGTAGAGTCGAAATAGGAATGCAGAAGCTCGGGGTCCACACCGTCCACTTCGCCTTTCATATATTTGCTCACGAAGTTCTCGTGGTTGCCCAGCACGAAATAGAAATGCTCCTGATTCTCGTACAGAAATTCGATGATCTCCTTCGTCTGTCTGCCTTTGTCAATCCAGTCGCCCGCCAGCACCAGCCTCGTCTGCCGCAGCTTCTCGCCCGCAGCCAGCCTGCCCGCTTCAATCTTGTAGCCATAGTCCATCAGCAGGCCTTTCAGATCGTCTACACATTCATGTACGTCGCCGATCAGAATATACCGCTGGTCCTGCGGAAGAATGGTCGCCAGGTAGGCGTCTCGGTCCTCAATGATGACGCGGTACTCCGGATTGGCTTTCTTTTCCTCAGGCAGATAGAAATCCTTGGCCCGCAGCTTGTGAATCTTGGCATAGCCTTCACGGGGAAGCGCGCCGAGCACCTCTTTTTTCAGCCGGTTAATATGATTGGAGATCAGCTTCTTCGATCGCTCAGACGCGTAGTAATCCTCCCGCTTCCGGTAATCGAAGACAATAACCTCAAGGTTATAGTTGTTCTGAAAAGCAATCTCCTTCACCTGGGCCCGGAAATCCTCGGACAGCCCAGTTGTATCCACGACCACAAACTCCGCGTTAATCGGAAAAGAGGTCGCCATCTTCAGCCGTTCGAACAGCAGGTGAAAAGCCTGCCCGCTCGCTTCCAGCATCACCCGGTCATACTTGTCGTACTCATAGCCCAGCACTTCCTGGCGGGTTTGGTCGGAGGACAAGTATTGGACGTTGGCACGGACACCATGCTCCGCGGCTTCAAACCGCAGCCCTGGAATCAGAACCTCTCTGGCAAAGGTCGTCTTCCCGCATTCCGTTGACCCGACCAGCATAAAAATGGTGTGTATTTTCGTCTGGATATCCATGGCTTACGCCCCCTTTTTCCCAAGAATGACGCCCTGTGTCGTCCGGATGTCATTAACGCCGTCCCCGACGGCTATAAATTCGGCATCCAGCCCGGCTTCCGCGATCACCTCATGCATCCATTGGCGGAAAGAGGCTTCACCCATCTCCCACTTGTGGTCGTCGTGACGGAAATCGTCCAGCTCATAATAGCGGTTAAAATCGGCGTTCGGCGTCGTAATAATGAACTTGTCAAAATCAACTTCCCCGCAAATCCGGAGTATCAGCTGTCTAGCCTCATCCTCGGGCATATGTTCAATGACCTCGGTCAGAATGACATCGACCCGCTCCCCGTTATAGCTGTCCAGGAACTGATCAATCGAGCCGAATGCGGCCATATTGTCGATCTCTTTGGCGTCGGCCTTGCGCTTCATTTTCTCCAGCACCTCTTCATTGATGTCGATCGCATAGTAGGTGCCTTCGATTTTTCCGGCAAAAGGAATGGCATAGAAGCCCTCCCCGCAGCCCACATCCAGGATCGACTTATCAAAAGCCAGCGCGCTCCCGATATGGTTTCTCCGCTGCATCGCTGTACTCCCGTAAGCGAACTGGATCGGATAGCGGTCAGTCCGCTCAAGCTCTTCCTTGTATTTCCGGAACCGGTCTCTGGACGACAGGAAGTTCCGCACGAACAGGCTGCGAATATAGAACGGCGCGTCAATCACATTGACGCTCTTAATGTACTTGTCGAGCACATTTTCCGAAATATCGATATATTCGTTGCCGAACATCGAGAGGAATAAACACAGTACGCTTACCGTGTGCAGAAGGTGATACAGACTCTTCTTCGTCTTGATGGACAGCGAATAGCTCTTATGCGCCAGATGCACCGTTTCGAAGGAGAACTCCGGCAAATGCTTCCCGAACAGCTCAATATACCGGATCAGCTCGATATGAATCATATTGATAAACAAGGTATGCTCATAGCCTTCCGCATCCCGGTCATCCTGCGCCTTAAGGGGTGCGGAGAAAAATTCGTTAATGGCATTCAGCGGGAACAAAGGCGTGTTGTACCTCGATACATTCAAATACTCAAAGTCTTCCTGTGCATGCTGCTTATAGGAAATTTCATTATCCGCGTCCTTAAAATACACATTGTAGGTCTGTTCATTCGTGTACCAGCCGTAGGCCATGCCTTTGCGGACCGAGCGCAGCTGCATGCCGGAATTCGGATTCTTCTTGATCAAAAAAGAGAACTGCGGATTAGTGGAGCTCACCTGGACAATCGCCATCTCTATCTACTCCTAAGCTTCATATTGCGAATCATTATTTCTGTTTGTATTTTCGCAAAAAATGGAAGCTCCGAACAGGGCAAAAGTATTACAAATCCCGAAAATATTCCAAACACCCCATAAATCTATGATATGATTTCCTTAACGTTAACTTATGGAAGGAATCGATGAATGAATTTATCCGCTTCAGTAACCTCTAAGCAATTGATGGATGTGCTGCTCAACATTGCAGTGATGCGTCCGGTTTTTATTTGGGGCCCGCCGGGAATCGGCAAATCTTCGCTCGTGCAGCAGTTCGCCGACCAAGTGGGGTTGCCCTGCGTCTCCTTGCTAGGCAGCCAATTAGCCCCGGAAGACCTCATCGGGGTCCCGCAAATTATTGATGGAACCAGCCGGTTCTGTCCCCCCAGCATGATTGCCCGAACCGAGCCCTACTGTCTGTTCCTGGATGAACTGAATGCGTGTACGCATGAGGTGCAGAAGGCTTTTTACAGTCTGATTCTCGAAAAACGCATCGGGGAATACGTCCTCCCCGCTGGCTCCGTCGTCATTGGCGCAGGGAACCGGGCGCAGGACAGCGCCATCGTGAAACCCATGTCGTCCGCGCTGATCAACCGCATGTTCCACGTCCAGTTAAGAGTCTCCCACCGGGAATGGCTGGAATGGGCCTACGACAATGATATCCATCCCCTGGTGATCTCCTATATCGAAACTCGCCCGGACCATCTGTGGGTGCAGCCGCCGAAGCATGAAGAGTCCTTCTCCACTCCCCGCTCCTGGCATATGCTAAGCGATGCTCTCAAGGAATACGGCGACCGGCTTCAGCCCGAGACGCTGGATGTTCTCGCAACCGGATGCCTGTCTCCCCATCATGCGGGGCAGTTCAAAGCCTTCTATAAGCAGACTACCCATAAATATAAGCTGAAAGCGATTCTGGAGGGCGAGACGGGATGGCCGCATGAGCCGGAGGATCGAGATGTGCTGTACTTTATGGCGCAGTCTTTCCGTGCGCAGCTTATCAAGGAACTGCCCGAGACCAAGGATCATCTGACAGAACAGCACAAAAGACTGGCCCACCGCGCCAAAGCCCTGATCAAAAGCTTAAGCACCATCAGTCTTGAAATCGCCCAGCTCTCCGTTGCGAAGAGCGAATCCGGCGACAGTCTTCCTGATTGGTTCCTCGTCGAGATTGTTCGGGATCTGCCGCGATTAGTGCAGAAGAAGGAAGCGTGATTATGGCTAAAACGAAATCCAGAGAAGCCGATCCCGCCACCAAAGCCTATACGGAGGGTATGGAATATATCTGCAAGCACCCAATGTTCGCTCCCCTTGCCCATCATACGCAGTTTATCAGGCGGGAGGGGAATCTGTGTCCAGAGAATGGCTGGGCCGTGACGACAAGCCATGGCTTTATTCATGTGCATCCCAAACGAAGAGGATTGCCGGAAGAGTGGGTCTATATTTTAGCGCATGGCCTGCTTCATCTCGGCTTCGGCCATTTCCGGACCATGGAGCGGCAGGATCTGTGGAATGCGGCATGCGACGCTTATATCGCCAAATTCCTGTATGATATGAGGCTCGGGCAGCCGCCTGCGGATATGGATGGCCGCGCGGAGCTTGCCGCCAAGAGCGAGGAGGAACTGTACCGGAGCTTCATGGAGAGAGGGCTTCCGGCTGCGCTGCATAACCTGGGCACAGCCGGACACGGCTTCCAGGATATGATCCTGAATCCCCGGGAATCCGTCCCTTCCTACTGGAATAACAACAACGTGAATTGGCAGGACTGCCTCGGCAAGGGCTTGACCCTGGCTGTAACGAGCGCCGTCAATGTGACGGCGGGCTATGAGGACTATCTGGGGGCTAACCCGGATGTTCTGACACCGGCCGTCAAAGCCCGCAACTGGTTCATCAGCAGCTATCCGCTGATGGGTGCGATGGCGGCCGATTTCCGTATCATTGAGGACCCCTTGCTGTGCAACCGGCTCTCGATTTCGGTCGCCGCTGTCGACGCCGAGGCCAAAGAAATCTTCATGAACCCGGCGGCCGGCCTCGACGAGCAGGAATGCCGGTTTGTGCTTGCTCATGAATTTCTGCATGTGGGCTTAAGGCATCATGCCCGCGCCGAGGGACGCGACCCGTACCTGTGGAATGTCGCCTGCGATTATGTCATCAATCAGTGGCTGATGGAAATGGGACTGGGGGCGTTTCCGAGGATCGGAGGACTTCATGATCCGGAGATGAAGGGATTGTCGGCGGAATCGGTCTATGACCGCATCGTTACCGATATGCGGCTGTACCGCAAGGTCGCCACCTTCCGGGGAGTCGGCATGGGCGATATTTTACCCCCGCGCGTTCCTGATTGGTGGGAGCGGAGTGACGGCCTGACACTTGATGAATTTTACCGAAACTGCTTAAGCCAGGGACTCGATTACCATTACGACCAGAATCGCGGCTTCCTTCCCGCTGGCCTGATTGAAGAAATCCGGGCGCTCTCCCAGCCGCCGATTCTCTGGGATGTGGAGCTGGCGAAATGGTTCGATCACTACTTCTCGCCGCTGGAGAAGGTCCGCACCTATTCGCGGATCAGCCGCAGGCAATCCTCCACGCCGGATATCCCGCGCCCCCGATGGATGCCGGATTACGGCGACGAAGACGGACGCACCTTCGGCGTCGTCCTGGACACCTCCGGCTCCATGGACACCAAGCTGCTGAGCAAGGCCCTCGGGGCCATTGCCAGCTACAGCATGGCCAGGGATGTCCCGCTGGTGCGCGTCATCTTCTGCGACGCGGCTGTGTATGACCAGGGCTATATCGCCCCGGAGGTCATCGCGGACCGCGTGTCCGTCAAGGGCCGGGGCGGCACCATCCTCCAGCCGGCCATCGACCTGTTGGAACATGCCGGGGACTTTCCAAAGTCCGGCCCGTTATTGATCATAACGGACGGCTATTGCGACCGGCTGCGCATCCGCCGGGAGCATGCGTTCCTGATCCCCAAGGGCCAGCACCTGCCGTTCGTGCCGAAGGGGAAGGTGTTTCGGATGGATTGAGGGCGGGGGCAGAGGGAGCGGCTTTAATCCTTCCGCTTTTGCTCTTTGCGCTCAAAGTGATGATGCAGACGGTACAGGCAGATTTCTTCCGTCCAGCGGTATAGGATGAAAAGGTGTTAACACAGAGAATCTTGATACCAGTCTATCATAGCAGCATAAGGAGGGCGTGAATGTTATAAATATCAGCGCGCTCTCTATCATGCTATAATCTAGAAAGCAATAGAAAGGCTGATATGGGCGGTCGGCTAGTCTCCCAGGAGGGAGGTGATGCCATGGAGGTCTATCAAGCGTTGTCCCTGATGTTCATGTTCGGCATGTTCATTCTGGCTCTGCTAACTTACCTCAAAAAGAAATAGACCGCCCTGCTCAAGGGAAGCGGTCTATTTCTGACATCTTGCCTGTTCGAAGCCGCCGCCCTTAAAAGCGGCTATTGCGCGGAGAGTCGTGTTACCAGCACGACTCTCTTCGCATTGTTCGCCATTTCTGAGTTCATTATACCACGACAGGGGGATTTTTCAACGAACGAACCAGTGACTTAGACTATTCAGCCGGAACCCTACTAGTCCTTATACGGATCGAACTCATCCGCCCCAGCCATGCAGACACCAATCGGTTTCAGCACATGCAAGACCTCAATCGTTTCCGCATGCGCATCCAGCACTTCCTGGAGCTTCCGATATACAAAAGGACTCTCGTCCGTCCCTGCGCCGCGCAGCTCAACACCGAAATCCCGGACGGCATTCATCATTTGCGCTGTGCTGATTTGACCGCCGCTGCGGGTACGGGTTTTCCAGTTCATTTTGCCTGCCGCTTGGGTCCGGCTCATGATGCGTCCCGCTCCATGAACGGTGCTGTAGTAAGAATCCTTGTTCTCTATGCTGTCCTTCCCTTTAACGATAACGGATATATCCCCCATACTGCCGCCGATAAAACCAACCTGACCGGGGGCGGACGGGGTCGCCCCTTTGCGGACGACAACGACTTCTTTACCGTTATGCGTCTCTTTCCAAGCATAGTTATGATGGTTATGCACTTCAAGGTCCGCTTCCGTTCCCAGAATGGCTAATACTTGCCGAATCACATAATCCCTTCCGGCATAAGCATAACGTCCAGCCAGCCTCATCGCTCTGTAATACATCTCGCCAAGCTCGCTGTCCAGATCGAGCAGTACTGGCGGCTGGTCCATTTTCTCGCCCGGGGCGTTTGCGAGGAACTGTCTGCCGGCAGCCAGGTTGATAAAACCGCTTGCCGTCTTATGCCCGAAGCCCCGGCTCCCAAAATGATTCGCGATCCACAAACGGCCGGTTCCCGCCTCTTCAAACAGGTCGACGAAGTGATTGCCGCTGCCGACCGTGCCGAGCTGGCTTTGCGCCAATACTCTCAGCTTGTCATGCTCCTGCTTGCCTATCGCCTTGAACACAGCCCAATCCGGATCATCGAAGAGGTCATGGTCGACCTTTTCCTTATTGACCCGCCCCACCCCGAAGGAGATTTTGCGGGCAATCTTATCCATAATCTTCGCCAATCCTGGCTTTATGTCTTCGGCAGACAAACTGGTTCTTACTGCTTTATTTCCGCATGCGATATCATAACCAACGCCGGAGGGCGAGATTTGCCCGTCATACACAACAACCCCGCCGATCGGCTGACTGTACCCTTTATGATGATCCGCCATCAGCAGGGTTTGAACCACATTGCCGGTTTCCGCACAGGTTCTCGCTTGAGCAAGCGCGCCGCTGTCAGGATTGCCCCAGACACGTACGCCATCTATATTTTGATAAGCCATTAGGTCATTCAACTCCTATAATAATAAATACATGTTCCCCAACCAGAACCTAGATCCCTTTGGCCTCCCGCAGCTTCTGAAGCTCTTCTCGCACCGAGTCGTTCGGCTCAATCTGCGATAAATGCTTAACCGCTCCAACCAGCTGATCTCCCCATGAGGCAACGTTCCAGCCCTCCAATGCTTTGATCGCCATATTCCGGTTTCGGATTACGGGACTGTTCAGACCGGTAAGTATCAGCTCCCCGCCAATTCCCTCGAATTGATACAGACTCTGTAAAATGGTATCCAAAGCCCTGTGAGCCGCATATTCCGTGCCCAGCCCCATCTCTTCTCCGGGTCCAGTGGCGATTTGCTGGAGGGGGAGATGCTCGGCAGCGAACTGGACCAATGTCCGAATCCGGTCCGGGTCATCCGATTTCATGAGCTGGAAGATGTAAACATCCCCCATCGGGTTTTTAGCGAGCTGATCAAAGAGAATATCCCAAACATCGATGCCGAGCTGTTCCGCACAAGCTGAGCCATTGTAACAATCCGGCAAATTTCCGGAGCCAACGGCTTTCATAATGATGTCCTCCCATTTGGAGTCGGCCGTGATCGATTGACAAGCAACCTGAATATCCATTCTTAACTGCCCGGTCCACCCCGCCGACATACGGCCGGCCCATTTCTCCTCATCCTGAGACAGGAATCTGCGAATTTCCAGCATGACCGAAAGATGCCTTGCGGTTGAAGCCATCTCCCGGGCCAGCCTCACGTAATCGGACAATACATGCGGCGCATCCTCATAATCATCCATGTCCTCAGCCGGCCCGCCATTCAATAACGCTTGTATAATATCGGTTGCTCCATCAAATAATGCGTTATCTACCCGTTCAGCCGAGAGCGCCTCCCGCAAACCGCCGTTTCTCGCACAGGTACAAGCTAAATATTCGTTCATAACGCTGTTGCGGCAGCCTTGCCGCAGCAGCCAGTCTCTGATCTCCTGATTAGACGGCTCAAGTCGCTCAACAATATGAATTTTACCCCAGCCCTCAACTTGCTTGGCTAATTCAAACAAAACCGGGTTGCTGTCCTCCATCCCATTAAGAATGGCAACCGCAGCATACAGCGTAAATTCCTCATGTCTTCCCAGCGTCAGAAGCAGGTCCTGCACTTCTTCGTTCTGATACAGACCCAGCAGCGCGATTCCGAATTTGACGACATTGCGATGCGCCGCATGCTCGGCCAGCCATTTCGCCTCCTGGAACAGTGAAGCCGGCTGTACACCAGGCTGCTTGCGCACCTCCTCCAGAAGCAGATCGATACTGCCCATATCCATTTTTACCAGCTTGGCATATACAGCCTTCCGCATGGAGTTCTTCGGCTTCCTGGACAGCTTCGCCAGCAGACGGACCAGCTCGCGGGCCTCATCCGTTATCTTGCCAGGCGCTGCATGATGCCCGAAAGCTCCATCCAGACCGCCCGCTACCCATCTTATTTTACTGCCGGCCCAGAATTCTTCATCATCCGGCAGGGAGTCGCCCACGGATTCGCCTTGCTCCCGAATGTACGAATAGATGGAGACCTTACCTTCCCAAGGAGGCTGAGCAGCTTTATTGAAGAATAGTATCATCGTTTCATCACCTTTTTCCCATTACTGGCCTGATGCTTTCTTCTCCCCAATGAGAGAACTCAACCTCTCCAGCAAATCTCCGCCGCCCGTTACCGAGATGGACCCGATTTTCTCGCATATTTTCTCAAGGAACTCGAGCTCCTTCAGCCGGAACAGCGTCTGATTCTCGTCCATCAGCTTCGCGGTATTCAGCAGACTTCGGGTCGAAGCCGTTTCCTCCCGGCGGGTGATCAGATTGGCCTGGGCCTTCTTCTCCGCAAGCAGGACGGTATTCAGGATATCTTTCATTTCTCCCGGCAAAATGACATCCTTAACCCCCGCACCCAGGAACTGAACGCCGAACTCTTCAGCTTTCTCACGCAAACGGGACAGGATGAACGATGCCGCGTCCTCTTTCCGTTTCAACAGATCGTCCAGTTTAAGCGTTCCGACATATTCCCGGAGCATGAGCTGGAGCTGGATGTGGATTTGCTCGTCGAATGATTTCATTTCCAGAACGCGCCACGGATTTACGATCTTGTATTGGCAGACGAAGTTCAAGCGCAGCGTAACCTTGTCTTCCGTCATGATTTCCTGGCCGATGAGATCCATTTGTTGTTGTCTTAAATCAATTGTCTTGACCACAACTGAAACGGGACCCTTCCAGAAGCAGTACTTGCCGGGAGAAAGCTCCCGCTGCAGCACATGATCATAGAACAAAAAGCCGGATTCGTAACTCGCAATCTCGCAGGACTGCACATGGACCGCAAGCTTCGGTACAATCGAACGCTCTATCTCGGCAGGCAATTCAGGCTGTCTGATATCCGCATGCACAAAGGTATGTTTCTTCAGCATATTCCAGTAAGCGTAGACGCCCGGCTTAAGCAGCTGCACGAATTGGCCGTCCTCGTAATGCAGCACGTATTCATGATCTTGCACCCGTACGACATCGAGCTCCCGCACGAGTTCCTCATCCTGAAGAAACAGCTGCAAGTCTTTGCCCTCAACAGCGAACGGCTTGGCGATATTCAACACCACAACAGTCGTTTGCGACCACAACAAAAAGCGATAGGTCCCCGGAGCGAGCTTTTTCACATAGCTGCCTTTATGAAAGAGCAGACCGCGCTGGTCAGCTTGAATGGTTATTTTTTTAAACATACTCATTACCCCCTTAGTGGTTCGACCACTGGAATTAGAATCCCTCTGCGGTATGGGCGGAATCGCGTTTTAGATCAGCGGGCTGCCGGGGATTTCCAGGGACATTCGAGTTAGAAGGTTGACTCTGTTTCAGCCATCCCTCTTCCTCTTCCGTCCCAAGGATAAACGCCTTACGGCGTCCTTAGACGCATGCGTTTACCGAGAAATAGAAGGCTGTGATAAGCGCGTAGCCTATACATTCTTACTATTTAGAAAAGCCTCCGGAATTTCGCATCATCGGTATCCACGGATTGCAAAGCCTTTCCTACAGTGCGCATAAGTAGCCGCCAGGGATTCTATCCTTTGGTCTTTTGATCTTTTTTCGCTCGATTGAAAGTCGAGTGCTCTACCAGAATCGCTCCCAAGGCGATTAGGGAATCGAACCCTAAATAGCGGATTCTTACCGATCCGATCGTACAGGATACCGCAACCTAACAGGCACGGCACTGCGGGATAAACCGATATCCCTGCCTCGTTACGACCGTCCGCATAAGAACCGATGTATGATGAACGCCACCAGCGTCTACCATCTTGCATAGTGCAACTTACAGGTTCTATAATCGCTCATTTCAGGCAGATCGAACATGGTGAAAGTATTACGACCGGTATAAAATCTTCCATGCCACCCAGGTCCCTCCGCCTCTGCAATGGAAGGAGCATAACAAAAAAGGGCGCAGCCATAAATCAGCTAGACCCTTTTTCCCATCAATAATATGCACTCCACATGTCTTAGATCGATTTAGCTAAACGGAATCCCAAGTCATCAATGCAAAACGACGGATGACCACGACGACGGCATGTAGCCCCGCATCCTCTGGCTGATTCGGACCAGCTTCCACCACGAAAAATCCGGTATTGACCATATGTTGCTTCATCATATAAATCCCAGCACCATTCCCATGCATTCCCTAACATATCGTATAACCCCCATTTATTGGGGGCTTTTTGGCCCACCTTGTGAATCGCGCCCTCCGAATTCTCATCATACCAGGCAATATCCTTAATATCTCCATATCTGTATCCGGTTGATCCCGCTTTACATGCATACTGCCACTCGGCATCAGTTGGCAGTCTGTAACCGGTGGCATTCCGATCGCAACATACACTATTGTCATTATGGTCAAAAGTATAACACTCTGTTAATCCACATTCGTCTGAAAGCAGATTGCAAAATAAAATAGCATCATACCAAGATACATTTACCATTGGAATAGAGTCCAGCTCTACATCGATCAGTGCTTTTTGAGTTATTGCTTCATACAGACCTTTTGTCACGGGATATTTAGCTAAAGAAAAAGGCTTTATTTCGACTGTTCTTTCTGTTTCTGTCAAATTGCCTTTTAGCCCAGGTATGCTCATTTGGGAATTTGAACTGATCCATTTCTGCTTATCCCGAAAATCTCTTAAATGCTCGATACCGCCAGGAATAGATACCATAAGGCTATCCAGATAATCTTTTATTTTATCATCCATAAATGAACTCCCGTATTATGCTATTCCATAATTATACTTTATCTTATTCGTCCTTTTCCATAAAATAGCTACGCCAATCTGCATCGGAGTTGTTCCAGCAGCTAAAAGAAACCCCGCTTCTTGCGAAGCGAGGCGCACATGGACAGTCAGAGCAGCCGCGTGACGAACCAATACATCCCGATCAGACCAATGACCGCGGACAGGCCGAAGCTGATCCTTCTATAAGACTTGAACCTCGCCGCCCACAGCAGCAGCGGCAGCAGAACGGCCAGGACGGCCAGCTGCCCCAGCTCTACTCCGAGATTGAAGGAGAACAGTGAGAGCAAATAGCGATCACCAAGCGTACCGCGCATCACCTGGGCAAAGCCGAAGCCGTGAATCAAGCCGAAGCCGAGGGCCACGATCCAGCGCCAGCGCACTTCCTTGAGCCAGATGTTCTCGAAGGCTACATAAGCGATACTGAGCGCGATGACCGGCTCGACGAAAGATGCAGGCAGATTGAAAATATCCAGCGCCGCGAGAGCGATGGTGATGCTGTGTCCGACCGTGAAGGCAGTCAGCACTTTGATGTATCCCCATTTGCGCTGCCTTGCGAGCACTAGTGCGGTGATGAAGAGCAGATGATCGATGCCGGTCCAGATATGCTCAATGCCGAGCTTCGTATAGTCCCACAGGGTGACAAGCCAGGACGGCACGGATATGGTCTTACGGTCGCCTTCGGCAGCAGTACCATCCGACTCGAGCTGGCCTGCGGCCTCGTGATTCCCCTTCGTAAAGATAACGTCCTTCGAACCGCCTCCGACTGTGCGGATCGTCGCATAATTTTGATGACCGGGGTCCTCCTCGAAGAAAACCCGGTAATCGATGTCATAATCCGAGGCGCCGGAAGGCCATACGTAGCGAAGGCTCATCTTCAGGTACGAGGTTCCTCCTCGCGACTCGATGCTCGTCCCCTCAATGACAGGGGCGACTTCATCACCCGATGTCTTCACGGACAGCGATTCTTCCAGGAGCGGCATCAACTCGTCATTTGTCCACAGCACCTTGTCAGGGTCGGCCTGTGCGTCCGTCGAAGCATTGGGATCGAGTACGAAAATACCGTCCGAGCGCAGATCCATCCATTGGGACACTTCCCGCGGATCGAGATACAGATCGTAAGTGAGCTGATCGCGGCTGATATTGATATCGGAGTAGCCATACGTATTCAGATGCGCCATGGCTGGTCTGGTTCCTATCAGCAAGCAGCCGATCAGCGTCAGCAGGAACACTGCCGCGATCAGGCATCGCCGGGATGAGGTCATGCGAGTGTATGTAGTCAACATGTCTTAGCAACCGCCTTTGATTCAATAATAGGACAGAAGCGCCGCCGGAGCCCCGGGGCGCTTCCTTCAAACACTAAGTCCAACCGATCAGGATTTATCGCCTGTCAGTCCGAGCAGAAGATAGATGATCTTGGCCGTCTCGGATCTCGTCGCATATTTCTGTGGCGCGAACTTGCCGTCTCCCTGGCCGTTCAGCAGGCCGAGCGCGGTAGCTTGGGTGACCGCACCCTTCGCCCAGCTGCTGATTGAGCCGCTGTCCGTGTAGGAGGAAGCTGAGCTGCTTGCCGTCTGCTGCTGTGCCGTTCCTTGAAGATAGGTCAGCGCGCGCATCATCATCACGGCCATTTGCTCACGGGTGATTTCGCTGTTCGGCGCAAATTTGCTGTCGTTAACGCCGGTGACGATGCCTGCCTGGACCGCCGCCGTGACAGCATCCGTATACCAGGCGTCCTTCTTCACGTCATCGAAACGGACCGAGTTCGAAGCCGGAGCAAGATTCAGCGCTCTTGCGAGCAATGTGACGAACTCCGCTCTCGTAGTCGGCTTGGCGGCGCCGAATGTATCTGCGCTGATCCCCTTCACGATGTTCCTGAAGGACAGCTCCTGCACATAGTCATAAGCCCAGTTGCCGAGCATCAGATCGTTGAAAGGCTTCGTGTACTCCATCACGAGATATTGTCCGGAACGGTCGGCGGTTATGGTGTAGCTGCCGTTCGCGTATTGCCCGCCAATCCATTCGGCTGTTCCATCCGCCGACACGCGATAGATGCCAGCCAAATTGACGTTGCGAATGCCGTCCGCCTTGATCGTCAGCGTGACCGGCTTCGCGAATCCCGAGATCGCTGCTGTCTTGCCCTGTGCATCCTTCTTGGCCACAGACAGGTTCAACGATCCTTTGATATCGAGCGTCGCATCCAGCTTGGCGCCCGTGCTCGTCTTGGCCTGCGCGGCAGCCGCTGCTGACACCACTTCAGCCGAGAGAATCAGCGATTCCCCCTTGCCAACTTGTCCCGCAAGAGCCACAACATCAACTGAAGGAATCGTGATGCTCGATCCGGATGAAGTGCGGAGTACGATGTCGCGCTCCCCGACCTTCGCGAGAACCTCGTTCGACAGGCTCACGCCCGTCTCGCCTTGTCCGATATTCAGCTCTACAGGCGCTGTACCCGCAGGGATCGTACCCGGTTCCACGTTGCGGATGCCGCTGGCCGATCCGGTGCTGCCGTTATTGCCCGTATTACCACCGCTATTGCCGGTGTTGGTTCCGTTGCTGTTGCTTCCGTTACCGTTGTTTCCGTTATCAGTTCCATTTCCATTACCGTTTCCATTATCCGTACCATTACCGTTGCCGTTTCCATTACCGTTGCCATTTCCGCTATCGACCAATCCGGTCGTGAAGCTCCAGATATCGGATACGGTTCGGCCTCCCGACGGATCGGTCGCCGCCGCATACCACCGGTATCTGGTATTGGAAGCCAGTCCGCTCCAAGCCGTGCCGGCCCGCTCCCCGCTCTTCACATCCTTGCTCGTGCCGATAACTGCACTGCCGTAGACGTTCACGCCAATGTAGTCGGTCGCGACGCGCTTGGCAGGGTCCTGCGCCTTGTACGGCAGGTCGAATTCGTCTTTGGCGTCATCGAAGTAGTTCCAGTCATCCATATAAGCCGAGTAGGTGCTGACATGGATCTTGCCCTCAGCTACGTTGAAGCTCAGGAAACGCATGTAGCCCTGGCCGCCCTGCGGGCCCGACTGGTAGTCTGCCAGCATCTCGACGACCGTGCGCTCGCCGACATGCTTCACGTTATATGCGACACCGTGCAAGTGTCCGCACAGCACCATCTGCACATTGTCGTTCAACGCTACGATCTTATTCCAGATCATCTCGCCTTGACCCGAATATGCACCCGTCGGAGAGATGTATTCATGCGTTGCGATGATAACGTACCGGTTCGGATACTTCTTCAACACCTCATTTGCCCACTCAACTGTGCCGTCCTGTACGTTCCAGCCGAGGTACATGATCAGGAAGTCTTGTCCCTTGGCCGATACGAGATCGTAGTGATCCCGATTGTTGTTCAGGTCGTCGCCATAAGTGGGTTGGTTCTCGAAGCGATCGCGGCCGAAGTACTTCCAATACTCCGTGTAGTTGCCTGCAGCATGATTGACGTCATGGTTGCCGGTGACAACCCCGTACGGGATGCCCGCGTCTTCCAGATGCTTCAAGCTGTTGCTGGCTACCGCCCACTCGTCCGGACGATCCCAGTCGTCGACAAGGTCGCCGGTATGGATGCCGTATACGATATTTTTCTCGTCCTTCATATCGGCAATATATTTCATTTCCTTGTCGAAAATCTCAGGATACGAATCTGCGTAATACTGTGTATCGCTGGCCCAGGCGAATGTGAAGTCATTGCCGTCTTCCGAGCTTGGAACCAGGTCCTGAATGAGCACATGAATGGTCTTGTCCTTGACCATATCGGCTACGGCGACATTCGCCGCCAAGCGGAAGTCAAGCTCGCCCCGCCCCGAAGCCGCTGCCACCCATTTGCCGGTGTTGTAGTTCCAGGTGTACATCGTTACCTGACGATCAGGCAGCGAGTGTCCTTCCCAGACAACCTCGACCTGCGAGATTGCATCCGGCTCCTGATTCAGCTTGAAGTCGTAGCGCTGATAAGGGAACTTGCCCTCTGCATCCGTGACATAGTAGGAGCCGTCCTTCGCAGACACCTGCTTCACAGCTTCGGCGGTGAATGCCGTCTCGCCTTCTGGATTCAGCTCCAGCGGCGGTTCGCGATCCGTCGCGTTGGAGTGGGCTTCAATCTCTGAATTGCTTGCAAAGTCATACCGATATGCCGGGCCGAAGGTAACATCGAGCGCATCGCCGTCCGGGTCGCTCACCTTCACGCTCAGATTGGCGGCAGCTTCGACCTGATTCTTGCCGTCGGCAGGACTCGGATCGGTCGGCTTATCGGGACTGCCGTTCTTCGTGGTGAAGGCCGCTGTCTTCACGGCGGTATTGCCCGCTTTATCCTTCGCGGTCACCGTGAACGTATGGTCGCCGTCCTTGAGCGTCGCTGCATTGACCGACCAAGGCAGCGAAATTTCCTTGCCGTCCAGCGTTGCGGCGGCCGACTCCAGACCCGAAGTCGCATCCTCGGCGGCGGCATTGAATTCGATCTTACCGCTGTAGGTCTTGCCAGCTTCAATCGAGAATGCGGTGAATTCAGGGGCCGTGTTATCTATGATCGCACGCAGCGTCTTCGTCAGACCGCCTGCGCTGCTAAGCTCGAATGTATGCTCGCCGTCCGTCAGCTTGGTCGTATCGACATCGGCTGTAATGCCATGGAATGCGCTCTCCGGCATCGTGATCGTCAATTCCAGATACTCGTAGTAGCCGGAGCTGTCGCCTACCTTATGACGGTCGAGCGGGCTCAGGTTCTCCGTGAATGTATCCTTGTCGAGATTCTTGCCGCGCATGGACACGATCGGCTGCTCCGCGCCGTCGCCAAGCAGAATATGGATATCCTCAATGCGGAAGTCGTCATTATTGCCTTCCGTGTCCATCGGCGACTTGCCGTTGCCTGCCGTGATCCAGATTTGATTGTTCCCCGGCTTCAGCAGATGCTTCGGAATCTGTACATATTTGAGATCAAGATTCGCGCTGTTCGGCAGCAGCGTCGCGAGTGTCCCGTTGACATACAGTCCGTCCATCAGCGAGGAGGACTGCAAGTCGTCCGCCCGGTAAGAGATATAAGCCTCCTCGCTGACATCCGGCTTCACAGACAGCGCTTTGCCGTCAAGCTTCAGGCCGAGCGGCAGTGCGGATTCCGCAGCGGCATTGCCCTGTACGGCTGCTGCCTGGCCGCGAAGCAGCGCTCCGTCCGCCAAATCGAACCACAGATCGCCCTGCTTCGTGAATGTCAGCCTGGTTGGTGCCGAACCTCCGTCCGTTGTACGAACGACGTTCTCACCGTCGGTGGCTTCAATGTAATAGTCCACATACGAGGCTCCCAGCAGGAGCTCTTGAGGAATCGTGCCAACGAAGGTGCTGCTGCCTGCGGATACCGGCACCATACGCACTTCCGTGTAGCTTGCATCCTGGTTCCGCTTGAACATCACCGAGACGCGCTTCAGCCCTTGGTCGTCCGTCACATTCGCTGTGACCGGCACAGCCCCAAAAGGCTGCTCGGCGGACGGCTGCAGCTCGATGACCGGTGCGATCGAGTCCTTCTCCTTGGCGATTGGCTGTTCAGGTACTTGGCCGGGAATCAGCGTACCCGGGGTTGCCGTTTGACGGACCGCCCGCTTGTACATTTTATTCGTGCCGTCTTTCGGATACTCGTAGACGACGCTCGTGCCCGTATCGTCCACTTCGTCGACACCAACGTTGTACCAGGCCTGGGCGATCGCATTGCGCTGATGATCAACCGGATTGGCTGCATCAGACGCAATCAGAATCCGGCCTTCGTCGCTGTTGCTCATGCCTATCGCATAGAGCGAGGTCACTTGAGCATCGGTCAAATTCGTCTTCCAATGCGTATTGAAGTCAGAAACCGGCTTGCCCTTGCTCAGATTGGACTGCACCCAGACAAGCGCCGTATGCTGTCCTTCGAGCGGGAAGTCCTGCGTCAGATCCCAGCGGATCGCCCCACCGTGATAGAACTCGTAGACGATCTGGTAATCCTTCAGGTTCACCGTACGATCGGTGTTGTTGTATACCTCGATATATTCGTAGGCGTCGCTGCCCTTGTTGTCCGGTACGAGCTCGGTGATCAGCAGCTCGGGAATGTCCGAGCTCTCCGAGTCGAAGATGCGGATGTCATAGGGCGATTGATCGGAAGTCGGGTAACGGACAGTATTCGTGCCATCCGTCGCCTCGAAATAATAGTAGAGATGAGTCGCGCCTTCGAGCGCAGCCTTTGGCACCAGCGCATCATACGTATCGCCGGTGCCATGGATCATGGCAATGGAATCGTACTCGGTCTGCTTGTCGGTGCGATAATACAGCTTGGCCCCTTGTACCGCTTGATCATCCGTGATCTCGGCGGAGAGCTTGATATCCTTGGCAGTCGTGGAGCCGACTGCCGGATTATGCACAATGATCGGCTTCAGAAAGTCCGCCGGCAGATGCACCGGCTCGCCTGGCGCCTGTCCGTTCACGAGTTTGCCCGGAGTAGGCGACACCTTGCTGCCAATCTTCTTCATCAGGATCGAGCCGTCTTCGGGTGCCCCATACAGAACCGCCGTCGCGTTCAAATTGTCCGCTCCCGAGGAGGCTTCATTGTATTGCGCAGAGACGATCCGGTCGCCGGATTGCGTCAAAATCGTGATTTTGCGCGCAGCATCGTTGACGAGATTGCCCGAGCCAACAAATTGAACGGCGTCTGCTTCGGTCAATCCGGGCGAGAGCTTGTATCCTTCGTTGAACCGGTCCAGCGTGCCATCCGGACTGTCGGTCACACCACGGACCACGATCGTCTGGCCAGGAGCCAGCGACTTGTTCTCGCTGAACGTCCAGGCATTTACGAGCTTATCCTGCAGATCTGTGTATTCAATCCGATAATTGCCGAGCTGCAGCGTCTTGTCGCTGTTATTATACAGCTCGAAATATTCCCAGGCGGTTACGTCGCCCCCGTTAATGTTCGGGCTGTTGAACACGACCTCCGTGAGAAGCAAATACGGCAGCTTGTTCGAAGCGCCATCCGGCAAAATCTGCAGCTCGTAAGTCGAGCCAGCACCTGCCGGACTGCGCGTTGCTCCGCTTGGGCTGCTTGCGTCCAGGTAGTAGAGCAGCTTGTCCGTCCCTGTCATCGCAGATTTCGGGATCGATGCGGTCAGCACCGAGTTTCCTTCGACCGGCGCGCCAATGTTCATGGACACCGAAGTGAAATCGGTATCTTCGATCTTCTTGTAGTGCAGTGTAGCCGCATCAAGATACGTGGAACTGTATACCGATGCCGTAACCGCAAAATCCTTCGGTACGGTCGATGTCACCGCCGGCGTATAGCTGAGCAGGGGCTTGTCCGGCACCTGCCCAGGGACCAGACTTCCCGGCGTCGGCGTCGCCTTGGAAGCGAGCTTCACCATGGAAGTGCCGCCGGCCGGATCATACGCATATGTAACGCTCTTGCCATTGGCGTCGTCTCCGTTGTCTTTAGAGGCATCCGGGTTGCCCGTACTGTTGTAACGTGCGGACACGATCGTCGGATCGGCCGCCGGATTCAGGACGGCATCCGCCTTCTTCTTAATAGAAACGGTGTACGTGCCGGTATTCGGCAGATTGCCGCCGCCGCTCTGATCCATAGTCGCTGCCTGATCTTCGTTCAATCCGGGCTGCAGACTGTATGCGGTGTTGAATGCAGTCAGCTGCCCATTCTCGCCATCTGTCTTCCCGCGCAGCACCATCGTCGCGCCCGGTTGCAGCACCTTGCCACTCTCGATCGGCCATTGGTAATTGGTGCTGGAGCTGTAATTTTCCCGATATACATAATAATCGCTCAAGGCAATCGGATCGTTGCCGCTATTGTAGATCTCTACATATTCCCAAGCGTTAACGTCTGCCGCATTATAATTGGGCGAATTGAATACAATTTCCGTTATCAGCAGCTCCGGGATCGAACCCGCGCTTCCTGCTTCGGCTTTGGCTTCGCCTGAGCCAATAGCGGTCAAACCGCTTGTGCCTAGCAGAACCGCCAGCAATCCGGCGACGAACCGGTTTGCATGTCGTGTCTTTCTTTTCATCTGTCCTCTCATCTCCCGCTCCGAATAAATTTCATAGGCTATGCCACAGACAATAATAGTAGCAAGATTCGACAATGCCTATTGACACCTATTTGGATTGCTGTCCTTTCTTTGGATCAGCACGGTATCCCCGGATTTTTCTTAAATGAAGACATAAATCCAATCGAAGGACACCTGCGCCTTAACATTGCTCTAACAGCTTATTGATTCGAATTTAACAGTATAGAGTTACTCTGTTCAGTAATGCCAAATTCTTGGTCGTCCGTATAGCATTACCAAGCAGCAAGTTTGTGATCGATTTGATTTAGCGAATGGAGGACAGTCAGCGGTGAAACATCTTATTACGAAGCAGCTTTTCCAATCGCGGGAGACGATCGCACGCCGGGTATTTCGTTGCTTTCTCGCAGTCGCGGCGCTATTTTCCTTCTTCTATCTGACCCTTATGTCCCTCTATCATTCCTCGATGGTAAAACAAGCAGACCGCTCCAACCGGATTGCGCTGCAGCATACAGCAGACCGGTTCGCGGATCGTCTGGCCCGGGTCCGAACGCTCCTGACCGAGCTCAGCCAGGACGCCGATCTCATCGCGTCGGGCGGGAAGGCAGCGAGCGGAACCGATCTCGCTCCTGATTCTCCGGCAGCAGTGGACGCCGTTGACAGGATCGAATCCGACATGCGGCTGGCGCAAGCCGATCTGGACAATATATGGGTATTGTTCCCAGATACCTCGCTCGCCATGACATCCCAGGGAATCTTCGACGCCCGCGATCTGAGCGACCAGGTCTACGCGAATGAAACGTATACATACAATTATTGGAAAGGTTTAATGGCCGATTCCGCCGAGTGGTCCATCCTGCCCGCAGCCGTCTTCCGCGTAGCCGAACAAAAACGTATGCTGCTCCCCATCGTATATGGAAAGCCGGATAGCAGCGGTCTTATCGTAGCCTTGTTGGATATGGATCGTTCCGGGGAGATTATCGGTGATAACGGGATCATGGAGAGCCTGTCGATATGGGACGGAGAAGGAAAGCTGCTTTATAAGGCCGTGGAGGACGCGGACGAAATCGTTCCGGCCGCTATTCCTTCGAACGGTCACCGCAAGATCGATGGCCGTATGGTTTATAGCCATACAGACCTGCTGGGCAACACTTATCTCTCGATGTTGTCTGGCAATGAACTTGTTCAAGATGCGTATTGTGCTCATCGAACAGCGATCGCCCTGCTCGCCGCCGCGCTGGTGACGGTGCTGGCTGCTGCTGTTCTGTTCAGCCTTCGCATTCAGGCTCCCGCTCGCGCCTTGCTGGCCTCCATGCATCGCATGCTGCCTGCTCCCGCTAAGGGCAGGTTCACCGAATATCGACTCATTCAGGATAAACTTAATACATGGTACGGCATGCGCGAACATGCGGAGAATCGGCTTCGCCTTCAACAGTCTGCGCTCCTTGATTACCGGTATATGGATCTCCTGCGGGGAACGGACAATGATGAAATCGGACAGTTGGCCTTTTCCCCGGTAGAGGATCGGCCTTTTATGCTTGTCTTGTATTCACTGAGGCCTTGGCAATCGAGTCAAGTGAACCACGCCGAAGACAACTCGTTGTCCATAAAGCGCATCCTCGGCATTATTCAGCCCTATCTCTCGCAAAGATACCCTGACTCTCGTACATTCCAAATGGAGCATGACCAAATAATCTCGGTTATCCCTGGCGAAGAGCGCGGCGGCGTTGTGGCTATGCTGCAAGATGAGTTATTGGACGCCCTTCAGCCCGAGCGGTGTGGATGCGTCGCAACTGTCTCGGTCAGTTACCGCTACACTGAAGCGGACAAATACAACGAAGCCTATCTCGAAGTCCTAGAGATCAACAGGTCGGCGCCGCTATCCGACGAGAGCATCCTTATATCGGAGCGTTATGCACCTCCTCCACTGCGCCTTACCCCTCGCAAGGAGCAAGAGCTGAACGCGGCCTTAAAATCGGGAAATGCGGACAACGCGCTGCGCATTGCGGATCATGCTCTGGCGCAGCTCGCCAGCACTCAGGCAGGCATCGCTCACTACAGTGAACTAGCCTTACAGTTATTAGAAAGATTCCGTACCGCATTCGCCTCTATGTCTCATGATGACAATGAAGCCGGCATGTTCGCCCGGTTGGAGACCAAGCTGAACCAATGCCGGGAGCCGGCGGCTTACCAGGAGGCAATAGCCGAGCTGATCCGCTTCATTTGCGACCTGCGGCCGCAGGAGACAGTTAAGCAGGACCCCGTTGCGGCCCTTGTCCTGGACATCCTGAACACCCGATACGACCAGGATTTATCGCTCTCCAAAATCGCGGACAAGCTGAATATGTCAAGCGCCTATTTGTCCGTCTACATCAAAGAAAAGACAGGGACCAATTTCAGCGACCACCTGAACGACATCCGCTTGCGCAAAGCGATGGACCTCCTTGTCTGTACGGACCAGAGCGTAACCGCTGTCAGCAAGCAGGTAGGCTACGCGAACTTCACCTCTTTTAACCGAATGTTCAAAAGGCAAACCGGCATGTCCCCGGGCGAGTACCGCAAAAGCCAGATCACTAAGATCCACAAAGCCAGGTGAGCTGGAATACCGGAAGGTGTCTTTTTACCAACACTGATTTCGATATGCCAATTCTCTTGACCGCAGCTTTGTCGTCAATATGACCATTCATAGTCTCCTTGGAGAGCTATAAACATAAAATGCCCCCCTCACTGCAGCAGGTTTTGATTATTTCACCTGTCTGCCGTAAGGGGAGCATATCTTTGTCTTACGCCTGCTGAGTTCAGAAGCTATCTCAATTTTAACCCAGCAAGTTATTAATGGTCGGATCTTGTCTCAGCATGCGCATTATAACAGTCAAGGCTTCCGCTCTCGTAAGGTTATCCTCCGGTGCGAAGTGGTTCTGGTCCTTGCCCTGAATAATTCCGGCATTTGTAGCTTCTTCAATGATCTTGTTAGCCCAATGCTGAGGTGCTACATCAACGAATGTATGGGCTTCGCCAGACTTGCTGTCTTGTAAAATCAAGATTTTCGAAATCATGGCAACCATCTCGGCGCGTGTAATCTTGCGATCTGCGCGGAACGTTCCATCGGAATAGCCATTGATGACTCCATAGGAAGCAAGAATTTCAATAGACTCTCGCGCCCAAGAGGTCTGGATATCCCGGAACGAATTCGTTCCGCTTCCTAAGCGTAAGGCGAACGCTTTGACGACCAGTGTGCTGAACTCGGCTCTCGTAATTGAGGCATCCGGTCTGAAACTGCCGTCTGGATAGCCGTTGATTATGCCTAACTTGGCAGCAGACGAAATATCTTTGGAAGCCCAATGGGACGCTGCATCCTGGAACGTTGCGGATTTCCCGGCAGCCAAGGCGTCTTGTATAAAAGCTGCGAGTCGATTGCTATCAACGAGATCGTAAAAAGCCTTTGTCTCCTGAGCCGGAGGCGTTGGAGTGCCCGGATTGGCCGGATTGGCCGGAGGAGATACAGTCCCCGAAGTTGTAGTTCCGGTTACCGTCACGCTTATATCCGTCGATTGGGTTCCATAGACAGCAGTGACGACAGTGCTGCCTGCCTGGAGACCTGTAATTGTCCCGCCGGAGACGCTGGCGATTGCGGGATTTTGAACGGACCAGGTTACCGATGTGGTCACATCCGTCTGGGACAGATCTGAATACATGGCCGTAATGGCTGCGGAAGCCGTTTCCCCGGTCAGAACGCTTAACGTATTCGGACTAGCGCTTAAGCTGCTTAATGACTTCAAGGTAATGCTCTTCGTCGCGCTGTTGCTGTTATTCGTACCATCGTTTACGGTGAAGCTGATCGTGCGCGTTGCCGTATTCGGGGTGACGGCCGTATTGTTATAGGTGACCGCGTGCAGAGCGTTTTGCCACTGCTCCAATGTGGCCGTTGTGCCCGCAGATGTCAGCGTCAGCTCGCCGCTTGCGCTCAAATAACTGGCCGTAATATTGCCGTATGTGGCCTCGCTGACGTTGGTGAATGCCAGAACATCTTCTCCAGCATTGAAGTTGCTCGTGATAGCAATCGTTGCACTTGCCAAAGTTGTATTGTCCAGGTCTGATATCGTCAGACCGTTGTCAATTGCAACCGGAGTCGAAGTTGTTCGATCCCCGGATGTGAAATGGATCGAACCTACGCTTGTGGTCACGACCGGTGTCTGGTTTGTCGCCGTCACCGTCACTGTTCGCGTAACTGTATTGCTTGTATTGCCTGCGCCGTCAATTACATTGAAGCTGATTGTCCGTGTTGCCGTATTCGGCGTTACGGCCGTATTCGTATAAGTAATCGAACCCAAGGCGCTTTGCCACTGCGCCAATGTCGCTGTTGCGCCCGAAGACGTCAGCGTCAGCACGCCCGTGGCTGGATCATAGCTGGCCGCAATATTGCCCATGGTCGCTCCGTCATTGGTGAAGACCAACACATCTTCTCCGGCATGAAAATTGCTCGTAATGGCTGCTGCTGCGCTTGCGAGTGTAGTGCTGCTATCATCGGCCACCGTTATCCCGGAATCGATAACGACCGGCGTCGAGGCCGTGTTATCTCCGGCCACGAATGAAGCCGAACCGCCGCTCGCGGTCAGACTCGGAGGCAGGGTCACAGTCACATCTACTATATGTGTAGCAGCGGCGCTGGTCTTCGTGCCGTCGCTTACGGCGTAGCTAATCGTACGGTTCCCTGGCGTGGTGCTCGTGCTCGAGAAGGTAATCGCGCTCAAGGAATTTGACCACTGCCCCAAGGTGGCTGTTGCACCCACAGATATCAGCGTCAGTACACCTGTTGCGGCATCATAACTGGCCGTAATATTCCCCATGGTCGCCCCGTCATTGGTGAAAGCCAGTACATCCCCAGAATGAAAGCCGCTCGAGATAGATACCATCGCGCTTGCCTGCGTTGTGTTATCCAGATCGGATACGCTAACGCCGGAATCCAATGCGATTCCCGTTGTGCCGGCTGCGTAGGCGCTCGAACCGCCGCTTGTGCTCACGATCGGTGTCTGGTCCGTCGCCGTCACCGTTACGGTTCGCGTTGCTGTATTGCTTGTATTGCTTGCGCCGTCAATCACAGTGAAGCTAATCGTACGCGTTGCCGTATTCGGCGAGATCGCTGTATCCGTATAAGCAATCGATCTCAACGCGCTTTGCCACTGCGCCAATGTCGCTGCTGCGCCCACAGACGTCAGCGTCAGCACGCCCGTGGCTGCATCATAACTGGCTGTAACATTGCCCATGGTCGCTCCGTCATTGGTGAAAGCCAGTACATCTTCTCCTGCATGAAAGTTGCCCGTGATCGCTGCTGTTGCGCTTGCCAGCGTTGTGCTGCTTCCATCGGTTACCGTTATACCGGAGTCGATAATGACCGGAGTCGAGGCCATGTTATCTCCGGCAACAAATGAAGCCGAACCGCCGCTCGTGGTCAAACTCGGGGCCCCGATCACATTTACTGCTTTTGCAGCTGCAGCGCTTGTTTTCGTACCGTCATTTACAACGTAGCTAATGATGCGGTTCACTGGCGTGGCGCTGGTGCTCGAGAACGCAATCCCCCTCAACGCACTCTGCCACTGTGCCAAGGTGGCCGTTGCACCTGAGGATGTCAGTGTCAGTATACCAGTGCCTGAGTTATAACTTGCGACAATGTTGCCGTATAGGACTGAGCTTGTATTGATATAACTGAGTGCATCTCCAGAATGAAAGCCACTCGTGATGGATACCGTCGCGCTCGCCAGCGTTGTGTTATCCAAATCGGATAATGTCACTCCGGAATCAACTGTAATTGCCATTGTACCGGCTACATAGTCAGTCGAACCGCCGCTCGTGGTCACGATCGGTGTCTGGTCCGTATCCGTCACCGTTACTGTACGCGTTGCCGTATTGCTTGTATTGCTTGCGCCGTCAGTCGCAGTGAAGCTGATCGTACGCGTTGCTGTATTCGGCGTGATCGCTGTATCCGTATAAGCGATCGATCTCAACGCGCTTTGCCACTGCGCCACAGTCGCTGCTGCGCCCGATGACGTCAGTATCAGCACGCCAGTGAGTGCATTATAACTGGCCGTAATATTCCCCATGGTCAAGCCGTCATTGACGAAAAGCAGCACATCTTCTCCGGAATGAAGATTGCCCGTGATTGCCACTACTGCACTTTCAAGCGTAGCGCTGTTTCCATTGGTTACCGTTATGCCAGAGTCGATAACGACCGGAGTCGAGGCCGTGTTATCTCCGGCCACGAATGAAGCCGAACCGCCGCTCGTGGTCAAGCTCGGAGGACCGTTCATCACATTCACTGTATTTGCAGCAGCAGCGCTTGTTTTCGTACCGTCATTTACAGCGTAGCTAATGATGCGGTTCCCTGGCGTCGCGCTCGTGCTCGAGAACGTAACCGCGCTCAACGCACTCTGCCACTGCGCCAAGGTGGCCGTTGCACCTGAGGACGACAGTGTCAATACGCCGGTGCTTGAGTTATAACTTGCGACAATATTGCCGTATAGGACCGAGCTGGTATTGGTATAGCTAAGTGTATCGCCGGGTTGAAATCCGCTCGTAATAGATACGATCGCACTCGCCAGCGTTGCATTATCCAAATCGGATATTGTCACCCCGGAGTCTATTGCGATTCCCGCTGTGCCGGCTATGTAGGTAGTCGAACCGCCGCTCGTTGTTACAATGGGTGTCTGGTCCGTATCCGTCACCGTTACGGTTCGCGTTGCTGTATTGCTTATAGCACTTGCGCCGTTAGTCGCAGTGAAGCTGATCGTACGCGTTGCCGTATCCGGCGTGATCGCCGTATCCGTATACGTAATCGATCTCAACGCGCTTTGCCACTGCGCCAAAGCCGCTGACGTGCCCGCTGATGTCAGCGTCAGTACGCCAGTGGCTGCATCATAGCTGGCCGAAATATTCCCCATGGTCGCCCCGTCATTGACGAACATCAGCACATCTTCTCCAGCATGAAAATTGCCCGTAATCGCTACTGTTGCGCTTGCAAACGTAGTGCTGCTATCATCGGTTACCGTTATTGCGGAGTCGATAGCGACCGGAGTCGAGACCATGTTATCTCCGGCCACGAATGATGCCGAACCTGTATCTGTGGACAACTCAGGACCCGAGGCTGCGAAGGTTGTTGTCGTCATGTAATTTCCCAGCCCCATCTGAAGGATCAGTACAATAGCAATCATAATCTTCGATTTTCGCAATAAGTTCTTCATCGGCCTCTTCCCCATCATTTTGAATTTTAAAACTTAAAATTGTATTTTTAAATTACTTTATATAACGGTAAGTTGGTCAATTTAATGAAGAGAAGGAAACACTCAAAAGTCTATAATACCTCATGATAATCATGCGGCTGTTTGATAACTTCAAATGGAGGTCATTGAATATGGAACGAGTATGGATTAAAGCGGGTGCATAGCGAGGGCTGAGCAATCAACCAAATAAATATAATCTATTTCAAAACTGCCTCATTGCATCCTGGGGTTAACATCACTTATTCTGTGCTCATAGGAGGTGTAAGAACATGGCCAATGAACAGAACAAAGATTTCAATGCCATGCTGCAAAATAAGAAAGACATGCCGAAAGTACAAGTGATTACGGATAAGAAAAGCATTGAAAAGTATGGCGGCGTGCGGATGTTTTTTGCACCGCCTGTGGATTACGACCGGGTAATGAAAGCCGTGCCATTAGGCAAGGTTATTACAACGGGGCAAATCAGGGATGCTTTCGCCAAGGCAAACCATGCGGATTTTACCGATCCGATCACCGCAGGAATCTTTGTTTCCATTGCAGCATGGGCAAGTGAGCAAAGGAATGACGATAAAACACCGTACTGGAGGACGCTTAAAGCGGACGGTGAGCTAAATCCAAAATATCCAGGCGGTGTTGGGAAGCAAAAGCAGAAGCTTGAGGCAGAAGGCCACACCATCATTCAGCGCGGAAGAAGCAACGTTCGATATTATGTGCAGAATTACCAGGATAGCTTATATCCGCTGTAACAGCAGCCCCGCGCATAACTCCATGTGCCTCCGTTTCTTGTCGCCCCAATAATCTTGGAGGATAGGCGCCCAGTTCTGTGTCATTCTTCCAATAGGTAATTATTTTCCTCATTGGCTGGCTCTATCGTTCTGATTTCAAAAGATTTACATCCTGAAGCAATGAAAGGATCTGACTTTGCAATATTCATTGCTTCCTCCATATCTTCAGCCAAAAAGATGACCATTCCTCCGGGGTAATCCGTAAAAGGTCCGCAGAATACGAGTTTGCCTTGATTCTTTAATTCTTTTAAGTGTTCCACATGGCTCTTGATGAGTTCCTTATTTATTGGCTTTACATTGTTCATCAAATAGATATACGTCATTGTTCAGCCTCCTCGGATTTAATGTACAACAAAAAATGCAAGCTTTCGGTATATGTTTCCCTTGACTGCTCAGCGCGGTCCTATGCAAAAAAACTCCGCCGCAGAGGTGGAGTCTATTAAAATCAGCATAATTATTTTATCTTCCGCTGCGGTTCCAGTAAACATTCTCACGTTTGTGCTTGATCCCGTATACCTTATACCTTCGCTTGTAGATATTCGAGTCCGGCTTCCTTCCCATAGATACGCCCTCGTTTGCGGTTCTCGCGGCTTTGTTGTACTTGTCGAATCAAATCCAAGTCCTCTTCCAGAAAGGAAAGGTCCGGTAGCTCCTGAGCAACTTTTTCCCGCTTCATATTCAAATATCCAATAAAATCATATACCTGCACTGCGTCTTGCTCCGGTATCTGATCAATCAGCTTTTTTAATTCTTCCCGGTCTATCCCCATCCTCTTCACCGCCTTATCCGTAATCCCAAAGGGAAGCTTTGAGCTCATTATATCATACACAGGCATTAACAATGCACTCATGGAAACTAAGCTAAAGCCGCATCCTTTGGGTTAGCAAGTCTGATCTCCATTTCACTGCTCCTTGTAGACAAAGTGCCTCACTTCAGAACTGTAGTGCTTCAACAAATCCTTGGCGTTGACCGGGTACAATTCAAGCTCTGCAATCCGGTCCAGCTTGATCCAGGAGAACTCCAGCTCAGCCTCCTCATTGTCCCATTCATCCACGGCAAAAAAACTGCGGTCAAGTGGAATCTGCGACTCATCCTTTAAGGAAACCTCGTAATACAGGCAAATCTGATGACAGGGCTTGTCTCCCCAAGGAAAAAAGATCTCGCCAACCCATCTCAGCCCGTTCACGGTAATGTCCGCAGCCAGTTCTTCCCGGAATTCCCGAATAAGAGTTTCTTCATTGGTTTCGCCGAAGCCGACATGCCCACCGGGAAAAGCATATCCGGTATCATTGGCAGGCTTTTGCAAGAGAACGCTTCCATTTCTGATCAAGATACCGGCAACTCTGTAACTGAACACATGCTCATCTGTTTTAAAAAGAATGTCCGCCATTGTACGGTTACCCTCCGTTCATTTATGCCTGACTAAAACCCGCCAAACCTTGCTATTACAGCTTTCTTTAAAACCATCTTTATGGCTTGTTCATTCCAATTTACGGATTAAAGTCTGTGCAAAAAGATGAGCATCGAGGGGCCATCTCGCAGTAATCAGATTCCCATCCTCCACGACGAATGGTTTATATTGCGAAGGTCCTTGTGTAAACTGATGTTTCTCTTTAAGCTGACGGGTGATTTCATCCTGAACATACTCCGGGTAGGTCCGGTAATACTTGCCGTGCTTCCAAAACGTGAGGTAGTAAGCGATTCGCTCCAATGCTTTGGGAAGCGCGGTTATTCGTTTATTGTATATAACGCTCTTGCCAGTAACAGGTTCTATGGTTCGCGCCAGCACAATGGGACCGTGGCAGATAGCTCCGATTATTTTGTTCAGCCGGAAAAAGTCGAGCACTTTACGCTGCAATTCCTCATTTTCCAGATAAGGGCGCATCCCTTTGGCATGCCCGCCTGGCAACAACAATGCATCGTACTTTGAAGCGTCAATCTGATCGTACCTGATCGGGTTCAGAAAATGTGGATCATTCTCCAGCTTCCGATAGGCTCGAATCGCATCCGGCTTGGCACCGAGCTGACCGAAGATAACACCTTTAATCAAGAGAGGATCTGTCGCGCCCGGCATCCCTTGCTCGGTGCTGAACGTGACGTGGAATCCTTGTTTGACAAAATGCATCCATGGAACAGCGACTTCTGTCAAATCGAAATCGCAATTGGGCAGCGGGATACATATTTGTTTGGGCATTTGCTGTCTCCTTTCAGACTATATTTTTATTTATAAGTTACCATAAATTTCATAGAATAGATCCAACTTGAGAAAAGAGGGCATACCGCTGCGACCGGTCACCGCTTTTGGAGCAGACCGTGGAGACCAACGTCAGCTTCTGCACCTGAAGCGAAATTTGAGCGATGCCATCCACTGTCCACTTCGCTTCGCTGTGCAGAAACGTTTAGCGTATAAACCGGCCCAAAAAAAGAATACTTGGTGAAGCAGACGGGCAATTGCCGACAGAAGTGCCGCGCTCTATTCTTGCCTCATCCTTTGTTAAGCCTCCGGGCCAACCTACAATATTTCCGTACTCAGCGTGAAGCCCTCAATCACGATATCCTCGTCCACCTCGATCATGATGCAGCGTTTCCCCTGATAGTTCACCTGCTTCACATACCGCAGGTCCTGCGGGCTGACGGAAATGGTGGCCACCTTCGTCTCGATCTTGATCGACTTCGAGGTAAATTTCGGGATCACGCTGCTTGCCTTCATTTCATAGTTGCGGTCATCAAGGATCGTTTCGAACGCCCGCTCCACCTTCTCGGCCGTCACATTCTCTACTCCGCTCACCTGCAGGACGCGTTCTACATCCTTGAAATCAAGCGTAGGCGGCTCTTCCTCCCCTGCTCCATCTTCGATGACCTGCTGGATCTGCTCATACACCTGGGCAATCGTCGTCGTATCGAGCTGTTCGCCCGCCAATTCCTTCACGATGTCCTCAAAATAGGATCTCTCCTCCAGGGCCGTTACCGACGTCTCTGCATTCAAGACCTGCTCGATGAACCGCGCATCGGGATAATTCGATTTGCCCGTACAATACAAAATGCGGTTCACATCGGAATAGTTGTCGGTCACACTTGGATAGAAGAACCCCTGCTCTGGCGAGCTTAGCTTAACAATCGGATCGACGATGACATTATACTTGAATTCCCGCTCTACATAATCGAACATAAGGTTCTTCCGCTGCTGCTCCGTGGAGTTCACACTGCACAGGATGAATTGATGCGCATACGTCTCGTTCTTCTCACTCTCTTCCGATTCTTCGCTCCTAGCCTTCGTCGGCCGGTGATACTGCCCGCGAACGAAGGTAATAACCGTATCCTTTTCATATTTGGTATCAACCAGCATCTTGTCCACCAGCATCAGCATCAGGTCCTGCCATTCCTCAGGGTCGCCGGTCACTAAGCCTTGGTGCAGCATGACCTTCGTCGGCTCCTCGGCTTCCTCCTGAAACTTCAGCTCGAACAGCTTATGATCAAGCTCGCCGGTCAGCAGTTTTTTGAAATTGCCCATATACAGCTCTTGCTTCTCTCGGTCCACGAGGCCAAACGGCAGACGCTCCCAATGATAGATCTCGCTGCTGTCCTTCATAATATACACATTCAGAATGTCGTATAGGTTCAGCAAATCATGGTCCAGCTTAAACTGCTTGCGTATGTGTGCTACTTCTTTTTTATTCATAATGGGTTCGGCGGCTCCTTCGATGAATTGTGCTTCATCCAGTATAAAGGACGGGGCGGGATTTGGTAAGTTTATTGCCGATGGTACAATGCAAAATGCCCGTAACGAATCGTTACAGGCATCTGCCGGTTAATGAAGCGGTTAGGCTGCGCCACTTGTCAGCCTTACAGCTTCTCAACATACTGCTTCGCCTCGCCCAGAGACAAATCGGTATGCTGGCGGACGAGCTTGATTGCCGGAATCAGCTTTCCGTCTTTCTTCAGTTGGCGGACACTGTCCAGAATATCTTCAGGGGGAATTAGCCGGACATTGCCTGCTTCCCTTCTGCGTTTCAGCTCAGCAGCGACTTGCCGCTCTTGTTCTGCCGTCAGAGATTCTTCAGCTACAGTCTGGATTAACGGTATTCGCTGCTGTGGCAACAATCTGATAAGGGCGCCAAGAATGGTCCCGACAATGGAATACAATACCAGATATTGGCCGAACCGGTACAGATACAGCCATACGGTGCTGAGCTTCAGAACCTCGCCGTTCGGTTTCAGAATGGTTAGACTATCCGTAATCGCATATTCACCGGGCGCATAATTATTTACATTCCGCAGAACCTGCAGCTCTCCAACAGGCGAAACGATAAATTCAAGCGGCTTGTTCGTTATGGGATTGCCTGACGTATCGATCATCATACTGAACAGGGTGAATACAGCAATGACATAGACAATATGATTTCTCCACGTAAAGCGTTTCGCAAGCACCACAATACTAAAAATCAGCAGCAACGATATTCCCTTTATGTATGTATTGTAGAGATAATACTGGAACACGACAGGCAGGACCCAGCCGAACAACATCACCATGACGACTGTAAACAGAGCAACATAGAATAGAACCTTGGCATTTTTCTTCATAGACATAAGCCTCCTTTCTCCCGGTCCAGGGGAGTACAGATGCTGATACGCTACCGAAACTTATGCGTTGTATGAACTGGAGTACTTCGTGTAATTCATCGTCTTATATTGGATATTCAAATAAAACCTGCCTTTAGGCGTTACCAGATACAGATTCAGCGCCTCCTGTTCGTAAGGCCCGCAGTCGATCTGGAACTTCCCTTCACTGTCCAAGGTTACACTCACATTGTCTATCACTTTAAGAGGCTTGATGCCTGTTTGCACCTGCAGTTTGAGCGTTTGGCCGGCAAATTGTGTGAATTTCCCTTTAATCGTGAGTTTATGATCTTCATTGAATTTCGCAAAGAATGTCCGGTCTTCGAGCGTTAACGGCTCAACATACACTTGTTTGGGAGGAAGTGCCGGTAGACTTGAGCTTGGTGTTGCACTAACCGGACGTCCCCGCAATTCAGTAAGCTTAGGCCGCAAATACTGAAGAATCTGTGCAGCCTCGGCACGGGTAATCCATTTTCCACCCTGATAACCTGATATTGAAAGCTCCGTTTCACATCTTACATAATCCTTGCCAAGGACGAGCTTCACAGCATCATTATTCTTGACGTTCAGCCCGTCTGCTGCAGCTATAATCTCAGCGATCTTCAACCGCGTGATCCGGCTATCTCTAGCACTCACATTGGATAATCCATTAAGCGGGAAGTTGCGGTCCTTGGCGATCAGATAGGCGGTGTCTGCCCAATGCCTTATTTTGGCAGGCTGATAAGCTTCAATATTAACATTATACGCTCTTAGGAGCATGGTCCAGAATTCAGCCTCGCTTACTGCTGCCTCAGGTTTGAAAAGCCCCTTGCTGGCTTCGGTCATGACGCCTGTCTTCAGCGCCCATTCAATGGCTGGCAGAGCCTTGTTCCCCTTAATGTCTGTCAGCTTGCCCGGGTCGGTCGCAGGATAGACCTTTGTTTTTAATTTTGGATACACCTTTACTTTTACTTGTGAAGATACAGACCCTGAAGATACCGTAAGAAGATAATCCCCTGATTTGTCTCCCGATATCGTTCCGGTGGATGAGACCGTTAGACCCTTATTCTGCTTAACCGCATACTTAACCTCACTGCCCGGCAGCAATTCTGTCGTTCCATCATCATAGCCGCCTTCTACCTGCAGCTGGAATTGCCCGCCTTCATTCAGCACAATTTCCGTGTAAGCTGGCGTCAGCCCAGTTAGAGCATGCCCTTTTCCGGTTGTGAATGACCATACCTTCTTCAGGCTGTCCGCAGAACCTTCTACCTGATATTCCAGAGATACGGTGTACCTGTGATTACCCTTTAATATAGGCTTGGGAAAAATATATAGATCATCGCCCTTTACTTCTTCATAATATGGAATTTCCGTTCCCGTCTCATCGGTTATTTTCGCTGTATGCGAGGTCAGGTCCTTATCCGTATGGGCAGATATAATATAACCTGAGTGTTCGATAGCAAACTGGCTAAGCGGGTCCGGAATTTCGCCTCCATAGAACCCGACAGGAACATTGGTCTGCTGATCGTAGGGGTACACAGTGATCCCCACTTTGGCCTGCTGGCTCTCCCCAGGACCTCCGGCATCCAGGACTGCCGTTCCCCCAACTATTGCAATTCCAATCTCAGTGAAGCCGGGGTCTAGAATAATAGAACGGTGATAGGCTGTATCGAGCCAAGCTTGAATAGCTGCTTTACCGCTCGTCTGACCAAAATACATAACCTCTCCGTAGCTGTACCCCCGTGCACCTGATACCCAGCCCGCCGCCGTCATTCGTTCGAATGCCGACTTGCCCGTATAGCCGGGCCTTCCTGAAATTTCAGAGTGAGCACTGAGACCTGGAAGATCCGACTTATTGGTATTATAAAATTCAGCATGCGCAATTGCCGCCTTGGTAATGGTCGCGCTCAATTGAACGGACGGAACACCGGCGCGGCTGCGCACCTCGTTGAGAAAGTTTAGAGCTTCCAATTGGTCTGAAGTATACCCTGCACCCTCACTGGCCGCATCTGCTGCAACAATAGTGCCGGTTGCACTGAATAACCCTGAGCTTACAATTCCGGTGAGCAGGGCAAAGACCACGGCATACCGTAACAAGCGTACACCTTGGCTGCGAACTGCCTGATTTCGATTTTTTCTGACAAATAGCATGATTATCCCCCTTCTATAAATATATGATTCGACATTTTTCAATATTCTCCCTTTAAATAAGTTGAAGTGTTTGGGGAGGTTCAGGTAGATCAAGGGAAGCAGCGAAAAATCAAGAGCTTGGCAAGCAGCGGGGTGGTAAGCTGTTCGCAGTGAACGATTATGAAATGGGTGTGTGCGAACTTGAGTTCAATCGTCAGCCACCCGCTTAATAAAAAACGCCTCAGAGATAGTCTCTGAAGCGTGATTAGTTGCAATATATATTTATCATCAACTTTTCTTGATAAAAGACTAGGCAAAAAAGAGAGGTTCTGCACACCTCTTTGCTTCCGCCAATACATCTCAATAACAATTAATGGGGATGCCTACACCCTTCAGTTAGCCTAAGTTTCGAATAAAGCAGTCGAACCCAAGCAGTCATTTCATGGCTAGATAAGTGAATTCAACAATGTTTTCAACTCTGGATTAAGCTTTAGTACATTTAAGATGATCTGCAATGCTTCTGCACGTGTGGCATTACTTTTGGGATCGAATCTACCATCCCCTTTACCACTAATGATACCCGCTTGCGCTTCCGCTTTGATCTCGTTTATAGCGTAAGAATTATTCAGGTCATTGAAATTCCCTTTTGTAGTATCCTTTTCTACGCTGTTAAGGTTTACGATGCGGGAAAGCATAATGACCATTTCTTCACGTGTAATAGTGTTGTCTGGTCTGAATGTACCGTCCAAGTAGCCTCTGATTACCCCTGCTGCTACAAGGTTCTCAATCGTCTCTTTCGCCCAGTGATGACCAATATCCCCCAATACAACATTTGTACTGCTGTCACTTTGGATGTCAAATGCACGGCTCAGAATCACACCAAACTCAGCGCGTGTGATATGGCCTTCTGGCCTAAAAGTGCCATCCTCATAGCCCGTAACCAGGTGTAGTCTCACAAAAATGTCAATAGTCTGCTCCGCCCAATTCCCTTTAATGTCAGAAAAACTTACTGTCGCAGGAGTTTCCTTAGCTTCCTGAATCCGAGTTTTGATATTCGTTACAATATGAGCATCACTCTTTACTACATTTGGGTTAAACAAATCTGTTACAGAATCGGATTTCGGGTCCGGTGCCTGTTCAGGTGCAGGAGTTGGAGTCGGAATACTAGGAATAGAACTGCCACTAGAAGGTCTGTTGTAAATCGTAACGATTTTTCTTCCTATAACACCAGAGTCATCAAGAGCAGTTGCCTGAACTGTAATAGAACCCGCTTTAGTTGCCACGAGCAAACCGTCGGCACTAATAGTTGCTTCTCCGGCATCCGGAACTACCGACCAGTTCACTGTCTTATCCATTGCGTTGTCAGGGGTTATAATTGCACTGAATTGAAGAGAATCTCCGACGTACATCGTATCACTAGCACTAGATACTGCAATAGAAGTAACCAGTTGGGGTTCCCGTTCCCGTGTAACATGAACCGTATAGATTTGCGTCGTTCCATCCTGCGCGGTAACAATAACGCTAATAATAGTAGCGCCCACGCTCAAAGGAACTGGATTGCTAACTGAAGCACCATCAACCCGTACATCCGCAGTTGCATTACTGTCAGCGGTATTGTAGGTGACTGAGGTGACGGATACTTCATTAGGCACANAATAACGCTAATGGTAGTAGCGCCCACGCTCAAAGGAACTGGATTGCTAACTGAAGCACCATCAACCCGTACATCCGCAGTTGCATTACTGTCAGTGGTATTGTAGGTAACTGAGGTGACGGATACTTCATTAGGCACAGTCGCCGTGTAGGCGTAGACACTTCCGCCAAATGTTTGATCGAACGTGATTCCGCTTAAGTTCAGCGAGCTTAATGCCGCATTATTTGTAGCCGCTCGTGTCACGACCACGGTGTACGTCTGCTTCGTTCCATCCTGCGCGGTCACAATAACGCTAATGGTAGTAGCGCCCACGCTCAAAGGAACTGGATTGCTAACTGAAGCACCATCAACCCGTACATCCGCAGTTGCATTACTGTCAGTGGTATTGTAGGTAACTGAGGTGACGGATACCTCATTAGGCACAGTCGCCGTGTAGGCGTAGACACTTCCGCCAAATGTTTGATCGAACGTGATTCCGCTTAAGTTCAGCGAGCTTAATGCCGCATTATTTGTAGCCGCTCGTGTCACGACCACGGTGTACGTCTGCTTCGTTCCATCCTGCGCGGTCACCACAACCGTAATCGTGTTGTCTCCCACGTTCAGGTTAATCGCGTCCGACGCTAAACCGCTCGTCACAGGCGTTCCATCTACTGTCATTGTCGCCGTGGTGTCCGCTGCCGTCGGCGTAACCTTAACGCTGCTCACACTGTTCGCCACGTTCGCCGTATAGCTCGTCGTCCCCGAGTCAAATACCGGACCTAGGATGCTGCCGCCTGATAACGTCAATTCACTTAAGTCCGCATTGTCAGATGCCACCTTCAACATCCGAATCCGGTGGTTTCCCGTATCCGCTATATACAGATTACCGCTGTCGTCCAATGCTACTCCCCACGGCGTTATCAAGCCGGTCGAGGTTGCAA
The DNA here is from genome assembly GCF_019904155.1 of Paenibacillus sinensis. Taxonomy (GTDB): domain Bacteria; phylum Bacillota; class Bacilli; order Paenibacillales; family Paenibacillaceae; genus Paenibacillus_AQ; species Paenibacillus_AQ sinensis. Next base: position 77,179 of record NZ_JAHCMB010000198.1, read on the forward strand.
CTTCTCCCTCTCCCGAGTACTCTCCAGTACTATTACCTGCTACCGTGACGATATTCCCCAATGTATCTACCATCCGAATCCGGTTGTTTCCCGTATCCGCAATATACAAATTGTCATTCCCATCCACGGTTATTCCTGAAGGACCACTTAGTTGAGCCAATGTGGCAGACCCTCCATCTCCCGAAAAACCTGCACTGCCAGTGCCTGCCACCGTGCTAATTATGCCCGATGTATCTACCATCCGAATCCGGTTGTTTCCCGCATCCGCTATATACAGATTACCTCCGCTATCCACCGCTACTCTAATGGGGTTGTTTAGTTGAGCAGCCGTTGCCGCGCCACCATCTCCCGAATAGCCTAAATATCCATTTCCCGCTACCGTGCTGATCGTCCCCGATGTATCGACTTTCCGAATTCTATTGTTATATAGATCGGCTATATACAAATTACCATTTCCGTCCAGTGCCACATCAGAAGGGCTGTATAGTGAAGCATTTCGTGCATCTCCGCCGTCTCCAGAGAAATGATCAAATCCATTGCCTGCCACCGTGCTGATAATGCCTGATGAATCTACTTTTCGAACGACGTTATTATTCTGGTCGGCAAAATACAGATTGTCACTTGCATCCACCGCAGATCCTGTAGGTGTTCCTAATTGAGCTAACGTTGCAGGTACGTTGTCTCCGAAGAAACCTCGAACGCCATTGCCCGCCACTGTAGTAATCTCCCCCGATACGTCAACTTTCCGAATCCTGCTGTTAAGCATATCGGTAATATACATGTTCCCCTTACTATCGAATACTACATCCATTGGATTATTAATCCGGGTCGACGTCGCAGCTACTCCGTCTTCCAGGTAACCTGCAACGCCATTGCCCGCCACTGTGGTGAGGGTGTAGGTGCTCCCAGCATAAGCTTTGCTGCCGGACATTTCGGGCAGCAGTGCCGCAATCAGTAGAAATGCCAACACACCGGCCATAACCGACTTCAATTTTGTAGTCATTCGTGTTTCCTCCCATTTGTCTACGATCATCATTCAATCAAATTGAACCTTCACAAACCCTTCACAACAAAAAATGCATCCAAAGACGCGAAAACCTTGTCCTCACATATTAATCGAGGGACGCTACCGTTACAGATGACACAAGGCGGCGACAATTCAATATGCCCCCAATTCACATGACTACCTTTTATACGAATATCAGCAACATTCATTTGCTAGGTAGCTTATTTTATCATAGTAGTTTAGCTCATTAATGAAACTCAAAGAAAACTTTAAGTTAGGAGATATGAGATTACTTGTTTTCTATTTTATGGAATTATATGCAAAAGATAGTAACAGATAGAGAAGGACGGGGATCGAAGACTATGTCGAAGAGATTGAAAAGCTGGCAACGGCCATTAAAGAAACCATTGCCAAGCAAAGACCGGTGGATGTTGGATTTGAAACGAAATACTCCTGGACATGGACGAGCGCATTGTAGAACCAGTCCGTTCTCTCGCTCAAAAGTAAAGTTCACGTTCGAATGATTCGTTTGTGCTCTAGGAACGAACCCGGGGTACACACTTACAACGCACTGCTGGCAACCAGCATATATCCGCTCCCCCGAATTGTAATGATTCTCTCAGGGTTGGCAGGGTCAGACTCAATTTTTTTGCGTAAATTACTGATGTGTACAGCGACCGTTCTCGTGTCCTCCAGACTCTCCATTCCCCAGACGAGATGAAACAACGTATCGACAGTGACGACACGATTAACGTTTTGTGCCATATAGGATAGTAGACTAAACTCTTTTTTCGATAAAAAGATTGTGTTACTACCCATGTTGACGGACTGTGCGTAGAAATCCAGCGACAATCCCGGTAACTCCAGCAGTTGTTCCCTCCTGCCCGTCGACACTCTGCGAAGGTGAGCTTTGATCTTGGCCATGAGTACTCCCGGACTGAACGGCTTGGTCACATAATCGTCGCCGCCATAAGATAATGCGCTGATCTTCACGTCGTCTTCCTCATGACTGCTCAGAAACACGATCGGCGCATTCGTGTAGCTACGTGCGTTCCTGCACCAGTCAATGCCGTTCTCATTAGCCAGCAGTACATCCAGTACAATCAAATCCGGATTAAACGAGGTAAGCAGCAGCATGGCTTCAGTCCCGCTGTGGCTATACGAGGATACAAAGCCTTCCCGTTCGCAATACGCCTGAACAATCTCACATATATGGGGATCATCATCGACGATCATAATTTTGTACGTATCCATCAAGTCGTCACCTCCCTGCTTCTCGAATACAAAGGCAACGATACATAGAATATCGACCCCGTCTTGCCGTCGCTCTCCGCTCGAACTGTCCCGCCATGCGCTTGTACGATTTCCCTGCAAATCGCCAGCCCAAGCCCGTTGCCCTCTATTACCTTGTCCATGCCCGATTGATCATACCTGTAATTGCGGTCGAAGATTTGCTCGAGCTGTTCTGGGGGAATACCCGTACCAGAGTCTTGTACGCTAATTATCGCACAGCGGGTATCCTTCACCTCGTCCAAGGTTAGAGCAAGACGCACCACCCCACCACTAGAGGTGAACTTCATCGCATTCGACACCAGATTAAACAACGCCTGCTCTAATCTTTGCGCATCCATCCGGGCAACAGGCAAGCCAGGTCCTTGATCTTCCGTATTTCCGATATCCAGTATGAACCCCAGCCCTGCGTCTCGCACAACCAGCTCATATTGTTCAAAAAAAACGCGCAAAAAGTGAATCACCTGGACCGGCTCCATCCGGTATGCTACTTGCCCCGTCTCCAGATGCGACAAGAAGGACAACTCCCCGATCATGCGATTAATCCTTACCGTGTTATCCCGGATATACTTCAGGTACTGTTCGTTGCGTTCCGGCTTAACCATGTCAAGCACAGCTTCGACATAACCAAGCATGCTGGACAGCGGCAAACGCAGATCATGTGTAATGTAGGCAAGCAGCTTCTTCCTCCCTTGCTCCGAGTGAAGTAATCGCTCATACGACATGCGGAGATCTTCGTGAGCTGCGGATAAGGCGTGTGTACGCTCCATTACAATCTGCTCCAAATTGGAATTCATTTCAGTCAGCTTTCTATTAGCTTCATACAGCTCATGTGCAATTCTCTCTTCGTTCGTTACCGCCCTCGTATATCTTGAAGAAAGCAGAATCATCTGTGCGATCGTAAATATGAGCAGTCCAAGCGGAGATGTATTTCCGATCAGCGACCATCCATTATAATACAAAAAATCGTTGATGACCGTAACTAAAGTAAACACCGACACCAGCAGGAAGAGCAACGCTCCCTCCATACGCCGCACAGCCGCTTGAACCAGTCCAACCATCAGATAAACCATATGTAGAACAACCATCACGCCGATCATCAGTAATAATTTTGTATATATAAGTGCAGGGGTTACTACAATAAGGATACAGAACGCACCGGTTGCGATCCGGCTAACAAGACGAAACCATCGCGACACATAATTCGGGAAAATGCATTCAAAATACATTGTGATGAAATAACCACTGCTGCAAAGAATCAGATACTCGATCTTGAACTCCAATTCCCAAGGAAAATGAGGAAACAATTGCGTAATCATGAGCTCGCCGCCCAGCAAGGACCGGATCCCGAACAACACGGTGAACAGACCAAAGTACAACGGCGCCCTGTCCTTGCGTCGCAGCACGAACAACAACAGATTATACATACCAATCACCAGCAGGCTTGCGGTTATGAATATCTCTGCGGCAATCTTCAGATTGGTCTTGACCGTTAACACGTCACTGCCACCCAGCTCGATATACTTGGTGATGCCGCCTCGCTTATGAACGAAGTTAGCTACTTGCATAACCAGCTCTACCTTGTCGTTTTTCGGCTGGAAGAACACCAGCTTCGTTGCCAGATGTGGGGTCGCGCTGCTCTTGTCCTGGCCAACCGTACCCACTTGTGCCAGCAGTTCGCCATTAACCCATAATTTGTACGCATTAAAAATAGTAGGCAGCCGCAAAGCAAGCCGCTCATTCCTATCCTGCTCGCTTAGCTCAATGATCACCCGGAAGGTGGCATACCCTGTACCGCTCAGCCGCTGACCATCTAATCGATAACCTAGCCAGGAGCTCGGGATGCTGATCCAGTGGTCATTATTTCCGTCCCTTTCCGAACGGATCCGGATGTCCTCAGGCGACAACAGCTCTTGCCAGTAGAACGTCCACTCCCCTGTTAACTTTTGCGGATTCACACCGACATCAACCTGCGTCAAATCCAGAATACCTTCTTCACTTTGGAACTTAGGAGTGTCCGGTGCAAAGATGACGACATAGCTTGCAATCAAGCCAACAACAATGGCAGCAGCTATATGAAGCCAGATCGTACGAGAACGTAATCGGAGAATCCCCCTCATTATGAATCCAACCCCAATCTACAAGAACGCAATAAATAAGTTGATCATCCAAATAATATCATCATTACAGGGGAATGTACCTGCAAATTTCTAGAAGGTGTTGAGAACAAACATCACGATAAGGTCCTTTGTCAACATAAGAAAAACCGTCCCCCCGGACGGTTCATCAACTTGCAACGAAGCAGACTCAACGATACAGATCACAGCGGTAGATTCTGCCACCATTTTCTTCCCCCAAAATGTGGCGTCTTGCCTCGAAGATACCCCTGATTTTGCGGGAGGGCCTGTAGCATCCGCCACTTCCGTTCGACCCGTCAGGCCACCACAATCGGATAGGAGCTTATCCATTCCGAGCACCACCTCTATTAGCAATCTAATAGCTGAAATGTTAAAGTATATGCAAAAAGTTAAGATCGAAGGTATGTTCATTGTATCTGATTTATTACCTGACATATGGCTTACTTTCACGAGAAAAAACGGTTAAGAAGGGAGTTGAGTGAGATAACAATTCGACATTTAAAAATATTTGTGACCGTATATGACGAAAGAAGCATGACTGCTGCCGGGAGAAAATTGTTTATATCACAGCCGACAGTAAGCCAAGCCATCCACGAACTTGAATCCATGTATAAAGTTGTTCTGTTTGAACGTTTATCTCGAAAGCTATACCCTACTTCAACGGGAGAGAAATTATATCAATACGCTAACC
>NZ_JAHCMB010000198.1:82359-82987 GCF_019904155.1 Paenibacillus sinensis
CGAGTTGGATCTTGCTGTTATTGAAGAATTGGATAATCCATCTGACTTGATTCAAGACATCTTTTATGATGACAAAATTGTGATTGTGGCTGATCCCGAATATCATCTATTTGAGAAAAAAGTTATTACTGCAAACGATATTGCTAATGAGCCTCTCTTACTGCGGGAAAAGGGAACTGGCGTCAGGGATTTATTTGAATCCAATATGAGTCAACTGGGGTTATTTATTAGTCCATATTGGGAAAGTACCAGTGCAGTAGCCTTAATTAATGCTACAAAAAACAAGTTTGGTATTACTGTACTGCCCTTTCAAATAGTAAAGGAGTATATTGCTTCTGNGACGCAATACAGGATTTTATTAGAATTTGCCACCAAATATGAATCAAAAAACCTTGCAGATTTATTACGCTTCGTTTACGTAAAAATCCACAAGGACTTTCAACTTTAATCGAGTCCTTACAACGTGATTTATGCAGCTAACATAACTGATCCGGATTATTTAACAGCTGTTGCTTTCATACCAGCGAGCTGTAAGCCCTAATGTTACTGCTAATCGAGTAGGAGGGGGCGGCAAGCCCCCGTCCTCTCACACCACCGTACATGCGGGTCCGCATACGGCGGTTCCAAA
>NZ_JAHCMB010000241.1 GCF_019904155.1 Paenibacillus sinensis
ACAAGCGTTATATATTTGGTATATGCAGTATCGACAGCCTCTTCAGATATTAATTCATTAATCTCTCTTAATGCCTTATCAATGTATAATCGATCCATCCATTTATCGCCTCGCCAGCATTCAATATTTTTCCACAAAGTAATCTTAACACATTTTTTTGGGAAAGGAATCGAAGAAACACATGAGGGCTAATGCCTTAATGTTCTTGGTTGACTTATCTCCAGCTTACCGCTCAGTATAGGGGAAAGCGAAAGCTCGTTCTGTGGCGGCGAATGTATAAACTACCTTATGTTTATGATATAGTGAATAATACTATAGGTAATACAAGGACACTCACCTCCATATGTGATACAAGATTCGTAAAGGAGTCCCACATGGCAGAATTTGTCTACAAACAAATTGTTGATGACCTGAAAGAGAAAATCTTCGCCGGACAATTTCCGGACATGCGGCTGCCGGATGAGCGCACGCTGAGCGAAACCTATGGGGTCAGCCGAAGCTCCATCAAGCGGGCTCTGACCAAAATGGAAAGCGCCGGGATTATTTTCAAGAAGCGGGGTTCCGGAACCTTCATCAACCCTTTGTACATAAAGAACGAATCGATATTCAATTACGAGGGCTCAAATCTGGGGGTCACCGACAACTTTCAGATGCACGGCAAGAAGCCCAAGGTCAAGGTGCTGAGCTTCGAAGTGATTCCGCCGACGGAAGAGCTGCAGCGGGATTTATTTCTGGAACGGCATGATTTTGTCTACAAAATCATTCGGCTTCGCCTCTTTGACGACGAGCCTTTTATGATCGAGACCGGCTATATTCCGATCAAAATCGTCCAGGACCTCAACCAGACGATTATCGAGGGATCGATCTTTAATTATCTGGAGGACTCCCGCAATCTGAACGTGACCAAGTCGTTTTTATCGATTTTTGCGGAGCCTTCGGAGGCGAATGACCAGGAATTGCTGCACCTGGGAGAGAACGAGCCCGTAGGCATTATGGAGGGCATTTTCTTCCTCGACAACGGCACACCCTTCGAATTTTCCCATATGCGGTTTCATTACAAGTACTTGAAATTTAACACCTTCGTATCGGTTCAATAGCGGACAAAAGACCGTAACCGACAGGGACGGATCGACAAGGCCGGGGCTTAAAGCTCCGGTCTTTTTCCATCTGCATTCGCTTCAAATTTTATTGGAATCTCTGTACATAATAAGAAAATTAAATGTAGTTATGTCGATCATTCCCTTCATATTTCAAACTATGTTCAATATTTCACAAAATTGGACCGTATTATTTCTCGAAAAGGNATATTTTGGTACGTACCAATTTCAAATGAAATAGGGAGTGAAAGTAATGGGATTGGCAGTAGAGGTTGATTATTCATCAAAAGCGTATTTGGAGAAGCTTGATGCTTACTGGCGTGCAACCAATTACATCTCGGTCGGACAGCTCTATCTTAAGGATAATCCGTTGTTAAAGGAACCGCTGAAAGAATCCGACGTTAAAGTGAAGCCGATTGGACACTGGGGCACGATTCCCGGCCAGAACTTCATTTATGCTCATCTCAACCGTGTAATCACCAAATATGATCTGAACATGTTCTACATCGAAGGCCCTGGACACGGTGGCCAGGTAATGGTCTCCAACTCTTATCTGGACGGAAGCTACACTGAAATTTACCCGGAAATTACGCAGGACATCCCCGGCCTGAAGAAGCTGTTCAAGCAGTTCTCGTTCCCGGGCGGCGTTGCTTCCCATGCCGCTCCCGAAACGCCGGGATCGATCCATGAAGGCGGAGAACTGGGATATTCCCTCTCTCACGGCGTCGGTGCCATTCTCGATAACCCGAACCTGATCTCCGCCGTAGTAGTTGGCGACGGCGAAGCCGAGACCGGACCGCTGGCCGCTTCCTGGTTCTCGAACCGGTTCATCAACCCGATCACGGACGGCGCTGCGCTGCCAATCCTGCATCTGAACGGCTTCAAGATCAGCAACCCGACCATTCTGTCCCGCATGTCGAAAGAAGAAATCACGGCTTACTTCAAAGGCATGGGCTGGGAGCCGTTCTTCGTGGAAGGCGAAGATCCGGAGAAGATGCACCCTGAAATGGCAAGAGTGCTCGATACGATTATCGAGAAGATCGCAGCTATCCAGAAGAACGCCCGCGAGAACAACGATCTTACGCGTCCGGAATGGCCGATGCTCGTATTCCGCTCCCCTAAGGGCTGGACGGGTCCGAAGCAATGGGACGGAGTGCCGAATGAAAACTCCTTCCGCGCTCACCAGGTTCCGATTCCGGTGGACCAGAAGAACATGAAGCATGCTCCGGCTCTGCTGGAATGGCTGAACAGCTACAGACCGGAAGAACTCTTCGAGGATAACGGCCGCCTGAAGGCCGAGCTCGCCGAAATTCTGCCTAAAGGCGACAAACGGATGGGCAAGAACCCGGTCACCGATGCCGGCAAGCTTGTGAAAGAGCTGAAGCTTCCGGATTTCCGCAAGTTCGCGGTGGATAATTCCGTTCCGGGCAAGGTTACGGCACAGGATATGGCCGTTCTCGGCAAATACATGAAGGAAGTCATTGAGCTCAACGAAGAGAACCGCAACTTCCGGATCTTCGGACCGGACGAAACGATGTCGAACCGTCTGGGACCGGTGTTCGAAGTTACGAAACGCCAATGGCTGGATCAGATTATCGAACCGAATGATGAGTTCCTGGCTTCTTACGGACGCGTAATCGACTCCCAGTTGTCCGAGCACCAGGCTGAAGGTCTGCTGGAAGGCTATGTGCTGACAGGCCGCCACGGGTTCTTCGCCAGCTATGAAGCATTCCTTCGTGTCGTCGACTCAATGATTACCCAGCACTTCAAATGGCTGCGCAAAGCTACGGATCAAGGCTGGCGTGCAGACATTCCGTCGCTGAACGTTGTTGCGACTTCGACTGTATTCCAGCAGGATCATAACGGCTATACGCACCAGGACCCGGGTCTGCTCGGCCATCTGGCTGACAAGAAGCCGGAATTCATCCGTGAGTATTTGCCTTCTGACGCCAATTCTCTGTTGGCGGTATTCGACAAGGTGCTGAATGACCGTCAGAAGATCAACCTGATCGTGTCCTCCAAGCATCCGCGTCCGCAGTGGTTCAGCGCCGATGAGGCTCAGGAACTGGTCGACAAAGGTCTCAAGACCATCGACTGGGCAAGCACCGACAAGGGCGGAGAACCGGATGTCGTATTCGCTTCGGCAGGTACAGAGCCGACAATTGAAGCCCTGGCTGCCATCTCCATTCTGCATGAGAAGCTGCCTGAGCTGAAGATCCGTTATATCAACGTGGTTGATCTGCTGAAGCTGAGAAGCCAGAAGCTTGATCCGCGCGGTCTTTCCGACGAAGAATTTGAGCAATTTTTCACAAAAGACAAACCGGTTGTCTTCGCGTTCCACGGCTATGAAGGTCTGATTAAAGACCTGTTCTTCGAACGCCAGAACCGCAACCTGCATGTGCATGGCTACCGTGAGAACGGCGACATCACGACACCGTTCGATATGCGCGTGCTGAATCAGATGGACCGCTTCGACCTCGTGAAGGAAGCCGTGCTGAGTCTGAAGGACGCTTCCAAGTACAAGGCGATCGCCGATGAAATGGATGCGATGGTGAAGAAGCATAACGCTTATATACGCGAAGAAGGCTTCGATCTTCCAGAGGTTGAAAGCTGGGTATGGAAAGACCTGAACTAACATAAAGATTCCTCCGATATGCAGAAGGCCTGATCCCCGCGGGGATCAGGCCTTTTTTTCAATCCGGCGTGATATCCCTTATCTTCCCCTCCTAACGACCTCCTACCAAAGTCCCTAGAAATATAAGGAATCATTTTTACAAAACCTAACAAAGAGAGTGCGTTTTGTCGTAAAATAGAGTAAATGATCTTAAGCGAATTGAGGTTAACTGATGAAAGAAGCACAGTCGAGGCCTGAGAAGAAGCTATTGGCCGTCATTTTGTTATTGCTGGCGTTAGGTGCTGGTCGCTATTCGCTGCCGATGCTGGTCGGCCTCCAATTCTCCTTTCAAAGTCTGTTCACGATTCTGGCCATCCGGCTCATCGGGCGTCGGGCGGGACTTCTCATTTCTGTGGTAGTGCTGGCGGCTCAGTGGGGAATTTGGCACGGTCCGGTTACCGATGCGCTTCTGTTTCTGGAGATCGCCTTCCTGTGCTTCTACAAACGGAAGAATCCGGGCAGCTTCCTTCTGCGTGATTTGATGTACTGGGCGTTCCTGGGAGCGCCTATTCTTTATATTCTGACCGTTATCCAGGGACAGCCGTCCATGACCGAATCGATCCTGCTGATTACAATGCCGACGCTGAATGGAATCACGAATGCGCTGCTGTCCGAGCTGCTGCTAATCTATGTTCTTCCGAATCTGCTCTACTCCAAAAGGGGCAAGAAGGAGAAGGAGGATATCCCGCTTCAGGGGCTTTTGTTCCATGTGTCTGTAAGCGGAATCATTTTCGCCTTTATCTTGATTCTGGTCTTTACCGGACAGTATCTCGATAAGGCGATGCATCAGCGGGTGTTTCAATTCGCGAGCTCGCTTAGCTCCAACGTCCGGGATGAATTAGCCGGATGGACGGATGAAGACGATCGGATGCTGAGCCTTCATGCCGATCTGCAAGCTGGCAGGCTGGAGCAGCTCGTACTCAACAAGAATTCCGGCAATGCCCGGATTCTGATTACGGATCAGGACGGATATGTATACGCCGACAACCGGATGAAGGGGACGGGGAAGCGCTGGTTATGGCCGGAGGGCGAGTTCTACCGGTACAACGAGAAGATGTGGCTCTCTCTTCCCTCCGGCGATCATTTATATGAGCTGGCCCGCTGGAACGATGCGCTCTACATCCTGGACGATCCAATCAAGAGCCGCAATAATCTGCATGTCCTGATCCTGGTTCCGGCATTCGACTATTTACAGGATACGAAGTCGGTCTACAGCCTTATTCTGGGTCTTTCGCTGATCTCCATTCTAGTCATTATGCTGGGCAATGTCGTTCTGGGCAGAGTGATTCAACGGGCGATGGCGGGTCTTGTGCGGGCTACAAGCGGGCTGCCCGGCAGGTTGTCGAGCGGAGGCACTGTTGATGTAACGAAGGGGAGAATCTTTGAATTCAACAGGCTGATCGATAATTTCAGAGAAATGTCCGTCAAGCTAGGCAGCATGTTCCGGGAAGGAGAGGAAATGAACGGGCTGCTGCAGATGCAGGCTGAGAAGGTTAAACATTCGGAGCAGCTGTTCCGGCAGCTGGCCTTCTCCGATAATTTGACGAATCTGCCCAACCGGCTTTATTTCTCAAGCTATCTGGACCATCTTCAATCCGAGCTTGGCAATGGCAATGGAGCGTCGCAGGTGACGATGCTGTTTCTGGATTTGGATAAATTCAAGAGTATTAACGATACCTTCGGACATGAAGCGGGTGACGAAGTGTTGATCCATGCTGCACAGGTGCTGAGCCGCTCTTGCGGAACGGGGAGCGTATGCCGGATCGCGGGGGATGAGTTCGTTGTCATTCTGGAGGAGGCGGACTGTTCGCAGGCAGAGGAAATCGCGGAAGCCATTATTGCCGGAATCCGGGAGCCGTTTGTCCTGGGGGAGCGGGAGCTGTTCATGTACACGAGTATTGGGATCGCCTCATTTCCGGGAGATACTTCTGATCTGTCGAAGCTAGTACAGCTGGCAGACCGGGCAATGTACAAGGCCAAGCAGCAGGGCGGAGGCGGTTACGCCTGGTACTCCGCAGCCTGCAGGGAGGTGCGGGAGCAATGAGAAGCATATTTCGAATGAACCGGCTGTGTCTGTGTCTTCTGCTGTTATCCTTGACGGCATGCTCCGGCGATTATCCGGGATTGAGCCAGTTTCCCGCACAGAATTTGCCGTTCCGTGATCAGGAGGCGAATAAGTCTGAAGCCGCCCCGAACAAGCTGGTTATCTGGTCGTATTACGACATGACTAATTCCAATGATGTGTTCCATAAGGAGCATCCGGAAGTAGAGCTTGAGACCAAGCAGGTAGACTTCGATAAAATGACCGAAGCGTATACCAACGCGCTTGTATCTGACGATGCGCCTGATGTGATGATCTTTGACAGCGGTAAGATGGGAGATTTCAACGGCCTCGACGTCTTTGTGGATCTGAAACTTCCTGAATATCATTTGGAAAATGTAACCCGCGTCATCCCGAACACCCTCATTCCGCTGCTGTCCAGCTTCGACGGGAAAAGGCTGCTGGCCGTTCCGACCGGCTTCGGGGAAGCCCTGACCTTCTACCGGGAGGATTTGTTCCGGCAGAACGGGCTTCCTTCGGAGCCCGACGAGGTCGCCGCTGCTATGAGCACACCGCAGGGCTGGCTGAATATGGCTAAGAAGCTTCGGCAGAACGGGATTTATATCTTTCAGAAGAACACCGACCCGCTGGATATTACTTCGACAAGCGTTAGTCTTTTTAATAAAGATTTGGAGTTTAACTGCGGGGGCGCACCCTTTACCGAGGCGCTTGAAGTGGCAAGAGAGGTGAAGCGGTCGGGTCTTGCGCTGGGCGTCACTGTCTGGGACCAGGCAGGCCAGGAGGCTCTCGGCAGCGGCAGGCTGGCCATGTTCGTTACAGGCCAATGGGGAAGCTCCGATCTGCAGAATTGGGTTCCGGATCAGAGCGGCAAGTGGCGGGCGACTCGTCTGCCGCTTGGGATATACGGAATGAACGGCGGCGCTGTTGTGGCCATTACGAAGAAGAGCGCGAACAAGGAGCTGGCGGCGCAATATGTGAAGCGGATCGTCAACCTGACCGATCTGGGGAAGCCGGATGCGTACCTTGGCGGACAGAACACGACATTAATGGTCAGGGCCGATATTTGGCATTTGGGCGCTCTAACGCCTACTCCACTGGACAGCCAGGTGAAGGAGTTCTGGAATGACAAGCTGAGGGAGGCGGTAGAGTCCGATTTGCCTGTCGGGGAGCAGTGGGCCAACATCCAGACCCAGCTTGAAATCCTAACCAAGGACGACCGGGCCAGCCTGTTGATGAGGAAGAAGAACCAGTATGAGGCTGAGCCGTGAACAGGCAATGGTTCGGCATCATACCGGAATGAAGGTTATTATTATGGATTGCTCAGTATATCCCCGGCAATGCCAACGGATTCTGCTTGCTCAGCCCGCTTCCCCTTAATCATAAGCTTCTCGGCCTTAGGGCGAACTCTTGAATTTCACCTTGCTGGACACGCCTGATTACCGTTTCGATTTGTTCATCCATGGATCGGTCCTCCTCTTAAAAATGTTGTCAGGAACCGGACAAAGGGGCTGTCCCATCTACTAATCTGGTTTGTTAGTGAAATATAATAGTATTAGGATAACAAGGCTTACGAAACCTTGGTATAATTCAAAATGAAGCCGTCACCAATCAAGGAGGATCAGGTCATGAAGAATAACGAAAACCTCAAGATTTATAACCTGGCCGATATCGGGCATTTAAAAGTTCACGGCCGAACGGCGAAGAATCGGAGCCCGCTTACCCTGTTCTGGACCGGAAGCGGCATCGAGCTTAATGTTACAGGTTCCGAGCTCTGGATTGAAGTCGAGTCGGACTACGATTTGTATGAGCCCTGGATTCACATGCTGGTCAATTCCGCTCCCGTGAGCCGAAGAATGCTGACCGCCGGACGTTATTGGGTGTGTGTGTTTAGAGGCTTAAATGAAAACGCTGCTAAAAATATCCGCATTCTGCGCGAGGTTCAGGCGATGAGCGGAGACCCTTCTTGCTCGCTGCAAATTCATGCCGTGAAGACGGACGGCGACTTCCTCCCGGTTCCGGAGAAGCCGTACAAGATCGAGTTCATCGGGGACAGCATCACCTCGGGCGAAGGCATCATCGGAGACAAGGCGGAGACCGAATGGATTTCGATGTGGTTCAGCGCAGTCGATAACTACACGACACTGACGGCGGAAGCGCTGAATGCTGACTGCCGAATTCTCTCGCAGAGCGGGTGGGGGGTGCTGACGAGCTGGGACAATAACCCGAACGCCAACCTCCCCTGGTATTATGAGCAGGTATGCGGGCTGCTGAACGGAGAGAAGAATGAAGCGCTGGGCGCGTTTGAGCCTAATGATTTTGAATCCTGGCAGCCGGATGCGGTTGTGGTCAATCTGGGCAGCAACGACGGCGGCGCGTTTGTGTCCCCGGAATGGAAGGATGAAGTCACGGGCAAGGTCTACAAGCAGCGGCTGAATGAGGATGGCAGCTTTAATGAGGAGGATGTGTCGAACTTCGAGAAGGCTGCCGAGCAGTTTCTGTACACTCTCCGTAAAAATAACCGGCATGCCCATATCGTCTGGGCTTACGGTATGCTGGGCATGCCGATGATGCCGGCCATCTACCGTGCGGTGGATGCCTATACTCGGAAGACCGGCGACCGGAAGCTCTCGATCTTCCAGCTGCCGAACACGAATGAGGAGACGGTAGGCTCGAGAAGCCATCCCGGCGCCCTATCCCATCAAAAGGCGGCGCGGGAGCTGACGGAGTACCTGAAGGAGATTTTGGCGAAGTAGGCAGAACTGAGGGCAGTTGGATTTATTCCAAGACAAGGGCTTGCAGCTTGCGGTACTTATAAATGGCTGAATTAACGTGGACGGAAAATGAAAGGCGGGGAGTCTGCCATGAACAGGATAAGCCCTCTTGATATAACGAAGAAACTGGAACGCATGGAAATTGAACTTACGAAGCTGAACGCCAAACGCTCCCTCAGCAAGGCGGAAAGAAGGCTGGAGCTTGCCGAGCTGGGAAACTGTCTGCTGCTGAGAGATGCGGCGCATCCGCAGTCACCGTACTATAACCGCGTAAAGGGCTTTGGTCCCGGCGATATTCCGCTTCTGAGCCGGATTCTGGACCATTACGGCGAGTCGCCCCCTTGCTTCGATCTGACGCCGGATCATATGACGGCGGATGTCTCGCAGGCGCTTCTGAAGCAGAGATATATGCCGGCAGAGCAGCTGGCCTTCATGGCGGCCAAGCCCATGAAGCAGGAAATATCGGACCTGCCGGAGCTGCAAATCGAGCGGGTAACCGGGGAGAGCGCAGAAACGTTTATTTCCTGGATTGCCCGGTCAAATGGGGAGACTCTATACAGCCGCGACATTGTGGACCGGGTGAAGGGATACTTTCATGCTTCCCATTTTCATAATTATATGCTCACGATTGACGGGCAGCCTGCGGCCATGGGATCGCTTTTTCTGCATGGGAATGAAGGTTACCTCGCCAACGACTATACCTTTGAAGAATTTCGGGGAAGAGGCTGCCAGACGGCCTTGATCAGCCGCCGGCTGTCAATCGCTGCGGAGCTTGGACTGGAGTATGTCTATACCGATGTGGAGTTTGGATCGGTGAGCCATGCCAATATGAAGAAGGCCGGCTTCCACACGGCCTTTATCAATACATTCTGGATGCACGGGTAGAGAGGCCCGGCCTGTGGCCTAAGCGGGAGCCCGGAATCAGCGTGGATTAAGCTTCACTTGGGAGCCCTTTCCACCGCTCTGGATGCCGGTATCCTTCACCCCGACCGTCTTCAGATCATTTACAAGCCGTTCCAGGACGGCTCTGGATGCCGCGGCTTCCTTGGCGCCGGCTGCCTTGACCGTCAGCAGAACCGGCTTGCCGGCCAGCAGAAGCTTCTCCGCCTGACGGAGCTTGGTTTCATAGTCATGGTCTTCGATGAAGGCGGTGAAGCGAAGCTCCTTGGCCTTCTCGCGGCTGCCTCCTCCGGAAGCGCGGCTGTCTTCCGCTCTGCGGGCTGCGGACTCCTTCCGCATCGCTGCCTTCCCGGTGCCCTTGGCCATCAGGGTGCAGGGGGGCGGACTGCTCATCAGCGATGTGCAGACGAGATCGGCGCCTGCACTGACAGCCATCGCGAGCGCTTCATCCCTCGATATAACGCCGAGCTGCTCTCCATGCAGTCCGGTGAGGCTTACCTCCGACGCCTTGATTTGTTCGTTCATCAATACTGCCATAAATACGGAACCTCCCAATTGGATCGATAAAGCTATCATATACGGATGCGGGGTCGCGTTCAAATGCCGGATCACGCAGTACGGCGGACCGCGCGCCGCACGGTCCGCCGTACTTTTTCAAGGAGCTGCTGCGCCGATAAGCAGAGCAGCCTCCTTAATCACAAGATGCTGACGGCTAGACCCGGTTCCGCTCCATCCATGCGGCAGCCCAGTCCACAAGCGGACGCTGCTCCAGCAGCCGGACCTCGGCTCCGCCGATCCGGTGGACCGGAACGCCTGTGGCCGCGTCGTATTCCTGACCAAGCCGGATGAAATCGGAGTCGTCAACGGCCTGGGTTTCGTAGTCGATCCATTCCCGCCGCCCGTCCTTCATGACGGCGCTGCTCTCTCGGGCAAAGGCCTTGCCGGGGAAGCCTGAGATCGTCTCGGCGAGATGCAGCGAGGTGTTCTTCTCGTAGCCGACGCCGATGAGCAGGATATGTCCGTTAAGCTGGTACAGCTTATCCAGCGGCGAGCCTGAGCCGAAGATGTTGCTCAGATCATGATCCCGCGTCAAATAGTCGGCATGTTTGCCGACGGCCGCCACAGAACGCGCGGGGTGATCGGAACGGCAGGCGCCCGGCCACTTTCGGAACATTTCGGCGACAACCCCCATGCCGATGGCGGGGGTGATTTCCTTGTCGTAGGCAGGCCAGTGCTCGCGGATAACCGGCCACCACTCGGCCTTGGCCTCCCAATGCACGCCCGTGGAAGGGTCGAGATTCTTCCACGTCTGGGAGGGCATCATCAGCGTTCCTTCGCTGCCGACGATTTCGAGCAGAGCCCGGATCAAGGTCTCCGATCCGCCCACTACGTAACCAATCTTGCTTAAGGACGTATGGACGAAGATATGCTGGCCTTTGGAGACACCGCAGTCTCTGAAGGCTTTAACCAGATCCTCTTTCGTAAATATCCCCCGTATTTCCGCTTGTTCAAACGTTTGCAATGATTCCATCAGTCAAAAACCCCCCATTTTTTCGAATGAAGTGCACAAGTTATTTTGAATAAGACAAGCCGCCTCTATATGGAGAAGCGGCGGCATCCTGGGTTCAATGAGGGAGGTGTTCTTCCTCCCACCGGGCCAGCCAGCCCGGGATGTCCTCCGGCTTCAGCGGACGGCTGAAGTAATAGCCTTGTATGCGTTCGCAGCCATGCTTCAGCAGGTATTCGAGCTGGTCATGCTGCTCCACGCCCTCCGCAACGACCGCCATGTTCAGACGTCTGCCAATCATGATGATTTGCTCCACCAGTATGGCCTGGTTTGTCCTATGCGGGATGAAGTCGATGAAGGACTTGTCGATCTTCAGAGTGGATATCGGCAGATGGGTCAGATAGCTCAGGGAAGAGTAGCCGGTCCCGAAGTCATCCAGAGCGATCTTGACGCCCTGATCACGCAGCGCATCCAGCTTCGGTCCGATCAGCTCATAGGACTCGACAAGCACGGACTCCGTGATCTCAAGCTCCAGGCTTCCCGGCTTCAGACCGCAGGATTCCAGCGTGCGGAACACCAGATCGTTGAAATCCTTCTGCATCAGCTGGGGCATGGAGATATTGACCGATATGGTAAGGTGGCTGCAGCCCCGCTCATGCAGGGATTTCAGGAAAGCGCATGCGTTTCGCAGCACCCAGGCGCCAAGCGGGATAATGAGATGCGAGTCTTCGGCAATCTTGATGAATTTCAACGGTGACACGTATCCGAGAACCGGACTCTTCCAGCGCAGCAGCGCTTCGAACCCGGTCACCTGATTGAGCGACATGTCCGCCTGCGGCTGATAGACCAGCTCGAATTCATTGCGCTCCATGGCCGCGTAGAGCTGCTTCTCGATATTCATCCGTTCGGCAAAAATATCGTTGAGCGGATGATCGAACACGACGAAGCGGCCGCTTCCCTTCTCCTTGGCTTTGTACATCGCGATGTCGGCCCGCTTCACCAGCTCCATGATATGGCTGCCGTGATCGGGATATAAGCTTATGCCGATGCTGAAGCTGATATGCAGCTGGCTGCCGCCCATATCGATCGATTCCTTGAATCCGGCAAGAATGCCCGATATGAACACATCGATACAGGAGGGATCAGGCAGCGGCTCCAGCAGGATAATGAAGTCGTCCCCTCCGAACCGGTACAGCTTTCCCTCGCCGCCGAGAATGGAGAGCAGCCGCTCGCTGGCTTTGATGATCAGCCGGTCGCCAAATTCATGTCCGAGGGTGTCGTTGATATATTTGAAGTTATCGATATCGAGAATCAGGAGGGCAGCCCGTTGACTGGTGTCAGCCAGGAAGCTGCTTGCCGCATGCTCGTATAAGGCAAGCTTGTTGGGGAGATCGGTCAAGGCGTCATGGTACGCCAAATATTCCATCTTGCGCTCGCTTTCCGCCAGCATTTGCTGGTTATCGGTGAGCTGATCGTACTGCTGCCGGAGTTCTTCTTCCGTTGCGATGATTTCCTCGTAGGCGGCCTCCAGTTCTTCATGGCTGTGGGCCATTTCCCGGTAGGTTGCCTCCAGATTCTCCTCCATTCTCTTGATCTGCTTCAGCTGGCGGAGAATGAGAATAAATACCAGAAGGGCGGTGGTGAAGACGAAGAACCACCCCTTGATCATGTTGATTTCCTCGATCCAGCCGGGCGAGGTGACCAAAGCCGAAACCGCGCGGTCTGTCAGCAGAATCCACAAGCAGCCCACGATAAAGTAGATGCCGGCAATCCGGGCTGAGCCGAGCAGAGGATTAAAGGAGCGTTTCCCGGTAGCTGGAGATGGGTTGCGATGATCCGAGGCTGTGTCCGTTTCATGTGATCCCTGCTTGACCTTCCCGCCATTGAACTGCCGCATAATGAGTTCCTCCAAATCATAAACATTTGCCTACTGTTAAAATTTTCTCCGATGCCCCTTTGAAATCCTTTTTCCGCAAGCCAAAAACCCCTTAAAAAGGGGTCGCGGCGTCGATGTCTGATTATGGGGCAAGGAGCAAAGCCAAAAAAGCCTGGAACAGCTCAGGCTCTAGGGCAAAAGTATAGCACAGCGGCTATCGGCAGTCTAGCAAATTTTGTGAGCGATGGCATAATAAGACCGGTAGTCGGGACCTGGCGGATGCGGCCTGCTGCCTGGGCTTACCCGAACTCATGGAGCTGTGCGTATCCGTCAATACAGCTGGACATAGAAGGTGGTGGATTCCCCAACGATGCTCTTGGCGTAGATCTTGCCTTTATGCTGTTCGACAATCGATTTGGCGATTGCGAGCCCAAGCCCGTAGCCGCCCTGCTTGCGCGTTCTGGATGCATCGGTGCGGTAGAACCGGTCGAAGATCCGGGTTAAATGCTCGGGCGCAATACCGGCTCCCGTATTGGATACAGACAGCAGAATGCCGTTGTGGGCTTTTTTCAGAGTGAGGTTGATCGATCCGTGAGGGTTCACGTATTTCACCGCATTGTCCAGCAGGATCATCAGAACCTGTTGAATCTGCTCGCTGCTGCCGCGGACCATGAGCCCGGGCTCGATATCGTAATCCAGTGACAGCTGCTTCTCGAAAATAACGGCCTCCATCGTAAGAATTGTGTTCTCGGTCGCCTCGCTCATATTGAATTCTCTGACCATCATGCGGGTTCTGGAGTCGTCCATTTCAGTCAAGTACAGCAGATCGCTGGTCAGTCTGGACATCCGCTCCGCCTCCGACTTGATATAATTCAGCCACTTCGACTGGTTTCGGATCGTGTCCTCGCTATTGGCAAGCAGCACATCCGCATTGGTGTTGATGATGGCGAGCGGCGTCTTAAGCTCATGGGAAGCGTCGCCAATGAACTGCTTCTGCTTCTCGAAAGCCTCCTTGACGGGCTTGATCGAGCGGTTGGCGAAGTAACGGCTTGTAAAATAAAGCACGACCAGCATAACCATCCCCACGGCGGCGAAGGTGTAGATCAGCTTCGTCAGGATATCCTGTCTATCGGAGGTATCCAGGAAGACGAAGATATACCCCTCTGCATTCGGCTGCTTCAAATAGGTCCATTTGCTCCCGTCCAGCGAGAACGATCCGGTATCCTTCTTCATGGACAGGGCTTCCTGCAGAGCTTGCGGATACAGGCTGGCATCCATATCAAACGGAGCCTTGGTTGTCGTGATTTCATACGTCTTGTCCGTCTGCACCGTAAAGGCCACCGAGCGTTCGAACGCCTGGCCGCCGCCCCCTCCGGAGCCGCCATCCGTCGGACCGCCCCCTCCGGAAGGGCTTCCTTGATCCGGCTGCCCGGGGCTGCCGCCATCCCGTTGACCGGGCGACTTCTGGGGAGAATCTGCACTCCGGTGCAGTTCCATATCGATATCGGCCCGGACATTCTGGTACATAATGATATAGATTGAGGCAAAGGCCACCAGCATGATGAGGGAAATGGTAACCAGATTGACAATGAGGAACCGGTTTCGGAGCTTGTCGAACATTAGCTTGTCACCTCTAATACATAGCCAACCCCCCGAATAGTGCTGATCCGCACCTCCGAGTGCAGGAAGGCCATTTTTTTACGCAAAAAGGAAATGTAGACTTCAACGTTGTTGTACTCCACCTCGGAATCAAAGCCCCACAGCTTCTCGATAATCTGCTCCTTGGAGGTCACGGCCTGCTTCCTTGTCAGCAGCAGCTCCAGCAACTCGCTTTCCTTCAGGTTCAGCTTCATTTCCTTCCCTTTAACGGTAAGCTTCAGATTGCCCGGATGCAGCTCGACGTCCCCGAATTTCAATGTATCCTCGGGCAGCACCTCGCCCTTGCGGCGCAGGGCGGCACGGATTCTGGCCATCAGCTCTTCCGTGGAGAACGGTTTGGCGATATAGTCGTCCGCCCCGTAATCGAGCCCGGCCACCTTGTCCGAGATTTCGCCCTTGGCGGTCAGAAGGATGACGGGGGTGGGATTGCCTTCGCCCCGCAGCTCTTTCAGCACGCTGATTCCGTCAAGCTCGGGCATCATGATGTCGAGCAGCACGAGATCGTAGATGCCGCTATGCGCATAATCGAGCCCCGAGCGGCCGTCATGGACGATATCCACCGAGTAGTTGTGTTTTTTTAAAATTTGGGAGAGAGCTTCCGCCAGATGCACCTCGTCCTCAACAATTAATATTCTCATAGGTTGTTCATCCTCGCCTAATGTAGTCGTCAATTAAGATGAGGCCATTATATCAGGAATACCTTGAATGAACCTTAACCTTAAGGAAGGAGAGCCTCTGCCCCCTAATCTTTTGTTAAGAGAATGTAAAAGAAGATAAACGCCATGTAAAACCATTTAAGATTCATTAAAGGTTCGACGCTTAAGCTGTTCACAACAGCCGATGCGAAACATGAATGCAGCATCCATCATCATTCCAAGACTCCCCAAATAGAAAGGATTTGAACCGACATGGCGATCGAGGTGTTTAACCGGTATGAGAACAAATACCTGCTGGACGATGCGGCTTACCGCCGCCTTTACGAGGATCTGCTCCACTATATGGAGCCTGACGAATACAACAAGCGACATGAGTTCTATTCCATCAGCAACCTGTATTTCGATACGGCGCATGACTCGCTGATCCGAACGAGCCTCGCCAAGCCCAAGTATAAGGAGAAGCTTCGCCTGAGAGCGTACGGGGTGCCGGAGCAGAATGCCCGGGTGTACCTGGAGCTGAAGAAGAAGGTATTCGGTCTCGTTAACAAAAGAAGAACGGCGCTCTGCCTGGACGAAGCCTATGATTTTGTCCGCACCGGCGGGCTGCCGGAGATCAAGGATTACATGAACCATCAGGTGGTCAATGAAATCACCTACTTCCTGGAACGGTACAGCCTGCAGCCGAAGGTCTATCTCGCTTATGAGCGCAAGGCGATGTTCTGCAAGAACAACCGCGATCTGCGGATTACGTTCGACACCAATATCCGGAGCAGACGCTATGATCTGAAGCTGGAGAGCGGGGACCACGGGGAGCCGCTGGTGGAGGACGGAAGATGGCTCATGGAAGTGAAGGCGGAGAAGACGATTCCCGTATGGCTGGCCAAAATGCTCTCCGAGCACCAGATGTACCGTACCAGCTTCTCCAAGTACGGCAATGAATACAAGAAAATGCTGAAGAACGGCAAGATTGAAAGGGAGAGTGTCTTGTATGCTTGATTCAATTTTCTCAACGGCGCTGACGACTACCGATTTATCGTTTACCGATGCGATTGTGACCATTCTGCTGGCCATCGTGCTCGGCGCCCTGATCAGCCTGACGTATATGAAGACCAATGCGGCGGGATTCTCGCAAAATTTCACGCTGACAATGGTGCTGCTTCCTTCCATTGTGGCGATCATCATTCTGCTGATCGGCAGCAACGTCGCCAGAGCCTTCAGCCTGGCGGGCGCCTTCTCCATCATCCGGTTCCGAAGCGCACCCGGTGATCCTAAAGACATCTCTTATGTGCTGTTCACGATGGCGGCGGGCCTGGCCTGCGGTGTGGGCGCTTACGGTTATGCTGTACTGTTCACCCTGATTCTGTGCGGACTGATGTTTGTGCTGAACCGCATCAACTTCGGTGCTAGAAAAGGAGTGGACAAGATGCTGAAGGTGACGATCCCGGAAAATCTGGCCTACGAGGACGCTTTTGAGGAAGTCTTCAAGAAGCACGGCGTTAGCTATGAGCTGAAAAAGATGAGAACGACCGAGCTGGGAAGCCTGTATGAACTGGTCTATATGGTATCGATGAATGAGAACACGAATCAAAAGGAATTTCTGGATGATATCCGCTGCCGAAACGGCAATCTGGATCTCTCGCTGACGATGAATCCCCCGGCTGCGGACAACTGATAGTAAGCTAACGGATAAAGAAAGGAATGATTCTTATGAAAAATCTTCTAACAACGAGCAAGAAGCTGGCAATCGTCTTCCTGTGCGCCGCATTCATGGCGGCCTGCAGCTCCAACTCGGCTACAGAGACCAATACTGTATCCTCCTCGAACGCTACTGTCGCCTCGGCGTCTGCGACTGACGCGGCTGCGGGAAGCGCGTCGGCTTCCAATTCGCAGCTGGCGAACGTCAGCGTATCGGATCTTGTTACATTCGACGAGGACGACCAGTCGGCCGACTGGAGTACGGAGAATCCGGTCACGATCAGTCTGACCGGCAGCGGGGCCACAATTGAAGGTTCGGGCACCGAAGCTGCGGACGGATCGGTGACGATTACAGCAGCCGGAACCTATGTCCTGAGCGGCAAGCTTACTGACGGGCAGATTGTCGTCAATGTGCCGGATGACGGAGATGTTCATCTCGTTCTGAACGGCGCGGATATCAGCAGCAGCGACAACGCCGCTATCTACGTCAAGGATGCCGGCAACGTGAAGCTCACCCTGCAGGAGGGAACGGAGAACTCTGTTTCCGACGGCAAGACCTACGTTCTTGAGGATGCGTCAAGCGACGAGCCTGATGCGGCTATCTTCAGCAAGGCCGATCTGATCATCAACGGAACCGGAACGCTGAACGTTACCGGTAATTATGACAAGGGCATCAAGAGCAAGGACGACCTGAAGATTGTATCGGGCACGCTTAACATCAAGGCAGTGGATGACGGCATCGTAGGACGCGACATGGTTGCGGTTAACGACGCTAACATTACGGTTAATGCAGGCGGAGACGGCATCAAGTCGACCAATGATGAGGATGCCGAGAAGGGCTTTGTCGCGATTGCAAACGGCACGTTCAACATTACGTCCGGCAGCGACGGCATCCAGGCCGAAACGTCCCTTGTGATTGAAGACGGAACCTTCAACCTGGTGGACGGAGGCGGCAATGTGAACGGCGAGGTGAAGACGGAGGAGAACGGCCCGGGCGGAATGATGGGTGGCATGAATGGCGGCGGACAGGGCGCCGCGTCGGCTACGGCGGCTACAACGGCGGCGCAGACCACAAGCACTTCATCGTCGGACACGTCCGCATCGTCGGAAACCGAATCGACAAGCATGAAAGGGATCAAGTCGGCAGGGGATATGGTCATCAAAGGCGGGTCCTTTACCGTCGATTCGGCTGACGATTCCGTTCACAGCAACAGCAGCATATACATTGCCGGCGGTACGTTCAGCATCGCAACCGGGGATGACGGCATCCATGCCGATACCTCGCTGACGATTGCCGGCGGGACCGTGGACATCACCAAGAGCTATGAGGGCATCGAATCTGCGAATATTACACTCTCCGGCGGCGATATTCATGTGACAGCTTCGGATGACGGTGTGAACGCTGCGAGCGGCAGCAGCGATTCCGAGACGGGCGGCGGCGGGCAGCCGGGCTCCGGCAGCGCCGGAAGTAACCTGCTCTCCATCACTGGCGGGTATGTAGAGGTCAACGCGAGCGGCGACGGACTGGATGCGAACGGCTCGATTGAAATGTCCGGTGGAACTGTCATCGTCTACGGTCCGACGAATGACGGCAACGGCGCGCTGGATTTTGACGGCACATTCACGCTCACCGGCGGCACCCTCGTCGCCGCGGGCAGTGCGGGCATGGCGCAGGCTCCATCCGATGCATCTTCCCAGTATTCCATCGCCATGACCTTCACCGAGACGCAGAAGGCCGGAACTCTGGTACATCTGGAAGACGGCGAGGGCAATGAGATCCTGACCCTTGCCCCAGCGAAGGATTACCGGACGGTGGTTATCAGCTCCCCTGATCTGAAGAAGGACGGCTCTTATACCTTGTACAGCGGCGGAACATCGACCGGCACCGAAAAGGATGGCGTGTATACGAACGGAACTTATAGCGGCGGCAGCAAGGTAGTCGCGTTCAGCCTGGAGAGCATCACCACCTGGGTGAATGAATCGGGTGTCACTACGGCCCCGAGCGGAATGGGCGGCGGCGGAATGGGTGGAGGCGGCAAGGGAGGCCCCGGCGGGGGCGGCGGCATGCCTCAGGGAAGAGGTCCCCAGGATGCCGGTACAGACGCAGACGGTGCAGGCGGCGGGCAGACTTCATCTCAATAACCTCAGACGACAGAAGCGGTACAGTCCTATGCTTGCATGGGACCGTACCGCTTCTTTGTCTATTTCTCGGTAAACGCTCGGCGCCTAAAGGGCGCCGACAGGCGTCTATCCTTACTTGCCGGAGTGCTTCGCTTCGTCCTTGACTTCCTCGCGGAAGCCTTGAATGCTATCTTTGCGACGCTCGTTCTTCTCCTGAATCTGCTCCTGCTCTTCGCTGCTGATTTCAGAGCCGAACTCGTTCAAATAATCCTCGGCTTCATGGAGATTCTCCTGCGTGTTCTGTATGCTCTGCTGCAGATGCTCTACATTGTCGGACCGGTTATCCGGTTTAGCCATGGGTATCCCTCCTGTCAGATGAAGTGCGCATGGGCGCTAATCTGTATGTTTTGCGGGAAGGTGAGCTTTTATGCATAATTTCACATGGCTCTGTCTTTGCATATTCGGTATTTAGGCGAAGAATAATGTGCATATTTCCCTTGGAGGTAATTGTGCGATTTACCGGGAAATAGTATGCTAGCGTTGGCAACCGCCAATTCGGGCAAGGCAGGAGAAGCGAATGAATAACAGGCAAAATGAAATATGCCGGATATTGCTGTCGGAGTCCGATCCGGACCGGCTGCTGCTGATCCAGGATCTCGCCGATCAGGCGGGCTGCTCGGAGAAGACGATCCGCAGCGATCTGACTGCAATAGACGAATATATTAGCAAGTACCCCAATGCCGCCATTGTAAGAAAGCCGGGCAGGGGAATTTACCTCGAAATGGGCGAGGCGGACCGGTCGGAGTTATCCCGTGAGCTTCATAGCCTGGAAGCGGGAGGCGGCCGCGAGTCCGATGAGCAGAGAATGCTGCAAATCGCCTTCCGGCTATTAATGAATCCCAAGCCGGTAGCCGTTCAGGAATTGGCTGAGCTTTATTATGTGAACAAGGCCGTTATACGAAAAGATCTGGAGAGGATTGAAGGCTGGCTCCAGACCTTTAACCTGAATCTGATCTCGAGACAAAGGGTTGGCATCTCGGTTGATGGCCCGGAGAAAGCCAAGAGGCTCGCCCTGGCCCGGCTCGATCAGCTGATCGACCGGCCGGAGCTGACCGGACAGCTGATACAGAAGCAGTTCCAGCCGCATGAGGTGGCTGCTGTCAGCGGAGAGCTGAAGGAATTTCAGAAACGGCATTCGCTCTATTTTACGGACGAGGCGTTTGACAGCTTGCTGCTCCACATTCTGCTCATGATCAAACGGACCAAGCTGCACCAGCCGATTGCGCTTTCCGACAAGGAGATCGCCTTCTTGCAGGAGAAGGAGGAGTTCGCCTGGGCGACGGACTATCTGATCCGGCTGCGGCCGGTATTCGCGGTGTCGTTTCCCCCGGAGGAGGCGGCTTATCTTACGCTTCATTTGCTTGGCGGGAAGTTCCGGTTCAGGCAGGAGAGCGGAGCCTGGAGAAGAGTGGATGTGGCAGACGGCAATCCGCTGCTGCTGCGCCTGCTCGACCGGTTGACCTTGAAGATGTCCGAGATCAGTATGGTGCCGTTTTCCAAGGACAAAGTATTGGAGAAGGGGCTTAAGGTTCACCTTTACACCACGCTGAACCGCCTTCAGTACGGTCTTCCGGTGTCCAACCCCATGCTGGCGGAGATCAAAAATATGTACCCTTATATGTTCGACAGGGTCATTTCCGCACTTGATGAAATAAGGGACGAGCTTGGTTTATCGATTCCCGAGGAAGAAGCCGCTTATTTAACGCTTCATTTTCAGGCTTCCGTGGAACGGCTTCACGAGAACCACAACAGCCCCAAGAAGGCTATTATTGTCTGCCATATGGGAATCGGCATCTCACAGCTGCTGCGCACCAAGATCGAACGGAAATTTCCGGCCCTGCAGGTGGAAGCGGCGATGGCCAAGGCCGAGGTTCAGGATTATGTGTCCCGTCACGAGGTCGATCTGGCTATCTCCACCATCCCGCTTCCCGATCTGGCCATCCCGCATATTCTGGTCTCTCCGCTGCTGGAGACCCGGGATGAACAGAAGCTGGAGGAGAAGCTGAAGAACTGGGCGGAGCCGGGGGCGGCGGACCGGGAAGACTCGGCGTTCTTGAGCTACACGTCTCCGTTTCTCATCTTTTTACGCCAGGAAGCGTCATCGCCCGAGGTTGTGATCCGCAAGCTTGCGGAGCGGCTAATGGACAAGGGATACGCCCGGCAGGGATATCTGGAAAGCGCTCTATCGCGGGAGGTGCTGTCCTCAACAACCATTGGGGGAGGGATTGCGATTCCGCATGGAAGTCCCGAGCTGATTACCCAATCGGCCGTGGCGATCGCAGCCCTGCACACTCCGGTGACTTGGGGCAAGGAGAAGGTGCAGCTTGTATTTATGCTGGCGGTTAGGCATGAGGAAAGAGAGCAAATGCGGCGATTGTTCAAGGAATTATCGATCATCAGCGAACGACCCTCTCTGGTGCGTTCCCTGGCGCAGGAGACCGATGTCATGAAATTCCTGAGCAGGCTCAAAAGTGAAACGAAATAGCGCAAGATGCGGGGGCCATGTGGGCCTCCGTTTTTTATAATATAAGAGTGAATAAGCTGCGCGCTTATCGCAGCCTTCTATTTCTCGGTAAACGCATGGCGTCTAAGGACGTCGTAAGTTGTTTATCCTTGTAATCCAGCATTAGCTTCAATGGCCCGGTTTCCCGGCAGCCCAAATAATCCGTTTTTCCGGAAGTTCCGGTAAAAAAACGAGCAAATTAAGCTTAGATGGGCCGGTATACTAGAAATGTAAACGGAAACAAAAAGCGAAAGGGAGAATGACCATGAAGCTGTTGGCTATTACTTCATGTCCTAACGGAATTGCACATACGTATATGGCAGCCGAGAATTTGCAGAAAGCGGCTGCGAGAATGGGAGTCGAGATGAAGGTGGAGACTCAAGGCTCCATCGGTGTCGAGAACCAGTTGACGGAGCAGGAGATTCGTGAAGCGGATGGTATTATCATCGCCGCAGACAAGACTGTGCTTAAGGACCGGTTCGCAGGCAAGAAGCTGCTTGAGGTCGGCGTACAGGAGGGCATCCGCCATCCGGAAGAGCTGATCAAGCGATTTGTCGCCGGAGACGTTCCGGAGTACCGGGCCGAGCTGCGCTCGGCCGAAGATATCAAGAAGGAGAAGCAGTCCCGGCAAAATCCGGTATACCGCCACTTGATGAACGGGGTATCCTATATGGTTCCGTTCATCGTCATCGGCGGTCTGCTGATCGCTATTGCGCTGACGATAGGCGGCGAGAAGACGCCGGGCGGGCTCGTCATTCCGGAAGGGTCCATTTGGGCTACGGTCCAGTCTATCGGTTCGGCTGCCTTTACCTTTATGGTTCCGATTCTGGCCGGGTTTATCGCGATGAGCATTGCGGACCGTCCGGGTCTTGCTCCCGGCATGGTCGGCGGCTTCATCGCCGCCAACGGCAGCTTCTACGGCAGTGAAGCGGGCGCCGGATTTATCGGAGGCATCATCGCCGGCTTCCTGGCGGGCTATGTTGCTCTTGGCATCAAGAAGATCAAGGTCCCGAAGGTCATTCAGCCGATTATGCCGATCATCATTATTCCGGTTCTGGCATCCGTCATCGTCGGCTTGATCTTCGTCTATCTCATCGGTTCACCGATCGCTGACCTGTTCGAAGCGCTGACGAATTGGCTTGCGGGCATGCAGGGCACAAGCTCGGTGCTGCTGGCGCTCATTCTCGGCGCAATGATATCCTTCGATATGGGGGGACCGGTGAACAAGGTGGCGTTCCTGTTCGGTTCCGCCATGATCGGAGAAGGCAACTATGAAATTATGGGGCCGATCGCGGCCGCCATCTGTATTCCGCCAATCGGCATGGGCCTTGCGGCTATGCTGAACAAGCGCAAATTCGAACCGACCGAGCGCGAAGCGGGCAAAGCGTCGTTCGCCATGGGATTGTTCGGCATTACCGAAGGCGCCATTCCATTCGCCGCGCAGGACCCGCTGCGGGTCATCCCGAGTGTTATGGTTGGTTCGATGACAGGCTCGGTCATTGCAATGCTTGGTCATGTAGGCGATCGTGTCGCGCATGGCGGCCCTATCGTAGCGGTGCTTGGCGCCGTTGACAATGTGCTGATGTTCTTCGTGGCCGTCATCGTGGGCGTAGCGGTTACCGTTCTGCTGATCAGCCTTTTGAAAAAGAATATCCCGTCCGAGATTCCAGTCGCTCTGGCCGGGGCAGCCGTCCAGCTTGATGCGGTTCCGGCAGTACCCTCCCGCGAAGAGCAGGTTGCACCGCCCAAGAACGAGACGGCAGCGGCAAGCGAACAAGCGCCCGCCGTTCAGATTCAGCGGCTGACCGATCTGATGACGCCAAGCCTCATTCACCTGGATCTGAAGGGAAACAGCCGGGATGAAATTATCGATGAAATGATCGGAACGCTGGAACGTAACGGCGCCGTCACCTCAGGCGGGGATTTCAAGCAGGCGATTCTGGCCCGGGAAGAAGAGAGCTCGACGGGCATCGGCATGAATATTGCCATTCCTCACGGCAAATCGGACGCCGTCCGGAAGCCGAGCGTTGTATTCGGCATCAAGCGGGACGGGGTGGACTGGCAGAGCCAGGACGGAAGCGAAGCGCGGCTGATCTTCATGATCGCCGTACCCCGCAGCAGCAAGGAAAATGCGCATCTCAAAGTGCTGCAGATGCTGTCGCGCAAGCTGATGGACGATTCCTTCCGGGAATCTCTCCTGGCTGTCGGTACGAAGGAAGAGGCCTACCGTCTTCTGAATGAGGTAGAGTAGGAGCACGAACGGGTCTGCTATATCGGATCAAGACTAAAAAAGCGGGAAATGCCGGATAATCGGCATTTCCCGCTTTTGCTGCGGATTAATACAGGCTGGGAAGCTTGTCGAGCGTAACGGCATATTCGTGATGATAGGTACGATACAGCACTTCGTTCGTCGTCCATTCCTCCGAGGAGCCGTAAGTGTTGGACCAGGTCATATACCACAGCCAGGGCACGCGGGTCTCCGCCAGCTGTTCGATTGACGGGATCGATCCGATTTCCGCCAACGCGGCCGGCTTGCGGGATGGTGTTATCCGGATCAGCTCGTCGTATTCCGCTCTTCGGTCGGTATGCTCATGCTTCGGAGGATACAAGTCCCTGGAGATCAGATCGACAACATCATCCCCGACATAGCCCTCGGCCAGCGGAGAATTCCAGACCCAGATCAGATTGTTCAGCTTATGATGGTTGGTGTAGCGGTCATACATCAGCCGGTACAGCTGTCTTGCCGTCTCCGGCCCGTGCTGGCCCCACCAGAACCAGGTTCCTTCGGCTTCGTGGAACGGCCGCCAGATGATCGGAATATTCCGATCCGCAAAAGTTCGGAGCAGCTCCGCCATATGGTCCATATCGGACAGAAGAGCTGCGTGCTCCGGCGTTCCGGGAATAACGGCCTGTCTGGCGTCAAAGGTCGTGTTCTCGGAATAGAAGCTTTTGTCCCGGCCTCCAAACGGCGAGAACCAGTGCCAGGTGAAGGTAAGCAGCCCCTTTCGGTTCAGCGCCCAGTCCCACGCCTGCTCCAGCGTATTCTTGTTCTCTTCAATTTCCGTAAGGCATTCCTCGTCGGCATCTTCGTAATTGATCCCCGGCGAATAGGCAAGCAGCTCGAAGCCGCATAGAGCCGGAAGCCGGCCGGTTACCTCCTCAATATAGCGAAGCTCCTTCTGAACCGTCGTCTGCGTATGCTGGCCGGTGAGAATTCCTTTTCCCTCCAGATCGGCCAGATAGTTCAGCACGGCTCTTACTTCAGTGGAAGCCTCCGGGTTGCAAGGCTCTATCGTTTGATTGTATGTTGTCATTAGGGGTCACTTCCATTCAAAATAAGTTAGGATAACGTTATTATATTATAACAATATTATAATAACAATTATCAATTTCGTATATAGTCACTTTCTGATTTTATCCTGCCTTGATGACAGCCAAAGGCTGCTTTTTTGGAGGTATCATTCAAATCGTCCCCATCTGAGGGTCATTTCATTAGCGAATTGCGAGTGATTGCCGGGGATTTGTAGATCTAGGGAGCGGAATACCCTGAAGCGAACAGAAGGAGGAGTTGGAATCATGCGGCTGGGAGGTCCTGTAAGCAGCGGGAACAATGATCCGGAAGAGTGGATTGAGGCGTTGAAAAAGGAAGGCTACAGAGCGGCGGTATGTCCGCTGGAGGAGAATGCGGAAGAAGCGGCGATCCGGGAGTACCGGCTCGCCGCTGAGCGGCATGATATCCAGATCGCCGAGGTCGGCGCCTGGAGCAATCCGATCAGTCCGGATGACGGAATCCGCCGTCAGGCCGTGGCTTACTGCAAGCGCCGGCTGCATCTGGCGGACTTGATCGGCGCCCGCTGCTGCGTGAACATCTCCGGCTCGCGGAGCATGCAGTGGGACGGACCGCATCCGGATAATTTCGGAGATGACACCTTTGCGCTGATCGTGGATACGGTCCGCGAGATCATCGACGAAGTGGAGCCTGCGGCGGCTTGCTTCGCGCTGGAGACGATGCCCTGGGCGCTTCCGGATTCGGCTGACGCCTACCTGGAACTGCTGAAGGCAATTGATCGGAAGGCGTTCGCGGTTCATTTTGATCCCGTTAACCTGATCGCAAGTCCCCGCACCTACTACCGGAATGGCGATATGATCCGCGAATTTACCGCCAAGCTAGGACCCTGGATTGTCGGCTGCCACGCTAAGGATATTGTGCTCGACAGCCAGTTGACTGTTCACTTAAGCGAGACGACGCCGGGACAGGGTGCGCTTGATTACGCTGTGCTGCTGCGGGAGCTGCATAAGCTGAACCGGGACATCCCGGTTATTCTGGAGCATTTGCCTAGCGAAGAGGAATATCGCCGGGCGGCTGCCTATGTCAGAACCGTCGCTGCCGCTGAGGGCATCAGACTCTAAGGCAGGATGAGAATGAGATG
Organism: Paenibacillus sinensis; assembly: GCF_019904155.1. Classification (GTDB taxonomy): domain Bacteria; phylum Bacillota; class Bacilli; order Paenibacillales; family Paenibacillaceae; genus Paenibacillus_AQ; species Paenibacillus_AQ sinensis. The sequence goes on from NZ_JAHCMB010000241.1 coordinate 26,012, forward strand.
GCCGATTGACAAAGGCAAGCTTAAGCGGTCTTGGGCTGCGTCCACTTCTCCACGAAGGGCACCAGCACCCAGATGGCGACGCTAGCGATGACGGCTGCGATGGCGGAACCGCCTGCATGCAGAAGCAGAAGCGGGACCCAGAGCAGGCTCAGGAAGAAATGCGTCTTGCGCATCCAGGGGCTTCGCACGCGCCGGATCAGGAAGCCGTAGCAGGCGATAGCCAGCAGGACAAGGAATGCCGCAAGTCCGGTATAGACGTTACGGTCGCCGAATTTGGTGATGAGATAATAGGCGCCGTGAATGGCGATCAGCGCCAGAGCGGTCCAGCCGGTGAACTTATGCAGCTTGTAGAGCAGCTTGCCCAGCTGTTTGACTGGCATGGAAGGCGATTTCAGCTTCTTCTTGAACCGGAGCCAGGTGAAGCTGACCGCTCCGCAGATCACCGCCAGCGTTCCAAGCAGCTTAAAGGGCTCCCACTCTTCCTCGCGTTCTCCACGGGGCGGCAGGCCCGCTGCTCCGGCGGAAGGGCGGGGGTGGTCTCCGCCGCCTCCAATATAGAAGGAATAGGCGATTAGCAGAAGACAGACGACAGCGATGAGGGCTGCGGGTATCCAGACGGCTTTGCTGGCGGGTTTGTTCCTGGGCATGGTTGATCATTCCCCTTTCGCAGAATTTTTTCATAGCTTATCATGGATTGTTTAAGTTTTAATTAAACTGGAATGTTTACATAGGTCAGAAGGAAGAGAGAAAGAAGGGGTCAGGTTATGAGAAAAAGGCCCCGGCCCGCCAGCTCCATTAAGAGAGCTGGGGCCGGGGCCTATCTATGCGGCTGGTCAGGAGGGCTCGTCGATGATCGTGAACGCATTCTGCGAGGATACCCGGTTGCGGCCGAGCCGTTTGGATTTCAGCAGAAGATGGTCGGCCTGAACATACCCTTTTTCCATATAATCTGGCTTGCCGACAGGGAAGTAATACAGCCCCGCCGATGCCGTGTATCCGACACGGGTGCTCCGTTCTCTGTATTCCACATCGACCAGCGTATTCTCCAGGCTGCCCAGTGTGACTTCGGCCCAATCCATGCACTGACCGTAGGTCCGGTTCCGCAGGATGACGGTGAACTCCTCGCCGCCGCTGCGGAAGAGGAAATCCTGGGAACCGAGGCGGGAGAAAAGTGTAGTTGCGAAATGCCGGATGATCCGGTCGCCGACTGTATGGTTGTAGCTGTCGTTGATTTTTTTGAAATTGTCGATGTCCATCACTATAAGCCCGATAATTTCGTCCGACCGGTTCAGCTCATCCATCTTCTGGTCCATGAAGGCCCGGTTATACGCGCCGGTGAGGAAGTCGCGGTAGGCCATCTGCTCGAACTTATCCCGCTCATGCTTGTCCTGAATGCTCTGCGCTTTGGAGTAAAAAGACAGGCTGACGACATAATTGAGCAGGAACAGGAAGAGCAGCATGCCCCACTCTCTCTCCATCAGGCAGACCAGCAGCATCGTATTGGTGATTGCGACCTTTCCGATATCGAGCAGGTTGCCGTATTTCAGCATGTTCTTGGCATTGCGGATCATATCCTCTTCGCCCGAAAGCGAAAAGGTGATGATGAGATTGATATTGGCCAACAGGGTCGCCAGTGCGGTTAGCAACGGCATAAGCAGCCAGTAAGCGAAGGCATAGGGCTCGACGAGCGGGTACAGCCAATGAAACAGAAAATAGCAGATGGAGCCGTTCAGGGAGTAGGAGCCGATATTGTAGAACATGTCGATCCCTTCATGGGGATCGGCCTTTTTGGTTCTTTTTTTATACAGATATATGGTAAAAGCGTACAGGAATTCGAAAATAAACACGCCCAGCGGGCCGGTAAACACTCCGAAGGACCATGTGTAGCTAATCCCGTATTCGATGGCTGTCGTTCCGCCGCGGGTAATGATCTTGAACCGGTAATAGACGGTCGAGAACAGCCAGAACATCAGCAGGGCGATGAGAAAGTCGGGGACCGGGACAGTCAGGGGGGCGGAATAGATAGCGATGAACAGACTGGTGAAAAACAGAAAAAAGTCAAAAACCCTTGCTTTCAGCTTCACGTTCGTTATTCCTTTCAAAGGGGGGCCTTCAAACGTTAAGATTCGAATGATGCAAAATGCCGGGAAAAGCGCCCTATCATTCTGTGAATCATCCTGTGAATTATATCATACACCGCTTTATCAGGACAGAGAAGGAAAGAGTTCCAGACTTCGGTAAAAAGGCGGATCAATTCTACGAGGGCTTCCTTGATAAATGTCTCGTGAAAGCACAAAATAAGGATATTACAATTTTACGCATTCATCCGCCGCGACACACGCAGCTCATGAATGGCGGCAAGGGGGACGAGCAGGTGGAGATTGGCCTGAGCACGTTTGTTGAGACTACGCCTGATGTGGTGACCGGCGAGACGGTCAGCCATGCACAGCGGATCAGGGAAGTGGTGGAGGAGATTATACTGGCCGATCAAGTGGGCCTGGACGTATTCGGGGTCGGCGAGCATCACCGCCGGGATTATGCGGCCTCTTCTCCCGCGGTGGTGCTGGCCGCGGCAGCCTCCAGGACGCAGCGCATCTGGCTGACGAGCGCCGTAACGGTTCTGTCGTCGGCCGATCCGGTACGCGTCTTCCAGGATTTCGCCACGCTGGACGCCATTTCGGCGGGCCGGGCGGAGATTATGGCGGGCCGGGGCTCCTTCATCGAATCGTTCCCGCTGTTCGGTTACGATCTGGAGGATTATGACGAGCTGTTCGACGAGAAGCTGGAGCTTCTGCTCAAAATCCGGGAGTCGGAGAAGGTGACCTGGAAGGGCGGACACCGGCCGGCGATTCAGAATCTCGGCGTCTATCCGCGCCCGGTGCAGAATCCGCTGCCGGTGTGGATCGGCAGCGGGGGCAATGCCGAGTCGGCGGTCCGCGCCGGGCTGCTGGGCCTGCCGCTCGTGCTGGCGATCATCGGCGGCCGTCCCGAGCAATTCGCGCCGATTGTGCAGCTCTACCGGAGAGCGGCGGCGCAGGCCGGCCATGATGTGTCCAAGCTGCCCATCGGCTCACACTCGCACGGCTTCATCGCCCGCACCGCCGAGGCGGCGGCGGAGAAGTTCTTCCCGTCCACCCAGGCGGCGATGAACGTCCTGGGAAGGGAACGCGGCTGGAGCCATTACGACCGCTCCAGCTTCGACGCCGCCCGCAGCTTCGAGGGCGCGCTGTATGTGGGCGACCCGGAGACGGTCGCGAAGAAGATCGTCCATCTGCGCAAGAAGGTCGGCGTCACGCGCTTCATGCTGCATGTGCCGGTCGGCTCGATGCCGCATGACGAGGTGATGGGCGCCATCGAGCTGCTGGGGCGGGAGGTCGCGCCCCGCGTGCGGGAAGAGGTCGCCCGCTGGGAGGACTCGGGATCGCCGGGAGCCTGATGTCCTGTCCGGCGGTGGCGGTTCCCCGGACGAGGCGATTCCTCTGCGGCCCGGCCCTTGCCTTGCCGCAGGCTTCTCACTATTATAGGAAGTAGTAAGAAGACGCTTACAGAATCGGGGAGCGCTATGAATGTTCTGGTCACCTTGAACTCGAACTACATCAAGCCGCTGAAGGTTATGCTGAAATCGCTGTTTCTTACCCATCCGGGGGAGCATTTTACCGTGTATGTTATGCATTCCGGCTTGACGGCGGCGGAGCTGGACGACTTGAAAAGGTACGTAGGGCTGGACGGACAGGATCTTGCCGTAATTACGGTGCGGGAGGATATGTTCGGCGACGCGCCTGTTGTGAAGCATTACTCGAAGGAAATGTATTACCGCATTCTCGCTTATCAATTCCTGCCGGCTGACATGGACCGGATTCTGTATCTTGATCCCGATTTGATTGTGATTAATGATCTGCGGGAGATGTATGATCTGGACATTTCGGACCGGCTGTACGCCGCGGCTTATCACGACCGGCTCTCGGTCAAGGAAATCAACAAGCTGCGCCTGAAAGCCTATGATCTGGAGGCGTATTACAACTCCGGGGTTCTGCTGATGAACCTTGACCTCCAGCGCAGGAAGATCAGGGAGCAGGAGATCTTCTCGTTCGTAGAGGAGAACCGGAAGCGTCTCATTTTGCCTGACCAGGATATTCTGAACGCGCTGTACTCCAGGTCAATCCGGACGCTGGACGAAATTCGGTACAACTACGATGCCAGATATTATTTGTATTATAGGCTGGTCAGCAATGGAGCAGTGGACATGGATTTTGTCATCCGCCATACGTCGATCATTCATTTTTGCGGCAAAAGGAAGCCGTGGAAAGCGAGCTATTCCGGCCCCTTCCACTCCTTGTACAAACATTACGAGCGGATCGCACTGCCTTAAGTGGAGAAGGATAAGAACGATCAGCCCGGCGATTGCTCGGCGCTGGCTGATCGCGCTGGGCAGCCGCGCTTAAGGAAGAATAGATTCCGGGGAGGAATAACAATGAACGAGATGACGGTTAGAGTGAACGGTACGGAGCTGATACTGGAGCGTGTCTTCGAGGCCAAGAGGGAGCTGGTGTTCAAAGCGTTCACGGAAGCGGAGCATTTGAAGCGCTGGTGGGGACCGAGAGGCTGGGAGCTGCCGGTCTGCAAGGTGGACTTCCGTCCGGGCGGTGTCTGGCATTACTGCATGAAGTGCGTCGACGAGAACCAGGGTGAGTTCTTCGGCATGGAATCCTGGGGCAAGGCAGTCTACCGCGAAATTCAGGAGCCCGAGCGTTTCACCTATACGGATTATTTCTCCGATGCCGAGGGGGACGTGCCGGAAGGACTGCCTCCTTCGGAGATTGAAATCCTCTTTGAGGAGCAGGACGGCCGGACCAAAGTGATCAGCCGGTCGCGGTTCGGCTCGGAAGAGGAGCTTCGGACTGTCATGGACATGGGGATGGAGCAGGGCATCCGGGAGACCTGGGACCGGCTTGCGGAGCATCTGACGGCTGTTCAATAAAGTTCGCAGGGCTTGCAGCCGGACCGCATGCAGCCAGGCTCGGCGGATAACAGGAAGGCGGGTTCAAGGCGGGCGCTTCAAAGGTGCCCGCCTTCCTTGCGTTCATGCATGCGGTATTAGAGCATTCCAATGCCCGCGTTCCGTCCGCCGCTTCCGATCTGTGGATGTTTGGATGTTGTTGCCCCGGCCAGATACCGGGAATTGACAATGGCTGCTGCAATCGGTCGGCCGCAGGAAGGAAATGGGGCTGGAGAGAGGGAAGTAATATAGAACTGCTTGCGCTCAGCGGCTCACCATGACATACAGAATAAGCGCTGAATTGACAGCGCTTTAAAGCCCGCGTATCGAATGGACGCAAGACTTATGGGATGGAGGCATGTAGTGTGGAACAGGTTCGCGCGCTGGCGCAGACGTTAAGGGACAATATCGGCCGGGTCATTGTCGGTAAAGGTGAAGAGGTGGATCTGCTGCTCACGGCGCTGCTTGCCGGAGGGCATGTGCTGCTGGAAGACGTGCCGGGAACGGGAAAGACGCTTCTGGCCAAGAGTCTGGCTGCTTCTCTCGAACTCAGCTTTCAGCGGATTCAGTTCACGCCGGATCTGCTGCCGTCGGATTTGACCGGCATTCATTTCTATAATCAGAAGGACGGGGAGTTTCATTTCCGGCCGGGGCCGCTGTTTGCTCAGGTTATTCTTGCGGACGAGATCAACCGGGCGACGCCGCGCACCCAGGCGAGCCTGCTGGAGTGCATGGAGGAACGCCAGATTAGCGTGGACGGAAAGACCCTCAAGCTGGATCGGCCCTTTATGGTGATGGCGACCCAGAATCCGGTCGATAATCAGGGCACTTTCCCGCTCCCTGATGCGCAGCTGGACCGGTTCATGATCCGGATGAAGCTGGGATACCCCTCCAGCCTGGAGGGTGTGGAAATTCTGAAGCGTACGGGCGGCGGAACCGGCGGAGCGCCGGATATCGGCCGGATCGCGGGCGCGGACAATGTGTTGTCGGCGCAGCGGCAGTGTGAGGAGGTCGCGGTCCGGGACGATCTGCTGGCCTATATCGTCTCCCTGGCGGAGGCGACCCGCAATCATCCCGAGGTGCTGCTCGGCGTCAGTCCACGCGGCACGCAGGTGCTGCTGCGCGCGTGCCGGGCTTATGCGGCTCTGCAGGGCAGAAGCTATGTGCTGCCTGACGATATCAAGGCGCTGCTGCTTCCCGTCTGCTCCCATAGGCTGGTCACCCGCAAGCGTTACAGCGGATCGGAAGATACCGCAGGGCGGATTCTTCAGGAACTGCTGGAGCAGATCCCCGTTCCGAGCGAAGAGGGAATGGAAGGAGCGTGACCTGAGAGTGGGACTCATCTGGCTGCTGATCTCCTGCGCTGCCGTCACGTGGCTTCAGGGCGTGCTGCTGGGCAGACGGGCGCTCGCCAACCTTACATACAGCCGGCAGCTCAGCGCCGGGACCTGCCATGCGGGCGACCGCATTGAAATGGTGGAGACGATCGCCAACCGTAAAAGGTTGCCCGTTCCATGGCTTCGGCTCGAAGCCATGCTGCCTTCCTCTCTGATGTTCACCCGCAGCAAGGAAACGTCCATCAGCAGAGGGAGCATTTATCAAAATCATACCAGCCTGTTCACGCTGCCGCCGAGAACCCGCATCACCCGCACCTACCAGGTGGGCTGCAGCGGGCGGGGTGTCTTCTCCATGGAATCGGTTACGATGACGGGCAGCGATCTGTTCGGAATTTATATGCCCAGCCGGACCCTTCCGCTCGGCGAACGTCTGGTGGTCTATCCGCAGCTGCTGGAAGAGAGCGAGCTTCCGGCCTCATGGAGAACGTGGCAGGGCGAACTCGCGGTCCAAAGATGGGTCGTGGACGACCCGTTCCTCCTTACCGGCGTCCGGGAATATGCATCGGGCGATCCGATGAACCGGATTCACTGGAAGGCGAGCGCCCGCACCGGGAAGCTCCAGGTGCACCGTACCGGATACTCCGCCGACCCGCGGGCGATGATCTGCCTCAACATTGAGGAGTCGGAGTCGATGTGGAGCGTGGTCACAGAGCCGGACCGGATCGAAGCGGCTCTCTCCTGCGCGGCGACCGCTGCCGCCTTGCTCATCCGGCAGGGGATGGCTGCGGGCTTCGGCCATAATGCCTACAGCGTGGCTGCGGGCGAGGAGGGCAGCCGCGCTGAACCCGGATACGGCATGCAGCATTTGGCAGCTCTGCTCGAGGCCATGGCGGCTGTCGAGCTGAAGGCCCGCATGCCGTTTCACGAGTTCCTGGCGCTGGAAGCGGGCCGGGAGATGAATGAGTCCTGGGACTATCTGCTGGTTACGGCTCATGTCTCGGACCGGATCGCGGAAGCGATCGGCCGGCTGGAAGCGAAGGGCCACCGCGTAACGGTTGTCCGGGAAGTCTTATGGAAGGAGGGCTCACGTTCATGAACCGCTTCATGCAAGCCCTGGGGTTATCCGGAAACTCTGGCCCCGGCAGAGCGGAGCTGGGACGGATGGCCGGAGCATCCCTGCAGGAGACGGCGGCGCTCTATCCGTTCGCGCTGCTTGCGGCCGTGTATATGCTGGGCGTATCGCCGCTTGGGCTGCTGGTCCTTGCCGGCGGCTTCCATTATGCCGGCACGCTTGCCGGAGACCGGCAGTCCCGCTCGGGCGGCTCCCGGCTGCTTCTGCCGGCACTAACGGCCGCCGCAATCGCCGTCGGCATTCTGGCTTACGGCCTGCGCCCGGCCGGTGCGGCCGGTGCCGCGGCGCTGCTGGCCGCCGCGGCGCGGGGGCTGATCACGGGACGCAAGCGGCTGTGGACAGGCGTGCAGCTGCCGCTGCCGCTGTGGGGCATCGCCGTCTCCGTGATCCTGTACGCCTATATCGCAGGCTCGAACCCGCCTGCGCTATCTCCGCACCGTACCGAGCTGTACGTGCTGTGCATGGCGAACCTGTTCGTGCTGCTGCTGCGCTGGAATACCGACCAGGTAAGGGCTGCTTCGCCGTCGTACGAAGTCGACGGGCAGACCGCTTCCCGCATTGCGGCCGTCAACCGCCGCCTGACCTGGCTTGCGCTCATCCCGATCGTCCTGATCGGCGCTTGGCAGGGCTTCGGTCCGCTGCTCCTCCGGCTGGCCCGCTGGCTGATTTCGCTGCTGCAATCCAGCAGCAGTCCGGCGGAGCCTCCGAAGCAGGAGGAGTCTCTGGCCGCCGCCGAGCTCAGGCGTATGGCCAAGGAGGAGATCGGAGGGACTCCGCTGTGGCTAACCATCCTCGGTTATACGCTGCTGGGGCTGCTGAGTGCAGCGATCGCTGCAGGATTAGCCGTCCTGCTCTACAAACTTCTGTCCAAATGGCTGCCGGAGCGCTTGCGTCTGTGGGTCCGGGGTCTGCTTCAGCGGTTTCGCAGGCTCCGGTTGATCCGGCGTGCCCCGGGAGAGCAGGCCGAATATATGGACGAAGTCGAGCGAATCGAGGTCGTCCCGCCCAAACGGCGGAGATGGCGACGCCTTAATGCCGAACGCCAGGAAGCGGGAGACGATCCCCGTCAAGCCTATCGGCAGCTGATCGCCCGGGCGGTGAAGCGCGGATTTCTCTTCCGTTCAAGCCGGACACCGTCCGAGAATGGGGCCGAACTGGAGGCGGGAAGCCGTTATACGGATTATTCGCCGGAGGAAGTGCAGCGGCTGATCGCCCGCTATAATGAGAATCGTTACGGCCGTCGGTAGCGCAGTGCCTTGTTTTGTGAATTTTCGCATAAATTTACGATAAACCGGATACGGCTCGTCCTGTCGGATTTATAATGATCCTTAAGCGTCATCGCGAGAATCATTATTCCATGGATAGGGCAGGTTGATTTCAGATGAGCAAGATAGAACAGTTGAAGGGTTTGCTTGGTATTATTCAAAGCACGCATGCCGAGGATGCGGCCGTAGTTCTGGCGGACACGGAGAAGGTAGTGGCCTATCTCCCGGGAAGAACCATCGATCTGAAAGTTCCGATCGGGGCGGGAATCGAGAACTTCAAGGGAACGGTATCCTACGCCGCGCTGGAGACTGAGCAGGTGCAGCGCGAAGAACGCGGGTCTGAAGCCTTCGGCGTGCCTTATATTTCTTCGGCGGTGCCTGTTATGGAGGATGGCCGTGTCGTCGGGGTAATCGCCTCGATGGTCTCCAGCCAGCGGAACATCCGGCTTCAGGAGGGGGCGCAGGAGCTGTCCTCGCTGGTGCAGGAAATGACCGCGACCACGGAAGAAGTGACCCGTTCCGGGCACGGAGCGGCAGCAAGACTGGATGAACTGGCCGAGCAGTCGAAATCCATGCTGCAGCAGATCGAGAACAGCTTTCAGATTCTGACCTCGGTCAAACGGATTGCCGACCAGTCCCATTTGCTGGGCCTTAATGCCGCGATCGAATCGGCGAGAGCCGGAGAGCATGGCCGCGGATTCGAAGTGGTGGCGAAGGAGATCCGCAAGCTGGGAGCAAACAGCGTGGATCTGGTCGAGCATATTCAGGAACAGCTGGAAGGAATGAAGCAGTCGATCGTCCAGATGAACGATTCCGTTCACGAGATTCGCGAGTATGCGCGGTATCAGGCGCAGTCTATGGAAGAGCTTGGCCGGGCCTACGGGCATATCGCGGGTACGGCTCAGGAGCTGTCGGAACTTTCCTGAATGTCCTCTATTCAAGAATCTCTTTAAAATGTCGATAATGACTTCAATTAAACAATCATTTTAAGGAGATGCATATGGATACTCTCACCGCTTTGGTTCTGGCAGCACCTTACTTCAAGCAAATTCATGCGCAGGATATTATGGTTGGGATTACGGACAAGGAAATCTTTCATTACTACGCCCCCAGTGAGAAGCTGAATTTCGGGCTGGTCAAGGGGAGCCCCGTTCCGAAGGATGATCCGACGCTGATGAATGCGTTGGCGGGGCATGTGACAGTCAATCGTCTGCCCGCCGAGCTTTATGGAAATGCCGTGATCTCGACGGCAGTGCCCATTTTCGGGGAGAATCAGGACATTATCGGTGCATTGGCGATTGCCTATACGCTGGATAATGAAGAGAAGATAGAGAGTCTTACCTCCCAAATCAGCGGAATCAGCGGCCAACTGGTCGACATGGTCCAGACCGTAGCGGCGCAGGCGGAGGAACTGTCGGCCACCACCTCGCAGATTCTGGACAACTCCCGCCAAGCGGTAGGGGAATCGCAGCAGGTCAATAAGGTTGCCGGCATGATCCGGGAAATTTCCGAGCAGACCAATCTTCTCGGCTTGAACGCGGCGATTGAGGCCGCGCGTGTCGGTGAGCTCGGCGCTGGCTTCGGCGTTGTAGCATCGGAAGTGCGCAAGCTGTCCGTGCATACGAAGGACGCGACGAAGGAAATCGAGCAGGCGCTCGGCAGCGTGCGGAGCTCCATCAAGCAGATGGAGACGGAGATAGAATCGATCGCCGCTTCCTCTACTGCGCAGGCCGAGCTGGTTACCCAGTTCAGCGACGTGATCGAACAGTTAAACCGCACAAGCAAGGAAATGGCGGATTTTATTCAGTCGGTGGCAGGTTAAACCGTTAAGAACCTTTCTTTGACGAACACTATTGATTGAACTGAAGCATCAGCTGTGAGAGAAGGCCGAGCCTTATGGGGGCAGGCCTTTTTCTGTTTGGTCAGCGGTTGTCAGTGGTTGAAGGAAGGGCAGCGCTTCTTAAGGCGATCAATAAATAGAAGGGAAAGGCAGCCTGCCGTGCAGGGCCTTTCCCTTCTTCGCACCTGGGGGATTATGAGGGAAATGGACGGGCATGCAAATGCATGACGTTCTGTGATGAGCCTGAGGAAGCTTCCTTTATTCCGCCACCCTCCAGCTTCGCGTATGCCACTGGGGAATAAGTTCTTAGCTCCGGGAATATTGACCGATATACCAGTCGATGATTTTTCGGGCAATGCTGACCTTGGCTGGAATATTCGGCAGGCTGTCCGGCCGGAACCAGTCCGCATGGACGATCTCATCGCCGTCCACCGCGATTTCGCCGCTCTCGTAATCCGCCAGGAATCCGACCATCAGGGAATGCGGGAAGGGCCATTGCTGGCTGCCGAAGTAGCGGATATTCGTAACCTTCAGTCCGACCTCCTCCATGATCTCCCGCTGGACACAGTCTTCCAGCGTCTCGCCGGGCTCGACGAAGCCGGCGATCAATCCGTACATATTATTCTGGAAGTGTCCGGCGTGGGCGAGCAGAATCTCATCGCCCTTCAGAACGGCCGTTATGACGGCCGGTGCGATACGAGGATAGCTGACGAGCCCGCATTCCGGACACTTCCGTGACCATTCGGTTTCCGATGGCACTGTCCGGGTACCGCAGCGTCCGCAGAACTGATGGGTTTCATCCCAAGCGAGCAGCTGAACGGCCTTGCCTGCCAGGTGGAATAAGTCCTCATCCATGGCTTCGTACAGTGAGCGGAGGGGACGGAAGAGAAGTCCTTGCGGCTCGGATGCATTCGGGGCGGCTTCGGCGGCGAAGCAGGGAATGCCACTGAACGTTCCAAGATAAAGAGTGCGGATGGAGGCAATCGTCAGCTCTTCCAGCGAGTGAGCCAGGGGAACAGCAGCCGCGCCGGCATCTTCGGTGACAAGCAGTTGGCCTGCGCGGAAGACGAACCAGTTGGCGGGACCCTCGAGACCGGTCTCCTGCACTACGGACGGGACATAACGGTTATAAATGCTCAGTCTGGGTTTGGACATATGATCATGGACCTTTCCTTGGCCGGGATACCGCGGCATCAGCGGTGCCGGCGGCAACCCGGCCATCCTGAATTTTCCTCTAAGGATAGCAAAAAAGGGGGTGGCTGACAAACCGTCTACCGTAAGAAATGCCGCAGACACCGGGGAAAGGCTATGTTAAACTTGGCAAAATGTTAAAGGGGGTTCGAGGATGAGAGCGGTGCGTTTTACCGGCTGCGCTGAAGCGCAGACCTATTTGAGCCGTAACGCGGACAAGAGCAATATCTGCGTTCTGTTTGCGCCGGTTCCCCATGTTCTGGAATTATCCGCCGTAGCGCCGCCAGGAACCATCCTGTGTTCAACCGCCGGCGAGTATTCTTTCGAAGGCTTCGAAGAAGGCGTCATCACCGGTTTTGAATGCGCGGCCGCGGAAGCGGAGATCGTGGAAATCGGCGATCCGCCTATTCTGAGCCTGGACAGGCTTGAGGAAGCGTATGGAAGGGTGGCGGATAATCCCGAGGCTTTCATGCTTCTGTTATGCGACGGCCTTAATGGAGGCGAAGAGGTCTTGCTGAGCGCCTTCTTTTCGCTTCGTCCGGATTTCAAGATTATCGGGGGCAGTGCAGGCGATGGGCTTCAGTTCAAGGAAACGTATATTTTCGCGGATGGACGCCGGGTGTCGAATGTCGCACTGCTGTTCTCCCCGAAGGGCCGAACTTCGCTGGTCAAAGAGAATATTTATTCAAGAACCGGCACCACAATGCTGGTGACGAAAGCCGATGTGCTGAACCGGACCGTGTACACATTCAACGACCGTCCTGCCAGCGAAGAGTATGCGAGGCTGCTCGGGGTGCGGGAAGAAGAGCTTGCGGAGCACTTTATCAACCATCCGCTTGGCAAGGAATATGAAAGCGATATTTTTATCGCTTCGCCGATGAAGGTCAATAGCGATCGGTCCGTCACCTTTTACTGCGAACTGATGGCGAATACGTTCGTACATCTGCTGAAGCCGGAAGACCCGCTGGAGGTGGTACAGCGGACGCTCCGGGGGGCGCCCCGCAGTCCCTCCTTTGTCTTCGCCGTTCACTGCATCCTGCGTTCGCTGAAGTTCAAGCAGGAGAAGCTGTGGGAAGGCTATGACCGGGAGATGGTTGGCTACTGCCGGAATATGGCGGGCTTTGTAAGCTATGGAGAACAGTATTACCGTCACCATTCCAACCAGACGATGGTGATGCTTGTGGTAGAGGGGGATGAAGATCATGCTCAGCATACTGTTTAAGCCGGGGAGGCGCAAAGCTTCAAAGGCCGAGGCCTTGGACGAGCGAGAAAATGAGCGGAAAGAGGCGGCCATTCAAGCTACTCAAGCGCCGGCGGGAGAACGCCCCGGCAAGGACCGGGAGGGAGATGTCCAATCTTCCTTGGAAAGGGCAGACGCCATGAAGTTCGTCTTCGTGCTTGCAGGGCAGCTGCAGCGGGAGACCGACGGCCTCCTGGATGAGGAAGGCGTCATGACGAGACGCTTCGGTGAGCTGCTGAAGGGCACCGGCTATACCTCCGAACAGATTCGGGAGGTCCGGCACCATCTGGAGAGCCTGTCCCGGAGCAGCGAACAGACGACCGAACGGATCGGCCAGGCGTTCGAGAGCTTCGATGCCTCGACTCGCAAGGTGGATCAGGCGAAGCGAGAGAACGGAGTCATCGCGGAACAGTTCGGCCACGTATCCGGCATGTTCAGCGAATTTATGGAATTGTTCGATGGGCTGGCGGCCCAATACCGGCAGATTGAAGGCTTCGCTTCGGTTATTGCAGAGATCGCTTCCCAGACCAATCTTCTGTCCCTCAACGCTTCAATCGAGGCGGCTCGTGCCGGAGATCAAGGGAGAGGCTTTGCGGTAGTGGCCGATGAAATCAAGAAGCTGGCCGACAGCACCCAGCAGAACGCGAAGGACATTATCGGCTCGCTTGGGGCCATGACGGACGCGATATCGAGACTCCAGCGGAAGTCGACGGACGGTATGGAGATGATGCAAGGGACCAATGTGCTGGTCGGCAGCTCCGCCGTCTGGATGGATGAAATCGCCTTTGCCCAGCAGGAAGTGAAGCAGGTGCTGGACAGCGTGAAGGAATCCCAGGACCGCAACCTTGGCGAGATTGCCGGCATCCACGACAAAATGCGGGAGCTGGCCGAGAAGTCGGCGCAGGACAACGGCCAGTTCGAGGCACTGATGCTGAGCGTTCAGAGAAAAGCGGACGGATATCTGAAGATCCTGCACCATCTGCGGCAAATTCGCAGCCTTCAGGAGAGAAGAGAATCCGGAGAGTCAGGGAAGGATACCCGGGAATAACGGGATGATTTGGCGAAGCGCCGCCCGCATTTCACCTGACCTCATCTCCTTCGACCTCATCTCCTCCGGCTCTGCGGCCGGGTAAGAACATTATTCTTTGCCACTATGACTGGCTTGGCCGGGGGGACCTTCGTTCATCTTCAATAGCTTGTCTGACAGCAGCTCCAGCGCTGCCGTCACCTGCCCGGCTTCATCCGGTGTTAAATTCGCGTATTTGTCTGCGACCACCTGCTCGAGTCTTGAATCAGACAGCATCATCAGCTCCTGTCCCTCCGGGGTCAACTCCACGTAATACACTCTCTTATCCTCAAGGGCTGCTCGTTTGGCCACCAGAGATTTCTCCACCAGCTTCCTGACCTCGCGGCTTGTATTCGGCAAGGACATGCCCGTGCAAGCAGCGATCTGTCCCAGGGTCACGCTCTTCTCGCTATATAGAAAATGCAAAATTTCGAACTGAAGCAGCGTAATCGCCTCAGGCTTGATCGCAAGCAGCAGCTGACTCGTCAGCTTGCTGAACCCGATGCCGAATACCTGCAGCTTCTGGGCTAACCGTGTCATTGATATACCCATCCCTTCTCGACTAATGCAAAAATGCTTATGTGAAATCATTATGACAAAGATTATTTTATACCGCAATCTATATATCATTTGACAACTATTTAACAAAGACCTAATATACTTGTAAAATGAAAATTATCATTTGATAAGTAAATGGAGGGATAAGATTGAATACGCTGATTGTCTATGCCCATCCGAGCCGCGAGAGCCTGAACGGTGCTTTTCTGGAAGCTGTCCTGCAGGGCATCCAGAAGAGCGGAGGAACCGGTGGGGCAGAGGTGCTCGATCTGTATGCGGAAGGGTTCAATCCTGCGCTGGTGTATAACAAGGAGCGGAGAAGAAGAGATATGCATCTTGACCCCGAGCTTGAAAAATACAGAGAGCAGATTACACGCGCGGACCGGATTGTATTCATTTACCCCATTTTCTGGGGGCGTCCGCCGGCCATGCTCCTGGGGTATATCGACCGGATGTTTGCTGCGAATTTCGCCTATCGGAGCCGTCCGAACCGCGCGCAACCCGAGGGGCTGCTGAAAGGTAAAAGCGCAGTCTGCATCTCCACAATGAAGGGTCCCGCCCATTATCCGCTCTTGCTGCTGAATAACGCCCATAAAGTGCTGATGAAGCGCGGTCTGTTTCATTATGTCGGCATCCGCAAAGTGAAATTCTTCGAGTTCGGCTCCATGGAGGGGGCAAATAGCGGCCAGGCGAAGAAACTGGCCAAGGTAGAGCGGTTTTTTGCAAAAAGTTAAACCGATTAGGGCAACCTTCTTCAAAAGGGGTTTGACAATCCGATTGTTTGTAACTACAATGGTTACAGATTGAATCGTTATTTAGCCTTGAACTTGAATGGAGGAGAACATGATGAAAATCGGATTAACGGGAGCGACCGGCCATTTGGGCCGTTTTGTGGTAGAGGCCTTGCTGAAGAAGGTTCCGGCTGAGCAAATCGTCGTCAGCGTGCGTCAGCCGGAGAAAGCGGCAAACCTTAAAGAACGCGGAGTAGAGGTGCGGCACGGGGACTTCGACAGCCCTGAGACGCTGTCTTCGGCATTCGCTGGTCTCGACCGGCTGCTGATCATATCGGCCGACGGCGATACCGAGACCCGCCTCCGCCAGCATAAGGATGCTATCAACGCGGCGAAGGCTGCGGGCGTAGGTTTCATCGCTTACACAAGCGCGCCGAAAGCGGATGAGAGCAGCCTGTTCCTGGCCGAGGTGCACCGTTTCACGGAAGGCGTCATCCGCGAGAGCGGCATTCCTTACTCGTTCCTGCGGAACAACTGGTATCTGGAGAATGAGGCCGGCTCCATTCTGGCGGCCAAGGCCGGGGCACCATGGGTGACCTCCGCAGGTTCCGGCCGCGCCGGCTGGGCGCTGCGCCGTGACTACGCCGAAGCCGCTGCAGCCGTTCTGGCCGGCGAGGGCCATGAGAACACCATCTACGAGCTCGGCGGCAAGCTGCTGACCCAGGAAGAGCTGGCCAGCATCGTCGCAGGCGTGCTGGGCAAGGAAATCCCGGTTCAGCAGGTGGATGACAGCACCTATGCCGAGATCATGAAAGGAGCGGGCGTTCCGGAACCGGCGCTTCCTATCGTGGTCGGCATTCAGCAGGGCATCCGTGAAGGCACGCTTGAAGTCGCGAGCGGCGATCTGGAGAAGCTGCTGGGCCATCCGGCTACTCCGCTGGAAGAAGGAATCCGCGCTTTGCTGGGCTAAGGCTTAGCAGTACAGATGAAGGAGCGGACATAGAGATAGTATAAGAAAGTGAAGAGGCCGCCGCCGGAATGATCCGGAGGCGGCCTTCTTTGTGCGGAAGACATCAATCATTGAGCTTTTGCATGAAGTGATAATTTCTGTCTATATGCAGGTTATTCTGGTACATGGATAAGAACAGCGTTTACAATAAGAGTAAAAGAACGCCCGGACGAAAGGAGTAGCTAGCTTCGGCTCAAGCCGTCCTTTGTATCTGCTATAGCGGGCCCTGCCGGGGTAGGGGAGCAATCCCGGCTGGACTGTGGAACGCAGCATCGTATGCCCGGGGTGGACCGGACACCTGCTGCCTGGGAAAGGACAGACCTATGTAACTCGGTCCACGGCGGGCGAATCAGATATAGAAAGCTGGGGAATGTTTGGTGAAATATTCGATTGGGGAGTTCGCCTCGCTTCTCGGGGTGACGGCGGATACCCTGAGACTGTACGAGAAGCATGAAATCGTCCGCCCGCTGAAGGACCGGAGCAACAACTACCGGTTCTTCGGCGATCTCGATGCCCGTGATCTGCTGATGAGCCGCTGGTACCGGAGTATGCACATCCCCTTGCCTGAAGTGAAGGAACTGTTGAGCGGCAACTGCCGGGGCCGGGTTATGGACAAAATTACGGAAGCCGAAGCCCAACTGGAGGAAGAGATTCGCCAGAAGACGCTGCTGCTGGAGCGAATCAGCGGCATTGCCCGCGATCTCGGGAGACTGGACGACTCCTTGTATTCCTGCAGCGTTATCCGGCTTCCGGGCATGTACCGGCTCCGCCAGACCCAAGGGGACCGGCTGGTTCAGAAAGACTCGTTGAAATCGATCGCGCCAATATGGATGGAGCTGCTGCCGTATGTGTTCTATTCCTTCCGTATGGAAACCGGCAGCCTTGCCGGTGAGAAGAGGGGCCCGGAATACAGCTGGGGCCTGACCTTGCTGGAGGAAGATATTCCGAAGCTCGGCATCGAAATCCGGGACGGCGAGGACGTGGAATACTGGCCGCCGGAGGAATGCATCAGCTCGGTCATCCTGAGCCCGCATGAGAAATATCTGGAGCCGGAGGCGTACCGGTTCATGCTGGATTACGCGGCCGAACACGGCCTGTCGGCCTCGGGCGACGTCCGTGGCTCCATTCTGCTGACCGAGCGGTTCGAAGAAGGCTGGCGGACCTATCTCAAGATTCACATTCCGGTACATGCGCTAAGTGAACAGGATTGAGAATATTTTCACAATTCCTTCATTGACCTTGGTGCTGCACCAATGCTTATACTTCTGCCTGAATACGTCATCACACACTGGGGGAGTAAGGCAATGCGCAAGCTGCAAGCAGGTAAATGGAAAATTGGATTGTTATGTGCCTCGCTGATCCTGCCTCTTCTGGCCGGATGCAGCGGAGATTCATCCGAGCCGGCGGCATCGGCGAAGCCCAAGGCTTCAGCCGCAGCGGCGGAACCCGCCGCATCGGAGACGGCGAGCGTTCCGTCCTCGTTCAAGGCAGGGACCTATGCGGCTAAAGCCGAAGGGAAAGACGGCGAGCTGGAGGTCAAGGTGGCGCTGGACGATCAGTCGAAGATCACGGATATTCAAGTTGCATCGAATGAAACCGAGGGTATCGGGAAGACGGCGATTGAGACGTTGAAGAAGGAGATCATCGACAACCAGTCTTTGTCGGTCGATGCGGTCAGCGGCGCCTCCGAGACGAGTTCAGCCATGGTTGCGGCTGTCGAGGATGCCCTCAAGCAGGCGGGCAGTGACGTGGGGAGCTTCAAATCCCGGGAGATTCAAAAGGCCGGAGAGGGCAAGACCGAGAAGCTGACCGCCGATGTTGCCGTTGTGGGAGCCGGAGCATCCGGCGTGTCGGCGGCCGTGTCGGCAGCCGATAAAGGCGCGAAGGTCATCATTATCGAGAAGACGGCGACAATCGGTGGCGCGAGCAATTTGTCGTGGGCAGGTAAGTTTTACAACTCGTCAGCGGCTCTGGAGAACGGGGTTAAAGTCAACGTGGAGAAGGAGATTACCGACTGGATTCGAGGCAATCACTGGCGGGTCGATGCGGCGGACCTCCGCCAGTACGTCACCAAATCGGGCGAGACGTACGATTGGCTGGCCGAGAAGGGCTACAAGACAACCTTCCTGAACTTCTTCGGCGAACAGCTGCATGTGCTGCCGGCTTATGAGACCCGTCAGGCTACGCTGCGCAAGATGCTGGCGGCCTCGGTTGAGGCCCACGGCGGGCAGGTGCTGACGGAGACGACCGGCAAGAAGCTCATAACGGACGGAAGCGGTGCGGTGACCGGCGTTGTCGCCGAGAAAGCGGACGGAACCGTGCTGGAAGTTTCGGCGAAGAGCGTCGTGATCGCTACCGGCGGTTATGCGGGTAACAAGGAAATGGTTAAGGAGAACTTCGGGTTTGAAGGAATCAACGGCGGATTGGGCCAAAATATCGGCGAAGGTCTGCGGATGGCCTGGGACGCGGGAGCCAGGGTTCCGGATAATTTCGGCGGACAGATGCTCCACCAGACGCTGGCTCGGGCGACTGAAAATCTGAAGAAGCAGTATGAGCCGTTTCAGGCGAGCTATCCGCTGATGCTGTCCTATCTGCCTAACTTCATGAATGTCGGTCCGTCGGGCGCGCGGTTCCGCGATGAGGCGGCGACCCTGGAGGCGGTGGCGGCCGCGAACACCAGCGCCTTTAACGGCGCGTATCACCTGGTAATCGTATCACAAGCGCAGATTGACGCGCTGACCGCGAAAGGGATGAACGGCGTGAAGGCGCCGAGCCTGCCGGCCATGCCGCCGGAGTTCTACGCATCGTTCACCGACCAGTTCAAGCTGGATACTCCTTGGAAGGATGCCGGCAAGGTGCTGGATGCGATGGTTGCGAACGGCGACGGCTATAAGGGAAATACACCGGAGGAGCTGGCGAAGAATGCAGGCATGGACGTGGCGGTATTCACCGAAGCGTTCAACAGCTACCAGAATGCCATCAAGACCGGGGTGGACACCGAATTCGGCAAGGACAAGAAATACCTGATCCCGATGGGCGATCAAGGTCCGTATTATGCTATCATCGCCGAGATCAACAACCTGGGTTCGGTGGGCGGCCTAATCGTCAACACGAAATTCCAGGTGCTGGGCGATAAAAAGGTTCCGGTCAAGGGGCTGTACGCCGTAGGACTGGAATCCGAAGGCGTGCTGTTCAACGATACCTATGTCGGCAACGGCGTAGGCATCGGGTACTCCTTCACCTCCGGACGGCTTGGCGGGGAAGATGCCGCGACAAGCGCACTGGCGCAATAGCAGCGGCGGCCTGCCCAGGCCGAAGATTACCAGCAGTGTCCGCCCTGAACGGCGCGGGCACTGCTTTTTTGCTAGAAACAGGCATAACAGAAAAGACAGGAGTGAAGAGGTGTGATAGAAGCAAGGGGTCTGGGGATGTGCGGATCTGGGATGTGGGATATCCGGGTATGGTATAGTGGAAGCAAGACCCGGGCGATTATCGCCGGATAGGAGCGAAAGAATGTCCGACCAATTAAGAGAGGAAATCCGAAACAAGATTGTGAACGGCGACTTTCACTGCGAGAAAGAACTTACCCTTTCGGTGATTAGCGGCAAGTGGAAAGTGGTTATTCTATGGCATTTGGGCGTGGAAGGACCGCATCGCTTCAGCGATCTGCAGAGGCTTTTTCCAAAAATTTCACATAAAATTCTGACCCAGCAGCTTCGCGAGCTTATGGAGGACGGCATCGTTCACCGGGAGGTCTACCCCGATATTCCGCCGAAGGTGGAGTATTCCATGACAGAGCTCGGGATGACGCTGCTGCCGATCGTCGAAATGATGTACGACTGGGGCAAAATGCGGATCGGGATGATCCGGAGCGAGCTGAATCCTGAATCAGCCGTTGAGGAAGAGAACAAAGATTGCCGGGATCAGGTGAAATGCGGCAGTCAGGCGCAGGGATAGGGTGGGGGATTTGACCCGGAAGAGAGCAGGGGCGGTAACCTTTTGGTAACCTCTGCACGAAAAAGTGCATTCTTCCCGGTTCAAGGCGGCGGCGTTAGAATGGGACCATACACCGAATTTGTGGAGGAGAGATACCCATGTCGAAACAAGCGCTGCTTATTATTCCGCCGGACCGCTTCAATGAAGATGAGCTGTTCCATCCGAAAGCCGAGCTGGAGCAGGCCGGAATCACCGTAACGGTGGCAAGCACCAAGACCGGCGAAATTACCGGAGACAACCAGGGCAAGGTGGTAGCCGAAGCCGTATTCTCTGATCTGCCAGCTGGGAACTACGACGTTGTGGCGGTAATCGGCGGATCGGGAACGATCGATTATCTGTGGGGCGACGAGAAGCTTCAGCACTATGTAAAAGAGGCTTACAACCAGAATATTCTGGTCGCCGGCATTTGCGCGGGTTCCGTTGCTGTGGTGAAGACTGGGCTGCTCAAGGGCCGTCAGGCCACCTGCTACCCGGTCGATGTCATGATCGATCAGCTGAAGGCGAACGATGTGAACTACGTGGTTCAGCATGTCGTTGCGCACGACGATATCATCACAAGCGACGGCCCGGAAGGCGCCCGTGCGTTCGGCCAAGCGCTGGTCGAAGCGCTCAGTGCTAAGGCGAATGCCTGATTACGATAATGGATAGCGGTTTGAACAAGGGACGGCTCGAAGGGCTCGAGGCCGTCTTTTTTCATGCCATTTTACCGGCTATGACATTTACCATTCTCTGCTCACAGGGAAAGAACCGGGCTGGACGGAAGGTTCAAGATTTATGTCCGGCATGTCAGGGCTGGGCTCCTTTTTTCGTATATAGTTGACCATCATCATGCGAATGATATCGCGCGCCGGGAGCCGCGGGTGCTCGTGGTGTGAAGGAACTCTTACCGGCCTCGCGCATGCATAATCGGGTTTCATTTTAGGCCATCCTACACAGGAGAAACCAGTACAAGCAAGTACAAAGGAGAGGTTCTTATTTATGAAACATTATGAGTCGAGCATGCGCACGAACAGCACCGTCGATCAGGCCGAGGATGCGGTGGTCAAGCTGCATAACGCCGTTACCCAGGCCATGAGCCATCCCACCGAGCAAATGACGCAGCAGGCCGAGAACAGTCTGGCCCATGCGGAAGAGGCGGTCAAGCATGCGCCGGAGGGCTCGGTCCAGGGACATGGCGTGGAGTTTGCAGAAGAGATGCTGGCCGATGAGAAAAAACGGTTGTCACTGGTAGACAAGAAGCTGCGCTGATTGCGGCGGCGGTTTGCGGCCGGATATATCGGCTGGCAGCCCGAGAGGTAGGCAATCCGGCACTTTGACAGGTGACAATCCGACATCTGACAGCCCGGCAGCCCGACCACCAGATGCAGGCAACCCGGCGCCCGCATCCGTTAGCAGCCCGGCACCTCAGCGGGATGATTGGCTGCCATAGTTTCGCGCTCACGTTCTTTTTGCCGGAAGGACTTTCTTCTCCCTCTTTTTTAGGGTATATAGAGAATAAAAAGGAGGGGCTAACGCATGGAGGAGACAAGGACTCAGGGGGCAAGGCTGGAGACGCCGGAAGAGCTTCGCGAGGCGCTGCAGGAAATCAGGCAGTGGGAGAAGGAACAGAAGCAGCTTATGATTTGGGAACGATTCACCCGGCTGCCCTTCAAAATCCTCGACAAGCTCACGCCCCGAGTCGTTCATGAAGCGCTCGGGAAACTGCTGGACGAGATAGGCGGCTTCATCCAGAACGGCGGCAATTATCTGGTTGCCGGCCGCAGGGTGGGTGAACTGGTCGCAGAGGCCAGCCGCGAGAATGGAGGAACGGGAGCGGGACCGTATCCTCTGGCTGTTATGGACGAAACGGCGCAGTGGCTGTCCAAGAGCCGGAGCAATTTCGCCATGGCGCAGGGCGCCACGACAGGCATCGGCGGATTGTTCACGCTGGCGGCCGATATTCCGGCCGTGATCGGGCTCTCGCTGAAGGCTATACAGGAGATCGGACTCTGCTATGGCTACAATCCGCTGGACAAGGAGGAACGCATCTTCGCCGTCAAGGTGATGCAGGTCGCCTCCGCCGAAACGGCCTCCCGGCAAGCGATTTTGGCGGAGCTGGACATGGAGATGGGCGAAGGCGGAGAGCTGGGCGGCGGCGAAGGAGCCGCTGTGTCGAAAATCCAGGGATGGCGGGAGGTCATCGCCTCCTACCGGGACAGCTGGAGCTCGAAGAAGCTGCTTCAGGCCGTTCCCGTCGCCGGCATGTTCTTCGGCGCCTTTACGAATCGCGAAATGCTGAAGGGAGTATCGGAGACGGCCATGATGCTCTACCGCAAGCGGCGAATTCTCGCCAGACTGGCGGAGAAGGAACCTTCAGCCTAAGGTCTACTGCGTCGGGGGATGCTCTAAGCTGTACTTGGGATTGAAGTGAATCAGTCGTTGAACCAAGTGCGTTGGACCGAGCGCCTTGAATGAGGTGCTTGCAAGAATGCCACGGAACGAATTTTGCATTTGGCCCGGATCGCGAGATGGACAAGCGATCCGGGTCTTCTTTTTACATATAAATGAATAATGGTTAAGCCGCCCGCGTATGAACCGCCGGCTGGGCTCCTGCATAGTGTATAGCAGCATTTGGCACTTGAAGGGGGCTTTGCGGTATGGACATCACGTTATCGGCGATCCATTACGTATACTTGGCGTTTATTGTCTTTATTATGGCGCTGCTGATCCGGCGGCGTGACACCACAATGATCTGTGTGGCGGGAATTTTCTGCCTCGGCCTCATCGCGACGGAGACGCTCGGCGGCTCGGTATCCGGGATCTTCAACTCCTTCGTCTATGCGACCAAGGAGCTGATGGGCACGATCATGATCATCTCCATCATCGTGGCGATGAGCCGGGTGCTGGGCGTCACCGGCATTAACGAGACGATGGTGTCGCCGCTGACCCGGTTTCTTCGCACACCGGCCATGGCGTATTGGGGCATCGGGATCATTATGCTGATCTCCTCCCTCTTTTTCTGGCCTTCGCCGGCGGTTGCCCTGATCGGCGCCGTCCTGCTGCCCGCGGCCCTCCGGGTCGGTCTGCCGGCTCTCGGCGCAGCCATGGCCATGAATCTGTTCGGCCACGGCATCGCCCTCTCCGGCGACTATATCATCCAGGGCGCGCCGAAGCTGACGGCCGACGCCGCCGGGCTCCCGGTCGGCAGCGTCATGGAAGCGAGCGTGCCGCTCGTCATCGTCATGGGCGCGGTGACGACGATCACCGCCTTCTGGATGATGCGGCGGGATCTGAAGAACGGAACCTTCCGGGACGGATTGGTTCCGGCAGCACAGACGGGCGACCTGCTCGGCACATCGCCCGAAGCCGCCTCCGTGAAGGCCATCCTCGGCCCGCGAACCCGGAGAACGCTGGCGGCGGTGATTCCCTCCCTCTTTTTGGGCGATGTAATCGCCATGGTCGTGCTGAATCTTCAGGGCGGGGACGCGACCGCCCTGATCGGCGGCACGGCGGTGCTCATCCTGATCTTCGTCACCCTGCTTGCGCATCGCAATCAAGGACTGGAGCAGGTCACTTCTTATCTCATCGATGGCTTCGGTTTCGGCTTCAAGGTATTCGGTCCCGTTATTCCGATTGCCGCCTTCTTCTATCTTGGCGATTCCGCCCTCACCGAGCTGTTCGGGAAGCAGGTGCTTCCCGGCGCTTCGCACGGCATCGTCAACGATCTCGGCGTTGCCCTCGCGAACGCCGTGCCGCTGAACGGCAGTGTCGGCGCTGTTACCCTCGCGGTTGTCGGCGCCATTACCGGCCTCGACGGCTCAGGGTTCTCCGGCATTTCGCTCGCCGGCTCTATCGCCCATCTCTTCGCCACCGCCATCGGCTCCGGCGCGGCGACGCTCACTGCGCTCGGCCAGGTCGCCGCCATCTGGGTCGGCGGCGGCACGCTCATTCCGTGGGCGCTCATTCCCGCGGCTGCCATCTGCGGCGTCAGCCCCTTCGAGCTGGCCCGCCGCAATCTGAAGCCTGTTCTCATCGGTCTTGCCGTCACGACCGTCTTCGCCATGTTCCTCATTTAGCGACTTTTCCATCGCCATACACCGGCGGCGTTCTCCGAGAGGCGACGCTATCCGACACCCTTCGTCATATGATAGTTCTTTTCAGTACTACTAAATTCGCCATCATTTTTAAGGCTTCCTCTGCGTTTTGGGGCGGCCTTTTTGTATATAATAGAGAAGAATGCAATACTTGCCGCGGTTCTATAAGCGGCCGTGCCATTATTTCATACAGAAGAGGCGGATGTCAGATGCTGGCGATTTCAGAGTACAGTGTGGATAAGATCCGGGACCCGTTCGGCATTATTTCCGGGACCCGTTATGAATTTATGATCAAGCTGGATGTTCCTGAGGATGATGAGCTCTATTCGGAGAACGGCGTCAGCGTGCGGGCCGTTGTGAAGAAAGAAGGCGGAACGGTCAGCGTCGTGACTTACGATGTGATGGAGACGACGACCCAGAAGCTGATGGATTTTGATCTGGAGGATGACGAAGAGGAAGAGCTTGCGGCATTCTGCCGGGAGCATCTGCCGGAAGAGTAAGCCTGGATCAGACCCGAACCACCACAACTTGAATGGTAATTGAACACCAAGCAATCCCCCGGGATTTTGCATTCTGCCCCGGGGTATTTGGCATGTATGGGGGAACGGCAATCTGCCAAGGGGCATACGTTCACAGATCATTTTGCTGAGAAACTTATAAATATGTCATGTGTAATAGGCTCGGGCTATAAAGCTATTCATTACAAGTCTTGGACGGATAAAGGGTCTGGGGGTATAGTGGGGACAAATTCGAAGATGATCGGGGTGTCCTGATTGATTCAGACTGTTCTGTCCACACTATATGAAGTCATTGTGCCGCTCTCGATTCCCGTCCTCGCCGGAGCGCTGCTCAGCCGCTTTCAGAAGCTCGATACGAAGCCACTGCTGACGCTGTACCTGTACTTTCTGAGCCCTGCGATTATTCTGGATACGCTCGCGCATGCCGAGATTTCGTATGATGACATCTATTTGACGCTGGCGTTCGCGCTGCTCAATCTGCTCGTCCTCTGGGCGGCAGCTTCCGGGCTGGGCAGACTCTTGAAGTCTTCGGCAGCCGACCGGG
Source organism: Paenibacillus sinensis (assembly GCF_019904155.1). Classification (GTDB taxonomy): domain Bacteria; phylum Bacillota; class Bacilli; order Paenibacillales; family Paenibacillaceae; genus Paenibacillus_AQ; species Paenibacillus_AQ sinensis. The sequence continues at coordinate 51,508 of NZ_JAHCMB010000241.1, forward strand.
CGGGGCTGACCCTGATCTCCGCATTGACCAACAGCGTCAATTACGGGCTGCCGCTCGTGCTGCTCGCTTTTGGCCAGGCGGGACTGGACAAAGCCTCCGTATACGTGATCTCGCAGATGATCATTGCCAACACGGTCGGGGTGTATTTCGCGGCCCGGTCTTCTTTTTCCATCCGCAGCGCCGTGAAGTCGGTCTTCTCGCTTCCCGCTATTTACGCCGCCATTCTGGCGCTAATCCTGCGGGGCTTCAATCTTCATCTTCCTGCGGAAGTAGAGAGGGGGGTAACGATGGCTGCTGGCGCCTACTCCCCGGTTGTTCTCGCCATACTGGGCGCCCAAATGATGAAGGTCGGAACGATGCCCGCCGTCAAGGAAGGGCAAACGGTATTCTGGACGGGTCTGGCCATGCGGATGGTAGGCGGTCCGCTGCTGGCGCTGGCTGTTCTTACGCTGCTCGGAATCACAGGCATGCTCCGTTCGGTGCTGTTTATTCTAGCCTCCATGCCGGTTGCGGTGAATGCCGTTGTGCTGGCCGAGCGCTTCGATGCCTCGCCTTCGCTTGTATCCAGGTGCATTATGTGGACGACGCTGGCTTCTTTTGCCGCCCTGCCGGTTCTCATCTCGGCAATTGGCGGTTGAGGATCAGAAGGGGATCGGAAATTGACATGAAACCAAATGGTTATATATAATGATATTGTGAAACCTAAAGGTGTTATAAAATTGATGTACAAGGAGATATCGAGTCCATGGATTTGAATAACGAGCAGAACCTGCCTGATGTCGTGCAGACGGTAACGATTGAAGCGCCGATTGAGAAGGTATGGAGCAAGGTATCAACCTCCGAGGGAATCGCCCAGTGGTTCATGCCAAATGATTTCAAGGCAGAGGTCGGACATGAGTTTCACCTTCAATCGCCGTTTGGGGCCTCACCCTGCAAAGTAACGGAAGTGAATCCGCCTTACGGGCTGTCCTTCAACTGGGACACAGAGGGCTGGACGGTTGCGTTCAAGCTGAAGGATCTGGGGGAACGGACGGAATTTACCCTGATCCACGGCGGCTGGAAGCGGCCGGACGAGCTGGTCGGCAAGGCGAACGAGAAGGCTTCGGTTATCCGCGACCGGATGGCCGGCGGCTGGGTTGCCATTGTGCAGGAACGCTTGAAGAAAGCGGTCGAAGCCTAAGATGGAGGCGGCGGAGAAGCATGATGTGTTCCAGGCGATTGCCGATCCGACCCGCAGGCAGGTGCTGATGCTCCTCGCCGAGCAAGAACGGCCTATTTCCGACATCGCGGCCCATTTTCCCGTCAGCCGGACCGCCATCGTGAAGCATCTGCATGTGCTAACCGAGGCGGAATTGGTCAGCGGCCGCAGGGTCGGCCGGGAGAAGCTGTATCGTCTTCAGCCAGGTCCGCTGGAAGAGATCCGGGAATGGCTCGCTTACTACGAGCGTTTCTGGAGCAACAAGCTGTCTATTCTGAAGCACATCTCCGAGAACGAACCGTAACAAGAAGCCGGCAGCCGCACGCGGGAAGCGTGATGGCGCCGGCTTTTTGCCCGGAAAAGGGTACTCAGGATGTGTGCGGTCCTCTATTCAAAAGGATAGGTAATTCCCCACTGCTCTCTGACCCGGCTCATGATCTCCATCACGTCAAGCGACAGGCCGAGCGTATTGTTTCTTCCCGTGCGGATGGCTTCCTCCATATCCCGAATCTCATAATTCAGCGCCAGATCGGTATCTCCGTCCAGGATCAGGTCCTGGGTTCCGTCCAGATATTGGACAATCGCTTGGGAAGCGCGGGGGAAGTTATCGACGGTAATGAAGCCATTCTCCCCGGCGACAATGCCTCGCTTCGGCATCTTGGCCCGCATGGTCAGGGAGATGACGGCCATTTCATCGGCCGAATTCTTGAGCAGAATGCCAGATTGCTCGTCGACGCCGGTCTCGAAAGGCTTGCAGGTGGTAAGCACCTCATTAGGCTGACGCGACAGAAAGAATCTTGCGAAAGATAATGCATAGGTGCCGATGTCGAGCAGCGCCCCGCCAGCAAGCTCCTTGCTGAAGAAACGGTTGTTCACGTCATATTCTTTATGGCTGCCGAAGGATACCTGGATCATCTTCAGCGGTCCGATTTTGCCCTCTTCGACGATCTGCCGCAGCTTCGCATACAGGGGCATGTGGTAAATCGTCATCGCTTCAGCCACAACCAGACCGTTCGCCTTGGCGAGCGAGGCGATTTCACGGAGCTGGCCGATATTGACGGTTATCGCTTTTTCCGCAAGCACATGCTTGCCCTGCCGCAAGCTCTCTATAATATATTCATAGTGGCTGCTGTGCGGAGTGGAGATATAGACAGCGTCGATTCCGGAATCCCGCAGCATTTTGCGGTAATCTCCATAAGCTCCGGCGGCGCCGTATTCCTCGGCGAAGCTCTTCGCTTTCTCCAGGGAACGCGAGCTCACTGCATTCAGCGTCCCGCCGGTCCCCTTCATGGCCTGAGCGAACTCCTGCGCAATAGCGCCCGGGCCGATAAGGCCCCATTTGATACCGCTCATTGTAACTCCCCCTCCGTGATCGGATATTTCGACAGCCAGGAGATCCCGTCTTCGGCTGCGATCAGCACATCGGTTACTTCTTCGGTGAATAGCGAGGTCTCCACAACCCCGGGAATGGATTTAAGCTGCAGCTGCAGCTCGCTGATATTGTCTACATCGCTGAAAAAAATATCCAGCAGCGGATTGCCGTCCTCGGTGGCCGTGTATCCGTCCTTGGCTTCGCTGCGGCGAAGAACTGCTCTGCCGCCAAGTCTGGCGGCTTCGGCTTCCGTATAGGCGAGCGCGTCCTCCAGTACCTCCAGCACGACCGGCTTCCGGAAGGTCAGCCGGCTCACGACTTTGCCTGCGTCGGCCAGCAGCATGTAGCGTTCCGCCATCCGGGCAACAAGTTTCTCCCTCGTATGAATGCCTCCGCCGCTCTTGAGGGCATTGAAATCCTCGTCAACTTCATCGCATCCGTCAAAAGCGACAGCCAGCTTGCTGACAGAGCCGGTATGCGGCACTGTCAGGCCATTCTGCAAGCACAGCATCCGGGTCTTGAAGGATGGGGTGACCACCTTGACGTTGATGCCGCTCTCCTTAATATAGCTGATCAGATAAGAAACGGTGCTTCCGCCCCCAAGCCCGATTATGGTTCCGTCTTCGATAAAAGTGAGCGCCGCTTTGGCGCATGCCTGCTTCAGTTCGTCGTCTTTCATCCGTTTCGCTCCTTCCGCATTGATCATCAGCACAAATGTGCACTATAATAATTAATGTGCTAAATCGGCGCCTAAAGCATATAACTGTGGGGTCCGCCTGTCAAATGCAGTCTGCCCTGGAGAGAGATCGCGAAGGAGAGCTTGGTATGGATGCAAAGCCCGATCGAAAGCTGCTGGTTACCATTGCGCAGATGTATTATGAAGACAATATGACTCAGAATGAAATCGCCCAGAAGCTGGGCATTTACCGCACGACCATCAGCCGTCTGCTGAAGAGAGTACGCGAAGAGGGCATCGTCAAGATTACTATTAATTATGAGGATGGCGGGACTTCCGGGCTTGAGCGGCATCTGAAGGAACGATTCAGCCTCAAGGAAGCCGTAGTGGTGCCGGCGTCCGTCAGCGATGCCGGTGCAAGAGTGCGTGCGCTGGGGGAAGCGTGCGGGCAATGGGTAGCGCGGCTCGCGCGCAAAGACGAAGTGATCGGGTTCTCCTGGGGAAGCGCCATGTCCATGGTAGCCTCCAGCTTGCCCTATGCGGGCAGGCCGTTCGTTACCTTCGTGCCGATGGTTGGAGGGCCGGCGGGTACGCTTGACAGTGAATACCATGTCAACACGATCTGCTATCAGGCTGCTTCGAGGTGGGGGGCCAGGTCGAGAATGATTGATCTGCCTGCTGTCTCGGAGCGGGAGGAGCTGCGGGAGCATTGGGCTGGGTCCAGGCATTACCGGGAAATATCCGGGCTGTGGGACCGTCTGGGCATAGCTGTATTCGGAATCGGAGCCTTGCGGCAGCGGGGCAGGAAAGAGTGGCAAGCGTTCTACGGCGAGGAAGTGATCAGGGAGCTTGTGGATGGCCGGGCGACAGGCGATATCTGTTCCCGTTTTTTCGATCAGGAAGGCCAGCGGGTGCGTACGGTTCTGGATGACAGACTGCTGACGATTACACCGGAGCAGCTGAGCCGGGCCAGATATACAATAGGTGTTGCCGAATCGTCCGAGAAGGCGGACGGAATCCTCGGGGCCCTGCGCAGCGGGTGGATGAATATGTTCGTAACGACGGAAGAGACGGCACAGATGATTCTGGATATGGAGAACGTCTGATGATGTAGAAGAATAAAACAGCGGCAGCCTTTGACGATAAGAGGACAAGATTGCCGCTGGCGATTAAAATTGTGGCAGATTTGCCTTGCCCTTTTTCACTTTGGGTCTCGTAAGCTGAAAGCTATGCTGCACCATTTCAAAAATATCATCATCCTGCATACTGCCATCCAAAATAACGGTGTTCCAGTGCGTTTTGTTCATATGATAGCCTGGTTTTACATCTTCAAAAATGCTGCGGAGGAAATCGGCTCTGACAGGTTCACACTTGAGGTTTACGCAAAGATGCCCGTTATAGTTGAAAATCATTGCGAAAATTTTGTTGTTGCCCTTGTGGCGTATTGCCGCCCAATTCTCATCAAAAGGGTAGTCTTCATAAACAGCCGGACAATTCAGACAGTACTCAATTATTTTCTCTTTATCCATCGGCCCTCCATAAGCTTGTCTTATTTATTAACTAGAACGGATAATTCACCTTCACAAGGGCATGCAAAGTATCATCCGGATAAACCGGTTTTATGAATTTGATATTGTTCATTGCTGTACCCGCAATAACATCATTACCATAGCTTCCCGTCTCAACCTAAAGCTTAAATGAAACTGCTAAAGTTTGAATTCCTGAGGCGATAATTCCATTGAATCTCCCCTGCATTGCTTTCTCTCGTCCAAATGCATATATTGCGGGTCAAATTCAGAAGCGAATTTGTAGATGCTTTCTTTGGATAAAGTTAACGATTTAGTTCGAAACTCCTGCCCGAGATAAAATTCATGGAAGCGCATAGGTATACTCCTTGTTTGAATCTTTTTCATTTTATAGTTTATCATTTATTGAATGGTCTTGTCCGTTGGTATATTGATTACAGGCGAGCAGCGGGAGGGAACCGGATTTTTCCTTGTGTCGATGGGGACAGGCGTGTAATATAAAGGGCGTGCCCAAACAAGCAACTCATATAATGATGGGGATAAGGCCCATAAGTATCTACCGGACGACCATTGCAATTGTCCGACTATGAGTGAATAGCGCAGCCGGTGCCTTTCGCGAGGGGAGCTTCACCCCCATTTCAGGATAATCCGGATGCGGACACGCCAGCCGTGTTTGACCATAAGGGAACTACACCCCAAAGGACAAATTCACTTGAGAGACTCAGGGAATCTGTCCTTTTTTTGCGTTGCGTCAATGAACGAAGGAGCGAGTAGAATACGATGAAGGTATTGGAAGAGCGCATTAGACAGGACGGCCGGATTTTGTCGGATACGGTGCTGAAGGTGGATTCATTTCTTAATCATCAGGTAGACACCACGCTGGTGCTGGAGATTGGCCGGGAGTTCGCAAGGATTTTCGGCGGCAGACCGATTACGAAGGTGCTGACGATTGAAGCGAGCGGCATTCAGTTCGCGATGGCAGCGTCGATTGCGCTGGGGGTTCCTTTTGTCTATGCGAAGAAAAAGAAAGCAGTCACCCAGGAGGGCGAGGTCTATTCGGCTCCGGTGCATTCGTTCACTCGTGGAGAGTCGTACCTGGTGAGCATTTCGCGGCAGTATCTCGGTCCGGACGACAAGGTGCTGATCGTCGACGATTTCCTCGCCACGGGAGCGGCACTGGTCGGCCTGGCCGATATTGTACAGGAATCGGGCGCCGAGCTGCTGGGCGTCGGTTGCGTCATCGAGAAGAGCTTCCAGGAAGGACGCGGACTGCTCGAGGCGAGAGGCATCGAGGTACATGCGCTGGCGCGGATCGCGTCCATGGCTCCGGGAGAGATTGTTTTTATCGGAAACGAAGCGGTTATCGGGTAAGGCGTACCCTCTCCGTCGAAACTTTTTCCTGAAATTTCCGTCTAAGTCGAAGACAGAGATGCAGCCAAAGGAGATGGAGGGTTATGAACGCAAGCAAACTAACGGTCGGCTTGCTGGCCGCGGCAATTGCGCTTGGAGCGGGGACGGCCTACGGGGCAGGATCGGCACCGATTTTGCTGAACTATAAAAATCTGGGTCTATCAGAGAAAGCGAAGGTATCTGCGGGGGTTACCTGGGTTCCGTTGAAGGCTCTTGCCGCGGACATGGGATATTCGGTGGTCTGGAATCCATCTGCGAAAATGGTGGTGCTGACTCGTCCCGACCGTCAGATCACCTTGACGGCAGGGTCTCAGGAGGCCAAGGTAAATGGCGCGGCTGTGAAGCTGGCGCAGCCGTTCCGCAATGATGCGGGAGTTCTCAGCGTTCCTCTTGTCGGCGGAGTGGTTCTGCTGGGCGGCAAGATGTGGCGCGATCCGGCAAGCGGAAATTTGAACATTCTCGATGAGACCCGCTACGTGACAGCGGCGGCATCCGGAGCAGTCTATTGGGTGTCCCAGCAGTCAGGCGAGGTGTATGTATCAAACGGCGGGGCACCCAAGCTGGCCGGCAAGCTTCCGGTCAAAGCTTCGTCGTACATGCACGGGCTGGAAGTCCAAAGGCTGTCCGGGGCGGCCAATCTGCTGACGCTCAGCGACAATCATTATGCCATGTTCACGAATTTCAGTAATGTATATCAGGCGGTCATTCAAGGTGGGGTCATCACTTTGCAAAAAGACTACCATCTCTCCATGCCGGCTTACGACTGGAAGCCTGCCGTTCCTTCAACGCAAACATTCCTCCGGGATGGTGGAAGCGTGCAGTATCTGGGCAAAGACGGCGCTCCGGGCAAAGCCTACGATATACTTGGCCTCACGGGCAGCACAGGCCAGTTCACCGTTGAATACGCCGCTCCCGACGCGCTGGTGGTTCGCCTCGTCGATAACGCGCATCTGTATCTGATCGACCCGTCAACGGATAAGACCGTCAATCTGACCAAGGAGCTGACGGAGCCGGAAGATTGGAGAGATTGGGAGCATTCCGACGGGCGGGATATGTATGTGCAGCAGCGTATGCTGACATTGAAGAAGCGGGAAGGGGATGTGCTGACCTTCACCTACGGTTCTTTCATCAAGGATACGGTGCGAACGGTGACTTACAAGTTGAAATAGGCTGAAGCCATAAGCTTTAACGGAACCGCGGGCGTGCGGCTGGCCCGCGGTTTTGTCATGTAATAAAAGGATGGAAGCATAACTATGAAAATCATTGCTTCAAGACAAGGGAACCTTTATTCTGTTATGGGAAGCTTTTACAATGACAGAAGCGTCATTCTGAAACATCGAATGCTCTCCATCCGTATGAACACGAAGAATGCACCGATTACAACGAAAAGGCGGGGAAAGACTTTGGATAACGGAATGAGCGTCATTTTATATGAGAAGATGCAGGACGGGGAGCTGAAACAGATTGAGGAACGCCCCTGGAGTGCAGCGATGATCACTGCTCTGGAGCATGTGAACTATCTGGTTGTAGGCGGCCGCGAATTCGAGACTGTTGAGGGACGCCTCAATCTGGACGAAGGCAAACTTGAGCTTCTGCTAGTTCCGATGCGGACGGAATAATCCGTTCGAGCTGTGAACGTATTCGGTCAATTAATGAAAGATCCGATTTAAAGGAGGCGCCCATTTTGGGTAGAGAACAGCAACCTGAGAATGAGAAGAAAGAGAGCAGGGGCTTCGATCCTGCCAGCAAGCCGGTCAAGGCGCTGTCGACATCGCTCGGCGTCGCGCTGTTGGCGAACGCGCTGTTTGTTCCGGCGCCGCCGGCCAAGGCGAGCAGCGGATCGGCGGATGAGCCGAAGCTGGTATCCTGGTCTACGGAGGAAGTCAAAGCATACTTTGACCAATACGTGGACTGGAACATCCCATATCCGGAAGATACGGGAGGGGACACGGCCCAGCCTACAGCGTCGCCGGGTGTAAGCACGTCGGGCGGCACGACCGTCATCAACAATTACGGCGGCTACAACTCCGGCTTCGGCTGGGATGATCTGCTGCTGTATCATTTTCTGTTCAACAGCGGCTCAAGCTATTCGCCAAGCCGTTGGTACGACGGACGTCCGACGTATTACGGCGGAACCCGCACCGTCTACAAGCCGCGTACTTATGACAGCACCAAGTTCCAGAACAAGCCGGTAACGGGGTCCGTGGTGAAGCCCAAGACATCGACCTCCACGACCGGCACCATTACGAGACGGAAGACCTCCTCGTCATCGGGCGGGGTCGGCGGCAAGTCGAGCGGCCTCGGCTCCAGCTCATCAAGCTCGAAGTCGTCGAAATCCTCCAAATCGAGCTCAAGATCAAGCTCCCGTTCAAGCTCCAAGAGCAGCGGTTTCGGCGGATGACCGGGCCTGTATTCGAGTGGATCGGCCATCAGGGAGACGGCCGCGAGGAAGCGGTGGAGAAGCTCGGGGAGATGGGCTTCACCTGGGCCGATCTCGAGGACGAGGAATACTGGCTGGACGGCGTTGCGGTCATGCGCGGAGATGTCTATGAGGAGCTGTACCAGGCTTCCGGGCGTTTGTGGGGCGTGCTTGACAAGGCCGCTCGCTATGTGTACGGACGCCATGACCTGTATAGTCTGATCGGCATTCCGGAGGTGCTGTGGGAGATGCTCGATCTTATCCCGATTCCGTCCGAGGGACTGATCAGCCGGTATGCCCGGTTTGACTTTGCCGTATCGGATGAAGGCGCAATCAAGCTGCTGGAACTGAATGCGGACACGCCGACAGGCTATGTGGAGGCTTCGATTGCGACACCCTGGGTATGTCAGAGAGAAGGCGTCTTAACAGTCAACGGGGGAATGCCGGAGCAGGTTGCAGCCGCTTGGGGCGAAGAGCGGCCCGATACCGCAGCTTGCGTCGATTATGGGACCCATCTTGAGGATTCGGGCACGATTGAAGCACTGGTCCGCCACAGCGGTCTCGATATTGCCTGCGTGGACTGTCTGGAGCTGACCATCGATGATGGGGTTGTCAAGGACAGCCAGGGCCGCGTCATTGAACGGATGTTCGCGCTGTATCCGAAGGAGTGGATGGCCGTCGACGAAGGCGGCGACGCGCTGGCCTATTCGGTCGAGACCGGTCAGCTGACGCTCTTCAACAATCCCCATAGCATTCTGCTTCAGTCCAAGGGACTGATGGCCGCAGTGTGGGGGCTGTATGAGCTTGGCCTGTTGTTTGACGCCGAAGAGCGCGAAGCGATTGAGAACTATATGCTGCCGACCTATAACAAGCCGGTCTTCTCCGGGAACTTCGTCTCCAAGTCGATGTTCGGCCGCGAGGGCGGCTCTGTCCGGCTCTACGACCCTGCGGGAAGCCTGGAGCTGGAGGACGAAGACGGGTTCGACAGCAGCTTGCTGTTTCCGTCCGTGTACCAGAAGCGGGCGGAGCTGGCGAAAATCGAGACACCGGAGGGCGAGCTTCATCTGCTGACCGGCATGTTCGTGATCAACGGGAAGCCGTGCGGTCTGCTGGGCCGGGGCGGCGGACTGATTACCGGAAACACAAGCCACTTTATTGCCATGGGAGTGAGACCAATTGCGCAAGAACTCTAGCAAGACGGCTGCGCGGCGCGGCCGGAGCCTGCGTCTTGTCCTGCTGCCGCTGATGATTGCGGCGGTGCTGGGACTGACCGCCTGCTCCAATAATCCGGACAGCGTCTTCTCCACGAATCCGAATGCCGATACGACGAGCGATGTGGCGCGGGTTCCGTGGGATTACCGGGTCGTGGAGGGCACCGTAGGCGATCTGGTCGGCAGCGACATGACGATTCTGCCCGACAACGAGCTGCTGCCCAACGACAACAACTATGCCACGGGCGACAAGGTTTGGACGCTTCAATATATGGATGCCGAAATAACGACGGATGCCGACCAGAAGAACTCCGTCAAGCTGTCGGCCTGGTCCACAATCAAATCGTATAAGGATTTGCAGTCGGCTACGGATGATCTGAAGAATCTGAAAGTATCGGTTACGACGGATGTTGATCTGGTCGGTGTGTACAAGACGGAGTATCAGGGCAAGACCCGCAACTTCGCCGTGGTGGAGCTGCCGTCGGGCAACCGGATCAAGCAGCCAATCGATGACAAACGCTACACCGACATAGAGAAGAAGAAAGAGGTCTCCGTTGTGCTGGAAGAAGTTCATGATTTTGCGGATTATGATTTGGCTTATGCAAAATTTAGGGGGTGGGCGAAATGACGGACGTGATCGATATTCTGGTAAGTGTGGCGGTAATCATCGTACTCCAGCTGGTCGGGATGCTCATATTCAGCTGGATGACACCGTTTAAGGACCTGGAGGAGCTGAAGAAGGGCAATACGGCCGTCGGCCTGGCGCTGGGCGGGAAGTTCCTCGCTACCGCCATTATTCTCGGCGTGGCGGCCTACACGAATACATCGATCTGGTTCATGGCGATGTGGTTCGCGGTCGGATATGTATGCCTGGTGGCGGCCTACTGGATTTTTGAACTGGTGACAATCAATTTCCGGGTGTCGGAGCAGCTGAAGGAAGGCAATGTGGCGGTCGGAACGCTGCTGTGCATGGTGTTTATCGGCACAGCCTTTGCGATCAGCAGTCTGATTATTTAAGCGGGATTCCTGGCGGGAGGGGAACACCATTCATTTTTTGCTCAGGCTGTCCACAATCATGACGAGTATTCGGAAGCGAACGATCGGGCTGATTATTCTGCTGTTCGTCCTGCTCAGCGCGACGGCGGCTTACCTGCTCGAGCCGGGAACTTTCGGCAGTTGGTTCAATGCGTTCTATTGGGTCATGACGACCATGGCCACGGTGGGCTACGGCGACTTCTTCGCCAAAACCCATGCCGGTCAAATCTTCTCGATCTTTCTGTATATTTTCGGCATCGGGCTGCTCAGCCTGGTTATCGGCAAGGTCATCGATTCCCTCGCGGAGATCGGGAGACAGAGGAGGGCGGGCAAGCTGTCTTATGTAGGAAGAAATCATGTTATTCTCATTAACTGGAGTCAAAAAGCACAGTCGGCGGTGGAGGAAATTCTCAGCTATGCCCCGGACTGCCATATTGTGATCATCGATGAATCGGGCCAGCATCCGCTGGAGCAGCTGCGCCAGGTTCATTTCATCAGCGGCGACCCATCCTCTGACGAGATTCTGGATAAGGCGGGCATCGTCCGGGCACGGGCCGCAATAATCTTCGGGGATATGCGGATCAATGAGGCTTCGCTCGTCGACGGCAAGACGCTGTTGATCGCTTCGAGCATCGAACGGCTGGCTCCGGACGTACATACGACGGTGGAAATTCAGCAGGAGAAGAACGTGCAGAACTTCCGTCATGTCCGGGTCAACGATTTCGTGCTCTCGCATGATGCGGTCTCCCGCCTTGCCGTGCGGGCCGCCCTGCAGGAGGGGAACCCCGAGGTCATCGCTCAGCTGATCAGCCGCGCCCACGGCGACGACATTTACGAGGTTCCGGTAGACCGGTCGTGGAAGACCTATGAGGACGCTTTTCAGGCGCTGCTGCGCCAGGGCGCGACGCTCATCGCCGACCGGCATGATCTCGGGATCAACCGGAGGCTGGGCGATCCGATCCCGGAGCAGGCCAGGCTGTATGTCGTCTCGGATGAGGCGACCTACCGGAGGATTGCGGGACGGACGGGGTAGGCGGCGGTATTTTTTGCGGAGAATCCGGCCACAATGTTGAGAGGTTTGTTCCGGTTCAGGGTAAATGATACTTGAGCATCAATTAACGGGAAAGAGGGATAACCATGAGAGAAGGCATTCATCCGAAGTACAACCAGGTCATTTTCTACGACGCCAGCGCAGATTACAAGTTCCTTAGCGCCTCCACGAAGTCTTCGAACGAGACGATGGAATGGGAGGACGGCAATACCTATCCGGTCATCCGGGTGGATTCCAGTTCCGCTTCCCATCCGTTCTACACCGGCAGACAGAAGAATATCGATACCGGCGGCCGGATTGACCGTTTCAATCAGCGCCTGAATCAGAAGAAGAAATAAGAGGAACAACAAAGGGACCCATACGCTGCGGCGGCCGGACGGCAGCCAAGGCGAGGGTCCTTTTTTTCACAAAAATATAAGCTTTGCGCTTGAGAAACCTTATGCTTGAAATCCTTATGTATGTACAAACCAATACAGATAAGACCGGTCTTACGAGATTTTGCGGAACAGCGACCGCCAGCCGAATACCTGCACCCGAACCATGAGCTTGGAGGCCCAATGGGCCAGCACGTAGAGCAGCAGAAACAGCAATACAAGCGGACGGAAGACGAGCCAGAGCACAATCCAGATCAGCAGGAACTGCCACCTCGCGAGCCGCTTCTTCACGATGAACGGCATCAGCAGCACCCGGTAGAACCAATATTTCTTCTGCAGGCTGTTCAAATATTCGGCCCGGATCTGCTCGTCGGCGGGGTCGATGCGAACCGCGTTCTTCATGAACTCGAGTTCCTTGTCGTAATCCCCTCTGCGATTAGCGGCCCAAGCAAGATGCAGAAAGGTCTGGTCATCCTCGGGGTCCTGGAAGAGCGCCATGCTCTCCGAGGCGAGCGAGCCTTCGAAATCCCGGGAGTTCGCCCGGAGATAACTGTCGGCTGCAAGGTACAGAGCACGCTCCGGAGTCAACTGGAGCGCCAGGTCCAGCTCCTCTCTCGCTTCCCTGAGGCTGCCCTTCTTGTGATAAAGATTGAATTTAAGGAACGGATAATGGCTCTCCAGAGGATCGAGCCGCTGTGCTTCGGTCACCGCTTCCAGGAACAGCTTCTCCTCGCCCTGCGAATAGAGCGTATTGGTCCGCACGAACCAGGCGATGGGATTCTCGGGATCGTATCGCAGACTTTCGGACGACCAGTGCAGCGCCTGATCATAGCTGCCGGCTTTCAGGTGAATCTGGGCCAGCATCCCGTAGGCGTTGGCGTTGTCAGGGTCCTCCGCAATCCATTTCTCGGCTTCGCGGATTGCTTCCGGGAAGCGGCCCCAGATCATCAGCTGGTACACCCGCTCATAATACAGAGCTTCCGGTCCATGCCAATTCACGACATCACCGCCTGTTCATTTGATTCGGTGGGTTTTTACGTAGTCAAGCACCTGCTCGTAATCCTTGTTAATATCGCTGAATGTCGCGTAATTCTTCGCTGTCGAGAACCAGTCCAGCGTCGTCGGCTTGCGTCCGGCGATGCTCGCCTTCATGTCGGTATCGGTAATCGGCTGAATGCTTCCCGATTCCAGCGAGCGCTCAATCGCCTTCTCTACCGCGTCCCTCACGATCTGCTCCAGATCGGCGCCGGAGAAATGAGTGGTCATATCGGACCACCGCTTCAGGTTCAGACTCTCCTGCGGCTTGCCCGCAAGCTTGAGGCCAAGAATCAGCTCCCGCTCCGCCGCTTCAGGCGGTGGAACGAACAGAAGATGATTGAACCGGCCCGGACGGCGCAGCGCGGAGTCCAGATACCACGGCGTATTGGTCGCCCCGATCACCAGAACCTCGTGATTGAACGACTGGAGCCCGTCCAGCTCAATCAGCAGCTGGTTGACGAGCATGCGGTTATGATGCTGGGACATATGATGCCGGCTTCCGCCCAGGGCGTCGAGCTCGTCGATGAACATGACGCAGGGCTTCTCTGTGCGGGCTTTCTCGAAGAAATCATGCAGATTATGCTCGCTCTCTCCTATGTACATCGATAGAATGGCCTGAAGCTCGACATGCAGGAAATTGGCGTTAATCTCGCCTGCTATTGCGCGGGCCAGAAAGGTCTTGCCGCAGCCCGGAGGCCCGTACAGCAGCAGGCTGCCGCCGGCAGACTTGCCGAAGGCCTGGAACATTTCCGGCTGCTGGAGCGGCAGAATAAAATTGAGGCGAATCTTCTTCTTCAACTCTTCCATTCCGCCTACATCCTGGAAGGTCACCTGCGGCTGCTCAGTCTCCACGAGGCTGCTTTCGTTGTTGTCGAATGAGATGACTTTCAGCTTAGGTCTTGTCCGGTTCTTGTCCTGATCGTCATGAGGCACGTCAATCACGCCCTTTCTCTAGTTCTTCATCATTATAAGCAATCGAAAAAAGAGACGCAATTTAACAAAGGCCAAGTTCAATTGTTGGAAGTTATAGGATATAATGAGTCGAGGCCATATAAAAAATAGGAGAAATGTCCATGCCGTGGATGAAAGGATATCCGTACTACTTGTTGCTGGTTGGAATTATCAGCCTGTATATGGGAATTATGTCCTACCGGTTCAGAAGACTGCCGGGCAGGCGTTATCTGTGGATTCTGCTGCTGCTGATCGGCCTCGCTCTAATGGGAGCCGCCGCGGAAATCATGGCCCCGGTGTTCAAGGTCAAGCTATGGCTCCGGAATATCCAGCAGATTCCTTTGTTCCTGATCGATTTGTTCGTTTACGCCGCGGTGAAGAATTACACAGCCCCCTCGCACAGCATATCCCGCAAAAGGCTCGCCCTGCTCGCTTCTCCGATTCTACTCTATTTCCTTTTGATCTTTACCGATTCCTATCATCATCTGATGCGCAGCGCAGTAGGCGTGGAGACCGTCGCCGGCATCAGCGGTATATATGTGAAGCCGACCCTTCTCAGTATGGGACTTATTGCGTATGACCAGCTCTTTAGCATGTACGCTGCCGTTCTGCTCCTGACTTCACTGCTCCGCCTCCCCCGGGAACGGCGGAAGCCCCATACCCCCATTCTGATCGGTATGCTGATTCCGGTTGCCTGCATTGTAGCCATCCCGGCGCTGCATATTACGCTGCCAGGCTTCACCGCGCTCATCATGCTGCCGGGGGTGGTTGCGATCTATTTCACGGTATACCGTCACTCGGGACTTAATCTGGGGCCTTCCGTATCCGACCATAGGGAGGATGGCGCCACCCAGGGGGTGGCCGTGATTGGCCCGGATGGAGGTATTGTCAGTGTGAATGAAACGGGAGAGCGGCTGATGAGCCGGGTATTCGGACCCGTATCGGGAAGCTGGGCCGGCCGGTCCTTCATTCCGTATTTGCAGGAGCATCCTTCTCTTCTGGAGAGCTTTAATGAGAGAAAAGGCGGGGAAATCAAGCTCCATATGGGCGAGAACGAGGATAACTGCTGGGGTGTATCGCTGATTCCGCTGGGCGGCGAGAGCTTCGGGGAGGCCTCCATGCTGCTTATGCTGAAGGATTATAGCGACGAGAAGCGCCATGAGCGGGAGCTGAAGTACCAGGCGTCCATAGATGATCTGACCGGGCTGAGCAACCGGCGGGATTTCCTGAAGACCTTCAATGCCTGGACGGGGCAGGATGGCGACGGGCTTGCGATGCTGCTGATGGATATTGACGATTTCAAATTGGTGAATGATACCTACGGCCATTTGGCCGGCGACCAGGCACTGATTTCCTTTGCCCGGAAGCTCCGGCATTTGTGCCGGAATGGAGCGTTCGCCGGACGCCTCGGAGGCGAGGAGTTCGCGCTCTGTCTGCCGGCCGCGGGCAGGGGTGAGGCTATGGAATCGGCGGAAGCGATCCGGCATGCGCTTGTTCCCCACAATGTGATGCTGGACGGGGGAAGACTGATCCAACTGACGGTCAGCATCGGCGTCGTCTATGCCGAGGACCCCGTTGCGTCCTTTGAGGAGTTGTACCGTCAGGCAGACAAAGCTTTATACATATCCAAGACAAACGGCAAGAATATGGTTACGATGGGCGGAGAGTTTACCGCTTCCTGATCCCGGCGGGTGATCCCTGCGGCATGAACGGAGACATGCGGATTGTGATACAATGGGGCTGCAGTCCAACAGGAAAGGATGAACCCCATTGAAAGAGCGCGTCAACGAGCAAGAGCTGATCGCCTATATTGTGAAAGAGACGAAGGCGGAACCCACAGCCGCAGCTCTGGTGCTGAAGCATGCTCATGCCTTTATAAACGGCGCGAAGGCGAACGCCAAGGGTGAGGTCGATATCGACAGTGATGATCTGGTCGACTATGTGCTGAGCCGCCGCGACGTCAAGCTGGACGAAATTACCGTGGAGAACATACTGGAAGCGGAAATGGATTATTTGATGAGCAAGGGGCTGGCGGGCTACCTGGATTAAATGCAGTATCCGGCAGAACGATAACAAGCGCGAAGAGGCGCGGGTGTGCTCCTGGACAAGGGCTGCACTTTGATGTGCTTAACTTAAGGAAGGCATGCTCATAGAATGAGCCGGGAATGAGTAAATGTATCGTTCAGATGAAGAGCCTGCTCCCCTAACCTGGGGAATAGGCTCTTCTTAGGTTTAGACCATTTAGAGCATTCTTCTGCTGCTGATAGCTGAAACGCGCAATAGTACCCCCGGGGTAACTACACCACGGCAAAGTGCCTACTTCCGTAAGGGAAACTTAGGCTCTACAATAAACTCCAACACAGCATTCAACATGCGTAAACGTAAAGGAGATAACAGACAATGAAACTTCAACTGGCGCTTGACCTTGTAGATATTCCCGGAGCGAAAGAGGTAGTGGCCGAAGTGGCCGACCATATCGATATCGTAGAGATCGGCACCCCGATCGTTATCAACGAAGGGCTGCATGCGGTTAAGGCGATCAAAGACGCCTTCCCATCCCTGACCGTTCTGGCCGATCTGAAGGTGATGGATGCCGGCGGTTACGAGGTGATGAAGGCGGCCGAGGCGGGAGCGGACATTATAACGGTGCTTGGCGTATCCGACGATTCGACGATCAAGGGCGCGGTGGATGAAGCGAACAAGACCGGCCGCGAGGTTCTGGTCGATCTGATCAACGTCAAGGATATCAAGCTGAGAGCGGCGGAGGTCGATGCGCTCGGGGTGCACTATATCTGTGTGCATTCCGGGTATGATCACCAGGCTGACGGCAAGAACTCCTTCCAGGATCTTCAGGCGATCAAGAGCGTGGTCAAGCATGCCAAAACAGCCATAGCCGGCGGCATCAAGCTGGAGACGCTGCCTGAAGTGATCGCGGCGCAGCCGGACCTTGTTATCGTCGGCGGCGGCATCACGAGCCAGACGGACAAGAGAGCCGCTGCTGCCGAGATGAAGCGCCTTGTGAACCAGGCGTAAAGGACCATGGAGACGGTTCGGTATACGCAGGAAATCATGAACGAGCTGGGGCGCTCCACTCCGCTTCTGGATGCCGGGGAAGCGGAGGCGCTGGTAGCGCTGGTGCATGAAGCGGACAAGGTATTTGTAGCCGGGGCGGGCCGGTCCGGACTGATGGGCCGTGCCTTCGCCATGCGGCTCATGCATGCCGGGAAGGAAGCCTATGTGGTTGGCGAGACGGTGACTCCCGGAATCGGCGAAGGCGATGTGTTGGTTCTGGGATCGGGATCGGGCGAGACCCGCAGCCTGATCGTCATGGCGGAGACAGCGAAATCGGCAGGGGCGGGGGTTGCTGCGGTAACGCTGGCACCGGAGTCCACGATCGGAAGGCTGGCCGATCTGGCCGTGAAGCTGCCGGGCGCTCCGAAGAGCCGAAGCGATGAAGGAAGCCTCACGATTCAGCCGATGGCCTCTCTGTTCGAGCAGACGCTGCTTCTCTTCTATGACTCGGTCATTCTTCGCCTGATGGAGCTGACCGGACAGACTTCAAGCCGGATGTTCGGCAAGCATGCCAACCTGGAATAGCTGTTTTTTTATGAAGTGAAGAGCGAAGGATTTACTAAGGAACGGCTTTCTCCTTATCGGAGGGGGCTGTTCTTTCGCATTTTGCTTTGGACTTCGGCGGAGGTGTATCATAAAGGTTAGACGAAAGGAGGCTGGCTCGCTTTGGCGACAGACATCAGAGATCGCATCAACCTTAGAGAGATTAACTGCGAGAAGGAGCTGACGCTTGCCGTCATCGGAGGCAAATGGAAGCTCATTATTTTGTGGCATCTCGGTCTTGAAGGCACGAAGCGGTTCAGCGAACTCAAGAAACTGATTCCCCATATTACGCAAAAAATGCTGACCAACCAGCTTCGGGAGCTGGAGGAAGACCAGCTCGTTCTCCGGCAGGTGTATGCAGAAGTGCCGCCGAGAGTAGAATACTCGTTGACGGAGTATGGACATAGCCTGCTCCCGGTGCTTCGCATGATGTACGACTGGGGCAAGAACTACGGGGAGAAGGTAATCTGGAAGACTGACGATACGTCGGACCGGTGCCGACCATCCAATTCATAGATTTACGAGGAGGCAGAATCCAAAGATGACGGAGAGAACATTCCAGGAGCTATTGGAGCCCTACGCTTTCGCCAATGGGGCGGGTTTGAAGAATCGGGTAGTGATGGCGCCCATGACCAATTTTGCTGCGAATCCCGATGGAACAGTATCAGATGAAGAGCTTGCTTATTACGAGCGCCGCTCCGGAGGCGTCGGCATGGTGATTACAGCCTGCGTGTATGTGGCAGTGGGAGGCAAGGGCTTTCCGGGCGAGTTCGGGGCGGATAAGGACGAGCTGATCCCCAGTCTGAAGCGGCTGGCGGACACGATCAAAGGCCAGGGCGCAAAGGCCGTGCTGCAGATTTTCCACGGCGGCCGCCAATGTCCGCCGGACCTGCTGCCGGACGGCCAGACGGTCAGCGCGAGCGCCGTTCCGGCGGAACTGCCGGGCGGGGGACAAGGGCCTGTGCCGCGCGAGCTGACCGATGCCGAAATCGAGAGCATCATCGCCGCTTTCGGCGAGACGACGCGCCGGGCGATCGAAGCCGGCTTTGACGGAGTGGAGATTCACGGCGCGAACGGGTATCTGGTTCAGCAGTTCTTCTCTCCGCATTCCAACCGCCGCGAAGACCGCTGGGGCGGCAGCCTGGAGAAGCGCCTGGCTTTCCCGCTCGCCGTATTGCGCGAGGTGAAGAAAGCGGCAGCGAAGCATGCCGGTCCGGAGGCGTTCATTGTCGGCTACCGCTTCTCGCCCGAGGAGCCGGAGACGCCCGGCATCACGATGGCCGAAACCTTCGCCCTGGTCGATGCGCTGACGGCGGAAGGACTGGACTATCTGCATGTCTCTCTGCGGGAATTCTGGTCGCTCCCGCACCGGGGAACCGAAGATACGCGTTCACGGATCGAGCAGATTGTCGACCGTGCAGGCGGCAAAGTGCCGGTCATCGGTGTCGGCTCGCTGTACAAGGCGGAAGACGCCGCTCAAGCGCTGAACAGCGGCGTGGCTCTTGTCGCGCTGGGCCGTCCGCTGCTGATTGATCCCGACTGGGTGGAGAAGGTGGAGGCGGGTCGTTCCTCGGACGTTGAGACGGAGCTTGATCCTTCGGCGCAGGAACGTCTGGTTATTCCGAACTATCTCTGGGGCGCGATTACGAATACGCCGGGATGGATTCCGGTCAAGGGCTAGAATCCAGGCTGTTCTGTTATAAGCCGGTGCACGGTCTGTTGATCCCATCCGTTCCATCACAGATAAACAGCAGAAGCCTCTCTCTTCGATCTGCGAAGAGGGAGGCTTCTTTGAGTTGGCTGCCGCAACTGGAGCTGGTCTGTGCCCAACAGCCGACGGTAGATGTTCTAAGCCTGGGCCTCGAATAGCTGCACGATTTCGACAATGACCTCGGTCGCCTTAACCATGGTATCGGCCGAGATGTACTCGAATTTGCCGTGGAAGTTCTCGCCGCCAGCGAAGATATTCGGTGTCGGCAGTCCCATATAGGACAGCTGGGAGCCGTCGGTACCGCCCCGGATCGCCTTGACCACCGGTTCGATGCCGAGATTGGTCATCGCCTTATGCGCTATGTCCACGATGTGGCGGACAGGCTCGATTTTTTCTCTCATATTGAAATACTGGTCCCGGATCTCCAGCTCGATGCTGTTCTTACCGTAGGTCTGTCTGAATTCCTCGGCCAGGGTGCGCAGAAATGTCTTGCGCGCTTCGAACGAGGCGCGGTCGAAATCGCGGATGATATAGGATATGGTGCTTAGCGTCACGCCTCCCTGGAAGGAGGCCAGATGATAGAAGCCTTCCCGTCCTTCAGTGAATTCCGGTGCTTCTCCGGCCGGCATCCGGTCCACGAAGGCGATCGCGACCTTCGCTGAGTTGATCATCTTGCCCTTGGCTGTACCGGGATGAACGCTGATTCCATGGAAAACAACCTTTGCGACGGCCGCGTTGAAGCTCTCGTATTCCAGCTCGCCGAGCGGACCTCCGTCCATCGTATAGGCATACTCGGCGCCGAAGGCCGCCACATCAAACCGATGCGGTCCCCGCCCGATTTCTTCGTCGGGGGTGAAGCCTACCCGGATCTTGCCGTGCTTGATCTCCGGATGCTGCTTCAGGTAGTTCATAGCCGTCATAATTTCGGCGACTCCCGCCTTGTCATCCGCACCGAGCAGCGTGGTGCCGTCGGTCGTAATCAGGGTCTGGCCGACATATCCGGCGAGCTCCGGGAAGCTCTTCGGAGACAGCACAACGTTCAGCTTCTCATTCAGCACAATATCTCCGCCGTCGTAAGACTCCACCACAAGCGGATTCGCGTCGGCTCCTGTAGTCTCGGGGGCGGTGTCGACATGGGCGAGGAAGCCGATGACGGGAACCTCCTTCTCGGTATTGGATGGAAGGGTAGCGAACAGATAGCCGTTGTCGTCGATCGTAATATCTTCCAACCCGATTTCCGCCAGCTCGTCCGCAAGCTTCCGGGCCAGCTCCAGTTGACCCGGAGTCGTAGGGCAGGTCTCGGAGTTCTCGTTCGCCTGTGTATCGACCTTCGCATATGAAATGAATCGCTCCATAACCTCTTTCTTCAAAATCTTCATCTCCTCATATGTCTTCGTCAGCCCTTCCATTTTATCATGTTCTGACCGGAAACCCTATTTTGCGCAGGGCGGCGGATGTACAATCCGGAGGGATTGCACCGGGAGACGGGCATATAGGGAGAAGGGACGGGAAGGGGTGATTCAGCGCTTGATTTTAATCCTTTTGAAAATGATAAACAGGAGAATTACGGCGGCCATTATGATCAGGACCCAGTTGTACCAGGCACCCGCGAACTGCCGGAGGAGCATGGACGGTTGACCTGAGGCGGTATACAGGGGAGTTTCAGGAGGCGTGGGAATACTGCTGTTCCCTACTGCGAACGACGGGGGTTTGGCTGCGGCAGGCAAGCCGCTCACCATATAAGAGACCTCACAACCTAACATGGATACATTCAGCTTCCTTTCCCCAAGGCAATCTTCATTGCTCCTTCCAAATACGGACGCCTATCCTGTAGCATCCAATCGTTCTCTATTGCGAATTAATATAGTATAAAGTAAGGGGCGTAACAATACTCCTTTGGGGGGGCTCTACGGGACAAAAGGGGGGGCAGGCGGTATATATCGGTGTATATTGTCCATGGAAAAAGAGTCCGGCCCCTGCGCAGGGGCCGGACTTGATAGTAATGAAACGCTAGGGTCCTTGGGTCAGAGAGCCAGTACCTTGGATAAAATCTCATAGGAACGAAGCCGTGCGGCATGGTCGTAGATTTGCGAGGTCACGATCCACTCGTCCGCGTCCGTCTCCTCCAGCACCTGCTGCAAGCGATCCCGTACGGTATCCGGACTGCCGACGATGGCGTACTGCTGCCGGCCGAGGACGAGAGACTTCTCCATCGGATTCCAGAGCTCGTCCATGCTGTCTACCGGAGGCTTCAGCTTCCCCGGACGGCCGCGCACGAGGCTAAGCGCCTGCTGCTGTCCGGAGGTGGCGAGCCGCTGCGCCTCCTCGTCGGTATCGGCGGCCACAACGTTCAGGCCAACCATGGCATACGGCTTGTCCAGCGTCTCCGACGGGCGGAAGCCTGTGCGGTACAGGTGCAGGGCCGGGAGCAGATAATCCGGCGCGAAATGGCTGGCGAAGGCGAACGGCAGACCGAGCCTGGCGGCAAGCTGGGCGCTGAAGCCGCTTGAGCCGAGCAGCCAGATCGGAATGTCCAGCCCTTCGCCCGGAACGGCCTGCACGCCCCGGGGACGGCGGTCCGCCCCCTCGGGATCGAAGTAAGCCCGAAGCTCCGCGAGTTGCTCGGGGAAATCGCTGCCGTCGCTGCCGAAGCCCCGGCGGATTGCCCGCGAGGCGGGCTGGTCGGAGCCGGGCGCGCGGCCGAGGCCGAGATCGATCCGGCCGGGAAACAGCGACTCCAGCGTGCCGAACTGCTCCGCCACCATCAGCGGCGCATGGTTGGGCAGCATAATGCCGCCCGAGCCGACCCGGATGCGCTCCGTGCCTGCAGCCACATGGCCGATCACGACCGAGGTGGCCGAGCTCGCGATGCCGGGCATGTTGTGATGCTCGGCAAGCCAGAAGCGGCTATATCCCCATCGCTCGGCATGCTGTGCGAGATCCAGCGTGTTCTTCAGCGAATCGGCAGCGGTGGCGCCTTCCACAATGGGGGCGAGGTCCAGCACGGAGACGGATACATCATGAAGCTGTTTCATTGAAGACCTCCTGTATATCAGGTTTTATGGATTATTCAGCAGTATTTACGACTGCAACAAAACGCAGTACTGCGATTATATCATAACTTATCATCATTTACCTACTTTAAGTAAGAATAGGGCCGTCCCCGCCGACGCACGAAAAAGGACTGCGGCTTTCAGCCGTCAGTCCTTAATCGGGTTCGGATACTCCTTCTGGACAGTTTCATCCTTCAATCCCGCACACTTGCAATCCCGCACGCATGCCTTCATGTCTTCAGGGCTTGTGGATCGAAAGCGCTGGCTTTAAGCCGTGCCGCCTTCCACCAGCTCGACCGGAAACACATGCTCCATCTCCACCTGATCGCCTTGTATTTGCCGGATAATAAGATCCACGGCGCGGTGTGCCATATCCGGAATCGGCTGCGCCACGGTAGTCAGGGAAGGCGAGAACAAATCCGTCAGCTTCACGCCATCGTACCCGACAATCCGGATGTCGCCCGGAACCTCGCGTCCCTGATCCCGGCATACCTTGAGCGCATAGGCTGCGATCATGTCGCTGCTGGCAAAGATGCCGTCTATATCGGGATGCTCCTCCAGCAGACGGGCGGTTAATGGCCTGTACTGCGGATAATGAAACACATCGACATCCGTATGGATTTCGATATGCGCAATTCCCCGCTTCATCGCGACCGCCTTGAAAGCGTCCAAGCGTCTAAGCGCCAGCAAGTCGGGATGGGGATGCCCCCCGATATGGGCGATTTTGCGGCAGCCCCTGTCCGCCAGCAGCGTTGTAGCAAGCTCCCCGCCCCGGTAATTGTCGGAGCTGATATAGGGGATGTCTTCCGATATCCGCCGGTCGAACGTTACGATAGGCAGGTGGATATGGCGGTAGTCCTCGACCTCCAGCGTATGGCTGCCCAGAATGATGCCGTCAACGCGGCTGGAGTGGAGCATATTGATGTATTCCGCTTCCTTCTTGCGGTCCAGAAGGGAGTTGCACAGCAGCAGCCGATAGCCCTGGTTGTAGGCATACTCTTCAATATGGCTGATCAGTTCGCCAAAGAACGGGTGAGCCGCATTCGGAACGATCAGTCCTATGAGGTTCGATTTGGAGCGGCTGAGCGAACGGGCCAGTTCGTTGGGCCGGTAATGAAGCTCGTCCATGGCCTGATAGACCTTCTTCTTAAGGTCTTCGCTTAAATAGCCGCGGTTGTTCAGCACGCGGGATACAGTAGTTACGGATACGCCGGCCCTTAAGGCGACGTCTTTGATAGTAGGCATCTCTTATCGCTCCTGTCACCGGGCCCTGCGCACGGCGCCGCCCGGATCTTGCCGTTATTCCAGATTCATTCTAACTTGGATGCTTCGCCTGTGTCCATAACCGCCAATTCGTGATCCCGGGTCTGCGAAGCGGCTGCGATTGTGCATAAGCGCAGAATTCCGGCAGTAATCATCTTCAGGACAAAGGCCGGAATATATGCTTGTCAGCAAGGCTGGCCCGCTGTACACGCTGTATAAAAAGAAGGGCTTGTCTATAAATTTTCACCTTTTCTACCGACAATAGAAGGAGGAGAAATAACTGGAAGCGAATTTATAAATGTCGAAAATTCCCGGTTATCCGCACGCGGAGGAAGGGATCTAAATAAGTGGGGTGTACAGCGATGGGTCTTGGGTCTGATCGTACAGGCAGGCGTCGAAGAAGTGTCGGTTTATGGCTCCTGCTCCTTGTGTTACTCTGCATTTCGCCGGATGTTGCCACCGCTTCCGATGCTCCTGTGCCGAATGTGCTGGTCCTTCACTCGTACCATAAAGGCTTTGAGTGGACGGATGATCAAAATGACGGACTGGTGGATAGGCTGAAGCAGGCCAAGACGGTCCCCGTCATTTATACCGAATATCTGGATTGGAAACGGTATCCGAGCATGGAGAACCTGGACCGTTTCTACGAATTGGTCAAAGGTAAGTACGAGAACGTACATATCAATGTCATCGTGACGACGGACGACGCTGCCTTGGACTTTGCGCTTAAGTACCGGCATGAGCTGTTCAACGATGCGCCGATCATTTTCAGCGGCGTCAATGAGATCAGCTATTCCAAGCTTCCGGACCACAGCAACCTGACCGGCGTCATTGAGAATTTACCGATAGCCGAGACGGTCAAACTAGCGCTTTACATTAATCCTGCTATTCGAAATATTTACCTGATTTATGATAATTCCGAGAGCGGTCTGTCAACAGGAGAGATGGTCGAAAGCCAGATCAATGCCCTGAATCGCGGTCTCCATATTTATCCGATGAACCGCTTGTCCGGCGAGGAGATGAAGAGAAGGGCGGCATCACTCGGCTCGGACAGTATTTTGCTGATGACCACTTACTACAGCGACGCCACGGGACGAATTATCGAGTTCGACCGGATGTCGAGCGAGCTTGCCGCAGCCAGCGCCGTTCCGGTCTATCATACGTACGATTTCGGCCTGGACCACGGTGCATTCGGCGGCAGTCTTCTCAGCGGCAAGCTGCAAGGAGAGAAGGCCGGCAATCTGACCCTGAGAGTGCTTGAAGGTGAGAATCCCGAGAGCATTCCCGTCTCCTACGCCGGGACAAGCCGCAATGTGTTCGATTATAACGAGCTGACCCGGTTTCACGTTTCACTTAGGGATATTCCTCCGGGCAGCGAGGTGGTCAACCGTCCCTTTTCGTTCTATGAGACCTATCGTACGCTAGTCCAGACTCTCGTTGCGGTGTTCTCAGCGCTGCTCGTCTTCATCCTTCTGCTGCTGATTCATGCCGCCATTATCCGTAAAATCCGCAAGCAGCTAATAGTCAGCAACGAGCGGTTCAGCCTGGCGGCTTATGGAGCCGACTCGGTCATCTGGGATCTCGATATGACGACGATGACCTATTATTTCTCGGACCGGTGGTACGAGCTGCTCGGCTATCAGCCGGGCGAACTTGAAGAAGCCCATAGAGGATGGACGCATGTTCTGCATCCCGAAGATCTCGAGGAGGATGAGAAGCAGCGGAATGACCATCTGGAAGGCAGAAGCGCTTACTACTATTGCGAATCCCGTTTTCGCTCCAAGTCCGGTATCTATTTATGGTTTCAGACAAGGGGCAGGGTGCTGCGCAATGAGGAAGGCGAGTTCATCCGGTTCGCCGGTTCCATGACCGATATCACCGACCGCAAGGGCTTTGAGAGCAAGCTGCAGGTCAGCTATCAGGAGCTGGAAATGACTTATGAGGAGCTTACCGCGCTGCAGCAGGAGCTGATGGAGCAGTACAACAAAGTGGTGGAGAACCAGGAGCTGCTGCAAGCGAGCGAGGAGAAGTACCGGATTCTGGCCTACAATGACGAGCTTAGCGGTCTGCCGAACCGCCTGTCGCTGGCCGAGGAACTGAAGGCTTTTATCGAGGAGTCTCCGGATGCCGGAGCGGCGCTGTTCTTTATGGACATCGATAATTTCAAATATATCAACGACAGCATGGGGCATACGTTCGGCGACCAGCTGCTGACGCAGGCCGGAGAGCGCTTGAAGAAGCTGGATTCCGGAACGACAAGGCATTACCGGTTCGGCGGCGACGAATTTGTGATCTTCCTGAAGGATACGGCATCTCCGGAACAGACGGTGTTCTATGCCGAAGCGCTGGTTCAGAGCTTCAAGGAGCCTTTTCAGCTCGAGGACAGCACCATCCATGTTTCGGTCAGTGTTGGAGTCGCCCAGTATCCGAAGGATGGCACAACCGCCGAAATGCTGCTCAAGAATGCCGATATCGCCATGTATAAAGCGAAGCAGGCGGGCAAAGGCATCTATGTTTTATACGGAAAAAGCATGCAGCAGCACTTCGACGAGCGTGTGGTGATCGAGAAGCATCTGAGGCATGCGATCGACAATGGAGAAATGTCTCTGCACTACCAGCCCCAGGTGAACGGGCAGACCGGAGAAGTATGGGGCTTCGAGGCGCTGATCCGCTGGAACAGCCCTCAGCTCGGCTTCGTGTCGCCGCTCTCCTTCATCCGGATCGCGGAGGACTGCCGCCTCATTGTGCCGATCGGCGAATGGGTGCTGCGAAGCGCCTGCGGGTTCATCGCCGGATTAAATCAGAAGGGCTTCCGTTCCTGCCATATCTCGATCAATATTTCCGTCGTTCAGCTGCTGACCGATGATTTCACCGGTATGGTGCTGTCCGTTCTGGAGGAGACGGGTCTGGCTCCGGGCGATCTTGAACTCGAAATTACGGAATCCGTCGTGATGGAATCCTTCGAGGAGATCAGCGCGAAGCTGGAATTCCTGAAAGGGAAAGGTATTGGAGTGGCGCTGGATGATTTCGGAACAGGCTATTCCTCGCTCAGCTACCTGAGACAGCTGCCGATTACGACGCTGAAGATCGACAAATCATTTATCGACAGCGTCCCTGGCAATGGCGAGAGCATGCCGCTGGCCGGTTCCATTGTCGCGATTGGACATGATATGGGGCTGAAGGTAACCGCGGAGGGCGTGGAGACGGCGGATCAACTGGATTTCCTGGAGGATGCGGGCTGCGATAAGATTCAGGGCTACTTGATCAGCCGTCCGATCGCACAGGATGAGGTGGAGGGTTGGATGGAGAAATACGTACCCCGGACCGCGGATGTGAGAAAAGTGTAAAGAATTTTCTAATTCTTTTGTCGATTCGCCTGATTCTTCCACGAATAAACTAGTAAAAAGGCAAACGCCGATACTATAATGAATAAGAAAAATAATCCAATCACAGAAAGGGTAATGTGAAATGCTTAAGAAGCTACTGACAAGCACTGCGCCCCTCATGCTGATGCTCTTCCTGGTCAGCGGGTCCGTATTTGCTTCGCCGGTAACAAGCAGCACAACCGAAGATCAGCAGAAGGCACTGCGAATTATAGAGCGGGCCAACAATGAGATTGAAGCCAAGATTGAACATGCGGTAGCAGCAGCCGATAGATTACAACAGAACTACCTGCAAGATATTCAAGCTATTGAAGAAGGCCAGGCTGCCAATCAGCTGAGCGCCAAGCTGGATGATCTAAGCGCGAAGCTTGACAAGGAAAAGAATGCTTCGAAGAAAGCCCAGATCGCTGCCGAAGCCGCAGTGGTTCAGAGCAAGCTGGATGAGGAGAACGCCAGCATCGCCGCTGATATTACGGAAATCAAGGCCGCATCGGATGAAGTGGTTGCCCAAATGTTTAGCGCTCAAGGCAGCAATTCCTCGCAAGTTCAGGCCAGCGTGAATGAACTGAATCAGACGGCTTCCACACTGGATGCTCTGATTGCCGAGAGAACGAAACAGTACACGACCGACCTCGACAAGCTCATCACCGACCTCTACAACGAGACTCTCCAGATTGCCGATGAAGCTATCGCACAGGCCGCCGATCTTGGAGTATTCGCCGATCACTTCTGGAAGCTAGTGAAAATCGCCGACCGTGAAGTATGGATCGACCCGCTGGTAGTAGGCTTATAGTTGATTTAAGAAGGGACTGAAATTATGAAGGGCCTGAACATAGGAAAAGAAGGAGTCAGCATTGCCAAAGAGCACCAGGGAAACTCTGAATTTTTCTTATTGGCGAAAGGTGATGGCTCTGAAATAATTTTGCAGACAATCGATAAAGACAAACCTTTTTATGTTTCTCCAGGTGAAGAAGCGGATACGATGGAGTTCTTCTACATAGTTGATGGCAGTTGCAGCTACAAAGGCGAGAATGAGAACATTGTTTTAGGGAAGGGCGATTATTTCTATACCCATTATTTGCAGGAAACCGCTTATTTTAGCTCCCTGACCGAATTGAAACTGCTGTGGTACACCACTAAGCCTGCTTTTCATCTCATCAGCCATCGGGTTAAAAAGCTGGAGGATGTTCTCAAACAAGTTCAGAATAAGGACAATTACACGTACCAGCACAGTGCAAGAGTCCAGAAATTCTGCATTATGCTCGCCAGAATGCTGAAAATGTCGAAGGATCAATTGGAAGACCTGTATTATGCCGCCGCTTTTCACGACGTAGGAAAGATTCATACACCCGAGGAAATCCTAAACAAGGAAGGACGCTTGACTCCGGAGGAGTTTGACATTGTCAAACGTCATTCCTACGACGGGTATGTTATGGTCAAAGAGTTGCACTACAACAATATTTGCATCATCATTCTCCAGCATCACGAACGGCTTGACGGCTCGGGATACCCTTACGGAATCAAAGAGGACGAGATCATGCTGGAGGCCAAAATTATCGGAATCGCCGATACCTTTGACGCCATGACCTCCGACCGCCCGTACCGAAAGGGGCTTCCGGCCGAAGTAGCAATGGATGAGTTGAGGCGGCTTTCGGGCATCCACTATGATGCCGAACTGGTTCGTCTGTTTGAAAAAGCATTGATTGCCGATGGCCTGCTGAAGGCCACGGAAGAAGAATGACCTTCCCGATTCGGGAGGGTCATTCTTTATATTCGGGTGCTCAGGCGCCGAAAAGGTTCTTCGCCATTCCGGAGGCCGTGAAGCCCCTATCTACCTGAGTCCAGCAGTTCTTTCAGCCGTTCCCGTTCCAGCAGCGTCACCGTGTTCCCCTTGAAGGAAATCCAGCCGTTGTCGCGCAGGATGCCCATCTCCCGCGACAGGGAAGGACGGGCCGCATTCAGATGCTCGGCCCACTGCTTGCGGCTGAATGGAAGCCGCACGCTCTCTGTTCCCTGCTGCTGGGCCAGCTGGAGCAGATGATGGACGACCCGGCGGCGCAGCGGCCCCGCCGACAGCATTTCGATCTGACGGTTTACCATGACAAGCCGTTCGGAGAGATTCTCCATGAACCGGGACATCATGTCGGTGTCCTCGGCGAACAGGCGAAGCAGCTCCTGCTTGCTGATGAACATGGCCGTGCTGCGGCCCGATGACATGATGGTGGCGGGGTAGCGGTTATCTCTGCGGAACAGTACCGCCTCTCCGAACGTCTGCCCTTTGCCCAAGCGGGCGATCGTGATCCCCCCGCCTCCGGGCTGAAGCTTGTGGACTTCCACCTCCCCGGACAGGACAATACCGAGCCGGTCTGCCGTCTCTCCCTCGCTTACAATCATCTCGCCCTTGCGGCAGCTGCGGACGGAGAACCGCATCGTATCCAGCAGTTCTTTAATCTCCTCCGGCGTCTTGCCGCGAAAAAGAAGAGAGGTTTTCAGCACCTCTGCCTCCACCTTCATCTGCAGCCTCCTGTCTCCAGTCTGGTTTCGTATATAACATGACGTCTGACTCTGAATTTTTTAAATAAACGGTAACATGTGTTACCGAATGTTTGGGGCCAGTCTACTACAATCGTTACAACAAGTAAAGATGCCGACAGAAAGGACTTACCGCCAAATCAAAAGGAGTGGATAAACCATGAGCAGCATGTTCTGCTTTCAATGCCAGGAAGCCGCGAAAGGCACGGGCTGCACGATTCAGGGCGTATGCGGCAAGACCGACGACGTTGCCAATCTGCAAGATCTACTGCTGTACACACTGAAGGGCATTTCTGTGTACGCGGCGAAAGGCCGCGAGCTTGGATTGACGGATTTCGCATCAGAGCAGTTTATCGTCAAAAGCCTGTTCGCGACGATCACCAACGCCAATTTTGACCATGACGGATTTATTGCCCGTGTTCGGGAAGGCCTGGCGATTCGGGAGCAGTGGAAGAACAGACTGGCCGGTTCTTTGGCCGCCATTCCGCTTGGAAGCCATGACGCTGCTCAGTGGTCCCTGGCGACCGACGCTGAGCTTGAGGACAAAGCGGCTCAGGTAGGCGTGCTGGCGACGGAGAACGAGGATGTCCGCTCCCTGCGGGAGCTGCTCACCTACGGCATCAAAGGGATGGCTGCCTATATGGAGCACGCTGCGGTTCTCGGCTATCACGACGCAGAGGCCCAAGCCTTTTTGGAGCGCGGCCTGGCCGCTACACTGGATAATGGGCTCACAGCGGATGAACTGGTTGGACTCGTTATGGAATGCGGCAAGCATGGCGTTACCGTCATGGCGCTGCTTGACCAGGCCAATACGGAAACCTACGGCAATCCGGAGATTACGAAGGTCAATATCGGCGTCGGCATCCGTCCCGGCATTCTGATCAGCGGACATGATCTGAAGGACATGGAAGAGCTGCTGAAGCAGACGGAAGGCACGGGCGTTGACGTGTATACGCACAGCGAAATGCTTCCTGCCCATTATTACCCGGCTTTCAAGAAATACAGCCATTTTGTCGGCAACTACGGCAATGCCTGGTGGAAGCAGAATGAGGAATTCGCGAGCTTCAACGGCCCGATTCTCATGACGACCAACTGCGTTGTGCCGCCGAAGGACAGCTACAAGGACCGGCTCTATACGACCGGCAACACAGGCTATCCCGGCGTGAAGCATATCGAAGACGGCAAGGATGGAGCGGCTAAGGATTTCTCGGCGATCATTAAGCAGGCCAAGACCTGCGCGCCTCCGGCGGAAATCGAGACCGGTGAGATTGTCGGCGGCTTCGCCCACGCAGCCGTGATGGGTGTGGCGGACCAGGTAGTGGAGGCGGTACAGACGGGAGCGATCAAGCGCTTCTTCGTGATGGCCGGCTGTGACGGACGGATGAAGAGCCGGAATTACTATACGGACTTTGCCCAGGCTCTGCCGAACGACACTGTGATTCTGACGGCAGGCTGCGCCAAATACAAGTACAACAAGCTCGACCTTGGCGATATCGGAGGCATTCCTCGCGTGCTGGACGCAGGCCAGTGCAACGATTCCTATTCGCTGGTCGTCATAGCTTTGAAACTGAAAGAAGTATTCGGTCTGGACGACATCAACGACCTGCCGATCAGCTACAACATTGCCTGGTATGAGCAAAAAGCCGTCATCGTGCTGCTGGCGCTGCTCTATCTGGGCGTCAAGAACATCCATCTCGGCCCGACACTGCCGGCATTCCTGTCGCCTAACGTGGCGAACATTCTGGTAGAGACCTTCGGCATCGGCGGTATTACGACCGTGGACGAGGATATGGAACGCTTTTTGTCGGCTGTGTAAGGAAGACTATGTAAGGGAGCTTAGTAAGGAAGCTCATGTGGCAAGCCTGTCCGCTTATGCGGCAGGCTTTTTTGAAATATAAGAATGTATTATAAGCTGCGCGCTTGTCACAGCCTTCTATTTCTCGGTAACGCATGGTGTCTAAGGACGCCGTAAGGCGTTTATCCTTGGTCCCTGTATTTTTGCATAGAACAAGAACAACCAGGCTGCCCAAGCTCTTCGAATACTTCGTTGCATCCTCCAAGCCATACAATTAAAATTTTGAATTCAAAAGTTTAAAGATATAAAATGAAAGAGATACATAATCGCGTGGGAGGATCATAATCGTGGAACTTGGAATTAGCAGCTTTGTAGAAACAACTCCCGACGTTCAGACGGGTGAAACGATGAGTCATGCGCAGCGTCTCCGCGAAGTGGTGGAAGAGATGGTGCTTGCGGATGAGGTGGGACTGGATGTTTTCGGCGTGGGAGAGCATCATCGCCCCGATTTTGCCGCTTCCTCGCCGGCGGTGGTGATGGCGGCTGCCGCCTCCTTGACCCGGCGCATTCGCTTCACCAGTGCGGTCACCATTTTGTCCTCAGCCGATCCGGTCCGGGTATTTCAGGATTTTGCAACGCTGGACGGTCTGTCGGGAGGACGTGCGGAGATCATGACCGGCAGAGGCTCATTCCTGGAGTCGTTTCCGTTGTTCGGTTATGATCTGAAGGATTTTGAGGAGCTGTTCGAGGAGAAGCTGGACCTGCTTCTGAAGCTGCAGCAATCGGAGAAGGTCAACTGGAGCGGCCGGCACCGGCCGGCCATCCCGAATCTCGGCGTATACCCGAGACCGGTGCAGAACCCGCTGCCGATCTGGATCGGCAGCGCCGGAAGTCCGGAATCCGCAGTCCGCGCCGGAGAGCTTGGATTGCCATTTGCACTGGCGATCATCGGCAAGGTGAATCCTTCCGATTACGCCGAGCATGTACGGCTCTATAAGGAAGCGGCGGCGAGGGCAGGGCATGATGTATCCCGGCTGCCGGTGGCGTCGCACTCGCATGGATTTGTCGCCGAGACGAATGAAGATGCCCTGGAGCAGTTCTTCCCTTCTACCTATGCCAGAACGAACGTCCGGGCAATCGAGAAAGGACTGCCGCCGTATCAACGCTCGGATTACGAGGCTGCCTGCCGTTTTGACGGTGCGCTCTATGTGGGAGACCCAATGACCGTTGCCCGAAAAATCATCCACCTGCGCAAGCATGTGGGTGTTACACGGTTTTTGCTGCATTTACCGCACGGCACGATGCCGCACGCGGAGGTTCTGAAGGCTATTAGGCTGTTTGGAACCGAGGTTGCGCCGCTTGTACGGCAGGAGGTTGCGGACTGGGAACGTCTGGAGGGATGACCGACCGGCAGCCCTACGTAGGAGAAATAGCGATGATCCGGCAGTGACTTCCATTTGGGAAAAGGGCGCCTCTGGAGACGGGAGCTTGAAGGCGGTAGGCAAGGATGCCGAAGCGGGTACACCGACGCACTTCTCATTGCCTAGAAGTTCCCCTTTTTCTGCTCGACATGTGAGCTGCTGCGGTCATTTTGGGCTACATCTGCCCTGGACTGCCAGCAAGCCGGCGGCGGCCGTTCGGCCTATTCACAATGATTCCGTAATGTGGTTTTCTGAATGATGGCAGCTTACTCTACTACTTAAAATGCCATATGAATATCAGGAGGCCCGGAAATGACAGGACAGGTGCTAAGACGAATCGGAAGAAAGGGTGCGCAAATACTGCCGGCGATTTGCTTGCTGACCGGTTTAATCGGGACGGCCGGGATTGCTGGGGCAGCAAGCGGAACAACGGGCACGGCAACGCCAAGCGCCGCATTCAAGGATATCAGCGGACATTGGGCGCAACAAGAGATTGAAACAATGGTAACCGACGGGATTCTGAACGGATATCCGGACGGGACATTTCGGCCTAACGAGCCGGTCCAGGTGGACCAGTTCGTCAAGATGCTGATCTTGTCGTTCAGTGACCTTCATCCCGATCAAGAACGAAGCTGGCGCACCTCCTTTCTTGCTTCGCTCACGGAAGAGAATCGCACGATCCTGAAGCAGGATTACCGGTATTTCAACTTCAAACCTGCCATGACAGGATACTGGGCCAAGCCCTATATCGATGTGGCGAGCGACTTGAATTTTCTGAACAAAAGCCGTTACAGCGATTTTCAGGCGGATATGACCCGGGAGAATGTGGCGGAGGTTTTGTTCTACACGCTTCAGGAAACCGAGTTCCTCGAGGATGAGCAGTTCAGCCGTTCGGTGGCTGCGGCGTATGGAGATTTGACCAGCGCGAGCGAACGCGAGCAGAGATTCATTGCGGAATCGCTGATCAAAGGGATCATGCAAGGGTATCCGGACGGAAAGTTTGGCGTAGGCCGGTATGTGACGCGAGCGGAATCGCTCGTGCTTTTGAACCGCCTCATCGACAAGACGAAGCGGATTCCGATCCAGCCTCAGGCCGACAAGCTGCAGCGGCTCGTGCCGACAGCCGGCGGGCAGAAAATCGTTGTGTTCCCGAACAAGCAAATGTGGGATGCGTATGACACGCTGCTGAAGGCCGGACAGCTTCGCGGCTCCAATTATGATCTGCTGGACACGACGCTTCGATTATTTAAGGATGAGAAAGAGAAGATTGCGGTTCAGCAGAGCGGAAGTATGGGCAATACCGGAGCGGGAAGCGTGGCGGCGACGGAAGAAGCGGCGATTTGGCTCGATCCGACATACAACACATATGGCATTACTGTTCGGCTCCGTGAAGGGACGCTGGCGCGGAATGAAGAGCCGATCAGGCTGTTCGCCAATCAATTGTTTACATATGATGCAAGCGCTTTTCATACCTTCTTCACCTCAATCTGCGCCGACATGGAAGCAGGAAAGCTGCTGGCCGACAAGCAGGCGACCGTGGGCGACTATACGGTTAACGTCCTCGTGAACAATGCCGACAAGACGCTCGTCTTCTCGATCGCAGCCAAATAAGGATGAGGGATTAAGCCGCATAACGCTGCTCCTGGCTCGCAGGATAAGGATTGTCTGAAATGGCTCGAGGAATCCCCCTCATCATAAAAAAGAACGCTGGCCGCAAATGCCCAGCGTTCTTTTTGTTCTCCGAAATGCGGACCTTCTGCTGAAATTGACAATAGACTGCCGGGTGCCAGGCCCTGCGAAGGTTCCTAATCAGCACCGGACCGGTGTCCCGATGTATGAGCGATTATCGTCTTCAGGACTGTGGCAGCCGATACACCGCAAAGGGCTCGCCGCCTACAAATGGGCGGCTGATCTCGTCCAGCTTGTCCATGATCTCGGCGCTTAGCTCAAGACTAACGCTCTCGAGGCTGTCCTCCAGCTGCCCGGCGCGCGTCGCGCCGACGATGACCGTGGAGACAGCCGGACGGTTCATCAGCCAGGCCAGCGAGAGCGCGGCCGGCGTCGTGCCGAGCCCGGCGGCAAGACGGCCCGTCTCTTCGCCGAGCGCAATCCGCTCCGGAGTCAGGAACCGGGCGAAGTTCGGGTCGGTATCGGCCCGGGAGCCGGCCGGAGCGCTCCCGCCGCCGCTGTACTTGCCGGTTAGAATGCCTCCGGCGAGCGGGAAGTAAGGGATGATGCCGACGCCCTGGTCGAGGCAGAGCGGCGTATACTCCCGCTCAGGCGTCCGGTCGGCAAGGGAGTAGCTGCACTGAAGCGAGACGTAGCGCGTCAGATCCATGCGCTCGCTGATGCCGAGCGCCTTCATAAGCTCCCAGGCGGCGTAATTGGAGGCGCCGATGTAGCGCACCTTGCCGGACGATACCATGTCGTCCAGCGTGCGCAGCGTCTCCGTAAGCGGCGTGTTCGGATCGAAGGTGTGGATCTGGTACAGATCCACATAATCCGTCTTCAGCCGCCGGAGGCTGTCTTCAAGCTCGCGCATAAGATGAAAGCGCGAGGAGCCGCTGCCGCCGGGCCCGGGGCTGCGCACAAGCCCGGCTTTGGTGGCCAGCACGGCCTCGTGCCGCCGACCGGCAAGCGCTTCGCCGATGATCCGCTCCGATTCCGTGCCGGCGTAGATGTTGGCTGTGTCGATGAAGTTGATGCCGCGGTCCAGCGCAGTATGCAGCACGGCCGTGGAGGCCGCCTGGTCCGCCCGCTTGCCGAAGGCGTTGGTGCCGAGCCCAAGCTGTGAAACCTGAAGTCCGCTATTGCCAAGTCGTTGGTATTTCATCTATGATCGCTCCTTTAGTGTCGGTTGCTTGTGTGACTTTCCGGGTCCGCTTCAAGTATAAGGCGGAGTGGATGCGCCTGGGCTTACGGCTTACTGCACGCCGGTTGTCCCAACAGGCTCATTCCCGGCTTCGCCGAACAGTTCACTCGCCGTGTCCAGGAACAGCCGGACCGCAAGCGAGGCGCTTCCGGCTGGGCTTACCGCAAGAACAATGTCGCGGGTAGCGGGCGGATCAAGCTCCCGGATTGCGACGCCCTCCGGCGGGGCCAGCAGGGATAGCCGGGACATGACCGCGCAGGCTAGGCCTTCCTTGACCATGTTCAGCCCCGTGTGATAGTTGCCGATGATGTACTTGGCGGACAGGTCCGCATCCGCCCGGCGGAACAGATCGACGACCGGCGGCTCGTAGCCTGACCTGCAGATGAGCATCGTCTCATCCGCCAGCTCTTTGGCCCGAACGACAGGCTTCGCCGCAAGCGGATGGCTGTCCGGCAGCACCGCATAGAGCTTCTCCGTGAACAGGGGATAGGTCTTAAAGCCGTCAAACGGCGGAATGAGAATGCCAACATCGATGACTCCGTTCTCCAGCCACTCCTTGATCTCCGCAATCGAGCCTTCATGAAGCCGGAAATCCAGCCCCGGATATTTGCGGGTGATGGCGCCAATGATCGGCGGAATGAAATAGGCTGCCGCAGCCGGAAAGGCTCCCACGGAGATGAGGCCTTTCTCCAGCCCTTTCTCCGCGGCGATTTCCTGATCGACAAGGTCATAGCCTTTGAGAATATCCCGGAAGATCACGAGTACCCGCTTCCCGATCTCCGTCAGTGAGATGCCGCGCCGGTCGCGAACCAGCAGCATGACATCCAGCTCGGCCTCCAGGGTGGAGATTGCCCGGCTTACGGCAGGCTGGGTCATGTTCAGTTCCTGGCCGGCCCGGGTGAAGCTTCCGCTCTCGGCGATTTTGACGAACAGCTCCATTTGCGCTTTGTTCATAACAATTCTGGTATGCTCCTCATGAATAATATTCATTTTATTTATGGTTGCGGTTATTGTATCATCTTAACAGATCATCATTCAAGGAGGGCCGAACATGTCCCGTTCCAAAACGACTTTTCTGCTGCTGATGTTCCTGATTCTAGTCTGGGGCATCAATTGGCCATTATCAAAAGCGGCGCTCGCCTATGCGCCCCCGCTGCTTTTCTCCGGCATCCGTACCGTCATCGGAGGAGTGCTGCTCATTCTGATCGCTTTGCCAAAGGCGAGGCTTCTGAGGCTCAGGCAGCTGTGGCCTATATATCTGATGTCGGCTCTGCTCAGCATCGTGTTCTATTACGGTTTCCAGACCATCGGCCTGCAGTATGTGGCGCCAGGGCTGTTCTCGGCTATCGTCTTTTTGCAGCCGGTGCTGCTCGGAGTGTTCTCCTGGCTGTGGCTTGGCGAGTCCATGTACGGACGCAAAATCGCAGGCCTGGTGATCGGCTTCCTTGGAGTGGCTACTTTAAGCGCCGGGGGATTCTCGGGCAGCATCTCCCCGGTTGGCATTGTGCTGGCGCTGCTCAGTGCGCTCTGCTGGGCGCTTGGGACGATCTACATCAAGCGGAACGCCGCAAGAGTAGACATTCTGTGGATGACGGCCATGCAGATAACGATCGGCGGCGTCATTCTGCTGGCGGCCGGAAGTATGACCGAATCTTGGGGGGCGATTACCTGGAACGCCGCATTTATCTCCGAGACGTTGTTTATCGCTGTATTTGTGATTGCTCTTGGTTGGCTGGTATACTTTAAGCTAATCAATGAGGGCGAAGCGAGCAAGGTGGGGTCCTACACTTTCCTGATTCCGCTTGTTTCCATCGGCTCAAGCGTCCTTTTCCTAAATGAACAGATAACGCTGAATCTGGTGGCGGGTCTGATGCTGGTCGTAATCAGCATTATGCTGGTTAATGTACGGCCAAGAACGGATCGGCTCGTAAAGGTGGCGTTCTCGAAGGAGGATAACCATGATTATTCCGGTAAGCGGGCAGAGTATTCATGACAATTACAAAATTCTGATCGGCAGTGTTGTGCCGCGGCCGATCGCGTTCGTTACATCCATTGATGCGGATGGCGTCGTCAATGCGGCGCCCTTCAGCTTCTTCAACATCGTGAACGATAATCCGCCGATGATCATGTTCTCGTGCGGCAAGCGTCCGGATGGAACGCTGAAGGACACGGCGCGCAACATTCTGCGCAGCGAAGAGTTCGTGGTGCACATCACGGATGAGGATAACATCGAAGCGATCAATCATACGTCGATCAACGCTCCGGAAGGCGTGAGCGAGCTGGAACTGGCGGGCCTGACGGCTGTTCCGTCGGAGATCGTGGCCGTTCCCCGCGTTGCGGAGAGCCCGGTCGCGATGGAGTGCCGCCTCGTCCATCATGTGGATCTAGGCCACTTCGACCTGTTCGTGGGTGAGGCGCTGAGCTTCTACGTGCGGGATGATCTCATCCACAACGGCCGGATCGACATCGCGGGTCTGAAGCCGGTCAGCCGGCTGGCGGGCAACTCGTACAGTCTGATCGGCCGCATCTTCGATCTGGAACGTCCGGTCTACGGAGAATAACGGGACGCGAGCCGCTGGAAGGGACAGAGGCATCCAATACAGACCAGGCAATACAGATCAGGCAGCACATGAAGATGGGACGCTCCCAAGCTTAAAGTGATAGGCTCCCCATATAGTAGACAGGTGAAATTATTAAACCTGTTACTGTATGGGGAGTCTTTTTAGGTTGAAAGAAGATGCTGTTACCCTGCTCAATCGCAACTATTCAGGCGACTTTTTAATTTCTATGTTATGTTATATAAATTGACGTGAAGGTCGGTTAAATCGACAAAATGTTATTAGACTTTACATTTTTTTTGTTGACAATAACATGGTTTACTCTATAATGAGAAACAAGCGGCGGGCAGCGATGCTTTTATTCAATCTCATGTAACCTATGATTACATTATATTGCAGCAGAGGTGTTGCCATAGATGATTACTTCCGCCGGTCAATGGAAACAGGATATTCTCAGGATTTACAATGAAATCAACAAGAAGCTGTTTAACACTGGTGTCAGACAGCAGAAGGTCGATTTTGTCGGAAACAAGATCATCATTTTATCCATCAACAGCCGGGTCCCCGTACTTAAGGTATTGGATACCCATAACGCTTCCGCAGGCCGGGAAATCAATCTGGTGCTGTACGAGGTGTTCAAGCGTGAAATCAGGCAGGCGTTTATGGATGAATTTCAACTGAATATCAAGGCCGTTCTGAAAGATTATGATGTGGAGACCGAGTATTCCGGTACGATCATAATTTTGGAGAAGGACTTGGAGCATTATCTGAACGTTACGTTGGAACTCTAGGACAAGCGGAGAGCCGACCTGCCGTCAGTTTCGGACATCAGCCATAGGGCTGTGTCTTAAACTGGCGGCTTTTTTATTATCTGCCGATGCTGAACAGATGTGCCGCGAACTCAAAATGAATCAGGAGGATGAACAGATGAAGACCAAGATTGAAATTGCCGGAGTAAGCAAGTGGTTCCGCCGTGACGGGAAGGAAATTGCGGCCATGCAGGAGACCAATCTCAGCATTGAAGAAGGCAGATTTGTCAGCATAATCGGCCCGAGCGGCTGCGGCAAATCCACGCTTTTCAACATCATCGCCGGGTTGACTCCTCCATCTACAGGCCGCGTACTGGCGGACGGGGAGGATATCGTCGGGAAGACGGGACATGTGGGTTATATGCTGCAAAAGGATATGCTTCTGCCATGGAGA
Organism: Paenibacillus sinensis; assembly: GCF_019904155.1. GTDB lineage: Bacteria > Bacillota > Bacilli > Paenibacillales > Paenibacillaceae > Paenibacillus_AQ > Paenibacillus_AQ sinensis. The sequence continues at coordinate 91,175 of NZ_JAHCMB010000241.1, forward strand.
ACGATCCTGGACAACATCATCCTTGGCATGGAAATCCGGGGGGTGCCGCGCAAGGAAGCGGTGGCCCGTGCCCAGCCGCTCATGGACCGTTACGGACTCAAAGGCTTTGGCGGCCATTATCCGGCTGAGCTCTCCGGGGGAATGCGGCAGCGGGCGGCGCTGCTGCGGACCTTGCTGTATGACAGAGATATCATACTGCTGGACGAGCCATTCGGCGCGCTCGATGCCCAAACCCGGCTGACGATGCAGAACTGGCTGCTGGAAATCTGGGAGGATTTCCGCAAGACGGTGCTGTTCGTTACCCATGATATTGACGAAGCGATTTACCTCTCAGATGACATTTACGTCTTCTCCGGGCGGCCGGGAAGAATTATTTCCAAAATCTCGGTAGACATGCCGCGGCCGCGTCATATGGAGGATACCGTATCCGCTTCTTTTATGGAGCTTAAAGCCCATCTGCTTGATTTGCTGTCGGACAACGGGACAAAGCGGGCGGCGAATATATCGTAACTGCGGACAAGCTGGATGAAACACAACTAAAGGGGGAGAACAGGATGGAGAGTGTGCAGAAGAAAGGGTATGTCATTCATAATTTCGAAGTGGCGGACAGCGCGCCTGCCTTGAAGCAGGAGACGAAGCAACCGACGCCGTTCGTTCAGGATGAAGAGGCGATGGAACGCCGGAACAAGCGGATGATCGGTATCGGAAGGTTGGCGGTGGCGCTGCTGACAGTGCTTCTCTGGGAAGGGTTAACCCGCATCGGCTGGATGGACGCCTATTACTGGAGCAGTCCGAGCCGTATCCTCAGCACGACCTGGACGCAGATCACGGAGGGCACTCTGCTGGAGGATATCGCCTACACCTCCGGTTCGACGATTCTCGGTTTTGTCGGCGGGACTGTCCTGGGTTCCTTGCTCGGCCTGTCGTTCTGGTGGTCGCGGAAGTTCGCCGGCATTTTCGAGCCGTTTCTGATTTTGCTTAATGCGATGCCTAAACTGGCGCTTGCTCCGGTGTTAGTTATTCTGTTGGGTATCGGCTTTTTCTCCAAAGTAGCGCTGGCGTTCACCATGACGGTGATCGTTGCCGCCTTGTCGGCGCACAGTGGAGTGCAGAGTGTGGACAAGGATATGGAGAAGCTGATGTACTCCCTTGGCGCAAAACGTCATCAGGTGTTCACGAAGGTAGTCATTCCCTGGGCCATGCCCTGGATGATTAGCAGCCTGCGTATCAATATTGCCCTGTCGCTTGCTGGTGCGATTGTTGGTGAATTTATCGCTTCCAGCCATGGTATCGGACGGATGGTCATTTATGCCGGAACCATTCTCGATATTAATCTGGTCTGGGTCGGCGTAGTGGTCTTGTCGGTACTCTCGATGGTGATGTATATGGGGGTTGTCCTGTTGGAGAAATGGTTGTCCAAGGGCTATGGAGTGAAAAAGGCTTAGAACTAAATCGATAGAAATCCGATCAAAGGGGAGAAAATGATGAAGAATGTTCGAGCAATTAAGCTGTCCGCCGTTATGACGCTGATCTCAGCGATGCTTTTGCTGGCCGGCTGCGGGGGCAAAGATGATGTTGGAGCCGGTACGGCTGCCGCCGGAGGGGAGGGCCTCAAGAAGCTGATTATCGCCGAACCGCTTCATTACACCGGATATCTGCCATTGTATGTCGCACAGCGCGAGGGGTATTTTGCCGAGGAGGGGCTTAAGGTGGAAATGCTCCAGGCTGCGGGAGGCGCGCATGTAACGTCGGTGGTCAGCGGGGACGCCTGGGGCGTTATCGGCGGTCCGGAATCGAATGCCTTGGCGAACCAGGGCAATTCCGACCCGATTATTTCCGTAAGCAATGTGGTCAATCGCGCCAATGTGTATTTGATGGCCAAGAAAGGCACGGCTCCGGAAGGCAGCTCGGATGGGGACTTAAAGGCATTTTTGGAGGGTAAAAAAATTAATGTGGGACGGCACGGCGGAACGCCGAATCTGCTTACCCAGTACCTGCTGCTGGAGCTTGGGCTTGATCCTCAGAAGGATGTTCAACTGCTGGAGCCGTCAGACGCTTCGACTGTGGTGGCGACGGTGCAGCAGGGCGCAGCGGATATCGCCAATGGCGCAGAGCCGCAAATTAGCGACGGCATTGATAAAGGCGTGTGGGGCGAGCCGTTTTATAAATTTCATGATATGGGCGATTATGCCTATTCGGTGCTGAGTGTAAAGAAATCAACGATTGAAAAGGACCCGGAAACGGTGCAAAAGGCAGTGAATGCCGTGGTCAAAGCGCTTAAGGCGATCCAGCAGGACAAGGAAATGGCGATGAAGGTATTGAAGGCGGAATTCCCGACACTGTCGGATACGGCAGCCAAAGCGGCGCTGGACCGGGCATATGAAGACCAGCTCTGGAGCCCGGACGGAATAATCTCCAAGGAAGCGCTGGACAAGGATATGAATGTGATGATCAAGACGGGGATTTATAAGGGCGAATATACGTACGACGGATTGGTCGATATGCAGTTTGTGAACAAGACAGCAGAGAAATAAGCGCCGATAGGGGCTTAATAATACGAAGAGGTGACAACGAAATGGAGATAACTGCGGATTTAATTATGCCGGAAAGAACCGCACTGATTGTGGTTGATGTGCAAAATGATTACTGTCACCCGGAAGGTGTGCTGGCCGCGGGCGGGAGTGATGTGTCCGCCGTACAGGAGATGATGCCCCGGCTGCATGGGCTTATCGCGGCTGCAAGGGAGCATGGCGTGAAGATCATCTTTATTCAGACTTTTCATGAGCGTGCGACGGATTCGCCTGCCTGGGCTTCGCGTTCCGGCCGCACTTCGCTGGGGATCTGCCGCAAAGGGAGCTGGGGCGCGGAATTTTACGAGGTCGCCCCCCTTTCCGAGGAAACGGTGGTCAACAAGCACCGCTACAGTGCCTTTATCCATACCCGGCTCGATTCGGTGCTGCGCTCGCTGCGGATTGAAACGTTGATTATGACGGGCGTCAGCACGAATGTGTGCGTGGAATCAACGGCGCGGGACGGCTTTATGCTGGATTATCATATCGTGCTGGCGGAGGATGCCTGCGCCTCATATTCACGGGCTGCGCATGAAATGACTGTGGAGAATATGAAGGGTTATTTCGGGGTCGTCTCGTCGGCGGCGGAAGTGGAGAATATGTGGAAACTCTGGCATGAATCGGCCCTTGAGAACGCATTATGAGCAGTCCGGCCGCGGCTTCCGGCCAGGCGGTAAATCGTACGGCGATCAAGATCGTCATCTGCCTCGGCGCCTTTCTGTCCAATCTGTCCGCCGGCATGTTCAATATTGCGCTGGTGGATATTTCGGCGGATCTGGGAATACCGGTGGCCTCCGCACAGTGGGTCGTCAGCATCTACCTGCTCGTCATCTCCGTGCTGCTGCCGCTGATGGGACGGCTTGGCGATATGCATGGCCGGCGGCGTGTACATAACACCGGGCTGTTCGCTTTTGCTATAGGAGCGCTTGGCTGCGCCCTGGCCCAAAATGCAGCCATGCTGCTCTTCTTCAGAACTATTCAGGGCATCGGCGCCTCCATGTACCAGGCAACCAACATGGCGCTCATTGTCTCCGTCTTTCCCCGGGAGCAGCGGGGGCGGGCATTGGGCCTGATGAGTACCTTTGTGGCCGCCGGCTCCATGGCCGGTCCGGGGGTAGGCGGATTCCTGATCCAGTGGTTGTCCTGGGAGAGCAACTTCTGGCTGCTCGCGGCGGTGGCCGGAGCTGTAGCCGTGCTGGCCCAGAAATGGATTCCGCGCGATACGGAAATCTCCGGCGGGCGGCTGGACATCGGAGCAGCAGTGTGGTTTGCGGTCTGTCTATCCACGCTCATGATCGCTATCGACCTTGGCGGCCGCACCTCGTTTCTGTCTCTGCCGGTGCTGCTGCTGTTTACCGCTTCTGCCGCGACAGCAGCGGCCTACGCCGCCAAGGAGCGGCATTCCCGCCGCAGCGGGGCGGCTTCGACGTCTCCGCCTGCGGGCGGCGGAATCTCGTTATTCACCAACCGATATGTGGCTATCGGGATTATAATTACCGTAGTGACGTACATGGCGGCTTTTGCAGTACAGCTGGCACTGCCGGCGGTGCTGCGGTTGGCCGGCACAGAGCCGGCCTGGATTGGCCTCATTATGCTCGGCTACCCGCTGGCGCTGGTGGTAACGGCCCCGCTGGGTGGAAGTCTGGCCGACCGCAAAGGCCCGCTCGGAATTTTGGCCGTCGGCCTTGTGCTGATGAGCGTCACCATGCTGGCGATGAGCTTGACGGCACCTGCGCTTGGGGCAGGACTCATGGCGCTGCCGGTGGTATTGCTGGGCTGCTCTATGGGCATGATTACGTCGCCCAATACGAGCATTGTAATGGGAATGGCCCCCAAGGAGCAGCTTGGCATGATCAGCAGCGTACTGGCCTTGTTCCGAAACATTGGCATGATGTTCGGCACGGCAGCCGGGGGGCTGGTCATCGGCGGTGAATCCACGGGATCGGACAGAAGCTATGCGGTAGTGTTCCTGGTTTGTGCCGCGTGTGTAGGTTTATCCTGTGCCGGGCTGCTGCAAGCCTTTCGCGGCAGCGGCAAAAAAATGCTGCGCGAATCGATACGCTGAACCTGTCATTATTATTTTCAGGCTCTGCTCGCAAATCGGATACGCATAAACAGCCTGGCAACGATCTTCAAGATGGGCAACTGATATGCTCCCCATACAGTAGACAGGTGAAATAATAAAAACCTGTTACTGTATGGGGAGTTTTTTATGGGACAGAAGAAAATTACAGCAGTCATACTACCTGCATACCTACCAGACCTTCGAAGAACTCCGGAAGGATGTTGAGGACTACATTCACTTTTACAATAATGAACGGTTACAGGCATAACTAAACGGCCTCAGTCCCGTGGAATTCAGGACTAAGGCCGCTTAAAATTCTTTTTACTATTTAGACTGTCTACTTGACGGGGTGCAGTTCAAAGCTTTTGGGAGAGTCCCTTTTTGGCGAAGCGTACGGCCCGGTTCGCCCGGGCCAGCGTCCGCTGCGGGGCGGCGGAGCAGAAGTCGTAATCGGCGAGCTCCACTTCATTCAGCAGCCGGTTCAGATGGGAGAAGACGGCGCCGAGATCGCGAATGGCGGTCAGTGAGCAATTTCCCTGCAGCTCGGAGAAGCTGGTCAGCTGTAGCTCCCGTGCCAGCCGGAGCTTCTCCGGCAGCGCGCTGCCGCACTCAGCGCTGGACAGCGCCTTGGCGCCGAACAGGGCGATGCAGTCCGCCGTGGCTGCCAGGTTCTCCTTCATCCAGTCGGCGGCGGCGTAATGAGCCGGAAGCAGCGAAATTTCGGTTGCAATTTCTTTCACATAGCCGTGCATCGTCTTCAGATGGGAGGTCGATTGCTTCAGCATGCCCAGTTCGATGCGGTTCGGCAGATGGGAGATGGTGAAGTGCAGCTCGGCCTGCTTGCGGGTACTGATCTTGAGCAGTTCATCCGCCCGCTTGAGGGCTTCCGCCTGCTTGGCTTCATCGCGTCCCGGCGTCATGCCGCTGAGTCCGTCAGCCAGCAGCAGACTTCCTTCAAGCGCAGTTCCTCTTGCGTTGCCGAAGCTCTTCGGAGGAACGATAATCATATTGAAGACCAGCGCGATAACGACGCCGATCAAGGTTTCGGATGCCCGGTACATCACATAATGATCCTGGATAAACGTAATCGCCAGAACAGAGGTGACACCGACCTGGGTGATGGCCTGGAAATTGATCTTGCAGGCGGTGGCGATTCCAAGCCCGACCAGCAGAATCAGCAGGATGGACAGCGGGCCGACGTTCATGAAATGCCCGACCAGCAGGCTGACGGTTCCGCCGAGCACGATGCCAAGCAGCCGGCAGAGCCCTTTTTCCAAAGAGGCTTTCACGCTGCCCTGTGTAATCAGGATCGCCGCCAGCGGGGCGAAGTAAGAGAACTCGCCGCCGTAAATGGCGTGCACAACCATCCAGGAAATCGAAGCCGCAAGTGTGACCCGAATCATATATAGGGAAAAACCGTATTTTTCAAGACGCTCCTGCAGCCCCTCATGCATTTCACTCAACTCTTTTCAAAAATTTTAGCAAGTTTACGTGGTTTTCAGACACTTTTCATTATAGCACCGCCGGAATTATGGATAAGCGGGCACTTATTACAACATTACGAACATCAAGCGGCTGGACGTAAAGAATTGATGCCGTGACCGTCAAAACCGGGTATGATAAGCTTAACCGAATCTATTTACATGCAGGGGGGTTGACAGAGATAGCCATTCAGGAATCTACCATTATTTCATTTCAGAACGTTACGAAGCGTTACGACGAGGATGAGGAGCCGGTGCTCAAGGGCGTCAGCTTCGATATCGAACGCGGCAAATTCTACACGCTGCTCGGACCGTCCGGCTGCGGGAAGACGACAATCCTGCGTCTGATCGCCGGCTTTGCCGAACCAACCGAGGGAACTATAACGATGGATGGCAAGGTCATGAACCGCATTCCCGCCAACGAGCGCCAGGTCAACACGGTGTTTCAGGACTACGCCCTGTTCCCGCACCTGAATGTGTTCGAGAATGTGGCGTTTGGCCTGCGCGTCAAGAAGCTGAAGAAGCCGGTTATCGAGCAGAAGGTCCAGGAAGCGCTGCGCTTCGTCAATCTGGCCGGCTACGGGAACCGTTCAGTAAGCGAAATGTCCGGCGGCCAGCGCCAGCGGGTGGCGATTGCACGGGCGATCGTCAACGAGCCGCAGGTGCTGCTATTGGACGAGCCCCTGTCTGCGCTCGATCTGAAGCTGCGGACCGAGATGCAGTATATTTTGCGGGAGATGCAGCAGCGTCTCGGGATCACCTTCATCTTCGTCACCCATGACCAGGAGGAAGCGCTGGCGATGTCGGACTGGATCTTCGTCATGAACAAGGGACTGATTGAGCAGAGCGGCACCCCTAACGACATTTACGACGAGCCGATCAACCGTTATGTCGCCGACTTTATCGGCGAATCCAATATCGTGCCGGGAGTTATGATCGAGGACTACTTGACAGAGTTCAACGGCCGCCGCTTCGAGTGCGTGGACGCTGGTCTGCGTCCTAATGAGCCGATCGAGATCGTCATCCGGCCGGAGGATCTCGAGATCGTGCCGCTTGATCAGGGCAAGCTCCGCGTCAAGGTGGACAGCCAGCTGTTCCGGGGCGTGCACTACGAGATCAGCTGCTACGATGAATCGGGCCAGGAATGGCTGGTCCATTCCACCCGCAAGGCGGAGGTGGGCGGCGAGATCGGCCTTTACTTCGATCCGGAAGCGATCCATGTCATGAGGTTCGGCGAGACGGAGGAGGAGTTCGACAGACGATTGGAAGCATACGGCGAGGTGGAAGCTCATGGCAAGTAAGAGCAAGCCGTTCTATCTCATCCCGTATTATCTGTGGATCGCGCTGTTCGTCGTTGCGCCCGTGCTGCTGGTGCTGTATTATTCCCTCTTCGACATCGAGGGTAACCTGACGCTGTCCAATTACGCGGACTTTTTTACACCGGTCTATTTGCGGATGACGCTTAGCTCGTTCTGGTATGCCTTTCTCATCACGGCGTTCTCGCTGCTGGTGGCTTACCCGGCCGCCTGGCTGCTGACCAGGGCGAAGCACAAGCAGCTCTGGCTGCTGCTCATTATTTTGCCGACGTGGATCAACCTGCTGCTGAAGACGTATGCGTTCATCGGCATTTTTGGCACGTTCGGACCCGTGAACAGCATTCTGGACGTACTGGGCATCGGCTCGCAGCAGATTCTGTTCACAGGCTTCAGCTTCGTGTTTGTCTCGGTCTATATTTTTATCCCGTTCATGATTCTGCCGATCTTCAGTGCGCTGGAGGATCTCAATCCGTCGCTGCTTGCGGCGGCGCGCGATCTGGGCGCTTCGGGCTGGACAACCTTCCGGCGGGTAATCTTCCCCCTGACGATTTCGGGCGTCCGTTCGGGCTGCATGGCGGTCTTCATTCCGGCTCTGTCGCTGTTCATGATCACCCGCCTGATCGCGGGGAACCGGGTCATTACGCTCGGCACGGCGATCGAGCAGCATTTCCTGGTGACACAGGATTGGGGAATGGGTTCGACGGTGGCGATGTTCCTGATCTTTGTTATGGCGCTGGTGATGGTGCTGCTGGGCGGCCGGAAGGAGGTGCGGCATGGAAAATAAGCGAAACCGCTGGTCCAATCTGTATCTGGTCCTTGTCTTTGTTGTGCTGTATGCGCCGATTTTCTATTTGATGTATTACTCGTTCAACAGCGGAGGGACGATGCATAAATTCGAGGGCTTCACGCTCGAATATTACCGCGAGGTGTTCCAGGACACCCGGCTGATCATCATTGTCATCAACACGCTGGTAATTGCGCTGCTGTCGTCGGCCATCGCGACTGTCATCGCCGTGATCGGCGCGCTCGCTATCCGGCGGGTCCGCAGCCGGAGAGCCAAGAATACGCTGCTGTCGCTGAACAACGTGCTGATTGTCAGCCCTGATGTCATTATCGGCGCTTCGTTCCTGATTCTGTTCACGATCGTGGGCGTGAAGCTCGGCTTCTCGTCCGTGCTGCTGTCGCATATCGCCTTCAGCATACCGATCGCAGTCCTGATGATCCTGCCGCATCTGGAGGAGATGAGTCCAAGTCTCGCCGACGCCGCGCGCGACCTCGGCGCCTCCAGCATCGATGTGCTGACCAAGGTTATCCTGCCGGTCATCAGGCCCGGCATCTTCAGCGGCTTCTTCATGGCGCTGACCTATTCGCTGGATGACTTCGCGGTGACGTTCTTCGTGACAGGCAACGGTTATTCCACGCTGTCGGTCGAGATTTATTCACGCGCCCGCCAGGGCGTGTCGCTGTCGATCAATGCGCTGTCCACGCTCATCTTTCTGTTCACGGTGCTGCTCGTGGCAGTGTATTACGTGCTGACAACGAAGAAGGCCAAGCAATCTCCGGCCGAGCCGGCGGCGGATGCGGGGGTGCCGAGATGAAGCAGCTCGTGAATGCTTTTCTGGCAATAATGATCGCGGCCTTTGCCTTGATGTATCTCGGCTCATGGATGAACAAGAGCGAAGGGTATTCCGGCGGCAACACCCTGACTATCTACAACTGGGGCGACTACATTGACCCGGAGCTGCTGACGCAGTTCCAGAAGGAGACGGGCATTACCGTCATCTACCAGACCTTCGATTCCAATGAAGCGATGCTGACGAAGATCGAGCAGGGGGGCACGAATTTCGACGTGGTGGTCCCTTCGGATTACGCCATTGCCAAGATGAAAGAGGAGAACCTGCTGCTCCCGATCGATCACAGCAAGCTGCCAAATCTGTCCCATATAGATCCCAGGTTCATGAATCTGTCGTTCGACGAGGGCAACAAGTACTCGGTTCCCTACTTCTGGGGAACAGTCGGTATTATTTACAACCCGGAGATGACGCACGGGATCAAGTTCGACAGCTGGGACGATCTGTGGGACAGCCGGCTGAAGAACAATATTATGCTCGTGGACGGCGCGCGGGAGGTCATGGGCATGGCGCTGAACAGTCTGCACTACTCCCTGAACGACAGGAACGAAGAGCATCTGCAGCAGGCGCTGGCCAAGCTGAACAAGCTGTCGCCGAACGTCAAGGCCATTGTCGGAGACGAGATCAAAATGCTGCTCGCGAACGAGGAAGCGGCCGTCGGAGTCGTCTGGTCCGGGGATGCCTCGGAGATCATGGATGAGAACGACAAGCTGGACTATGTGGTGCCAAAAGAGGGTTCGAATGTCTGGGCCGACAACCTGGTCATTCCGCGTACCGCCGCCAATGTAGAGGGCGCGTACAAGTTCATCAACTTTATGCTCCGGCCGGAGGTGGCGGCGCAGAATGCTGAATATGTCGGCTACTCCACGCCGAACAAGGATGCGCTGACGCTGCTGCCGGAGGATATTTCCGGAGATGAACGCTTCTACCCGCCGAAGGAACTCACCGATAAGCTGGAGGTCTACGACAATCTCGGCAAGAAGATGCTCGCCCATTACAATGAGCTGTTTCTGAAGTTCAAGATGCATAACGATTGAGAATGCTTGGTTAATTAAAAGATGCTTTATCAATTGAAGATGCTTCTGCCGCAAGATCAAGAGGCTCAAGGGATGCCGGGGACCGCCCCGCTTCTCCATGAGCCTCTTTTTATTGCCGAGGATAATGCCGCTCTTGTCTTTTATGCTCTTGTCTACCTGCTGCGGCCGTGTCTTCCCTGCATCCGTACATTCCTTGTTCCAGGGCTATCCGCCGGCTTACTTGATCCCGAGCCGCATCCGGTAGCCGAACATCGTATCCAGCGTCCGCCCCGCAAAATACTGCTCCACCGCCTGGCGGTACACGGCAATGTCTTCGTCCAGCTCGCCGCCGCCCAGCCTGAGAACGGTCTGCATCCCGCCCTGGCTGAGCGTAAGGCCGACATACCGCTCCGCATCGGAGCGCTCGATGTTGTGGAAGACCAGCTCCCGGCAGTAGCTGAAGACCCCGCTTTCGCGGATTCGGCCCAGATGCTCATCCTTGCTGCGCTTGACGGCTCTGCTCTCAATCGGCACCCGGCTGTCGATTACCGCATCTGCCTTGCTGATCAGGTCGTTGTACATCTTCTCGATAGCCGGTTCGAGCACCGGCGGCCAGTCGCAGTCGTAGGCGGCGAAGATTCCGCCGGGACGCAGCACCCGCGCCGCTTCCTTCAGAGTGCTGAGCGGCTCCATCCAGTGAAAGGATTGGGAGCAGGTGATGATATCGGCTGCATCTGCCTCAAGCTCCAGGGCGTTGGAGTAGCCCTGGACGAACGAGATATGAGACGGCCTGCCAAGGGCGTCCCATTTCTCAAGCGCCCGGCTCCGCATGTCGTCCCCCGGCTCGACCCCGATGATCCGGCCGGCTCTTCCCGTCCACATGAATGTGGACAGGCCGGTCCCGCAGCCGAGATCCACGACAAGGTCAGGCTGTGCGCCCAGGTAGCCTGCCAGCAGTTCGGCGACCAGCTGCGGTGCTTCCGGCCGGTACCGGTCGTATTCTTTTTGAAAACCTTTAAAACGCTCAACATTGGAATACAGATTGCCTTCGGGGATCATGGCTTCACACTCCGTTTCTTTATGACCTACAACTATTGTAGCATCCTCCTCCCAAGGTTATGAGAAATTCTGTAATTTCTTCTATAGGCGGTCCCGCGTCCAATTCGGTAAAATGGAAGGGAAACCAAGACTGAACACCACAGGAGGAGATCATGGAACTGCAGGACGCAGCCGAACAAGTAAGCCGTGTGACTCAAAGTTATTGCAGCAAAATTGATGTAGAGCCAAGCAATGAATGGTTTCTTCTAAAAATCCAGGAGGAGCTCGGAGAGCTGGTGCAGTGCTACATGGAGCTTAACCATAAATCCAGAGCCAGAGGAAAGACCGAAACCGAGCTGCGGGACAGTTTTGAAGCCGAACTGGCCGATGTGCTGGGGCTGGTGTTGTCGATGGGGAAGCATAATGATATGGATATGAACCAAGCTATTTACAATAAATGGCTCAAATGGTTAAATGATTAAAGGCGGTGGCGACGATGGACTCCTTGTTCCTGAGAATCTCGCTTCATCGAATGACCGATCTGTATTTTCCTAAACTGAAGGAAGCACTGCAAGGTTTGAGTCAAGAGCATTTATGGCAGGAGCCATATCCGGGCGGCAATTCGATCGGAGGTATCGCTCTGCATGTATGTGAGCATATTGCCAGAAACTGCGTTCGTCTGGAGAGCAAGGACCCGAGACTGAAACCGGATTTTGAGAAGTATTTTCCAAGCAGCGAACAGACTGCCGATGAGCTGCTAATGAAGTTCGGGCAGCAGCTTCAGCAATGGGATGCCGTGATATCGCGGTATATTGACGGGGAGCGATTGCTGGAGGAAGAGCATATTCACCAGATTTATCATCTGGTCGAGCATACCGGTTATCATCTGGGTCAAATCATTGACCGTGTTCAGCAGGCAACCGGGAAGAAGTTCGATTTTGTTCAAAAGGGTCTGCATGAAGCGTATTTGCGGAGTAAAATCGGATGAAGCCTGGATAAGGCGGATTCATTCCAAGGCTGGTGAAAGCAAGAAATGCTGGAGAACAGACTGGAGAATAGACTGATCAAAATATTGTACAACTACAATCTGATCCGGGACCTGCGGGTGGTGCAGCAGCTGCATCTGCCGAACTGGTGCATTGCTGCGGGTTACGTCCGCAACGGGGTTTGGGATTACCTGCATGGTTATGCAAGCCCTACGCCGCTGAGCGATGTGGATGTGCTGTACTACGACCCGGCCGATCTTAACGAAGACACCGAGAAGCGTTACGACCAAGCCTTAAAGGAGCTTCTGCCCGAATACAACTGGTCCTGCAAAAATCAGGCGAGAATGCACCTGAAGAACCAGGAGGAGCCTTATCTTTCAGTGGAGGATGCCATGCTGAGATGGCCGGAGACGGCTACCGCCGTCGGCGTCAGTATGGATCGTTATAAGAAAATCAATGTCATCGCTCCGCATGGCCTGCGTGATCTGTTTGATCTGATCATCCGGAGAAGCCCGTATTGCCACGACGAAGAATGTTTCCGCGAGCGGGTGCGGAGCAAGAACTGGCTGGAAATCTGGCCCCGGCTGCGAATGGCCGAGTCCGGGCCCGGAGAGCCGGGAGAGCAAGGCGAGCGCTTAAAGGTTTAAGGCGGATATGCCGAACGAAATTCAAGGCCGCCGCTTGTCCGCCCGGGCCGGCAGGGTGGAATCGGCCGCGGCCGATGAACAGGAAGGGCAGTACAGCCGGCTGCCCTGAATTCATCACGAAGTAATCCGAATGCAGAGGAGAGCGCCTATGTCCGACTACTATTGGGATAAGCAGATCGAGTACCTGAACAGCACCCGCTGTTTGTATTACAACGATGATTATCTGGAATTTCTGGTCAAAGGCGTCTGGGGAATCAACCGGCCGGTCAGCCTTATCGATTTCGGCTGCGGCTACGGCTACCTGGGGCTGAAGCTGCTGCCCCTTCTCCCGAAGGGCTCACGCTATACCGGGATCGACAAGGGGAGGGATATGATCGCCAAGGCCCGGGAGATTTTTGCGGAGCTGGATTATGAAACCGAATTCATTGAGGCTTCCGTTGAAGACATTCGGCCCAAGCGGCGTTATGATATCGCGGTCTGCCATGCTTTCCTGCTTCATATGGCCGATGCGGAGGACGTTCTCGGCAGAATGATTGACAGTGTGGTGAATCAGGGGAAGGTGATCTGCTTCGAGCCCCACTGGATCGGGAATATGTCCAATTACGAACTGGAGGGAACTGCGCAGTCCCGGATTGTGAATCTCGGCATTCTCCAGCGTCTGTATGAGAACGATGCGCAGCGGACTAGTAAGGACGGGAACATCGGGCTGCGGCTGCCGATTCTGCTCAGCGGCCTGGGCTTAAGCGATGTGGAATGCCGGGTGAGCGACAAGGTGAATTTTCTGGACCAGCGGATGAACCCGGAGAGCCGGAGCAGACTGTTCCACTCCCTCAAAATCGAAGGCCTGGGCCAGGAGCCCGGCGATTATCAGCGAACGGTGACGCAGCTGATCGCGCGGGGCCTGAGTCATGAGGAGGCGCGCCGGCAGTATGATGCGGAAATGCTCTTCTCCAAGGAGTTCACGGAGGAATCCTGGTTAACTTATGCGCCCAATATGAAGATTACATTCGGTACGGTGGAGCGGCCTTGCGATGAAGATTAACCTGTATCACTATTATGAGCGGGAAAGGGGACCCTTCCGCAATCTCTCCAGTCTTTCCAGGGAAGAGGCCCGGGCGGTCTCCCGAGAATTGAAGTCGAACGGGGATGTATTCGCCAGCCGTCGGCAAGACGATTATATGGAAATCCGCCGGGAACTGGAGCAGCGGGCAAGAGAGCTGTTCATCCGGAAGGGCGGCAGACCCGTTCTCCCTTACCCTCATTACATGACACTCGGCGAATGCCTTTGGGTGAAGAGCTGGTACAGGGAGGGGAGGGAAGTTGTCATCAGTCTGGATGATTTTGCCCCGGAGACCGTCAGCTTCACCTATGGCGATCTGTTCCCGGCTATGCGCTTCCAGGACGGCAGGGAGTACAGGGGGCAGGTCTATACGCGCGATGAAATACCGGGGCTGATCGGCCGCTTCGGGCTTCCACAGGAATGGAACCCGGCCGGCGAGCAGGGACCGGAACGGTACATCGAGGCGCAAATTTGGGATGACGCCATTCTGAAGCGCTATTTGTGATATTAACGAACCAGGGAGGTATTCCATATCATGCCCGACGAGACAGTAGTTCGATTGATTAACCGCCAGGAGCTCCCCGGGCTTCTTGAGTTGTACCGCCATCTCCATCCCGATGATCCCGAGCTGGAACCCGGCTCGATGCAGGAGCAATGGGATGTCATCATGAACGATCCGGGCATGAAGATTATTGTCGTGGAGCGGGATGGGGTGCTGGTCGCTTCCTGCGTTCTGCTCGTTGCCCTGAACTTGACCAGAGGCGCAAGACCCTTCGGCTTGATCGAGAATGTGGTGACACACAGCGGGTATCGCAAGCTGGGATATGGCCGGTTGGCGCTGAACCATGCGGTTGAATATGCAAGGAAGAGGAACTGCTACAAGGTCATGCTGATGACGGGATCGAAGATGGAGGGCGTCCACACATTCTACGAGAGCTGCGGCTTTCGGAAGGGCGTCAAGACCGGGTTCGTCATAAGCTTGCAGGAGTAGGAGGAACAAGGCTCTGGTTCGCAATCCGTCAAATGAGTGAAGCCGCTGCGTACTTACGCAGCGGCTTGTTGCTGTCTACCTTTCGTAAAAATACCATCTCGATCCCGATGCAAAGCTTCATTATATAGTCATTATAGTCGGTTGGATAGAGTTCATAAGTAGTTCTTTATGCCTAGTGTATTTAGGCATAAAGAACTTAAATCCGGGGTTGTAAATAAGCTTTTTTATAAATGTAGCGAAAATAGATATTCATAATGTGACGAAGATTGTCGATAAGGACTATAGATACCCGGTTTCCATAGAATGGTAGTGGGAGTTAAGTTGTATGGTCGGGTGCGATAATGCAAAACGGGGGGAGTAAGGTATGCGGTGGTTTGGTAACTTGAAGA
The DNA here is from genome assembly GCF_019904155.1 of Paenibacillus sinensis. Taxonomy (GTDB): domain Bacteria; phylum Bacillota; class Bacilli; order Paenibacillales; family Paenibacillaceae; genus Paenibacillus_AQ; species Paenibacillus_AQ sinensis. The sequence goes on from NZ_JAHCMB010000241.1 coordinate 106,365, forward strand.
CAGTAACAAAGATTATTTCCGCGTTCCTGATCGTTGCATTGCTGTTGGCAGCGCTGGGAGTCTACTCAAGTCTGACGATGCGGAACATGAACAAGAATGCGATTGAGCTGTACAGCAACAACCTGATTTCAGTGAATACCTTAGGGGGAGCACAGGTCTCTTTTCAAAAGGCGAGAGTGCTGATCCGGGATTTGAGCACCACGACTGTAGCGTCGGATCAGGAGCAGTATGAGAAAGAGCTCAATGCTACCGTTCAGGATATTGAGAAAAACATTGAACAGTACCGGCCCCGGGCGGCCACGGCGGAAGAACAGAACATTTTGAAAAGTCTGGACCCGGAATTCTCCATATATAAAGACCTTCTAAATCAGGGGGTACAGATTGCCAAAGAGCAAGGCTCAGAGGCGTTCCTTAAATTCAGAGCGGAGTCTTTAAAACCGCAGACGGATAAAATTTCCAATCTATTGAATCAATTATTGAATCTGAACGTTCAGATTGCGGCGGCAACGAATGATGAGACTCAAAATTACTATTCAACAGGCATTTCTGTGACAGTAGCCATTATCATTATTGCCATTGTTCTCAGCGTTCTGATTGGCTCCTTCATCGCCCGGTCCATTTCGAAGCCGCTGCTTCAGATGGTCGGGGTAGCGACCAAGGTGGCGAACGGCGATTTGACCGAGCAGGTCTCGATATCCAGCAGAGATGAAGTGGGACAGCTGGCATCAGCGCTTAATCGGATGGTTGATAATTTGAAAACGCTGGTGAACGAAATCGTCATGAATTCGCAAAGTGTGGCCGCATCATCGCAGCAGATTTCGGCAAGCACCCAGGAAATCGCCAGCACGAGCACAAGCCAGTCTGCTGCTGCGGGTGATATTACCAATCTGTTCAAGGAGCTGTCTATCGCTATTGACTCTGTGGCCAACAGTGCGGAAGAGGCAGCCGATCTGTCCAATGATACGGTGCGGACGGCGCGTGAAGGCGGTGCGGTTGTTGAGGCCTCGCTGAAGGGAATGCAGGCAGTCAACGGCAAGATGGCCCAGCTGGAAAGCGACTCCCAGAAGATCGGCGACATTATCGAAGTGATCGATGATATTGCCGAGCAGACGAATCTGCTGGCGCTTAATGCGGCGATCGAAGCGGCGCGAGCGGGCGAGCAGGGACGCGGCTTCGCCGTAGTGGCCGACGAGGTGCGGAAGCTGGCCGAGCGAAGCGGGGGAGCGACGAAGGAGATTACGTCGATTATCAAGGCGATGCAGGAAAATACGAAGCAAAGTGTACAAGCGGTCGCCGAGAGCGTACAGCAGTCCTCACGGACGGGAGAGGCGTTCGAACGGATTATCGGCATGGTCAACGACTCGTCCATCAAGGTCAATGAAATCGCCGCAGCCTGTGAAGAAGAATCGGCTCAGGCGGCAGAAGTCATGGGTGCGGTTCAGTCCATCGCCGCTTCAAGCGAAGAGTCGGCGGCTGCCTCTGAGGAGACGGCGGCAACCTGCCAATCCCTTGCCCAGTTGTCCCAGGAGCTGGCAACAGCAGCGGCGGCATTTAAAACACGCTAACTTTCACTAACAATAAATCTTTACACTGAGGGGGATGCTTATGACCTCGCTTCAGCAAGACCAATATATTGAACTTGCCGTAGGAGCCGAGACCTGCGCTATGCGCATTGAAGACGTGCATGAAATTATCAAAATGCTCACCATTACGGATATTCCGTTCAGCCGTCATGAGGTGAAGGGAGTCGTCAATCTGAGAGGGAAGGTCGTTCCGGTCATGAGTCTGCGGAATCTGCTCGGCATGCCCGATGAGCCGTACACGAGGGCGACCCGGATCATCGTCGTCCGTCACAAGGAGGAGTTCGTCGGTATGATTGTCGACAAAGTGAACCGGGTTACGACCTATGCGGAGATTCACCCTCCGACCGGACAAACCGGCATCCCCCATGCGGGAGTCTATCAGGGGATCGGTCAGCGTGACGACCGGCTGATCGGGATTCTGAAGCTTGAAGACATCCTGGGCGGATAGGGGGGACGGCAATTATGATGGATTTATCGGCTTACCGTGATATTTTCATAGAGGAGCTGAATGAGCAGCTGGAGCGAATGGATCAGACGCTGCTCTCGCTGGAGCGTTCTCCTTCTCCTGAGTATGTGCAGACCTTGTTCCGTTCGGCTCATACGGTCAAAGGCTCCTCATCCACCATGGCCTTTGGTGAAATGAGCGAACTGACCCACCAGGTGGAATACGCGCTGGAATGGGTTCGGGAGAATAACGCCGCCATCGGCTCCGAATTCATCGACCTGATGTTCAGGGCGCTGGACGCCATGAAGACACTCCGGGACGAATATATCGGGGGCGGTCCGTTCTCTGACTTCACCGTGCTCGTATCGGAGATCCGATCGTTGATCAGCCGGCCTTCCGGGGACACGGCGGAGACGCGGCGGGGGCAGCTGGTGCTAGGGCCAGAGGAGACGCTCAAAGCGGATGAGCAGGCAGCGGCGGGACGGACGCTGCTGGAGGTCCGGGTCGAGCTGGTCGGAGACTGCCTGATGAAGGCGGCGAGATACCAGATCGTGATGAACCGGAGCGAAGACGAGCTGGGAACGGTCGTCGCCTCGACGCATTCGCTGCAGGGAACCGGCGCTACGGAGGAAGAGGATGAAACGTACCGGCTGTTCGCCTTCGTAATCGCGACGCAGCTGGAGGCCAAAGCGCTGCAGGACAAGCTGTCGGGATTCTCGGATGTGCAGTCGGCAGAGGTCCTGCCGTTCACTGCCGGGGCCGCCGCTGCGTCCACACCATCAGCGGCTTGCGCCGAACAGGCAACGGCTGCACATCCCGCACAAGCCCCGGCGTCGGCCCAGGCTCCGGGCCGGCAGGCCGCGCCCTCCGGCGGGGAGCCGGGAAAGGGCGCTGCCCAGACTGTCCGGGTCAGCGTGGATCGGCTCGACCACCTGATGAACCTGGTCGGAGAGCTGCTGATCGACCAGACCTCGCTGGCCGATCTGCGGGCCGAAGGACTGCGGAGCGACCCGGCGCAGGCGCTCGGTACGATCGGCGGCGTTTCGGATCACATGAGCAGGGTGATCAAGGAACTGCAGGACGGGGTCATGAAGACCCGGATGCTGCCGATCGACCAGTTGTTCAGCCGGTTCCCCCGGCTGGTCAGGGACCTGTCCCAGAAGCTTGGCAAGCAGCTGGATCTGATCATTCAGGGCGGAGAGACGGAGCTGGACCGCACGATTATCGAAGAGCTCGGCGATCCGCTGATTCACCTGATCCGCAACAGCGCCGATCACGGAATCGAGAGCCCGGAGGCGCGGGCCGCTGCCGGCAAGCCGGAGAAGGGCCGCATCTCCCTCACCTCGTTCCATGAGGAGAATCACGTTGTAATTGTGCTGGAGGACGACGGCAAGGGTATTGACGGAGAGGTCATCAAGGCCAACGCCATCCGGAAAGGGCTGATTACGGAAGAACAGGCCGCCCGTCTTACCCAGGCGGAGGCTGTCAATCTGATCTTCGAGCCCGGCTTCTCCACCGCTTCCCAGGTCAGCGAGGTGTCCGGACGCGGCGTCGGCATGGATATCGTCCGCAGCCAGATCGGCAGACTGAACGGCATCATCGACATTGATACCCGGCCCGGCGACGGCACGAGATTCACTATCCGTCTTCCGCTTACACTGGCCATCATCAAGGGGCTGCTCGTCAAAGTGGCGGGCAGGCTGGTCATTATCCCGATGTATAATGTATCCGAAATCGTCAGAATCTCACCGGATGATGTGCAGAGCATTCAGGGCCAGAGAGCCATTATCAATCACGGCAAAATCGTTCCGCTGTATTGGCTGCATGACAAGCTTCATTATCACCGGACGGAACGGAACGCGAGGTCGATCCCTGTGGTCGTTGTGAAATCGGTGGAGAAGAGCGCCGCCTTCGGCGTGGATGAGATCATAGGCAATCAGGAAGTGGTTATCAAATCGCTGGGAACTTACCTCGGCAAAATGAATCATCTCTCGGGAGCTACCATTCTGGGCAACGGCAGCGTGGCGCTCATTCTGGAAGCGCCGTTTCTGGTAAACGGATAATATTTGATCATACAGAGGTGTCCCTTAAGCCGTGAAATGGCTGCGTGGGATGCCTCTTGTTTTTTTATGAAACGGATAGACAATAGAAGAGAAACTTCTTGTAAGCGCTTATTACGAAATCGCTATCTGCTATATAAAAGCTGGATTAAATATAATAAACAGGAAGCAAGTCAATCATCAATGTTTCAACCAAAGGAGGTGAATTGCGATTATGTATGTAACCGAACGCACCTTGAAAGTTGCCCGGTATTTCAACGAAAAAAATGAAGCGAGCATCCGGAGCATCGCCAGGGAGCTCGGGCTTACCGAGCGGTCTGTCCGCTATGAAATTGACCGGATTAACATTTTCGAAAGCGCCAGTCATCCTTATATTCTGAAAAGCAAGGACGCTTACTGGAAGCTGGTCTCGCCTCTGCCCGAGGTGCTGCTGCAAACCTATCTGTATGTCTATACATCGGAGGAACGGGCCCGCTTTATGCTGCTCGGGCTTCTCTTCTCCCCGGAGCAGATCCATCTGGGTGTTCTGGCACAGCGTTTCGAGGTTAGCCGGACAACGGTCAAGAAGGATCTTCAGGCGGTTGAGGAACGGATGCTGGAATCCGGGATTTCGCTTTCCTATCGCCGCGGATTTGGCCTGAACGGCTCGCCGTCCTCGTTATATTTACTTGGCGTCGAAGCGTTAAGGCCCGTTGTGTCCTTGTTATACAGAGAGCCTCAAACCGTATACGAAGAGCAGGTTGGACTCATGTTGTCGGATGCGATCGGGTCTCCCTGGTCCCCGGAGCTTCATGCCTGGGCGAGGAGAACGATGGAGAATATTCAGCTCATTCTTACCGATTCGGCCTATAAAACGATGCTGGCCCACCTCGTCGTCCTGCTGTTCATGATGAGCAGAAATGCGCCGATACCGGAGACTCTGGGAGCTAACCTGCATTTGGCCGAATCCGAGGAGATCATGTTCGGGGGCCATCTCGAGAGCCTGGGAGAGATCGTGGAGCATCCCATCCAGTCCGAATACGCGCGGGCTATAATTATTCAGTTCATGCTCTCCTCCAAGCATCAGCCATCTGCTTATCAGGTCGGCCGGTGGCTGGATGCGGAATGCCTTGCGATTGAACTCATTGAAAGCGTCTCTGAGCGTGTGCATATCGGCTTTGAACAGGATGAACAACTGCTGAACGGGCTGATTAACCATCTCGAGCCTCTGCTGAACGGAACGGCTTCGTATGAAGAGCCGAGGTGGAGCATAGAGCATTTGCCGGAACAGGACCGGCTCGTCTTTAAGGCTCTGTCCGAAATTATTACGGAACACCCGGAGCTGCGAAGGGCGGTGTCGGGCTCCGGGCTGTTCCTGATCGCGGTGCATTTTCTCGGCAGCCTGAGAAGGCTTGTGCAGGAGGCCAGCCACGTTCTTCTGGTCTGCGGATTCGGCTATGGGACTACGGCGCTGGTTAAAGACCAGCTTATGAACAAGTATCAGGTCCATATCGTCGAATCCATCCCGATGCACAAGCTGATGAACCGCAGCAGCTGGGATGAAGTGGACCTGATCGTGAGCACCCATCCGATTCAGGAACGCCTTCCAAAGCCGTGGGTTCAGGTGGAGCCTCTGATCACGGTCGCCGACGATGAAGCGCTGCAAAGGTCGGGATTACAGCCCAAGCGGCTGTATGTGGATTATCACCTGCTGTACAGGGATTTGGAATTTCTGAATGAACGGGACAGGGACGCCGCCTTTCAGGTCTTCCTGAAGCATCTGGGCCACCAGGGAATCCGGATATCGGGGAGCTATCGGCTTCAGGATCTCATGCTGCCCCAGTTCGTTCAATATGTGGATCAAGCGCTCGACTGGGAGCAGGCGGTCCGAATCTCCTGCGGTTTGCTGGTGAATCAGGGCTGTGTGCATTCTTCATATCTCGATGAAATCATCCGCTCGATGCATCGCTGGGATCATTATTCGGTAATTGACGGCTCAATCGCCATTCTGCACGGCAAGGGAGAGGAACTCATCAAGCGAACGGGGATCAGCATGATCTGCACTTCCCGTCCCGTCCGGTTCGGCACCAAGTCCGTGCATGCGGTTCTGTGTCTGGCCAGCAAGGATAAGAAGGAGCATATCCCGGCCCTCAAGACCCTGGTGAAGCTCATCCGGCTGACGGATTGGATCGCGCAATTGCAACAGAAGCGGACCGGCATTGAAATTTACGAATTAACCAGAGAAATGGAGAATCGAATTCTAAATGAAGAAGCTTATTAGCATTGATACCATTATGCTCAATCTGGACGCCGGGACGAAGGACGAGGCTATCGCGCTGCTGGCGGATAACCTGGAGCGAACCGGCCGGGTGGCCTCGGCGGATGTTTTTATGCAGAGTGTACTGGACCGGGAAGCGGTCTCGCCGACGGCGATCGGATATGATATGGGACTGCCGCATGGAAAAAGCGACACGGTGCTGATTCCGTCCGTATCCATAGCAAGGCTTAAACGGCCGCTTCTATGGAATGAAGAGACGAACGAAGCGGCGGATCTGCTGATCCTGATTGCAGTACCCAAGGAGAGCAGCGGATTCCATTTGAAGATTCTGACGGCGCTGTCCCGCAAGCTTATGCATGACGAGTTTCGCGAGAAGCTCAGGAATGCCTCCGCAGAGACGGACATTCTTAAGTTAGTAGATCAAGAACTGGGGGAATTGATCCATGATTAGCAAAATAATGGGCAACACCAAACGGCATCTGCTCACCGGCACTTCCCATATGATTCCCTTTATTGTCGCGGCAGGAATTATCTTCTCTCTGGCCGTCATGCTTAGCGGCAAGGCGGCCACGCCGGAGACCGGCTGGCTGGCCGATCTGGCGAAGATCGGCAGCGCCGGCTTTACACTGTTCATTCCAATCCTTGGAGGCTATATCGCCTATTCGATCGCCGACAAGCCCGGTCTGGCTCCCGGAGCCATCGGAGCACTGCTGGCCAATCAGGTTGGAGCCGGATTCCTGGGCGGCATGGCCGCCGGTTTCCTGGCAGGATTCGTCGTCAGTATGCTTAAGCGGATCAAGCTGCCCCCGGCTCTGCGATCACTGGGCACCATTTTTCTGTATCCTTTATGCGGTACGTTAATTGTCGGCGGGATTATCGTCTGGGGAATCGGGGGACCGATCGCCATCCTGATGTCCTCTCTGACCGACTGGCTGAACGGGATGGCGGGAGCAGGCAAGGCGATTCTGGCCGTCATTCTGGGCGGGATGACCGCCTTCGATATGGGCGGGCCGATCAACAAAGTGGCGACCCTCTTTGCCCAGACGCAGGTCAAAGAGCTGCCCTATTTGATGGGCGGGGTAGGCGTCGCCATTTGTACGCCTCCGATCGGGATGGGGCTGGCGACTTTTCTCTCCCGGAAGAAGTACACGATCGAAGAGAGAGAAGCAGGCAAGGCGGCCATTCTGATGGGCTGTGTAGGGATCACGGAAGGGGCGATTCCCTTCGCCGTAAATGATCCGATTCGCGTTATTCCTTCCATTATGACGGGTGCGATCGTCGGCAACATTATTGCATTTTCGCTGGGTGTTCTTAACCACGCCCCTTGGGGAGGACTCATCGTGCTCCCGGTTGTTGAAGGAAGGATAGGCTATATCATTTCCGTTCTTGCCGGTGCGGTCGTAACGGCGCTGCTTGTGAACGCGCTCAAGAAGAGCAGGGCGGAAGAAGAGGCGCCCGATGAATCAGCCTCTGCAGCGGGAGGAATCGAACTGGATTTTGAACAAATGTAAGCGCTTTGTCCTGAATTCAATAATAGATGATCAGAGAAAGGTTGGATACCGATGAAAATTGTTGCGGTTACCTCATGTCCTTCGGGAGTGGCTCATACTTATATGGCTGCTGAAGCTTTGAAAATTTCCGGCAAGAAGGCCGGAGCGGAGGTGCGCGTCGAAACCCAGGGCGGATCGGGCATTGAGGATGCGCTAACGGCCAAGGAGATTGAAGCAGCCGACTTTGTCGTACTGACCAAAGATATCTCCATCAAGGGAGAGGAACGGTTCCAGGGCAAGATGGTGGTCCGGGTAGCAGTAGCCGATGCGGTGAAGAAATCGGATCAGATTATCGGCAAGCTCCGTGAAAAATATGAGCAGCTGAACGCCAAGTGAGTTCGTTATAGGAAAGAAGGGGTCCGAGCGGCTGCAAGCGTTATGCGGAATCCCGGCTTCAGCCGGAAGGCAGTGACTCCGATAGCGCCATCGCCGGTGAACCAAAAAATCCCCGTTCCGAGGGAACGGGGAAGGGATAGTTTGAACACCGAGAGGGAGGGAACTGCGGGTAATGCTTGCGGCTGCGGCGTAGGATGCTAGAAATCGGAAGTGGCGATTTGGATGAAGCCGAAGACCGGGCCGGCGGCGGTAGCGAGCAGAGCGGCGACAAGAAGCAGTTTAACCGAGAGCGTCAGGCTGTTGCCAGCGGGAATCGTGTAGGTGATAACCGGAGCGTCGACGCGGGTGATGACCAGATTGACAGGGAAAGTGGAGTTGTTCTGTACAGTAACGGCTGCGTTGATTCCACCTGCGAGATTCTCATAGTAGGATTTGCCGACGCCTGTTGCGAGATTGAAGAACTGCTGCGGTAACAGAATAGCCATCTCGGAATACCTCCTTTGCTGTTTGATAGTACATGGTATGCTCAAAATCTAGCAAAGCGGCGACGAATGGCATAGCTTGTTCGCACATTTTGATAGAAAGGGTATTCCGCTGAGTTTCCCTTCCTGACGAAAAAGCCCCCAATCCCTTTACAGCAAGGGATTGGGGGCTTTGCAGGCTTTGCACTGATTCGCTATTGCGCCATCAGTGAGGTCATTACCCGGTGTAAAAGTAAGAGGCTAGCGAAGAAGCGCCGGGTCGATCCGGGGAACAAGCCCTTCAGCGGCCGCACGGTCCAGCAGGCTGGAAATGGCATTATATCCGCTATCGCCCAGCTCCATCGTAAAATCGTTCACATAGAGGTCGATATGTGATCTGGCCACCTGCGGCGACAGCTCCTGCGCGTGGCTCAGCACGTAATCCTGCGAGGCTTCCGGGTGATCCCACGCATAGCGCAGCGATGCCTGAATCCAGCCGCTGACAGCTCCGGCGTCCAGGTCCCGGCGGGCGATAATGGCGCCGAGCGGGATCGGAAGTCCCGTATCGGTCTCCCACCAGCTTCCCAAATCTACGAGCATATGAAGGCCGTAAGTAGAGTAGGTGAAGCGGGCCTCGTGGATGACCAGTCCCGCGTCGATGATGCCGTCTCTCACAGCCGGCATGATTTCGTGGAACGGCATGACGACGATCTCGCCCACTCCGCCCGGAACATGGCTGGCCGCCCATAGGCGGAACAGCAAATAGGCAGTGGAGCGTTCGCTCGGCACGGCGACCCGCCGCCTTGACAGCTCTTCCGGACGACAGATGGCGCCTGCTCCGCCGCTTGTCAGCAGCAGCGGGCCGCAGCCCCGGCCAAGCGCGCCTCCGCAGGGCAGGAGCTTGTACCGCTCCAGCACCCAGGGCAGAGCGGCATAGGATATCTTGAGCACCTCCGGCCCCGCGCCTTCGGCGGCGAGGCCGTTGGTGATGTCGATATCGGCATAGGTTACGTTCAGCTTGGGCGCACCGGGAATAAGCCCGGCGGCCCAGGCGTGAAAGACAAACGTATCATTGGGGCATGGCGAGTAAGCAATATTCAATTCTGCGGTCATTTCAGCACCTCCGATAGTATGGGCCCGGCGGCGGCGAGGGCGGCAAGCGCCTCGCCGATCCGCCAGGCGTCCCGGTCGCGCGGCCCGACCGGGTTCGAAATGGCGCGAATCTCCAGCACCGGGAGATTCAGCGCCGCTGCGGCTGCGGCAACTCCGCAGCCTTCCATGGCCTCGGCGGCCGCGCCGGGTACGCGCGCCGAGAGAGCGGCGGCCGTCTCAGCCGTGCCGGTCGCCGTCGAGACTGTGAGCACAGGTCCCGTGCTCACAGGGAGGCCCGCCGCTTCAAGCGCGGCGGCGAGCCTTGCCCCCCGGCCGGTGTCGGCCGGGTAGCGCACGCGGCCGAAGCCGAGCTCGTCGGCGCGGCGGAAGCCTTCTGCCGTCTCGGCTCCGAGATCGGCGAAGATCAGCTCGCTGGCTACGACCAGCGAGCCTACGGCGGCGCGGCCGGGGAAGCCGCCGCCGATGCCGGCGCTGACGACGCAGGCATAGCGTCCGGCGCCGGCGGCAAGGGCCGCGGCCGTGCCGGCGGCTGCTGCGGCCGGACCTGCCCCGGCCGCGATTACGGTGAAGCCGGGCGCGCCGCCGAGCCCGCGCATGACGGCGTCCGCTTCCGCTTCCACCGCCGTGACGATCAGGACGCCGGCCTCAGGCTCCAGCCTGCTATCGGACGGCTGCCCGATATAGTCCGGGCGGGGCCCCTTGGCATCGTTCATCAACAAAGCCTCCTTCGGCTCATTCTTTCTATAAATAAATAGATGCATAATGGTTGCATTTCGAAGAAAAGGATACACCCCTTTGCCGGGCAAGGTCAATTTAGCATAAATTTTAAACAAGGTGTTGACAATAGAAATAACGGGGTGTATATTTATCTTAAGTTAAAGATAATTAATTCAAAGATAAATGGCGGAGGTGAGAGGGAATGAGCGAAGCAAATGAGAAGCAGGTTGTAGCCGAAGAGACAAGCGGCCGGGATGAGGCGGCATCGCTTAAGCTATTTGTCGTATTGTCCAAAGCTTACCGGAGCCTGATGGACCGGGCGGTCAAGGACATGAAGAGCCACGGGCTGTCCTCCGCCGAGTTCATGGTGCTGGAGGTGCTGTACCACCGTACCCGAATCCCGCTCCAGCAGATCGGCGAGAAGATTCTCGTGACAAGTGGAAGCATCACCTACAATATCGATAAGCTAGAGAAGAAGGGGCTGCTGAAACGCGTGCCGTGCAGTGAGGACCGCCGCGTAACCTATGCCGAGATTACCGGAGAGGGCCGGGCGCTGTTCGACGAAATCTTTCCGAAGCATGTGGCGACGCTGCATGAAATGATGGGCGGACTGGATACGGCGGAGAAGGAGCAGGCGATCGGGATGTTAAAGCGTCTCGGCAAAGGGGCCGGCGCTTAGCAGGCCGCATATGCGGCCTAAGGATAAGGTCCCGTGAAACGCTAGGTTGCATGGGACCAGCGGAATCCCGCCTGGAATGAAGACAGACTGACGGCGGATAGCGAGAAAGGCTTTCTTTTTTGCCTAATATCTTAAAGTAAAGATTATTAAATCAAAGAGAATGGAGACGATCTAAAATGGTAAGTGTAGGATTATTGCTGATTCGGTTATTTATTGGTATTGCGTTTATCGGTCATGGGGCTCAGAAGCTGTTCGGCTGGTTCGGCGGTTACGGACCTAAGGGAACGGGCGGCTGGATGGAATCCGTCGGCATCAAGCCCGGCGTGGCGATGGCGGTGCTGGCAGGCGTGCTGGAGCTGGGCGGGGGACTGCTGCTGGCGCTCGGATTGTTCACTCCGGTCGGAGCCGTGATGCTGGTTCTGGCGATGGCGGGAGCGCTGAAGGTTCATGCCGGCAACGGCTTCTGGGCTACAGCGAACGGTTATGAATACCCGCTTACGCTGCTTGTAGTCGCAGCTGCCATCGCGCTCTCGGGTCCGGGCTCGCTGTCTCTGGATCATCTGCTGTTCTAATTTAATCATGTGGCCATCGGGCCGGAAAAGGGGAATAAATCATGAAGCTTCAAACAGCTGGCATTCATCATATTACGGCGTTCGTGCAAGACGCGCAGCGCAATGCGGACTTCTATGCAGGCATTCTGGGACTTCGTCTGGTGAAAAAAACAATCAACTTCGACGCTCCCGAGGTCTATCATCTGTACTTCGGCAATGAGGCCGGAGCGCCGGGCACGATCATTACCTTCTTCCCGTCTCCTGTGGGGCGTAAGGGCCGGATCGGCAGCGGGCAGGTTGGCGTAACGGTGTATGCGGTCCCCGTCGGCTCACTCTCCTTCTGGGAGGAACGGCTGAATGCTTATGACATTCCGGTTACGAAAACCCAGCGGATCGGCGAGACGTACTTGTCGCTGGCCGATTATGACGGCCTGCGTATTGAACTGGTCGAACGCGAGGAAGGCCCGCTGAGCACCTGGTCGTTCGGCGGCGTCCCGGCTGAGCACGCCATCAAGGGATTCGGCGGGGCTGTGCTGTACAGTGCAGCTCCTGCGAGCACCGCGGATGCACTCGTGCACACGCTTGGCTTTGAACGTGTAGCTGCCGGAGACGGGTATGTACGCTTCCGGTCAGCGGGTCCTCTGGGCAATGTGGTCGATATCAAGACCGATCCGTTGCCGCTCGGCGCCGGAGGAAGCGGCACCGTGCACCATATCGCCTGGCGGGCGAAGGATGATGCGGAGCAGCTGGAATGGCAGGATTTCGTGGCAAGCCGGGGCTTCCACCCGACACCGGTTCAGGACCGTCAATACTTTAACGCGATCTACTTCCGCGAGTCGGGCGGCATCCTGTTCGAAATCGCGACCGATCCGCCCGGATTCGCCAATGACGAAGAGCCGGATAAGCTCGGACAGAAGCTTATGCTCCCGTCCTGGTATGAGCCGCATCGCGCGGCGATCGAGAGCAATCTGGCGCCCTTTACGGTGCGCGAGCTGGAGGTGAAGCGTCAATGATTCATATCTTCAAGCCCGGAAGCGATGCTTCGAAGCCGACTCTCGTCCTGTTCCACGGAACTGGCGGCAATGAGCGGGACCTGCTCCCGCTTGGCGAGATGCTGTCACCGGGATCGGCCCTCCTGGGCATTCGGGGCAATGTGTCGGAGAACGGGATGCCCCGCTTCTTCCGCCGCCTGGCGGAAGGGGTGTTCGACGAGGAGGATATTGTCTTCCGGACACATGAAGTGAAGCAGTTTCTGGATGAGGCTGCGGCCAAGTACAATCTGGACGCATCCAATCTGACGGCTGTCGGCTATTCCAATGGAGCCAATATCGCGGGCAGTCTGCTGATGCATTACGGCAGCCTCTTCTCATCGGCGGTGCTGCTGCACCCGATGGTTCCGCTGCGCGGCATGAACCTGCCCTCTCTTGAAGGGACGCCGGTCTTCATCGGCGCCGGCCTCAATGATCCGTTGATCCGTAAGGAGGAGACGGAGGAGCTTCAGGGGCTTCTCGAAGGAGCGGGCGCGGAAGTAACCGTTCACTGGGGCAATCAGGGCCACCGGCTGAGCGCCGCCGAAGCCGAAGCGGCCCGGCTGTGGCTGGAGCGCCGGAACCGCTGAGCCGCTATGCGATCGAGCGGTGAGGCCATTGAGCCCCTGAAGCGATCGAGCCGCCGGGCTGCCCGGGCAGCATCTCAAGCGGTGCTGGCCCATCCGGGGCCTGGAAGTCCAGGCCCGTTAATATAAAAAGAACGCAGACAAGGGACAGCTTGCCCCGAGTCTGCGTTTTTGCGTGTGTCTGCAAGGGTTGGTACATGATTATGATGGAACTGCTTATGAGGCTGTGGCGGCTGTGGTAGCGGCTTGGGAGGTCGGCAGTCCGGGTATAGTGGACTTGTGGCGCTGCTGACAGGCCGCTTCAAGCCGTTCCTTTTTCCCTGGAGTCCATCCAGTCGAGCAGCATATCCAGCGGCAGCGGCCGGCTGAAAAAGTAGCCCTGCACGGCGTCACAGTCCAATGCCCGAAGAACTTCGGCCTGACCGGCGGTCTCCACGCCTTCGGCGACAACCTGCTGGTTCAGGCTGTGAGCCATCACAATCATCGCCTGGACAATGTTGCGGGCATTGGAATTGCCGTCAATCCCGTCAATCATGGACTTGTCGATTTTAAATACCTGGAACGGCAGGCTTTGAATAACCGAGAAGGTCGAATAGCCGGTGCCGAAGTCGTCCATCGCCAATTGAATGCCCATGTCGGCCAGCTCGCGGAACTGCCGCAGCTGCTGCTCCCTCTGAACCATATGGGTGCTCTCTGTTACCTCCAGCTGCAGGAGCCGGGGCGGGTACCCGGTTTCGGCAAGAATGGCCTTCAGGTCCTCCACATAATCGCCGGCCGCCAGCTCTTTATTGGATACATTGACAGAGATCGCAAGCTCATCTCTTCCCGCTTGGAGCCAGGAGCTTCCTATCCGGCAAGCTTTCTCCAGAACCCGCCGTCCGAGCGGCACGATAAGTCCCGATTCTTCCGCATAGGGGATGAACACGGAGGGGGGCAGAACCGACCCGTCCGGCTGAATCCAGCGGACCAGGGCTTCCACGCCCCAAATCCCCCCGGTTGCCAAGTCGATCTGAGGCTGAAAATACAGTCTGAACCGGTTCTCCCTCAAAGCGCCCTTTATCTCCTGGCCGAGTATTAAACGGTTTTCCTGCCTATGTTTAAGCTCCTCCGTGAACATGCGGTACTGTCCGCGGCCGTGCCGCTTGGCCTCATTTAGCGCCAAATCGGCGTATTGAAGCAGCTGCTCCGGGCTAGAGGCGTACGGCCGGGACAGGCAGATGCCAATACTGGCCGACACGGTAAACGACTCTTGCATATAGACAAAAGGCTCTTTCAATCCTTTAAAAATGGCTACACAGGTCTCTTCGGCAATCTCCCGCTGAGTCCCTTTGAACAGGAGCGCGAATTCATCTCCGCCCAATCGGGATATGAGCCGGGCCGATGCGGCGCTCCGCGAAAGGACACATCCGACATGCTGCAGCAGCAGGTCGCCGACATGATGCCCCCGGGCATCGTTCAGGTCTTTGAAGTAATCAAGATCAAGTTGAATCAGACTGACAGTTTCTCCGTCCTGCTCCCCCATCGCCAGCAGATCCGAGAGCGCCTCCTGAAATTTTCTGCGGTTGCCAAGGCCGGTCAGCGGATCGTTGTAGGCCATGTAGATGATGCGTTCCTCCGCCTTGATGTGGTCTGTTATGTCCCGTATCAATACGTATTCAAAGGGCTCTCCGCCCGACTCGATCCTTTCGTGCTCGGTCTGGAGGATTCGGGGCTTGCTGCCGGATACCGAGGTTATCCGGAAGTTCTCCTTATCCCGGTCCCCCGCAAGGCTGCCTTGTTCATAGGGAGGGGCCAGCCGCTCAAATTTCTGGTGCAGGAAGTCAGCCTCCCGCAGTCCGAACAGCGTCAGCGCGGCGGAATTGGCCTCGATGATTCGTCCGTACCGGTTCAGCAGCACGATGGCGATGGGGGAACGGTCGTACAGCACCTTGTATTTTCGTTCGATGGTAGGCAGAAGCTCGTAGCGGACCATCCCGTAACGGATCATGAAGGCGAACAGAATCAAGCCAAGCGTGCTCGGTTCAGGCATGTTGAAGCTTTCGGAGGTCATAAAATATGGGTTGAAGCTGACGAGCCCTATACCGGAGATCCCGCCGTAGAGATATGCCAGCAGAAGCAGTCGCAGCTGTTTGCGTTTTTGGGTTAGCCCGCTGCGTTTTACATAGGTCATGCCCTGATAGAGAAAGTAGAGGCAGGCGCCAAACGTATAGACCGCCGATACCATCACGGCATTGAATGCTGCGGGGCTTGGCATCACATCGGTCCACGGCCCCCTTTGTGTGACGTCGACATACACATAGGAGGAGGGCATAATCAGAAACAAGGCGCAGAATGCAGGCGAATAGCCGAATAATACAATTCGTGCCCTTGACCAATGATCAAAACGGTCCGTCATTCGCATAATGAGATGTATCGAAAATGACATCATTAATAAGGCCGGGACCAGCTTCATCCAGATCGTTACGGCCGGGGCAAATTCGGCCGGGATCAGATTGATCAGCGCATCGGCCAGAAAGAATACCATGATCGTGTAGAACAATCCGGAATAAAGCCGGTTCAGGGCGGTGCGGTTGCGAAGACCGGTCTCGACCGCAATATAAAAGAAGAACCCTGTCGGAATCATGAAGCATAGCAGGGAAAGCAGATACAGCCAACCGGACATAGCAGCACACCTCGCAGATAAGGCTGAATCACTGGACAAGCTCTACTGTCTATATCGTCTTTTTGTATGGAAGAATGGATAGAAAGATAACAATTTTTGTTAATCTTTTTACATAGCATTTATGCTCAGTGGTCTTCTGACTCCAGATAAGGGTTGAGCATTGATAACGGCAGGGAAGCAGGGATGAGATATGACGCATAAAAAAACAGGACATGACCGGGCATTTGCCCGTCATGTCCCGCCTCTGAGAGGTGAAACCGGTTCTGGAACAGGTTTGTTACGCGTGCTCCGGCACTTCCGCAATCGAGTGTCCGGCATCGGCATCCTGCGCTGTATGCCGCGACGCATCCAGCATGATTTTGATCAGCAGGACGCACATGGCGATGTTAAGCAGCGCCGAGAAGAACATCAGGAAGCCGACATGGCCGTCGGTGCTTGTATAGCCGTAATAGACGGCGTAAGTATTCATGAAGATCGTGGCGCTGAAGCCGAAGGCGAGCCACAGAAGCCGTCTGTCCTTAAGCTGGCCGTAGGCCAGGAGCGCCAGAGCCGCTGCCGGGAACAGATACCGTTCGTGCATGCTTGACGAGAAGGTGAATACTCCGGCAATCAGCAGCAGGGCCGAGAGGGAAGCGAACGCCACCTTCCGGCTTCGGAGGTAGAGCCAGCCCGACAGCAGCGTAGCCAGAACGATAAAGATCATGCCCCAGGCGTGATAGCTGAAAATGACGAACGTCGACGACGAGTCCTTGTAGTTCGCCCCGAGAAGCCCGAACAGGTTGAAGCCGTTCACCGAAGCGTATGGGTACTCGTTCACGGTTCCGGTATAGAGGTCGTACAGCCACATCGGGCTTCGGCTTCCCGTAAAGGGCAGCGCCACGACAACCGCGGCAGCGACCGCAATCGCGGCGGATTTCAGCCACGGGCCGATGGATCGCGCTGTCAGCAGCGCGAACAGCAGCACCGGCGTGTAAATGATGCCCTGCGGCTTCATCAATACCGCCAGCGCGAAGAACAGGGAAGCCCAGCCCAGCTTCCGGCTGCACAGCGCCCAGATGGCGGCGGCCACAATCATGGTGAAGAAAGAGTCGACCTGTCCCCAGAATGTGGCGTTGATCAATACGGCCGGGTTGAACATGTAGAAGACCGCAATCAGTACTGCCGTCTCCGCTTTGAGCAAGCGGGAGGCCGCCTTGTACAGCAGGAAGGCGGTGACTGCGTCCGCAATGATCGAGGGGAGCTTGATCAGCGTAAGCAGATAAGGCTCGATATGCGGCAGCGTCACGAGCTTGCCTGTCGCCCACAGAATGTACATATACAGCGGCGGGTAATCGCTGGAGCTGTTCTCGTAGAAGCTTCCGAGTCCCTTGGCCGCCGCTTCCGCCCAGGTGGTGAAGAAGCGGATATCTCCACGGTAGCCGGAGATCCAGGGAGCCGCCGCCAGCTTCAGGCAGAATCCGGCCGCCAGCAGCAGCAGGACGACGGTTCCCTTGCGGGATTCGCCGATGATGAACTTGCCTTTGCGGGCATAGTAGAAGGCTGCGCCCAGCAGTCCGGCGAAGAGCGCCGCGTAGATGGCCAGCGCCGTGCCGTACTGGCCGTCGCTGCCGAAGCCGCCACCGAAGCCTCCGCTCTGACGGCCGCTGAAGCCGCCGTTCATGCCGCCTTGGCGGGAGAAGCCGCTTGCGCCGCCCGGATTCTGATTCTGGCCGTTATTGCCTTGCGCGCCTGCTTCGCCGCCGAAGCCCGCAGGCCCGCCGGAAGCCGAGCTGCCGGAATCCCCTGGCGTGCCGCTGCCGGAAGCGATGCCCTGCTGGCTCTGTGAGCCGGAGCCGCTCTGCGGATCGGCTGACCCGCTTTGGGAGCCTGCGGCGCTCAGCGAGTCAGTCGCTGCATCTTGCGCTCCGCCGACTCCGTTTGGCGCGCCTGCGCCACTCTGCGAGCCGCTCGCACCCGCGCCAGGCGAACCAGCGCCTGTGCCGCCCTGCAGGTTCGCTGCTCCACCTTGAAATCCTGCGCCGCTCTGCGAGCTGTCCGCCGCCTCGCCCGGCGCGGTATTTTGCCGGTATCCGCCCTGCCTTCCGCCCTGGAAGCCGCCTTCCGTTCCGCCGGGGCTGAAGCCTCCTTGTCTGCCCCCCTGTTGAAACCCGGATGGCGAACTGCCGGCTGTGCTTCCGTCCACATGCGCGAGCGAGTATATCAGGATGCCAAGACTTACCGCCAGCACAAGCGACAGGCCGGCGATCCATTTATGCTGTCTAATCCCATTCACAGCTTTCACTCCTCTTATCCAAGTGCTGGGGTTATTATACAGGCGATAGCTTAAGATATCCTGAATCCTGGAAGTTCTTATTGAACTCTCATTGAACTCTCATTGAATTCTCATTGAATTTCAGGACGGGCTTCGGGTAGTATGAAGAAATATGGATTTTCAGAATACCCGGCCTAGCGCGCCGGCTGCAGCAGAAAGGCAGATAAGAAGATGAGCATCAAATCAACCGCTTTGGATGTACAAGCCATCCGGGCCTCCAGAAAGCTGAGACTTCAGCTTGCGGGCATTCTGGGGGCAATCGCCACGATCGGCCCGCTGTCGATCGACATGTATTTGCCCGCTCTCCCGGAGCTGGAGCGATCATTCGCCACCTCCGCCACTTTTGTCCAGCTCAGTCTGAGCTGCTTCCTGATCGGACTGGCACTGGGCCAGCTGTTTGCCGGTCCACTGAGCGATGTGTACGGACGCCGCCGGCCCCTAATGATTGGTATGGCGGTATACGCGCTGTCGTCGCTGCTCTGCGCCTTCAGCCTTTCCATCGGCGTCCTGGTCGTGCTTCGTCTGATCCAGGGCTTGTCGGGCTCGGTCGGCGTTGTCATTTCACGCGCAGCCGTCCGCGACCTGTATTCGGGCTCAGAGCTTACCCGGTTCTTCGCCCTGCTGATGATCGTCAACGGCCTGGGGCCGATCGCGGCTCCGGTTATCGGAGGCCAGCTGCTCCGGTTTACAACCTGGCAGGGGGTCTTCCTCGTGCTGTTCGGGGCGGGCGTGCTGTTCTGCCTCATGATCTGGCTTCGCCTGCCGGAGACGCTGGCGCCAGAACGCCGCTCGCATGGCGGACTTTACGGTACCGTCGCTTCCTTCGGCAAGCTGCTGCGCAACCGCACCTTTATGGGGTATGTTCTGTCCCAGAGCTTTGTGAATGGCGCGATGTTCGCCTACATATCAGGGTCGTCCTTTGTTCTGCAAAATATTTTCGGCGTATCTCCGCAGATGTACAGCCTGATCTTTGCCGTCAACGGACTCGGCATCATCATCTCCGGCCAGATCGCGGGACGCCTGTCCGGCAGACTGGGTGAAGCCCGGCTGTTGGTGTGGGGGCTCATTCAGTGCGCGCTTGGCGGTCTGCTGCTCCTGTTCGCCATTCTGACCTCGGCCGGACTGCCGCTTATGCTGCCGGCCCTGTTCGCCGTCGTCTCCAGCGTCGGCATGGTCGGCACGACCACGTTCTCGCTGGCGATGCAGGACCAGGGCGACCGGGCGGGCAGCGCCTCTGCGATGCTCGGCCTTCTGCCGCTTCTGACAGGCGGGCTGATCTCCCCGCTCGTTGGTCTGGGCGGCGGCGATACGGCTCTGCCCATGGCCGCCATTATTGCGGCTGCCGGTATCTGCTCGCTGCTCTGCTACAGCCTGCTGGTGAGAAGGAGGGGCGCTGATGGGCCGTAAAGATCTGTTTGGCCTGGTGCTCCTGGCCCTCATCTGGGGCTCGTCGTTTCTCTTCATGAGAATCTCTTCTCCGGTGCTGGGTCCCGTGCTTACGACCGAGCTGAGAGTAGCCATAGCCGCGGCGGCTCTGCTGCTGTACGCGCGGCTTGCGGGAATCAAGCTCGATATCCGGGGGAACTGGAAGGCGTATCTGCTCCTCGGCGGGCTGAACGCCGCGCTGCCCTTTACGCTGATCAGTGCGGCTGAGCTGCATCTGAATGCTTCCCTTGCTGCGATTCTCAATGCGACTACACCGATATTTGCGACGCTTGCGGCCTGGTGGACAGGCGGAGAGCGGCCGGGCCTGAACCGGGCGATTGGACTGGTGCTCGGACTCGGCGGCGTTGCCGTGCTTGTCGGCTGGAGCCCCGAGCCGCTGGACCGGGCAATGATCGTATCCGTCCTGTTCTCACTGGGCGCCGCGCTAGCCTACGGTTTCGGAGGTCTGTACGCCGCCCGGGTTGGCAAGGGCGTGCCGCCGCTGACGGTGGCCACCGGCCAGCAGCTCGGCGCTGCGATATGCCTGCTGCCGTTTCTTCCCGCCGTGCCTCCGAGGGAGGTGCCGGGCGCTCTCGTCATCTTGTCCATCCTCGCGCTTGCACTGGTCTGCACCGCTTTCGCCTATCTGCTCTACTTCCGGCTGATCGCAAGCATCGGGCCTGTCAAGACTGTCAGCGTGACTTTCCTGGTGCCGGTGTTCGGCATATTCTGGGGCGCTCTTTTTCTGAAAGAGAGCATCTACTTGACGACTGTAGCAGGTCTCGCGGTCATTCTGGCGGGAATCGCTCTGATTAGCGGGCGCGTGCGAAAGCCCGGAGAGAAGACAGCGAAAACGCATGACCTGTAGGTACAGAGCCGGTCTCCCGTGTGAGAGCGGCTCATTTTTTCACGCAACCTTGCCGGATCTCAAGCATTAAGCAAACATTCAGCCCGTCTTAAGCTTGTCCAATGCAAAAAGGGTTATAATGGAAGAAGTACATGAAGGAGGGATTGAAATGAACATATCATCAGCCACATCGGTGCAGTCCTACAGCAGTTCGGCAGGCTCCTCGAGCAGCACATCCAGACAAATAGCCCAGTTGGAGAAGCAGAAGTCGAAGCTGGAGGACGATCTCAAGAAGCTGGATTCCAGCAAAGAGGATGAAAAGACCAAGCAATTGAAGCAGCAGCAGCTTACTATGCAGATTAAGCTGCTGGATGCCCAGATCGCCCAATTGAAGCAGCAAGAAGCCGCTAACGCCTCCGGGAAATCGGCGGAAATAAGCGAAGCGTCGGGATCAAGCCAGGTGCTGGATGCGGAGGCCGCCAAGACAGCGACTACGGACAGCGAAGGGCACTTCGACGCTCGCGTATAACGGGCCGGCGGCTTGGAGTGATAAGAGGCCGTTGATGAGGGGCCACGCAATACATAGATAGATCGTATCATGCTGATCGATGGATTCCAGCTTTGAAATCGCACTATGGAGGCAAAAAGCCAATGTTGATGAGCTGCTAGCTTCCAGCAGAATGTCGGGCCTGTAGGACCGGGGGAGGGCTTAACCGGCCGCTTCAAGAATGAATAAACTTCCCGCATCCACCTTCTCCAATACCGCCAAGAACCGTCTGCATCTTCCTGATCCGGGACATGTAGGCGGTTTTCTGTAATTTGCAAATGTGGCGTCTTTTTAACAATCGAAAAAATTTATGGGTTTTGTGAAAGAAAGCGCATACATGAATAGACTCCGGCAATGTTAGTATGGTTATGCACGACTCTAACAAACGGGGGGATTGGAGTATGAAGAAGACAACAGCATGGGCCGCGCTCGCTCTGATGATGGCGATAGGTCTGACCGCTTGCGGGAACAGCAATAATGCGTCGAAGTCCAGCGCTGAGCCGAGCGTCAAGCCGGCGGAGAGCGCAGCGGCAACGGCGGCGCCTTCCGCCGCTACGGCCGAGGGTGCCTTCAAGGACGGCGTCTACAAGGCCCAGTATGACCGCAACGATGTGCGGAACTGGAAAGCTTATGTAGAGCTCACGGTTGAGGGAGGCAAAATCACCAAAGCCTACTATGACTATTCCAATGATGCGGGCGAGCTGAGAAGCAAGAACGAAGCTTATATCAAAGGCTTCTCCGCAGCCAACAAATTTACGCCGCGCGAAGCGTTCGACAAGCTCGGGGAGGAGCTGGTTGCTTCGCAGAACGCTGAAGTGGATGCCGTCTCGGGAGCGACGCACTCCTCCAGAAACTTTAACGAGCTGGCTGCTGCCGCTCTGGAGAAGGCGAAGGCCGGGGATACCGCGGCTGCCGTTGTGCCGCTGTACGAGGACGGAACATATAAGGTAAGCGCCGATGCGTTCGACGACCATGGTTGGAAGCCGCAGCTGGATCTTGAAATCAAGGATCATCAAATTGCAGGCGTCCAGTTCGACTATGTGAACAAGGATGGCAAGCTGAAGACCGAGGATGCGGATTACAAGGCGGCGATGGAGGCCAAGAGCAAGACGTATCCGGCCAAATATACGGAGGAACTGGAGAAGCAGCTGATCGATAAGCAGCAGATCGGCTCTGTGGACGCTGTAAGCGGGGCGACGACCTCCTCCAATAACTTCAAGGCGCTGGTGGAATATGCGCTCGATGATATGGCGGAGATCGGCGATACGTCGCCTGCCGCCATCAAGATTGAAGAGTAATACGGACGGCACCGGGTCTCCCGCAATTCGGGAGATGTATGGTGGGGAGCCGTATGATGACATGAAGCCTGCCTGGACTTTGGGTCCGGGCAGGCTTTTTGCCGTGAGGCTTGAAGACAGAGGGAGAGCTTACCCGTACAGGGATATGCCGTACAACAGCGCTGCGGCGAGCAGTACGATGATCAGGGCGAGCGTGTCTTTCCGCCGCCATTTCAGCTGAAGCCAGGGAGTGCGGGGCTTGTCCGGATCATAGCCTCTTGCCTCGATGGCGGTGGACAGCTCATCGCCCATGGTAATGACCTGCAGCACAAGAGGAACGGCCATCAACGAGAGCCGTCTTGGCGTCCACCGCGCCGGTCCGCGCCGCTTGCGCCCTCCCCGCGAAGCCAGTGCAAGGCGAAGTTCATCCACAGTCCCGAGCACCCAGGGTACGAACTGAAGCGTGACGGATACGGCCAGCGACCAATTCCGAGTACGGACGCCGAATCTGCGCAGCGGGGAGATGACCCACTCCAGCCCTTCCCGCAGCGGGGCGCCTGACGTCGTCTCCGTGAAGATAAAGCCGAGCGACATAAGCAGCAGGAGCTTCAGCACAGCGAGGCCGCCCTTCTCGGCGCCCTCCGCCGAGAAGGCCAGACTGCCGGAGGATGTGCTCCAATAGAAGGCGGACAGCAGCCACAGCAGCAGGAACATGGGCAGGAACGGCCGGTAGAACCAGCGGGCCCGCTTCCGCGAGATCCCCCCTGCGGCCAGCAGCGCCCCGGTCATCAGAGCGGCGAGGATGAGCGGGAGGAAGTCCTTCATGCCCAGAAGGACTAGCGACCCCAGCGCCATGGCCAGCCACTTGACGCGGGGGTCCAGCGACCGGACCTTGGCCCCGGTCATCGGCCTGACCGCCGGCTTGTCCAGACCGCCGGCGGGCTGCCCGGACGCATCTGCCGCGTCCGGGAGCATCGCGCGTCCGCCGCCTCCGGACGCGCTCCCGCCGGGCGGCGGCGCGCCAAGCGGTGCCGCCGCGGCGTCCCGGGGACGCTTCGCGCCGTCCCCGGGATAGGCCAGCCGGCCCGCAAGCGCGTCCGGCAGCCCGGCAGTGCTCGCGGGCAGCGCGTCCAGCAGCCCGCGCTCCATCAGCATCCGGCCGATCCGGATATAGGCCGGAGGGGCAAGCCCCGCGTCTTCGAGCACGCGGGGCTCTTCCCACAAGCCGGCGGGCGGGCCGGCGTAGCGAAGCCGTCCCTGCGCCAGGACGGCGGCCTGGTCCGCGAGCGGCATGAAGGCGTCCAGATCGTGGGTGGCAGCCACGATGGTGTAGCCAGCCTCGCGGAGCTCGCGCACGGTTTCGAGCAGGCCCCGCGCAGCCTGCGGATCAAGGCCGGCCGTCGGCTCGTCCAGCAGCAGCAGGGACGGCCTCGGAGCGAGCGCCCCGGCGATGCACACGCGGCGCTTCTCGCCGCCGCTCAGCAGATAGGGCGAGCGCGGGCCATAGCTGTCCGGCGCAAGGCCGGCCTGGCTGAGCGCCCGCTCTGCCTCGAGGCTCCGCTGCGGCTGCCGGATGCCGGACTGCTCCAGGCCGTACTCGACGTCTTTCAGCACCGTTCCGCCGAACAGCTGGCTCTCGGGATGCTGAAAGACGATAGTGACGGAAGGGGAGGAGGCCTCCTCCGAATAAGCGATTGTGCCGCCGGAAGGCTCGGCAAGTCCGGCCAGCAGGCGCAGCAGAGTCGATTTGCCGCTTCCTGTCATGCCGCACAGCACCGTCAGGCTGCCTTTCGGAAGCTCCAGGTCAATATCCGTCAGGGCGGGGAGGGGGCCGTAGCGATAGGATACGGCGGTTAGCTGAACCGGCATAGGGCTTCCTCCAGTTCGCGCTCAGTCAGCGGGAGCTGTTCTTGCGGCCAGCCGCCGTCCTGCATAACCCGTCCGACCGCCACGGCAGGCGGGTCCTCCCAGCCAAGCTCTGCCGGCAGCCCGGAGCCGTAGAAGAGGCCGCGGGGGCTGCCGTCGTACAGAAGCCGGCCCTGCTCCAGCACGAGCGCCCGTTCACCGGCTGCCAGCTCTTCCATCCGCTGCGTCACCCACAGAACGGTAACGCCTTTCTTCCAGAGATCCCGTGCGAGTGCGAAGATGCGGTCCCGGGAGAGAGGGTCCAGCATGGAGGTCGCCTCGTCGAAGATCAGCAGCTCCGGCTCCAGCGCCATGCAGCAGGCGATCGCCAGCCGCTGCCGCTCTCCGCCCGACAGCTCCTCCACGGGTATGGCGGCCTTGTCCTCAAGGCCTGCCAGCTTCAGTGCCCGTGTTACCGACAGACGCATCTCCCCTCCGGGAATCCCCCGGTTCTCCAGGCCGAAGGCGACATCTTCCTCAGGAGTCGATCCGATCGTCTGGGACAGAGGGTTCTGAAAGACGGTCTGAACCATCTGCTTGACCAGCCTCCGGTTGCGGGGGGAACGCAGATCGAGGCCGTTCGTCGCGACCTCGCCGGCAGTAGGGAGAAGCAGCCCGTTCAGAATGCGGACAAGGCTGGATTTTCCGCTCCCGTTCGCCCCGGTTACACTTACCCACTCTCCTTTTTCTATATGCAAATCGATATCGTGAAGCACAGGCAGAACACGCTGGCCGTCCCGGAGGGACAGGCTCAGGCCGCTGGCATGAATCATAACGGTTCGACTCTCTTTCCGGAATGGGTTATCGCGTTTAATAGATTCATATTTTACATAATTTAGTTAAGGAGAACGCGCGCTGTCCATAGGACATCGCAGGCGTGCAACCCCGATTATATCAAATTAACGCATTGATGTATTGCGGTACGGATGGTATATTGGTTCGGGTACATGTTACACCTACTAGAACCAAGAAGAAATGGAGGAACATGCACGATGAATAAATGGTCCCTGCGCGGGCTGATTTTCAGCGCGCTCTTCGCGGGCGTCATGATCGCTCTAAGCTCCATGAAGGTGAATCTTCCGTTCTCGACCGTGCCGATCACGCTGCAGACGCTGGCCGTCATGCTGGCCGGCTCCATCCTTGGCGCCAGATACGGAGCGCTTGCCGTCCTGATCGTTCTCGGGCTGACAGCAGCCGGATTTCCTGTTCTGGCCGGAAGAGGCGGCATTTCCGTTCTCGTCGGGCCAACGGCGGGCTTCATTTGGTCCTGGCCCTTTGCGGCCGCTCTGATCGGGTGGTTCGCCCAGCGGATGACGCAGAGCCGGTATACGTTCGCGAAGCTCCTTATTGTGAATATTGTTTTCGGCTCTCTGCTGGTGTATCCGGCCGGCGTGGCCTGGCTGGCTCATTCGGTGCCTTCCCTCGATACGCTCTATAAGGCACTGGTTGCCGGCATGCTGCCGTTCCTGCCGGGCGATTTCCTGAAAGCGGCTTTGTGCGCTTCGGTCGCCGCCGGTGTATGGAAAGTATATCCGATCGAACGGATTGTGGGCAGCCGGAAGGCCTCCGCTTGGTCCGGCAGCGATTCCTCTGCCGTGAAAGGTCAATAATATCATCAATCACACCCGAAAGCCCCGTCCCTTCCGCATTACAGAATGCGAAGGGACGGGGCTTTGTTCAAGAATAGCAAATATCTCATTTGGATAGCTGCGTGCCTCACTGAATCCTCCAATTGCGACAGGGTCTGTCCTGGGATTAGATCCGGGATCAGGTCAAGCGCTGGTTTGTATCTCGCAAATGCCCGCGTCCGCAAGCCGCGGGCAGGCATTCTCCTTGATCCTGTTGCTGTTATTCTGCATAACGCTTCGGCTTACTCCCGACTGCCTGCTCCCTTGCAGGCAGCTATATCATTATGCGTGTTATTTTGTGCGTGATTACGTGTGTTGACCGCTAAAGCCTCTTCTTTCTCGCCCGACGGGTCCACCGGGAGACACCAGACGGACACTCCGCCGCCGCTTACAGGGAAGACAGCCCAGCCGTCTTCACCGATCTTGACCGTCTCCTTGCGGCCCAGCGTCAGATCGCTCCAGGTCTGTCCGGCGCGTTCCTTCCCGACGAACATGCGCTTCTCGCCATTGTCGCCGTTCGAGACGACAACTGCGCATCCGGAGCCGGGGGCTTCCTCCGTTCCGCGTCTCACCCAGCCGATCGTATTGGGGTGGTCGAAATAGTCATTCTGCTCACCGTAAGCTCTATAGTACCTCGCGCACAGCAGGCGATCGATGATTTCGCGCTTGCCCGGAACGGGCGTCGGCCCGCCGATGCCGTAATAGTCGCCGTAGAAGACGACGGGATAACCGTCCTGCCGGAGCAGAATCAGCGCATACGCGCTGGGCTTGAACCAGTCGCCGACCCAGGACTCCAGCGATTCATGGGGCTGGGAGTCGTGGTTGTCGACGAAGGTGACGGCGTGGGTCGGGTGGGTCTGAACGAGCGTGTCATTGAAAATGGTGCTCAGATTGAAATTCCGGCCCGCCAGCGAAGCCGCATGGAATTTGTAGTGCAGGGCGACGTCGAACAGATCGATTTGATAATCTACCGTGTCCAGGAAGTTTCGGGTCGCTTGAAGATCCGAATTCCAGAATTCCCCTACTATATAGAAGTCTTCGCCGCGCTTATGGGCCATTTCGGCTGCAAATTCCCGGATGAACTCATGATTGATATGCTTGATGGCGTCAAGCCGGTATCCGCTGCACTGGAGCGTATCGACCAGCCATTTTCCCCATTCCAGCATCTCTTCGCGGACAACCGGATGACCGTAATCGATATTGGCGAACATCAGGTAATCGTAGTTCCCGAATTCACCGTCTACGTTCTGGTTCCAATCCTTGTTCTCCCCGATAATCTTGTAGATTCCGGTTCTTCCTACCCTGGCGTCGTAATCGGTGCCGTTAAAATGCTCGAAATTCCATTTGAAGGCAGAGTACGTATCGCCTCTTCCGGGGAAAGTGAACTTGGTCCAGCCTTCGATTTCAAACGGCTCCGAGATGACCTGAAGCCGGTTGTTCCGATCGACCTCGACCACCCTGAAGACCTCCGTCTCATCGGCCCCGGCCTTATGATTCATCACCAGATCGACGTATACGGCGATTCCTTGCCGTTGACATTCGACGATTGCGTCGATCAATTCCTGCTTGGTTCCATATTTGGTACGCACAGTGCCTTTTTGGTCGAACTCGCCCAGATCGTACAGATCGTAGACCCCGTACCCGGTTTCCTCCACAGACAGCGCTTTGGTTACAGGCGGCACCCATACCGAATCGATTCCGGCGCTTTTCAGCTCGGGCGCGAGCTTCGCTAGCCGCTTCCAGTGCTCGCCGTCGGCGGCCACATGCCACTCGAAGAACTGCATCATCGTATGATTCCGCTTCATCATGGTTCGCCCCCTGCTTCGTAATTGAAATTCACAGCTGATTAATATGTCGATCATATCGGGTTATGGGCTGAACAGATCCAGCTGGAGTGGGGCAAGTCCGCCGTCTTCCTCGCCGAGAAGACTCTGAAGCTCCTTGGCGTTGGGGGTGGCGTCGCCGGCCGAGTTGTTGTTGAATACCACGTAGACATTCCGCGACCCGCGCTCAAGCTCCCTCAGGCGTTCCCGCCATTCCGTCAGCTCTTCCGTATTGTACCGGTACAGATAGCGCAGCTTCCGCCAGTCGGGATGACTGCTCTGCTGCCAGCCCTTGGTATTGCGGCCGTGCATGCGCACATAGGTGGCTTCCTCCGAGGTGGCGACCGCCACGATCGGGATGGAGCCGATTCCGGCCTGGGGTTCATCGACGACGGTATGAATCCAGCCCTCTTTTTTCATAAATTCAAGCGTTCGATCGCGGTACTGCGGACTGTACCAGGTGGAATTGCGGAATTCAAGCGCGCAAGGAACATCCTTCATGCGTTCTTTCGTTTCACGGAGCATATCCACATTCTCTTTCGTGCAGTCGAACCACGGCGGGTATTGAAAAAGCGTCATCGTCAGCTTGCCGGCTTCAATAGCCGGTTCGATTGAAGTATGAAACGCCTGGAACATGTCCTCGGCCGTATCGAAATAATTGGTTTTGCCCCGCAGATGCCCGGTCATGCCCTGGTAAGCCTTGACGATGAATCCGAAGCCCTCGGGCGTCTGGCTAACCCATTTCACGAAGTTCTTGACCGGCTGAACGGCATAGAAGGAGCTGTCGATCTCCACGATTGAAAAATGCGAGCTGTATGCGGGCAGGCGGCCTTCGGGCCTCACCTTGCCGTACAGTTCTTCGTGATCGCCGAATCCCGTCAGACCGATCTTGATCATGGGCTCCCCCTCCTTTTTCCTATTCTTGGCATAAAGTTCCTCGAACATTACCTGCATATCCCTATTTAAACGTAAAAGGGGAGAGAGCAAACAGGCCTCTGCATGTTGCCTCCGCAGGCCATACCGGGGGAAATGGATCACTACGGCTTTAGGTATGGCGTATATCCGCCCAGAGCAAAGACCGCCAACAGCAAAGACCGCCTTCCCGTTCGGAAGACGGTCTTGCGCATACCGGCTCTACTCGGTTGCCGCCTTGGCATAGGCCGCATTGCTGTCAGGGAACCGGACAAGACCATGCTCTCCGGCAAGATGTACCGAGTTGCGTCCGCTCCGTTTGGATGCGTACAGCGCATGATCCGCTTCCTTCAGCAGCTCCTCAAGCGGGTGCCCCGGCTCCGCGAAGGCGACGCCGAAGCTTACGGTTACGCTGATCCGTCCCTGAGGCAGCAGCAGACCTTCCGCTTCGACTGCCGCCCGAAGGGCATCGGCCAGCTTGGCCGCTTCCTCCAATGACGTATCCGGAAGGCATAGCACGAATTCCTCGCCGCCATAGCGGCCGAAGATGTCGCCTTGGCGAAGAAGGCCCCGGCAGACATCTGTAATATGGCGGAGCGCCGTATCGCCGCAGCTGTGGCCGTAGCGGTCGTTGATGCTCTTGAAGTGATCGACGTCGAAGAGCGCCAGGGAGAGATTGCCGCCTTCGGCGTTGCGGCGTTCAAGCTCCCGGGCGCTTCGCTCCATAAAATGGAGGCGATTACATATACCGGTAAGGCTGTCCGTTGTCGCAAGCTGCCGCAGCTTGTCCTGCATCCGCTTGCGTTCCGTTACGTCGATGAGCATAATCATCCGTCCGGCGATCTGGCCGCCCCGCTTGCGGACGGGCGAAGAGCGAATTTCATAGTAGCAGATGTCGCCGCCCTTCTCCCATTCCAGCTCCCGTTCCTCCTGGACCAGGGGGTCCGCCTCCATCACATAGGCGACCGCGTCTTTGCCGGCTGTCAGAAACAGGCGGATGAGCGGATGGCCGACGTAGGAAGAATCAAGCCCGCTGATCATGCCCGCCGCGGCCGGATTATAGTCGATCAGCCGGTCGGAGCGGTCCATGACGAGAACGCCGTCGCGCATGCTCTCGAACAGACTGCCGCGCGCAATCGGCGCCGCCGTCAGCATCCCCCTCGACAGAATGGCCCAAATATACAGGGTGGAGGTGACGCTCATGATGATCGGCACCGGGTCCATATTGTAAGGAGACAGGCCGATCAGATAGAGAAAGGCGCCGAGCGTCGGCAGGAACAGGCCGAGCAGCAGCGTCACGAGCTGGCGGCGGTACACCTGCTTCATGCGGTTCCACTGATACAGCATGACTACGGTTCCGGCCAGCAGGCATCCGAAGGTGAAGCTGCCGTGAACGATGTAAGCCGGACCCATGACGATATCGGCCAGCGGGGCCGGTGAGTCGGTCCGCAAATACAAGGACTGGTAGAACAGATGATGGTAGTCGTTGGTCCAGACGAGCGCCGTCGTCATGCAGGGGATGGAATAGAGCCAGATTAGCCGCGATTTGGTAATCAGCCTGTCCATTCCTACAAAATGAAGCACCATCAACAGGCTTGAAGGCGCGATAAAAGGCATCCCGATATATTCGACCTTGGTCCACAGGCTGATTTGCGACAGCGAGCCGCTCGACAGCTCAAAGGCGAAGGCGAAGGTATAGATGGCCGATGCGCAAGAGCTGACGATAAACGCCTTGATGCCGGAGAAGTCCGTATCCTTGAAGTAGGCGAAGAGGGCCAGCAGCACGTTTAGGACGCCCGATATGGCTACGATGACAATATATGTGGAAATAAAAGTGCCGATGAATAGGCGCCTCCTTTCGTAAAGGGCAAGTTGCGGACAAAAGCCGGGACGGGCGGGTCCGTCCGGTCTTCCCGGCTTTTGGTAGCGGAAGCGGCAAGCCTTGGGCTGACATGCATCTTTACTGGATATATCGGCAGACAGCCCGCTTTTTGACAATAAATCGAAAGAGGCTGGACAAAATGACGGAATTTCTGCACAGCTATTTTACTTTTTGTCTAGTGCCCGTGAAAGGGGGTCAGTGTAACATGTTAGTTAAAGCTACATCGGATTTGGAGGTTTCGCGAAAATAATGATTTTACGTCACTTAACATGACATCAATACAAAAAATTCAGGAATAGGGGGAGTGGAGATGTCACTTATTGCGACAAGAGTTCCTGAGATCCAATTGGAGAATGTGGAGATGCGCTATCAGACGGATACGGCGGAGGTTCTCGCTCTGCACCAGGTAAGTCTCGATATTGCCAAGGGAGAGTTTGTCTCGCTGCTCGGCCCGTCCGGCTGCGGCAAGACGACGCTGCTGAGATTGATGGCGGATCTGATCGAGCCGACGGGAGGACGGGTGACGGTAGCCGGCAAGAGCGCCAAGGAAGCCCGGCTTGCCCAGAAGTACGGCATCGTCTTCCAGAGCCCCGTTCTGTACGACTGGCGAAAGGTCAAGGACAACATTACGCTGCCGCTGGAGCTGATGGGCGTCAAGAAGGCGCGCCGGGACGAGAAGGCGCTGGAACTGCTGGAGCTGGTGGGGCTTACGGGATTCGCCGACAAGTATCCCTGGCAGCTTAGCGGCGGCATGCAGCAGCGTGTAGCCATCGCGCGGGCGCTCTCCATGGAGCCGGAAATTCTGCTTATGGATGAACCGTTCTCGGCACTCGACGAGTTCACGCGAGAGCGCCTTAATGAAGAGCTTCTCTCCGTATGGAGCAAGGTGGGCAGTACAGTCGTGTTCGTCACGCACAGCATTCCGGAATCGATCTTCCTGTCCGACCGGGTATTCGTCCTGTCTCCGCATCCCGGACGCCTGTCGGCAATCGTCGACATCCCGCTCCCCCGTCCGCGGACAGCCGAAATGCGGAACAGCCCGAAATTTTTTGATCTGATCGCGGGCATTCGCGACAGCTTCGAGGGAGTGTAACGCTATGAAAGGTAACGGCATGCTGGTCAAAGGGCGGCTGCTTCCGCTGCTGGTATGGGTAGCCGGGCTGCTGATTCTCTGGGAGGTTCTGTCCTGGGTACTGCTGAATGTCGCGCACGCGCCGCTCGCCCAATCGAAGCTGCCCTACGTGCATGAGGTGGTCTCTACCCTCTTTCAGTACGGAGGCACGCTGCTGAAGGAAGGGGCTGCGACCTTCGGCAATGCGGCTGTCGGCTTTCTCCTCGGCGCTGCTGCCGGCGTCCTGCTCGCGGTGCTGATGAGCGTCTCGAAGACGATCGAGCAGCTGACCTTCCCGTACGCCGTCGCTTCGCAGATGATCCCGATTCTCGGCCTTGCGCCGATTATCTACGGCATCGTGCGCGACGAGCAGGTTTCGCGGATTATCATTTCCGGATATATCACGTTCTTCCCTGTAGCGCTTAATATGCTGCGCGGGCTGCGCAGCGTCGATCTCTCTGCTCTGGAGCTGATGCACTCCTACGCAGCCAAACCGTGGGCCGTCTACTGGAAGCTCCGGCTGCCCGCCGCTGTTCCGGGATTATTCAGCGGGCTGAAGATTGCGGCTCCGCTGGCGGTAACCGGCGCGATTCTGGTTGAGCTGATGGGAGCCCAGCACGGCATTGGCGTCATTATGCTCCGCAATCTCTATTACGGTCCTTCCCATACGTATATGTTCTGGTCGACGATTCTGGTCGGCGCATTTCTCGGAATGGCCAGCTACGGGCTGATGAGCCTCATTGAGCGTCTTGTCGCTCCCTGGCAGCCTGAATTCCGGCCGAAAGGAGGCAGCCGATGATGGAAGGCAATACCGCTCCGGAGGTTTCATTCGTCTCGCCTCACGGGCAGGAGGGCGGAACGCGGGCAGCCGCCGAAGCCAAGTCTGCCCCGGCTTCGGCGCCGGCGTCCTCGAACAAGCCGCGCCGGCGCTCGCGCACGGCTCCTGTACTGCGTGTTCTGCTGCCGATTCTCGCTGGCGTGCTGTTTCTGGCGCTGTGGGAATTGCAGGTGTTCCACAAAATATTCGACCTCAAGAAATATCAGCTTCCGCTGCCTTCTGCAATCTGGGAGGCGATGGGCGACAATATGAGTCTGCTTCTCTCCTATACGGGCTACACGCTCTCCGAAGCGGTGCTCGGCATGCTGGCCGGCTCCCTGCTTGGCTTCATCATCGCGCTGACCGCCACGGCCTGGCCGAGATGGGGCGGCGGCAGCCTGACGCTGGTCGCCGCGCTGAATGCCGTTCCGATCGTGGCGCTGGCGCCGATCATGAACCTTTGGTTCGGCGACGGGCTGGGATCGCGGATCGCCATTGTAACGGCGACAACTATGGCCGCCATGGCCATCAACGCCTACAAAGGCATGGCTGCGATCGACCCGCTGGCGCTGGATCTGATGCATTCATACGCCGCGCCGAAATCGGCGGTGTTCCGCCATCTGCGGATCAAGAACAGCTTGCCGCATGTCTTCACCGCATTGAAGATCAACGCGACCGCCAGCATGATCGGCGCGATCGTCGGCGAATTTTTCTTCTCCTCGCGGGGGCTGGGGTATCTGCTCTCCAACTCGATCAAGGTCGCCAAAATGCCGCTCGGCTGGTCCTGCATCGTATTGGCGGCCATCGCCGGTGTTGTGTTCTACCTCGTGGTGGAGCGGCTGGAGAAGGTGTTCATCCGTTGGCATCCTTCGCGGCGGGCCTAAACTAAAAATCTTCATTATGTATAACCGTTAACCGGCTCAACCGGCCGCCTTGGCGAAGCCTTGGTATCCTACAGGGCAACGCTGCGGCCGTTGGCATACAGCGCACCAATGGGAGTACAGCACAGTTCCTGACATTCATCACTTCAAAGGAAATCAAAAAAACGGGTAGGGGGAATCAGTTTGATGAAGGGTAACAAGAGAATGTTTCGCGGTGTGCTGTTGATGGCGGTTATGGCGCTGGTGATGTCCATGCTGGCGGCCTGCGGAGGCAACAATAACGGGAATTCGGCTTCGGCGAGCGAGCCGGCGGCTTCTTCCGGAAGCGGAACAGCCGCATCGGCAGCTCCGGCGGCAAGCGAAGCTCCGGCAGGCGATCCGGTTCCGGTGAAGCTGCAGCTGAAATGGGTGCCTCAAGCTCAGTTCGCCGGCTATTATGTCGCGCTCAAGAAAGGCTACTACAAGGATGAAGGTCTGGACGTCTCCATTCTGCCGGGCGGCCCGGACATCGTGCCGGAGCAGCAGGTAGCCGGCGGTTCCGCCGATATCGGCGTCGACTGGGTAGCGAGTCTGCTGACGAGCCAGGAGCAGGGCATGCCGCTGATCCAAATCGCGCAGATTTATCAGAAGAGCGGTCTTGTGCTCGTATCCAAGAAGTCGGCCAACATCAATAGCCCGGCCGATCTGAAGGGCAAGCGCGTCGGCAACTGGATGGGCGGCAATGAGTTCGAGCTGCTGGCGCTGTTCGACAAATACAAGCTCGATTCCAACAAGGACATCAAGTTCACGAAGCAGGGCTTCACGATGGACCAGTTCCTGGGCGGCGAGCTGGATGCCGCATCGGCCATGACGTACAACGAATATCAGGTTGTGCTGGAGTCCGGCATCAAGCCTGAAGAGCTGAATGTCATCGACATGAACGACGAGGGCGTGGCAATGCTGGAGGACAATCTGTTCGCGAACAGCGAATGGCTGGAAGCGAATAAAGAGACGGCAGCCAAATTCGTCCGCGCGTCCCTCAAAGGCTGGCAGGATGCAATCGCGAATCCGTCGGAAGCCGTTGACATCGTAATGGAACAGGCCGAATCCGGCAGCACGACCAAAGATCATCAGCTGAAGATGATGGAGGAAGTCGCCAAGCTGATCCAGCCGGAAGGCTTCGACCTCTCCAAGCTGGGCTACACGGATGACGCTGCATTCAAGCAGACGGCTGACATCGCCAAGAAGTTCGGCGTTATCAAGGAAGAACCGGATCTTACCATAGCCTACACGAACGAAATCATGGATATGGCTTCGAAAAAATAAGCCGCATACAAGCCGCTCCGCCGCCGCGCCCCAGCTTGCACACGCTGACCGCCCGGCGGAGCGATTTTACTGAAAAGAGGTGCTTCTCGCATGTCTCTGCTGGCCAGACCAACCGGGAAAGTGAAGAATTTCATCAATGGAGAGTGGGTGGAGTCGGCTTCGGGACGGGAGGAAGAGGTGTTCAATCCCGCGACGGGCGAAGTGATCGCTTATGTGCCTTTGTCGAGCCGGGAGGAACTTGATGCTGCGGTGGAAGCGGCCGGGAAAGCGTATACATCGTGGAAAAGAGTTCCCGTCCCCCGGCGCGCCCGCTACTTCTTCGACTATCAGCAGCTGCTGCTGAAGCATGCGGAGGAATTGGCGGCTCTCATTACGCTGGAGAATGGCAAGAGCCTGGAGGAAGCGCGCGGCGAGGTGCAGCGCGGCGTCGAGTGCGTGGAATTCGCAGCGGGCGCGCCAACCCTCATGATGGGCAGCCAGCTGCCTGATATCGCCACGGGCATCGAATCGGGCATGTACCGTTACCCGCTCGGCGTAGTCGGCGGCATCGCCCCGTTCAACTTCCCGATGATGGTGCCGTGCTGGATGTTTCCCCTGGCCATCGCCTGCGGCAATACGTTCATCCTGAAGCCGTCCGAGCGGACGCCGCTCCTGATGAACCGGTTGGCCGAACTGTTCGCCGAGTCCGGCTTCCCTCCCGGCGTGCTGAACATCGTGAACGGCGCGCATGAGATTGTGAACGGGATGCTGGAGCATGAAGAGATCAAGGCGATCTCGTTCGTCGGCTCCCAGCCTGTGGCGGAGCATGTCTACAAGACCGGTTCCGCTCATGGCAAAAGAGTTCAGGCGCTGGCCGGCGCCAAGAACCATTCCATCGTGCTGCCGGACGCCGATCTGGACGGCGCGGTCAAGAATATTACGGCCGCTGCCTTCGGCTCGGCGGGCGAGCGCTGCATGGCCTGCTCGGTCGTCGTCGTCCACGAGGCAATTGCCGATGAATTGGTGGCTCGTCTGACCGCCGCCGCTGATGAGATCAAGATCGGCGACGGCTCGAAGCCGGATGTCTTCCTGGGACCGGTCATCCGCCAGTCGAACAAAGAGCGTACCGTCTCCTATATCGAGGCCGGTGAGCTGGAGAGCGCGAAGCTTGTGCGGGACGGAAGGCTGGACGCCGCCAGTGGCGGCGATGGCTTCTTCATCGGTCCGACGATCTTCGATCATGTGAAGCCTGGCATGAAGATTTGGCAGGATGAAATCTTTGCGCCGGTGCTGGCTGTGATCCGGGTCAAGGATCTGTCCGAGGCCATCGCTGTAACGAACCAGTCGCCGTTCGCCAACGGGGCCTGCCTCTACACGGACAGCGCCAAGGCGGTCCGCGAATTCCGGGAGGAGATTGACGCCGGGATGCTGGGCATTAACCTGGGCGTTCCCGCGCCGATGGCGTTCTTCCCGTTCTCCGGCTACAAGAAATCGTTCTATGGCGATTTGCATGCCAACGGACGCGACGGCGTGGAATTTTATACACGCAAAAAAATGGTGACCGCCCGCTATTGATCCGCTGTTAATTCAATTCTTTAAATAAAAAATAAAAGGCCGCAAGGCTTGAGAGGGGACACAAGCCCATGATCAATACAGGAATGGACAGCGAGCTCGCAATCAGCAAAGACCGGAAATATCTGTGGCATCATATTTCGCCATACAGCGAAGCAAGCCCGCCGATGATCGCCGCTTCCGCCAGCGGGGCCTGGATTACGGATATCGACGGCAAGAAATATCTGGACGGCATGTCGGGGCTGTGGTGCGTGAACATTGGCTATGGCCGCAAGGAGCTGGCGGAGGCTGCCTATAACCAGCTGCTGTCGCTGCCTTATTTTCCGCTGACACAGAGCCATATGCCCGCGATTCTGCTGGCGGAGAAGCTGAACGAGTGGCTGGGCGACGAATACGTGATCTTCTTCTCAAACAGCGGCTCCGAGGCGAACGAGACGGCCTTCAAAATGGTCCGCCAATATCAGCAGCAGATCGGCCAGCATTACCGCCACAAATTCATTGCGCGCTACCGGGGCTACCACGGCAACTCCTTCGGTGCGCTGTCCGCAACCGGTCAGGCCCAGCGGAAATACAAATACGAGCCGCTCAGCGGCGGCTTCCTGCATGTGGCGCCTCCCGACAGCTACCGCCGTCCGGCGGGCCAGTCGGTGGAGGAATTCAATCTTCTGATGGCGCAGCAGATCGAGGACACCATCGTATGGGAAGGCGCCGAGACGATCGCGGCCGTTATTATGGAGCCGGTCATTACGGGCGGCGGCGTTATCGTGCCGCATCAGCTCTACATGGACCGGGTTCAGGAAATCTGCAAGAAATATGGCGTACTCCTTATTATCGACGAGGTCATCTGCGGCTTCGGCCGTTCGGGACAGCGGTTCGGCCATCATAATTTCGGCGTGAAGCCGGACATCGTGACGATGGCCAAAGGGATGACGAGCGCTTATCTGCCGCTGTCCGCCACTGCGGTCCGCAAGGAGATTTATGAGGTGTTCAAGGACAAGAGCGACGATTACGGCTATTTCCGCCATATCAATACCTTCGGCGGCAACCCGGCGGCGTGCGCGCTGGCGCTGCGCAACCTGGAGCTGATGGAGCAGGAGAAGCTGGTGGAACGCGGCGATATTCTCGGCAAGCGCCTGAGCGCCGGGCTATCGGAGCTTGCAGGTCACAAGCTGGTCGGCGATATCCGAAGCTTCGGCCTGATCACCGGCATCGAGCTTGTATCCGACAAGGAGGCCAAGACGCCGGCTCCGCTTGATACGGTCAAAGGAATTATTGCCGACTGCAAGGCGAAAGGGCTGATCATCGGCAAGAACGGCGACACCGTAGCGGGCTACAACAATGTGCTGACATTTGCGCCTCCGCTTGCCTCGACCGATGAAGATATCCAGTTCATTCTGGATACGTTCAAAGAGGTAATGATCGGGAGTTGGGCAGAGTAAGCTTCTCCGGGTACAGGAACTGGTAGGCGCGCAGGGCGACCTGAATTGAAATCCGGTTCTCCGGCGACATGAAATCCTCGCCGAGCAGCTCGGTGATTTTATCCAGCCGGTAATAGAGCGACTGCCGCACGATGAAGAGCTTCCGGGCCGCGATCTGCTTGGAGCCGTCATGATCGAGGTAGACGCGCAGGGTGAGCAGCAGCTCGCTGCCCTTCTGCT
This sequence comes from Paenibacillus sinensis, assembly GCF_019904155.1. GTDB lineage: Bacteria > Bacillota > Bacilli > Paenibacillales > Paenibacillaceae > Paenibacillus_AQ > Paenibacillus_AQ sinensis. Next base: position 144,274 of record NZ_JAHCMB010000241.1, read on the forward strand.
GGTCATGGTCAATCAGCGGGCCAAGATAGGTGCGGATGAAGTTCTGCAGCGTCTTGCCGTCGTTCAAGCCGAGCAGCAGCTGGAACACCCCAAGCTCCTCGTAGAACAGGATCGGCTGCTGGTTACAGGGATAGAGCGACAGCGCCTGTACCGCTTCCCGGTAACCGGCGGGTGTATTGCGGAGCTGGGTATGACGCTTGCTGACGCCGACGACGAGCTGGAGATCCTTCAGCTTCTCGTCGGAGCGTATATTCTTCAGCGATTCCAGCGCCTGCTGCAGCCGGGAGCGGCCGGGCTGCTTCGACTGGATGTCGAGCGCGATCACGGTCAGCCGGTTATTCTTGAGCGTGATGAGCGGCCGGAATGAATATTTCTCGAAAATGGAACGCAGGACGAGCGAAAGGTGGAACGTTATCGATTCCCATTCGTTCTCCGAGCTGTTCCATTTTGCGTTCCGGGGATTCTCGATCTCGATCAGGCATACGCGGTAGGGCAGCTCGTTGACGATGGCGAAGTCCGGACCGATCAGGCTCTTAAGCCGGTTATCATCGTCGATCCGCCCGTTGATCAGCTCGTCGACCCACAGATTCTCGGAGAACAGCTTGCGCTCCTCCATATAGCGCGTGCGCAGCAGCTCCTGCGCGATCGACAGCGAGGCGGAATCGAGCAGCAGGCAGTCGAATTCCTGCGGCTTGTGGGGACAGAGCATCAGGATATACGCCCACGTCTGGTCCAGGGCTCCCACCGGCTTGATCACGGCCGTCCGGCCGTTGTAATCCCGGAAGGCGGGCGCGGCGTCCGGCTGGTGTGCGGCGTCCGTCTCTTCGTAGAATGCCGAGAAGAAGCGCAGCAGTTCTCCCTGTTCCTCCGGCGGAAGCGCCGGGAAGAACTGCGGCTTGCCCTGAAGCTGCATGTAGAGCACCTGCGTGCGTGTACTCTTGGACAGCAGCTGCAGCACCTTGACCGTCCCTTGAGAGGTCAGCGTCAGCCGGTGGAATTCGCGCGAGATGCTCTCCAGCTCCTCCAGCATGCGGTGATGGCGGTTGATGATCAGCGAGTGCAGATCGAGTGTAATATCGACGAAGCGAACGGTGCGGTCAAAGACGATGAGCGGGAAGTCATGCCGGTCCGCGAGAGCAATCATTTCCTCTGGGATGGCGCTAAAGTAAGTTCCAAGCTCAATGCACAGGCAAGCGGCATTGCGTTCGATCAGGTATTCCAGAAACTCAAGGGCGGCGGGGAGGTCGGCGCTCATGCCGATTCCCGTGGTCAGAATCATTTCCTGGCCGTGAATCATGCTCTCGAAGTTGGGGGTCTCCAGCACATGAACCCAGCGGATCGCGCGGTCCAGGCCGGAGGCTCCCCCTACAACCGAGGCGTCGGCGAACAGGGGTCTTTTCAGCGCTTCGCGAATGGTGAATACTAACTCCCAGTCCATACTCTACCTCCCTGTCTAATAGCCGTTCTCAATTCATTCTCACACGTAAAAAATAGGCATCCTAAATTAGACAATATGTCTAATGTAACGAAAAAATGAATTGACTATAGTTTGAATATAGAATGTTAGAATAACTAACCTATATCGGTAGAGATAAGCGCTTTTTTTAGTGATACAGATTATTTTACTATATAAATCTGTCAAAGTAAGTAGTTTTTTAAGGCAAATATCGTAATTGTGTTATATTATATAACATATATCTGGAGGGATCACCGATGGAGCACACTTCTCCGCAGACCGTATTTTCACCCGATATGTTCATGCGAAATTTTGCAGAAGCCGAGGCCGGATTGACCCAAAAAGGCGCTGTCGAAGAGTCCAACCGCTGCCTTTACTGCTATGATGCTCCTTGCATCAAGGCTTGCCCGACGGGCATTAATATCCCTTCTTTCATTAAAAGAATCGCCACGGACAACCTGAAAGGCGCGGCCATGACGATCATGGAATCGAACCCGGTCGGCGCAAGCTGCGCCCGTGTCTGCCCAACCGAAGAGCTCTGCGAAGGCGCCTGCGTCTTGAACGAGGCATCGAAGCCGATCGAGATCGGCCTGCTGCAGCGCTATGCGACCGATTGGGCGATGAAGAGCGGCACTGCGCTGTTCAAGGCCGGAGCACCTGTTGGCCGCAAGGTCGCCGTCATCGGCGGCGGTCCCGCAGGGCTGTCAGCGGCCCGCGAGCTTGCCCGCGAAGGCTTCGCCGTTGTGATCTACGAAGCAAGAGAGCTGGCCGGCGGTCTGGATACGCACGGGATCGTGTCCTTCCGGCTTCCGCAGTCCGTGTCTCTCTGGGAAGTTGAGCAAGTGGAACGACTCGGCGTTGAGATCCGCACCGGCGTCAAGGTGGGAACCGATGTTACCGTCGATGAGCTGAAAGCGGAGTATGACGCTATCGTGCTGGCCGCCGGCATGGGATATGTGCCGCAGCTCGGCATACCGGGCGAGGAACTGGCCGGTGTCTACGACGCCATCAAGCTGGTGGAATCGACGAAGACGGGCGTGTCCGACATCCGGCTGCTGGGACAGCGCGTTGCCGTTATCGGCGCGGGCAACACGGCGATTGACGCCGCGACCTGCTCGGTGCGGCTCGGCGCAGACAACGTGAAGATGGTCTACCGCCGCACCCGGGAAGAGATGACGGCTTACGACTTCGAGTACGAATTCGCGAAGCAGGAAGGCGTGGAATTCAGTTGGCTGACGCTGCCGAAGCGCATTATCGGCGACGATCTGGGTCGCGTGACCGGCCTTGAATGCGTCAGCATGGAGCTGTCCGGCGAGGCGGGAGGCGACGGCAGACTCAAGCCGGTGCCGATCGAAGGCTCGGAATTCATCATGCCGGTCGATGCTGTCGTACTGGCTATCGGGCAGAAGCGGCATAATAGCCTGATCGAGCATCTGGGTCTCGAACATGACTGGGGCGTCGTCAAGGTAGACTGGGAGACTCACCGCACCTCCGATCCGATGATCTTCGCCGCAGGCGATATCGTATTTGGCTCCGGCAAGGGCGAAGCGATGGTTGTATCCGCTGCACAGCAGGGCAAAATCGCCGCTCACGCCATTGTGGAGCAGTTCATGCCGCAGGAAGGCGGCGTTGTAGGCTCGGCCGTCTAATCTATACCGATCAGGGAGGGAATTACTTATGGCAGATTTGAGTATCGATCTCGCAGGGATCAAGTCGCCCAATCCATTCTGGCTGGCGTCCGCGCCGCCTACCAATACCGGATATCAAGTACAGCGCGCCTTTGAGGCAGGTTGGGGCGGAGCCGTCTGGAAGACGCTCGGTGACCCGATCATCAACACCTCATCCCGCTTCGCAGCTGTTAATTTCAACGGCCAGCGCGTGGCGGGCTTCAACAATATCGAGCTGATTACAGATCGTCCGCTGGATGTGAACCTGAAGGAAATCTACGAGACGAAGAAGCGGTTCCCGAATCATGCGGTGATCGCCTCCCTGATGGTCGAGCCCAAGCAGGAGAAGTGGCATGAAATCGTCAAGCGGGTCGAAGACGTTGGGGTTGACGGTCTGGAGCTGAACTTCGGCTGTCCGCACGGGATGGCGGAGCGCGGCATGGGCGCGGCTTCCGGCCAGCAGCCCGATCTGGTGGAAGCCCAAACCTATTGGGTGAAGGAGGTCGCGAAGACGCCGGTTATCGTGAAGCTGACACCGAACATCACCGACATCACGGTGGTCGCCCGTCACGCGGTTAAGGGCGGCGCCGATGCGGTCAGCATGATCAACACGATCAACAGTTTGGCTGGCGTAGACATTCACACCTGGAACACCATTCCCCATGTCGGCGGCATGGGAGCCCACGGCGGCTACTGCGGACCGGCCGTCAAGCCGATCGCGCTGAACATGGTCGCGGAATGCGCGCGCAACCCGCAGGTCGGCGTGCCGATCTCTGGCATCGGCGGCATCTCCACCTGGCAGGATGTGGTCGAGTTCATGCTGATGGGCTCGACCGGCATTCAGGTCTGTACCGCCGTCATGCATCACGGCTTCCGGATCGTAGAAGAGATGATCGACGGATTGAACAACTATCTCGACGAGAAGGGCCTGGCCTCCGTCACCGAGCTGATCGGCAAATCGGTGGCGAAGTATTCCAACTGGGGCGATCTCGATCTTAACTATAAAGTTGTCGCCCGCATCAATGAAGACAACTGCATCAATTGCAACAAATGCCATATCGCCTGCGAGGATGCCTCGCATCAATGCATCGACATGCTGACAAGCGCGGACGGCAAGGCGGTTCTGAAGATTCGCGAGGAAGACTGTGTAGGCTGCAACCTGTGCTCGATCGTCTGTCCGGCGGACGGCGCGATCGATATGGTGCAGATCGACAGCGGCCTTCCGCCGATGAGCTGGAATGAGCGTCAGCGCGTCGTCGGCAATCTGAGCGGTTCCTATTCCGAAGCGGAGGTGGTTTGAGGTATGAAGAAGATCATCAAGAATGGAACAGTAGTAACGGCGGCGGATACATTCACTGGCGATATCGCCATCGAGAACGGAATTGTTACGGAAATCGGCTTGAAACTGGAGGCGGACGATGCTGAAGTGATCGACGCTTCCGGCTGTTATGTGTTCCCCGGCGGAATCGACCCGCATACGCATCTCGATATGCCGTTCGGCGGCACCGTTACGGCGGACGATTTCGAGACCGGCACAATCGCGGCGGCTTACGGCGGCACGACGACGGTCATCGACTTCTGCCTCACCAGCAAGGGCCTGCCGCTTCAGCAGGCGGTGGATACGTGGCATGCGAAGTCCGTGGATAAAGCGGTGATCGACTACAGCTTCCACCTGATGGTGTCGGAGCTGAACGACAAGGTGCTCGGAGAGCTGCCGGAGATCATCGAGAACGAGGGCATCACGTCGCTGAAAGTGTTCATGGCGTACAAGAACACCTTCCAGGCTGACGACGGCACGCTCTACAAAACGCTGCAAGCCGCCAAGAAGGAAGGCGCGCTCGTCATGGTTCATGCCGAGAACGGCGACGTGATCGAGTACCTCGTGGATAAGGCGCTGGCTGAAGGCAACACCGATCCGATCTACCATGCGCTGACCCGGCCTCCGGAGCTGGAGGGCGAAGCGACGGGACGCGCAGCTTACTTGACGGAGCTGACCGACTCCCAGCTCTATGTCGTGCATGTCACCTGCGCCGAAGCGGCCTGGAAGATCGAGGAGGCCCGCAAAAAAGGGCTTCGCGTCTACGGCGAGACCTGTCCGCAGTATTTGGTGCTCGATCAGACGGCTCTGGAGAAGCCGGATTTCGAGGGAGCCAAATATGTGTGGTCGCCTCCGCTGCGGGAGCAGTGGAACCAGGATGTACTGTGGAAATTGCTCTGGAACGGCAGTCTTCAGACGATCGGCTCCGACCAATGCTCCTTCAACTTCAAGGGGCAGAAGGACCTGGGCCTTGGCGATTTCTCCAAAATCCCGAACGGCGGTCCGACGATCGAGGACCGGTTTACGATTTTGTATTCCGAGGGCGTGGAGAAAGGCCGCATTTCCCTGAACAAGTTCGTGGATGTCATCTCGACGTCCAGCGCCAAGCTGTTCGGCCTGTTCCCGCAGAAGGGCACGATCGCCGTCGGCAGCGACGCCGATATCGTTATCTTCGACCCGAACGTGAAGCGGACGCTTTCCGCAGAAACCCACCATATGAATGTGGACTACAACGCCTTTGAAGGCTTCGAGGTAAAAGGCGAGCCGGTCTCCGTGCTGAGCCGGGGCGAGTTCGTCATCAAGGATAAGCAGTTCGTCGGCAAGGCGGGAGCGGGCAAATACCTCCAGCGCAAGCGGTTTGGAGCGGCGGGCGCTCTTCCGGCGAAGCCGGAAGCCGAAGGAGTGGTCTGATGTCTGCTTACAACGATTTTATCAAGGAGAAGCTGGAGATCGACGGACTGTTGTCCCGGGGCTATGCCGTGGACGGCATGCTGGAGACGCTGGATGGCGCCAAGGTGAGGTTTCGTCAGGCGCAGCCAGCGTCTGAAACCGCCGAGCTGTTCCTGCAGACGGCCGACGCGCGAAAATATGTGACGACGCTGGTGTTCGCAGAGCTTCAGGAGAAGGCGGCCAAGGGCGCTTGAGTCTCCGCGATGTCTAATCGCCGGGCCGAATCCAATATCCAATAGGATAGCAAAGACGATAATGGCGCGTATCCCTCAATCGGGATGCGCGCTTTTTGGCGTTGCTGCGAACCGCTGCCCACCGGAGGCGAGGGTGAAATTCGTGATTGACAGTATCTTGCAACTGCTCTATATTAATAAACAACAATTAAACACATTGAAATAATAAGAATTAATGATTGACCAGTTAACTGGAAATCAAGCTGCGAAACCGCCGGAAGACGGGGAAAGCTTGATTTTTTTTATTTTCCCGAAAGAGGAGGCCGGTTCGATGATTACTGTCACCAACCTGAACAAAAGCTACCGGACCCGGGGCGGCGTTGTTCCCGCGCTTCAGGATATCAACCTGCATATCGAAAAAGGAGAGATTTTCGGCATTATCGGATTCAGCGGCGCCGGCAAGTCCACGCTGATCCGCTGTCTCAACCGGTTGGAGGAGCCCGATTCCGGGACCATTACGGTTAACGGGAAGGCTATCACCGGACTCAAGGAACGCGAGCTGCGGCTGGCCCGACGCAAGATCGGCATGATTTTTCAGCAGTTTAATTTGTTTGATTCCAAGACGGTCTTTGCGAACGTCGCCTTCCCGCTGAAGACGGCAGGCTATCCGAAGGCCGAGATCGAACGCCGTGTCGGAGAAATTCTCGATCTGGTCGAGCTGGGGGACAAAGCTGGCAGATATCCGTCGGAACTGAGCGGCGGGCAGAAGCAGAGAGTAGGTATTGCAAGAGCGCTGGCGGGAGAGCCGGATGTTCTGCTGTCGGATGAGGCAACATCGGCGCTTGATCCGCAGACGACCTTTTCCATTCTGGAGCTATTAGGCGACATTAACCGAAGACTTGGCCTTACCATTGTGCTGATTACCCATGAAATGGATGTGCTGCGGCATATTTGCGGCAGAGCGGCCGTCATTGAAGGGGGAAGGATCGTGGAGAACGTCCCTGTCGATCAGCTGTTCAGCCAGCCGCAGAGCGATACGGCCCGGCGCTTCGCCGGTATCTTCAATTTCTACAAGAACGGCTACCGCGAGGAGCCGGGGCGGCAGGAGAGAGAGGCGGTGCTGCGATGAGAGACGATGTACCCGGCCTGTTGTGGGAGGGGCTCCGGCAGACGCTGTATATGACCGCATGGTCGTCGCTATTCGCGCTGCTGCTGGGCACTCTGCTGGGCATTACGCTGGTGGTAACGGAAAAAGGAGGAATTCTTGCCGCGCCCGCAGTCAACCGCGTCATCGCTACCGTGATCAACGGTGTCCGTTCGGTTCCGTTCATCATTCTGATTGTGCTGCTGCTGCCGTTGTCGCGGCTGATTGTAGGCACTACGCTCGGCCCGACCGGAGCGTTTATATTAGGAAAACAAACTGCCTGTAAAATTGCGGTTCTTCTAAACCGCATTTGAATGGGTATTGAGCTTGATGTATTCCGTTACTCTGCGGTACTCATTGGCAAATTTCAAGCTAACGCTGATACTGCCGTTTTCATATACCTTAATGTGGTCTACAAGCTCAATCAAAACCTCTCTTGTCAGCTTGTCGATATTTTCATACTTCCGAAAGGTTGCTAAAAATGGGTTTTCTGTATCAATCCCATTTTCAAGTTCGGCCTTTTCTTCGTTTAGGTTCTTTATAACCTCGTTGATGGATTCCATTTGCCGCTCGTAATCTTCCTGCATATGGCGGTAATCCTTATGGCTTATCTCTCCGTCTTTCCAATCTTGGTAAATGCTTTGTTTGTAGCGCATAATCTTGGAAAGCTCTTTTTCCTTTGCCGCTATCAGGTCGTTCAGCCGTATAGACTGGCTTTTCTGCAATGGAGCGGTGTTAATCCTTGAAACAATCTCGGAAAACTCTGCCGCAAGGAAAACCATTTTTTCAATGACATGAAATACACCTTGTTCCAGATGATTGTGTCTGATAGTATGCTTGGTGCAAGCTGTTTTTGACTGGTCTTTATAGGTGCGGCAATAGTAATATACATTTCCCCCGACCTTGCTTCGTGTCATAGCCTTGCCGCAATCGGCGCATTTCAGAAAACCGCTGAACAGATATAGACCCTTTTGCTGTGGTGCGGTGCGGGTGTCCTTTCTTGAAAGCTCCTGCACCTTGTTGAAATCCTCACGGCTGATAATCGCTTCGTGCGTATTCTCAACAATGAACCATTCATCTTCCGGGACTGTTTCCTGCACATGGATTTTATAGCTCTTAATGCGGTAACGGCCCTGTACCATATCCCCAACATAAATGCGGTTTTTCAGAATGTTGTTGATACTCACGGCGCACCATAGAGGATTGCCGCCCTCGGCGTTGGGGTTTTTGTATTTCATGCCCTTGCTTTTCTTGTAAGCCGCCGGGCATAAAATGCCGCTGTCATTCAGCTTTCGTACAATCGCATTTTTGCTCATACCCTCTAAAAACCAAGCAAAAATACTTTTTACATGCTCTGCGGCTTCTTCGTCTATGATAAGAGCGTTTTTGTCCTCCGGGTCTTTTTGGTAGCCATAAGCCGCAAAGGAACCGATATGCAAACCTTTTTCCCGCTTCTTATCAAAGGTTCTCCGAACGCTTTCAGATGTACCCCTTGCGTGTTCCTCGTTCAAAACGCCTTGAACGGGTACGGCGATATTTTGGGCGTTCTGCGGGTCTTTGTAAGTATCAATGGGCTGTTGGTATAAAGAGATAAACCGCACATTGTTTCGTGGAAACCAGTCCCCAAGATAATAACTTTGGTCGCCGTTGTTGCGGAAACTCCGGGCAAGGTTCTTGACGATAACACAGTTGATTTCCCCTTTTTGTATATCGGAAAGCAACCTTTGGAAGTTTTCACGTTCTTCGTCCGTAGTGCCGCTTACGCCATCATCAACATATTCGTCAACATAAACGTATTCGTCACCATCTTCCTGCTGTTCAAGAAAATCGGTCAGGATAAGCCTTTGATTGGTGATGCTTTCCGATTCGTCTTTCCCTCGTTTGTCCTCCCGAGATAAGCGGATATAGAACGCTACTAACCATACCTTGTTTTTGGGTAGTGCTTTGACAATGTTTTGCCTGTTGGCCGCTCGTGCCATGTGTCCTCCTTCCTCACATTACACCTATATTATACCATTTTGGCGTAATGCGAACAATGTTGTCGAGGGCACAAAGCCGCATTATAAGCCGCTTTTCTTGCGTATAAGAAAGTTGGTAAGTACCTCTTGAATCGGCGGCGCATTGTCGTCAAATTCAAGTTTAATTCCCATTTCCCCATATCGAAAGCAAAAGGGGTTTTTCAGTTCTTTCAAAACATAGTCCATCCGTTTTTCTTTGGGGAGAGAATTATCCAGCTTCAATGTGCTTATGTCAGCCAGCGTTCCCACATCTACCGTGTTCATATTTACGCTCATAAAATCATCTATCATTTCCAGCGTAAGCATATCATGCACCTCCTTATTCTGCATGATTCAATATATGCGTTTCCTTGTTTGTCCTATGAGGAAACACAAAACGCCACCACTTTTACGGTCAAAGTGATGGCGTTTAATCTTTCCGCATACTTCGGGCCAACTTGACCCGAAGTTAAAATCTCCATTCATCAATCAGGAGTGTGCCGCACCGTTATGGATTGGCCTGTCATAAGACAGAAAGGAACGGTACGGCACTCCCTTTATATAAAAACGTTGGCCCGGACGGGCGGCGGCAACCGCCCTCATAGGAATCTCACCTCACCCCATGCTGATGGCGTGGCGGTCAATGCTGTGAAGCGTTCAAACCGCAAGTATCAATATACCAATCAAAAGATTATCGCCGGGCGGCTTGCCATATCCACCCTACCACAGTCAATATAAATCGCTCACGCTCCGTTAGGTCTTTCCCCCTTTCACATGGGCGGTCTTGGCGTACTCTGCGGCTTGGCTCCCTCCTGATTGAACGTATCCGGGCCAACGGTATTCAGTTGTCAAAGAGCAGAAAGGGAAGAAGTATGTCCCTCTACTTATTAGGACTGGGAAATGTGTTTTGCCGACCCAAACATATATAAATTTGCATAGAAAAACGCCCGGCAGTTTAATACTGCAAGGCGTTTCCTTTTGCTTCGGCTTATTCAATTTCCGGGGACAGATTACGGAATAAATCACAATCGTAAAAATCTATAATGCACATATCCAATCCGTCACACAGCTTCTTTACCGTAACGGCGCTTACATCCCTGCGTTTCGGCTCTAACATACTGTATACGGTGGAGGGCGTTACTCCTGCCAACCGGGCCAGCTCGGTAAATGATATGTTGCGTTCTTTGCATAACTGCCGAAAGCGTTCTGCAATAGCGTCTTTGATTTTTATGCCCTCACCACCTTTCCAAAGGTATGTGACAAGCATATCAATCTATACGCTTCAACGTATACGCGTTTGCGTATTTATAGTTTTTTTGTTACACTGATTCTGCAAAGAGAACGGCCCTGCAAAAGCAAGGCCGCCCCCAGTAAGTATTTGCTATTCAGCAAGGAGCTTGCAAAGCTGATTTAGGGCACGTTTAATCGAGCGGCCTATGGCGGCTTGATCTACGCCCTCAATTTCCGCAATCTGGCGATGGGTCAGATTGTTAATAAAATTCAGCGTCAACCGTCTACGCTGAATTTCTGAAAGCTGATTGATAGCGGTATGAAGCCGCTGATAGCTTTCCATTCTAATCACGAGATCGGCAATATCTTCTTGTGGGTTCCTAATAGCCGTGCCGGTCAAACCGTCTATAAAATCCACATAATCAAGGTGTCGCCTGTCTTGCCGCCTTTGGGATTGAATTTGCCGGGAGGACTGTTCCAGCAGTTCCTTAACCGGAGTTGAAACCTCAACACAAATTTCACTCCCATTGGCGGTTTTATATTTTATCGTTACTAATGGCTTGTCCATTATTTTTCCTCCATTCATCATTTGGCGAATTGCTCCGCAGGGTTTACGGGCTGATGAATGGAGAAAGGCGGGGAACGACAGCCGGGGCCGCTATGCTTTGGCGGTCCTGCCCGGACTTCGGGCCAAGTTGGCCCGAAGTACAAAAAAACACCAATCCGAGAAATTACTCGAATGGTGTCGAAGAAAAAATGGCCGCAGTAGCCGTATGTGTTTTGTACACTTTTCTTTTTTAATTTTTGAAGAAAGGGAGCGTCAGCTAGGCCAAACCGTTACAGCAATGTAACGGTTCCTCCCCAAAATACAACAGCAGCTTTGGATACATGAGAACCTCCTATCCTAAAGCCGCTATTGATGAAATTTTTGACTTTTATTTGCTAAAATCAGACGGCTTCTTTGAATTTTTTCAAAGAAGCCGTCTAGTTAATCTCTCAATTTGGTCACAAATAATCATCTGCCAAATGGCGGCTTTTTTTATATGCCGTTTGGCAGCTATTAAACTATAATTCTTATTCAATATCCCAAAGATTCGCCAACAAGGATAACCTTTATTCTCCCCGCTGTTTTACACATTCTTGTTTGGACAATGTAAGAACAGATACAATCATCTGTTTTACAATCTCCGCAAGCACCATTGATTAGACAGGGCGTTTTTTGCGGCGAATGTAAAAACGGGCTGGACGAGCACGAACAGCGGTATGCATTAATGGGGGCTGCATATGTTCTGGCTCTTATAACTGCGTCTTCAGCGGTCTTGCAAACCTTATTCATCCCTACGATAGCAATAACACTTTTCGGTCCAAAGGTAATTGCCGCCGTTCGATTGCCCACACTGTCGATATTGACCAATATACCATCTTCGCTAATGGCGTTAAAACTCGTTAAATAGGTGTCGCACAAAAGAGATTGGCGCATGAGGTCATAACGTTCCTCCATTGTTTGCGCCTTGTCGCGATCAATAACTACATATTTGCATTGCCGTACTCGATCAAGCAGTCCGATTTCCTCAAGCGTGACTGACCCACCCCATGATACCGAAGAATGTTCCGGAATAAATGATAGTGCCTTTTCTACAGCTTCTATGGCGTTATCACAGTAATAAGCCTCAAACTTTCTGCTTTGCAGATTTTTAATAACCTTTGATGCTAAAAGTCGATTTCTCGCTTTTATTGAATTTTCTTTCCCTTGCATTGTTCTTCCTCCATTCTGACGTTAGAAAAGGTGACTAAACTTCTTGTGTATTTATGATTAATATAGTATAGTAAAAAGAAAAAGTATGTTGCACGTGCAACGAGGAGCCTCTCATGAACAACTTAGATTCCCTATGTCAATCACGTTTATTTTCGGGGATTTCCCCAAATGATATTCCCCAAATGCTTAAATATCTGTCAGCCACACGGAAAGAATATGCAAAAGATGAGATGGTTGTCCGTGAGGGCGATTTAGTTGATGATGTGGGCATTATATTGCAGGGTAGCGCTCAAAGTACGAAATTGAGCGTCACAGGAAAACAAATTATTGTATCCCTCCATTATCCGGGTGGTTATACCGCTGTTTTAACAGCGGCTAGCCGTGGAAGAAGATGCCCTATGTCAGTACAGGCAATAGAACCGCTTGAGGTTCTGTTTATTCCTATCAAAAACATATTGAGCCGTTATACAAAGTTTTGTGTGGCACACGAACAATTACTTGGCAATCTTTTTGATAGTATTGCAGAACGAGCGTTAGAACTGCATGACAGAAATGATTGTCTGATTATGCCCACTATTCGGGATAAGGTCTTAACTTACTTAACAAGAGTTATGCGCGAAGCTGGAACAGAAATTTTTACTATCCCTTTTGATAGAGAAGCGATGGCCGAGTATCTGGATGTAGACCGTAGTGCCTTATCCAGAGAGCTTGCATGGATGAAGCGGGACGGCTTGATTGACTTTTATAGAAACGAATTTAAGCTATTGCAAAAAGCAGTAAAAAAAGATTTTCACTAACCGGCAAGCAGGGCAAGTGTATTGACACTTGCACATTTTTGAGATTTTCCCTGCCGGGAAAACTCAAAAATTGCTTGTTGGGGAGTGCCTTCCCCAAACCCTGCGACTTCGGGCCAAGTTGTCCCGAAGTCGGTGCGTTGCACCTCATGTTGCGTCATGTCGCTATCTCTCCATTTCCTTATTTTTCTGCGCATCCGTCAGGCCGAGCAGGTGGTCTATATTACTTTTCACTGTTACAATTTCCTGCATGGCCTTTTTGGCTTCCCGGTACTCCCGGTAAGCCTTTTTCTTATCAGAAGCCAACTGCTGAAACTCCGCTTTGAGTGTATCCATCTTGGGGAGCTTCGCACCGTTCAGGAGCCTATCCATTGTAGCCCTTGCCGCCCGGTAGGCGGCAATATCTGCTTCATGCTCCGCAAGGTATTTTCTGCTGTACTTCGCCGCTTTGTACCCCTCGAACACAGGCCGTGTCTTAGCGTAATCCACCACCGCCACCTTTAATTCCGTATTGGTACGCATGGCGGTTTCCATTGATTTTATGCTGTCTGAAAGCGTGTGAAAACGGTCTGCCACTTGTGTGGCTTTTTGTTCCAAATCGGCATAATCCATCAGGCCGTTTTCCTGCAAATACGGTAACGCCGCCGCCATCTGCTTTAGGTTATATATCTTGGCCCACTGTTCGTAAGCGGGGCCTTTCCCGGCTCTCATACGGGATTGAATATCCACAATCAGATTTACCTTGCGCCGTTCCATAGGAGCGGCCCGGCCCTTAATCGCCGCCTGTATATCCTCTAAGCCGTAACCCTTGCCAAGCGTAGCGGCACGAAGCTGTGTAAAGCGTTCCTGCCCCTCGGTGCGGAAGCTGATCCCGCCGCCCCGCCTGTGTTTAACCTCAAAGCCAGCGGCAAACATTGCCTGCAAAAATCTGTCCATATCGGGCGGTTTTTCCGCAAGGCAAATATCAATCTGCGCTTTTAGGCGCTCTTGAAAGGTAGGCGTTTTGTTGCCGCCGAGCCATTGCCCGTAATGCCTGTATTTCCCCTTACTTTTCAGCTTGGGACTGGCGATATAGGAAAGGCTGTTTTCAAGGCAGATACGGTCAGACAGCCGCCGCACCGCACGGGCCGTACCGAGAAAATCCCGAAACTTCCTTGTGCAATCAAGGGTAGTGGAATTGTAATAGATATGCACATGAGGGTGAGGGCGGTCAACATGGGAAACCACGAAAAAAGCGTGTCGGCCTTTCGTCCAGCGCATGGCGAAATCATATCCGATTTTAAGGGCCGTTTCGGAATCCACTTCGCCGGGAACAAAGGACTGGCGTACCTGATAGCACAAAATGTCCTCGTCCTTTTTCTGCTCCCGGCCTGTAACGGCCTTGTACTTGGCTTTGCTTAAAAGGAACTCCCCATCTGCGGTTTTCGGGTCGCACTCATAGGCAAGAACCAAATCGCCGCCCTGTGTTTTCTCCGGGTTCTGTCCATAATCAAAACGGTCTTTCATTGACTGTGCTATCGTTTCGCCCTTGCTGATATGATGGGGTTTGAAATAGGTTGTCGCCATGTGCGGCCCTCCTTTCATGTAAAAAATAACTTCGGGCCAAGTTGGCCCGAAGTCGCCCGGCACTTATGCCGCTCTGTGTTCAGCTTACGATAAAATAGCGAAGCGAACAGTTAATGCTTCTCAGTCTGTCTGCCAGCCATTCCCCAATGGCGGGAATACCAAAGGGCGAGAGCAGGAAGGACAGGAACAGGAACACGCAACAACCGAGCTTTTCCCCGGTCAGCAACAGGGCGATACTAAGCAGTACACCTATCCCCGAAGCAATCTCCATAAAGACTGCGGCATAGCAGAACAGAAATACAAATACAGGCGTTCCAATCGTCAGAATGACGATAAACGGAATGGCGATAACCTTAAAAATGAGCTTGATAAACTTCATTATAATTCCCCTTTCTTCTTTGAAATACAGGCGTAATATTAGCTTCTACCTATATTTTACCATGTGGGAAAGAGGGCAACAATGTTGTCGAGGTCGCACCGATCTTGTCCCGAAGTTACAGGGATTGGAGGAGGCACTCCCCAAAACCCTATATAAGATTTTAGAGAAAGGCGTAGAA
>NZ_JAHCMB010000192.1 GCF_019904155.1 Paenibacillus sinensis
AAAGATGAAACAAGCCTGTTTTCAGTCACTTGACCTAGAGCAACCCCCTATGGAAGTTGTTGGTCAGATGCTCGAACTAAACGTTAAGGGTACAAAGTCAAATCCCATTTTGCGGGAATGGTATAACAGGAGTGTGTTTGAAAAGCTAGAGCAAGTCTATCGTGAGGAAAACGGCGTTGATACTGTAGATTTCTTGTACGACAGTTTTTTGAAACTCATAACGCTTTGGCAGAAGCAAGGGAAAATGCGCAAAGACATAAATAGCAAGATGATTATGATGGTTTTCGCGGCAGTCATTAATGCAGACACCCACAAGGAGGAAATCGGAATTGAGTATTTTCCAGAACTACTACATCTCATGACAGAGCTAATCATGAAAGGTCTGACGGACTGCTCTAAATAGTCAACCGGAGCAGTGGCTCAACAATAATTACCTAAGGGGGAGATAGAATGAACATTGCAGTTGTTTCCTATTCTTACACTGGCAATAACGATAAACTTGCTGCATGTGTGGCAAGGGACTTGCCGGCAACACATATTAAAATCTCACCACAAAAGCCCATGACAATAGGAAGTATCATGTTGGATATGATTTTTACCCGAACACCCAAAGTACATCCTGACCCGGATAGCCTTAAGCATTATGACCTTGTCCTCTTTTTCGTCCCTGTTTGGATGGGACATATTGCTTCGCCACTTCGGGCTTATTTGCACCATATAAAATCAAACCCTCAAGCATATGGTTTCTTTTCTATCAGTGGTGGAGCAGACGGCGAAAATCCAAAGTTGCTTGCAGAGCTTTTGAAACGGACTGGAACAAGACCTGCAATCATGCTTGACCAGCACATAAAGGATTTCATCCATCAGAATTCAAAACCAACCCGCAATGATACTTCCGCATATAAAATCAGCGAAGCGGAGGCAGGTAGTCTTTCAACAATAGCTATTAAGGAGATAAACAAGCTCACCATGCATGGTTAAGTTAATCTGCTAAGGGAGGGGCCGTCACTTTACAATGATGGCTTGGCATTGCTGATGTTCTAAAGCTATGCAATATCAAAAACGGGCGGTTACTGTGCCCACTTTTCATGCGACACCGTTCGAGCTATTTCTCGGATAGGTGTCTTTTTGGTTGCTAACTTTTCAAAACTGATTCAGTACTTTTTACCAAGGACACCCTAACGCAGGTTGTTTTGTTAGATAACAACTGTGAGTCATTCACTCGATCAATATCATGCAGATGTAATTCGCAATTGTCGGGCTAAATCGAAGCTGTATAGTAAATTAGGCCGATATTGAGTGTAATTACGGAAATATCATCAGGATAGGGTAGGACCCTAAAAAACCTTTTGGGTCATGCCTTTGAACTTTATGTCAACCAAAAATAAAAAAACAAAAAAAACTTGCCAGCTCATTCGATAAGAATTGACAAAAACAAATGGAGAATGTATTTTATAGATAATGTAAGCGCTTTTCCAAAATACACCTTGCAATGAAGCATTTTCTGTTCGTTCTGTTTCCATCCTGAATGTTATCCAGATGGAAGTCCCCGGATGATGTCAAAGGGTAGAAACTAGGATAGATATACTTTGGAAGAAGGTGGTGGATCGGAGGATCTCAGACTTGATGTCGTATGCATTAACCAATCTGAAGATGTTGAGTCTATTAAAAAGTGAAGGTACTACCATCATCGAGCTCTAGGAGGAGGATATTATAGCAGAANGTATTGTTCTTCTTCTCAAACTTCATACTTTCAGTGAACATGACGGTTCTTTCTTCTTGTGAGGCCAAACTTAAGCAGCGACTTCTGTTTAATAATCTAAAACGTTTTCGTAAATAATGCTATATCAAAGGAGAATAGAAATATGAATATGTCGAATCATTCTTTAACCAAGCCGATTATCACGGTCTTGCTGTTCAATTTTTTGGCATTGCTAATTCAGGCGGCCGTACCTGCAACGCCTGCTTCAGCTGCTGCCGCTAACCCTGTAAGCTATTTTGGCGAGATGAAAGTAAGCGGTAATAAGATTAACGGTTCCAAGACGAATAGGCCCATGATGGTCAAAGGAGGAAGCTTCTTCTGGAGCAACTGGTCCGGCCAATTCTACACAGCTTCCACAGTGAACCGGATGGTAGATGAATTCCAGGCCGAAATTGTGAGAGCAGCATATGGCGTGGATGAGTCCGGCAATCCATACAATTCTTCGGATGAATCCAAGGTTCAGACCGTTGTCAATGCAGCGATCGCCAAGGGCATCTATGTTATCATTGACTGGCATTCGAGCGGCGCGCAGAATAACGTAAACGCTGCCAAGAGCTTCTTCAGCAAGATGGCCCAGCAGTATGGCGGCTATGATAACGTCATCTTCGAAATTTACAATGAGCCAGTCAATACTTCCTGGTCGACGGTCAAGAGCTATGCCGAACAGGTCATTCCTGTCATTCGCCAATATTCGGATAATCTGATTGTTGTCGGTACACCAACTTGGTCTCAGGATGTTGACCAGGCCGCTGACAATCCGATTACTTCCTACAGCAATATCGCTTATACGCTGCATTTCTATGCAGGTTCTCACTTCCAGTCGCTTCGCGACAAAGCGAACTATGCTCTGAACAAAGGCATTCCGCTGTTTGTTACCGAGATGGGCTTCGTCAATGCTGACGGCGACGGCGCAATCAATTATACTTCCACCAATCAATGGCTTGACTGGTTGAACCAGAACAATATCTCCTGGTCTAACTGGGCAATTAACGACAAGTCTGAAAGCGCCAGCATCTTCAACACGGACGGATCTCTGACGGCAGGCGGGAATTTCCTGAAGAGCATTCTGGCCGGCAGCGCACCGTACGCAGAGTGGAGACAGTCCGGCAGCAACACCGCGACCACGTTGTACGACTTCGAGGGCAGCACACAGGGCTGGACCGGCTCGAATGTAGCGGCTGGACCATGGAGCGTTAATGAATGGGCGTCCAAAGGAACAAACTCTCTTAAAGCCGATATCATCATGTCTGCCAATTCCCAGCATTATCTGCTTCTCACACAGACCCGCGACCTTAGCGGCAAATCAACATTAAGCGTTACGGCCAAGCATGCTTCCTGGGGTTCTGTAGGCAACGGACTCTATGCCAAGCTTTATGTCAAGACAGGGTCAAGCTGGACCTGGGCTGAAGGCAGTACCGTCAAGCTTAACTCTACTGGAGGTACAACGCTGTCGATCAACCTTTCCTCTGTAGCCAATCTTGGGGATGTAAAAGAGATCGGAGTGCAGTTTGTTTCTTCGTCTAACAGCAGCGGACAAACATCTGTATACATTGACAACGTGACGCTTCAATAAGACTTCCCTAACATTTATGAATTAAATGGTAAGTGAACATTAAACCGCGTAATATGTTGTAAGAGGAAAAGTACTTGTCAAAACCTAATGACAAGTACTTTTTTTCTGAGTAAAATGGATCAGATTCAAATATCAAAGTACGATTCGGCCGCCGATGTAGATAGGGTGATCGTTGAGCGAGTGGCGTCCAGTGTAGAGAAATGAGGGTTCAGAATGGAGAGTTTCCTTTAAAATGACTGCCCTCTAAAGAGAGAGCAGCCATTAGACCATGCATCCATGTAACTAAAACACAAATCTCTCGGCAAGATCGATAGCAAGCTCTCTAGCTTTTGCCAAGATCGTTTCAGCCTCAGATGGAGCCTCATCTATACCCTCTACGAAAAGAGTAGGCAGCATTGTCACTCCCATGAATTTCATAACACCCGTCACATAAGGGTCCGCGTATTGTCCAATTGCTCCTCCGTTGGAGTACACACCGCCACAGCCGTGAATATGTATTCCCAGTTTGTTCTCCAACAATCCCACTGCACCATGAGCTGTGTAACGGAATGTCTTTCCTGCCCAGCATACAGAATCAAAATAAGCTTTCAATACTGGAGGGACACCCAGGTTCCATAACGGTGATACTACAATATACTTATCAGCCTGCACAAATTGTTCGGTATACCGGTCCATTTGTTCGAGCTTCTTGGCTTCTGCTTCGGTCAATTCTGCCTGGGTACGAAGCTTGGTCTTCGCATTCAAGATATCCAAATCTATAAAGGGGACATCCATGTTGAACAAATCCAATTCGATAATCTCATCCTCAGGATTCAGTTCCAAATAACGCTTAACAAACACTCTAGCGATCTGAGTGCTGCGGGAATATTCATCCTCAACCGGGGTGCTCTTAATGAATAAAACTTTCGCCATTGCCTACCACTCCTATAACAATTTTATTTGACTAATCAAATATTATATAAAGAAATAGTTGATTTATGTGATGAAGATCACAAGTCTTTCTAGATCAACTCAT
>NZ_JAHCMB010000026.1 GCF_019904155.1 Paenibacillus sinensis
CAAACGAAAATCTTCTCGAAAACGCTTCTATGTCGAAAATTCTATATATATGAAGTATTTTGTCGATTAGTATCAAAAGATGTAGAAATTTGATTTGACAGGAAAGAAGTAACACTTTACAATGCAAGTTAGAAAGTAACAATTTTTTAATGTTTTGAAATAGCTGTGTTAGTGGATTGTTAAAGCTTATATATAGCGTGAAATCGAGGAGGATACTTGGGATGAAGGCAACAGGAATTGTGAGAAAAGTAGACGAACTGGGACGCATCGTTATTCCGATCGAACTGCGCCGTACCATGGGGATCGACATCAAGGATCCGCTTGAAATTTTTGTCGACGGCGAGAAGATCATTCTCAGAAAATATGAACCAACCTGCATTTTCTCCGGAAGCTCGGAGAACCTGATCAACTTTAAGGGTAAAATGGTCAGCAGAGACATTCTGGACGAACTGCTCGAGAGCTTTAATAGACAGGGCTAATTCCGTTAGCCGGTTTCGACCATTAAGACCATTTAATAGTAACTAACGATAACGGCAGGCCGGCTGTCTCCGCAAGGAGCGCCGCCTGCCGTTATTTGCTTCAGGAGCCGGATCGCTCCAGCACCTCCTCAAGCTTGACGATGAACGCTTTGTACTGCACAAGCCCAAGCTCCATGCACAGCTTCTGATAGGGACCGAGGACAGAGCCGAGCTGCCGGTACTTGGCTTCAAGGTCGTCATACATCCGCTTCTTCTCCTCAAGCGCGCTGCGGATGATGCCGTTCATCGCCTCCGGGTCCGCCATATCCCCGAAATAGAGATGCATCAGAAAGTCGGAACGGAGCAGTTCCGGTTCGGCCGCCTTCTCCAAATATTCCTTGAAATGCTCTTTCCCCTTCTCCGTAACCGTGAATAAATTTTTGTCCGGCTTGCCCTCCTGTCGGATTGATTCCTTGGTGATCAGTCCGAGGCCTTCCATCTTGGTTAGTGTAGGGTAGATGGTTCCATAGCTCGCATCGAAGAAAAAAGAGAAGTATTGCTCGAAGTGCTGCTTGATATCATAGCCGGAACGCGGCTCCTTGCAAAGCAGACCAAGTATGACATCCTGTGTGTTCATGAATGCTGCCGCCCCTTTTCTGCCTGTTTCTTCTTAGATATTAACATACCATAACCTGTACCCCGGGCAAAAGGCAAGGCATTCATATGGAAGCGAACCGGCCTTCCTCCGCTTGTCTCAGGAGATGTTTGCAGCGGATTCGGCCGAGGGGTGAGGCTTGGCTTCGCGCTCCCGGCGCAGGCCAGTCAGCAGGATGCACAGCACCGCGGCGGCCCCGCCGATGAGTGCAAGACCGATGTAATCCCGGCCAAGTCCGGGACCGCCGATGACAAGATTCATGATGCCGTCCACGGCATAGTAAGCCGGAAAGACCGTGCCGATTGAATTATAGAAGGGGGACAGCACATCCCGGGGAATTGTGGCCCCCGAGGAGAGCATCTGGATGGACAGCAGGGCGATATTCACCCAGGCGCCGATATCGCCAAGGAGGAACAGTGACAGCTGGGCAACGAACATGCAGGCGAGGATGACGACGAATTCGAACGCCCAGAGTGTCAGAAGCCCTCTTTCGGCTGAAATGCCGAGGCCGTATGTCATGCCCGCGCCGGTAAGCGATACGAGAGCCGCTGTTCCCACGGTAATGACAAAGCGTGCAGCCAGTCTCGGCCACTTGCCGCTCTTCGCGGCCAGGCTGGCGGAAGCTTTCGCGAGATTCATCGCAAGCATCATAGCTCCGGTGAAGGAGGCAGTTACGAACATGAGCGGGACCATAAGCTTGGCGAAATTGTCGACGGGATGCAGGGTTACTACATCGGACGAGATACGTCCGGCAATGCTGTTCTTCAGGATGCCGGCCGGCTGCTCCGGAAGGCTCAGGGATTTGACTAGACTGTCCAGCATGGCTTCATTAACATGTTCGTTCAGGGAAGCCGTGATTTTACCGGCTGCGGTTC
The DNA here is from genome assembly GCF_019904155.1 of Paenibacillus sinensis. GTDB lineage: Bacteria > Bacillota > Bacilli > Paenibacillales > Paenibacillaceae > Paenibacillus_AQ > Paenibacillus_AQ sinensis. Next base: position 1,989 of record NZ_JAHCMB010000026.1, read on the forward strand.
CCATGGCGCTCGAGACCATCTGCGGATTGGAGGCGTTGATGTAGTAGGTGATGGAGGGATGCGAGGCAGAATCGGCAAGCGAGCCGGAGAAGCCTTTGGGAACAACGATGATCATGCGGACTTGACGGTTCTCCAGCGCCTCCCTGGCGGCTGTCAGAGTCATCGGATAGCGGGTTTCAAAGGTCAGGGAAGCGGCGATTCCGTCCGCGATCGGCTTTGCGGCCGCCCCGTCTTCATTCACAATGGCAACCGGCAGCTTGTTCACGCGATCGGTTACATGATCATAGCCTGTAATCCAGATCGTGCTGAAAAAGACTTGAAACAAGATGGCGGTGATGATTCCGACCAGGGTTAGCGGATGCTTCAGGAACAAAAGAATAGTTCGGGTCATTGGTTTACCTCCAATTTATATATCATACTGTCATATATCGATTATAAATATAACAGAGTGATACATGATTGGCAAAGGGCTTTTGTATGACAAAATCCGCTTCTGGTTCGGCGCCATGATGGACATTGCTGGAGGTTTTCATTATGATAGGGCGTGTATAAGGACAGGGACGGGAAGCTTGATGAATTCCCGCGACATCACGGGAGGAAAATGACCTATGAACACGGATACCGAACAACGAAATGCACGGATCAGGCTGGCGAAGCCCGAAGCGATAATCTTTGATATGGACGGCACGCTGTTCCAGACGGAAAGCCTGCTGCTGCCGGCCTATCACAAAATGTTCGATACTTTGAGAGAAGAGGGGCTGTATACCGGACCGACGCCGCCTGAAGAACGGATATTGAGCGGTCTCGGCCAGCTGCTGTCCGAAATTTGGAAGAGCGTGCTGCCGGATGTTGATGAATCGGTCCACCGCAGGGCGGACGACATTCTGCTGAAGCTGGAAATCGAGGGGCTTAAGGCGGGGACCTCCACACTGTATCCCGCCGTGCCGGAGACGCTCCGGGAGCTGAAGGAGCGGGGGCTGCGCCTCTTTGTGTGCAGCAACGGGCTTGAGGATTATATCCACAGTATCGTGACGGTACACCAGCTGCAGGATGTCTTCGAGGGCTTGTACAGTGCCGGGGGGCAGGGAACCTCGACCAAGGTACAGCTGCTGCGCCTTCTGTTGGACCATTATGAAATCGGGAAGGCATGGATGGTGGGCGACCGCTCATCGGATGTTCAGGCCGGCAAGGAGAACGGACAGACCGTCATCGGCTGCGGCTATGCGGGCTTCGGACGCGACGAAGAGCTGAAGGGATCGGACGTCATCATCAGCTCTTTCGATGAGCTGGTCGGACTGTACGACAACGCGGAGTAGGCGCAGCCTAATCAGCCAGGGACGAGGAGCAATCGTCCACATCGCGGCAGCAGGCCGCTTCCGCCAGCCGAAAGGCTGGAGGGAAGCGGCCTGCTGCCGTTATTACGATGCTGGGGAAGAAGGCTTCCTGCATGCTGACGAGGGCGGAAGCGGTTATTCTTCCGCCGGTTTCTTTGGCGGAGGAATGACCTTGGTGCGGTACATCCAGAGGGCGTATTCCAGCGGCCGCCGCAGCGCCTTGCGGTACGTATCCGATTCGCCGGCCTGGAAGAACACCTCGCGGGCAGGCTTCGGATTGACCTCCAGGATATAGATCCGGCCTTCCCGGTCGATGGCCAGATCGAGCGCCAGCTCGCATAGCGCGCCGAAGCACTCTTCCAGATAGGCTGCGGCGTCCAGGCCGAGCCTCCCGGCGCTCTGGATCGTCTGGGCCGCTTTGTCTCTGCTGCCCAGCCACTCCTTCAGCAGCGTCTCGGCTCTCGCCGCATGGCCTCCGCCATGCAGGTTGGATGTCACGCTCCGGCGGGCGCCTACCCGGCCAGCAATGCCGGTCAGCTCCCATTTCCCCTCGCCGTTCTTCTGGACCAGCATCCGGTAATCATGCACCCGGCCGCCCGGCAGGCGGAGCGGAATGCCCTGCTGGATCAGGAACCGGCCTCCGAGACACCAGCTCCGGACGATCGAATCCAGCTCCCGCAGCGCAACCTTGCGCGGCGGGATGATCCGCCGGTTCTGCCGCCGGCCCTGCAGATCGAAGCGGCCCGCCGGGTGTTTCAGCCGCTCGATGCGGAGAATGCCTCTGCCGCCGGTCCCGTTGATCGGTTTGATGTAGAGCACCGGATTCTCCTTCAGCATACGGCGGAGATCGGCGGATGACCGATACAGCAGTGTGTCCGGGAGATGAGGCCGGAAGCGCGACTTCTGGAAGAAGGTCTGGTGGATCGTCCACTTGTTCCGGAGCGGGCGGTTAAGAAAGGTGAGATGGCTGTACTTGGAACGGAACTCCAACAGCTGCTGAAACCGTGCGCTGCGCTGAATGCGGCAGCGGTCGTAGATCATGTCGGGGAACGGACGCCATTTCCGGCTCCAACGGCCCGTACCCGGATCGAATATGAGCGCAAGAACCCGCTGGCCGCGGTTGTCGACATCGGCGGGCGTAAAGACGAAGACGTCGAGGCCGAGCTTCCGGCCTTCAATAATCATTTTGCGGTATACCGGTCTCTCTTCAAGCTGCCTGGCGTTGTTCAAGTACAGGGTAAGAATGCCTAAGACGGGTTGGGACAAGGACATTCACCTTCTTGCATTGGTTTTGGCGATCTTGGTCTTCCTTCAAGCTCTAGCGGGAGCCGGCGGATTGCCGGACCAGATACTGGCTGTACTGAAAGATCCGCTCCAGCGAAAGCTTGCGGATTTCCGGCTCGTCGAACTTCATCGGGCGGGAGTTGGCTTCGAAAAACCACAGCCCGCCCTTATGGTCGACACCGAGATCCATCGACATTTCCCCGAGCGTATAGCCGGAGGACCGTTCGATCTGGCGGGCGATCAAGAGGGTGGCGGTAGCGGCGTTCTTCAGGATCGTGGAGGCCTTCTCCGGACCGAACATCGCTTCCAGCATGCTCGACGGGTTCTCGACCGAGCCGCCGCGGGGAACATGCGTGGTAATGCTGCGGGCGCCCGCCAATCTGGCACCGATGCCGGTGACTCCCCAGCCTCCTCTCCCGTTCTTTTGCAGAAGCACGCGCAGATCGAAGGGGCGGCCCTTGTAGGTCGCCAGCTCAATCATCTCCTGGACGATATAGTGCGTTCTTCCCGCTTCTCTCACAATGCGGGCCCAGAGCCGGTCCATGGAACCGGACTTGTAGGTCGCGCTCCTCTTCTCGCTCTGGATTTGCAGACGATAGGGAAGCGGGCTTTCTTCGCTAAATCTGATCCGCATAATACCCTTGCCGGCTTTGCCGCTCTCCGGTTTTAAATAGAGGCCATGATGATTCTTCAGCATTACCGAAAGTGAACGGGCGCTTCTTAAGCGCTTGGTCGCCGGCACATGGCGAAAGGCTGCCCGCGACTCTTTGAGCCATTCGAACAGATTCCATTTATTGAAGAAGTAAGGATTATACAGCCGAATGCCCGGATATTCCAGACATTCGGCGATTTTGTGGGCGACAGCCGGCTTCACTTCATCCTCCCGGGCCGGGATTCGGTTGTAGATCACATTAGGCGAAGGAAGCTCCGCCGCGATCCATGTCTTGCCCGGTCCCGGAACATAGCCGCTGATCGTCGGACGGCCCAGCTTCAGGTCGCGGACAGTCACCACATAGGCGAGGTATCCCATATCGTTGCCGGTCCGGATAATGTCACGGAAATTTTTGTGGTTGCCCCGGAACAGGCGGGTCTTATCGCCGACCGTCAGGATCGCCACGACAGGCTTTCCGTCATTCATCCGCGTGTTCACATATCATCCCTCCTGCGGAACTTGCTAAGGTACAGGCAGTGCTCCAGAATATGCTGGATCGACGCCTTGCCCTCGGCGCGGAGGGATGGATGGCGGAAGATGGAGCGCCCAGGCTTGGCGTTCGCTTCGAACATCCAGATGTTCTCCTCCTGATCGATGCCGAGATCGAAGCCGATTTCGCCCAGCAAATGCCGATGCTGGACTTCAAGCGACTCCGCCAGCCGGATGGCCGTCTGCTTGGCTTGCAGCAGCACATCGTCTGCTCTGGCTCCGAATACGCGGCCGAGCGCCTGCTGCGGCGTCATCAGCGATCCGCCGTTCTTGAGATGGGTTGTGACGCTGCCGCGCCCCGCCTTCTTGGCGCCGATGCCGACGACAACCCACTGGTTGTTGCCGTTCTTGTGCATGTGGAACCGGAAATCTATGGGGCAGCCGTCGATTTCGATCAGGCGGATGCCCTGCTGTACGACATAGCTCTGCAGGCCCCTCCCGTGTCTGGATTGCAGCAGCCTCATCAGGCTGTCGAAGGTGCCGAAGCGCAGCAGCACATTTTTGCCGTTCCGGCGATACCGGGCGAAATAGCCTCGCTTGGGCAAGTAGGTGAGCCGGTAGATTCCATGGCCGAGGCTGCCCGCTGACGGCTTGTAGTAGACGAAATGATGACGATCCAGCATATCGCGAATCATTTCGGGTGGCGGGCTGCTGTGGGTTTCGGGCACGAACCGGCTGGCGAAGCTATCGTTCTCAAGCAGACGGTATATATCGGATTTGTTGAAGAAACTCCAGTTGAAGAACGGAATTCTCTTGCGGATGAACCGCTCCCGGAGCTGGTTGATGGCCGGTGACGTCTCCGCGCGCCGGCTGGGCAGACGGTTGTATACGACGTCGGGAAGAGGGACGGTTTTGCGCTCGAATTTGCCGGAGCCCGTCAAGAAGTATCCGTTCACGCGCTCCTGCTGCCAATTGATGTCCTTCGGCGTGAAGGCGAAAATATAGCACATGCCGCTGCCCTCGCGCAGCAGCTGCTTGATGAAGCCGGAGCGGGAGCCGAACGGACTGCCTGGGGAGCCGGGACCGTCGGACAGCACGCCCACCAGCGGGCCGAGCTGCACCTCGTCGTTCTGGGAGCCCCGAAGATAGACACCCCCCGATTTCGGAACCTTAATGGCGTGCTGGACGCCCGACGCCAGGAATAGATGCTTCCCTGCGCGTTTGATTGGTTTGATCACCGCCGGGATGGCGTCTTTGCCGAGCCGCACCCGGATATTCCTCTTGCCGGTCAGCTTCAGGCTTTTCATCAGCGAGCTCGAGACGTATACGACCCGTTCGGGCTGCTTGGTGAAATGGACATTGCAGTATGTGAGACCCATTTATAGAATCCTCCTTAAGCACCTTAGGTTTCAATCTTCCGATTGCAGCGCCCCGCTCCGCAAGAGACGGGGGGAACGGCTTCGTGTAAGCAGAAGGTAGCGCGCGTAAGCCAGCGGATTCTCAACCGAGCGCCTCGCGGCCTCACGGTCACCCGTAAGCTTGAAGACCGATCGGCCCGGCTTGGAGTTGGCTTCGAGCATCCAGATTCTTCCGTCCGGGTCGATGCCGAAATCCAGTCCCAGCTCGCCCAGCCTTCCGCATGAGGCTTCCAATAGCGGTGGAAGAAGAGCGGCCGTCCGCTCAAGCTCCCGCACAATATCTTCCGCCTTGGCGCCGAACTGTTCCCGAAGAACCGCCGCTGCTTCCTCTGCGGTTCCTCCTCCGTGGAGATTCGAGGTAAGCGACCCGCCCGGGCCGAGGCGGGCCGCCATACCGGTCAGCTCCCACCGTCCCTGGCCGTTCTTCTGCACCAGCACCCGGATGTCGAATGGCTCTCCCCGGCATGTGTTGAGCTGAAGATACGGCTGCATGATGAAGCGTTTGGAGCCGATGAACCGCTCCGCCCAGGCGAGCCCCCTGTCTTCGTCCGTGAAGCGGAGCAGCAGTTGGCGGTTCTCCCCGTCCCGGGCTCTGATGAGAAGACTTCCGGGCTGTGAGCCGGAAGTTGCGGCATGCATGGTGAACCTGCCCTGCATGCCCGCCCGGGGTTTCAGGAAGACACCGTCTTTGTAGCGGGCCAGCATGAGCGACAGCCCGAGGCGTCCGTTATACCGCCTCGTCTCGGGCAGGAGCTGCGCGGCTTCCGGGTGAAGACGGAGCTTCCGGTATACGGTCCATTTGTCCGGAAGCCCGCGCGACCAGTCGGAGCTGCGCCCAAGCGCCCGAAGCGCCTGGGCGGCTTCACGTCTTTGTGCCGGTTTGCTCGCGAATATGCGGTTATAGATGACATCCGGCGCACGCTCCTCCGCCGGCACCCAGGCGCCGGCGGTCCGCCGGAAGCCGGCTATCGTGCGGCCGTCCGGCGATACTCCTTCCGGTGTGAAGACTACGGCCCGCAGGCCGTAAGCGGGAGCAGCCCGCAGCAGCGCTTCACAGAAGGCGGGTTCAGCGACGGGAGCTTCCGGGCTTCCCGGTCCGGTCAAAATGCCAAAGAGGCCGAGTTCGGTCACAGGCATGGCGTCCTCCTTAAAGACCGGCCAGGTAGCGGCAGTATTGAACCATCTGCTTGACGGAGGGTCTTATCTTCACGCCGCTGAGCGGCGTGTTGTCATTCTTCGACGGCTTGGAATTGACTTCAAGCAGCCAGATCCGGCCGGACTGGTCCAGTCCAAGATCGATGCCAAGCTCGCCGAAGTGGGCTGGGATATTGGCTTCGACGCTTTTGGCGACAGCCAGAGCTGCGCGGGGCAGCTGGACATTCGCATTCTCCTTCGCGCCCGGCGGAAGGGAGCTCTTGCCCACCGCCTCGCGTACTGTGCTGAGGCTGCCGCCCCGGGCGAGATTGGAGACGAAGTGGTGGTTCCCCGCGGTGCGGGCGACAATGGAGGTTACGCTCCATTTGCCCGTACCGTTCTTCTGTACGAGTGCCCGAAAATCGACGGGCCGGCGTCCGGATTCCATAAGGGGAAGCCCTTGTTGAATCTGGAAGCGGGCCGTCTTCAGCTTCGGGGATATCGCCTGGAACAGCTTGTTGAGGCTGGGATAGCTCACCTTCCGCGTTCCAAGCGGCGTTGCCGAGTGCAGCTTGTATCCGCCTCCTTCATCCCTCGATATGCGGAGGATGCCTTTGCCGAGGCTGCCGCGGACGGGCTTCAGGAAGACGACCGGATAACGGGCGCACATCTTCTGCAGTATGGCGTATCCGCTAAGCAGATGCGATTCCGGCAAATACCGCTGAATGGAAGGGTCCTTCCGCAGCGCGTCGAACACTTCATTCTTGTCGAGAAACTTCTCATTGAAGAAATGAGTCCCGTAACGCGATTTTACTTCCGACAAAAAATGCTGTACGCTTGTTTTATTCTCCGCCTTGCGCGTCGTGAGTCTGTTGTTGACGACGTCAGCCACCGGCAGTCTGAGTTTTTTCCAACCGCCGTCGTACACCCAGCCGGATATGGTCGAGTTCGCTCCTTCGAGCGCCCCCGGGGTAAAGAAGTAGACGAACGCTCCCTGCGCCTGACAGGCGTTCGTGAGCTCCAGACAGAACTGGGTGATCGAGCCGAACAGCCGGTCGGGACGGTCCGGATTCTCGCGGCTGACGAGCACACCGATAAGCGGACCCAGACGCAAGGTGCGGCTTTTTGAACTGAAGGAGGCGTTCAGCAGGCGCCGTCCCGACCAGCCGGTCCGGCGGGCCAGAGCATCGCTGACGCGCAGGCTATCGGATTTGGGCACCGGAATGACCGTAACCTCCTGGCGGAATGAACCGTACGCCAGCAGAAGCGGCCCATGGGCCGGTATTTTGAGTTTTTTGATTAGCCGGTCGCCCAGCATGACGGCGTTCTCCTGCAGAATGCCGGATTGCACCGTTTGGACCGGGATCTTAAGCTTTGACATCGTGGATCTCCTTCCGGTAGGCAGCATGATGCCGGCTGATTGACACCTGGGGTCTACATATCATTCATCATATGGAGAGCAGCCCTCCTTGGTGATTGGCCCTGTATCGAATGACCCGGATTCACTACATTCTGAAGGAGGAACGAAGCATGAACGTATATGACAAGGCCCATGAGCTGGCCAAGGCGATCAAGGAGAGCAGCGAGGTTGCCGATATTTCGTCGGCGATGGCGATCGTGGAGTCTGATCCGCAGAGCAAGGAGATGCTGAGCAATTTCCGCAGCAGCCAGCAGGAGCTTCAGGCGCGGATGCTGGCCGGAGAAATGCCGGCACAGGAGGAGATGGAGAAGATGGAGAAGCTCTTCGAGGTGTTGAATATGAATCTAAGCATCCGCCGGCTGTTCGAAGCCGAACGGCGCCTCAGTGTCGTGATCGAGGACGTGAACAAGATCATCTCCGGCAGCCTGGAGCATTTGTACGGCGCGGAAGTATAGGACGACATCATATACCGTCCCCAAGAGTTGGCATTGCCGTTGAACAAGTTCTCATCCCCCAGCTTGTATGGGAATCCGGCTATTAAAAAATGACCTCATCCTCCACTTCAGTGTGGATTTTGAGGTCATTTTTAGGTTGTTCCCGGCCAGCGCGAACACTGTTGAGACAGCCCCGTTTCACAATCATCTGTTTCTTAGATCATGCGGTATCCTGCCTGCCTTCGATAAGGCAGAGGAGGAGACCGGCGGCGATACCGAGCCTGCGGTCCAGCCGTTCGCGGGTATCCTGGGCAAAATCGATCCTGACCTTGGACAGGAACGGGTTCGGGCTCCGTCTGAAGGCTGCTGCCTCCTGGTCATCTATTTCCGCGAGATAGCTCTGCGGAAGATAGGGGATGATCCGCCGTATTATGGCGAGGAACGCGTTCTCCTCCTTGATCGTTCCGCGTTCTCCGTCATCCGGTCCCAGAATGATCCATTCATCCTTCAGAATGGACTTCAGCCCCCTGCGGCGGAGCGCGCCGATCCTCTCGCCGGTTGCGCCGTCTGTCACATCATAGGTGGCGGACAGGTCGATGATCTTGCGGACTTTAATCCGCAGCAGCTCGCTTCGCATGCTCTCGTCCTCATACAGCATGATCTCTTCCTTCAGTTTGAATGCCTTCATCTGCGAATACAGGACCAGCTGGCCGTCCCCATCGTAAATATGTACTTTTGCACCCAGAACCGACAGCATTTTTCTACGGATGACGTATTCTTGGTGGTTGAACTCCTGATTCATTCCCAGTTCTCCTTCCCTATGTATGAAGCAGGGCTATTTTCTCATATTTTCCGGATATCATTCCATACCATTTTCCACAGCCTGAGCATTCACTGAACCTTGCCTCCCGTTGTTCCCTGGGGGGTTATATGACTTTCATATCTTGCTCTCATAATTTCACTGCTTGGCTCATAGAGTAGAATACAGACTTAGCCGAAGGAGAGGATCATCAATGATGAGAACGAGAAACAAATGGAAGCATTCCCTGTATATGCTGCTGGCGCTGGCTATGCTGCTGTACGAGCTGCCGCGGTTGAGGGTGGACGGTCCGGCTCCGGTGTTCTGGTTCGGGTTGATTTGGGCGGCTTATGCGTTCCTGGTAATTGCGGCGCATCTGCATTTCATCATCGGGGTGGATGAGGAGAAGTCCAAGCAGCTTGAAGCGGTCCGGAAGGCGAAGCTCGCCCGGTGGGAGGAGAAGCTGCACAAGCAGGGACGGGTGGGGCAGAAATCGTAAGATTCGGGGCTCGATTCAAAGCAACAAGCCGACTGTATGCTGCTGCGGAATTCATGACCTATAAGAAGGACGCTTGGAATAAGTGCCCCTCTTGTAGGTCATTTTGCGTGTGGAAACAAGAACAGTGCCGGATCGCTTCGCTGGGATCCATTCTATCATTTATGAGCCATATGCTGGGTATGGTGCAAGGATCATGGTTGTGTCGATCAAAAGACCCATATTATTCAAATATATGACAATAAATCTCATTATTCTAGTTTGGGTGTATGTTATACTCAAACTAACAAATTTTAGGAGATGAAGGTATGATTGGAAGAGTTGCTGTGCCGTTTTTATTAATCGGTGTTCTGCTGTTACCCGTATCAGCTGCTTCTGCTGAAAATGCAAGTGTTGGCGATAGCCCTGAGTCTTCACTGGTGACGCCAATGTCATATTCCGAAACAGTGCTTAGCAGTACCAGACAGCTGCAGCAAAAAGTAGGCTTTTTCGATTGGGAGGATATGGCTCAAATTGAGTATACCTATAAAACCATAACTTTTAATCAAAGCTATCAATTGACCGGAACCAGCGTGTCGTACACGGCAGCTACAGGGGGACCGCTAACATACACGAGATATAAGGTTACAACCTATAACTATACTTATTATTGATTATTAACCTGTATCAATTATTATCCTGTAAAGGGCAGAGCTTCAGTTTCTTTGAACAAGAGGCTGAGGCTCCTGTCTTTTTACCAAATAAGTGAGGTGCCACCGAAATGCGAATTAAACATACTATACTCACATTGGCTATATTGGTCGTTCTGCTGGCAGCCGGATGGCTGATCTTTTGGAAGAGCGGAACCCAGGACAACGAGGCCGTTTTTAAGGAACCCGCTGTTGAAGATGCGGTGCGTGCTATTTTAGCTCTGGGACCTGACGAACGCATTAAGCTATCGGAGCTCAAACGGATTGATAAGTTGGATCTAAGCGGGAAATCGCTTTCCCGGACAGATGATCTCGATATGCTGAATTCGCTGAAAATCCTGAATCTCTCCGACAATCGTATTTCCTCGTTGGATGGACTGAAGCATCTGACGCAGCTCCAGGAATTATATGCAGGCAATAACCTGATTCGGGATTTGACACCACTGGGCGGATTGGAAGGGCTGACCAAGCTTACTATTGACCGGAACCGGGTAACCGATCTCGGGCCGCTCAGAGGCTTGGGGCATCTTGCTGCCTTATCCTCCTCGGACAATCAGATCGAAGATATGGAGCCTGTCTCGGGGCTGCATTCATTGAATACGCTGATCCTGGATAAGAACAAGATTCGGAATATCCCGCCGTTGTCCGGGTTAACGTCATTAAAGATTCTCGGGATCGGTTATAATCCGCTTGAAGACTGGACTCATGTCGAAGATGTGAAGCAGTTGGAGTGGCTGTCAGCATCCTCTAGCGGAATTACCTCCGTCGAACCGTTAAAGGCGCTTACCTCATTGAGCGTGCTTATGCTGGATCATAACGAAATCAGAGACATTTCGCCTCTTCACCATGTTGCGGCTCTTAAATCCCTGTATCTGGAAGGGAACCCGGTGGAGGATTTCTCCCCGGTTGATGACGCAATTCTGAAAAAGGTCGGTGATGATTAGCTCCTTCACCATTATGCCACTGCCCGAATAATCCGCTTTTGCGTAACCGTATCGCCGTGTATAATGAATACAGAATAGTACAGATCGGCATACGGAGGTGTAACAGTTGGAAGGACAAGGCGATACAGTCACCAAGCACGAGCAGCTGCTGCAGCATATCGAGCAATTAAAGATCGGCACCAAGATCTCGGTCCGGAAGCTGGCCAAGGAGATGGCGGTCAGTGAAGGCACCGCTTACCGTGCGGTCAAGGAAGCGGAGAATCTGGGCATTGTCATTACCAAGGAGCGCATCGGGACCGTACGGGTTGAGAAGAAGCCCAGAGGCATTTCGGAACAGCTGACGTTCGGCGATGTGGTTGATATTGTCGAAGGCCATGTACTCGGCGGAGCCGGGGGGTTGGACAAGCCATTACATAAATATGTGATCGGGGCGATGAAGATCGACGCCATGATCCGCTATATCGACGCCGACAGTCTGCTGATCGTGGGCAATCGCGACGACGTGCATTCGCTCGCGCTGGAGCAGGGAGCGGGCGTGCTCGTCACCGGCGGCTTCGGCTCAAGCCGCGAGGTCAAGGAGCTTGCAGACAAGCTGGATCTGCCGGTTATTTCGTCGCGGCACGATACGTTTACTGTGGCCTATATGATCAACCGGGCGATCTTTGACCGCCTGATCAAGAAGAAAATCATGCTGGTCGAGGATATCGTCGAACACAAGCCGCGCATCAGCACCTTGAAAGTGACGAGCACCGTGGGAGAACTGCTCCGGCTGTCCAAAGAGAGCGGCGAGCAGCGCTTCCCGGTCACCGACGAGTGGAACCGGGTCATCGGAATTGTCGGCCGCCGGGACGTGGAAGACCTGCCGGAGGATCAGGCCATCGAGAAGATGATGATCCGCGGCCCGGTAACGGCAGCGCTGCAGACTTCGCTTGCGTCGGCGGCCCAGATCATGATGTGGGAGGGCATCGACTTTCTGCCCATCATCGACCGCAACCGCAAGCTGGTCGGCACGGTTACCCGCAAGGAGGTTCTGCAGAGCCTCCGGGATGTCCGCAATCAGCCCCAGATGGGCGAGACGTTCGACCATCTCATCTGGAACGGCTTCGCCGAAGACCGGGATGAAGAGGGACGGCTCTTCTTTCATGGCTTCATCACGCCCCAGATGGCCAGCGATCTCGGCACCATTTCGGAGGGCGTGATTTCGACGCTGATGATGCATTCCGCCATTAAGGCGGCCAAGGAATTGACGGGAAGGGATTATGTGCTGGACAATATGTCCACGTATTTTGTCCGTCCGGTTCAGATCGAGGACTCTGTGATTATTACGCCGAGGCTGCTGGAGAGCAGCCGCCGGACCTGCAAGCTGGAAATCGAAATCAGCCACCATGACAGTCTGGTTGCCAAGGCGGTCATGATGCTGCAATCGATCGATCACGGGTAAGCCGCGAGTCCCACACCGCTTACTATGCTATAGCGCGCCAGCATCTTTATGAAGATGCGGCGCGCTATTTTTGCGTCCGGGAGCCAATTGTCATCAGGTAAATACTGGGAAAATAGTATCTTACACCTTCGTATATCCATACCCCCTCTTAAGGATTACACGGCATGATCTTCTGGGAGGGCGGCATTGGTGCGAAAGTTGACATTTCCGGCGTTATTATTGCAAACGTAAAATCGATTATTTAGAATTGGAACAAAGCAAGAGCGGTTTTCAGAAAATTTCCTGTCAGCTCTCCCTTTTTCTTGTAGCAGAGCCTATTCTTTTGCCGACTTCGGCTACCCAAGGATAAACGGCTTGCGGCGTCCCATGACGCCGGGCGTTTACCGAGAAATGGAAGACAATGATGAGCGCCAGACTTATGCATTCTTCCGTTTCGAAAAAGTAAGGAACGGCCCCATTACCAGCGGAAGGGATGAAGAAATGAAACGGTTAATGATCAACGCTTATACGAAGCTGAATCTCGGAGACGACCTCTTCGTCAAGCTGCTATGCGAGAGATATCCCGATACCCATTTTGTTCTGCCCGCAATGGGCGAGTACAGAACTTGTCTCGGATCACTGCCCAATCTCAGCATCTATCCGATCGAATCGGTCTGGGTGCGGGGCGCCCGCAAGCTCCTGAAGAGCTTCAAGAGCATCGAGGTGCAGAAGCTGCTGCTGCAGAGGCTCGCGAGGCGCTGCGACGGCGTTGTGCAGATCGGCGGTTCCGTCTTCATGCAGGGCAAGAACTGGGTGCGCGATTACAATTGGAAGCAGCAGATTTTCGATCCAGCCAAGCCTTATTTCGTGATGGGCGCGAACTTCGGTCCTTACCGGGATGAGGTGTTCTACGAGAAGCACCGGGAACTCTTCTCCGGCTATACGGATGTTTGCTTCCGTGATGAGTATTCCTACGAGCTGTTCCGTGATCTTGGGAATGTAAGGCTGGCGCCGGATATTGTCTTCCAGCATCCCAAGCCCGATACCGCCGGAGGCGAATCGGTCGTCATTTCCGTAATCAAGCCTTCAGAGCGGGAGAACCTGAAGGATTTGGACACCATTTATTACGAGAAAATCAGGGATATCGCGGTCGCCTTCATTCTGGAAGGCTATGACGTCTCGCTGATGTCGTTCTGCGAGTATGAGGGAGACGAGGAGGCGGTCCGGAGTATCTATGCCATGATCCCGGATACCTTCCACAGCCGGACGGAGATGTTCTTCTACCGGACGAACCTCGAGGACGCCATTTCTCTGCTCGCCTCATCGGGCATGATTGTAGCGACGCGGTTCCATGCGATGATTCTCGGGTGGGTATTCGGCAAGCCGGTCTTTCCGATTGCTTACAGCAGCAAGACGATCAATGTGATGAAAGACGCCAGCTTTGAAGGCGCTTATGCCGACTTGAAGTCGATTGCGTCTCTCGAGCCCGAGACGGTTGTCCGCAGTCAGGAGACAAACAGGCTTAATGTATCGGTACTGGCCGCCCAGGCGGAGAAGCACTTCCTGGAGCTGGACAAATACTTGGGAAGAAGCCAGGACGTGGCAGAGGTCACTTCGGCCCTGAATCCGGGCATGCTTGCAAGGAGGGGCCATGAAAGCTAAACGGAGCATTCTCAACCTGGTCTTCGGCCTGGGAAGTCAAATCATCACGATTGTCCTCAGCATTTTTATCCCCAGACTGATCATGGTCAATTACGGGTCGGAGGCGAACGGTCTCGTCTCGTCGGTTGTCCAGATTATCGCCTACCTGGCGCTTCTTGAGGCAGGCGTCGGCTCGGCTTCGCTTCAGGCACTGTACAAGCCGATTGCGCAGAGCGACCGGGGCGGCATTAATTCCATTCTGTCCGCCACAGCCATGTATTACCGGAAGACCGGCTTCTACTACCTGATTTCCGTCATCGGCATCGCGGCGATCTACCCGTTCGCAGTCAAGTCGGATCTCGCCGCATGGCAGGTCATGGCGATCGTGCTGTTCAACGGCCTCGGCGGGGCGATCAACTATTACTTCCAGGGCAAATTCAGAGTGTATCTGCTGGCGGAGGGCAAGAGCTATGTGGATACCTCCGTGGTGACAATAGGCAACATCATCAACAGTCTCGTGCGCATCATATTGCTGCTGCAGAGCGTGGACATCGTGCTCGTGCAGGCGTCGTTCTTCGCGGTGACGCTGCTGCAGATGGTGGTGTTCCACATCTATAAGAAGAAGCACTACCACTGGCTCGATTTCAACCAGAAGCCCAATCTGGAAGCGATCAACCAGAAGAATTTCGTGCTTGTCCACGAGCTGAGCTATATGATTTTCCGCAACACGGATGTGATTGTGCTGACCTTCTTCACCAATCTGAAAATCGTCAGCGTGTACGTTATGTACAATATGGTGTTCACGATCATCGACAACATCGTCAACACCGTGAATACAAGCTTCCGGTTCGTGCTGGGGCAGAGCTATCATGAGGGCAAATCCAGGTTCATCAAGCTGTATGACGCCTATGAGCTGTACTTTATGGCGTTCGTCTTCTCGCTGCTGACCGTAACCTATATTCTGATTCTGCCGTTCATCACCCTGTACACGACGGGCGTCAACGATGTGGATTATGTTCTGTACTGGCTGCCGATCCTGTTCGTTGTCCAGAAGCTGCTGATCAATGCGCGCTCCTCTGCGAACAATGTGATCAATATCGCCGGCCATTTCAAAAATACGCTGGGCCGCTCGCTGCTCGAATCAGGCATCAATCTGGGCGCGTCGCTGATACTGGTGCAGTTCATGGGGCTCTACGGCGTGCTGCTCGGGACGGTGGCCGCGCTGCTCTACCGGTCCGCGGACATTATTCTATACGCCAACCGTAGACTTATGGAGCGCAGCCCGTGGAAGACGTTCCGCAGATGGCTGACCAATATCGCTGTGTTCGCCGGCATCGTGTATCTGTATCACTTCGTCGATTATCAGTTTAATTCATACGTATCGATTATTCTGGGGGCAATCGTGCTCGGAGTGATCATCCTTCCGGTCTATCTCGCCGTGTCCTCCATTCTGGAACGCGAGGTATTCCTGTACGGGCTTGGTCTCTTCAAGGACATCGGCCTCAAGGTCAGAGCCAAATTCGTTCCCGGCAAGGTCAAAGTCAGCGGATAAAATGAGCGGCTGGCTTAGAGCCGGATTCGCAGTCGCAACATACGTCATCAGGAGGGGTAATTATGGAGCAACGAGTGGAACGGATGCAGGCCTGCCGCCAATTCCTGACCGGCGCGGCACGCGAAGCCGGAGAGGCGGCGGGACAGCCGGGCAAGCGGGACTGGAACGCGCGGCTTCAAGCGCTGATCGGTGACGAGCAGTCCGGCGTGCAAGAAGAAATGACGGCTCTGGCGAAGGTCGTCGCCCGTCAGGCTGACGGCAGAGACGCTCCGGAGGTGCTCCGGTTCTATCTCGACCGGAGATTCGGGCTGGGGGAATCGGATGAAGCGCAGATCCTTGAGGGGCGGCTGGCCGATCTGAGGAGCAGCCTGACACCCGTTCCGGCGGACGGCGGTCTGCCGGACGGTGAGGCCGCTTCCAAGGTCAGCGTCATCATTACGACCTACAACCGCAAAGCCTTTCTGCGCCAGGCGATCGAGAGCATTCTGGCCCAGGATTATCCCCATAAAGAGGTTACGGTCATCGACGACGCCTCCACTGACGGCACCGATGAGATGATGGAAGAGGCCTTCGGGGGAGAGAGCCGGGTCATCTATATGCGCAACAAGAGCAACCGCGGACCGGGAGCGAACCGGCTGGAGGCTTTTACCGCCCATGGAGACGGCGAATACATCCTGTTCCTGGATGATGACGATTATTTGATCGACCCCGGTTATTTCAGCAGGGCGGTTGCTTTTCACAAGAGAGTGCCTGGCCTGAGCTTTGTAGCCGCCAACGTCTTTCTGGAATATTCGGCCAGCGGCCGCCTGCAGCTGCAGGAGATCGGCCTTGCCGAGGTGACCGACCGGCGTTCATATTTTCTCAATTTCGAGCGTCCGGGCTACGGGAAGCCGGCCTCGACTCTGACGACGATCTTCCGGCGGGAAGCGCTGCTGGATATGGACATTTTTCAAATGAACATGGTCAATGACGCGTCGATTTATTTGCGCTCCTTGCTGGTGGGCGACGCGGGCTTCATCGATTCGACGGCTGGCGTATACCGGATACACGGCAATAATATCACCTTCAATCTGACACGCGACTTCCTGGTGCGGAATCTCGAGGAGAAGCGCATGATCCGCAACCTGGCTGTCGACCGGTACAGCTACCGCAGCTCCGAAATGACCGGCTGGTTCAACAATACAGCATATGACACAATCGTTTATTATTTGCGTAATTCCGCCAAGACGACGGATGATTATACGTATATGTACGCATGGACGCGCAGCAATTGTCCCGACATTTACGGCAAGATCAAGCAGGAATTCCGGGGCCGGCTCATGAAGAAGCAGATTCTCCGCTTTCCGCTTGTGCGCAAATTAATTGGAAGATAGGTCTAAGGAAAGACCTCTTAAGCGGACCCCCGATCTGCCAGGTGCAGAGAAGGGGTCCGTTGTGCTGAGAGGCTGGCCGTAATGATGAGCAACTTTATTCCGGAATCGGGAGCCGCTGATCCGCGGACCGAATGCTTCACAGCCGGGTATGCGGCGCGATTTCCACCCAAATCTGCAGGACACCTTCCACGACGAGCATGGTGCGGATCTTGACGCTGTATTCTTTGTCACGCACGATGTATATTTTACCGCTGAGCAGCAGGCGGGCCATCTTGCTGTCTTCGTCGATCTCATAGACGCTCCGTCCCCGCATCGGCTCAAGATCCGCGCTCATGTTCCGGAGTATATCCTTGACGGTCGCGGAGTTGAGGCCGGAATTCTCTTTGGTTCCTGTACTTTCTGCCCGGATTCGGATTTCCTTGATTACGGATGAGCTGTCTTTGTACTTTTTCAGTGTCTGGATATCTTTCTCATACTGCTCTAATTGGTCGTGCAGATCCTGATTCTCCAGCCACAGCGTGTTGAAGCCGATATGGTATACCGCATTGTACACTCCGCAGCCGATGACCATGCCGAGAACAAAGACCGCCGACAGCTGGGA
Organism: Paenibacillus sinensis; assembly: GCF_019904155.1. GTDB lineage: Bacteria > Bacillota > Bacilli > Paenibacillales > Paenibacillaceae > Paenibacillus_AQ > Paenibacillus_AQ sinensis. The sequence continues at coordinate 19,669 of NZ_JAHCMB010000026.1, forward strand.
GAAACGGCGGAACTGCCGGAAGGGCGGAACTCTCATGGCGCTACCCCCTGCCGCAAACCCATTTGACGAGCTCGCTGCCCATATGCGCTCCTAGGAAAGCGAAGACCAGATACAGAATCTGCTTGATCGCCGGCGACAGATTGCCCCCAAGCATATTGCTCTCGATGACCCGCATGGGGTCGATGGTTCCGCCGACAGCGGCGGCCAGCGCCCAGATTTTGATCCGGTCGGCCACATCAAGCATCGTAAGCGTCGGAGGCTGCAGCGACACGACGGCCCCGATGCCTCCCAGAATCGAACCGCCCACCACGATGCCGAAGGCGATGAAGAAATCGAGGACGGCCTTGCTTAAGAAGATGTTCATAAAGTCCTCCTTGTCTGGGGACGCAGGTATCCCTATCCCACGCCTGTCCCGGTGCTCTTCCTTCATTCTATGGGCCTTGGCCCCTTCAATATGATAAAATGGAGTTATGGACTTTAACGAAAAAGGAAGTGGGATCATGAGCCCTTTCGTGCATCTGCATGTGCACAGCGAATACAGTTTATTGGACGGAGCTGCGCGAATCGGCGATCTGGCTCGCCGGGCCGGCGAGTACGGGATGAAGGCGCTGGCGCTGACCGATCACGGCGTTATGTACGGGGCGATCCCTTTCTATAAAGCATGCCGCGAGCACGGAATCAAGCCGATCATCGGCTGCGAGGTATATCTGACGGCGGGCTCCCGCCGGGAGCGGGGCAGCCGGAAGGACCAGCCGATATATCACCTGATTCTGCTGGCGAAGAATGAAGAGGGATATCGCAATCTGATGCGGCTTGTATCAATCGGACATCTGGAAGGCTATCACTATAAGCCGAGAATCGACATGGAAGCCCTTGCGGCCCATTCGGAAGGACTGATCTGCCTCAGCGCCTGCCTCGGCGGCGAAATTCCCCAGCATCTGCTTCACGGGCGGGATGCGGAGGCGAAGCAGGCAGCGCTCCGGTACAAGGAGATTTTCGGCGAGGACTTCTATCTGGAGCTTCAGGACCACGGCATTCCCGAGCAGAAGCGGGTCAATCCGAAGCTAATCGCGCTGGCCGAGGATACAGGCATTTCCCTGACGGTTACGAACGATGCGCATTATTTGACCCGGGAGGATGCGGAGGTTCAGGACGTGCTGATCTGCATTGGCACAGGCAAAACGGTGGACGATGAGGAACGCTTCCGCATCGGAACGGATCAGCTGTATCTAAAGAGCGCAGAGGAGATGGAGGCTCTGTTCCCGCATGTGCCCCAGGCCATCGAGAACACGGCCGCCATAGCGGACAAGTGCAATCTGGAGCTGGAGTTCGGGCGGCATATTCTCCCCGAGTTCTCGCCAATTCCGGAGGGGCTGGACGCAGCCGGCTACCTGAGACAGCTGTGCGAGGCGGGCCTTGAAGAGCGCTATGCGAATACACCCGACTGGGAGAACAGTGAGAAGAAAGCTGCCGCTGCCGAGCGGCTGGGGTATGAGCTCGGCGTTATCGAGAGCATGGGCTTCTCCGATTACTTCCTGATTGTCTGGGATTTCATCGCCTTCTGCCGGCGGGAGGGTATCGCCACAGGCCCCGGAAGAGGCTCTTCGGCGGGCAGTCTCACGGCTTACTGTCTGCATATCACGGATGTTGACCCGCTGAAATACAACCTGCTCTTCGAGCGCTTTCTGAACCCGGAGCGGATTACGATGCCCGATATCGATATCGACTTCAGCGACGAGCGCCGGGACGAGGTGATATCCTATGTCTCCCGCAAATACGGCGAGGAGCATGTCGCGCAGATTATCACTTTCGGAACGCTGGCCGCCAGGGCCGCTGTCCGCGATGTGGGACGGGCGCTGAATCTGCCTTACGGCGAAGTCGACAAGGCTGCTAAGCTCATTCCGGGCACGCTCGGCATCAGCATCTCGCGGGCACTTGATACAAGCCCCGATCTTAAGGCGCTGTACGACGGGAACCCGCGGACCCGCGATCTTCTGCGGATGGCGATGAAGGTGGAGGGCATGCCCAGACACGCTTCGACACATGCCGCAGGCGTTGTCATTTCACGCGGGCCGCTCACCGATGCCGTTCCGCTCCAGGAGGGGAGCGAAGGCACTTCGCTGACCCAATATTCCATGGAGAATCTGGAGAGCGTCGGACTGCTGAAGATGGACTTCCTGGGTCTTCGGACACTGTCGATTATCGAGCGGACGATGAAGTGGACCCTCGAGATGACCGGCAGCATGCCGGATTTCCGGACTATTCCGGACAATGACGAAGCGACCTACGCCATGCTGGGACATGGCGAGACGACCGGTGTGTTCCAGCTGGAGTCGGCGGGCATGCGCCGCGTGCTGAAGGAGCTCCGTCCGACCGTATTTGAAGACATTATCTCCGTGCTGGCGCTGTACCGGCCGGGACCAATGGAGTTTATTCCCAAATATATTCAGAGCAAGCACGGGCTTACGGAAGTGGATTATCCCCATCCCGATCTCATCCCGATCCTGTCCGACACCTATGGCATCATTGTCTACCAGGAGCAGATCATGCAGATCGCTTCGCTGATGGCGGGCTTCTCACTCGGAGAAGCGGACCTGCTGCGCCGTGCCGTGTCGAAGAAGAAACGGGAGACACTGGACCGCGAGCGGGCCCACTTCGTCCAGGGCAGCCTGAAGATGGGCTACAGGGAAGAGGACGCGAACGCGGTCTATGACATGATCGTCCGCTTCGCCGACTACGGCTTCCCGAGAGCTCATGCCGCCGCTTACGGCGTGCTGGCCTTCCAGACGGCCTATCTGAAGACCCATTACCCCGTCCAGTTCATGGCCTCCATGCTGACGGCCGTCATGGGCGTCCACCGCAAGGTGGCGGAGTATGTGCTGGAATGCCGCCGGATGGGCATCGGTGTGCTGCCTCCCGATGTGAACGAGAGCGGCGTGCTCTTCACGCCGGTTCACGGAGAATCCGGCGGAGCCGGGCATATCCGGTTCGGCCTTGCCGCGATCAAGAATGTCGGTACTCTCGCCGTCGACAGTATTCTGGAAGCAAGGCAGGAGCGGCCCTTTGACAGCCTGCTCGATTTCTGCCGCCGGGTGGACCTCCGGCTGTGCAACAAGCGGGTCGTCGAGTCGCTGATCCAGGCGGGCGCTTTCGACAGTCTACCCGGCCACAGGGCCCAGCTGCTAGCCATGCTGGACGAGACGACGGATGCCGCGGCCAAGTGGCGCAAGGAGCGGGAGGAGCTGCAAATCCAGTTGTTCGATGATCTCGTGGAGATGCCGAACTGGGATATCCGCTATCCCGATATTCCGAAGTTCACGGTTGGCCAGCAGCTGGAGCTGGAGCGCGAGCTGCTCGGCCTCTATCTGTCCGGCCATCCGCTGGACGACTACGAGCAGCTGCTGTCTGAGCCCGGCGTCCAGCGCCTGATGGACCTGGACGAGGTGGAGGATGAGAGCCAGGCGGTGACCGCAGGCATGGTCGTCTCCGTCAAGGAAATTATGACAAAAGCCGGCAAGGCGATGGCTTTTGTCGAATGGGAGGACCAGATCGAGCGCTGCGAGGTTGTGATGTTCCCCGAGGTGTGGAAGCGGAGCCGCTCCTATGTCGAGAAGGGAGCGCTCCTCGCCCTGCGCGCGAAGGTGCAGCAGCAGGACGAGGGCTTCAAGCTGCTGGCCGACGAGATCGCGCCGCTGGCCCAGGACACGCTGCACGCCCTGCTGCAGCGGCGCGCAGCCCTCGGCTCCCGGCCGCAGAGCCGCGGCCAGGGCGGCCCCGCCGCCGGTGCGCCGCGCGCAGGCGCACCGGCGGGAGCCGGGCGGACGGGTGGGGCATCGCCGTCCGCCGCAGGAGCCGTCCGCGCGGCAGCGCCGCGGACGGAGGCGCCGCAGGCCCGCGCGGAGGACGCGGGCCCGGCGGAGCCGGCGCGCGATGCCGGGGGCCGGCGCGCCTTCATCAAGATTACGGCCGCCGCGGAGGACGGCGGCCTGCTGCAGCAGCTGCAGGAGCTGCTGCAGAGCGCGCCCGGCGGCGTGCCGACGCTGCTGTTCTATGAGCGCGGCCAGCGGCTGATCGCGCTCAATGACAGCTATCGGATCGAGCCGTCGCCTGAGCTTGCGGGCCGCATCGAAGCGCTGCTGGGGCCTGGCACGCTTCGAATGAAATGAGCTGTTTGCATAAATCCACAAAGCGACTTCCGACCATCAATTACCAAGAACGTTTCTCCCCTTTCCCGCATACATTTAGGAAACTACAGGCTTTACACGAAATACAAGACGGTTAGCGCAGAGCGCTTGACACGAATCTTCGATTTCGCGGTAAACGCCTGGCGTCAATGGACGCCGTAAGGCGTTTATCCTTGCGGAAAGGGGTGTCGTTATGTCTTATGAGTTGGCAGTGAGCATGCTGGAGCGCAGGGGCGTAACTATAGAGGCGATCTCCGGGATCGTGCATACGCTGCAGTCGGCTTACTATCCGGACCTGGCACTGGAGGAGTGTGAAGCAAGTGTAATAGCTGTTCTCGGCAAAAGAGAGGTGCAGTACACGCTTATGACGGGCATTGCCCTCGACGAGCTGGCGGAGAAGAAGCTGCTGCCCCAGCCTTTGCAGGCGATCATGGAGGCCGACGAATCGCTATATGGCGCCGACGAGACGCTGGCACTTGGTATTACGGGCGTGTACGGTATGATCGGACTGACGGGATTTGGTTATCTGGACAAAACGAAACCCGGTGTTATCGGAATGTTAAATGGCAGAGCGGATGCCGTCCATGTTTTTCTGGACGATCTCGTAGCAGGCATCGCCGCTGCGGCTTCGGCCCGGATTGCGCACCGGCATGAAGGAGCGAATGTATACATCGTTTCCCCGGACGCTGCCGGGTCTTGAGGATGAAGCATGGGACCGCATCACGGTCCCTGAAAGCGGCTGACTGCTTTCTCCTTTGTTGCAGGAAAAAAGAAAACTATGTTATCATGGTTCCATTATACGGGATACGGCTTTGGATTCGAGATGAGGGAGGCCTCGTTAAAGGACATGTGGACGGTTATTTACATCGCGCCTACCGCGAAAGTAGCGGATATGATTAAGAGCAAGCTAACGGAAGAGGGCTTCCTGGTGAAAAGTCGTCCCATCAATATGTCCAAGCAGCAGTTCGAGATTCTGGTGCCTTCCCGCGAGCTTGAAGAAGTGCAGGAAGTGCTTAACCTGATTTTGCATCCCTAAACCAGAGATTACAGACATCATTAGAGCAGTCATGACAGCGTGAACGCTGCATAATGCAAAATAAACGGCTGAAGAGGTGCGCTCTTGTTCAAAGATTTGTTTCAGAAAAAACGGAAATACGCGACGGTACCTTCTCCGCTTCAGGAGCAGAAGGATGCGCCAGCGGAGGGAGAACGGCCAAAACGGGAAATTCCCGAGGGGCTGATGAGCAAATGTCCCAAATGCGGCTCGATCCAGTATAGCAAGGAACTGGAGAAGAATCTCAAGGTATGTCCGGCATGCGGCCATCATTTGCGGCTGAACGCTGTGGAACGGATCACCATGACGCTGGACCCGGGCAGCTTTATCGAGTTCGATGCGGGGCTTGCCCCGGTGGACCCGCTGCAGTTTCCGGGATACGCCACGAAGCTTGAGCAGCAGCAGCTCAAGACAGGCCAATTGGAAGGCGTAGTTACCGGACAAGGAAGTATAACCGGACGGCCGGTTATTGTCGCTGTTATGAACTTTGAATTTTTTACGGGCAGCATGGGCTCGGTGGTCGGGGAGAAGATTACCCGCGCCGTCGAAGAGGCAACTGAGAGACGTCTGCCGCTGATCATATTCTCCGCATCGGGCGGCGCCCGTATGCAGGAGAGCATCCTGAGCCTGATGCAGATGGCGAAGACCAGCGCGGCGCTGGCCCGTTTCGGGGAGTCGGGCGGATTGTACATATCCGTCATTACGGACCCGACGACGGGCGGCGTGTCGGCCAGCTTCGCTTCGCTGGGCGACATCAATATCGCGGAGCCGGGGGCCGTCTTCGGCTTCGCGGGACGCATCGTCATCGAACAGACGATCCGGCAGAAGCTGCCGGACGACTTCCAGACGGCTGAATTCAATCTGCAACATGGCCAGCTCGATCTGGTCGTGCACCGCAAGGAGATGCGCTCCATGCTCGGCAAACTGCTGGAGCTGCATGACGGGAAAGGGGGATTTTAGATGGCGGGGGACTTGCCTTTTGAAAAACCTCTCGTTGAAATGCGCAAAAAAATCGAAGAGCTGAAGCAGTTCGGGGAAGAGAAAGGGATTGATTTCGCCGATGAAATCGCCCGTCTCGAAGAGCGTTACCGGCTGCTGGAAGAGGAGATTTATTCCAATATTTCGCCGTCCCAGAAGATGCATCTGGCCCGGCATCACAGCCGTCCGACTTCGCTTGATCTTATCGAGCTTATCTTCACCGATTTCATCGAGCTGCACGGCGACCGCCTGTTCGGCGACGACCTGGCCGTTGTAGGCGGCATCGGGAAGCTTGACGGCGTGCCGGTCACCGTAATCGGCCAGCAGCGCGGCAAGGATACGAAGGACAACATTGCCCGCTTCTTCGGCAGCCCCCATCCCGAGGGCTTCCGCAAGGCGCTTCGTCTTATGCGGCAGGCGGACAAGTTCAAGCGTCCGATCGTCACCTTTGTCGATACGAAAGGCGCCTATCCCGGCAATACGGCCGAGGAGCGGGGGCAGTCGGAAGCGATTGCCCGCAATCTGCTTGAAATGTCCGCGCTCGGCGTTCCCGTGGTCTGCGTCGTGATCGGCGAAGGCGGCAGCGGCGGGGCGCTGGCCATGGCTGTAGGCAACCGGGTGCTGATGCTGGAGCACGCCATCTATTCCGCCATCTCGCCGAACGGCGCGGCCTCCATTCTCTGGAAGGATGCGTCCAAAGCCGATCAGGCGGCGGAAGCAATGAAGATTACCGCGTCCGATCTGCTGCGGATGGAAGTGGTGGAGGAAATGATTCCCGAGCCGAAGGGCGGGGCTCACCGCGATTACGAGGAGACGGCCGCCGTCATCAAGGAGGCCCTTCTGCGACATCTGCGCGAGCTTGCCGTTCTGGACGCGGACGAGCTGAGGGAGGACCGCTACCGGAAATTCCGGAAGATTGGCGAGTTCCAGGAGACTCAGCTGCCCGAGGAGACATTTACGGAGGAGCCGGCGCTCAGTCCGGAATAACCCTGCCCAAGAGGGCATGCCCGTCATACTGACACCAATAATACCAGAAGACCCCGAACCGGTTCGGGGTCTTTTCCTGTGGAGCGTGTGGAAGCGGGTTGTCAGGACTGCTGCCATCATAGGTGGTCACGGTTCAATAAACTTAAGAGATTACAGAAATTATATCCAGAGATTTCGCCTTGAATTTTTTAATGGCAGGGCGTTCTTTCGCAGGCATCTTGCCAAAAAAAGCCGTAAGGTCATTGATTTTGTCCGGCGCTTGCAGTAATATTCATAAGGGCGCAGTCTATACTGCATATGACATAGTTCCTATTCAAACAGGCAACTTTGTAGTAGATTTTGTAGTTGGAAAAAGTGAGACAGAGAGAAACAAAAAAACGGAGGAAAACCTAATGCGGAAAAGTAAAATTGTATGTACGATTGGTCCTGCAAGTGAATCGTTGGAGAACATCAAGAAATTGATTCTGGCTGGAATGAATGTTGCTCGCCTGAACTTCTCCCACGGTGATTTCGAAGAGCATGGAGCGCGCATCAAGACGATCCGTTCGGCATCGAAAGAACTGAACAAGACTGTTGCCATCCTGCTCGATACCAAGGGACCAGAGATTCGCACTGGCAAGCTGGAAGTGGAACCGATTGAACTGGTGCAGGACGAATATCTGACATTGACGACGGAAGAAATTCTTGGCGACAAGAACCGTATCTCCGTTACTTATTCGGATCTTCCAAGCGACGTTTCGGTAGGCTCCACGATCCTGATCGACGACGGCCTGATCGGGCTGACAGTTGTCGACATTCAAGGCACTGAAATCAAGACCCGCATTGTCAACGGCGGAACGATCAAGAGCAAGAAGGGCGTTAACGTGCCTGGAGTTGCCATTTCCTTGCCGGGCATTACGGAAAAGGACACCAACGATATCATTTTCGGGATTGAACAGGACATCGATTTTATCGCCGCTTCCTTCGTTCGCAAAGCCAGCGACGTTCTGGAAATTCGCGATCTTCTCGAGAGCCGTGGCGCTGGCCACATCCAAATCATCTCCAAAATTGAAAATCAGCAAGGTGTCGACAACCTTGATGAAATTCTTGCTGTATCCGACGGCCTGATGGTTGCCCGCGGCGACCTTGGCGTGGAAATTCCGGCGGAAGATGTGCCGCTGGCTCAGAAGCTCATGATCAAGAAGTGCAACATCGCCGGCAAGCCGGTTATCACAGCTACCCAGATGCTGGACTCCATGCAGCGCAACCCGCGTCCAACCCGCGCCGAAGCAAGTGACGTGGCTAACGCGATCTTCGACGGAACCGACGCTATCATGCTGTCCGGTGAGACGGCTGCTGGTAAATATCCGGTAGAATCCGTACTGACGATGTCCCGCATCGCCGAGAAAGCGGAATCCGCTCTGGATCATCGCGAAATCTTCCTGAAGCAGCAGATTGCCCAGGAAACGGCCGTTACGGAAGCGATCAGCCAATCCGTAGCGATCTCCGCGCTGGACTTGAACGCCGCTGCCATCCTGACTTCCACAGTAAGCGGACATACGGCTCGCGTCGTATCCAAGTACCGTCCGAAGTCCCCGATTATCGCCGTTACTCCACAAGAGAGAACGATGCGTCAGCTGGCGCTGGTATGGGGCGTGTTCCCGGTATATGGCGAGCCTGCCAACTCGACTGATGAGCTCCTTCAGGTAGCTGTTAAGGGCGGCAAGGCTTCCGGACTCGTAAAAGCCGGCGACCTGGCTGTTATCACAGCAGGTATTCCGTTCGGACATTCGGGTTCCACTAACCTGGTGAAGGTTGAGCAAATTACGGAATAGTCTGAAATTCCGAACCTGCTTTTCAGGCAATTTATGATAGCTTGTAACCCAAAAAGCAATGGCAGCTCCTGCCATTGCTTTTTGTGTGAAGTCGGGAGCAAAATGATTCAAGGAATGGCATATGGGAAGTCGGTCTGAGCTTACCCGAGGAAGGAGCCTGTCCACAGCTTCCGCTTCACAAGAAACGCATCTCCTGATGGAGAAGGACAGGAGGGAATCGCCACAATTTTGCGATCCTGAGTCAGGATACCGCCATCGGAGGGTGACAGTCGGGGATTCCTGCCGTTAACCTGGCAGTTGCGGAATGGTATGGAAGAGAACCAGGCCAATCGTGTTGTTCTTCCCTCGACTTGCGGTGCTTCAACGATCCACTCAGCCGAATTCCGGGGGCCGTTGTATGGCTGTACGGTACGGAAGGTCCAGCCTCTTGTGAGATTGCTCAGTGAGATGAACCATTTGCCTCTGTACAGCATCACGATCACGGCGCGCATCCGGTCGCCCGGATGGACAGGCTTGTGAATTACGGTCTCCTCCACAGGGAGAATTTCCCACCAAGCATAATAGCGGACGACACCCTCCACACATTCATGCCCTGTTCCGGTCTGGATCAGGCTGCCGTTATGAAATCCGTCGATGCCGATCCATGCGGAGGAATAAGCGGAGCGGGGGGTCCGCATTACGAAGGGAACGGTCCATTCGCCCGAGATTTGCCGGTAAACCCCATTTGACCCGGACAGGGCATAACCGACCCAGTTGCCTGAAACCCAGCCGAAGCCTTCCTTTTTGGCCAACTGCAGATAAGACTTGCCGTCCAGACGGGGCCGGGTGGAGCTGCGCTTGTTCGAAGAGTTCATCGTTCTTGTCATCGGTTCGCCGTCTCCTTCTTCGAGGATAAGACAGTTAATGCGGCTAGAGCGGCAAAGGCTTGGGCAATATGTGAAAATAGACGGAGAGGATTAGCCGATTGACATGACAAAATTGCTGAAGCTGCGCGTGTTTTACCTGTTCCTGGGACTGGCGGGCGGCATATTCGGACCTTATCTGACTCTGCTTCTGGCTGAGAACGGCTTAAACGCCAGCCAGGTCGGCGTGCTGATGGCGGTGGGGACTCTGGTCGCCATTGTGATCCAGCCGGGCTGGGGAGTAATTGCCGACCGGTACAGGCAGACCCGGCTCGTTCTGATTCTGAGCGTCGCCGTGCCGGGATTGCTGGCTGTTTTTTACCGGTCGGATATGTTCATCGTTCTGCTTGCGGTGTATATGGTCTCCACCATCTTCTCCTCCACCCAGGCGCCTATCGCCGATTCCTACGCCATTGCGGCGGTGAGAGAAGCCGGCTCCACCTACGGCAGCATCCGGCTGATGATGAGCTTTGGCGCGGCAACGGGAAGCTATGCAGGCGGTCTGTATGTGTCGAGTCTGTCCGTATCGACCCTTTGGGCGCCCTTCCTGCTCTTCAATCTGCTCGCCGTCACCGTGGCGCTGAGCCTGCCGAAGGATGCCGGAGAGAATCATATGATGGCCCATTCATTCGCGCAAGGCGTAAGACAGCTCGTGTCGAACCGGATTTTTCTGGCTTTCCTGGGCGGCAGCTTTCTCGTCAATCAGACGATGACCGCGTTCGGAACTTACTTTGTGCTGGCCTTTAAATCAGTGGGAGGGAGTACCGATCATGCGGGCATTGCACTGCTGCTGGCTTCGATCACCAATGTCCCGTCCATGTTCGCAGCTTCCCGCGTGATCGGCAGGTGGGGAACGGAGAGAACGCTGCTGCTTGCGGCCCTGATCTATGTGCTACGCTGGACAATCCAGGTGATCTTCCCGTATCCTGAAGTCATGATCGCTGTTCAGGCGCTGCATGGCCTGTCGTTCGGATTCTTCTACATTTCAGCCGTAGAATACGTGTCCCGGATCACTTCAGCCGATATGCAGGCGACGGGACAAAGCGTTTTCAATATGGTATTTTCCGGATTTTCCGGTATTCTCGGGAATCTGATCAACGGGGTGCTCCTGAATCAAGGCGGTGTGCAGACGATGAATATCGCCTGCATGATCAGCTCCGCAGCGGGTGCGCTGCTGCTCTTCTATGTGGCCCGGGGTTCGCGCAGGCGACTCCCCGCAGCGCAGGAGGCAGGCATCTAGCTGCCAGCCTTCCAAGCGAGGATGCGCCGTTGCGGTATATGTCAATTCAAGAAGAGAGGTTGTCACGCATGAATTCTCAAGATCTTTTTCCCGGCCCCTGGCATGCCGCCCTGTTCCGGGTCCGCTACCAAGAGAGTGATCAAATGGGCGTGGTCTACCACTCCAACTACCTGAACTGGTTCGAGATCGGGCGGACCGAGATGCTCCGGGAGCTGGGCTTCACCTATGCCGGTCTGGAAAGCCAGGGCGTACTGCTTCCCGTTCTGTCGGCGGAGCTGAACTACAAAAGGTCTGCCAGATACGATGATCTGGTTGCTGTGTACACACGGATGACGGCATTCACTCCGCTTCGTATCGCCTACGCCTATGAGATCCGGCGGGCGGCGGAGGAGCGGCCCGGGATAGGATGCCCGGAATCGGGCTTCCGTGAAGCCCCTGATGGCGAGCTGCTGGTAACCGGCTCAACCGCTCATGCCTGGGTCAGCCGGGAGATGAGGCCGGTTCGGCTGGACCGCACGCTTCCGGATGCATATAACGCCATTCTGGCTGCGCTGGGGCGGGAACGGAGGTCGCTATGATTAAGAAAAGCTGGCTCTGGGCCGCACTGTTTATCATTCCGGCATTCGAGCTGTTCGGCTTCATTCTCGTCTCTTCCTGGCTGGGAGCGCCCAAGACGCTGCTGCTGCTTGTCTCCACTTCGTTGATCGGGCTTCTGATGATGCGTTTTGAGGGAAGCAAGGTACTGCAGGACAGCAAGCAGCAGATGCAGGAAGGTCTTGTTCCCGGAAGGACGATGCTGGACGGACTCTGTGTGTTCTTTGGCGGATTATTGCTCATCATTCCGGGGTTTATCACGGATATCGTCGGCTTCACGCTGGTCTTCCCTTTGACTCGCACCATATACCGGGGGCTGCTGCTGAAGTGGCTGGAGAAGAGGATGAAGAACGGAACCTTTACGTTTTACAGAAGATAGTAACGGCAGGACCTTCAACCTGTTGGCATTAAAAAGAGCGGAGCCCGCTGTAAGCTGGGCAATCCGCTCTTTTTAATGTGTCAGAGACCATCCAGTCGGGTTCCCTAATGCAGTCTGCCGCTGAGAATGTAGGATTGAATTCCCCGAAAGACGCCTGCCCGCCGGAAAGCGCCCAGTATGACGAGCAGGACAGGGCCGAGGATCAGGCCTGCGGCGCCGAACAGCCTGAGTCCGGCGAACATGCCGATCAGCATGGCAAGCGGATCGAGGCCGATGCTGCTGGCCAGCACCTTCGGCTCCAGCACCTGGCGCGTAATGACAACGACGACATACAGAACCCCAAGGCCGGCTGCCAGCGGCGTGTCCCCGGTCATGAACGAGACGGCCGCCCAGGGGATCATGACGACGCCGACGCCGAGGTAGGGAAGCAGATCGACAACGCCGATCATGAGGCCCAGCACAAAGGCCGATTCCACACCCAGGAGTGCCAGTCCGGCAATCACGATGGCGCCGGTGACCGTGACCAGGAAGAACTGGGCCATGATATAGCCGAACAGGGCGCTGCGCAGATCATTCCATATCTCGAAAGCCATGCTTCGAAAGCTCTCCGGCAACAGTGCCGCCAGCGCCCTGTTTCTTCGTTCCCAGCCCGTTGCAAGGAAGAAAGAGGCAAGCACGACGACAACCAGCACAGTGCCGAGAGAAGGCAGCTGGGCGATCAATCCGAGGATGAAATTGAAGATCCCGGTGATCAGCCGGGTGAAGGCAATTCCGATCGTTTCGCCCGTCTTGCTGATCGGTCCTCCCAAGGGGGAGTGAGGGCTCGGGTTGCTGGCGTAGAACTGGTTGATCTGATTGATGATATTCTGCAGTCTGGCGCTTCGCGTCCAGGCCATCAGCATCTCCCGCCACTGCGGCGCTTGCTCATTGAAGGTCTGGGCGAGGCTGGCAAGCTCTTTGACGAGCCTTGTGATGAGGGCGGTCAGAACGAGCCCGGCCGAGCCCAGATAGAGCGCCAGCGATAAAATGACAGCAAGCCATGGGGGCACATGAAGCCGCTTAAGCCGCGCCACGAGCGGCCGTATGCTGCAGGCGAGTAGCCAGGCCAGAAGAAGCGGGTAGAGCAGCGGGAGCAGCACATAGAGGCTCAACAGAATGAGCAGAATAGTGAGCAGGACCCATAGAGCGCGAAGCACCCGTTTCAGCGTGAGCCGGTCCATGCGGTTCCTCCTTTCGTACGGCGGCGAAGCCTGTCTTCTTCTCTTCATGTATATTCTCTGTACCCGAAAAACAGCCCATTTTCCGTAGCACTAAACTGAGAACGTTTACTTGAAACGCCCGGGAAAGAAGTATTTTTCTATCTCTCCGATAAAATCATTTGATGCGTCATAAAGCTTCCACATAGTTCACGTAACCGACAATTTCAAGTATGATAAATAGAGGGTTAAACTTTAGGACTGTACAGCACTGGGTCAAAATACTTCAAATTGTAAATGTTTACATGAATCGATATTCCGATTATCCGGTTGGCCAAAGGAGAGATTGAGACAATGACAGTTACCAAAGGACTGGAAGGCATCGTTGCCACTACTTCATCCATCAGCTCGATCGTGGACGGCATACTAACGTACCGCGGCTACGATATTGACGATCTTGCGGAACATGCAAGCTTCGAAGAGACTGTCTTTCTGCTCTGGTTCGGTTCGCTGCCTACTACGGCCGAGCTGGATAAGCTGAAACGGGATCTCAGCGATTTTGCCGCAATTCCGGAGCCGCTCATTGCCCAGATGAAGCTGTATCCGAAAGATACGAATACGATGGCGGCACTGCGTTCGGCTGTTTCGAGCCTGGCTCTGTACGACGAAGCCGCCGATGACATGAGCCGTGAATCCAATGAGATCAAAGCCGTCATGCTGCAGGCACAGATTCCGACGATCGTCGCTGCTCTTGCACGCATCCGCAAAGGACTGGAGCCGGTAGCTCCGCTTAAGGGCGTCTCCATCGCGGAGAACTTCCTGTATATGCTTCGGGGCCAACAGCCCGACATGGTGTCCGTCAAAGCGCTGGATACGGCGCTTGTGCTGCATGCCGATCACGAGCTTAACGCCTCGACCTTCGCCGGCAGAGTAACGGTCGCCACGCTGTCCGATATTTACTCCGGCGTTACGTCTGCTGTCGGCGCTCTGAAGGGACCGCTGCACGGCGGCGCTAATGAGGCGGTCATGAAGATGCTGGAGGAGATCGGCAGTCTGTCGAATGTCGAGCCCTATATCCGCACCAAGCTGGAGCGCCGGGAGAAGGTCATGGGCTTCGGACACCGCGTCTACAAGAATGGCGATCCGCGCGCCAAGCATCTCATGAAAATGTCCCGCGAGCTCGGCATTATGAAAGGCGATACGCGCCTGTTCGACATGTCGGTTAAGGTCGAGGAATTGGTTACCGGGCAGAAAGGCCTGCGGCCGAATGTCGATTTTTATTCCGCCTCCGTGTATACTCAATTAGGCATAGAGCGTGAGCTGTTCACTCCAATCTTCGCTATCAGCCGGGTATCGGGATGGACCGCGCATATTCTTGAGCAGTATGAGGATAACCGGATTATCCGCCCGCGTGCGGAATACACGGGACTGGTGGAACAGAAATACGTTCCGGTCGATGAGAGATAGGAGAATGTCAGACTTACGCGGCAGCGTTTATTGACAGGTGTACGCTTCTTTCCCGGAGCTGGCTGGCAGCCTTGCCCTGGTGAAAGAAGCGTATGCTGCATACCCACTTATAAGGAGGAGTACACATTCATGTTGAAGCTGGAAAAATTCGAACTGCCAACGGAAGGCGAGCAAATTATCATTGACGGAGGCAAACTTCAGGTTCCGGACCATCCGATCATTCCATTCATTGAAGGTGACGGAACGGGCCGGGATATCTGGAAAGCTTCCAAACGCGTGCTTGACGCTGCGGTAGAGAAGGCATACGGCGGCAAGAAGAGCATTGCCTGGTACGAGGTGTTCGCCGGAGAGAAGGCGTTCAATACATATGGAGAATGGCTGCCCAATGATACGCTCGAAGCGATTCGCGAATATATTGTAGCGATCAAGGGACCTCTCACAACTCCGATCGGCGGAGGCATCCGTTCCCTGAACGTGGCTCTGCGGCAGGAGCTGGATCTGTATGTCTGCCTGCGTCCCGTCCGCTATTTCGACGGCGTGCCTTCTCCGGTCAAGCATCCGGAGCTGGTCGACATGGTTATTTTCCGCGAGAATACGGAAGATATCTACGCCGGTATCGAATACCAGGAAGGTTCGGAGCAGGTCAAGAAGGTTATCGAATTTTTGCAGAATGAAATGGGTGTGAGCAAGATCCGCTTCCCGGAGACATCGGGCATCGGCATCAAGCCGGTATCCTCGGAAGGCTCCAAGCGTCTGGTTCGGGCAGCCGTCGAATATGCGGTCAAGCATGACCGCAAGAGCGTTACGCTGGTGCATAAAGGCAACATCATGAAGTTCACGGAAGGCGCGTTCAAGAACTGGGGCTATGAAGTGGCCGAGCAGGAATTCGGCGACAAGGTGTTCACATGGAACCAGTACGACAAGATCAAGGAAGCCGAAGGCACCGACGCGGCCAACGCAGCCCAGAAAGCTGCCGAGCAGGAAGGCAAAATCATCATCAAGGACGCCATTGCGGACATCGCGCTGCAGCAGGTGCTGACGCGGCCGACGGACTTTGACGTAATCGCCACGCTGAACCTGAACGGCGACTACCTGTCCGACGCACTGGCAGCGCAAATCGGCGGAATCGGCATCGCGCCCGGCGCGAACATCAACTATGTGACCGGACATGCCATCTTTGAAGCGACTCACGGTACTGCGCCGAAATACGCAGACAAGGACGTTGTGAATCCGGGTTCGGTCGTACTGTCCGGCGTTATGATGCTGGAGCATCTGGGCTGGCAGGAAGCCGCCGATCTGATCTACAAAGGCATGGGAACGGCGATCAACAACAAGACGGTTACGTACGATTTTGCACGTTTGATGGAAGGCGCAACCGAGCTTAAATGTTCGGAATTTGCTGACGAAGTCATCAAGCATATGTAGGTCCGCAATCAGGCGGAGCCAGCACAACTTGTAACGGCTTTGACCATGTGTAACGGGACGATCGCTCCGTTATTGACAAATATATGAACGAACAACCCCGCTTTATGGACGATAAGGCGGGGTTTTTCTTTTGGATTGATAGTCGATTTGCTATAATATCGTTAGATGTAACATAAATCATAGTAATGTTGGGAGGATCGTGTTATGGACTGGCATGTGCTAATGTTTCTACATATGATCGGTACGGTGGCGCTCGGCTTCTATCTGGTGCTGCCTTTCGTCCTTAGCCGGACGGAGAAGCTGTCGCCTGCGGCCAAGGAAGGCACGCTCAGCGCGATCGGCGGCTTCAACCGGTTTGCCCAATACGGGCTTGTCATCCAGTTGCTGACCGGCGGCTACATGATGACCAAGAAAGATGACCTCTCGGTGCCCTGGATGATCGTCGTTACGCTGCTCCTGCTTGCCATGTTCGCACTTGCCGGCATTATGGGCAAACCTCTTCGCCTGGCTGCAAACGGTATGAAAGAGAACCGCGATGTCGCAAGCGAAACCGGCAAAATCCGGACGCTCAGCGCCCTGCTGGCGGTATTGCTGCTTGTGATGCTGTTCTTCATGGTGTTTAACGAGATCATTTAAAGAATCGTTTATTAGAATCGCTTAAAGAGCTGTTCCTTTGTTCTGTCTGTGTACGATGAAGCTGTGCTGCGGTCATTTCGATGACTCCGGCACAGCTTTTTTTTCGCTGATTGAGCCTCACCCGATTGGTTAAGTTAATTAGCGTAAGGCTGGAACAACCGGAATAATAGATATGAATCCAGCCATCCTAAAGAAAGTACGGGCCTGCCAGACAACTTATGAGAGGAGAATGAGATATGCCCGAGAGTAATACCCAGAACTTGAAGACCCTGCCTCCCCAGCATCAGGATCGCCAGCCTGGCTTAGAGTCGGTGATGACGCCGCGTCCCCAGTATGAGCCTAAAGACTACAAAGCGGCGGGCAAGCTGCTGGGCAAGGCGGCTCTCATTACAGGAGGAGACAGCGGGATCGGCCGCGCAGTGGCGGTAGCTTTTGCCAAAGAAGGCGCCGATGTGGTGATCTCTTATCTGAATGAACATACCGACGCGGAGGAGACGAAGCGCCAGGTCGAACAGGAAGGACGCAAGTGCGTCCTCGTGTCCGGCGACATCGGTGTTGAAGCCTTTTGCCAGGACCTTATCAACAAGACGGTGGAAGGACTCGGCAAGCTGGACATTCTGATCAACAATGCGGCGGAGCAGCATCCGCAGGAGATGATCGAGAATATTACGAACGAGCAGCTCGAACGGACATTCCGTACCAATATATTCTCGATGTTCTATTTGACGAAAGCGGCGATGCCCCATTTGGGACAAGGCTCAACCATTGTAAATACGACTTCGATAACGGCTTATCGGGGCAACCCTCAGCTGCTGGACTATTCTGCAACAAAAGGCGCCATTCTGGCGTTCACCCGCTCCCTGGCCATGAACCTTGTAAGCAAGGGTATTCGAGTCAATGCGGTGGCGCCGGGGCCGATCTGGACGCCGCTCATTCCGTCCACGTTCGACGAGAAGAAGGTCAGCGAGTTCGGCGCTTCCCAGCCGATGCAGCGTCCAGGTCAGCCGGAGGAGCTGGCTCCCGCCTATGTGTACCTCGCTTCCGACGATTCGTCGTATGTCAGCGGCCAGGTGATGCATGTCAACGGCGGTGAAATCGTAGGCGGCTGATCTAACGCAGGTAATCCTGGCGGTGCCGTCTTTTTTGTAACAAAAGGGATAGGATTTAATGGGAATATATGCTACACTACCTGTGGTCACTCAATCAAATAGTCGTAGACACTGGGGGCGCCGCAAGGCTGAGACGAACGCTTAAGTTCGGACCCTTCGAACCTGATCTGGTTTATACCAGCGTAGGGAAGTGAGAGCGAATGGACGTTTAATCAGCCTATTTTGGTTCAGTTAACGCGATTTCCGCCGCCTTCCTTCGGGAGGGCGGTTTTTTGCTTTTGCATCCGGGAATGAGAAGCGGCGCACCGTGTCGGGAGAAAGGAGCATTATCCATGCATCCCGAGATCCATCTCGTATCACAAGGAGACATGAGCCTCGAATCTCTTCTTGCGATTGCTGCCGAGGCACATCCTTTCGTGGATTTCATTCATTTGCGGGAAAAAAGGCGCACCGCGAAGGAGCTGCTTCGGCTGGTAGAGGAGATGTCAGAGCAAGGCGTTCCGCTTGACAAAGTGATCGTGAACGATCGGTTGGATGTCGGCTTGGCCTGCGGGGCGGGAGGTGTTCAGCTTGCCGGACACAGCCTGTCTGTCACCGCTGCGCGGCGTCTTGCTCCCGGCGTCCGCCTGGGCTGCTCCGTCCATTCACCGGAGGAGGCGGCTGCAGCGGCCAAGGAAGGAGCGGACTTCTGCCTGTACGGTCATGTCTATGCAACGGCGAGCAAGCCCGGCCTTCCGGCAAGAGGGATTGGCGGATTGCAGGCAGCCGTACGGGCCTGCCCGGTTCCGGTTATCGCCATCGGCGGTATAAGTCCGGAGCAGGCCCGAGAAGTGCTGCGTACAGGAGCAGCCGGATTCGCGGTTCTGTCCGGAATTTGCGGTGCGGAAGATCCGGCATCGGCGGCGAGAGCTTACCGCGAGGCGGCAGAAGCCGCATTCGCATTTAAGGAAATTGCGGAAGGAGGTGGGGGTGTTGAAGGTGGTCATTAACGGAGAGAAAACCTTGCTCCAGGAGGAAAGCGGGACGCTCGCCGGGCTTCTCCGGCTTCCGGAATGGAAGGATCGGAGACTGGTTGTGGAATTGAACGGAGAGATTGTCAGCCGGGAGGAATATGACAATATCATGTTGGCTGACGGCGACCGGATCGAGCTGGTGCATTTTGTGGGGGGAGGCTGACCATGAGCATGAAACCTGAAGAGGCAAGCCGTTACAGCAGGCAGGAACGCTTCTATGGAATCGGCGCCGAAGGCCAGCGCAGACTGGCGCAGAAGAAGGTGCTTATCGTTGGAGCGGGTGCCCTTGGCTCGGCCTGCGCGGAGACGATGGTCCGCTCAGGGGTAGGGCGTGTTACGCTCGTTGACCGCGATTATGTGGAGTGGAGCAATCTCCAGCGGCAAAATCTATACGACGAAGCGGATGCCGCCGGGCGTATGCCGAAGGCGGTAGCCGCCGCGCGAAGGCTGCGAAGCGTCAATTCGGCGGTTGAAGTGGGGGGCATCGTCGCCGATATTACCGCGGGCGATATCGCCCTGTATATGAACGGCGTTGATCTGGTTCTGGATGCCTCAGACAATTTTGAGGTTCGGATGATCCTGAACGACATAACCGCGAAAATGGATATCCCCTGGATATACGGGGCCTGCACCGGCAGCTATGGCCTGTCGATGACCATCGTTCCCGGACAGAGTGCCTGTCTGCACTGCCTGATGGACGGAATACCCGGAGGCATGGATACCTGCGACACGGCAGGCATTATCGGACCCGCTGTACAGATGACCGCCGCCTATCAGACTGCAGAGGCGCTGAAATGGCTGTCAGGCCGTACGGAAGCGCTGCGGGGCACGCTGGTCTCCTTCGACCTGTGGACCAACCGTCACTCGTCCGTCCGCACGGACAAGCTGAAGCGCGCCGATTGTCCGTCATGCGGGGAGAAGCGTACCTACCCGTATCTGTCCGCAGCCTCGCATTCCAGGACAGCCGTCCTGTGCGGCCGGGATACGGTGCAGATTTCTCCGCCGGCGCCGCTCAAGCTGGATTTGGAGGAGTGGGGAAGACGGCTGGCTCCCTACGGAAGGGTGGAACGGAATCCGTATATGCTGTCTTTTACTGTGGAGCGGCACCGGTTGGCGGTGTTTCCGGACGGCCGCGTGCTGGTTCACGGAACCGACGATCCTGTGGAGGCGAGATCGCTGTATCATCGTTATTTCGGGTAGTCATCGACATGAAGCGTATGCTAGGTAATCCAATTGCGAATCAAGGAGGAATTATTCAATGATTCAGGATCTCTTTCATATCGGCGGCAAAAGCCTGAGCAGCCGCCTGTTCATCGGTACAGGCAAATACAGCCGCAACACGCTGATTCCGGAGGTGGTGGAAGCCTCCGGGTCGGAGGTTATCACTGTAGCTCTCCGGAGGGTCGATCCCGCTTCCCGGGAGGAAAACATTCTTACGCATATTCCTCCACATATGACACTGCTTCCGAACACGTCCGGAGCGCGGACTGCGGAGGAGGCGGTGCGGATCGCGCGGCTGGCAAGAGCCGCGGGGATGGGGAATTGGGTGAAGATCGAAGTGATCAACGATCAGAAATATCTCCTGCCTGATAATCTGGAGACGATCAAGGCTACGGAAATTCTGGCGGCGGAAGGCTTCGTCGTTCTGCCCTATATGAGCCCCGATCTGTCGGCGGCGCTGCGGCTGCGGGATGTCGGCGCTGCGGCGGTCATGCCGCTGGGCGCTCCCATCGGCAGCAACCGGGGGCTCAAGACGAAGGAACTGGTCGGCATCCTGATCGAAGAGGCCGGACTGCCGGTCATTGTGGATGCCGGTATCGGCCGCCCGTCCGAGGCGGCCGAAGCGATGGAGATGGGCGCCGCCGCCGTGCTGCTCAACACGGCGATCGCCACCGCCCGCGATCCGCTTCTGATGGCCGAAGCGTTCCGCGGCGCCGTTGCTGCCGGACGGCAGGCCTATCTGGCGGGTCTTGGAGCGGTTCAGAATACCGCAGAGGCTTCCTCACCGCTGACCGGCTTCCTGAGCGTGTAGGAGGGATTGAATATGAGCTTTTATGATACCCTTTTGAAGCTGGAAAATATGCCGTTTGCCGACAAGTTCGCGCAATATGGCAGCAAGGATGTGGAACGGGCGTTGTCCCGTGAGAAGCTGGAGCCGGAGGATCTGCTTGCCTTACTGTCTCCGGCAGCCGGCCCCTATCTGGAGGAGATGGCCCAGAAGGCGAACCGGATCACCCGGGCGCATTTCGGCTATGCGGTCCAGCTGTTCACGCCGATGTACGTGGCGGATTACTGTGTCAACCAATGCACCTACTGCAGCTTCAGCGCCGAGCATGATTTTGCGCGGAAGAAGCTGACGATGGAGGAGGTTGAGCGCGAGGCGTCAGCGATTGCCGCGACGGGGCTTCGCCATATTCTCCTGCTGACAGGGGAATCCCGGAAGGATTCGCCCGTCAGCTATGTGAAGGAATGCGCGGGGGTTCTCCGCAGGCATTTCTCGTCCGTAAGCATTGAGGTTAATCCGCTGTCGCTTGAGGAATACCGGGAGCTTGCGGCATGCGGAGTTGACGGGCTTACCCTGTTCCAGGAGGTATACGACCGGGAGACCTATGCCCGCCTGCATGTCAAAGGGCCGAAGCGGAACTTCAGGGCCCGGCTGGACGCGCCGGAGCGCGGCTGCCAGGCCGGTTTCCGCTCCGTGACCATCGGCGCGCTGCTCGGTCTCTCCGACTGGCGCCGAGAAGCATTCGTGACGGCCATGCATGCGCGGTATCTCCAGGACCGCTACCCGGGAACCGAGATCAGCATTGCGCCACCCCGGTTTCGGCCTTACCTGGGCAGCTTCAGCCCGGAATCGGATGTAACCGACCGGGCGCTTGTGCAGATTATCCTTGCCTATCGGCTGTTTCTGCCCCGTTCGGGCCTTACGCTGTCGACCCGCGAACCTGCGGCGCTGCGGGACCGGATGGTGCATCTGGGCATCACTAAAATTTCGGCGGGAGTAACGACGGAGGTGGGCGGCCATACAGGCGGCGGAGGCACGCCGCAGTTCGAAATTTCCGACGAGCGGAACGTGCCGGAGATCCGGGAGATGCTGTACCGGAGCGGTCTGCAGCCGGTGTTCAAGGACTGGGATATCCTGGCGGAAGAGCTGGTTTGATCAAACCTTATGTTTGAAGCAATCCCTTTCACCGCCGTTCCGATATGATATGATAGATGCAGAATGGAATCTGACAATATCCATATGATTACCGGGACGACGGAGAGGAGTATGATGCAATGCGGCGGTTTGAAGACAGCCTGTACGAACTGATTGTTGAAACATCCACCAACCTGCCGGGTGATGTGCGCCATGCGATCGCCGAGGGACGCAGCCGGGAAGACCGGGCCTCGCGCTCGGGCCTTGCGCTCGCGACCATCGCGCAAAATATCGGTATGGCAGAGACGGAAGTTTCGCCGATCTGCCAGGACACCGGCATGCCCACTTTTATCATTCATACGCCGGTGGGCGTCAATCAGCTGGCGATCAAACGGGATATCGAAGCCGCCGTCCAGAGAGCGACGAAGGAAGGCAAGCTGCGGCCGAATTCCGTCGATTCGCTGACCGGGGCGAACAGCGGCGACAATCTGGGCGGAGGCACTCCTGTTATCCATTTTGAGCAGTGGGAAGAAGATCAAATCGATGTCCGCCTGATTCTGAAGGGTGGCGGCTGCGAGAACAAGAACATCCAGTACAGTCTTCCAGCCGAGCTCGAAGGTCTGGGCAAGGCCGGACGAGATCTTGACGGCATCCGCAAGTGTATTCTGCATGCCGTGTATCAGGCTCAGGGGCAGGGCTGCAGCGCCGGTTTCATCGGTGTAGGCATCGGCGGCGACCGGGCCTCCGGCTACGAGCTTGCGAAGAAGCAGCTGTTCCGGAAGACGGACGACACGAACCCGGTGCCGGAGCTGGCCGCGCTGGAGGACTACATACTGGAGCATGCCAATGAGCTCGGCATCGGCACGATGGGCTTCGGCGGCGAGGTCACGCTGCTGGGCTGCAAGGTTGGCGCGATGAACCGGCTGCCGGCCAGCTTCTTCGTCTCCGTAGCGTATAACTGCTGGGCCTTCCGGCGCCAGGGGGTGCTGCTCGACGCCGGGACCGGCGAAATCCGCGAGTGGCTGTATGAACGCGGAACCGGCATATCCGTCGAGGCGGAAGGATCGACGGCTGGAGCTGCTCTGGAGTCAGCACCGGAAGCTGCTCCGGCTGCTCCCGCCTCGCGCGAGGTCCGGCTGACGACGCCGATCAGCGAAGAGGACATCCGGTCCCTTCGTGTCGGGGATGTCGTCATCCTCTCGGGTGAGATGCATACCGGGCGCGATGCGCTGCATAAGCATCTCATCGATCATGACTCTCCGGTGGGCCTCGCCGGGGGCGTTATCTACCACTGCGGCCCCGTCATGCTGCACGATGAGGAAGGCTGGCATGTGAAGGCGGCGGGACCGACGACGAGCATCCGCGAGGAGCCGTACCAGGCCGACATTATCCGTAAATTCGGCATCCGGGCCGTCATCGGCAAGGGCGGCATGGGAGCGAAGACGCTTCAGGCGCTGGGCGAACAAGGCGCCGTCTACCTGAATGCGATCGGAGGAGCGGCGCAGTATTACGCCGAATGCATCAAGAACGTGAACGGCGCAGACTTCATGGAGTTCGGCGTTCCGGAAGCGATGTGGCATTTGCAGGTCGAGGGCTTTGCGGCAATCGTTACGATGGATTCGCACGGCGGCAGCCTGCATGCGGATGTTGAGAAGAATTCGGCCGAGAAGCTTGCCGGATTGCGCGAGCCGGTGTTTAAGTAATATTTAAGCGATATGAGTAATTCAAGTGATAAGGGATATAAGTAAATTGATTTAAGCAACTCAAGGAATTCAAGTTATCCGAGAAGTTCAAGAAGTTCAAGGAATTCGAGAGGTTCACAAGGTTCAAGTAATCCAAGCGGTACGGCAGGACCGGGCATCTGATGCCCGGTCCTTGTTCAGCTGCTTGCCCGATTTGCGACCGCGATCCGTCATGCTGGTCTATCAGCTTTGGCTGGGTGACGGGTGCCGGGGCTCGGGGCAGATGGGTGAGACACGGAAGGGAATGCGTCCCAGGCTCAGTCCTAACGGTTCCAGAAATGACTGCTGGCGTTCTCTCCGGATTCCGGCTACCATAGAAGACGGAAGAAAGAGCTGAAGCAAGAGGGAGAGAGGCAGGAGACCATGAAACCGTTTCGGGTCCGACTTACCTTGATTTTAATGATTTTGATCGGTATTTCCATTGTAGGGGCGGGCCTTACTATGGCGTATTTGTTCAAAGATTCCCATGTCGGGGCGCTGGAGGACAACATGTCCCGGGAGATCGATCTCCTTACCGGGACCATGGAATTCCGGGACATGGACAGTTCTGAGGCGCTGGCGTATTATACCGCCCAGGCACAAAGAATCGGCCGGCTGACGCAATCCCGCGTAACTTTCATCCGGGAGGACGGCACCGTTCTCGGCGATTCCGAGAAGGACCCCAAGCTGATGGACAACCATCTCGGCCGGGAAGAGGAAATCCAGGCCGCCAAGGATGGCATCGGGCGGGCCATCCGCCACAGTGATACGATCGGCCAGAACATGCTCTATGTCGCCAAGAAGGTAGCTGCGGAGAACGGCACTTTCAAGGGCTATATTCGGCTGTCGATGGCGCTTGACGCCGTCGAACAGGGATTGAACCGGGCCTGGATGATTATGGCCGGCGGGCTTGTGTTGTTGTTCGTCGCAGCCGCGCTGGTCAGCTACCGGGTCGCCTTCGGGCTTACCTCGCCGCTGGAGCAGATTACGAGAGTGGCGCGGCGCATCACCGATCTGGATTATGACGCCAGAGTGCCCCTCAGGCGCAGGGACGAGATCGGCCAGCTCGCCAGCGCCATCAACTTGATGGCGGACAGCCTGCAGACCCAGCTGCGGACGATCCGCGACAACGAGAATCTGCTGCAGAGTGTGCTGGACAATATGACCGGAGGCATTCTGCTTGTGAACGAGGATGAGCGAATCGTTCTTCTCAACAAGGCGGCTGAACGGATGCTCGATGTCAGCGCGGTCGACATGGTCGGGCGGAATTTCCGGGAGCTGAAGCGCCATTTCGAGGTGACCCGTATCCTGGAGGAGGGGCTCTCGCACAGAGAGCCGGTCCATGAGGAACGGAACTTCTACAATTCCGGTGAGCGCACGATGCGGATGGACGGCGTTCCGATGAATCAGGGGGGGAGCTATCAGGGCATGCTTTTCCTGTTGCAGGAGGTTACGGAGATTCGCCGGCTCGAACGGATGAGAAGCGAATTTGTCGCCAACGTCTCCCATGAGCTGAAGACGCCGGTCGCGGCGGTCAAGGGCTTCGCAGAGACACTGCTCGGCGGCGGGGTCAAGGATGAGAAGACGGCCAATTCGTTCCTGCAGATTATTTACGACGAGAACGAGCGCCTGAACCGGCTGATCGGCGATATTCTGGAGCTGTCCAAAATCGAATCCAAGCGGGTGCAGCTTGACTGCTCTCCGATTCATCTGGAATCCTTCTTCCAGTCGCTGCTGGAGACGCTCAGCAAGGTGGCGGAGAAGAAGAGCATTTCCCTCAGCATGGATGTTCCTAAGGAGCTGTTCATCGAAGCGGACGAGGACAAGCTGCGTCAAATCTTTCTGAATCTGCTCTCCAATGCGATCAATTATACGCATGACGGCGGAAGTGTTCGGGTGACGGTGGCCAACAAGCAGAAGGCGGACGGGGAAGAGACGGTGGTCTTTTCTGTGTCGGATACAGGAATGGGCATCCCCCGCAAGGATCTGCCGCGCATCTTCGAGCGGTTCTACCGCGTCGACAAGGCAAGGTCAAGAAGCTCGGGCGGCACCGGCCTTGGCTTGTCGATCGTCAAGCATTTGACGGAACTGCATCATGGAACGATCTCTGTGGACAGCGATCTCGGGATCGGAAGCACCTTCACGCTGGAGCTGCCGCTGCTTCAGGAAGAGGAAAGTTAAGTTTTACACACGGTTAACATTCCGATGATATGATGAGCTTGTCAAAAATAATAAGGCGGGGGAATGTATGACTCAACGATTGCTTGTCATCGAAGACGAACCGACGCTGGCCCGGCTTCTATCTTACAATTTGACGCAAGAGGGCTATGACGTCGTGCTCGAGGATCACGGAACGGCAGGATATGACCGTGCGGTTAAAGAACAGTTCGATCTGATAGTCCTCGATCTCATGCTTCCGGGGATGAATGGAATCGACATTCTCGATAAGCTGCGTGGACAGGGCATCCGGACACCGATCATCGTGCTCACGGCCAAGAATGCCGAAGAAGATGTCGTGCGCGGGCTGAAATCGGGCGCCGACGATTATATGACCAAGCCCTTCGGCGTGTCCGAGCTGCTTGCCAGAGTCAGCGCCGTGCTCCGCCGCGTATCCGGCCTGCCGGATGAGCCGCAGGAAGGACAGAAACCGGGTGACTCCACCATCATCCTGGGCCAGCTTGAGATTTACCCCGAGCGCTATGAAGTCAGTCTTGGAGGCCAGAGCATTAATCTGCGTCCCAAGGAATTCGAGGTGCTGCTCTATCTGGCCCGCAAGCCAGGTGTCGTGCTGACGCGGGATGATCTCATGAACGCCGTATGGGGCTTCGATTATATCGGAGGCCAGCGGACGGTGGATGTGCATGTCAGCTCACTGCGCAAGAAGCTGGAGCTGGACCCCGATTCGGTCCACATCGACTCCATTCGGGGCGTCGGTTACAAGCTGGTTGTGAACAAACAAAGAACTCCGGTCGTTTAACGGCGACGGGGTTCTTTTTTTTACAATGAGTCGATATTCCCATGACATTTGTCTTATAGGCTGAGGACATCATGAAAGACTATCGGAGGGATTTATTATGGTGCAGGTACTGACCAAGAGCGAAGAAGAAGTGAAGCGGGGAGAAGCGAAGGAAGAGAGTGAGCTTGCTGCGGATCGTGACCCTTTCTGGCGCCAGCGGCAGGAAGCCGGACATAATGAAGACCGGCTGCGCGAGAAGCGTAAAGCGGTTCAAGACGGGACAATTGACGCACAGGGGAACAAGATTGCTGTCGAATCGGAACGTGCGGACATGCCTTCGAGCGCAAAGACGAATGCGGCGCAGGCTCCGGCTGAGGCTCATGTTCCGGCTACGTCGAATCATTCCGATTCTGTCTTGACGAACGAGAAGAAGAAACCGGTCTCTCCCCTTAAGGATGAGATGCCTCAAGCGAGCGCCGGACTGCCGCATAGCGCCAGGGAAGGCGTTGCGCTGGCCGACTACTGCCTGCCGGTTCCGGAAGTGGGGCCGATGCTGAACTGTCTGGAAGCGCTGGCCGTATTCCGAAGTCATCCGGATGCCCCCTGCCTGGTAGTAACCGATGTTTCCGGCGCTCCCGAAGGGCTGCTGATGCGGGACGCATTTCACCGCAAGCTGTCGGGACGGTTCGCGGCGGAGCTGTTCTACTCCCGTCCTGCTTTGCATTTCGCCGATATGGAAGCCCTGACCGCCGAGATTGACGAGCTTCCCTCCGAGGTCATTGGACGGGCTCTAAGCCGCAGCGAATCGCAGTTCTATGACTGCATTGTGCTCAAGCGCGGCGGAAGATTGAAGGGCGTACTGACGGTCCGGGACCTGATGAGACTCTCCGGCCGACTGCAGGAGCGGGCCGAGGAGGAACGCCGGCTTACCGTTGAAGGAAGCTGTGCCCATGTCGGCTCCATGGAATCGGCGCTTCAGGAAGCGGCGTCTGCGGCGGAAACGGCCCGGCTGGAGTGCGTGCATATGGAACGGTGGATTGAGACAGGATCGGGCAAAATGGATCATGTTCACACCTCCTATCTCCGTGTGGAGGAACGTATCGCGGAACAGCGTGACCAGGTCGCGAAGCTGCTGGAGCATGTGTCGGAAATCGCTTCTCTCACCGGTGAAATCGGCGGAATCGCCGAGACCAG
Source organism: Paenibacillus sinensis (assembly GCF_019904155.1). Lineage (GTDB taxonomy): Bacteria > Bacillota > Bacilli > Paenibacillales > Paenibacillaceae > Paenibacillus_AQ > Paenibacillus_AQ sinensis. The sequence continues at coordinate 47,657 of NZ_JAHCMB010000026.1, forward strand.
CGAGCTTCTGGCGCTCAACGCCTCCATCGAGGCAGCCCATGCGGGCGATCACGGCCGCGGCTTTCAGGTCGTGGCCTCCGAGGTCCGCTCGCTCTCCCATCACACCCGCAGGCTGACGGAGAGCATCTCCTCGCTTCTCGCCGGAATCGGCGGTCTGGCAAGACGCACCGCAGAGCTGACCGGCGCCGCTTCCGGCGACATCGCAGGCGGAGCCGGGGAAGTGACAGCGGCTAAAAGCCTCTTCCAGAATCTCCGTACCGCCGTCGAGGCGGTGGAGCAGGCCGACGAGACAGCCTGCCGCCTGGCCCGGCAGAGCGCTGATCGCGCTCAGGAAGTCAAGAGTCGGCTGCTGGCGATGGGGGATTTTACACAGCGTTAACATTTCTCAGGAGTGCCATTAACAAACCGGGGATATACTTGTACCGAAGATGCTGAGAAGGAGAACGCACATGAATGCCACCCTGGCTACCGATAAGAAGACTGACAAGAAGACCATCATCGACATAGAGAAGCTGAATCTGCATTACGAAGCCTTCCATGCGCTCAAGGATATGGAATTGCAGGTTCCCGAGAAGGCCGTTACCGCCTTTATCGGGCCTTCGGGCTGCGGGAAATCCACGCTGTTGCGTACACTTAACCGGATGAACGACATGATTCCGGGAACAGTGATCGATGGCAAGGTTCTCATTGGAGGCACTGACATTTACGGCGAGGACATCGAGGTTGAGAGCCTGCGTAAACAGGTGGGCATGGTGTTTCAGCAGCCGAATCCTTTTCCAAAATCGATCTACGATAATATCGCCTACGGTCCCCGCCTTCATGGCAAGCCGGCCAAGGCGGAGCTTGATCAGCTTGTGGAGCAGAGTCTCCGTCAGGCCGCTCTCTGGGACGAAGTGAAGGATTTTCTGAAGAAATCCGCGCTCAGCCTATCCGGCGGACAGCAGCAGCGGCTCTGTATCGCGCGTGCGCTGGCTGTTCAACCCGACATTCTGCTTATGGATGAAGCAACCTCTGCGCTTGACCCGGTATCCACGCAGAAGATCGAGGAATTGATCCAGGAGCTTCGCAAGCAATACACCATTGTTATGGTTACGCACAGCATGCATCAGGCTGCGAGAGTGTCTGACAAGACCGTCTTTTTCCTGAACGGCGTCATTGTCGAAGCGGCCGTAACGGAGCAGCTGTTCTCGAATCCGAAAGATTCGCGCACCGAAGATTACATTTCCGGAAGATTCGGATAAGTTGCGTCTCCCAGCGGGGACAAGAATTTTCGAAGACCCGGAAGACTTATAGATTCGAGGAGGATACCCTATTTTATGATCCGTAGAGTGGAATTTGATAAAAGTCTGGATGAGCTGCGCAGCCTGCTTCGCCAAATGGCTGAACATGTAGTTGACGCACTGGAAGGCGCAGTACAGTCCCTGCAGCAGCAGGATACGAACCGCGCGCAGGAGATTGTGCAGGCCGACGTTCGCCTGAATCAGATGGAAGAACAGATCATGGATATCGGCTCCCGGCTGATTATCACCCAGCAGCCTGTGGCGAAGGATCTTCGCCGAATCATCGTAGCTTTCAAGATTTCCAGCGATCTGGAGCGCATGGGCGATCTTGCACTGGATGTAGCGAAGGTTACGCTGCGCCTGCATGGGCAGCATCTGATCAAGCCGCTGGTGGATATTCCGAGAATGGCTGAAATCGTGAAGACGATGACGTCCGAAGCCATCACTGCCTATCTGGACGAGAACACCGATCTGGCTCACAAAATGGCGCTTGACGACGACCAGGTCGATCATCTCTACAGCGCCATGATCAACGAGCTGTACAGCTACATGGTGAAGCAGCCTGAAACGGTATCCCAGGCCATGCTGCTGACTCTTGTCGGCCGCTATATTGAACGGATCGCGGATCATGCGACCAATATCGGTGAAAGCGTCGTGTACCTGGTGACAGGCAAACGGCCTGATCTGAACCGGTAACCTCCCGCAAGGAATGTAAACAGACAATAATTGAAGCAAAACCGCCCATTGAAGCTTATGACAAGCGTTCAATGGGCGGCTTTTTTTACGTTACAAAATATAGCAGGGAATCCCTCGAATACCCCTTTACATGAAATCATAGAAATACCGGATCACATGGAGAAATACCGGCGACGTATAGGTAAGGCTGTCGATCAGGCTGAGATAGCTCTTCTTCAGCGCCTGCGCCTTGTCATCGTCACCGATCAGCAGATCCCGCTTCAGCACGGAGACCGTCAGGCTGCCGAAGAACCCGCTCAGACTGATCAGCGCGCCGGTGAAGAGTGCGAAGGGACGAGCGATTGGAGTCAAGTACGGGGCAATGAAGAAAGAAACCGCCGTCGTAACGAGCAGCGAGCAGGCGAAGCCTTCCCAGGTCAGAGTGGGGTTGGCGGTCGGAACGATCTTCCGCCTGCCTAAATAAAGAGAGAACAGCACATGAACGACGTCGCCAAGCTGGGTAAGCACAACCAGATACAGCACCAGTCCGGCGCCGTATTCCGGCGAGGCGACCTGGAAGTAGGCGAGATGGCTGAGTCCGAACACCATCAGCATAAGCCCCCACTGCGTAGAGCTGACACTGCGAAGGAACCCGACCGTTCCTTTGTTGATCAGCCTCGGCAGCGGCAGGAACAGCGACACATAGATGGGGATGAAGACGATAAACATGCCGTACCAGTCAATGTAGATCCAGTAGAACTGCAGCGGGATCGCCAAATACGCCCACAGGAACAATCTGCGATCCGCTTTGCGGGTGCGGATCATGGAGAAGTACTCCTTCAGCGCGAAGAAGATCAGCACCATCAAGCTCACCATGGATACGACAGGACTGACCAGGGTGGCGAGACAGAAGATGAAGAACATGCTCCACCATGTTTTAACGCGAAGGGCGATGGGGGTATAGTCCTTGTCCGGTTGAATTCGGTCTACTATATAATAGATGAAATGAAAAGCCGCCAGCGCGGAGAAGACGAGGATCAATAGCAGCATCGAATGGGTCAACAGCGATCACCAACTTGTCGAATAATAGAATTTCTGGAAGGTTCCTATGTTATTATGAAGGAAGAATTCATTTTTGATAAGGGGATTTCGCATGATGGCTGCCGATCATTCCGTCTTTATTCTGCTTACGAATACCGGAACACTGTTCACACGGGTGATTCAGACGTATACCAAAGCCCCGTACAATCACGCTTCGATCTCGTTTAACCGGCAGCTGTCGGAGCTGTACAGCTTCGGGAGGAAGAACCCGGACAATCCTCTGAACGGAGGCTTCGTACAAGAAGATATCCAGACAGGCACATTCAGCAAGTATCCGGAGACGACCTGCGTCCTCTATGAACTTAAGGTAACGGAGCGGGAAGTCGAGAAGATGAGAAGGGTGCTGCATGTCTTCATACGCAGCCGGCACAAGTATTTGTATAATCTGCTTGGTGTGATCGGCGTCGCTCTGAAGGAGCCGGTTGAGTTCAGCAATTCCTATTTCTGCTCGCAGTTCGTTGCGGAAATTCTGCAGCGCTCCGGCATCAAGCTGTGGAATAAGCTGCCTGCCCTCGTAACGCCTGATGATTTGAGGAAGTGCGAGCAGCTCACTTTGATTTATGAAGGCAAACTGAGGGAGTATGAACCGGGAACGGGCTTTTGATCGAAATACGTTGATCGAAATACAGGGATATAACCGGTCCGAAATCAGAAGTGACCCTAAGGTGACCCTTTGGGGGGATTTTGTGGCGGATAGCGAGGTCGGATAACATAACGAATCGGGCATAATGAGGGAAGCCAGAGCGACCGCCCAGGCAAGCGGGGGATTCCTTCTTTTTTTCGGTGGGCGTGTGGTAAGATAGAGGCGATAAGCAATCGAAGACGAGGTGCATAATGGACAAGGACAAGCTGATTTTAATAGATGGAAATAACGTGATCTACCGGGCATTCTTCGCCATGCCTCCTCTGACCAATACGGCGGGCCAGCAAACCAATGCCGTCTATGGCTTCACGACGATGCTGCTGCGTCTGATTGAAGAGCATAAGCCGACCCACCTGATCGTCGCCTTCGACGCGGGCAAGGTCACCTTCCGCCATGAGGGCTACCAGGATTACAAGGGCGGGAGACAGAAGACGCCGCCGGAGCTGTCGGAGCAGTTCCCCCTGCTGAAAGATCTGCTGAAGGATCTGGGCGTTCCACAATATGAAATCGTGAGCTATGAAGCGGATGACATCATCGGAACCATTTCCCGGGAAGCCGATGAAGCAGGCCGCGAAGTCATGATCGTCTCCGGGGACAAAGACATGCTGCAGTTGGCATCGGATCATACGAAGATTGCGTTGATCCGCAAGGGTGTGACGGAGATCGAGCTGTACGGACCGGAGGAAATCCGGAGCAAATACGATCTTACGCCGGAGCAAATCATCGACCTTAAGGGGCTGATGGGCGACGCGAGCGATAATATCCCGGGGGTGCCGGGAGTTGGCGAGAAGACCGCACTGAAGCTGCTTGCCCAGTTTGGCTCCGTAGAGGGAGTCATCGCCGGAACCGGAGAGCTGAAGGGCAAGATGAAGGAGAAGCTGGAAGCGCATGCCGAAGATGCGGTCATGAGCAAGAAGCTGGCTACCATCTTCCGCGAAGTTCCGTTGACCCATTCGTGGGAGGATATGAAATTTACCGGTCTCAAGAGCGATACCGCCGGTCCGGCACTGGCGAAGCTGGAGTTCAAGTCGCTGCTGGAACGGCTGAACCTGAGTGCCCATGCGCCAGCGGATGGAGAAGCCAACGCTCCGGCGCCGGAGCTTGATATTGTGATAGCCGCCGGCGGGGCGGAGCTGGCGGCGGCTGTCGCAGCGCTGCCGGAAGTCAAGGCGCTGCATGTGGAGACCTACGGCGACAATCCGCACCGGTCCGAGGTGATCGGGGTGGCGCTCTCGACGCCGGAGAAGCATTATTTTGTGCCGTTCGAGACGCTGAAGAGCGGTGAGGCCGAGGCGGTGCGCGCCTGGCTGGTGGATGAGCAGTCACCGAAGAACGGCTATGACTTGCACCGCGCGGACCTGGCCCTGCACTGGCAGGGCATTCCCTTCGCGGGTGCGGCCCATGATGTCCAGCTGGCGGCCTATCTGCTGGACCCGACCGAAGCGAACCAGAACCTTAGCGATCTGGTGAGCAAATATGGGCTGCCGCATCTGGCGGCGGACGAAGAAGTGTTCGGCAAGGGCGCGAAGTACAAGCTGCCGGAGCTGGCCGTGCTGGGCGCCCATGTCGCCGCCAAGAGCGCGGCTGTCCTCGGTGTCGTGCCGAAGCAGGAGCAGAACCTTGCCGATACGGCCATGCAGAAGCTGTTTCACGACCTGGAAATGCCGCTGTCGCGCATTCTGGCCGATATGGAGAAGCAGGGTATTCTGGTTAACCAGGACGGGCTCAAAGAGCTGGGACGGGAGTTCGAGCGGACGATTGCCGGTCTTGTCGAGCAGATCTATGAGATCGCGGGTACCGAGTTCAATCTGAACTCCACGAAGCAGCTGGGCGAGATTCTGTTCGATAAGCTGGGCCTGCCGGTGGTCAAGAAGACCAAAACCGGTTACTCCACCGACGCCGAGGTGCTGGAGAAGCTGGCGCCTTACCATGATATCGTGCAGATGATTTTGCAGTACCGGACCATTGCCAAGCTGCAATCGACCTATGTAGAGGGGCTGCTGAAGGAAATTGCGCCTTCGACAGGCAAGGTCCACACCTTCTATCGCCAGACGATCGCGGCGACCGGCCGGCTGAGCAGCCAGTTCCCTAATCTGCAGAACATCCCGATCCGGCTGGAGGAAGGCCGCAAAATCCGCAAGGTCTTCGTCCCTTCCGAGCCGGGCTGGTCGATTCTGGCGGCTGACTATTCGCAGATTGAGCTCCGGGTGCTGGCACATATTTCGGATGATGCCAAACTGAAGGATGCGTTCCTGCATGACATGGACATTCATACGAAGACGGCGATGGACGTGTTCGGCGTGCCGGCCGAAGCGGTGGACAGCAACATGCGCCGCTCCGCAAAGGCAGTCAACTTCGGCATCGTGTACGGCATCAGCGATTACGGCTTGTCGCAGAACCTGAATATTACGCGCAAAGAAGCCGCCAGGTTTATCGACGCTTACTTTGAGGTATTCCAGGGCGTGCGGCGCTACATGGACGAAATCGTGAAAGAAGCGCGCAAGGCGGGTTATGTCACAACGCTGCTGGAACGCCGCCGCTATCTGCCGGAGATCAATGCAAGTAATTTCAATTTACGCTCGTTCGCCGAGCGGACGGCAATGAACACGCCGATTCAAGGTACTGCCGCCGACATTATCAAGCTGGCCATGATTCACATGGACCGCGCACTGTCCGAGCGGGGGCTGAAGAGCCGAATGCTGCTCCAGGTGCATGACGAACTGGTCTTCGAGGTGCCGGAGGACGAGCTGGAGATCATGAAGACTCTCGTGCCGGAGGTTATGGAAGGCGCGCTGAAGCTGTCCGTACCGCTTAAGGCGGAGGTAAGTTATGGAAGCGACTGGTATGAGGCGAAATAAAGTCCCGCGCCCGCGGCTTATCTTGGTATAATGAAGCTGAGGTGAGGACATCATGCCGGAACTTCCGGAGGTAGAGACAGTTAAACGAACATTAAACACCTTGGTTCAGGGCAAAAGAATACTAAACGTCACCGTCCGGCTGCCCCGGATTATCCGGCGGCCGGACGATATCACGTTATTTGCACATATGCTGGAAGGCCATATCATTCAGCGGGTAGAACGCCGCGGCAAATTTCTGCGCTTTCTGCTGGATGGGCTCGTGCTGGTCAGCCATCTGAGGATGGAGGGCCGGTATGGTCTGTATGCCAAGGGTGATGAGCTGGACAAGCATACGCATGTGATTTTTCATTTCGACGACGGCACCGAGCTCCGGTACACGGACGTCCGGCAGTTCGGGACGATGGATCTGTTCCTTCCGGGCGAGGATCTTCTTCAGCCGCCGCTGAAGAATCTGGGTATGGAGCCGCTGTCTCCTGATTTTACGATAGAGGCGTTTAAGCGTCTGCTTGCCGGGAAGAATACAAAAATCAAGCCGCTGCTGTTAAATCAGGCATACGTGGTCGGGATCGGCAATATTTATGTGGATGAGTCCCTGCATGCCGCAGGCATTCATCCGGAGAGAGCCGCCGGTTCCTTGACCGATGAGCAGATCGTGAGGCTGCATGGCGCCATTGTCGATACGCTGACGGATGCGGTGAACGCTGGCGGATCTTCCGTTAAGTCTTACGTGAACGGCCAGGGAGAGAGCGGCAGCTATCAGCATATGCTCCGGATATACGGACGCAAGGATGAGCCTTGCTACTCCTGCGGCTCCAAGGTGGAGAAGAGCGTTGTGGGGGGACGGGGCACTCATTTTTGCCCAAGCTGCCAGCCGCCGCTGTTGACCTAGGAAGGTCCCTTTGTTCCGACAGCTCGTGATTGCACCGGATTTTCAATTGTTTCACACGGTTTCAAGAAGGATGACACCATAGAGACCTCCCGCCCATATACTGGGTGAAGAATGCTACATTAGCGAACGACGGCTTGAGGGGAGAGCCCCTTATAGCCCCGGTTCTTCACGGGAGGGATTGCGGGTGTTTACCCCTATTGTTTCACTTCTGCTGCTGGCTTTTGCCCTGAGTCTGGATGGTTTCGGCGTTGGTATTACATATGGTTTGCGCAAGCTGAAGATCCCCTTGTTCTCGGTTCTGATCATTGCGACGTGTTCAGGCGTTGTAATGAGCGTATCGATGCAGGTCGGCGTGCTGCTGTCTGCGGTAGTGTCTCCTGGAATTGCGTCGCGAATCGGCGCGGTCATTATTCTGCTGATGGGCTGCTGGTCACTGGTGCAGATGCTGCTCCAGAAAGATGACGGCAAGGAAGCTGAAGCGAAGGGCGGCCGGAGCGCTGAAGCAGAGGAACAGGCAGGAGAACACGGCAGCAAGAGCTGTCCGGGTGAGCTTGCCGTAGACTTGACACCATCTGGCTCGTCTTCACCGGATCAGGCAAACGTTCATGAAGAGGGTCAAGGGGAGAAATCCGCCGTATTCTCACTGGAGCTTCGGCGTCTCGGGATCGTCATTCAAATTCTGCGTACCCCGTCGTCGGCGGATATGGACAAATCGGGCAGCATTTCGCCGCTTGAAGCGCTGGTCCTCGGGATCGCGCTCTCGCTTGACGCATTCGGAGCAGGGCTTGGAGCCGCGCTCTTGGGCTTTGATCCGCTGCGGACTTCGCTTACGATTGCGCTGTTCAGCGGAAGCATTCTGCTTCTGGGGCTTCATACCGGACTTCGCTTCTCCGGAAGCTCCTGGATGAAGCGGGCTTCACTGCTGCCGGCGCTCTTATTGATTGCCATTGGAATACTGAAGCTGTTATGAGCTATGAGCTATGAGCTATGAGTTATGAGGTGAAAACATGATTATGGGCTTGACCGGAGGGATCGCCTCCGGCAAAAGCACCGTGTCCGCCCTTCTGGTAAGCAAGGGGGCAAGGCTCATCGATGCCGATGCCATTGCCCGGGAGATTATGCTCCCCGGACACGAGGTGCTGGCCTCCGTTGCCGAAGCTTTCGGCGCGGGGGTGCTGCAACCAGACGGAACGCTGAACCGGTCGAAGCTGGGAGACATCGTATTTCACGACCCTGAAGCCCTGAAGACGCTGAACGGGCTGACCCATCCGGTGATCCGCCGGATTACCCGGGAGCGGATGGAGGCTTTTGAGCGGGAGGATGCTTCCCGTCTTACTGTCGTGGATATTCCGCTGCTCTACGAGACAGAGCAGGAGGATATGTTCGAGAAGATTCTGGTGGTTTATGTGCCGAGGAAGGTACAGATTAGCCGGCTGATTACCCGCAACGGGCTGACGGAGGAGCAGGCCAGAGCCCGGCTCGATTCGCAGATGGATATTGAGCTCAAACGGGAGAAGGCCGACTATGTGATCGACAACAGCGGCGACCTTGCCGGGACGGAGAGGCAAATCGAGCAGTTGTTGGACAGGCTGGGATTTACATGCTGAGGCTGCTGCGCAAAAAACGGGTTCTGCTCCTCTTATTCATCGGCTTCACCGCCGTTCTGTTTCTCAGCACGAATTGGATGTCCTGGATTTATCCCATCCATTATAAAGAGGATATACGCAAGCACAGCCTCACCTATCAGGTCGATCCCTTCCTTGTCGCCGCCATTATCCGGGTCGAAACGAACTACAAGACCGGCAAGGAATCCCGAAAGGGAGCGCTGGGACTCATGCAGTTAATGCCTGACACGGCGAAATGGGCACTGGAAAAGGCCAAGCTGCCCGATGTTTCGCTGGACAAGCTGAGGGATGAGCCTTCCGCCAACATCGAGCTGGGAACCTGGTATCTGCATACGCTGTCAGGAGAGTTCGACGGCAATCGGGCGATGATCATCGCGGCTTATAATGCAGGCCCGGGAAAGGTGAAGAGCTGGCTTGAGGACGGTTCCTGGGACGGGAGCGAAGAGTCGCTGAAGAATATTCCGTTCGGTGAAACGCGCCACTATGTGCAGCGGGTCATTTATTATTACAATCAATATGTCGATATCTACGGCGGCATGTTCTAAACATCAGGTTAACGCACAAAGAAGCGCCGGCGGCCCGGAGGCCGCTCAGCACTTCTCATTTTTGCCCTGTTAGAGGCTTATTACTGGAACTGTCCAGCCAGTTGTTGTTCGGCCAGAGTTACCAGACGTTTGGTGATGTATCCACCGATCGAACCGTTTTCGTAAGAAGTTTTATTGCCTTGATATCCGTCCGGGGAAAGAGTGATACCAAGTTCTTGGGCAACTTCATATTTCAGCTGCTCCAAAGCGGCGTTGGCTTTTGGTACAACCAGGTTGTTGGTGCTGGAGCTTCCATTGCTTGCCTGTGCCATTGTTGTTCACCTCCTATCGGTTGGTAACTGTATTATGTGCCGAACCTGCCATATTCATAACCGAAACGGATAAGGTGTTTACTGGAAAAAAGAGCCCTAAAAAAGCGAAAAACAAAGCGAAGGAAGTGACCGCGAGGCATGAAATGCCCTTATTGCGACCATACCAATACCAAGGTGCTGGACTCCCGTCCGGCTAATGAGAACAAGTCCATCAGGCGCAGGCGCGAATGCGAGAAGTGCAGCCGGCGTTTTACGACATTTGAAATGGTGGAGGAGACCCCGCTGATTGTGATCAAGAAGGATGGCAGCCGCGAGGAATTCAGCCGTGATAAAATTCTTCGGGGCCTGATTCGCGCTTGCGAGAAGCGTCCTGTGTCCGTCGAGCGTCTGGAGATGATCGTCTCCGAGGCCGAGAAATCGCTGCGGGGCATTGCCGTCGCCGAAGTGGAGAGCCGTCAGATCGGCGAGCTGGTTATGGAGCAGTTGTATCCGGTGGATGAGGTGGCTTATGTCCGCTTTGCGTCGGTATATCGCCAATTCAAGGACATCAATATGTTCATGAAAGAGCTGAAGGCGCTGCTGTCCAAAAATGAGGATGAGGAAGGACTGTAGGGCAATGCAGACGCCTTGCAGTTAGGTATAATGGGGGGAACAGTCGCTCATATATAGAAAAATGTTGACATCAGGTTTGGGATCCTGTATTATATAAAAGTCGGCTGTGGATATTAAGTGATGGACAAGCCGATCAGCATACATATCCCATTTCCATTCGGGGCCTTAGCTCAGCTGGGAGAGCGCATCGCTGGCAGCGATGAGGTCAGGGGTTCGATCCCCCTAGGCTCCACCATATTATGGACTCTTAGCTCAGCTGGTAGAGCATTCGACTCTTAATCGACAGGTCCAGGGTTCGAGCCCCTGAGAGTCCATTATAAAAAAGAGACGGCAGAGATGCCGTCTCTTTTTTGCGCATTCAGAAGCAGAGTGTTACAGCAGCGCGTCCTCCGATTTCCCGTGTTACGGATAGAAAATCTTTCCGGCATTGCCGGTCTGGCTTCGGGTTGAATCGATGCCGGGACTGTTGACAGACCAACGGAACGGGAGTATATTAAACGATGAATTAAACAATGTTTAAATCAATGCTTAAATTAGCATGACGAGGAGGAGAACATGAAATAGTATGGCTAAGGGAGAAGAATCGGCGGCGTCCGGTGATAAAGCAACGAAGCAGCAAATTCTTGACGCCACGGTTGCATTGATACGGGAGGAGGGAATTGCTGGCCTTACGCTGCGGCGGATCGCCGCCAAAGCGGGCAGCAATCTGGCGCTGGTCAATTACTATTACAATTCCAAGGATAACCTGCTGGAAGAAGCCACCCGTGTGCTGATTTCCGGCTTCGACGACGCGTTTGGCGCGTTGGAGAACGAGAGCCTGCCGCCTCGTGAGCGGCTGTTGGGCTTCTTCAAGGCCTACGTCGGCTATCTTCAGCAGTATCCGGGGCTTGCGAAGCAGATGGTGGACCAGAGTGGAAGCATCCTGCGTTCCATCCATAAGTATTCCCAGTACAGCAAGACGATAAAGAGACAAAAAATGCTGGAGACTTTGAGCGGCATCAGCGGCGTGACCGACGAGAAGCGGCTGCAGCTGATGATGGTACAGCTCCAGGGAGCTGTGCTGGTTCCGATTGTCATGTACCCCTGCGGAAGTGCCGGGGAGGCGGAAGTGGAGACGCCTTTCAAGGAGCTCCCGTCGGTCGACGAACAGATCGAATTTCTGTTTGACCATTATTTTTACCGGTATAACCAGGAAAGATTGAAGCATCAATAATAAAGAGTGGAGATGGAAAAATGAAACCTACTGTACCCGGCGCTGCGGCCGCCGAAGAGAGCTTCTCTCTAAAAGCAATTATTCCGCCGCTGCTGGCGATTATTGTCGGCATGATTATGGTTATTCTGGACAGCACCGTTGTCAACGTAGCCATCCCCGCTCTGGTGGATTATTTCGATACCAGCCTCAAAACCGTCCAATGGACGATAACAGGTTATACGCTCGCCCTGTCTGCCGTCATTCCGCTGGCTGGCTGGATGAGCGACCGGTTCGGCGCCCGCCGGGTGTTCCTGGGCACTATTGTAATGTTTATCGTCGGCTCCGTGCTGTGTTCCATTGCCCAGAGTTCGACGCAGCTGATTATCTTCCGGATTATTCAGGGTCTTGGCGGCGGTATGGTCGCCCCGATCGGTATGGCGATGGTGTTCCGGCTGGCACCGCCTGAGCGCAGAGGTTCGATCATGGGCATGCTCGGTATTCCGATGCTGCTGGCGCCTGCGCTGGGTCCGGTGCTGTCGGGTTGGCTGATCGAATATGCAAGCTGGCACTGGATCTTCCTGATCAATCTGCCAATCGGTATTCTGGCCGTCGTGCTGGGTATCAAATATCTGCCCGTTACCGAACGGCATGAGACGCCGCATCTGGACTTGCTGGGCATGATTCTCGCTCCGATCGCGTTTGCGATGCTGGCCTACGGTGTCAACGAGGGGGGCACGGATGGCTGGTCAACGACTGGCGCTATCACGGGCCTTGTCGTCGGCGGCGTGGCGCTGCTGCTCTTTATTCTTGTAGAACTGATGCAAAAGAACCCGCTGCTGGAGCTGCGCGTCTTCGGCTCCTCGCATTTCACCCGGGGCATTTTGCTGGCCTGGATTACACAGGCTGCCTTGTTCGGCTCCATGCTGTTCGTGCCGCTGTACTTGCAGCAGGTGCGCAACTATACGCCGCTTGAGACCGGACTTATCCTTCTGCCGCAGGCGCTGGCTTCCGGAATCGGGATGCCGCTTGGCGGTAGATTGTTCGACAAGATCGGCGCCCGGCCGCTGGCCTTTGTCGGGCTGATCATCATTTCCAGCGGCTTGTTCCTCCTGTCGGGAATTACGGCTGATACCAGTCTCCCGCATGTTATGCTGTGTCTGGGCATGATGGGGCTCGGGATGGGTCTGACGATGATGCCGGTGAACACCCATGTGTTGAACTCGGCTCCCCGCCATCTGGTTGGGCGCGTTACACCGCTGACGACAGCGGCTCAGCAAGTAGTGGTCTCGTTCGCCGTCGCCGGTATGACCGGCTACCTGACTTCGCGGATTACCACGCATATGTCGGAGATTGGCAAGGCCGGCAATCCTCTGGTTGCCGCTTCGCAGGGCTTCGACGATGTATTCTTCTTCACAGCCTGTATCGCCGTGGCAGGCGTGCTGTTCAGCCTGCTGCTGCGCAGACCCGACTCCGCAGGCGGAAAATCCGGTAAGGCCGCTGCGCCTTCCTCTGAAGCTGCTTCAATGATGGGACATTAATTGTAAGATGAGCACGGAAATGCCGTGCAGCTGGCTGCCGAGAATTCTCGGCAGCCAGTTGCATCGCATATGAATTTACACAGACCGATGTAACCATTAAAGTGTTATTATGGGTAATAAATACAGCAAACTTCAAGGAGGAGAAATCATGTCCGATTCACAATCGTCCCAAGTCTCGGAGGAACAACGGTTTGTTGATCTCATCAAGAGCCGCCGATCCGTACGCAATTATGATTCTCAGACCAGAGTTCCGCGGGAAGTTCTGACCGAAATCTTGCAGCAAGCTGCGCTGGCTCCTTCGGCCGCCAACCTGCAGCCTTGGCGATTTCTTGTTATCGACACGCCTGAACTCCAACAAAAGCTGCTTCCGATTGCGTTCAATCAACAGCAGATAGTTGAAGCTTCGGCGGTAATCGCCGTTCTTGGGGACTTGGAAAGCGTCAGCCTGGCCGGGAAGATTTATGGTCAAGCGGCAGAAGCGGGATATATGTCAGCGGATACGGCTAAGTCCTTCACCGAACGCTATACCGGGATGTATTCCAATATGTCATCTCAAGACATCCGTCAAATTGTTGTTAACGACTGCGGAATGGCATCCATGCAGTTCATGCTTGCCGCACGTGCCAAAGGCTATGATACGGTACCGATGGGAGGATATGACAAGGCGGCTTTCGTGGAGGCTTTTAACATACCTGAACGATATATTCCCATTATACTGATCGCATTCGGCAAAGCTGCACAGCCCGGACATCCAACGGTGAGATTGCCATTCGAAGATTTAGTCTTCTTCAACGAAATCCTTTAGTCCTAAGCGTTCCGGGATAGAGAGTGGCATTATCTCAGCAGAACGACATCACGAGGAAAAAAGTGTTGCATTCTCTCCCGGAACGCTGTATAATATTTTCTTGTGAGTGACTTGTTTCTACTCTATAAAAATACGTTTGGGGCCTTAGCTCAGCTGGGAGAGCGCATCGCTGGCAGCGATGAGGTCAGGGGTTCGATCCCCCTAGGCTCCACCAAATATTATGGACTCTTAGCTCAGTTGGTAGAGCATTCGACTCTTAATCGACAGGTCCAGGGTTCGAGCCCCTGAGAGTCCATCACGGAAGAAACGGCAGAGATGCCGTTTTTTTGTTGTTAATATGTAGAGTGTGTGCCGAGAGAGGAGTGCTGAGGATGGAACTGGATTTTGCGAATAAGAGGGTGTCGATCATAAAAAATGTGTATACAGTGGCCGGCAGAATGCTCGTGCAAAGAATCATTATTGCCTTCTCCTTCTTCTCCATATTGGCCACCATTCTTGATGACTATTCGGCGGATTTCCCATCCATGCTGCTCCTTGGCTTTCTTGCTGTACTTTCAGTAGTGAATGATTTCACTAGGGGCAAGTTTATGAAGCACACCAGGGTCTTGTGGAATGTATCCTTCATCTTCAGCAATATATTGGCTGGCTTGCTGCTGTTCAAGGTTTACTGCATAGGCGCAGAAATCTACATTATTATGTTGCTTATAGAAATCATGGTGAGCGCAAGAACAATTCCTGTGTATTTATTGTGCCTGCATTTTTCTGTTTTCACAGCTTCTCTGATAGCTGGCCATGCTACCCTCAAAGAAATCCTGTCTTCCTATCTAATTATAATCTCCATCGTCTATCTGTTCCGAAATGTATTGATTGAAAAAGCGAGAACCCAAGCGCTAAATCAAGAATTACAACATGCCAATGCCACACTCCAGGAGTACTCGGATCAAATTCAAGAGCTTACCCTCTCTCAAGAAAGAACGAGGATTGCCCAGGAGCTTCATGATTCACTGGGACATTATCTGATCGCCCTTAATATGAATCTTGAGTACGCCGGTTCAATCGTGGAGGTGGAGCCGGATAAGGCCAAGCTCGCCATAGACAAATCCCGTCAGCTGTCCAAGGAATGCATCGCGGATCTTCGGAAGACGGTTGTTCTTCTGAGTGAAGAGCGAGCTTCCAGGGCACTCCTTCAGTCCCTTCATGAGATATTCGGCAACTTTCGGGAGACGAATCGGATTCAGTTTGAACTTAACATGGATGAAGATATTGAAGATGTGGATTCTGAGATCAAAGCTTGTATTTACAAAACGGTCCAGGAGTCTATCACCAATGGCATCAAGCATGGGGAGGCCACATCCTTCTCCATTGACATCCATAAATATGCCGATCATATTTCCTTGCTCATTCATAATAATGGAGCAGATTGCAGAGAGATCATTAAATCGAAAGGGGTTCAAGGCATTGAGGACAGGATTAAGGCGCTCGGCGGAAAAGTTGTTTTTTACTCAGGTGAATCTTCAGGATTTAGCGTTGAGGCGAGTATTCCTAAAATTGCTGTAGATTTTGAGGTCAACAAGGAGGCACATCCATGGTAAATATTATAATAGTGGATGATCAGCAAATTGTTCGGGAAGGCTTGAAGATGATTCTTAGCCTCCATGATGAGGTCAAAGTTGTCGGTGAGGCTTCCAACGGAGAAGAGGCATTGGAGCTTCTCGCATACACCTCTCCTGAGGTTGTTCTAATGGATATTAAAATGCCGGTGATGAACGGAATCGATGCTACAAAATTGGTGAAGGCGAAATACCCTGAGATCAAGGTTATCATTCTTACTACTTTTAATGATCGCGAGTATATTTTTACAGGTCTCAAGAATGGTGCGGACGGTTATATTCTTAAGGATTCCGGCTCCCGGGAGATCATGGATTCGATTAGAACCGCTTGTGAGGGCAACATCCTGCTGAATCCCAAGATTACACGGGAAGTCGTGAACGCACTGAATATTGTGAATTATGCGGGCAGCGAGAGCTTGCCGAATGAGCAGATTCTGGAGCTGCTTACGCCGCGTGAGCTTGAGGTTGCCAAATGCATCATGAAAGGCAAGAGCAATAAAGAGATCAGCACTGAACTGTTTATTACAGAAGGCACGGTCAAAAATTATGTCTCACGCATGCTGGAGAAGCTCGAACTGAAGAATAGAACGGAACTAACGCTGTGCCTGCAAAAATCACTATAATCCTGCGGAGCCTTGTAAGTTTACAACTTACCTTCCGCCAGCTCGTTCCCGGTAAGCCGTCTTTACAGTAACCTGTCTGTTCTCACAGACTGACTGCTGTAAGGGCGGCTTATTTTTGTTTGTCTTTTTCCCGTATGACTAAAGTAATTCTCTAACTGATAACTAAAGTAATACCCGAATTGAGTACTATAGTAAATTCTTTTGCATGAGATGGGGGGCTAGAATGAGAACAGAACAGAAATGAGTGAGAGGTGCTGTACAGATGCTTGAACTAACGAATCTGACTAAAAAATACAAGGATACCACGGTAGTTAACCATATTTCGCTGCATGTGGAACGTGGTGAGATCTTCGGTCTGTTGGGTCCTAATGGAGCCGGAAAGTCTACGACCGTATCCATGATCAGCACGGTGCTTGCACCAACCAGCGGCAGTATCACAATTGATAACAAGTCCCTTAGAGACAAGCCGATGGATATTAAAAAAATCATGGGCATTGTGCCGCAGGACCTGGCGTTGTATCAGGCATTAAGCGCCAAAGAGAATCTGGAGTTCTTCGGCAGCTTGTATGGACTTTCCGGGAAGAGGCTTAGAAGAAGAGCCGATGAAGTTTTGAATATTATCGAGCTGCAGGATATGAAAAATCGCGATGTTGCCGAATTGTCCGGTGGGATGAAGCGCAGGGTCAATATCGGTGTTGCGCTAATGAATGATCCTAAATTGCTGATCCTGGATGAACCCACTGTAGGTATTGATCCGCAATCCCGAAATCACATCCTGGAGACGGTGAAAAAACTGAATCAAGACAGAGGGATGACGGTGATTTATACAAGCCACTACATGGAGGAAGTGGAGTACTTGTGCAAGAACGTCGCCATCATCGACCACGGCTCTTTGATCGCAAAGGGAACGAAAGATGAATTAAAACAAAGCCTTGCGGCATGCGACACGTTGACCGTAAGCTTCAGCGAAGCGAGTGATGGCTCACTTGAACAGCTAGAGCAGATTCCCGGGATTTCCAAGGTCAATATATCGGGCAATCAAATCAGTATGCTCATTGCCACGGGCGACAAGAATGTGATCGAGATTGTGGACGATATCAAGACATTAGGGATTAAGCTGACCAGCTTCAAATATGAGGAAGTGAATCTGGAGAGTATTTTTCTGCAAATTACAGGCAAGGCCTTAAGGGGGGAGTGAAGGGGGTGATCGTGTGAAAAAGCTGCTACGGCTATTCCTGTTGGACCTGCGGCTGTTAACCAAGAATAAGACATTTTATCTGAAGCTTATTTTGTTTCCATCTGTGCTTATCCTCATTTTAGGGACCGTATTCAGTGACTCAAACTCCCAAATCAAGACCTTTAAGGTGGCTTTATATAATTCAGATAAGGGCGCTTTTGACAGGACACATGTACTTTCCTTGGGAAAGGTCTTAAGGGATGACGTATTTCAGCAAGAGGATCTGAAGAACAGCGTCCAGCTTATCGAAGCCGCCAGCTACAAGCAGGGCCTACAATTGTTGAAGGACGGTCAAGCTGCCGTATTTGTATACGTACCGGAAACCTTCACCAAGGCAGCCATGAGCAATGAACCGGCGAAGATCGTCTTGATGGGTGACAAGGATAAGCCTTTGGAGAAAGAGATAGTGGGGGCTATTCTGGGCCGGTTCAATGCAAGCATCAGGACAATGAATGTTGAACAAAGGACGATCATCCAGACGATAAGCAGCAAAGGCAGTATTCCTAAAGACAAAATTGAAAAGCTTATGAGCCAACTATCAGATAATCAAGACCTCAGTTTCAATATAGCAGAGATGCCAACCAATAAAGCAGCGGTGCCTATAACGGCCATGCAGTATTATTCGATCGCGATGGTCGTTATGTTCTCCATTATGACGGCATTTGTGCTGGTCCATAGCATAGTGGACGAGAAACAGAACCACACTCTGCTTCGAATTAAGTCCACGCCTACAATAGGGATACAGTATGTGCTGGGCAAGCTGGCTGGGATTATTAGTTCCGTTGTCCTCCAAATGATCATTGTGTTCTTTATCAGTCGGGTCGTATTTCAGATAAAATGGGGAAACCCTGTTAATCTTCTAGTCATCACCGTTGTATATGCCTTTGCCATCGGCAGCATTATTCTGCTATGGGGATTCACTGCGAAAGACCATGTGACGGTTTCCAGTCTGGCTTCCCCTGTGCTGTACATTTTCAGCTTTTTGGGCGGAAGTTTTGTCAATAGAAGCGGATTGCCGGACGGTCTGCGCATCATTCAGGAGATCATCCCCAACGGAAAAGCTATAAATGCTTTTTTAAAAATAGGCCAGGGCGGTAGTCTTGACGGTATGTACATCGATTTACTGGAGCTTACAGGCATAGGACTGATATTTATCATCTTTAGCATTATGGTATACAGCGGAAAAGGGTGGAATAGAAGTGCAATTTATCGTCATGGTAAAAAACCAGCTGAAGCTGATGTTCCGAAGTAGAGTCGCGGTATTAGCAACAATTGCGGTTCCCTTGATCCTGACCTTTTTGTTCTCTTTTTCACAAGGGAGCGTTCAGGAAAGCTTGTATATAGCGGATGCGGACCATAGTGTGTATTCGAATGAACTTGTAACAATGATTCAAAGCCATGACCAGGTAAAAATCATTCATTCCGATGAGGCTGCCATCAAACAAAAGATTGATGATCAGGACATACCCTTTGGTCTGGTTGTACAGCAGGGCTTCGGCAGACAGCTGTTATCTGGTAAGGATCTGCCTGTCTATTTTGTGCAAAATGTTGAAACTGGCGAAGGGATGATTCTGAAAGAGATCGTTGCCGGTGAAGTCGGCACTCTGCGGCAAGTGATTCATGACTCACAAGTTATCTCTGCCGGACTGAGTGCAGATGGCTTGGGAATTACAACTGGCATGCTTAAAGGCATCAATGAGCCCTCGAATGTAAGAATCGATGATCAGACTCCAAGTAATGGAGAGAAGACAATTGACCATGCAACCGCGAGACTGATCGGCTTTCTGGTCATGTTCATTTGGTTCGTTGTCATCCAGGGATTGCGTACCTTCATAGATGAGAGAGAGAACGGTACGTTCAGCAGATTGCTTAGCACACCTATTGATTACAAGAAATATATGCTGGCCAAAATGACGGCGACCTATCTGTTCGGGGCACTTCATATTCTGGTCATTTTGGCCGCTGGCAAGTACTTGCTCAAGATCAGTATCGCGGACCATACGCTTGCGGTCGGAATCCTTTTTGCCGCTTATGTGTTTACCCTGACCGGCATTACGATGATTGTGATACCGTGTATGCGGAATCAGAAACAGTTCACATCCTCATCTTCAATAATCATAGCGGTAACCGGTTTGCTGGGAGGCAGCTTCTTCTCGGTGGAAATGGCGCCAAAGTTCATGCAGGTCATCTCCAGGTTCACTCCGGAATCATGGGCTATACAATCGTTGTCAGCCGTTATTTTTGACCATCAGACAATGGCTTCAGAATGGGTTACGTTAAGTGTGTTCGCAGGGATTGGAATTGCAGGTTTCGCGGCTGGCTTAATATTAATGAGCAGAGAGCTTAAGGCATTGAAAGGCTGAGGGATATAAATAACATATCGGGAAGTGGTTGGGTTGGGTATAATGGAGCTTATCGGAATTGGGGAGCTTCTGGGTGGGATTCTCATTAACGTATTCATCGGGTCACTTGGGAGAGCTATTTTTAGAAAAGATGACCGGACTTCAAGAGTCATACTGAGAATCATCGGAATATTCCTAATTATTAACGGGATTTCAAGAGCTTTTCATGTGTGATGACAGCAGCAACAGCCCAATTAAACTCGGACCACTTCAGGGATTTTGGTGGAAAAAGGCTTATGCAACCTGTGGTTGACAGTTTGTAAGTCCGGATTGGTGTTCATGAGCAGCGCGTTATCCTATGATTAGCGTGAGGTGATGACGATGGAATTTGCGGAGAAGCTGCAAAGCTACAGGAAGCAAAGGGGCATGTCTCAAGAGAACCTGGCTGAAGTTGTGGGTGTATCGCGGCAAGCCGTGTCAAAGTGGGAATCGGGCCAATCCTATCCTGAAATGGACAAAATGATTGTGCTAAGCGAGCTGTTTAGCGTGAGCGTGGATCATCTGGTCAAGGATGTGCCGAACAATGCTGGGAGGGCCGGGGATTCTGGAACGGCGAGTTATGCGCAAGGACCATCGGTTGTGGATTTGAAATCTATGTTTCATTATGAGTACAAAAGCAAGAGAACCTTCTATGGGGTTCCGCTGGTTCATATCCATTTCGGACGGGGTCTCTATGTTGCCAAAGGGGTTATCGCAATCGGCAATATAGCGGTTGGTGCCTTATCAATTGGAATTATTGCTATAGGAGGCTTATGCCTGGGGGCGCTTGCCTTGGGACTCATCAGCTTAGCGGGGCTGGCTCTCGGATTGCTGCTGGCTGTTGGGGGCGTCGCAGTCGGCGCCTTGAGTATAGGCGGGCTGGCATTGGGAATCCTGGCGATTGGCGGTATGGCGGCTGGAGTGTTCTCTTTTGGCGGCTTCGCCGTTGCCTCACATATTG
Source organism: Paenibacillus sinensis (assembly GCF_019904155.1). GTDB lineage: Bacteria > Bacillota > Bacilli > Paenibacillales > Paenibacillaceae > Paenibacillus_AQ > Paenibacillus_AQ sinensis. Next base: position 68,543 of record NZ_JAHCMB010000026.1, read on the forward strand.
CGATTGGCGGTTACGCAAGCGGGCATATTGCCATTGGCGATACTGCTAAGGGGGCATATACGCTCGCTATTCAAAATAATAATTTCGGCAGCATCAAGGCCGAGCAGGTCAGACAGCTGATCAATCAAGAGTACCCTCACTTGTGGAAGCCTCTTGCGGAGAGGATTATTTCGTTTTTTAATTAGGATTGCCTCATAAGATAACGCAGGAGATACTGTTTTTTCGCTGCTAACAAGGTGATTTGACTTTTTATTTGGATTCAAACATGGTATAGTTTGGGTAGAAAAGACGTACAATGCGAAGAGAGCCGTGCGTCAACACGACTCTCTTGGCAATAGCCGCTTTTAAGGGCGGCGGCTTTAAGGTATTACGGGCAGAAATAGACCGCAACCTTTGCGAGAGGGCGGTCTATTTCTTTTTGAGGTAATTGAGCAATGCAATAATGAACATGCCGAACATGAACATCAAAGACAACGCTTGATACACCTCCATTGGCCTCACCTCCCCTCTGGGAGATTAGCCGACCGCCCTTGCAAGCCTTCTATTGCTATACCAGTATAGCATATTATGGTAAGTATATGGGAACTAATGTTCTCCTAAATAATAAGATTTATAGTACGAATAAGTGAAAAACGTGATCTGCCCTGGAAATTTTTCCAGGGTATCTCTAGTGATGCTGAGGTATTAGTAGATAAGGAAGAAGCGGAAGAAACGGCGGAGACAGAGCATGCAGAAATAGACCGGTCCCTTGGAAACCGGTCTATTTCTGCAACTGCACGGCTGAAGCTAATTGCTTGTGTAACGTCGTATCGGTGACCTGCCGCTTCTGCCTAAATCGTAGCCGCGATCTTCTCGATCGAGGCTTTATAAATGGCCTGTATCGACGCGGATAACTTTGCATCGAATTCTTCATTGCTCTGCTGGTCCGTCAAATCCTGTGATAGAGCGCGGGAGAAGCTCGCGATAAGTCCGCGGTTCCGGGCCAATCTGTCATTGGCTTCACTCTGCGAGTAGCCGCCGGACAGCGCCACAACCCGTGCCACATGGGGATCGTCAATGAGATCGTGGTAGAAGTCATCCTCAGATGGAATGGATAGCTTCAGCATGACGATGACATCCGAAGGAAGTGCGGCCAATTGAGCGGCAAGCTCCTTCTTCAGCAGGCGCTCCGACTCGGCCCTGTTCGCACTATGGATATCGACCTCCGGCTCGATAATGGGAACAAGCCCTGCAGCAAAGATCTGCTTGCCGAGCTCGAACTGCTGCTGAACCGCTTCGCGGATTCCTTCGGGATTCGGTTCTTTGATGACGGACCGCATCTTCGTTCCAAAGATATGCCGGTCAACCGCTCTACGGAGCAGGCCGTCCAAGTCGGGCATGGGCTTCATGAGCTGAACGCCGTTGCCTGGCTCGGCAAGCCCTTTGTCGACCTTAAGGAAAGGCACGATGTTCTTCTCCTTCCAGAGGTAATCCGCAGTCAGCATGCCATCAATGCTCCGGTCCATTGTATTTTCGAAGAGAATAGCGCCGAGAATGTACTTCGAGTCGAACGCCGGGCTTTTAATAATCCGGGTTCTCATCTCATGAACAAGCTCGAACATTTCCTCGTCATTATGGTACCGGTCTTCCTGAATGCCATATTGCAGCAGCGCCTTTGGTGTGCTCCCGCCGCTCTGATCCAGCGCAGCAATAAATCCTTTGCCATTTCGTACCCGTTCCAATTGTTCCTTATCCATACAGACTCTCCTCTCGCATACGGCCGGTCAACCCGGCTTCTTGAAAAACCTGCTATATATCTTTACACATTTGTCCGATTTTTAAGCAGGATTTGGCCGTATCCGGAAGATTAATAAAGGTCTCCAAAAAGAAATTCATACTGAGGGTTGACGAACTTCTTCTCCTTATGATATATTATAAAAGTTCTGAAAAACGGACTCTTAGCTCAGCTGGTAGAGCATTCGACTCTTAATCGACAGGTCCAGGGTTCGAGCCCCTGAGAGTCCATAACTGCAACAACATGAACAAGAACGGCATTCTCGCCGTTCTTGTTTTTTGTTTTGGAGCTTCAGCCCGCTGAGTACAATTCACTTATCCCTTAACAGAACCGCTCGTGATCCCTTCCACATAATACTGCTGCAATTTCATGAACAGTAACGAAATCGGTATGGCGATCAGGACACAGCCAGCCGCGAAAGACATGTAATTGGAATTGGCGTTTGCCCTGGTCATCATCGAATACAAGCCAATAGCGACGGTGTACTTCTCGATATTGTCTCCCATAATGACTTTTGCAAAAATAAAATCCATCCAGGGAGCAATAAAGGACATTAACACGGTATAGACGATAATCGGTTTGGACAGCGGCAAAGTAATCCGGGAAAAGATATTGAATTTGGTTGCCCCATCAATCATCGCCGATTCATCCAGAGAAGCAGGGATGGTATCGAAAAACCCTTTCGCGATATAGAAGCTTAAAGCAGCGCCGGAAGAATAGACCAGAATCAACGCCCATAAACTTTGGGTTAAATCCATCGACTTCAAGATGTAATAGATCGCAATCATGCTCATAAAGCCGGGAAACATATTTAAGACTAAAGCCGTTTTTAAAATGTTCTTGCGAAACTTAAATCTTAACCGGGATAAAGCATAGGCAATGGCTACAGTAATGAAAGTACTTAAGATACAGCTAATGACGGATACAAATAAGGTATTCAGAAACCAGGTTAAGAACGGATAATTATCATTGGTGAACAGATTTCTATAATTATCAAAGGTATAGCCTTTGGGAATGATATACGATACAAAACGTCCGCCTTCCGCCCGAAAAGAGGTTAGGACAATCCAGCAAATGGGGAATAGCCATACGGCTGATATTAGACTTAAAGTAAGCTGTCCAAGGATTCCTTTTCCTTGTTTCATTTAGAATTCCCCCTCTGACTTGAAGGCTTTGGATCGGGTGTACATAATCAACGAGAACGTCGCGCTTAATACGAAAGTCAAAATGCCGATTACGGAAGCGAGGTTATAATCCGCTTTCTCTGTAGTCAATTTATACAACCAGGTCACCAGCAAATCGGTGCTTCCGGCTCCGTAATAATTGCTATTGGCCGGCCCGCCCTCGGTCAGCAAATAGATCACGTTGAAATTGTTGATATTTCCGATAAATTGCTGGATTAAATTGGGTGTCATCACAAAAATCAATTGAGGCATCGTAATTCTCTTGAAGACTTGAAAGATATTGGCGCCGTCGATATGTGCAGCCTCGATTTGATCCTGCGGCAAATTCATGATGACTCCGGTAGAAATCAGCATGTAGACCGGAATTCCTATCCACATATTAATGACGATAACCGAAATTTTGGCCAATAACGGATCGATCAGAAAAGGGATTGGCGAATGAATGAGTCCAAGCTGCAGCAGCCATTCATTAATCGGTCCGGATGTGTGGAACAAATTTCTCATGATCAATAAAGATACGAATTGCGGTACAGCGATCGTAAGTACAAAGATGGAGCGGTACAGCCCCTTCCAGCGAATGGTCTTTTTCTGGATGAACAGAGCTAATAGGATTCCAAAAATAAAACAGGTGAGGGTAGCAAAGACAGCCCATACAATCGTCCAGGCAAAGACAGGAAGGAAGGTTTCGGACATCCGGCCTGTCAGAATGTTCTGGAAGTTCTTGAACCCGACCCATGAGAAGAGGGATTTGGGCGGAAGGTGAGAATGATCGAAGCTGGTGAAAGCAATGGAAATCATGTACACCAAGGGCATTATGGTAAACAGGATGATTCCGATGGCTGGAACGCTTAGCAGGGTTAAGTGAAACCGGCTATCCCATAAGCTTTTAAAGTCCGCTATGAAGGTAGGGACTGGCTGTTGATTCTTTATCCGCTCAGCGAGGTGCTTGATGCTCCGGGTATAGCTGATATAGAACAGGATGAATACCACAAGGGTTATTAAGGCGACAATCCCGTAAATGAGCAAGAGCATCGAATTGTCCCCTTGAACGAGCAGCTCTATGCCCAGATCTTTATCATAGACCCATCCTTGCTGTTGGGTGCCCAAGTGACTTAAGCTGAAAATATTTTGGATGCCTGCAGTTCCCAAGAAAAAAATGAACAGCGCCTCTACTAGAAAAAATAGCAAGCCTTTAACAAACTGCCCGTTAACGATATGGTAAATTCCCATTAATACAAAGGAAAGGAAATAGAGGACACCTTTATCTTCCTTTTGTTTTGGCATATGACTTTAAGCCTCCCGGGTGTGCGACCTTTTATTTAGCGATATCTGCAACAAATTGATCCAGCTTCTGCTGCATATCGCTGTCCTGGATTTTGCCGGTATAGGCATCGTTAATCAGCGGGCTGCACTGGGCCCAGAAGGACGCGACTTCCGGAATTTTCGGCATAACAACGGAATGATCATCCTGTGACATAATCGCTACGGCTTTACCGACCGCGTCATTTTTAACCTCTTCTGCTTCTTGCGCTTTCTTATTGCTCGGAATAATTCCCGTTAACTCAAACCGCTTCAGCTGATTTTCTTCACTGACTAAATAATCGGCCAATGCCATTGCGTCGATGGGAGCTTTGGTGGCTGCCTTGACGGCAAATAACTTGACACCCTGGAAAGCATACATTTGCTTGGAGCCGCTGCCGAAATCGGCTGTGGGGTATGGGGCAACGCCCAGATTGTCTCCCAGCTTAGCTAAGTCCTTCTTATTCCAGGGGCCGCCGATCGCGGCTGCGATTTTTCCGTCCAGCATGCTGCTGACCATATCATCTTTGGCATGAACGACGTTAGGGTTAGCCTTCAGATTGCGAATCCATTTCAGAACTTCCAGTCCGTGCTTATCGTTAAAGGTCGTTCCATTCGGATCTTCTCCACTTTCCCCATACAGCAATGAGCCGTTCGCGACAAAGAATGGGGCGATTTGGTAATCCGCGATGGATTCCGCCAGGTTCATTCCGACTTTCGCTTTCTTCGTTAATCCCTCAAAGGTCTTGATATCTTCTTCGCCCAGCATGGACTTGTTGTAATACAGCACGCCTGTTTCCACACCGTAAGGGTAGGCGTATAGTTCCCCCTTGAATGAAGCACCCTCAATAGAAGCGGGTGTCATAGATTCCTTGATCTCGTCAGCATACTTGGTATTCTTGTAAATCGAACCCGACTCGACCAGCTGTCCCAATTGGTCATGGGGAAGCATAAACACATCGGCGGCTGCTTCCGGATCGTTCTTGACATTTACCTGTGCCAGCATGGAATCCGATACCAGCACCTCAATTTTGTATTGCTTATCGCTATGTTCTTTTTTGAAGGCCTCAACCATTTCTTTCGTTTGGGACACCGATTCTTCATCGACCCACACCTTCAACGCTACATCTCCGCCGCCGGATTGATTTGTAGTACCCTTGCTGGCTTCGCCTCCACAACCTGTTTGCAGCAACATAAGACCGACTACCCCTGCACTCACAAACCATTTTTTCATTTGCTAACCCTCCCAAGAAATGTGCTTATTTTTTATAAGCGCTTTCATTTTTTTATAATTCTTAGTATAGTGGCTTATATCATCGACCCTTATCGTATATTGTCTTAAATACATTGAAATATTGTCATGGGAGTGAGATCAGCATGAAGGCAGCATACGCAACGAGCCAGGAGTTCAAGGAGCGAGTCCAGCATGGCAACAAGGATTTTCAATTGCAGCTGTATCGGGATATTGAGCATTATGAGCAGGGCTTGATCTTTTATAATCACTGGCATGAAGAGGCGGAAATTCTCTACGTAGTCGACGGGGAGATGGAACTGGTTGTAGATGGGGTGTCCATTTTTGCGAAAAAGAATACGGTCGTTCTTATCCCGCCGAACTTGCTGCATGTAGCTTATCAATGCCACGATCGTAAATGTCGCTTCACCTCGATTGTCTTTCATTCGGATTTTATTGCCAGCAAGAACGAGGACAAGATCCAGACCACGCAGTTGAATCCTTTTCTGGTTAATACTTTTATCTCCTCTTACGTCTTGAAAGCAAGCGACCGGAGCAATGAAATCGTTCAGCAATTGTTAGCGGAATTCGAGCGAAGCTACCAAGGCGATCAGTCTTACCGGGAGCTGCTGCTGAAAGGCTATCTATGCCAGATCCTGTTTCACTTGCTGCAAAAAGAAGAGATTCATAATGTAAAGACCGCCTCCGATTATCTAAATGAAGTCCGCAAGAAGAAAATCATCAGCTTCATTGAGGAGAATTACCAGAACGCGGTGAGTCTAAATGATCTAGCCAACGTGATTTCATTAAGCAAAGAACAGTTTTGCCGGTTTTTCAAACAATCCTTTCGCTCAACGCCCATTAATTACTTGAACCAGCATCGAATCAATCGTGCTATGGATTTGCTGAAGCGTACCAATCTATCTATTATCGACATTGCGATTGAGGTGGGCTTCGACAGCAGCAATCATTTCTCCATCGCCTTTAAAAAGACAACAGGCATGACTCCCAGCCATTTTCGTAAAATGACATGATATTAATAGAGATTGACATGATTGTAAATGCTTGCTCCGAAGTAAAAATCTACAATAGGCTTAATCTAATTTGTAGGAGGGGCAGCATGTCATTTTTTACAAAAGGCGATAGCTATGTAGAATATCAGAATGGCGGGGAGACACTACGCATAATGGGATGGGGCAAGAACAGTCTGCGGGTAGTCTCGGTTCCTAATGGACAGATGGACTTGGCCGGAAGCGCTTTGCTTCCACAGTCCTCGGCCGTGACAGTAACGTTTGATGATCAGGTAGCCGAAATCACCAACGGGAGCATTTCAGCTGTTATCGATACCCGGGGGTGGAACAGCGCGGCTGTCGTAACTTTTTTCAATGACCGAAAAGAAGTGATCTTGAAAGAGATTGATGGTGGCGGAGCTTTGGTCCGAAGAGCGCGTCATTTCAAACCGCATATTGGTGGCGACTTTCGCCTGAAGGCGACTTTTGAATCCAATCCCCAGGAAAAAATCTATGGTATGGGACAATATCAGCAGGATATTCTGGATTTAAAAGGCTGTAATATCGAGCTGGCTCATCGTAATTCTCAGGCTTCCATACCGTTCTATGTATCCAGTCTTGGTTACGGTTTCTTGTGGCATAATCCTGCGATTGGCAGTGTTTCATTTGGGAAAAATACGACGGAATGGCGGGCAGACAGTACGAAGCAGCTGGACTATTGGATTACGGTTGGGGAAACGCCGGCGATTATTGAGGAACAATACAGCGCTGTGACCGGCCGCGCACCGATGATGCCGGAATTCGGACTTGGGTTCTGGCAATGCAAATTGCGGTATTACAATCAGGAGCAAGTGCTGGAAGTTGCCCGGGAATACCATCGTCTTCAAATTCCGGTCAATGTTTTTGTAATCGATTACTATCATTGGCCGCGCTGTGGCGATTTCCGCTTCGACGAGAAGTTATTCCCTGATCCACAATCTATGGTCGACGAGCTGCGCTCTTATGGGATGGAGCCTATGGTCTCGATTTGGCCGCAAGTCGATTGGCGGAGCGAAAATTTCCAAGAGATGTACCAGAAAGGTTTATTGGTGCAGACGGAGCATGGCTTGAATGTTCAGATGAGCTTCCAGGGCAACAACGTCTTTTATGACGCAACGAATCCGAAAGCGCGGGAATATGTATGGAACAAGTGTAAAGAAAACTATGGACAATACGGTATTAAGCTGTTCTGGCTGGATGAAGCAGAACCCGAGTTCAGCACGTATGATTTTGACAACTATCGCTATCATATTGGCAGCGTTCTTCAACAGGGCAATTTATACCCCAGAGATTTTGCGAGAGGCTTCTATGAAGGGCAGCAGGCAGACGGCCGGGAAGATGTGCTGAATCTCGTCCGCTGCGCGTGGGCAGGAAGTCAAAAGTATGGTGCGCTGATCTGGTCCGGCGATATTCATTCCACCTACCAGGATTTTCGCAATCAAATTGTAGCGGGTCTGCAAATGGGCTTGTCGGGGATTCCGTGGTGGACGACCGATATCGGAGGCTTCCATGGCGGCAATATTCATGACCCGGAATTTCAGGAATTGCTTATTCGCTGGTTCCAATTTGGCGCTTTCTGTCCCGTGATGCGGCTGCATGGCAATCGCCTGCCGAGAGAATCTCTTACAAATACTTACGGGGAAGTGACAGAAGGAACCGGAGCACCCAATGAGATTTGGAGCTATGGGGAAGAGAACTATGAGATTATGAAAAAATTCATTGGGATTCGCGAATCCATGCGGGACTATACGCGCCAACTGATGGGAGAGGCTCATAATACAGGGGCGCCGGTAATGCGTACCATGTTCTATGAATTTCCTGAAGATGCAGCGGCATGGGATTTGAACACTCAGTATATGTACGGCTCAGACATTTTAGTTGCACCCATAGTAGAAGCTCATGCGACTTCACGTAAAGTCTATCTTCCGCAAGGACCCACCTGGACAGATGCACACACAGGGGAAGAGTATCAAGGTGGTCAATGGCTTGAGGTAACCGCTCAAATAGACACGCTGCCATTATTTTTACGTGACCGCAGACAAAGTTATTTAATTGGGGAAGTTTAGGTTAGCCGTAACACAAAGAAATAAGCCGCCCTTGACCGGGGACTCGACCTATTTCATGTGGGTAGTACCTGATTAAAGCTGACCGCCTTTCAAGCGGCTATTGCTCGGAGAGTCGTGTTCTAGCACGGCTCTCTTTGCATTGTGCGCTGTTTCTGCATTTATAATAACACGTATTATTTTGTTTTGAACCTTGAAACGGTGCTTCATCAATAATTGTTATACACGCCAACAAGAATATATTGAAGGGAATCCGATAGAATTGTATGGGGGGCTGTATCTACTGTAAATGTCCCTCCCGCCTCCGTCGTTCCGGATTGCTTAGGGATGTCAATCTGACTAAAATTAGAATCTTGTATATAAAAGTGCAGGTACAGTTGGTCATTCAAAACAGCCGATTTCCCTTCATTTATTGCAGTCAATCGGACATTTGCTACATTAATGCCGGATGTATTCGTGTGTGTAGTAACAGAAGCTTTGAGAGGTCTGATATCCTTGTTCAGTTTATCCGATAAAAAATGCAATTCGTCCATGACAACTCCAGATGGCAAATAAGCAGGATCAACAATCAGGGTAACGATTCTCCTGGATTGATCCCAGCTCGTACCGATGTGGAACGAAGTTGTAATCACACTCAAAGGAACAAACATACTTCCTTTATACAGAGTGGGAACTGTATCCATCTCGGATGAAACCCCATTGATCTCCACCTTTTTAGAGCCTATTGTCATCTTTACCGTATAGAATTTGTTGTCTTTGACGTCCTCTACGTAATTTTTTCTTGAAATGACCGCCGTTTTGCTGTCTGCGTTGTAGGCTGCATCTGCGGATAATAAATTGGAAACGCTGCGTAAAGGAACCATTAACCGGTTTTCTTTATCCACATAAGGCGCCAGAGGTGAAGTATAGACCACATAGAATTGATTGAGCTTCAACAGTACAGTTGAATTCAATGTGGAAGTGGAAGCGGAGACAGACAGAGCAGGAACAGAAACGAGTACGACAATTAGACCAAGCAAAACTCGCATTTTCTTCAGCAATGTAGTGCACCATCCTTTGCTATTATTCATCGGTGTTCATACCTCTTTGTTGTTCTATCAAGAAATTGTAATTTCGATACAAATATTGTAACACGATTACCACTAATCGGGCAGAGTCTCATCCTTTTTTTGACAATGGAAAAGAGTCTGTGTATAATTAAACGTGTATTAAACATGTTCAATTCGCGTATTATTATGGAGGGGTTGTATGATAACTGGGACCACAAAAGATCAACTTATCGCAGCAACGAGACAATTGCTTTTATCCGCCGAGGCTCCCGAGAAAATTACCGCAAGGCAAATATCACAGACGGCCAATGTCAATTTGGCGATGATCAATTATTGTTTTGGCTCTAAGGACGAATTGTTGAAGACGGTTATTGATGAGATCATTGCTTCCGAATTCAAACAATTTACTGCGGCGGATCATAGTCAGAGCCCGAAGGAAGAGCTTAAAAAACTGTTGTACCATATGTGCGAAGTCACGATTAAGTATGAGTCAATAACAAGGCTTACCGTTCCCTATGTGCTGCTCAATGCACCGATCGAAATTCCGGTTGATGTACTACCTTATATCAGGGAGCATTTCAAGGGAACAAGGGATGAGAAATTTTGCAAAGTGATTGCTTATGAAATGGTTAGCTTTCTACAGGTCATTTTCTACCGAGCAAAAGATTTTTACAAATACGCCGGCGTCGATATCTATAAGGAAGCTGAGCTGAGAGAATTGATAGATAACCAGCTAAATTTGCTCTTAGGAGGGGATTTGTAATGAAAAACAATTTGAGAATACTCTCGATAACGGCTTTTGCCATATCCATACCGGCGCTCATTATTACAGATTGGTACTGGAAAGGTTACGGCGTTTTGTGGATGTTCATTTTTCTGACGGTCGGATTGATTCTGGATCAATTCAGACGCTTGATCTTTCCGGATTCTGCTGTATCTCCGGTTTACAGCTATCGGACGAACAAACTTCTCAACATCCTGTCATTAATCCTGTTTGTACAGTCGCCAATGGGTTTGATTTATGGAAACCGGGCTGTAGAACATCGCGGATTCTGGATCATGGCGATCATGATTTGTTCAGCTATCGGGATTAACCAAATCGCAACACACAAGTTTCGCTACACCGCTAGAAGATAGGGAAGGGAGTCTGTTCATGCTCGGAAAATAGTAACGGAATGGGATGCCCAAACCGTGTGCATATTCTCCACTCCGCGCACCAGGTTGGAATCGGCTGCTCTGACTGGCTTGGACAATCTGGATGCAGATGTTATAAAATGGTAGCCAAAGGAGTGTGAGAACATGGGTTGGAGCAGCCTTCGAGTGATTCCGAATATCTATAATGAAGAAATTGAGGCAATTGATGAGGCTCTTCTGGACTTGATTCACAAACGGAGGGAGACGGCAAACGGTCGCCGGATGGCTCCGGATATGGAGAAGCTGGAGCAATTGTCAGCGAAGTACGGAATAGAGCTGCCTGAGCTCTCGATGCTGATTCATGGCTTCAATGATCAGGTCCGTCCGGTATTCTGGGAGGAATCCTCCGAGCTGACCGGAGTGCTGTCCATCATGAAGAAGACGGTCTCCGGCGATTGCGAGTATATGCTGACTCATGCCATGCAGTATGAAGACTACAGCAGAGTGGCATTGGATATCCGCTATTTGCCGGAATCCCGGCAGGACGTAATGCTACGACCTCAGCTGACACTTGCCGTTATTGGCGAAGGGCAGTATACCGTCAATCCGCAAGGCGGGAGGGGAGGCGGTGGACGGTCGAAAATGGAGTTTGTGGTCGTTCCGCGACTTCCCGACAATCTGGAGAATATTGAATTCTCGCTGGTGCCGCATGCGATGCATATGGAACAGACCTCCAAGGAAATCAAGCTGGATAAGCAGGTGGATTTCTGAGCTGTCCCGATTATCAACTGGTGCACAGGAATGGAAGCGAAGGTTCATTGATAGTGGTTAAGGAATCAGCTGATTCTATCTAATATGGGATACAATGATAAACGTCCGAATTTCGGGCGTTTTTTATTATATTTGGAAGAAGATGCATGATTGGGATTGTAAATGTGATGTAAAGTGACACTCAAGCGAATTTAACTTTAATTTTACATAAAATTGTTTACAAACGCCATGGGACTGTCATATATTATGACTCAAGAACAAATGATATTTTGCTAGTTTTACAAATGTTCAGACATCAATGCCAGACAAATCGGGATTAAGCGAAAGGAGGACGGCTTCTAACCCGTACATATTAGCGAAATTTTAGGATAAGCCGCAGCCGGAACAAATTGAACAGTCAATCTGAAATGAAATGTAAGAACTAGGGGGAAGAGCTTTGAAGTATATTAGGCAAAATAAAAGAATCAGCGGTTTGATTCTGTCTTTGATCCTTCTAATTACCTCCGTGCTGCCGCTTGGCTTCAGCGGTACTGCCTCCGCGGATTCGCAGGTGCTCGTCTATTGGAGCGGTGCGGGAACCGGAACGGGGAGCGCGGCTTCTATTATGCCTGTCAGCGGACAGGCTGCCGACAAAGCCGCGACGATCAAAACAGTGGGCTCTGCGGTCACTGGCTACAATGCCGGACCGGTAACCGGAGTCAATGTCGTCAACTCGAATACCTGGACGGCAAGCCCTGCATACTGGGAAACTTCATTCTCTACGGAAGGGTATGAAGGGATTACCGTGTCTTCCAGACAGTACAGTTCGTCAACTGGTCCGAAGGACTTCAAGCTTCAGTACAGTCTGGACGACAGCAGCTGGAATGATGTTCCCAATGCCTCCATCACGGTAGCATCTGCCAGTTGGCCGAACGGTGGGGCTCTGGCGAATGCGCAGCTTCCGGCTGAAGCCAATAACAAGAGTCTCGTATATATTCGCTGGATTATCACTTCCGCCAATTCGGCAGGCGGGGGAACCCTTGGTTCCACCGGAACAAGCCGTCTGGCCGAAATCTACGTCAACGGCAGCCCGCTGGGAGGCGGCGGAGAGAGCAGCTCCAAGTCGGCGAATCCGGTGGCCGGAAAGATCGTATTCGGCGACGATCTGACGAGCGTCATCGGTTCTGCTGGAGCGGTGGCGAACGGCGCTTGGGTTCAACTGACCTGGGGAACACCTTCCGTTACGGAAGCTGTCTATGCAAGCCCGACAGACGGTTCCTTCAGCTACACGTTGAACAACCCGACTCAAGCGTCAAGTGTAAGCCTGATCTCCACCGAACAGGGGAAGGAAACGAGCGATAGCGTGACAGTCACGGTTCAACAGTCCTCGGCCCCTGTCGCAGGCAAAATTACATTCTCCAGTCTTGCCCAAGTTAATGGGGCAACGGGTGCTGTCGCGGGCGGCGCGACCGTTACGGCGCTGTTCACGGACGGTACGCCTGCCGGTTCGATAGCTGCGGCGGCGGACGGTTCATTCTCGCTTCCGCTCAACAATCCGAGCGGCAAGCAGCAGGTCAATCTTGTCGCCAAAGAAGTGTACAAGCTTGCCAGCGCTTCGACGGCGGTCAGCTATGTGGAGCAGACCGTCGTGAATCCGGGCGACGTTGTATTCAGCCAGCTGTACATCAATGGCGGCAATAGCGGCGCTTTTTACAAGACCAAGTTCTTTGAACTCTACAATACGACGGATCATGACATTAACTTCGGCGGCCAGTGGACGATCGGCTACGCCTCCTCGTCTGCAACGGCGTTCAACGCCGGTACAGCCTTGACGGGCACGATCAAAGCGCATGGCTATTATCTGGTGACAGGCAGCTCCGGTACGAATGGATCGGAACTCCCGGTAACGCCGGATCAGACGACAACCATCAATTCAAGCGGGTCGACGGGAGGGCATCTGTTCCTGGCCTACAAGACGACGGCCATTACAGGAGCCACCGACGATAAGCTGATCGACCTGGTGGTATACGGCAACGGAACGACAACCTCTTTTAAATTGAACAGCTCAAGCTGGGGAACGCCATACTTCGTATCCAATATCGGCAGCGGAACGATTCTCCGCAAGACGGCGGAGGGGTCGGACTCGCGCTCGGTGCTCGGGCTGGGCAACGGTTATTTCACCAAGGATAATTCGCAGAACTTCGTCATGAATGTTCCGGCCAGTACGGTTAATCCGCAGGAAATTCTGGTGCGGAATTCGAAGTACATGGAGTCACCGGCAGGGGACAAGCTGTCGCTGACTCATTCCGGCGGCAATGCCTTCGTCTCGGGTTCGGCGGGTGCAGTTCCGCAATCCGCGGCGGTAAGTGTGTTTACCGTGGATAACGGCCGTTTGGTTCAAGCGGGCCAGGTAACAGCCGGTTCCGACGGCACGTTCACTTTGAGCTTTGCTGACCCGGCAGGCACTCAGGTACTTTACACGTCCTTCACCGGCGTTCCTTACGGGCAAAGTGCCTATACCCGTGTTGATGAAACACCGGCGGCGAGCGGAGTAACCGCGCTGTCCAGCTTGCTGGCAGCGGACGACAACGGGCTGCCGCTCAATATCGGGCACAGTGTCACAATTGAGGGAATTGCCACTACAGGCAACAAGGTTCTCGGTACAGAGCCTACAAGCTTCTATTTGCAGGGTGCGACGGGTGGTATTCGGGTAATTGCCGGAACTCTGCCGTCCGTCGATATTCAGGCGGGGCATAAATACAAGCTGACAGGCAAGCTCGCCTTTGCAGCAGGAGCTGCCCAGTTCGTACCGGTCTCCATTCAGGATGAGGGAATTGACACGCTTCCACAGCCGGTGTCTGTGACACTGGACCAGTTGGAGAATTACGCTTCAGCTGAAAAATTGGAAGGTCAATTGGTTACGTTCAAGGCGAAGGTCACCAATATTCCGGGAACGGGAACCGACCTTAACCTGACGGTTTCAGATGAGGAAGGTCATACCGCGATCGTGAAAATCCTGTCCGGCATCGGTGTGGATGTTGCCGGCGGCGCGGTGGCTTTAAATGAAAGCTACTATTTTACAGGCATCCTGGGGCAATCCAAGCTGGCATCGCCGTACACGGCCGGTTATATGCTGCTGCCGAGAGCCGCATCGGATGTTAGGGGAGAACTGCAATTCAGTCATACCCCGTTGACGAAGGCCTATACTGGCATTGATGTCAGCTTCAAGGCGACGGCCAAATATGCGGATTCGGTAACGCTGTATTACAGAGCAGTCGGAGATGCCAGTTACAGGTCCGTGCCGATGATGTCGGGCGACGGTCTGAATTATAACGGCAAGATCGCTCTTGCGGATGTTCCCGCAGGGAAGTTCCAGTATTACATCGAAGCCAAGGCCATGGATATGGCTCAGAGCTCCGGAACGGCGCTCGAACCGTTCACAGTGAATGTGGTGGAAGACAAAGACGGTCCGGAGGTCTATGATTTCACGCCGGCCGGAGGCTCGGAGGTGGAAACGCAGCATCCGGTGATCTCGGCTCAGTACGAGGACCCGAACGGCATTGATACCGCTACAGCTTCCCTGCTGATCGATGGGAAGACCTACACGTCCAAGGCTGTCATCTCGGATACTTCCGTGAAGCTGGAGCTGACCAGCGACGATGACCTGAGTGTCGGCGAGCATACTGTCATGGTTATTATCAAAGACGGGCTTGGCAATCAAACGACGCAATCCTGGATGTTCAAGGTGGCGGAACGCTTCACCGGAGGCAACCACTACTACGGAACGACGCATAATCATACGAATATTTCGCATGACGCAGCCGGTACTCCGGAAGAAGCGCTGCAAGCGGCGCTGAAGCATCATTATGATTTCTTCGCATTTTCCGATCACTCGCATGATATCGACTCCAGCCTGACCGGAACCGACAGTGTGAATCACGGGGGAATGCCGGAACGCACAGGCGGATCGGATTGGCAGCTAACCAAGGATCTGGCCCATCAATACACCAAAGACGGCGATTTCGTAGTCTTCCCGGCCTTTGAAATGACCTCTACCACCTGGGGCCATTCCAATGTGTTCGGAACGGAGAACTTCATCGACCGCAAGCAGGATGGCGGTACTTATCAAAATCTCCAGAACTACTATGCCTGGATCATGACCTACGATGATCTCGTCGCCCAGTTCAACCATCCGGCATCCGGAGATTTCAACAAGTTCATCCCTTATAACAAGAAGCTCGATTCCCTCTTTACCATGCTGGAGGTGGGGAACGGCTCCGGGGAATATTCTTACGCCAACTATGAGACCAAATATTTCAGCGCGCTGGATTTGGGATGGCATCTGGCTCCGACATACGGCGAAGACAATCATGATGCGACTTGGGGTCAGACGAAGGAACGTACCGTTATCGTCTCCAAGGATCTGTCCGAGGCTTCCCTGCTCGATGCCATGCGCAAAATGCGTGTCTACATGACCGAAGATCCGAACGCCAAACTCGATGTTTCAGCAAGCGGCTGGTATATGGGTTCGGTAACGGATACGAAGACGCTGAACTTCGACATCAATTTCAGCGACGGAGTCTGGGAAGAGAAATCGGACCCTGACTACAGCTATATTAAAACGGCTACGGATGACAATGTGGCAAAGGTTGAACTCTTGACCAACGGCAGCAAGGTTGTCGACAGCTATATCCCGAGCGACAGCACAACTTCGGTAAGCTGGAAGCCGGTCGTCAACGTGACGGGCGGGCAGCAGTGGTTCGTCGTGCGTGTCACCCAGAAGGACGGAGATCGCGTCTATTCCTCCCCGATCTGGTCGCCGGAAGAACCGCTCTTCGTCAAGGTCAGCAATATCACGGCGACGGACGGAGCCGTAGTCGGGGGCTACCCGGCCGCGCTTGAGAGCGGAATAGCCAATCTGGGCAGCATTGACGTTACCAATCTGAAAGCTCATTTCTATTACGACAGCATCGACTCCGCGCATTTGATCGGCGATGCGGCGATCGCTTCACTCAAAGCGGGCGAATCGGCGACGGCGAGCGTCGTGTGGGCGTCGCCTGCGGAAGGGGCGCATAATCTTATTGTGGTCCTTGAAGCGGATCAAGACCTTGGGGACAACAAGTATGAGCAGGAGGTTTCGGTCAAGCAGCCGCTTGGCAAGACCATTCTCATCGACGCTTCCAAGAACAATGAGAACACGACCAAAGACACCGGCACCTACAAGGACAATCTGAAGTCATTTACGAAGCTGATGCGCCAGCAGGGCTATACAGTTGTCGAGAATTCGGCGGCGCTGACGGACGACATTCTGAAGTCGGCTACTCTGCTCTATATCTCCCATCCTGCTTCCGCATACAGCGCCGATGAGATCGCCGCAATCAAGAAATTCACCGATGGCGGCGGTGCGGTGTGGATGGCGGAGAAGAGCAACTACAGCGGAACGAATCAGAATTTGAATCCGATCCTGACCGCGATTGGCTCCAGCATACAGATCAATAATGATGGAGTTGCGGACGAGACCGCCTATGGCAACTTCTGGTCGAATCCGCTGACCTCCAACTATTCGGTCCGGCTTCATCCGCAGCCGGTCAACAATCTCTTGACCGACTTTGTATCGACCGTCGAGTACTACAGCGGTTCAAGTCTGGCCGGAAATGACGGGGCGGGAGGGAAGACGGCGCTGACGGACAGCAGTTCGGTGACGATTCTGGCCAGAGGCAATGAATCCACCTTCCAGATTTCCGGACAGGTCAAACCGGACACAATGACTTATAACGTCTCGACTTCACCGGCTCCAGCAGACCTGAGCGGCGGATCGGCTATCCCTCTGATCGCTTCCGAGCAGCTGGGCAGCGGCGGAAGAGTGGTTGTGTCGGGCATGAACGTATTTAACGACAAGCAGATGGACGAAACCTATTCGTCCAAAGGCAATGATGAGCTGGCGCTGAATGTCATGAACTGGCTCGCCAGCCTGGAGCCGAAGCCGATCCCGATTGCCGAAGCGCGCAAGCTGCCGGAGAACACGGAGGTCGTTGTTCAAGGCAAGGTAACGACTGCGGCCGGCGTATTCTTCGATGCGGCTTATGTTCAGGATGAAACTGGCGGCATTATGGCATTCAACGAAATTCCGGAAGGAAGCCTGAAGCTTGGGGACGAGGTTCGGGTGCGCGGACATATCAAAGTGTTCGAGAACAATATCGAGCTTGAATTCGGTTCATTCGACAGCAGCTTCGTGAAGCTGGGCGAGGGAACGCCAGTCGAGCCGGCAGCTGTTACCACAGCCGCCTCCATGGCCGACCCTTATCTGGGACGTCTAGTCAAGGTAACAGGCAAAATCACTTCCATTTCGGACAGCTCTATATTTGTCGATGACGGCAGCGGTCCGGCCCTGGTCTTCGTGGACGGCTATATTGCGAACCAGAGCGGACCGGTTCCGCAGATGAAGGTCGGAGATACGCTTGAGGCGGTCGGCATTGCCGGCGGTTACTCCGGCGGCGAACGGATTCGTGTCCGAAATACAGCGGAATTGAAAGTAATATCGTCGGCAGCGTCGGTGCCTGTGACTGGCGTAACGCTTAACAAGGACACACTGACGTTGGCTCCGGGAAAAAGCGAAACCTTGACGGCAAATGTTCTGCCGGAATCGGCAAGCAGCAAATCCGTGACCTGGAGCACCTCGGATTTGTCCGTGGCAACCGTGAATGACGGTGTTGTTAACGCAGTTAGCCCGGGAACGGCAACCATAACGGTAACGACTGTGGACGGCGGCTTTAAGGCTGAGGCATTGGTGACAGTATTGCCGGCAGGGGCAACACAACCAACGCCAACACCGGCGTCGACATCTACGCCAACGCCAACACCGGCGTCGACATCTACGCCGATACCGACACCGGCGGCTTCTGCGGCGGCGTCCGCATCACCGGCTCCGTCGGCATTGACGGTAGCTCCCGAAATGATCAACACGGGAGCGAACGGAGCTGGTGTCGTTGATATCGGGTCCTCGATCCGGACGGTGAATATTCCGTTCTCGATCGTTCCAACTCTGTCCGGCCGAAGTCTGGAGCTGAACGGCGGCGACATAGCTCTCACAATTCCGAATGCGCTGCTCAACAGTCTTGCAGCTCAGCTGCCTGTCAGTGAGCAGAGCGGCGGCAAGCTGGTTCTGCGAGTTGTTCCACTTGGAGATGCTGAAGCCAACGCGCTTCTGGACATCGGACGCGGGCAGCAGCATTCCGGCATCAAGCTGTCCGGCAAGCTGTACGACCTGCATTTGGATCTGGTGTCGGGCGGCGGAACAACTACGAGCTTGAAGCAATTCAGCGAGGCGCTTGAGCTTCGTCTGAAGCTCGACGCCAGTCTGAATCCGAGACTTGCGGGAATCTATTATATCGCACCGGATGGTTCGCTTGAATATGTGGGCGGACAGGTGAAGGATGGCTATATCTCCGCTCCAATCGGCCATTTCAGCCAATATGCCGTATTGGAATTCAGCAAGCTCTGGTCGGACCTGCCAGCGTCGCATTGGGCTTACAATGTTATTATGGAGCTGGCTGCGAAGCAGATTTTGAACGGTACGGGCGCTGCTACCTTTGAGCCTGGACGGTCCGTTACACGCGCGGAATTTACAGCAATGCTCGTGCATGCGCTGAAGCTGACGGAGCGGGGCGATCTTCCATTCGCTGATGTTCCAAGCCAGGCGTGGTATGCCGATTCCGTCAACCTGGCGTATAAGGCCGGAATTATCAATGGCAAGAGCAGTACCTTGTTCGATCCGTCCACAACAATTACCCGCGAGGAAATGGTTGTGATGACCATGAAAGCCTATGCTCTGCTGAAAGGCTCGTCCTCCGCGACTGTAAGCGGCACAGGCACAGCCGTTCAGCCGGGATTCAAGGACTCGGCAAGCATTTCGCCGTGGGCCTTGAACGAGGTGAAGGCGGCGGCAAGCCTGAAGCTGGTAAAAGGCCGCTCGGCGGATGAGTTCGCGCCGAAATCGGTCAGCACCCGGGCGGAAGCCGCGCAAGTAATATACAATCTGATTCAGCCGGAATAACGGCTGCATTAAGGGCGCAGGAGGATGCCATTCATTCGGATGGCATCCCTCTTGTCATTTTCAGGGGGATGAGTTATGAACCGATTCGGATTCCGCTCGCTCGGGCGGATGATCATGCTTGCTGCGGGGATTATGCTTGGCATGCTGCCGCTGGCTCCGAATGCTTCCGCACATGCGTACAGTGCGGGCTATACGACACTTTCGCTCACGAAGTCCCAGACGGAGATCACCTACACGCTGGACGAGCTTTCGGTCATTGAGCTGGCGGGGGGCGATCTGGACGATAATCTGATGCTGGATGATGCTGAATTCAACCAGATCAGAGAGCCGCTGATCAAGGTGCTTAAGGAGAACCTGATTTTCTCACTGGGGGGACAGGCACAACTCTGGACGAAGCTTGAAGGCCTGCAGATGGAGCGCAAGGGCGACGGCAGCAAGATCGTTCTGAAGGCTGTCTATCCGGCTGTTTCAGCTTTTCAGTCCATTTCGTTCAAGGATACGCTGTACCGGCAGGATAAGAATACGAATTATGTGGATTTGCTCACGATCCGTTATGGGCCGGGCAACAGCACAGCGGCTCTCTCGGGCGATTCACGCACCTGGGCGCTTCAATTGACCGATTCCGATTATGCCGGTCTGGCAGAGAATGTTGGAACCGGACAAGCTGAGAGCTCATCTGCTGACGGAACCGCTGGAGGGGAACCGCAGTCATCGGCTGCCGCCAATCCTCAGCCCCAGACAGAAACTGCGGCCGATTCCGCTTCATCAGAATCGTCTGCATCGGGCTGGTTTTCTTTTTTCACATTGGGCATGCATCATATTCTGGGGGGATACGATCATCTGCTGTTCCTGTTCTCGCTCTTGATCGCCCGCCAAACCTTCAAGCAGTATGCGATGATGATCACCGCATTTACCGTTGCGCACAGCTTGACGCTGACCCTTACCGTTCTTGGAATATTGAACGTTCCTCCGCAGTGGGTGGAGCCGGCGATTGCCTTGAGCATTTGCTATGTCGCCCTTGATAACATTATTCGGTCGAATGTTTCGGGCCGCTGGGTGCTGACCTTTCTGTTCGGGCTGATTCACGGGATGGGCTTCGCTGATCTTCTGAAGGAAATGGACCTTCCGCGCAATCAGCTCGCCGCCGATCTCATCAGCTTCAATCTCGGTATTGAGACCGTGCAGCTCGCGATCGTCAGCCTGTGCATTCCGCTGCTGATGCTGCTTCACCGCCACAAGCATGCCCGACGTGTCATTGTCACCGCTTCATGCGCCGCTTTTGTGCTTGGGGGAGCATGGCTGATCGAAAGAATGCTATAATCGGGATGTCAGCGCCGATTCGCTTCGAACGAACGGTTTCGCAAAAAGCGATGAGAGGACTGGATCTATTTGATCTTTGAGGAACAAACCGATGATAAGCTGAAACGGATGATTGATATCGCAAGAATGTACTACCAGCTTGACTACAGCCAGCAGGAGATTGCCGACAAGCTCGGCATTTCCCGGCCTACCGTATCCCGGTTTCTGCAGCAGGCGAAGGAAGAAGGAATTGTCAAGATCACGGTATCGAGTCCCGATGAGGATAAGGAAGAGCTTGGGGAACGCCTTGAGCGCAGGTTTCGCCTGAACAAAGCGGTTGTTGTCTCGGTTCCGCAGTATGAAGACGCCGTCGTGAAGAAGTATCTGGGTGAAGCGGCGGCGAAATACGTGCATCAGACCGTCAAGGACGGGGACATCATCGGGACAACCTGGGGAACGACACTGTATGAAGTTGCCCTGAATCTGCAGGATAAATGGGTCAAGAATGTCAAGGTGGTTCAGCTGAACGGCGGGGTCAGCCATTCCCAGACCAATACGTATGCGTATGAAATTGTTCAGCTCTTCGGACGAGCTTTTCATACGATGCCTTATTTTATACACTTGCCGGCTCTTGTAGACAATCCTCTTGTGAAACAGGCTATCGAATCGGACCGCCACATCCGGAATATTCTTGAGCTTGGCAAAAAGGCGAATATCGCGATCGTAACCGTCGGTTCTCCGACTGAGGATTCCGTGCTGATTAACGCCAATTACTTCTCCAAAGAGGACCTCGCGATCATTCACGAACGGGGAGTGGGCGACATTTGCTCCCGTTACATCGATCTGTCCGGCAAGATTTGCTCGGAGCTGTTCAATCAGCGAACTATCGGCATTGATCTGAACGAACTGAAGCACAAGGAGCAGTCGATCCTTGTCGCCGGAGGCATCCGCAAGGTGGACGGCATTTATGGAGCCTTGAAGGGAAAATATATGAATGTGCTGATAACGGACCAGTTTACGGCCCGGTATTTGCTGGACAAGCACGAGCCGGAGCAGCAGGATAGTGGCGAGGCTGGCGGTTAGCGGAACAAATGAAGGAGACTGTAAGGCCTGGGGCGGCGCCCTCAGGTCTTACAGCAGGTTGGGGGAGTACAAGTATATGTGTCATTCCTCTTCATTCAACGGAAAAAGAGGCCTAACGCTCTCTTTCAACGACGCCACCGGCCGGCCCAACAACCGCTCCAGATCCCCGGAGGTCGAGATCGTGTCGATCTTGCTCAGGAAGCCGTAAACCCAGTTCCGGATTTCCGGATTCCGCGTTAGCGAGACCGGTCTGCCCGCCAGCTCGGAGAGCGTTTCAGCCAGGTCTTCAAAGCTCCAGGTGGCCGCTGCGCTCAGCTCATAAGTCCGGTTCTGATGATCTCCGCCTGTGAGCACGGCTGCTGCTGCATCGGCCAGGTCCCGGCGGGTCACGGAGTTGAACGCCCAGTCACCCGGAAGGACAGCCAGCTCGCCTGTATCCAGCGCTTCCTGCAAACCCAGGCTGCCAATGAAATCCGAATATAGTCCGCTGCGTAACAAGGTATAAGGAATGCCGGTCGTCATAATCGCATGCTCGGTCGCGAGATGCAGATGGGTCATGGAAAGGCTGCCCTTTTCGGCAAAAGCGAACCCTGTGTACAGCAGATGTCCGACGTTCGCCTGTTTGGCCGCCTCTACAGCATGGGCATGCTGGCGGATGCGGACGGTATCGTCATGGTGAGGGCTGGAAATCAGCAGCAGCTTGGCTGCTCCCTCAAATGCCTTCACCAGAGATTCGGGATGATCGTAATCGCAGCAGCGCACCTCAATTCCTTGGCTCTCCCATTCGCTGCCGGATTCCATCCTGCGGACGCAGGCAACAATCTGAGACGCAGGCATCGTCTGCAGGAGCCGTTCGATAATCATGCTTCCCAGCTGGCCGCTGGCACCTGTAATGATAATCTTCATTCTGAAACATCCTTTCTTTGCGATAAAAAAGTTAAGGGCTTAACCAAATGAACAAAGGCTTGTCAGGCCTTTTTCAATCTAGCAAGCAGGGACAGCAGCTGATGAAGCTCCTGATCATTCAATGCCTGCATGCTGTGCGCGATTGTCTCCCGGTTGGCGGGCAGGTGGCGAAGGAGCAGGGAATGCCCCTCATCCGTCAGTATGATAACGGTCTTTCTGCCGTCCTCGGGATGGGGCTGACGCCGAATATAGCCATCCTGCTCCAGAGGAATCAGCAGCAGGCTGATGTTGGCTTTCGTTACGCCAATTTTTCGCGCAAGCGCGGAGGGAAGGAGGGTTCCGCCTTCTTTCAGCAATTCGACCAGAATGCGGATGCGTGCTCCGTTCGTTCCCTGGGCCTGCCAGTATTTCTCGGATACCTCGACTAATTTCGCTGTCGTCTCCACCAGCATGAAGAAGACCTCGCTATGCAGCGGCTGGTCCGGAAGCCCGCCTCGCATGTCTTCGATGACGATCACCTCCATATAGTTAATGACTTAACTAAAATGTACATTCCTAACCGGTTGTTTGTCAACTCCGGGGCGGAGCTGTGGAAAGATCAGACAGCCCGGGAAGGTATGCAAGGAGTTTGCGGCGATGGCGATATTATGGAAAACGTTTTAATTTCTATGAATATTAACAAGTGTACCCGGCGCTCAGGGATGGTATGATAGAGAGGGGTGAAAAGATGAAGAACAACGAAACGGTAGAAGATCAGACAGCGGCCGATCAACAGGAACAGCCAAGCGAAGAGCAAATGGCGGAGCTCCTGAAGGCGGTCCATCATAATGGAATTGTAGCTCTGAAAATGCACTATACAGATGTGGAAGCACAGCTGCTGACCATTGAAGGATACGGACCCGTGTTTGTATTCCATGTCAAAGACGAAGAGGGCAGCCGATATTCCTGCGGTTTCTTCCTGCATGAGCTCGTGGCCAGATTTCAGTCGAACAACAACCCTTCCATCTGGTTGGCATCTTTCTTCGTCGATATGATGAAAGTCAAAGGCGGCAAAGAGCTTATGGGACCTCCTGCCAGCGAGGACGAGGCCAAAAAGGTGATCGACAATATCCTGGTGCCTCAGCTTATCGAAGCGATTAATGAGGAATTTGAGCCGGAACAGATGCACGCAGGCCTGGCCTGGAATGAGAAATTCGGTGCGGTATTCGAAGCCGGTTTTCCTTCAATCAAGGATGGCAGCAACGTATGCGCCGTTCCGCTTCATGTGCTGCTGACCCACCTGGCGCTGAATCGCGACCCGTCCGAGCTTCTGATTCAGGGACTGTACAATATCCGCAAAGAGAATGGCTTGAATTAAAAAAGACAAAGCGGCCCGCCGGGCCGCTTTTTTTGGATATTTGCTTTCAAATATCGTTGTTATAGGTACTGTGCACGCTGTCATCACCGTTCCGTTCGCCGCCCTGCTTGATCGCTGGCAGAAGAACGGCAGGGATCAGCCCGTCGTGAAGCTGCCGGTCGATCTGCTGCGCAATGAGTGGCTTCTCGAGACGGTCCCTGACGAAATCATTACCGAGATTGTGGACGATATCTTTCTGCCGCTGATTCACTTCAAGAACTCGGAGAAATCGTAGTCTAGATCACTTCCGTCTTCCGGATTTCCCTATATAATGGAAGCGTATGCATTTAGGCGGCTGGTCAGTGCCGGTCTGCTATGTCGTTGGGCCCGGTGAGTGTAAAGGAGGGATACGATGTACTACATCATTGATTTTGTACTTGGCATGCTCCATGCAAAGCCTGCGGAATGAACAAGGCGAAGCTTGGCATGGAGCGAAAATGAGATTTGTTCGCCTTCCCTGAAACATGGCCTTCTGACGCAGGCTTTGCCCTTAAAATAACCCATCTTATTTTAAGGAGCGGCCTGATATGGATTATGCGAAAGCGGAAGATTTACTGCCGGAGGAGCTGCTGCGGGAAATCCAGCGGTATGTTCACGGCGGACTCCTGTACATCCCGAACCGCCCGAACGAGCGGAAGAAATGGGGCGAAGGTTCCGGTGCGGCGCAGTATTATGCCGAGCGCAACGCGGAAATTCGCCGGGATCACAGAGCCGGGATGCAGATCGAGAAGTTATCACAGCAATATGGCCTTTCGATCGAACGCATCCGGAAAATTATCTATACACAAAAGAAGTGAGGTTGTCCCTACAGTGTTCGCACTGAACGGGAGCAGCCCGATAAAGACCTCAAAATCCACAGCAACGTGGAGGACGAGGTCTTTTTATTATGACCGCCATACCGAAAGCGCGTCGGAGCAGCAGCAGTAGGGTCGTCCTTTTTTATAACGAAAATGGCTCTGTGTTCCTCTTCTATGGATCGGTACAATTAAGCTCGAAAGGAGGGAACACTATGACGTATTCCCTAAAGAAATGGGACGACAAGGACTTCCTGCGCATTCGCGACTTCCTGGCGCAGACCTTGAAGGATAACCCCAAGACGCAAAATTGGCTCATTGACCGCTGGAATTTTTGCCGGTATTTTGCCCATATCATGCACGAAAGCTTTGAGATATGGCCGGAAACGGTCGGGATCTGGGAAGATGAGAATCATGAAATCGTCGCTGTGGTCAATTCGGAGGGAGAAATTCAGAGCCATGAAGCCGGGGTTGCCTTTTTTCAGCTCGCCAGCCGATTTGAGGATGAATTTATGAACGAGCTGATCGACTATGCCGAGGAGAAAATTGCGATAACTGCCGAAGGAATAACCTCCCTATCCTTTGTCCTGGATCAGAACGAACAGATGGAACGGCTGGTGAAATCAAGAGGATATGAGCTGCGGGACTGGAAGGATGCCACTTCCTGCATGCCGGTCACCGGTCAGCTTCCTGTGAATATTCCTGACGGATTCCGGCTGGCTGATGGACATGAGCTGAAGGAAAGGGCGCAGGGGATGGCGCATGGAAGAGCCTTTGGCTACTGCACGGAGGAGCATCCGGGTGAGATGATGCCGGAACGCTGTTACAAGGCCATGAGACAGGCGCCGGATTACAGACCTGAACTGGATATGGCTGTGCTCGATCCGGACGGAGAAATCGCATCGTTCACGACACTCTGGTATGACGGCCTGAACCGTCTGGCGGTTCTGGAGCCTGTGGGCACGCTTCCGAAATACACCAGAATGGGACTCGGCAGAGCCGTCATCTACGCAGGGATCAACCGGGCCATAGAAATGGGCGCAGAGAAGATTTACGTTGGAACGGATAGGCCGTTTTATCGCGCGATTGGTTTTAAACCGGTGTATGTCAAAGATGTTTGGCTCAAGAGGTGGACACTTGCCTAAATCAAGAGAAAACCTGCGTTCGAATCATCAAGCGCAGGTTCTTTCCTATGCAGTCTTTTTCTGTGTGAGGAACAGACCTGGGATGAAGATTAGCGCAAGGACAATAGCGGATACTGAGAATCCGGCATGGTAGCCTTTTAAGCCATTGGCAATCGTCGGTTGCAAGCCTTGCATGACAGTTGCGACAACGGTTGCGATAACCGCTGAACCAAAGCTTGAACCAAGGTTTTCAATAATATGAATACCGACACCTGCTTCTGGAAGCTGTTTGCTGTCAAGTCCCGTATAAGCGTCACTCGTCAACGGAAGATTAATACCTCCGACACTGGCACCACGGATGAACAATACGATGGAAATCCATATCATGCTTGTTTGATCGGTAATAAAGATAAGCGGAATCGATCCGATAAGCGAAAGAGCAAGGCTGACCATGACCACGTATTTTGCACCGATCTTATCAATCATTGTTCCGATCAGTGGTCGAGTAACGAGCATCCCAACTCCTTGAGGGATTAACGCAAGCGCTGCTTCGATTGGCGTGAAATGCCGGAAATTTTGAAAGAACAGTGGAAGAATTAACATGGGTCCCATGATGGCAATATTCGCCAGAAACAAACCGATGCTGGATGCCAAGAAGCTCTTGTGCGCAAATAAATTCATCGGAAGTACGGTTTGATTTTTTCTGATTCGATTATATACGAGGTAAATTATGGCTAAGACAAGGCCAGTGCCCACCCATACGATTGTTTCGTTATTGCTAAATGAAGCATGCTCTGCTGCTTTTGTAATGCCGTAAATCAATGCCGCACTCATTAAAGACAAAACGATGATCCCCAAAACATCAAGTTTGCTATCTTTGTTAAATGGTTCAAAGTCCGGAATCGTTCTTATCATAAGTGGTGCAGCAATCAAAACGATGAACACGTTGATGAAGAATATCCAATGCCATGATGCGCCTTGAACGATGAAGCCCCCGATTACAGGTCCTAGGATTGGGCCGAAGATCATAGGTGTGCTGACGATTGCCATAACTTTCCCCAGATTTTCGGAACCGGCTGTTTTAACCAGGAGTGTGAACATAAGCGGGGTAATAATCCCGGCACTAAATCCTTGAAGCAGACGGAAGAAGATGAAGCTGGAAATGTCCCAGCTGATTCCGGCAAACACAGAAATTACACCAAAAGCGATGACTGCGCCGACGAAGATTTTCTTTCCGTTAAATTTGTTCATTAGCCAGCCTGAGACTGGAACTGCAATTGCAAGGGCTAAAACATAACCTGTAATGGACCATTGAATAATATCCAATGTCGTGTTGAAATCCTTGGTCAGTTTGTCGATGGCGATGTTCACCATAGTGGAGTCCAGCATTGGAGCAATTGCTCCAAGTGCAATAGCCCAGGCAGCCGTGAGAATTTCCTTTGGTAATCCTGGTTTCTTTACTGTATCTTTGGACATGTTATTCACCTCTTTGAAGTCAATTTTTGTTTCCTCGTCAACAAAAAGATAGCATGTTTTTTGTTTCCTTGTCAACAAAATAGCAGCACTAAAAAAGCAGCCAGTCTCAATAGAGCCCGGCTGCCGGTGATTTCATTTTTATTAATTCAAATTTATTCGGACTTCGTATCTACATCTTGTTTCTTTATTTCTGCATCCAAATGACTGCTATACTTCTCTATGAAGAGAAGCATACTGTCAAATTGCTCCTTGGTTACCTGTTCAAATACGGGCTTATCCCGTTCTTGAAACTCTTTGTGCAGTTCCTCATGGACTTTGTTAATTGCTTCCCCTTGCTCCGTAAGCCTGAAGTAGATTTCCTTCTTGTTATCCGGCTTCTGGTAGCTTTCGATCAAGCCTTTTTCGATGAGCTTCTTCGTTAATTTACTTATGGCACTTCTAGTCATATAAAAGGACTCCGCAAGTTTTGTCACGTTGGAATCCGCATTTCTTCCAATGTACTCAATACAATGTACCTCAGATGGCTTATAACCCTTAAGACTGTCTTCCATCTTCAACTTATTAAGCCAAACCATCTTGTTGAATACGTCCCTGAACCGCGTTATGACCTGTTCTTCTTTGTTCATGGCCTGTTCTCCCACCTGTTGGTGCATTAACCCTATCATATTAAATTATTGTGTCTGTTTCAACAATTGAGCTATTGCTTGATACAGCATATAGGATCGACCTTTTTTCTCCGCTCCGCATATGGTAAGGCATACGGCGTTATAGAAGACAGAGCACCTATATGAACGCGGGAGCAGGGAGGGAGCCTTGGTGAGCAGCTATCGATGTGAATGGAGAGGTCCCATTCAGGCTACAAGCGGACTCGGAGCAGCCAGCCGGGGCTATGTGCGGGCTCTTCGGCGGCATGGGGTTGCAGTTAGCACAGGGATACAGCGGACAGGGGGGCTTCCGAAGAACCAGGCGGATTCCCGGACGGTGCTGATCTGCCACACACAGCCTCATCGTGTACAGGTTCAGAAAGAGAAGAAACGCTACGCCCGGGTTATATTGAATACGGTCTGGGAGACGACGAGAACTCCGGATAGCTGGAAGCCTAATCTCAACCGCTTTGATGCCATTTTTGTCCCTTCCCGGCAGAACAAGGAGGCTCTCCGCAACAGCGGGGTGAAGGTGCCTATTTATATCGTGCCCCATGGCGTGAATACCGGAGAGTACCGGCCGGATCATCCGAAGATGCATGTTCCCGGTGCGGGAGGTCGATTTGTGTTCGTCTCCGTATTCGGATTTCAGCACCGTAAAAATCCCGAAGGGCTGCTCCGCGCCTATTGGGAGGAATTCTCGGAACGCGATCAGGTCCTCTTGATCATCAAGACGAATGGATACTCGCCATCGGAAAATGAGGCATGGATCAGGTCCCAAATCAACCGCTATAAACAACGGCTTGGCATATCCAAGCGGACCGCCCCTGTGGTGGTTATCGGCAGACATCTGTCGCCGGGGCAGCTGAAAGGACTATATACGCTCGGAAACGTGTTCGTCCTGCCGACCAGAGGAGAAGGAGTCGGTCTGCCGTTTCTGGAAGCGATGGCCAGCGGAACGCCGGTGATGGCAACGGGATGGGGCGGTCATATGGATTTTTTGAACAGGAGCAATTCCTTTCTCGTCAACTACAAGCTGCAGTTTCCGGGAGTCAGCATGAGCGGACGTCATGCCATTTCCCGCCGCTTCCGGTCGCTCTTCGCGAACTCAGGCCAGCTTTGGGCGGAGGCTGATCTTCGCAGTCTGCGGCTGCAGATGAGGACCGCATTCGAGAATCCCGGCTTGTGTCGGAGAAAAGGCCTTCAGGCCCGCCGCGATGCCTCGAAACTGAGCTGGGAACGTTCGGGTGCAATGATGAAGAGGGCAATCGAACAGACGTTGCAGCAACCGGGACACCAGGGATTGAAACGGAGGTCTCCGCCGCAGTCGTAACAATGAAGGAGCAAATGTCAACCCGCGTCCCATGATCAAAGTCAGCTCCCGCTTCTCATGACCAAAGAGGCCTCCGGCTCTAAGCCGGAGACCTCTTTAGGGGTGACGAAGCAATGTGGGGTTATAGCTCCTTGGTCATAAAAGAGCTGTTCGGGTCCGGAATGTAGTCGGCAAAAGGCTCACAGTATTGGAAGCCCAGGCTCTCATACAGCTTTCTGGCCGGAAGGAAGGAATCCATCGATCCCGTCTCCAGACTTAGCCGCTGGTAGCCGCGCTGCTTCGCTTCTCCGATAATATGTACAAGCATATGCCGGGCGGCGCCTTTACGCAGATGCCTTGTGGACGTGCGCATCGATTTGATTTCGCCGTGTCCGGCATCCAATTCTTTAATCGCACCGCAGCCGATAAGCTCGGGGCCTTCCCAGACGCTCCAGAAGGTAATATTCGGCTTTTTCAACTCATCCAAATTCAAAGCATGCACGCTCTCGGGCGGAGAGCTCTCATACATCCCTTTCAAATGCTCCCCGATCAGAGCGATAATTTCCTTGCCGGTTAAATCATCCACTTTAATCTCAAATTGCGGCTCCATTGATGATATCACTCCAGCTTCTCAAGTAGAATTTACGCTATGGCATACTTGTTAATAGTCATACTCAATACGTCCTGAAGCCCCGAATCAGCAATAAATAACGAGTCGGAAGTCTTGAGGGCTACTTGTATTAAAAGGCAAATCCGCTTGCCGTGTCAAGTATATTGACACATTTGAAAAGCCGGTTTTATAATGAGTAAAATCCAGAATTCGGTTGCATTAGCTTACCTGAATGAACCGTATAAAACCTGCAAACGAATCTCACATCCATAGCAAAGACGCTTTGATTAGACAGAGCAGCCGTTTTGCGCCGTACGGGCGGTACACGGGTGACTGGCGGTTCATCGCGTCTTTTTGACTATTAGCAGGCGTGCAATAAAGGGGGGAAGGAAATGGAGGAATGGATCACGAGCGTAGGCATTGATCTCGGTACGAGCACAACCAAATGGCTGTGGTCGCGACTGAAGCTGATGAGGACCTCCGGCGGCTTCGCGCTGCCGAGATACGAGATCACCGAGCGGGTGGTGGAATACGTCAGCCCCATTTATACAACCCCCTTGCTGGGGGATGATCAAATTGATGTGCCGTCCGTCATCTCCCTTCTGGAGAGGGAATACGCTCGGGCGGGTCTGCTTCCCGCACAAGTACAGACCGGCGCCGTCATCCTTACAGGAGAGACCGCGACCAAGCAGAACGCCGAGGAATTGGCTCATGGACTGGCCCGGTATGCAGGCCAGTTCGTGGCAGCCGCGGCGGGAGCCGACCTGGAATCTCTCCTGGCGGGCAAAGGCTCGGGCGCGCAGCGGAATTCGCAGGACCGGGACGAGGTGATCGCGAATGTGGATATCGGGGGCGGGACCGCCAATACCGCGTACTTTCGCCGGGGCCGGATGATCGCGACCGCGACCTTCCATATCGGCGGACGTCTGGTCCGCCTGGAGCAGAGCGGCCGGGTCACCTACACGGCCGCCCCCCTGCGGGCGTGGCTTGACAGCCACGCTGCCGCCTCTGTGCCCGAAGCCGGTTCCACGGCTTCGCTGCAGGAGCTGCGCATGCTGTGCGCAGCCATGGCCGACACGCTGCTGCGCTGCGTGTCCGGCGAGCCCGCGGCGCTGCGTGAAGCGCAGCCGCTGCTCGTGGGGGCGCCGGCCGTGCCGCTGCCGGCGCCGGGGGAGATCTGGATCTCGGGCGGCGTTGGCGCCCTGATCGGGGAAGCTCCGCCGCGCAGCATGGCGGAGACGGCGCGGCACGGGGACATTGGACGGCTGCTTGCGGCCGAGCTGGCCGCAAGGGCAAGGTCCTTTCCCGTGCCGGTTCGGGCTGCGGAAGAGTCCGCGCGGGCGACCGTGATCGGGGCAGGCACCCGAACCACGGAGGTCAGCGGCGCGACGATGTATTACAGCCCGGGTCTGCTGCCGCTGCGCAATATCCCGGCAGCTGTCTGTAAGCTTCCGGAGGAAGCGCCGGAAGTCGGGGAGGATGCCCGCCGTCTGCGGGAAGCCGTGGCGATGGCGGTGAAGCGGGCGTCGGCCATGTACGGCCAGGCCGGCGGGGACCCGCCCTTCGCGCTGTGTCTCCGCAGCGGCGGCATCTGTTCCTACCGGCGGCTGCAGCGCATCGCCGACGCCCTGCTGGCGGCCTTTGAAGCGGATGGCCTGCGGGAGAAGATTGTGCTGTTGGTGTGCGAGAGCGACATGGCGAAGTCGCTGGCTTATATGCTGCTGGGCAGGCTGCCGGAGCCCCGGCGGAGCAGACTGGTCTGCCTGGATCAGCTGTCGCCCCGCGACGGCGACTATATCGATGTGGGGGAGCCGATCAAGGAGGATGTCGTGCCGGTCGTGATCAAGAGCCTCGTGTTTGGCGGGTGAGCGGGACAACGGGATTCAGGCGAGCGAGCAATCGACCGGCATGCCGGGAACAAGGGTGGAGCCGTCAGGTTATCGCTGTCAGGTTATTGCTCCTGTAAGACTATGCTTGGCCAAGAGAACGGCGACAAGAGGTGAATGAAATGAAGCTTTCGATCTCTTTAAGGGGAACGGAATACCGGTTCCGGGATTTGAAGGACTTGATGGCCAAGGCGAATGAAGAGCGTTCGGGAGATTCGCTGGCCGGAATAGGCGCAGGTGATATGAAGGAGAGAATTGCCGCCAAATCGCTGCTCGCGGACTGCCTGCTGTCGGACATCCGGGCGAATCCGCTGCTCCCGCCGGAGACTGACGAGGTATCCCGGGTGATCGAGGAGGATCTTGATGAGACGGTATTTGCCGGGATCAGCGGATGGTCGGTCGCCGAGCTTCGCGAGCATATCCTGCGGACGGAGACCTCCGGAAGCGAGCTTCTGCGGCTCGGACGGGGACTGACAAGCGAGATGATCGCCGCTGTCTGCAAGCTGATGTCCAATCTGGACCTCATTCAGGCGGCGTCCAAAATCGAGGTGATCACGACATGCCGGACCTCGATCGGGCACCGGGGAACGCTGGCTTCGCGGGCGCAGCCGAACCACCCGTCCGATCATGTGACCGGAATCAAGGCTTCCCTGTTCGAGGCGCTGGCCTATGGCATCGGGGATGCGGTAATCGGCATCAACCCTGTCAGCGATACGACAGAGACCATGAAGGCGCTGCTGCATGCGACGCAGGAGGTTATCGGTCATTTCAGCATTCCCACCCAGAACTGTGTACTGGCTCATGTTACGACCCAGATGCGGGCGGTGAACGAGGGGGCTCCTGCCGATATGCTGTTTCAGAGCCTTGCCGGAACGGAGGAGGGGAACAAGGGCTTCGGCATCAGCCTTCGGCTGCTTCAGGAAGCGGATGCCCTGATCAGGGAGCGGGGGACGGCATCCGGAGCGAACCGCTGGTATTTCGAGACCGGCCAGGGCTCGGAGCTGTCTTCAGGCGCCCACTTCGGCATCGATCAGGTGACGCTGGAAGCGAGATGCTACGGGCTTGCCCGGAGATTCAGCCCTTTTATCGTGAATACGGTCGTCGGGTTCATCGGTCCGGAATATTTGTATGACAGCAAGCAGGTTATCCGGGCCGGACTGGAGGATCATTTCATGGGCAAGCTGCACGGGCTGCCGATGGGCGTGGACATCTGTTACACGAATCATATGAAGGCCGATCAGAACGATATGGAGGTGCTGGGCATCCTGCTCGCTTCTGCGGGAGTCAACTTTGTCATCGGCGTGCCGATGGCGGATGACTGCATGCTGAACTACCAGTCCTTGAGCTACCATGATATCGCGGCTGTGCGCGAGACGCTCGGGCGCCGCCCGGCTCCTGCTTTTGAAAGGTGGCTGGAGGCAGTAGGCATCATGGAAGGCGGAAGGCTTACCCCGGCGGCGGGCAGCGCCAGAAGGTTCATGTTCTAAGAGGGGCAAGCGAATGGAGGGGAGCGCAAATGGAAATAAACCCGGACATGAAGGGAGCTGGACCGGAGGAGGACCGGTTCCGGAATTGGATGAAGCTGACCCCGGCGAGATTGGATGTGGGCCGTGCCGGAACGCGGCCGCTGACCCGGGAGATGCTGAAGCTGCGCCTTGATCACGCCGAAGCGGTCGATGCGGTATACGGGGAAGTCAGGGAGGAGACGCTCGCCGAATTCGGGCTGTTCACAGTGGAGACGCAGTACAAGGACAAGGAACACTATTTGCAGGTCCCGGACAGCGGCCGCGTTCTAACCGTTGAGGGCGCCCAAACTGTCTCCGCTCTCTGCATTTATAGACCTCAGGTACAGATTGTCGTATCCGATGGGCTCAGCGCCAGAGCGATTGACGATAATCTGCGCGACGTGCTGCCGGCGCTGCGAGATTCGCTCTCCGCCAATGGGCTTCAGGAGGGAATCCCTTTCTTTGTAAAAGGCGGCAGGGTCGGCGTGATGGATGATATCGGACGGCTGCTGGAGCCGGAGGCGCTTGTGCTGCTGATTGGAGAGCGCCCGGGACTCGTGACCGCCTCATCCCTGAGCGCATATATGTGCTACAGGCCGCGCCCGGGGCGGAAGGATTCCGACCGGATGGTGATCTCGAATATTCATATTAGCGGAACGCCTCCGGTTGAAGCCGGAGCGCATATCGGGACGCTGCTGCGCAAAATGATCGAACAGAGGGTCAGCGGCGTCAAGCTTGAAGTCTGAGCGCTGTCATGGCCTGACCGTCAGGCTCCGACCGCTGCGCACACGCCTTTTTTGACCATATCCGTCTTTCGGCGGCTCTGGGAGAGGCGGTTGTCCAGTTCGGCATCCAAACCGCTATCATAATCTGTTATCAGCTGGAAAATGAGAAGGCGGTGGGGATGTTGGCAAAGGTATCGGTTCTGCTGCCCGCTTACAACACTTCGCAATATATTGAAGAGGCCATTTACAGCCTGCTGCAGCAGACTTATCAGGATTTCGAGATTATCGCAATCGACGATGGTTCCACAGACGGCACGCTGGACAAGATCCGGGCGTTTGGCGACTCCAGAATCCGGGTGATCGCCCACCCGGTCAACCTAGGTTTGGTTAATACGCTGAACGAAGGGCTAAGCCTGTGCAGGGGAGAGTATATTGCCCGCATGGACGGTGACGACTATTGTATGCCGCAGCGTCTGGAGCGTCAGGTGGCGTTCATGGACGCCAATCCGCATATTGGCGTAGTCGGCTCCCAGGCGGTGCTGCTGGGTCTGGATCAGGTGACGGATAAGCCTCTGCATCATGAGGAAATCCGCTGCTGGCAGCTGTTTCACTGCACGCTGATACATCCTACGGTCATGCTGCGGAAGTCGGTGCTGGAGGCGAACGGGATTCAATATTTGTATTATCCCCATGCCGAGGATTATGAGATCTGGAACCGTCTGGCCGATGTAACCCGTTTGGCGAATCTTCCGGATCTGCTGCTCTATTACCGGCAGCATCCGGGCCAGGTGTCCAACCAGTATCAGGGTGTGCAGGCGGTGACGGCGGAATTGATCCGGAGGAATCAGCTGCGGCGGCTTGGAATTGAGCCCTCCTATGAGGAGTATCAGACCCATATGAATTTCTGCAATTTTAGAATCAGGGTTCATGATTATGCGTCCTATTCCCAGGCGTTTGCCTGGGCACAGAAGCTGATTCAGGCGAATGGGGAGAGACATCAGTACGATCCGGAGACGCTGAGCATGGTGCTGTCCCGCTGCTTCAAAATGTCCGAAGGGTTCGGGTGATCCGGCATTCAAAGGCGTGGCAGGGTAGAGCAAAGGGGTGT
This sequence comes from Paenibacillus sinensis, assembly GCF_019904155.1. Lineage (GTDB taxonomy): Bacteria > Bacillota > Bacilli > Paenibacillales > Paenibacillaceae > Paenibacillus_AQ > Paenibacillus_AQ sinensis. The sequence continues at coordinate 103,997 of NZ_JAHCMB010000026.1, forward strand.
CCCAAGCGTGATAGGCTCCTATATGGCAGACAGGTGAATCATTGAATCTGCTGCTGTAAGGGGAGGAAATCAAAGCCATGACTGGCTGCTTGGGACACTCCTTTTTTTTGCAAAAGTCGGCTAATTTGCGATAGTCAGATCACAGTTCCGGCATTCCCTATTCGTTGCTCCCATTTTGCCAGGATGAAGCTTTTAACTTGCTCGGCCGCTTGGGATGGGAGTGCAGAAGTTGTGTCAATTGTAGGCATTGGCGGGTTGTATTCGGTGTCCGCATGGTCGAGAAGCCACCGGGCAAATTGCTCATGCTGCTTCAGCATATCATCCGTCCATATGGCTTTATCCTCACGGCTGCGGAGACGGGAATTGCGGGTTGCATCATCGCAGTGCAGGTTAATAAAGCACAGTTCACTAAAATGAGTGTAAGTGTCACATTTCCGGGCATCCCACGGCATGAACGTTCCGCAAATAATCGTGCCTCTCCCGGACTTGGCCACAGAATTGGCAAAATGAAGCAGCAGATTGTATCGGTCCTGATATTCCAGCTTCGCTGCCGTAGTACCGAAATTGTCATCATCCGTGCTGAATACAGCAAATTCAGGCATTAGCTCCCTTAGCTCATGCATTACAGCTGTTTTTCCTGCGCCACTGGCGCCTGTGATAATAAATAATGGCAGTTTTTGTTTCACTGACCAGTTCACCTCTACTCCATGTATTCAAAATATGTTCGAACTGCTGAGTAAGGCAGCGTCTTGGCTGTACGACAAATGACGGAACCGTGAAGAAGCTGCTGAAGCAGGCAGCAAGCGGTATTCCAGACGCAAAGGAGGGATTCGCCCGATGAGGGGAGAACCGTCTTTGGGTGAATCGCTCCTTTGCCGATGCATGGCTTGCTGGAATACGGAGGGGCTGTCTCTAATGCAGAGTTCTGCTTCGGAGACGGCTCCTTCCGGTTCTACGGGTTACTCGCCGTGCGAATGAAGGGGCAAATACACGTCCCGGAAGCGTTCGAAATCGGCCTTGCGGCACTCCACTTCAAGTCTTGTGCCATTCTCTTCATAGCTGACAGCCTGAACGCGGGCATGCTCATTGAAGTAGGAGACTACGCTTCCCTGGTCAAAAGGGATCAGCATCTCGCAGCTTACATAATCGGTGAAAATGCGGCCGCGGATCAGCGACATCAGCTCATTCAGGCCGCTTCCTTCGGCGGCTGACATAATCACGCCGTTATCCGTGGCGAGCGGATATGCAGATTCCGTGAGATCGGCCTTGTTATAGGCGTAAATCATCGGGATATCATCAACCCCGAGCTCACTCAGCGTCTCCCGGGTCACTTCCATCTGCTGCTTGTATTTCGGATTGGCGTAATCCGCCACATGAATCAGCAGATCCGCTTCCGCGATCTCTTCGAGGGTCGAGCGGAACGCCTTGACCAGATGATGGGGCAGCCGGCTGACGAAGCCGACTGTATCGGTCAGCAGGAAGGTCTTCTTGTCAGGCAGCGTAATTCTTCTGACCGATGTCTCCAGAGTGGCGAACAGCATGTTGCGCGCCAGCACATGCTTATCCGGTCCGGCGCCGCTGTAATCCATAATGGCGTTGAGCATGCTGGACTTGCCGGCGTTCGTATACCCGACGAGACAGACGACGGGGATTTCATTCTTCCCGCGCTGCTTGCGCTGGATTTGGCGCCGCGCCACGAGCCGTTCGAGCTCATCCTGCAGCGAGGCGATCCGGTCCAGGGAGGCCCGGCGGTCCAGCTCGAGCTTCGTCTCGCCGGTGCCCCGGTTCTTGAGCCCGGAGCCGCCTCCCTGGCGGCCCAGCGAATCGCGCTGCCCCGAAAGCCGGGACAGCATGTACTGGAGCCGTGCGATCTCGACCTGAAGCTGTGCTTCCTTGGTCTTGGCCCGCTCGGCAAAGATATGCAGAATCAGCATCGTCCGGTCCAGAACCTCGCGCCCAAGCTTCCGCTCCAAGTTGCGGATTTGGGAAGGACTAAGCTCCCCGTCAAAGATAACGGCCGATACATCCAGATGGTCCGCCAGCGCTGCCAGTTCCTTGAGCTTGCCGGAGCCGATGTAATGGGCGGCGTTGGTCTTGGCGGCCTTCTGGGTAACTTCTCCCACAGTCTCAATGCCGCATGCCGCGGCGAGATTGCGCAGTTCCTCCATCGAATAAGCGAAGTCTTCGTCCTGTTGAAGCTGGACGCCGACAATTATGGCAGTGGTGGTCTTGGATTCCATATATTTATTCCTCCTCGTGTCGTTACAGGGTTAGATCACAACAAAAAAAGCACAGGCATCTGCCTGTGCGGTTGCACTAGTGGTGGAGGACACGGAAGGAAAGGGCTGTATACGGTAAGCCTTCCGAACAGATGGAGTGGACGCAACATGTTGCTCTCATCAGCTCGAACGGTCAGCTCCATGGGTTCAATACGGGCCGTGCAGGCGCCGGATCATCGAACCTCCTGTGCGGGAGCAGCGGAACGCCGCGGGAACCCGACAAGGGAGCCGTTATACGCGTATGAATCAGGGTTACCCTGTACATGAACAGACCTATCCTAGAGTCCTCCACCTGCAGGCAGAGTAATGGCGCAGTTACATTAGGCGCGCACATTGCGAATCCGGATAAAATCTATCACGCGTAACCCTCCAATCCTAAAGTTAAACCGATTCTAACACAGACGGGATTATCTGGCAAACTTTTCATGCAAGTTCTCATGCCAGTCCAGATGCAGTCCGGAGGTTTCTGTCAATACATATTAATCGGGTAGGAAATATGAGATATTACTCACTGACAGTTGGGAATCCGGTCGATAAACTGGCGTAAGACAGCAGGAATTCGGCCGATACAAATACAAGGAGAGTGAACAAAGATGAGCGAAATCAGAAGCGGAATCGTCGATTATCTGGAAGGCACCCGGTTTGTCGTGCTGGCGACCGTGAACGGGGAAGGCACTCCGGAGCTGCGAACCCTTGGCGGGTTTGCGGTGGACGGCTACAAGGTTTATTTTTCAACGGACGGGGGGACGGAGAAGGTGAAGCAGATCCGGAGCAATCCGGCTGTGACGCTCCTTTTTCAACATGAGAACCAGGAGCTTGCCGGTTTTGTGAATGTGACGCTCCGGGGCGAGGCTCGTCAGGTTGAGGAACCGGAGGAGCTGGCGCATGCGATAGAGGCGCTCGGAAACCGGAATCCGCGGTTCAAGGAACGGGCTGAGAAGGGAGAGCTTGCGAGCACTGCAATCTTCGGGATAGCGGCTTCCGAGATCAAGGTGCTCGATTTTGCCAAAGGAAGAGGCGCCGAAGCGGTTGAGGTGATTGCAGTATAGGCTGAAGTGGGACGAACCGTTCTTCGTTGGCCTTGCATATGACAAGGATGCTCATGGGGGATGCCTCCGGGGCATCCTTTTTTGCGCGGCTATCCGTTATAATAATTCTGATTCATGTGCGCAAGATTAAACGACGGAGGTAGACAGACGTATGGATGCCAGGAACACGGTAGTCGCCAAACTGAACCTGCACAAATACCCGGACAAGCTCATTCTGAACATGCCGGAGGGAGCCGGGTATTTCGAGGGACTGGAGTTCGATTCAGCGTATACACGGGGACGGTATGACCTGATTTTTATTTTTGTCTTCCATCTGGATCAGTTGAAGGATGAGCTTCAGTCCGTTATTGCAAAACAGGCGATTCAGGATGGAGGGTATGTGTACTTCGCCTATCCGAAGAAAAATAATCCCCGCTACAAGGATTACATCGAACGCGACAGCCTCCTGCCGGCGCTCTCCACCGACGAGGATGGATATGTGCCGGGCAGCACGCTCAAGTTCTCCAGAATGGTCAGCCTTGACGAAGTGTTCACGGTAGTCGGATTGAAATCACAGGCAAAGGCGGCGGGGAAAAAAGAGGCATCCAGGAGCAGTCAGAGAGTGGAAGATTATATTGCCCGCATCCCCGATATAGAACGGTACTTGGAGAGCGATCCCGAGGCGCTGAAGCTGTACAGCGGGCTTACTCCGGGCTACCGGAAGGACTGGGCGCGCTATGTATACAGTGCAAAGAGGCAGGAGACGCAGGAGAAGCGGCTTGCTGAGATGAAGGAGATTCTGGGTCAGGGATATAAAACCGTGGAGCTGTACCGGCAGCGGCCGGAAGCCCGGGGCTAATCATTAATCGGTAAAAAAGAGGCCCGGAACGGCATGTTCCGGGCTTTCAATGTGTATGAGGTGCGTGAGGGTAAACTGGTGTGAGGGCAATTCTAGCTTATGACGTATAATTCCGTCCCAGACCAAGCTCCGTCAGGGCCTGCCGGTAGGCAATCGAGGTCCGGTCGGCCGGAATATGGGCTTCCGCCATGAGATCGAGCGGGAGATCCTCCGGCGTCTGGGCTTCCACCATCTCGGCATCTTCCTGGAACACCTGAAGATTGAATTTGATGGTGTCCTCAATCGGCGCATCCTTGTCGAAGTTGCGGGAGATCGGAACGAACAGCCGCGTATACCGTGCAGACACCGGGGAGGCGCAGTTAAGGATCATCAGCTTGCCGTCCTCCGGGAAGTGAACCGTGAGCGAAGCGGCGAACGGCGGGAAGACGCGGAAGGCGCGGAGCCACATGAAGCCCTCGGGCACCGGCACATTCTGGCCCTTGCCGTAGTTGCTGACCGTGCTCCAGTAGTCAGCGAACAGCTCGCTGCCTTCGCGGCGGACCTGGTACTGTGGGACCTCGGTGTTGTTGCGGTCGCCGAAGCTCTCGGTATGAACATAGGCGAAATGAGACACATCCAGGAAGCCTTCCATTTGGCGTCCGGCCGAACCGGCGATATCGAAGCTGGGAGGCAGGATGTTGATGAAATCGGGGTCCTCCCATCCCGGGAAATCCGGAATGTTCTCTTCGCCGCCGCCGATGCACGTCCAGATCAGACCGTAGCGCTCGACGGAAGGATACATAATCAGCTTTAGCTTCGGCGATATTTTGCTGCCGGGATGGGCGGGCACAGCCGTGCAGGCGCCTTCGCAGTTATAGCGGAAGCCGTGGTACGGACAGACGATTTCACCGTTCTCGACCCAGCCGAGGCTGAGGGGAGCACCGCGGTGAAAGCACAGGTCTCTGGCGACGGCTACCTTGCCTTCACTGCGGTACAGGACGAGCTTGACGTCCAGCAGCTTGGCCGCAACCGGCTTGTCGCCGATTTCACTGGCGATCGCCACGGGATACCAGTACCGGGAGAGCACCCGCCAATCGCTCTCGGTAAAAGTGCAGTCGCGCGGAAGCGACATTTCGGCGGCATCGGCGGGAGATTTGGCTTTTGTGTTCATGCTCGTTCACCTCATGTATGAGTTATTGGATTGGCATTTGGCCGCAGCGCTGAAGATCCGGGCGAACAGGATACATGCGAAAGCCCCAGGTTTCTAAGAGACGCCAGTCCGAAATTCCTTGGTGCAGGACGCCTGAAGGGCAGCCGCGGGAAGCATCGGGTCTGTGCAGCCTCTTGTAGCCTGGGGCAATTTACGGTTGCCTGTAGAAACGCCCGTTCCGATCAACGGGCTTATACAAGAATGACTTTGTTATGTTAGGTTTATTAACATATATAAGAATTAAACTAATCATAATCAGGAGAAGGGGTTCTGTCAATATTCGATTTGGATATAAAAAATATCACGCGCCCTCCTGGAATAGCCCGGCGCGCGTTCTGCCAGAGGCAAATTGCAAGGCGGCGGCAGAGCAAGGCGCATATTTATGGCGTCCGGGAAGAGACTGGACCCGATTCCGCAGAGATGGGAGCTTATGTGTCACGCAGGCCGGATCATCTTCGTGAACTGCGCCAGGCTTTATCTGCAATGACGTTTCCGGGCCTTCAGAAACCGTATGTTGACTTCGCCGCTGCCGACAGCACGTCGTGGCTCCTTCAGGCGGAAGGTGTTCCTCTTCAGCAGCTTTTTTACCTTGCCGGGAGTAAGCGAGGGGGTTCTCTGCAGCATCAGGGCCGCTGCGCCGGAGACGATCGGCGTCGACATGCTCGTTCCGGAGAGCGTGAAGTACCGGGTGCCGACCCGCAGGTAGGGCAGCTCGCGGTCGAGAGCCGAGCTGGGAGCTCTTAGCGAGGTTATGGACTCGCCCGGGGCCGACAGGTCCGGCTTGCAGATCCGGCCGGCGGCCGGCCCCCGGCTGGAGAACAAGGTCACCCGGTCGTCACCCTGCCATACGGTGCGGCGGTCGTCGACAGCGCCGACGGTGATAGCCGAAGGGCTGGTGCCGGGGGACTCGATAGTTCCCCGGCCCGGCCCGCTGTTCCCGGCGGCAATGACGACGACCAGTCCGGCGCGCACCGCCCGCTCGACCGCCTGGCAGAGCGGATCGTCATGGCAGGGCGTCATAGCCGGACCGCCGAGTGAAAGCGAGAGTATGCGGAGCCTCAGCCGCTTCCGCTGCGCGATGCACCACTCGATTCCTTTGATGATGGTGGAATCGTAGCCGAAGCCGTCCCGGTCCAGCACTTTGACCGCAACAATACCGGCACCGGGAGCAGGACCTTTGTATTTCCCCTTGCTGGACCAGCCGTTGCCCGCCGCATCGCCGGCGACATGTGTGCCGTGGCCGTTGTCGTCGTAGGGCCGGCTTCTGTGGTTCACGAAATCCTTGAAGGCCGTAATCCGGTTCACCGGACGGATCAGATCGGGATGGGGATACACGCCCGTATCGAGCACGGCGATGCGGATTCCCTGGCCGTCCAGCCCGGTGCTTCGCCGGACAGCGGCGGCGCCGACGGAAGGCGACGCGATATTCAGCGATGCCCGTTTGATGCGGTCATGATAGATCCTTGAGACTTCGCCGCAGGCGCACAGCTTCTTCAGGCAACTGGCTGGTACATGGCAGGATACCGATTGAAGCAGATGGAGTCTGTGACGGATCTTCAGCTTATGCGGAGCTGCATGGCGCTTCAACATCCGCAGCCGATCAGGGGTCAAAGGCTGCTGAAGCTGAATAATGACAGGAATAAGCGGCTTCCGGACGTTTTTCGTCCGCAAATGCCGCAGTATGTGTCTTAAGGGCCGGTTGAGCTTGGCATAGTGCTCCTTCGGCCAGCTTGTATGGGACATGATCATACCTCACCTCTTCAAAGCAGGGTATGCGGCTTTCAGGCTCCGAGTGCCAATCTATGATTCTGGCAAATTCGCCGCTTTTGAGCAAAGTAGGCAGATTCAGAGTTTCCCACCGGAGAACTTCGGCATCTACTGTAGCATCCTCCAAGAAAGTGGTGAAGTGATTCATGATGAAAGCTGCTGTCAAGAAAACCGTTGTTGCAAAGAAACCGTCCGCAAGCCGTGTAAAAGCCGTCGCCCCGAGAAGAAGACGCCGGATCAGACAAACGCTGGACCGTTTTGTCGTCATTGCAACGACTTTGAGCAGTGTGCCCCGGGACACCTCCGGCTGGACTGCCGAACTGTCCCGGAACAACACCACGGTAACAGCGGACTTTGACGACTTCGGCGTAGCCCGTTTTGCCACCATCACAACCTTGACCACGGTATCGTATATTCTGCGTATCCGTGACGACAGCGGCACTGTGTTGACGACCCGGACCGTTCCCGCGAACCGCGAGGTATTTGTCGCCAGATTCTAGACGGCGCCAGAAGGCACCAGAAGGCACCAGAATTTAGGCGCCGGAATAGGGACAAGCCTGCCGGCTTCAACCTGATGAAGGCTTAACCGGTAATACGGGGCTCCGCATACCATTCCGGGTTCGCCGCCCATTGATACTGGGACATCAGATTCTGAAACACGCTATCCCAGCTCCGCGCCCGCGCCGTTTCGAGGGCTCCGTTGCCCAGTTCGGCCCGCAGCTGGGGATCAAGCAGCTGGATGACAGCTTCAGCCATGGCATCGGCATCACCGAACGGAGTGACCAGCGCATTGCGACCGTGCTCGGTGAAGTCGGTCACTCCGCCGGAATTGGTGCAGATTACGGGCAGTCCGCTCGCCATCGCTTCCAGCACGACGTTGCCGAAGGTTTCAGTACCCGAAGGGAAGACGAAGGCATCCGCACTTGCATATATGGCGGCGAGCTCTTCCCCCTCGCGGCTGCCGGTGAACACGGCGTTCGGGATTCGTCTCTCAATCAGCTCGGGCAGATAAGGCCCCTCTCCGGTAAAAACCCATAAAATATCGTGTCCGTGCACGGCATTAACCTTGTCGATGCTGTCCGCCAGCGCATCCAGTCCTTTCTCCACCGCGATCCGTCCCACATAGAGAAACATGGTTTTGCCGGTTCCTCCCAGAGCCTCCCTGACTTCCAGGGAGGCTCTGCCTGGATTGAAGCGCTTCAGGTCGATCCCCCGTGGCCACAGCGCCAGATCCTGCATGCCGGCCCTGCCCAGATCGCTCAGCGTGCTGCGGGACGGAGCGAGATTGAGCAGGGCAAAGCTGTGGAACCAGCGCATATAGGCCCACAGCGGTCTGCTTAAATATTGAAGACGATAATACTTCAAGTACTTGTCAAAGCTCGTATGGTAGGACATGACAACCGGCAGATTCAACGCTCTTGCGGCGCGAAGCCCCGCGAGGCCGATTCCAAGCTCAGTAACGATGTGCACGACATCGGGCTTAAACTCTTCCAGCCGCTCCGCAATCCGGGAAAGCGAGGGGAAGGCCAGCCTGCAGTCCGGATAAATACGGGGGGCTGCGCCCTTGAACCGGATGGCGGGATATTCGGTATTGTCCTGCCCGGGTATCTCGTAATCAGGGGCGAAGAACAGATGGGGATGGCCGTTCCGGGTCAGATAATGGCTTAATTCCTTCAAAGTGTTGGAGACTCCGTTGATTTGCGGGCAGAATGAATCCGTGAATAAGGCAATTCTCAAGATCATCAAGTCCCTTCCCGTAGAAATAGCCGCTGTCTTCACTATAGGCCAGTAGTGCAAAGCCGGAAGCGAAGGAAGGTTAATTTGCCGTTAAAAAAGAGGTATGTTTTGTCGTTGCCTTTTTCCCTCGACTGCTTCAATATTTGATGTGGTAACCAAAAGGAGGAAAAAATGGCGAATATCTCGAAAGTGATCATAACCGGCGCAGCCTCCGGTATCGGAAGAGCCGTGGCACAGGTCTGTCTGCGGGAAGGGATGACTGTGCTGGCCTGTGATCTGAACGGCGAATTGCTGAAGGAACTGAAGTGTACAGAAGGTGCGGAAGGTAAAGTGTACACTGACCAGCTGGACATCAGCCGCTATGAGGAAGTGTGTGAATGGTTTGACTCCTTGTACGCGCAGCATCCGGATGTGGACGGGCTGGTTAACAATGCCGGCATCTATCTCGCCAAGAACCTGCTGGATTACCGGAGAGACGAGATTGACAGGGTGTTGGACGTGAATATCAAAGGAGCTGTCTACTGCTCACAGCTGTTCGGCGGACGGCTGCTGGAGGAGAGAAGAGCCGGCGCCATCGTCAACCTGTCCTCCGTCTCGGGGATGGAAGGCAGCTCGGATGCTGTCTACGGCCTGTCGAAAGCGGCGATCCTTGGACTTACCAAGAGCTGCGCGATGAATTTCTCGCCTTACATACGCGTGAACGCGGTCGCCCCGACGATGGTGGAGACTGCGATGATGGATGCGATACCGGATTGGCGGAAGAAGGAGTATCTCAGCCATCAGCTCGTTCCGTCTCCCGTGCTGCCCGAGGATGTTGCGGAGTCGGTGCTGTTCCTGCTGTCGGATAAATCGCGGCATTACACCGGAGCGACTTTTGATATCAATAACGGATGTTATCTGAGATAGGGGGATGGGATCATGGTCCTGACGCAAGAAGAACAGCAAGAGATTATCCGTTGGATGTACCGGAATGCAAGACCGCTGGAACTCGCCCATTGGCGGTTTCACTTCGAGGACGGCAGCGCGGAGGATGTACTGAAGGCGCTTTCTGCCTTTCAAAATAAGGATGGCGGCTTCGGCCATGCGCTGGAGGCGGATTCCTGGAATCCGGAGTCTTCGCCGCTTCAGACGTCGACCGCAGCCTTGCTGCTGCTGGAGCTTCAGGCCCCTGCCAATCATCATATTGTCCAGGGAATTCTTCGTTATTTGGACAGCGGCGACTCTTTTGAAGGGGGGAAATGGAAGCTCTCCATCCCTTCGAACAACGATTATCCCCATGCGCCCTGGTGGCACACTAGCTCCCTGTCCGAAGAACGGGAACAGTATAATCCCACCGCCATTCTCGCGGGCTTTATTCTGAAATATGGTGACCGGGGAAGTGTGCTTCACGCCAAGGGAACCGCTATTGCGAAGGAGCTGGTCTCGGAATTTCTCCGTCATCCGGAGATTGAACGGCATCCGCTGGAATGCGTGAACATTCTGCTGGAGTGTCTGGAGAGCTCCGATCAAGTTGAAACAGATACGGTTGTCTCGACCCCGCTCCTGAAGGAAGCGGTGCTTGCCCGTATGACCCAGGTCATTGAACGAAACCCGGCCAGATGGGGTGAGTATACGTGCAGGCCCTCGATCTTCATCAAGTCCCGCCAGAGCCCGCTGTACGAGGCTAACCGCGAGCTTCTGAGAAAAGAGTTAACGTATTTGGCGGAGACGAGGGAGCCTGGCGGGGTCTGGAAACTGAATTGGAGATGGGCGGAATTCCCCGAGGCCTTCGCGATCAGCGAGATTTGGTGGAAGGCTCGGGTGGTTATTGAGAATATGCTTGTAATTCGTGCTTTTGACGAGTGAAGGCGGGAGTGGGGGAACGGACATTTCGTCCCGGTTAGTGCCGGGCGGTATGGGCGGTCCGGATATCTTCCCTCCCGTTATGCTGGACCGAATCGGGAATATACAGATTATGTCCGCGCTGTCTGTTCTCCCAGTGGATGGAGGCGAACAGGCGCTGCGGACTGACGAGAGGGGAACCGCCGTTAATCCGGGGAATCGCCAGCGGATCGTCGCCGCGTTCGGCCAAGCCCAGCGTAGTTGTGAACGCATAGCGGATTCCAGCCTGCTTAATGACCCTTTGAACCTCGGGTGTATACAGGCCGTAAGGATAGGCGAAGGTATCGATCGGCTGGGCATTCATCGGCTTCAGGTCCCCGATACAGCGGTTTAAGTCGGCGGTAATGCGTTCTACATACTGCTGCTCGCTTTCCGCGATCCCGTTCTTGACCAGGGGAGCTGTCAGGGCGTCCGTGGTCCGGCTTGTCTTGTAGTGGAGCCGGTCGGTGTGCGGCTGCACCTCCATATCCGGGTCCGTCCGGATCATGTCCGCGATCTCCTGCCTGGTCATATGCGGCGTATTCACCACGGCGCCCGGGCTGAAATCCCCTGTAATGACGAAGCTGACGCCCGGAATATTCCGCTCACGCATAATGGGATAGGCGGTTGTGTAAAAGTTCTCGTAGCCGTCGTCGAACGTAACCATTACGGCATTCTCCGGAATCTCTCCTCCCTGCATAAAGGACCGGAACTGCCGAAGGGAGATGAAGTTCATTCCTTTTGAACGGAGGAAGTCCAGCTGTTCTGCAAAGCGGTCCGGTGTAATGATATCCCCTCCTCGTTCGGTGGGGTTGATGTCATGGTACATCAGTACTGCGACCTTGTTGCGGTACAGGGTTGCCTTGGGAATAGTCTTGAACTGTTCCACCGGCGGCAGCTCCGATTCGGATAAGGGCTCGGTCTCGCGGGCAACGGGCCGGGCAGTTGCGATTGGCAATGCGGCAGCGGCCGGTGATGTGGAAGCGGTGGGCAATGCGGGAGCGGAGTTCCGCACAACGAAGTCAAATCTCAATCCGAGCAGAATCGCCGCCAAGCCTGCGATCAATCCTCCGGCCAGAAAAAACAGCAGTTTATAAAATTTCATTAACAGGTCACCTCGGGAATATTCGGTCAGCTATAAGCCTCTATTACTTTATTAAATGCTGCCTGCAGGATATGCAGAGAAATTATACCCGGCGGGCAGCTAAAATTGCAAAGACCAAATACCAAATTACACGGAAAAGGGAGATTTTTGATGCTGCTGCAGAGCGATCGTTTAACAATAAGAAGGTTCAAGCCGGAAGACTGGCGGGATCTGCATGCCTATTTGTCGCTTGAGGATGTGGTCCGGTATGAGCCGTACGGTGTGTTTACGGAAGAGGAATCGAAGCGAGAGGCCGCAAATCGCTCCGAGAACCCGGCGTTCTGGGCCGTATGTCTGAAGGATACCGGAACATTGATCGGCAATTTATATTTTCACCAGCAGGAGCCGGAGCAATTCGAAACATGGGAGCTGGGCTATGTGTTTCATTCCGGTTACCAGGGCTTCGGCTATGCGACCGAGGCATGCCGCGAGCTGATGAAGCTCGGATTCACGGATTTGAAGGTCAGACGCCTGATCGCCCGCTGCAATCCCCTGAACAGCAGCTCTTGGCATCTGCTGGAGCGCCTGAATTTCCGCCGGGAAGGGCATGCCCTTCAGACGGTCTATTTCAAATGCGACGATGCGGGGAAGCCGCTTTGGCATGACACCTACAGCTACGGGATGCTCCGCAGCGAATGGGAGTTAATCTGCCATAATTGATGTGAAATGCGCCTGATTATTCGGTGCGGCGCACAAATATCATGCTGTTTTTTAGAAAACATGACAATAAACTTTCCATAGACATTTCAAGGTGAATCTTCTACAGATATAATAGGGTCTAAAGAACATGCTACGGAAAGGCAGGAAGAGCCATGAGTCTGGAAGCCCTGAATGAACAAGTCACAAGAGATCTGTCTTACCTTGCCTACGGAGGCGCCGATTGGACGCTGCCGCGTGAGTGTGCGGACAGTCATGTGTACGACGTAGTCATCGTCGGCGGAGGCCAGAGCGGCCTTGGTGCGGCGTTCGGTCTGCTGCGTGAACGGATTTCGAATATCCTGATAATAGATGAGAACCCGGAAGGCCAGGAGGGCCCTTGGGAGACGTACGCCCGGATGGTGACGCTTCGAACGCCCAAGCATCTGACCTCCATTGATCTCGGAATCCCTTCGCTGACCTTCCGCGCCTGGTGGGAGGCGAGATTCGGTTCCGAAAGCTGGGAGACGCTGGGCAAAATACCGCGCGGAGAGTGGATGAGCTATCTGCGCTGGTATCGGAAGGTGCTGAGCCTGCCCGTGATCAACGAGGTGAAGCTTGCGCTCGTGGAGCCGTCGGCGGGAGGCATTCACCGCCTTCATATCGCAGGTCCGGGCGCGCCCGGCGCTCATCTGCTGGCCCGGAAGGTTGTGCTTGCGACAGGCATCCAGGGCGGCGGCGAGTGGCATGTGCCGCCGATGATCAGTGATGCGCTGCCCCGGAGACTGTATGCCCATACCTCGGAGACCATCGATTTTGCTGCACTGAAAGGCAAGCGCATCGGGATTCTTGGAGGCGGCGCGTCTGCCTTCGATAACGCCAACCACGCCTTGTCCGAAGGCGCTGCGGAGGCCCATGTCTTCGTGCGCAGGGAGAAGCTGCCGGGTGTGAACCCGATCCGCCAGATGGAGGTATCGGGCATGATCGAGCGGTTCCATACACTCTGTGATGCGGAGAAATATGCGGTCATTTCCCATTTCTTCAAGACGAACCAGCCTCCGACGAACGATACGTTCGAGCGGGCTGCTTCCTGGTCCGGCTTCGCGCTGCATCTAGGCTCCCCTTGGCTGAGCGTCGAGGAGGACGGCGATGGCGTGCTGGTCACGACGCCAAAGGGACGGTTCGCGTTCGACTATGTGATCGTCAGCACCGGACTGCTCAGCGATCCGGCGCTGCGTCCCGAGCTGCGGGAGATCGCGCCGGATATCGCCCGCTGGAGCGATTACTATACGCCTCCGGCCGGGGAGGAGAATGTACTGCTCGATATGCATCCTTACCTTACCCCCGGCTTTGCCGTTAAGGGAAGAGACGAGGAAGGCGAGAAACGGCTTCACGGGGTGTTCGTCTTCAATTACTCGGCTCTTGCCAGCAACGGGCTGTCCGCATCGGCCATATCGGGCACGAGAAATGCGATTCCGAAGCTGGTCGCAGGCGTCGCGGATCAGTTGTTCCTCGACGACAAGGAACAAATCCTGAAGAACTTCCTGGATTACGACGAAGAGGAATTTGTCGGCGAGTGGCCGAAGGCCGCCGCTGAAGCCACGATGAAGCCGTAACTCCTGTAGCATTAACGAGCCTCGCAAGTGATTGGTGCAGCGCCCGGACTTCCGTTTCCCGGATGTCCAGGCGTTTTTTTGTTTTTTTCGGGGGAGCTTAGCCTATCAGAATAAGCCTCGTTCCAGAGAGAAAAAAGATGCCGAACTCGTGAAACCCATCCGGATGAAAGGACGTATTAACGCTCAAATGGCTTGAAATCAGCCCCTTAGAAAACGGAGGAGGAACAGGATTTATGGCGGCACATGAAATTGATTATGTGATTATGGGCGAGGAAATGCAGTGTGTGGAGGTTCAGCTCGACCCTGGCGAAAGCGTCGTTGCGGAAGCGGGCAGCTTCATGATGATGGATCAGGAAATCCGTATGGAGACGATATTCGGGGATGGCAGCAGCTCCGGCGGCGGTGGCGGATTGATGGGCAGGCTGATGGGAGCCGGCAGACGCGTGCTCACCGGGGAGAGCCTGTTCATGACGGTGTTCACGCATGGCGGTAATCATGGCAGACGCTCTGTTACATTTGCAGCCCCATATCCCGGCAAAATCATTCCGCTTGATCTCGTTCAATACAATGGCAAGATCATCTGTCAGAAGGACGCTTTCCTCTGCGCGGCGAAGGGCGTGTCCATCGGCATCGAGTTCCAACGCAAGCTGGGAGCGGGATTCTTTGGCGGCGAGGGCTTCATTATGCAGAAGCTGGAAGGAGATGGCCTGGCGTTCGTTCATTCCGGCGGCTATGTAATGGAGAAGACGCTGCATCCCGGCGAGGTGCTTAGATTGGATACCGGCTGTCTTGTCGCCATGACCTCCTCCGTAGATTATGATATCGAAATGGTCAAAGGCATTAAATCGGCGCTGTTCGGCGGTGAAGGGCTGTTCTTCGCGACCTTGCGCGGACCCGGCAAAGTCTGGGTGCAGTCGCTGCCGTTCAACCGGATGGCCGACCGCATCCTGTCGGCTGCTAGGGGAACAGGCCGGAAGGAAGAAGGCAGCATTCTCGGCGGCCTCGGCAATCTGCTGGACGGCAGATAAACTGCGTTCACCGCAGGGTTTATGGCGGAAGAAATACGCTATTAGAACGTGCACGGATGTATTCATACGCCGCTGTTACTAATCTACAGGCAGCCCGATGTGGTGGAGCTGAAGAAGACCGGATTCCTCGGAATCCGGTCTTCTTCCATACTCATACTTGTCTTCATACATCCAGCCGGTAGTAGGGCAGGTCCAGAGTGGGGACGAACCCGAGCTTCTGCGCCAAATTGAAGGAGCCTTCGTTCCCTTTCCGGCAAGCCCAAACCGGCTCCAGATCATGCTCCAGGCAGTACGCGATCAGGGCCGCGCTTGCGTGATAGGCATACCCTTTTCCCCGATGGCCTTCCATGCTCTCGATTCCGATCTCAAGCTGGCCGTCCTCGATAAATGCCGCAAAGGCGGTCGAGGCCGCTTCGCCTCCGTCCATCACCGTAAATCCAATACCATGCTCTCCGAAATGCTCTGCGCTCCTCCAGAACTGCTTCGGCGCCACGCCCTCCAGCCTGGCAAAAAGCTCCGGAGCCGTCTGCATGATCTCCGGTTTCGAACCGGTCATGCCGGCGGCCGTAAGCTGATGCCGTTCCCGGTCGAATCCAAAATTGATCCGAGCGAATTCGATGACCTTTCCGCTTTCTTTCACTGCCTCATTGCCCAGGAGCGCGAACCAGGAGTGAGGGTAAACCTGAAGCCATTCGGTCTTCGTTCTGTCGCCGCGCCGGTTGGTTATGTAATCCGTCAGTTCTTCCGCAAAATCCGGACGGCCGTTCTCTCCAGCCAGCAGCGACATGCCATAGGGATGAACGATATAGATCGCACCGGGTTCATCTGCATCATCGGCATACACCTCTCCTTGAACCTGTCCATGAAGGATGGACTTGGCGAATAACGTATTGATCGGCGTCCGACTCAGAATTTCTTCGGCTCTGCCATATTGCTTAATGCTTAAAGGGATCATTCTGACACTTCCTTTACTGAATGTTCATCGAGCGACCGTCTGAATACCTGCACAGCCATAGTTGCCGGCCCGGATTTAGGCATAATCACGGAGAATTCCCGTTCCATCCGCCCCTGGTGCGCCTGAAGCTCCACAATTTCACCGGATTCCAGCTCTCTCCGCACAATCCACTTCGACAAAATCGAGATGCCGAGTCCCGAGGCAACACCCTCCTTGACACCCTGGCTGCTGTTGAAAATATACGACTTCTTCACGTCCAGAGCGTGCTTTGAGATAAAGCTGTCGCTGAAGGCGCGGGTTCCCGATCCGTTCTCCCGGATTACCCATACCTGCTTCTGCAGCTGCTCCCGGCTAATGGAACGCTCCTGTGCAAGCGGATGGCCTTGGGCGGCGACCAGGACCATTTCATCCTTCATAAAAGGGAACACGTCCAAATCCGGCGCATGGGTCTCGCCTTCGATCAAGCCAAGATCAAGCGTCCCTGCCTTGACGTCATGAACCGTTTCTTCGGTATTCCCGATCCTGACCTCAACCTCAACCAGGGGATACCGGCGGACAAAAGCGGCAAGACGACCGGGCAGCACATATTCCCCGACAGTAAAGCTGGCCCCGATCCGAAGCGTCCCGGTTACTTCATTTTGCAGCAGCGCAATAGCCTGGGCTGCCTCTTCGTACAAGCCCAGCATCACCTTGGCCCGCGCATACAAAATTTCACCGGCATCCGTCAGGCTGACCTGCTTCGGATTGCGGTTGAAGAGCCGCGCACCGAGCTCATTTTCCAGATTGCGGATATGGAGGCTGACCCCGGGCTGAGAGAGATTGAGCCGCTCGGCAGCTCTGGAGAAATGCCGCTCCTCGGCGACTGTGACAAATACACGAAGCGCATCGGTAATCATAGCGAATCCTCATTTTTGTGGACTTTAAACCTGATCTTAATGCTTTTTTGGTGGCTGCACAAGGAGAATCATTACTAAAACTAATGATTGAGATAGCAAATCGGTATTTCACTCTGTTCATTGCCGAATCTATAATGAGAAGCGTCAGCAAGAACCCGGGCTTGCGGTAAGGGTATTACGTGAGGGAGTGAGGTTCGTGATGCGAACAGATTATATCCAGTTTACAAAAGCGCATAGCGTGCATAATTTCATTAAAGGGCTTGGGCTCTGCCTGTTCTTGGCGGTCTGCGCCAAATTGCTGTCGGAGCTGCCGTATTTCGGTATCCTGGGCCAGCTGGTGATCGCCATTTTGCTTGGAATGGGGTGGAGGGGGATTTTCGGTATGCCGGCCGGGGCGGAAGAAGGGGCCGCTTTTGCCGGAAAAAAGCTGCTTCGGTACGGAATCATTCTTCTCGGGATGCGGCTGAATTTGAGCGATATTGCGCATGCGGGCTTCAAAGTGTTTCTGCTGGTCATCCTGCAGATTGCCTTTACACTCGCCGTTATGCTGGGGCTGGCCCGTCTGCTGAAGCTTGATCCCGGAGTCGGTCTGTTGACGGCCTGCGGAACAGCCATATGCGGAGCCGCCGCCGTTGCAGCCATTTCGCCGCAGATCAAGGCGAACGATGAGGAGACGGCAACCGCCGTGGCGACGGTCGCGCTGCTCGGAACGGTCTGGACCTTTGTATATACATTATCTCTCCCCTGGCTCGGGCTGAGTTCAGCCGGATATGGGGTGTTCGCCGGAGCGAGTCTTCATGAGATCGCCCATGTTATTGCCGCCGCCGGTCCGGCCGGACGGGAAGCGCTAGATCTGGCCGTTGTCGTGAAGCTAACGCGGGTGGCAATGCTCGTCCCTGTCGCGCTGGGTATCGGCTTCTGGGATGCCCGGAAGAGAACGAAGAAATTACGGATAACAAGCAACGAAGTGTTAACTGTAGATAAACCTCAGCCAGAGAGGGCCAGATGGAGGGAGATTCCGGTGCCCTGGTTCATCCTGGGCTTTCTGTTCATGAGCGGTCTAAATACGCTGAAGCTGATACCAACTCCGGCATCCGATGCTGTCGTAACCGGGGCTTATCAGCTGATGGCAATGGCTATGGCCGGTCTCGGCCTTGGCGTGAACGCCGCATCGCTCATCAGGAAGGGAGTCAAACCGCTTGCGGCAGGCGTGATTGGTTCGGTGCTGCTGTCGGGTTTCGTCTATGGCCTGATTGCCTGGTTCCGATTAGGGTAACCCGGACATTCCCGTAAGCGAGAATATGAGAATCGTCAAACAGCCGGTGATATAGTACAAATGCCGGGCATTATTCTGAAACCGCTCCACAGCAATAAATAACGCCCACGGCGGGCAGTAGTGAACTGCTCGTTGCAGGCGTTGCTGCTTGAAGCCCTTATAATTCTTTTTCTGAATAATATTGTTGTTCTGAACCTCTGCTATTGTGCTCTTCTTAATTCCAGCTCCGCAATAATCTCATGATGCGGCTTCTCCCATTTGTACATGAATGCCAGAATGAGAATGGATAACAAGCACAGTACGATCGGGAGCCAGATAAAGCTGATTTCGATCATGCGAAGAGCGGAGGAAGTCTGTGTCTGATTGGCAACATAGCCCCCGGCGGCCAGCAGCCAAGCCGGAATAGCACCACCGAGACCTGAGCCTAATTTAATGGCAATCCCGGATGCGGTTGAAGCCAGCAAGCCTTGAGCGCGAACGCCCGATTTCCATTCACCATAGTCTACAGTGTCCGCAATCAAGGCAAACAGCAGACCTACAGGCAGTCCCAGGCCAATCGCTCCAACGACCGTACCCGTTAGCAGCATGAAGGTGCTCTGCTGACCCAGATAAATAATGAATTGACCCAGCATGCAGATGGCCATTCCAATGATCATCAAGGTTTTTTTGCTGGATTTTTTAGACAGAAGCGGTACAAAAATAATTCCTACCAGGGTCAGCGATCCCAGTGTATTTACTGTAGCTACCATATCCGGCTGATTCAGGTTGTAGGTAATATAATAAATCCCGGAAGACAGCTTGATCACATACAGGATGAAGAACACTACACCAACCAAGACCCCGGCATACCAGGGCAAATTGCCCTTGATCGCCTTAATGCTCTCCTTGACCGGCAAGGACTTGCCGCCTGATTTATCCTGGACGCGCTCTCTGGTGTTAAGGAACGTAATCAGGAACATGACCAGCCCCACAATGCCGAACAGAATCATCGTATGAAAGAAGCCCTTCTGCTGATCGCCATTGCCGAAAAATGCTACAAGTGGCAATAAGGTCAAGTTCACAATCAAGCCGCCAAATTGTCCGCCAAACATCCGGAAGCTGTTGGCTACAGTTCTTTCCTGGATGTCACTGGACAGGCTGGGAAGAAGCGTAGTTAACGGGTTGTTCACCGCCGTGTACAGAATATTAGATGCAATATAGAAAATATAGGCATAGGCCAGCTTGCCGGAAGCACTTAGCTCAGGGCCCATAAACAGCAATGTGGTTACAATGGCAAAGGGGAGGCAGGACCACAGAATCCACGGACGCGATTTCCCCCACCGCGTATGTGTCTTGTCTATAAGAATACCTAGGATGGGGCTGTCAACCATATCAACAAGGCGTGCTACCAGCAAGAGCGTACCAACAGCCGCAGCTCCAATTCCATATATATCGGTAAAATAGTACGTCAGATACGTCGTAACCACCGCATAGATCAAGTTCGAGGCCGTATCTCCCAGACCGTAGCTTACCTTTTCCAGCAAGGATAACTTTTGATTTGACTCTTCTCTTATTGCCATTGTGCATCCTCCAGATGGGAACGTATTGTATAAGCCTTATAAGCGAATGCTTCCTTGGATCAGATCCTTCTCAGCACTGCTGTTGCCGATGTATACCTCATAGTCCATATGCTCAAGCTCCCATTGATTTGTGGCTGGGTTGAACCATTTGATTTTTTCAATAGGGCAAGCGATATCCACTTTCGTTGATTGTCCCGGCTTCAGCGTCACACGTTTAAAGCCGCGCAGCACCTTCACCGGACGATCCACCTTGGAATTCCGAAAGCCGACATAGAGCTGAAGCACTTCATCTCCGGTCACGCGTCCTGTGTTCTTCACCTCGCAGCTGGCGACAATTTGATTATCAACGACGGTAAAGTCTGCGTTGGAGAGTGCAAAGCCGGTATAGGACAATCCGAAGCCGTATGCCAGGGAGGGCTTGATTCCTTCCTTGTCCAGCTTAGTGTACCCATGGTAGTACTCATATTTTATCTCGCTCGCATCCCAATCCACCTGAGGGAGATGACTTTCACTGGCTGGTACGACAAAAGGCAATTTACCGCCCGGATTCACATCACCGAACAAGGTTTTTGCAATCGCTGTGCCGCCTTCCATGCCTGGATAATACGCCATCAGAATGGCAGATACAGATGATTTCCATTCCTCGATCATGATCATGTTGCCGCCAATCAGCACGACAGCGGACTGCTTATTCATTGGTCCAACCGCATTAATCAATGCAATATCGTTCGGATGCAGGCCAAGGCTGTTTTGGCGGTCTCCGCCCGCTTTGAGATCCGCATCTTCGTTCGTAACGGATTCCCCTTCATCATCGTGGTCGTAGCCTGCGACGAACACAACCGCATCCGAGGTCTTAGCCAACTGCTTGGCCTGCTCCAGATCATCGCCGTTATTGAAGACCACTTCGGCAGTAGGCAGCAATCGCTGAATTCCTTCCAGTGCAGTTACAACATAAGGAGGGAACACGCGGCTTGAGCCATGGTCGCCGATATTGCTCTTGTTGCCAAGCTCCCCAATAACAGCAACGCGCTTTGTTGCGGTCTTGGAGAACGGGAGGACATGCCCCTCATTTTTCATCAGAGTCATGGACTTCTCGGCAGCCTCCAGCGCCAAAGCAATATGCTCAGGGGATGCGATCAGGTCCTTGCTGTATACAGTACCTTGATCGGCTTCCGTAAACGCAAGCATCGTTCGTACGATCCGGATTGCCGCAGCATCGATCTTATCTTCACTAACCTGATTAGTTCTGACGGCTTCCACCAGCTTGTCGCCAAAAAACTTGGTATGGCACATTTCAACATCCATGCCGCCATTGGCAGCCGCTACCGTATCCTTCACCCCCCAGGCAAAATCACTGACAACGAAGCCGTCGAAATCCCATTCGCCCTTCAACACTTGATTCAGCAAATAGTCATGATGTCCGCAATGAATACCCTGGTACAAATTGTACGCACTCATCACACTGCCGGCGCCCGCATCGATGCAATCCTTAAAGTGCGGCAGGAATACCTCGCGTTCCGTACGTTTGTCGGCCAGAACACTTACCTTGAAGCGTGCCCATTCCATACTGTTGAACGCATAATGCTTCACGCAAGCGATTACATTTTCTTGCTGAACCCCCTTGACCAGGGATGATCCCATCACGCCGAGGTGGAACGATTCTTCGCCATATACCTCCTGGCTTCTGCCCCAACCGGGATTGTAGGGGAGATTAATGCAAACGCCTCCAAAAAAGTTGCCGCCCTGCGCATGCACTTCCTTGCCAATAGCATGTCCGATGCGTTCCTCCAGCTCTGGCTCAAAAGAGGCGCCTCTAGCCATAGACACCGGAAAACAGGTGCTGTTGCCGGATACCACACCGCGTGGTCCGTCGACGAACTTCAATTTCGGCACGCCCAGCTGCTCATTGCCGCCTGCCGGATAAGGTCTCCAGTTATAATGTCTGACTTTAAAATCGTCCAGCATCTCTTCCATGGACACCTGGCCGCTCATGAGATGCACTTTTTCTTCCAAGCTCATTCGACTTACAATTTCTTTCGCTTGTGCCGTGAAGGATAACCGAAACTGTTTATTTGCTTTCAAGATGATCTTCCTCCAGTCATGAATTTGCAGTATTCATAAAACCGCTTTCAGATTCGAAGTTTTATAAATACCATTGGTTAAAGTGTAGTCCAATTCGAATCGCAGTTCCTTCCTGTTTCTTAGGTGAAGCATAGGGAAGAAAGCGCATTCTTAATTGATACGAACCAAGTATCAGAAAAAAACCAAGAAATCACCCCTAAAATAACAGGGGATTTCTTGGCTCAGTTGTACAGCTTATTCAAGGTCAGGCATTCGATGCCATGAACCGGGACATGCAGGGAAAACTGAAAATCGCCTTTCAGGGTAACCTGCCTGATTCGCAGCGCCGGCCTGGAGATGTTCTTGAGATATTCAGTCTCTTCATCGTTCAGATCAACATATTCCCCCATCCGGACCCATTCGTCATAGGCCGACCCATGGTCTCGGTTCAGGCTGTATTGCTTGCATTTATAGGTCCCGTAAATATTTTGCAGATGAATATCAACCGACAAATCACTGGATTCCTCGAAATTATGGTAGATTTGCTGCTCTTGCTGCTCGCTTCTCACATATAGCTGGTTCAGATAAGTGTGGTTATACACCAGAATCTGAATGTTATCCCCTTGCCTCGTCATGATGTAGTTTTTTCCCTTGGCGGTCACCATACTACCCAGTTTGGACAAAAATACGAAAGCAAAATAGGCCGATTTCTTGATGCCCTCCGTATTAATCAGACCTGTTCCTCCGTAAAAAGGTGTATTCTTGATATCCCATTCATAGAGAAGGTCCGAGGCTGACAGAAAGCCGATCGCATGGGCACTTGCCGCCGATTCATCAAGCATATTGTCGATAATAAATGTCGCCATAAATGCCGTGTCGTGGAGTGAGTTGGTGACATCCCAGCTCAGGTTCCAGCGAGTGACGATAAATTCAACATCTTCCGGATAGTGGGTTCTCAACATTCGGTGTGACCTGGCCAGCACATGCTTGGTGTGATTTTTGGACTCGTATTGAAAGGGGATAGATTGAATGTCTACTGGATCTGCGGAAGAACGCTCCCCCCATTCGATAAAATTGATCCGGTTATGGTAAATATTGCAGCTATAAAAATCAATTGGCACATCGTGGTCCCGGCAAAATTCCAGCAGTCGCTCCGAAGGCTGCTCATTTGTGTGGAAATTCTCAGCCGCAGGCCCCACCTTGATCAAGGGTGAAATCCCCTTAATCAGCAGCGCCGTCTGTCTGTACAATTCAAAATACTGCTCCAGCGTGCCGCTCCAGTGGATGCCATATACCGGAAACTCCGTCCATATCTGGACATACCATGTTGATACGCTATCCAAACCATACCGGTTAATGCAATTCGTAATGAAGGATTGGACCAGCGCCAGCCACTGACTCATTTCCTTCGGAGGTGAGGTATTACCCTGATAGTTGAAAAAACTGGTGCTTTTGCTGGCAAAGGGGAGCGGCATATAGCTTAGACAAATAAAGGGCTTGACCTCAATATCCCGTAAATAATCGAGAATATGATTCACGAATTTCCAGTTGAATTTCAATCCGTCCTGATCCTTCTGGATAATATCCATTTCCTGATTGAAAATCCCCTCAAACCGGATAAATTCGATCGGAATGTCTTCCTTCATCTCCGTAATCTGATCACGAATGTTCTGATTCAGCAATGTATGGGCTGAGCCGATGTTCATCAGCTTGCTCCAGACCGGCTTCAGCTTATATCCCTCGAACTGGATATCCTTGATCATGGAAATCTGCAGCGTATTTTCTTCCAGCATGCTGGATTCAATCAACTGCGAGGCATAGTCTTGAATTTTGGCCTCGTGTACAGCCCCCATACAAGGTGCGCCTCCGGGAGCACTTGTCTCCTGCCACCGTCTTTTTACCTGTAGCGGCGTTGCGTCAAATTCATGCTTGATCGCCTTGTAATAGCTCTTCTCATCGCTAAAGCCGGAGGACAGGGCGATGTTCATGATCGACGCATTCTGGGATTGCAGCAAATATAAAGAATATCTGATTCGTATCTTCTCCAGGTACGCTTTGAACGTGAGACCGATATTTTTTCGGAAAATGTCGGACAAATACGAGGAATTGTAATGCTGCTCCCGGGCGATTTCGTTCAAGGTTATTTTCCCTTTGAAATCCCTTTCAACCTCGTTCAAAATTTGCCGGACAATGTTGACATCCTGTGAGGAAGACGAATGGCTCGGGGCCATCCGGTGCGCTGGCCGGCTAAAGCGAGAGGTTAGATAATCCAAGAGCTGAATAACCTCCTGGTGTCCTTGATGGTTTGAATGATATATAGAGTTAAATAACCGGCTTAGCAAAATGCGAATGATATCATAGGCCTTCTGATTATCTTCGCTGTTTCTGAAAGACCTCACATCAAACTGCAGATCATAAAAGTCGGGATGGTATTTGGAGAGAAACAGGCTGTCCAGATGGACCTGGATAAAATGCGTGTCCGGCGCCTGCGGAATGATGCGATGGAGCTCTAAATGATTAATAAGCAGAAGATCGTTATCGTTCAGATCGTAATCCTGCCGCCTGATCGTCACCTTCAGCTTCCCCGCAGTGAGCCAGATCAACTCCAGACCCGAGTGTTGATGGAATTGTTCAGCGTTGCTCTCATCGAAGGCGAAATATGCCGGATATCCCGGCAAATACGGAATGTGGGTCAGAGAATAGTTCAAATCAACACCCCCTTTAGTAACTCATTATAACCAACCGGAATGAAGTTTTAATAGCAGATTGTCCATATTGGATTCCCCGGTAGGGCTCACCTTATCGTTAAACCCGCTGTACCGCCCATAACAGCACATCCAGCCGCCTGGTGTATGTAGTGACTGCCGGTTCGGCGGAAAGGCAGAGTCCATAGGATTGTGCAAGAGTATTCGTCTCAAGCCGGACCTTCGCGTTCTGGAGCGGCCAGGGGAGATGATGGATATCCCCTCTGTAGAGGTTCCCTTTCCGGTCGGCTGCATACAGGCAGTATCTTTCAATCAGCCAGTGAACAAGTGTGCCCGGTTCTGCATGAAATACGGTGCTGCCAGCCGCTTCATAGAGTGCGGAAAAAGCGGCTTCCCGGCCGAAACGCCGCCTTTCACTATTGTAATGAATACCGTCTACATGGCGAACGGCCTTCATCAAGGCGTATTGGTAAGGAAGATGGGCGAAGATTCTCGCACCCGCGACCGCCAGACGGCTGGAGGCTTCCAGCGTCAGGAAGCAGATGCCGGGTATCCCGTTCCGTGAGACATAGGTTCTCAGGTTCAGCTCCAGGAAACGGCCTGCGAAGGGCAGCGGCGGTGTTCCGCGCAGCGTCAGAGGGTCAAGGATGAACGGGGACATGCTGACCCAGGGCCGTCCTTCATAGTATTCCAGTTCCACCCCTTGCGGCAAGTAGGGAAGAAGTTCCGCCTCATCGGCGGGCCAATGAAGAAACAGCAGATCGTTCCACACCTGCTTCATGACCCAGAATCCGCCGGGAAGCGGAAAGGGGCGATGCTGAATGTGCCTCAGAATTTCCCTGTTATTCACGTTTTTTTCCTCCTTGATGTGTGGAGCAATCGGACATTCCCGTAAGCGAGAATATGAGAACCGACAAACAGCCGGTGAAACAGAACAAGCCATGGCGTCGGGGAACCCAGGTTTCCTGAATATGCCCTGCAAGCCGAATATTATTCTAAAACCGCTTCATCCGTTTGGGGAAATGGATGAAGCGGTTTTCTTTTTCAGGAATGCTGGTTGACATCGCTGCTGTGTTTGACCTATGATAGCGTTGTTGCTGAATTAGTAAATTAGTAAATTAGTAATTAAGAAATCGGTAATCAATAAGTGAACGAAGTTCATCAGAACCAAAGGACGGGTGAAATTTAATTATGAAAATTCCGACAACGCTCAAACATAAACCGGTCATCGTATCCGAGAACTATGAACACGTAGACGGCCGTAATTCAAATCAGACCGATGCCAAGGGGCTTTCACTGGGTCTTGCCCAGTGGAATGACCGCGGGAAAGTCGATATTTCGGCCAAAGTATGGCGCTATACCGGCGAGAAATGGTCCCGCCAGTCGGAGGAGCTTCCGCTTCACCGGGTGCTGGATCTCGCTATTCTGGTCGCGCGCAGCATGGAGCATTTTCGCGAGGCCTACCGGTATCCCGAGCTGTATGATCCCGAGAATCCGGTCATCGACCGGATCGGGCTACAGGGCGACGCCATGACGGTATCGGTATGCACGGACAATGACCACATCAGAGAAGATATCAAGCTGTTCAACCAGGCGCTCAGCGATAACAGCGAATTGATCGGGGAACGGCTGAAGACGCTGTCCACTATTTTGAAAGAGATGGGTTATTAATAATAGAAGGAGGATGTCCAATGCAGCCGGATAAACAGAGGAAAAAAGAGCTTGCTTCGGCTTATGCGCAGTCTTTTCGCCCGATGGGCGTTTATCAGATCCGGAATGTGAAGAACGGTAAAATTCTGGTGCTCGGCAGCATGGATTTACCCGGAGCGCGAAACCGGCTGGCCTTCATGCAGCAGACCAAGCTGAATTCCATTATGGAATTGAGGGAGGACTGGAAGGAGTATGGCGGAGATGCCTTTGTCTTTGAAGAGCTCGATCAGATCAAGCCTCGCGAAGAGAGCGTTACTGACCGCGCTGAACTGAAGAGCTACCAGGAAGAGGTGGATGCCCTTCTGGAGCTGTGGATCGACAAGCTTCAGCCCTTCGGAGACAAGGGTTACAATAAACCGAAGCGCAAGTAGGGATGCGGCAGCTGTCATATTTTCTCTAATGTCCAAAAAAGGCCGTTCACGGCCGGGGATGCGGTCAACCGCGCTCCGGCCTCTCGAACGGCCTTTTATATGGGTTTCAGACGACGTTTATTATACAGCAGCTCCCGCCGTCTCTGCCGACTCGGCTGCCAGCGAGGCGCAGATGTCATCCACGAGCTGGTCGAGATCGGCCATTTGCTCCGGCTTGATGGCGGAATGGATGACGAACGGCTCGCCGACAAATTCGATTTTCTTCATGGATTGAAGGATATCGGTCATTTCATCGACGGCGGCATTGGCCCAGGTGTAATTTCCGACGAGCGACACTTTGCGGTTCTGCAGGTTCAGCGAGGCCATTTCATGAAGGAGGGCTTGCATGCCGTGGTAAAGGCCCAGATTATAGGTAGGCGAACCGAAGACCAGGTGGCTGAACTTCCAGGCGTCCGCAATGATGTAGGAAGGATGGGTCTTGGAGACATCGTACATGCGGATGTCCTTCACCCCGCGGGATGAGAGCTTGCCGGCGATGAGATTCATGGCATTCTCCGTATTTCCGTACATGGAAGCATAGACGAGCACGACGCCCTGCTTCTCGGGCTGGTAAGAGCTCCATTGCCGGTATTTGCCGACAATATAATCCAGGTTGTCGCGCCATACCGGTCCGTGAAGCGGACAGATCATCTTGATGTCAACCTTGCCGAGCTTCTTGAGCGCCGTCTGCACCTGGGCACCATACTTGCCGACGATATTGGAATAATATCGGCGGGATTCTTCCAGATAGACGCCATCAAAATCCGTCTGATCGCTGAAAATATTGCCTGACAGCGAGCCGAAGCAGCCGAAGGCGTCCGCCGAGAAGAGAATGCTCTCCGACACCTCGTAGCTGAACATGACCTCCGGCCAGTGCACGAATGGAGTCATGAAGAAGCGCAGCGTCCGGGAGCCGAGCGCAAGCTCGTCGCCCTCTTTTACAATAATATAACGATCGGGCTCGCTGAAGGTGTAGAACTGCTCCATGAACTGAAAGGTCTTCTTGTTGCCAACGAGCTTCATCTCCGGATAGCGGCGGAGCAGCTCTTCGATATTGGCGCAGTGGTCGGGCTCCATATGGTTCACCACCAGATAATCCAGCGGCCGTCCTTCCAGTACGAACTCGATGTTCTCCAGAAACTGCGCGCTGATCGCGGCGTCCACCGTGTCCATCAGCGCGGTTTTGTCATCCATAATGAGGTAGGAGTTATAGGCGACTCCGTTTGGCAGCGGGAACATGTTCTCGAATCTCTCCAGCCTCTTGTCCGTTCCGCCCACCCAATAAATCCCCGAGGCGATCGCTTGCACACAGTACATTTCGTTGTCCCTCCAAATTCCTAAAATTTTTCTAATACTATATCAAGAACGAGAGAGAAAAAAATTGACAAATATCATGCCCTCCATCAAATAGGAATCAATTAATGAAATAAGAGAATCAAGAAATGGTATTTAATTATCATATATTTTATTATGAAATATTTTTACCGTGAGTTAGCATTGTACTGACACCTTATTAACAATCCGTCTCTATACTTGGACAGGTAGAGCAATCCAATAGATTTGACCCCCCAGGGTCAATCGCTAGGAGGAAATTGTCCAATGCAAACCCGGCTTCACAAGAAAACCAAGTCCGTATCCGTGGCCCTCTTGCTTACATGTTCGATTATGCTGATGACAGCTTGCGGCGGGAACAACGGCGGCAGTACGAATGCTGCGAGTGAAACAGCTTCGCCAGTGTCAAGTACCGCAACCGCAACAGCAACAGCAGCCGCAGCAGCAGGCGACGAATCGGCGGATGCCTTGTACGCCAAGGCGAAAGAAGAGGGCAAAGTGGTAGTCTACTCCACATCCGGACGGGCCAACGATGCCGCCGAGACCTTCATGAAGAAGTATCCCGAAATCAAGGTGGAGGTAAGCAAGGTCAAGTCGGACGAGATGATGGACAAAGTGTCGAAGGAGCAGGATGCCGGACAGTTTAACCCGGATGTCATTATTACAAAAGAAGTGAGCGGCGCTGTCGAAGAGGAAATGGTCAAGACCGGCCGTTACATCAAGTATCTGCCGGCGGATATTGCCCCCAAAGTGGACGAGCCTTACCGCACCCAGGCGGAGGCGTATGCCAATTATGTAGAATTCCGCACATTGTTCTATAATGCCGGTTCTTATACGGAAGCTCCGGTGAAGAACTGGTGGGACTTGACGGCTCCGGAGTTTAAGGGAAAGGTGTATACCGCCGATCCGCTTAGCTCCCCCGCCTTCATGGATTTGTTCACGACCATGGTAATCCACAGCGATGACATGGCCGCCGCCTATAAAGAGAAGTTCGGCAAGGATATCGAGCTGCATGGCACTGACAATGCGGGCTACGAGTTCATCAAGAAGCTGTTCGCGAACGGATTGATCGTCCTCAAAGGCAGCGACGATGTGCTGGATGCCATCGGCAAAGCCAAGAGCGAGGCGGTTGGAATCGCCGTTTCGGGCGATGTCTCCAAGAACGAGGAGAACGGTTGGAATATCCAGCCGATCTACGATATCAAGCCGAAGACATCCGTCCCGGATTCAGGCTACCTCTTCATCGCGAACAAAGCGCCTCATGAAGCTGCGGCCAAGCTGTTCATCCGCTGGATGATGGGAGAGACGGACGGCACCGGAGAAGGGCTGAATCCGTTCAACAAGGTGGGCTCATGGGTACCGCGATCTGATGTCAAGACGGAGAATGCTGTCTCCTTCGAGCAGCTCAATCTGTGGCTGTTCGATGGCGAGGCGCTGTACAACACCGCTCCCAAAGTGCGCGACTTCTGGATCAAACAGAAATAATATAGGGGAGTGGAAAAAATGCTGGGAATCGGTGAGGCCCCCGTTCGTACCCGAATGCGGAACCGCATCCTGAACCGCTTGCTTAATCCGGTGTATGTGATCGGGATTCCGGCTCTTCTGGCGTTATCCTATCTGATCGTGTGGCCGGTTCTGAAAATTCTGTATACGACGGTGATCTGGAAGCAGCAGGATACCCGGCTGACGGGGGAGGCGATGCCGGGTCATTTTACCCTGTACCATTGGACCCGGGTGTTGGCCAGCGATATGAGCTTCTCGCTGTTCTACAAGCCTGTGCTCAACTCGCTGACGGT
Source organism: Paenibacillus sinensis (assembly GCF_019904155.1). GTDB lineage: Bacteria > Bacillota > Bacilli > Paenibacillales > Paenibacillaceae > Paenibacillus_AQ > Paenibacillus_AQ sinensis. The sequence goes on from NZ_JAHCMB010000026.1 coordinate 133,840, forward strand.
CGGCTTTGCCGTCTCCGCGCTGTCTCTGGTCCTTGGCTGCGGCTTGGCCTGGCTGGTCACGCGGACGGATATCCCGCTCAAGCGGGCGATATCGTTCCTGGCGCTGATTCCGTACCTGCTTCCATCATGGATGCTGTCACAGGCCTGGCTGACCTTCTTCAAGAACGGCAAGATCGGCGGAACGCCGGGCATCCTGCAATCGCTGATCGGCGTGTCACCTCCGGATTGGCTATCGTATGGTTTCGTTCCGGTCGTCATTACGCTATCGGTTCACGACAGCGTATATTTCTTCCTCATTGTCGGCTCCGCGTTAAGCACAATGAACTCTCAGCTGGAGGAAGCGGCGAGTGTGGCCGGAGCCAGGAGGCTGACGGTGCTGCGGCGGATTGTTCTGCCGCTTGTGCTGCCGTCCGTGCTGTCGGGGTTCATCCTGATCTTCACCAAAGCGATCAGTTCTTACGGGGTTCCGGCACTGCTCGGAACGCCCGTCAACTTCTATATGATATCGACCATGCTCTATTCCAGCATGCGTTCCAGGCTCTCAACAGAGGCCAATGTGCTCAGCCTGACATTAATGCTGATATCGATGCTGCTTATTTATCTCAATCAGCGTGCCGTCGGCCGAAGACGCAGTTATGTGACGGTTACCGGCAAGGACGGTCCCCGCACGCCGATCCGGCTGGGCCGGTGGCGAATTCCGGCCACCGGCGGGCTGATCGTTCTGATGGCTGCCGGGTCCGCCGTTCCGCTGCTTGTTCTGATGCTCCAGACCTTCATGCTCAAGGAAGGAAACTACACTCCGGGCAATTTCACGTTCCATTACTGGTGGGGCGGCTCCGATCCGTCGATCAACACCGGGGAAAAAGGCGTTCTGCTGAACGATACGTTCCTGCTTGCTCTGAAGAACTCGCTGGTGATCGCGGGGGTTGCTTCCGTTGCCGCCGCCATTATCGGCCTGCTGCTGGGTTACGTCGCAGCGCGCGGCAAGGAATCCTGGATTGGCCGGGCCGTGGATCAAGTTTCGTTCCTGCCCTACCTCATTCCGGGGATTTCACTGGCGGCGATCTATATCAGCATGTTCGCCAAGCCGGGACTCTTCATGCCGGCGCTGTACGGAACGATTACTCTGCTGATCCTGATCACGATCGTGAAGGAGCTTCCGTTCACTGTCAAGGCGGGCAGCGCATCGATGATGCAGATCGGAGCGGAACTGGAGGAGGCCGCGCGAATCGGCGGCGCCTCCTGGTTCACCCGGCTCCGCCGGATTCTGCTGCCGCTCAGCCGCAAGAGCCTGGTGTCAACCTTTCTCCTCGTGTTCATCGGCGGGATGAAGGAGATGGAGCTGATTATTATGCTGGTAACACCAAAGACGGAGACGTTGACCACGCTAACCTTCTACTATGCCGAGAAGGGCTACCAGCAGCTGACGAACGTCATCCTCATGATCATTACCATCATCGTCATTACAGTATATTTCCTTGCGGTCAAGTTCGGTAAAGCCGACCTGAGCAAGGGAATAGGGGGTGGATAGCATGTCCGCGATTGAACTTAACAATCTTCGCGTAAGCCTGCAGAACAAGCCTGTGCTGCATGGCATCGATCTCACCGTCGAGAAAGGGGAGTTCATGACCTTTCTCGGTCCGTCGGGCTGCGGCAAGACGACGCTGCTCAGAACGATCGCCGGGCTTCATCAGGCGGAGGCTGGCAGGGTTACCTTAGCCGGCAGAACGGTGGCGGAAGGCGCCTCCGGACTTCATGTCGAGCCCGCCAAGCGGGGCCTCAGCCTGGTGTTTCAGAGCTATGCGCTGTGGCCGCATATGACTGTCTTTGACAATGTGGCGTTCGGCCTGCAGGTGCGGAGACTGCCGAAGGCGGTCATCGCGGAGAGTGTCGGAGCCGCGCTGGAGAAGATGCGGATTCCGGAGCTTGCGGGCCGGTATCCCGGCGAATTGTCGGGCGGGCAGCAGCAGCGGGTCGCGATCGCGCGGGCCATCGTCACGAAGCCGGACATTCTTCTGCTCGACGAGCCTTTGTCCAATCTGGATGCCAAGCTTCGTGTGGAGATGCGGACCGAGCTGAAACGCATCCATCAGGAGCTGAACACGACCATTATTTATGTAACCCATGACCAGTATGAGGCCATGTCGCTCTCGACTCGTGTCGCCGTCTTCTTCGGCGGGCAAATCGTACAGGTCGACAAGCCCCGTGACCTGTACAAGCATCCGCGCACCTTGCAGGTGGCGGAGTTTATCGGCAATGGCGGCCAGCATTTGAATCACTTGAACGGGCGTATTGTCTTTGAGAACGGACGGCGTATACTGAAGACACAGATCGGCCAGTTTCCGCTGGAAGGCGGAGGGGCACTGCAAGAAGCCGAAGTGGTCCTTACGATCAAGCCGGAGGAAATCCGGCTGAGCGAATCTAACTCGCAAGGCAGCGTGCCGGCCGCAGTCGAAGCGGTATTTCCCGCCGGGGCGGAGACGCTGGTGCAGCTCAGGGCGGGCGAAGCGGTGCTGATGGCCCGGGTGATGGGTGAATCGGATGTAGAACCCGGTGACAGTTGTTATGCCGCACTCCGCAGAGAGCGGCTCAATCTTTATGACAAACGGACAGGGAGCCGACTGGAGAACCTTGTTCCGCTAACCCACACATTGGAGGATATACTTCATGAAAATCGACTTTCATATTCACGTTAAATTATCCAAAAAGACGGAATTCGACTTGACCCACTTCAACAGCATGCTGGATGAAGCGAAGGCACACGGGCTTGACGCCATAACGCTGACCGAGCATTTCAACACCCACCGCTTCGAGGAGGTGTACGGTACGCTGGATCGGCTCTTCCCGTGCAACAATCATTACTACAGCCGGGACGGGTTCAAAATCTTTACAGGGATGGAGGTCGATGTGGCTGAAGGCGGCCATATTCTTGTCAGCGGACCGAAGGACAAGCTGCTGGAAATCCGCGAACTGCTGGAGGGGCACACGACGGAGGGCTCCTTCATCCGGCTGGAACAGTTGTTTGAGCTATGTGAACCTCGCGGCATGATGGTGATCGGGGGTCATCCCTTCCGCCAGTCCAATTCGCTGTATCAGGTTGAACGGGAGCTGCTTGCCCGGTTCGATGCCTTCGATCTGAACGGCAAGGATCTGCATGAAATCGGCATCGAGGAGAACACTGCGAAGGTCCTGGGTCTTGGCGCCGAGCTGAACATTCCCGTCGTGGCGGGAAGCGACGCGCACCAAATGTTTCAGGTAGGCTGCGTGTACAACGAATTTGAAGGGGATTTCGAAACTGTAGCCGAGCTTAAAGAAGCCATCCGGAACGGAGCTTACAAGCGCATTGTGTCGCCAAGTCTTAATCTTCAGGTGCGCGCGGCAAATCTGGTGAAGCAGCTGCTGAAGAAGAAAGTGGAAGTGGTGTGATCGTAACGCATAAGGCAGGAGATGCTGAACATGAACACTCTTTTTGAAGGACGAAAGTTCTCGCGCGGTCACCAGCGGATCGCCGATTATATAACGAAGCATATCGAGGATATTCCGCTTATGGTTGAGGAAGATCTGGCACAGGCCTGCCAAGTGAGCACCTCAACCGTATCGCGGTTCTGGGCGGAAATCGGCTCCCGGAATTTAAAGGATTTCAAGCAAAAGGTCAGAGGCGAGCAGTTGTCCTCGTCCGCGCGCAAGCTGCAGTCCGCCTTCGACAAGCTCGGCGAAGGACAGGGAGCCGGTGCCAGCGTCCTGGAAACGGCGGAATATTTGCGGCAGACGGCGGATCATCTGGAGGAGGGGGATTTTGAAGAAGCGGCCGAGACTCTTGGCTCCGCAGCTTCCGTTCACCTCTATGGTCCGGGCTCCGCGGACTGCCTGGCCGCTCTGATGGACTTCCGGCTCACCCGGTTCGGCGTCAGCGTTCGCCGGATCAGCCGGGGCGGGCACGAGCTGCTTGAGAACCTGCTGCATGTTGGAGAGAAGGATGTCATCGTCATCTTCGGATTTGTCGCCGAGTCACCGGAAATCGCCGCATTGCTGGATTATGCGAAGGAATGCGGCTGCAGAACCTTGCTGATCACCGATCTTGCGGTCAGCGGCATGCTGGAGAAGGCGGATCATGTGCTGTATACCGCACGCGGCCAGTTATGGGAATTCCATTCGATGGTGGCGCCCATTGCCCTGATCGAGACGCTGATTGTCGCGGTCGGCAAACGCCGGGAGCGGCAGGCCTTCGCCAACGGGGAAGAGCTGAACAGGCTGCGGCAGAAGTACCGGAAATGGCTTCCCAAGCAGGTGTAGCAGGTGTAGCAAGTTCAGCAGGTGCAGAAACTCATATTTAAAGGTGCCCTGCGGGGTGCCTTTTTGCCGTCTATCCGATACACTGGGTGTAGAATGGGAATGCGGGAGAAGCCAAGGTGGCGGAATCGTTCCTGAACACGGGGGAGATGGCATGGACAAGCTGCTGAATATCATACACAAGGAACTGCTGGAGCGGCTCATCCTGGAGAGCGTCGATCCGAAGGAGCCGATTAAAGTCCGGGAGGTGCCGGAGCCCTGGCGGCTGCTCGGCTCGGGCAACTATGCTGCGGTGCTCTATCATCCGGAATACGAGGATTATGCGGTCAAAATCTATGCTCCCGGAAGGCCGGGAATCCGGGAAGAGTCTGAGGTCTATACCAGGCTTGGAAGCCACCCCGCCTTCTCCGAGCAGCTGCATGACGGCGGGAGCTTTCTTGTCCTCCGGCGTCTTCGGGGTATCACCTTCTATGACTGCATCAAGCGGGGTGTGCCGATCACCGAGCAGGCGGTCCGGGACATCGACGAAGCGCTGGGATACGCGAAATCCCGGGGACTTCATCCCCATGACGTGCATGCCAAGAATGTGATGCAGCTTGACGGACGCGGATTGGTCGTGGACATTTCGGATTTTCTGAAGCGGGAAGACTGCCTGATGTGGGATGATTTCAAAAAAGCCTATTACCGGCTGTACCGGCCTTTGGCCTCGCGCCATGCGGTTCCGGTTCCCGGCGCCGTGCTGGAGGCGGTCCGCAGGGGTTACCGGCTGTGGCGCAAAAGCCAGGGACGAAGCCGCTAAGGGATAGGCGAAGCGGGTTCAAGCGCATGATACGGTTATCCGGATCATGACTGTTCACATAAAAGGAGATGTTCGTATGATTATCACCTTAACCGTTAATCCGAGTGTAGACTCCAGCACCAGCATTGGAAAGGTTGTTCCCGACCACAAGCTGCGGTGCCGGGAAGCTTCATACAAGCCGGGAGGCGGGGGCGTCAACGTATCCCGCGCCATCCATCGGCTGGGCGGCGAGGCGCTCGCCCTGTACACATCGGGCGGACTTCATGGCGAACTGCTGCATGAAATGCTGCAGGAAGAGGGAGTGGGCCATGAAGCGATCAAAATCTCCGGCCGGACCCGGGAGAATCTGATTGTCCTGGAGGAATCGACCGGGCAGCAGTTCCGGTTCGATATGCCGGGCCCGCAGTTCAGCGAAGCCGATATCCGCAGCTGCCTGGAGGCGCTGGAGCGGCTTCGGACGAAGCCCGATTATCTGGTGCTGAGCGGCAGCCTGCCCCCTGGATGTCCGGCCGACTTCTACGCTAAGGTCATCGCCGCCGTCAAGGGGTGGAACTGCCGCGTCATCGTTGATACCTCGGGGGAAGCCCTGAAGCCGGCGGCGGATGCGGGTGTCTTCCTGCTGAAGCCGAACGCCCGCGAGTTTGAGGAGCTGACCGGGATGACGCTGAATGACGACGAGGATGCGAAGGCTGCAGCCAATAAGCTGATTGATGAAGGGAAGTCGGAGACGGTTGTCGTGTCGCTCGGGCCGAAAGGCGCTCTGCTGATCTCCCGGGAGGGGACGGAGCATATCGCCGCTCCGGATGTCCCTGTCGCGAGTGTCGTCGGAGCGGGCGACAGCCTGGTGGCTGGCATCGTATACCGGCTGTCGCAAAGCGGTTCTCTTAAGGATGCCGTCACCTTCGGCGTCGCGTCCGGAGCGGCCGCCGTGATGAACCCCGAGCGGGAGCTGTGCAAGCGGGAGGATGCCGAGCGGCTGTACAGCATCATGACCGGAGGGCGGCAGGCATAAGTCAAGCATCAAGTGGAGCCAAGGAAGCGGACGTTGCCTGCGTGTTATCGGATGTATAAGGAAGAACAAATGAAGCCCTCGTCCATGAATGCGGGGGCTTCTTCGTGTGCGTTTCCACAGTGAAAAGAAGGCATTCGGGCTTTTGTTATCACTCCGTTAACGCTTGGCCGAAAGTTTTACCCCGGATTGAAGATCGGGGAGTTGTCTCTTTACATACACGCTTTACACTGGCAGAGGGTTATAGATATGGATTTCATTCCTAAAAAGGAGGCAAGCGCCTTGAGCGAATTCGATAATCACTTGAATCTGCCGGCCCGAACGGGGAAAAGCGCAGCGGAGTCCGGAAGGCGGCCTCAGACGCTTCGGGGATTGAAGATCAGGGAGAACCTGCTGGCCTACACTTTTTTATCGCCTTCTCTGCTGCTGTTCGGCGTGTTCCTGTTCTATCCGCTGCTTCGCTCGGTCTATCTCAGTATGCACAGCACCGATCCGGCCGGACGTATTCATTCCTTCATCGGACTTGATAATTTTCGCGCCCTGATGTCATCGGGCGATTTCCTCTCCGGTATCCGGGTAACGGCGCTGTTCGCGCTGTATACGGTTCCGGCAAGCATTCTGCTCGCGCTCTTGCTCGCGGCTCTTGCCCATCATCTTCCGCGATGGAGAAGATTGTTCCAGTTCTCGTTCTCGCTGCCCATGGTGCTGTCGGTCGGGTCTTCCGCCGTTATCTGGAAGTTCCTGTTTCACCCGACGCTCGGCATGCTGAATTATGGGCTGGAATCGATTGGACTGCAGCCTGTCTCCTGGCTGACAGACCCTGCCTGGGCGCTGATCTCCGTGTCGATTATGACGATATGGATGAATCTGGGCTTCAACTTCATCATTCTCTCCGGGGGGCTCGGAGGAATTCCGGAGGAGATATATGAGAGCGCGAAGATCGACGGAGCGGGTCCCATCTCGACCTTCGGCAGAATTACTGTTCCGCTGCTGTCCCCAACCTTGTTCTTCGTGCTGATCGTCTCGGTTATCAGCGCCTTCCAGTCCTTCGCCCAGATTCATATTCTGACCCAGGGCGGGCCGATGAACTCGACCGATGTGTTCGTCTACTCCATTTACCGGGAAGCATTTGTTAATTTCCGCTTCGGCACAGGCAGCGCCCAATCGCTTCTGCTGTTCGCCGTGATCATGCTCCTGACCTTGATTCAGTTCAAATGGGTGGAGAGAAAGGTGCATTATCAATGAGAAGATTCCATGCGAGAACGGCAGCCGTCTATCTGGTCCTTGCCGTCGCCGCTCTCCTTGTACTGTATCCGGTCGTGTACAGCATGTTCATGTCGGTCATGAAGCCGGAAGAGGCGAGTGCCTATCCGCCTTCCATTGTGCCCCATACGTTCAATCCGGCCAATTTCACGGAAGTGTTCGGCATCGTGCCGATCGCCGTCTTTATCGGCAATACATTTCTCGTCTCGGGCATCGTCATGCTGGGTCAGCTTCTTACGGCAAGCCTGGCGGCTTACGCTTTTGCCATATTGAATTTCAAAGGCAAGAATCTGGTGTTCAGCCTGTTCGTCGCCACGATGATGGTCCCTTGGGAAGCGACGATGATTCCGAATTATCTCATCATCCGGAGCATAAATTGGCTCGATTCATACCAGGGCCTGGTCGTTCCCTTTCTGGCAACGGCGTTTGGGACATTCATGCTGCGGCAGTTCTTTCTTCAATTGCCTAAGGAGCTGCTGGAAGCGGCCAAGATGGACGGCTGCGGCCATCTCCGGTATTTTGCAGGCCATGTTCTGCCGCTCGCCAGACCCGCACTGGGGACACTTGCGGTCTATTCCTTTCTGAATATGTACAACTCCTATCTGTGGCCGCTGCTGATTACGAACAGCGAGAATATGCGCACCGTTCAAATCGGAATTTCGATGCTGGAGTTTCAGGAATCAACCTCCTGGAATCTGGTATTCGCCGGCATTGCGCTCGCCATTCTGCCTTCGCTGTTCCTGCTTGCCTTTGGTTTGAAACAGCTGGTGCGGGGCATGGCGGCGGGCGCGCTCAAGGGCTAGGACGGTCTTTGATTTATCCGGGGAGTCAGCTGCAATTTGCAGATGATGCATACAATTATCAGATAAAAAAAGGAGAGATTGAGATCATGAAGAGGAAGAAACTCGGCCGGCTGTTCTTCAAGAGAAGAATGGTGCTTCCACTGGCCTTGAGTATGGCAGCTTTGGCAGGATGCGGTAATAACTCGAACGCCAGTGACGCGGCAGCGAATTCAGCGTCTGCTAACAACGAAGTAGCAGCTTCGGCAAGTCCTGCCAGCTCTGCTGCGGCTGCCCCGGTCAAGATTACGTGGTGGCATTCCATGTCGGGAACGAACGAGAAGGCGATCAAGCAGCTGGTATCCGATTTTAACGCCTCTCATCCCGATGTTCAGGTCGAAGCGATTTTTCAGGGCAAGTATGACGAAAGTCTGAACAAGCTCAAGGCTTCGCTCGGATCTGACAGCGGACCCGATCTGATCCAGGTCTACGAAATCGGCAGCAAATACATGATCGATTCCAAAATGATCACTCCTGTACAGCAGTTCATCGACCAGGACGGCTTTGACCTGTCCGCTCTGGAGCCGAATATTACCCGTTATTACACAATCGACGGCAAGCTGAACGCCATGCCGTTCAATACTTCGAACCCGATTCTGTATTACAACAAGGATGCCTTTAAGGCCGCCGGGCTGGACCCTGAGAAGCCGCCGAAGACATTCGAGGAATTTGAGACCGCAGCCAAGGCGCTTGAGAAGAACGGCAAGCCGGGAGCGGCAATCGCTATTTACGGCTGGTTCATGGAGCAGCTGTTCGCGAACCAGAATGCCGAATACGTCAACAACGGCAACGGCCGTGATGCGGCAGCCACCGAATCGCTGCTTGCTTCGGATGCCGGTGTGAAGACGCTGGAATGGTGGAAAAAGATGGTCGACGAAGGAGCCGTCGCCAATCTCGGACGCGATACGGATGACACGGACAGCGCTTTTGCTGCCGGACAGGTCGCTATGACGCTGAACTCCACCGCTTCGCTTCGCAACATGGTCGAAGCGGTAGGCGGCAAGTTCGAAGTGGGTACCGGCTTCCTGCCGAAGCCTGCTGACGCCAAGGAAGGCGGCGTTGTAGTCGGCGGCGCCAGCCTGTACATTATGAACAACAAGCCGGATGATCACCAGAAGGCTGCTTGGGAGTTCATCAAATACGTCGCTTCTCCGGAGGCACAGGCCAACTGGAGTGTGAACACCGGCTACTTCCCGATCACGAAGGCAGCCTACGACCAGCAGGTGCTGAAGGATAATATGGCGAAGTATCCGCAGTTCCAGACGGCGGTCGACCAGCTTCATGCTTCCACCGCTTCGAACGCCACATCCGGTGCTGTAATGGGCGTATTCCCGGAAGCCCGCCAGATCGTGGAAGGCGCAATTGAAGAAGCGCTGAATGGCAAGAAGCAGCCGAAGCAGGCTCTGCAGGACGCTGCGGCTCAAATTACGGACAAAATCAAGCAGTACAACGATTCCGTCAAATAACCCGAACTTTGCGGGAACAACCGCCTGAACGCTGGAGCAAGCGTTCAGGCGGTTTTTTGTCTGTTTTTACCTGGAGGTCCATTAAAATGGTTGTTCATCGGGTGAAATTAGATTGTAAGCGATTTATTATTTGGCGGAGCTAATACTTTTGTAGGATAGTGTCGAAGAAAAGAGTAGGCAGTATTACAGTGTTGGAGGATTTAACCGAACCGGGAGGATGCGATTTCGCTTGCCGACTCAAACCGTTTTACATAGCGCAATTTATATATTGATTATCCTGATGGCTCTGTACATCGTGCGTCTGTACATGAAGCAGAGCCGGACCGCCAGGCATATGCTTGAGCTGGAACGAAAGTACAGCGAAGAGCTTCAGCTGTATTTGAATGTCGTGGAGCAGTCTCCCTTGTCCATCGTGATTACCGACAAATTCGGCAAAGTGGAATATATCAACCCTTATTTCTCGAAGATTACCGGCTACTCAAGAGCGGAGATGGAAGGAGGCTCTCTGTCCGTACTTCGCTCCAGTGTGACTACGGACGAGCAATACCGGAAGATGTGGTCGGCGATCAGCGGAGGCGGCAAATGGGAAGGCGAGTTCATTAACCGGAAGAAGAACGGCGAACTGTATACGGAGTCTGTGCTCATCTCTCCCATTAAAGACAAGACAGGGAGCATTACCCATTATGTCGGCATTAAAGAGAATATTTCGGATTACAAAAAGATCAGGAAGGAGCTGTCCGACCAGCTCCATTTCACGTCTCAACTGATTGATACGCTGCCCCATCCTTTGTTTTACCTCAATACGGAAGGATATTTTCTCGGGTGCAACGCCGCCTATGAAGAGGCCCTGGGGGTAACCCGCAGTGAATTGCTCGGGCTTCACGCCAGGGATTTGCCGAATTTGTCCCGGGAGAACTACCTGATACTGAATGAGCTGCGGAAAGAAGTGACACAAAACGACGCACCGGCGATCCGGGAGGTGAAGCGGCCGTATACCGATGGAACCGTGCATGACTTGCTGTATTCACTCTCTGCGTATCAGATGTCGGACAATACCGAAGGCGGCTATCTGGGCCTCATGATGGATATCACCGATTTGAAGCTGAAAGAGAAGGAGCTTCTGGAGAGCCGGAACTTTCTGGATGCGGTAATCAACCTGCTTCCCGTTATGGTATTTGTAAAGGACGCCCTGACGATGGAATACCGGATCGTTAATCAGGCCTGCGCGGATTTCCTCGGTTATCCTGCCGAACAAATTCTCGGACGTGTCGACCGTGACCTGATGCCGGAAGAGATCGCTCGCCGCTTCAATGAAACGGACCGGAAGGTGCTGGAGACCGGCCACAAGACCGCCGAAATCCGGATTCTGCCAGTCGATACGGATGGGAATCAGCTCCGCTATGTCAACGAGACCAAGCTGCCGATTATGGATTCGGAGAACAGGCCGCATTTTATCCTGGGCGTATCGGAGGACATTACCGGCCTTAAGCTGAAAGAAGAGGAAATCAAGCAGGCGCTGCGCATCGCCGAAGAAGCGACAGCTGCCAAGTCCCAGTTCCTGGCTAATATGAGCCATGAGATAAGAACGCCGATGAACGCGATTCTCGGGTTGACGCATCTGACTCTCAAGACGGAGCTGTCGGTGAAACAGAAGGACTATTTGTCCAAGATCCACAACGCCGGAACATCACTCCTCGGCATCGTGAATGAAATCCTGGACTTCTCAAAGATCGAAGCAGGGAAGCTGGAGCTGGAGCATACATCCTTTGAGCTTCAAGAGACTGTGACGGACGCCGTAACAATGAGCAGCCAAACCGCCTACGACAAGGGGCTGGAGCTGATGTATTTCATACCGGCCGGCCTGCCGCAAAATCTGACCGGAGACCCGCTGCGCCTCCGGCAAATTCTCACGAATCTGGTCAGCAACGCGGTCAAGTTCACCGAAAGCGGCGAGGTGGTCGTAAGGGTGGAAGCCGTTCGGCTGATCGACAGCAAGGTGAAGCTGAAGTTCAGCATCCGGGATTCCGGCATCGGGTTGTCTCCTGAGGCGGAGAACAGGCTGTTCCAGCCCTTCAGCCAGGCGGATAATTCCACCACCCGCAAATACGGAGGGACGGGTCTCGGACTTACCATCAGCCGGAGGCTGGTGGAGATGATGGGCGGAACGCTCTGGGCTGAGAATAATGCCGAGGGTGGAAGCATGTTCGCCTTCACCGCCTGGTTTGGCGTCGGCGACGAAGAGAAATCCCAGGCTCGCCGCGTTCCCGAGGAGCTGGGCTACCTCAAAGCGCTGGTTGTAGACGACAATCCGGCTGCGCGCGACATGGTCGTTGAGTATTTGCGGGACTTCGGCTGTGCCGCTTACGGCGTGTCGTCGGGATCTCAGGCAGTGGAGGTTCTGGTGCAGGCGAACGATAACAAACCGTATGATATGGTATTCATCGACTGGGAGCTTAAGGAAGAGTACGGCAGCCAGGCTGCCCGGAGAATCAAGGAGCACCGTACGCTGCGGCATATTCCCGTAATCGTGCTTATGACGGCTATCGGCCAGGACGATGCGTTCTTACTGGAGGAAGAAGCCGTCAGTTATGATGAATGTCTCGTCAAGCCTGTGAACCAGTCTCTGCTCTTCGATATGATTATCGACCTGTTCGCTGCCCGCAAGGGTGCTGTGCAGGGGGCGGAGGTATTGGAGAAGGATTACCGGCTCAAGGGGCTGCGGGTACTGGTGGCGGAAGATAACGAGATTAACCAGCTGATCGCGGCCGAGCTGCTGAAGAGCCAGGGCGTGAAGACCGAGATCGCCTCTACCGGCGAGGAGGCTGTCCGGAAATCGCTGGAAGCCCCAAGCGGATACTATCATCTTGTCCTGATGGATATGCAGATGCCGGTAATGGACGGCGTCGAAGCTGCGCGCCGAATCCGGGAGAGCGATCCCGAGCTGCCGATTATCGCGATGACGGCCCGGACGATGCCGGAGGAACGGGAGAAGATTCTGCTCACCGGGATGAACGATCATATCGCGAAGCCGATAGACCCCGATGTGCTGTTCACGATTATGGGCAAATGGATGGCGGGCCGCTGGAACCCGGAGGCCGGCCGGCCTGTCCCGCCGGATTCGCTTTCGTTGCAGCAGCCAGAGGCTCCGGAGAAGCCCGGGCTGCCGGAACTTGAGGGAATCCGGACGGAGGAGGGCCTGAGACGGACCGGAGGGAACGCGGTGCTGTATGCCAGTCTCCTCCGGAATTACGCCGACCATCACGGGGAGGCGGCCGAGGGCATCCGCGCCGCGATCCGGGAGGATGCCTATGGTGAAGCTCACCGGATCGCCCATAATCTGAAGGGCGTATCCGGCAACATCGGCGCCGCAGAAGCGGGCGAGCTGGCCGGCGAGATCGTCGCCATGATCTCTTCCGGCCAGGCGAAGAGCCGCCGGGAGGAGTTAGAGGCGGTGATAGACCGGCTGGAAGCCGCGATTGGCGGCGTCCTGAAGGCGATCCGGCTCGTGAAGCCGGATGCAGGAGCGTCGGCTGTCGGTGCTGCCGAAGCGCGGGATAACATGGCGCAGGACAATCGAGCGCCGGACGCTGCTGGGCCGGATGCCGGAGCGCCGATTGCCGGAGCGCCGATTGTCGGAGTACCGGGCAACGGGGACGCAGCCTCCGGCGGCGATGGAGACAACAGCCGCATGCAGCCTCCGGTGGAGCAGGCGGTAAGCCGTCTGCTGGCGCTTCTCCGGGACAGCGACATTGAAGCGGTGGATGTCTTTGATACGGTGGAGCCGCAGCTGAGGCTCTGGATGAAGCCTGAGGATTGGCGGCAAGCGAAGCGGGCAATCGCCCTCTTTGATTTTGACGAAGCGATCAAGACGATTGAACGGGCGGCTGCGGACAGCCATTTGGAGTGGAAGGAGGACCCTTATGCCTGATTCGAAAGCGGTCATATTAGTAGTAGACGATACACCGGACAATATTGTGCTGCTTAGCGGACTGCTTAAGGAGCGGTACAAGGTCAAGGTGGCCACCAACGGCGAGAAGGCTCTCGCCATTGCGAAGGCCGCTCCGCCCGATCTGATTCTGCTCGATATTATGATGCCGGTCATGGATGGCTACGAGACATGCCGGAGGCTGAAGGAAGACCCGGAGCTTGAGGATATCCCGGTAATTTTTCTGACGGCGAAGGAGCAGGCGGAGGAAGAAAATATGGGATTCGAGCTCGGAGCGGTCGATTATATTACGAAGCCGATCAGCGCCCCCGTGCTGCTCTCGCGGGTGAAGACCCATGTCACACTCAAGCAGTCCAGAGACTTTCTCAAAGACAAGAACCATTTTCTTGAAGCGGAAATATCACGCCGGACCAAGGAAGTTTCGCTGATTCAGGACGTCAGCATCATGTCGATGGCGGCCCTGGCTGAAATCCGGGATAACGATACGGGCAACCACATCAAGCGCACCAAGCTGTATATCGAAGTGCTGGCTACCCATCTCAGCAGTCTTCCCGGCTACAAGGGCGCGCTGAACCGGGAGACCATTGATCTGATCACGACCTCTGCACCTCTGCACGATATCGGCAAGGTCGGAATTCCCGACCACATTCTGCTGAAGCCCGGTCCTCTGACCCGGGAGGAATTCGAGATCATGAAGACCCATACGATTCTCGGCAGGGATGCGATTCTCCGGGCGGAAGAGCTGATGGGGCAGAAGGAGACCTTCTTCCGGTATGCGAAGGAGATCGTTCTCTCGCATCACGAGAAATGGGACGGAAGCGGATATCCCGAAGGACTGGCCGGCGAGGATATTCCGCTCTCGGCCAGACTTATGGCCATTGCCGATGTATACGACGCGCTGACCAGCAAAAGGGTGTACAAGGATGCGATGCCTCATGAGCGGGCCGTTGACATCATAACGGGAGATTCGGGCAAGCATTTCGACCCGGATATCGTCGAGGTATTCCTGAGATGCCGGGCGAAGTTCAGGGAGATTTCTCGCCGGTACAAGGAAGAAGAGATGTCCGAAACCGGGCCGGTCAGCGCGCCATAACGAATGGAATACCTCTTTCACGCCAACAAAAGGGTTGCCGGCACATCGATTGGATGTGCCGGCAGCCCTTTTATCCATCCCGATAACCCGGCTGAATAGGACGATTCCGCAATTTCCGCTATAATAAGCTTTATGATGAAATAAGGAGGAAGTTTACGTTGAACGACACGCTCAGAACGCTGATGAATCACCGTTCTTACCGGCAGTACTCACAGCGCCCGGTGGAGGACGATGTGCTTCGGACCATTATCGAAGCGGCACAGGCCGCACCTTCCTGGATTAATGGCCAGCATATGACGGTTATCTCCGTCCGTGATGAGGAACGGAAACGCCGCCTGTCCGAGCTTAGCGGCGGACAGGCGCATGTCGCGGCCGCGCCGGTATTCCTTGTATTCTGCATGGATTTCTACCGGGCGAAGAAGGCCGGGGAGCTGGAGGGTATCGCCTTCGAAGCCGAACGCGATGTCGACGCCCTGCTGACCGGAGCCGTCGATGTGGGCATCGGGGTGGAGGCCGCGATCACCGCAGCCGAGTCCCTCGGGCTCGGCATTATCCCGATCGGAGGAGTCCGGCGCAATTCCGCCGGCGTCATAGAGCTGCTGAAGCTGCCGAAGTACGTGTTCCCGGTAGTCGGCCTATGCCTTGGCTATCCGGGAGCGGAGCTGCCGAAGCAGCCCCGCCTGCCGCAGGCTTCAGTCTGGCATCAGGAAGCCTATGATGCGGAGGCGGCAGTCTCTGGATTCAGGGCAATGAACGAAGCCAACCGCAGCCTGCTCCGGTCCCAGGGAGCGGAGGAGAAGGACTGGACTGCTCGCGTCGCATCGTTCTTCGCCGCCAATCCCGAATATGGCGATGCGAAGAAGACGCTTCCCGCGCAGGGCTTCACCTGCGGCAATCTAGAGAAAGGGCAGGAATAAGCCTGGCCGGAAAGGATAACCCACCTTGACTTTGCAGCAGCTAAAATATGTGATCGAGGTAGCGGGCAGAGGCTCCATGAATGAGGCGGCCAAACGGCTGTTCATCTCTCAGCCGAGCCTGTCGAACGCCATCCGCGATCTGGAGGAAGAAATCGGGGTCACGATTTTCGAGCGCACGAATAAAGGCATCTCGCTGTCCAAGGAAGGTGCGGAGTTTCTGGGCTACGCCCGCCAGGTGGTTGAGCAGGCGGAGCTGCTGGAGAACCGCTATCTGGGCGCGAAGCCTTCGCCGCAGCATTTTTCCGTATCAACCCAGCACTACGCCTTCGCCGTCAACGCTTTCGTGAATCTGGTGAACGCCTTCGGTCAGGAAGAGTACGAGCTGGCGCTGCGCGAGACGAAAACTTACGAAATCATTCAGGACGTCAAGGCGCTGCGCAGCGAGATCGGCATTCTGTATTTGAATGAGTTCAACGCCAAAGTCATGGGACGTCTGCTCAAGGACGCCGGGCTTGTATTCAACAGCCTGTTCACGGCCAAGCCGCATATCTTCATCAGCATTCATAACCCGCTCGCCAAGCAGTCCATCGTAACGATCGACCAGCTGCAGGCTTATCCGTATCTGTCTTTTGAGCAGGGGGAATACAATTCCTTTCATTTCTCGGAGGAAATCCTGAGCACCTTGTCGCATCCGAAGAGCATCCGGGTGAACGACCGCGCCACGCTGTTCAATCTGCTGATCGGTCTGAACGGCTACACGATCTCAACCGGCGTGCTCAGCGCGGATCTGAACGGCAACGAGATTATCCCGGTTCCGCTGGATTGCGACGAGAGCATTAATGTCGGCTGGATTTGTCATAAGGACTCAGCCCTTTCCAAGCTGGCTCTGGCCTATGTGGAAGAGCTGAAACAAGCGACCGGCGAACAGCCGGGGAATTAAGTGATGGCGCAGCCCAAGCTTATTGCGGGTTATCGTGGTTAATATAGGCGGCCAATTAAATGGGCGAATAAGGATCATTCGGAGGATTCCTGTGCAGGGGTCCTCTTTTTAATGGGGCAAGGGTGGACGAAGGACGTTATGGGGAGGCTCATGCCGCAAGGAGCGGGGGGTGCCTATTTTACCCCTCTTCGAGGGTAGATAGCTATACTACGTTAGAGCCATTTTTGCCATGTTTTCTGAAAGTCCATTGACCTTTTTTCTGGTGGAAAATATATTGAATTTAAAGACATCTCCGCCCGCGAAACAGATGCGAAATAACCGACGGACATAGGAATGAAGAGGGGTGCCGCAGCGATGAAACCGGAAATCAGCATCATCGTGCCTTGCTATAAAGTGGAGAATTATATCGAAAAATGCGTGGACTCGATTCTGGAGCAGACCTTCCGGGACTTCGAGCTCATTCTCATCGATGACGGATCTCCCGATAACTGCCCGGCCATATGCGACCGGTATGCGGCCCAGGACCCGCGGGTCAAGGTTATCCATAAGGAGAACGGCGGATTGTCCGACGCACGGAATTACGGGCTCAATGTTGCCGAAGGCCGATATATCGGCTTCGTGGATTCGGACGACTGGATCGCCGGAGATATGTTCGAATCGCTGTACCGGGCAATCCGGAGTCAGGATGCGGACATTGCGGTGTGCTGCCATTACGAAGTGAGTGACGGTATTCTTAATCGGGTTAATAACTTCGAAGGCTATCCCGCTGTGCTGGATAACGTCAAGGCTATGAGCGAGCTGCTGATCGACCAGCGCATCCAGAACCTGGCATGGGACAAACTGTACAAGAGAGAGCTGTTCCGGGGCATAGGCTATCCGATCGGCGTTGCTTTTGAGGATATCCCGACAACCTATAAACTGTTCATGAAAGCCGAAAGGATCGCTGTCGTGGACAAACCGCTCTATTACTACCTCAAACGGACGGAGAGCATATCCGGGACCTATGATTTGAAGAAGCGGCTGGATAAGTTCAACGGTACCTATGAGAAATATACAAGAGTGAAGGATCGCTACGCAGGCGCCATCGACAAGCCAACCTGGGACTGGTTCACTTACCGGATGGTCGACGAGGGCATGGGGATATACAACCATCTCCTGAGAGAGAAGCTGGAAACCGGCGATAACAGGGAGATCGATACGATCAAAGCCTTCATGCGCGAGAATCTGAACGGCATTCTGACCGCCAGGACGATCGGCATCCAGCTTAAAGCGGCGGCGCTGATTCTGGCGACCAACAAAATGCTGTACAGCATGTTCTATAGTGCGGTGATCAGCCGGCTGCGCAGGGAGAAGAATGGAAGCTTCTCTTGATAGAGGAAGCAATAAACGTGAAAGGGAGGACGATTCATGAAGCTTAGTGTGATTATTCCGGCTTACAATGTGGAGAGCTACATCGAACGGACGCTGGAGTCGCTGGCCGCCCAGAGTGACCTGAATTTCGAAGCGATCATCGTGGATGACGGATCGAAGGACCTTACGGCCCAGACGGTGCAGAGCTTTATCGACCGGACTCCTGCCGGCAGTTTCCGCATGGTATATCAGGACAATGGCGGCGTCAGCTCCGCCAGAAACCGGGGGATTGAAGAAGCGTCCGGAGATTATGTCCTCTTTCTGGACGGCGACGACTTTGTGGATCGCGAGCTGGTGGCGCTGTTCAACCAAGCGGCGGAGAAAGGCCCGGATCTCGTGTTCTGGAAGTGGCAGAAGGTGAATGAGAGCGGACGGGTGCTGCAGGATTGCTACCGCTACGTAACGGATATGCCAAGGACAATGAGTGGTGCTGAAGCGCTGAAAAGGATTCTGGTGGATCAAAAAATGCAGATCTGGACGGCAAGCGCCGCTTACCGGAGAGAGCTGCTGCTGAAGGAGAGCATCCGGTACACCCCGGGCTGCGTCAACGGCGAGGATCAGGAATTCACCTTTAAGGCGCTGGCAAAGGCCGATGAGCTTGTCTTCATCGACCGGGCGCTGTCTTTTTACTTGGAGCGGGAATCATCGATCTCGGGCGTCTACAACGTCAAGAAGTTCGACTATGCCAACGCCTTCAGGAGAGCGGCCTCCTATATGGACCGCCCGGAGCTTGCGGAGGTGCGCGATATGCTGCTGTTGCGGCATATGCTGGAGAACTATTTCTATAATTTGAAGACCTGTCTGCGAAGTGCCAACAAAGTCTCGATCCGGAACCTGCTTAAGGATATAGACGGTCAATATCCCGAGCTGAACGGAGAGATGCGGGCGCTGATGAAGCGCTGGAAGCGGGAGAAGCGGCGTTCCAAAACGGATATCAACGCTTTCCTGATCGCGCCGGAGCTTCTGCGTTTCCTGCTGGAGGTTCAGCAGAGGATAATCAAATTCAAGTCCGGCGTACGCGCGCGGCTGCGCCAGGTTACCGCTTAAAAAGGCAGTTTGAACAATGTACGGCTACAATTAAATAGCTACAATTAAATAACGAAACATCTGGGGAGCGCTATAACCTATGCAATGCAGCTCATTCGCATCCGAACATGCGTCTTATGTGACATTATTGAAGGAGGAACGGTATGATCGCGAAACGGAGCTTTCTTAATGTATCCGTTGGCTTGTTAAGCCAGCTGATTACAATTGCGCTCAGCTTCTTTATTCCCAGATTGGTTATGCTTCATTACGGTTCGGAAGCCAATGGTCTTATCGCCTCCATTACGCAGATCATCGCTTACCTCTCTCTGCTGGAAGCCGGCGTAGGGGCCGCTTCGATTCAGGCCCTCTACCGCCCGGTCGGTGAGAACGACCGCTCGAAGATCAACGATATTCTGGCGGCGACCTCCATTTATTACAAGAAGACCGGCCTTTATTATTTTGCCGCCGTCATTCTGCTTGCTGTCGTCTATCCGTTCGTTATAAAGTCCGGGTTCGACGCCCTGACGGTCATGGCGGTGGTGGCGCTCAGCGGTCTGGGCGGTGCGGTTAACTACTATTTTCAAGGCAAATTCCGGGTGCTGCTGATCGCCGAGGGCAAGAACTATATTGAATCCTCGGTCGTGATGGTCGCGAACATCGTCAATAACGCGGTGCGGATAGTGCTGCTTCTGGGCGGCTTCAATATTGTAGCCGTACAATCGGTCTATTTCATCGTCGTGCTGCTGCAAATTATCGTCTACCGTGTATATATCAAACGAAATTACAAGTGGATCGATTTGAACCGGAAACCCGATTTTGATGCGATTAGCCAGAAGAACTCGGCGCTTATCCATGAGCTCTCCTACCTGATCTTCAAAAATACGGACGTTCTGGTGCTCACGGTCTTCACCAATTTGAAGGTCGTCAGCATATACGTGATGTACAATCTGATCTTCAACATCGTCGATAATGTGGTCGTCATGATCAACGGCAGCCTGAAATTCGCGCTGGGACAGAGCTACTTCGGCAACCGGACGAAGTTCATGAAGATGTTCAATCTGTACGAAACCTACTACATCGCTTTTATCTTCGGTATGATCAGCATCGTAACCATCCTGATCCTTCCGTTCATGCGGATGTATACGGCAGGAATCCACGATAACAATTATATCGATTATTTTTTGCCCATTCTGTTCGCTATTGCGAAGCTTTTGATGAACGCCAGAGCGCCTTCGGACACGGTGATTGAAATCGCCGGGCATTTCAAGAACACACAGGGACGTTCCATCCTGGAATCGGTCATTAATCTCGTCTGCTCCATTGTGTTCGTTTCCCTATTTGGCATCTATGGTGTGGTGCTGGGGACGATTGCCGCTCTTCTGTACCGGACTACCGATATGATTTTGTATTCCAACAAACGACTGCTGGAGCGCAGCCCATGGGTCACGATCAAAAAATGGCAGCTGAATATCGTCCTGTTCGTGGCCATTGACTTGCTTGTGCGCGGCATTCATCTCCAGATTCATTCCTTCCTCTCGCTGGTGCTGTCCGGAATGGTTCTGTCGGTCGTGATCTTCCCGATCTTCTTCATCGTCAATTCCTTGTTCGTCAAGGAGGGCATGGAGCTGCTGCCCGAGGTTGGACGCAAGATCGCCGGACGCTTCAGACCGGGCAAGAAGACCGCAGCGGAAGGCGGTCCCCAGTAAGCTCGGGACAGGTAAACTGCGCTGCAAGTTGATCCGAATCATTACAAGTACATGGGTCGGTACCTGGGTCAGCAGGCGGTGGCTGTATTGAATGCTGTCCACTTCAATTGCATACTTCGGTTATGTATAGCCGGTTATAGCATTTAGCTATAGCCGGCTATAGTTATTTCGCGTTACATTATAACACGAATTTTGTGATATCGTTCTACTAACGAATTCATACTATCGCATGAACAAAGGAGATCACACCGATGAGCAGTATAACCGAAGGCGCCGTACAGCGGCATGCAACCCCTTATCGTCATGATATGGTCGGGAGCTTCCTGCGTCCCGATTCACTGAAGGAAGCCAGAGCGCAGTTCCAGCACGGCGAAATTACCGCTGAGCGGCTGCGCGCGGTGGAGGATGCCGAGATTGTGAAGCTGGTGGAGAAGCAGAAGGAAGTGGGTCTTCATGCGGTTACGGACGGTGAGTTCAGACGGTCCTGGTGGCATCTGGATTTTATGTGGGGACTTGACGGCGTGGAGAAGGCGGAGGTTGAGCAGGGCTATAAGTTCCAGGGCGTGGAGACCAGAGCGGAGACGGCGCGCCTCTCGGGGCCAATCGGCTTCTCCAGCCATCCCTTCACTACGGACTTCAAATTTCTGAAAAAGATTGCAGGCGATGATGTCGTCGCCCGCCAGACGATTCCCGCTCCGGCCCAGTTCCTGGCCGAGCTGCAGCGCGGCGAGAACAAGGAGAGCACAGAGGCTGTATACGGCAAGGATACCGAAGCGCTGATCGCCGATATCGTCAAGGCGTACCGGGGAGCGATTCTGGCTTTCTATGAAGCGGGATGCCGAAGCCTCCAGTTGGATGACTGCACCTGGGGCATGCTGTGCGACAAGAATTACTGGGAGGCCAGACAGCAGGAAGGTGTCAATGTGGAGACGATCGCGAATCTGTACGCCCGGGTGAACCGGGAGACGATCGCAGACCTGCCGGAAGACCTTACGGTAACCACACATGTCTGCCGCGGGAATTATGCCTCCACCTGGGCTTCCTCGGGAGGCTACGGACCAGTGGCCGAGACGCTCTTCGGCATTGACCAGTATGATGGCTATTATCTGGAGTTCGATACGGAGCGCGCAGGAGACTTCACACCGCTTCAATCGCTTGGGAACCAGCAGGTTGTGCTCGGCCTCGTCTCGTCGAAGACGGGGGAGCTGGAGGATAAACAGGCCGTTATCGACCGAATCCGGGAAGCGGCGAAGATTGTGGACATCAACCACATCTGCCTCAGCCCGCAATGCGGGTTCGCTTCCACGGAAGAAGGCAACGTCCTGACGGAAGAGCAGCAGTGGAAGAAGCTGGCCTTCATCAAAGAGATCGCCGACGAAATCTGGCAAGACTGATCCACAGCCCGCCGCAGCCGCGGTAGACCGCAGCCCGCCGCAGCCGCGGTAGACCATAGCCCGCCGCAGCCGCGGTAGACCGCAGCCCGCCGCAGCCGCAGCGGGCTATGCCGCCATGCGCGGCGCGAAGCTGCCGCCGCGCGCCGGCTCAGCCGCTCCGGCATCCTGCCGGATCAGGCGCACCAGCTCCGCGACCCGGCCATGCCGGTACGCGTCAGCCATGCGCTCCGGCAGGTCCCGGAGCGGCTGCTCCCGCACTTCGTCTGCGGGAGCTGGGGGTTCTCCCTGCGGCTCTGCCCGCAGGGAGAGAAGGGCGCGGCGCGCGCGGTGGAGCGCCGCCTTCGCTGCGCCCTCCGACGTGCCCAGCAGCTCCGCCGTCTCGGCGGCGGAGTAGTCCAGTACGTCGCGCAGCAGGAAGACCGCGCGCTGGAGCGGGGACAGCTCCCGGTCCAGCGCCCGGAAGGCCGCCTCTTCGGCAAGACCGCCGACTGGGGCGGCCTCTTGCTGCGCTTCCATTTCCTGCTGCTGCGCGAGCAGGGGAAGCTTGCGCCGCAGCACGGCCTGGCGGCGCATGCGGTCCAGCCAGGCGTTCCGAGCGGTTCGGAGCAGCAGGGCCTCCGGGTTGGCATGCCCTGCGCGGATGGGCGCCAGCGCCTTCAGCCAGGCGTCCTGGACCAGATCGTCCGCATCCCAGGGGGAGCGGGTGAGCGACAGGCAGTAACGCTTGAGTGCAGACTGCAGCTTCAGAACCTCTGTATCTTCCATCGAATCGGCCTTCTGCGGCCGTATCACTGAATTCATGATTGTTCCTCCCTGAGCGTGATGAGCCGGATTATTCAGGCTGGGCGCAAGCTAAGCTTCCTTCGTGTGAATCCTCTCTTCTTGTGAATCTTCTCTTCTCCAGTGTAAACGAAGAAGCGGAGCAAAACGATACGGCCATACCGGAGGATCGCAAAAATATTTTATGGACAGGTAATTCGCGTATCTTCCGTGCTTACTCCTCCGTTTACGATTCGAATCACTTGAATTCGTAAAGCCAAGGAGGAAGCGAAGATGAGTTATATTCCCTATGTACTGGAGCAGACGAGCCGGGGTGAACGAAGCTATGATCTGTATTCCCGGCTGCTGAAGGATCGAATTGTATTCGTGGGCGCGGCGATCGACGACGCGCTGGCGAACAGTGTTGTCGCCCAGCTGTTGTTTCTGGCGGCGGAGGACCCGGAGAAGGACATTTTCATGTATATCAACAGTCCCGGAGGCTCCACTTCGGCGGGCTTTGGCATCTTTGACACGATGCAGCTGATCAAGCCGCCGGTGAATACGATTTGCACGGGGCTGGCGGCTTCGTTCGCTTCGTTTCTGCTGTTGGCGGGAGAGCCCGGGAAGCGCAGCATCCTGCCGAACGGCGAGGTTATGATCCATCAGCCTCATGGGGGGGCGCAGGGACAGGCCAGCGACATCGCGATCAGCGCGAGACGGATTGTGCAAATCCGGGAACGGATCGTGCGGATTACCGCAGAGCGGACGGGGCAGCCGGCGGAGAAGGTGGAGAAGGATATGGACCGGGATTACTTCATGTCTGCCGAAGAGGCGGTGCAGTACGGCATCGTTGACAAGGTGATCCAGCGGCTGTAAGCTGTCCCCCTGCCCCTAAGAGCCTCAAGGTTGGCATGGAGCGGGGAGATGTGGTAGAATACAGGTACTTTTAGGAATGGGGTTGAACGCTGATGTAAGTTTCTTGCTGCAATAAAACCGTCGAAATCAATTTTGACATGTTTTATTCGGTATGCAAGAAAGTTACGAATGCGGGTCTCTCTGAATAAATATTCTTCCTCAGCTTCGCCAGGATGGATGAAGCCGGGGGCCGCTATATTTATTTGAGCTGCGAGAATGTAACTTTCTTGCAGCTCATTTATTTTTTTATAATATAGGAAAGTATAAGCTGAACGCTTATCCCGGCCTCTATTTCTCGGTAAACGCACGGCGTCCAGGGACGCCGCAAGGCGTTTATCCTTAGCGGGGAGGAACCCATAATGTCCGTAATTAATGTATCGGATTTAACTTTTGCCTATGATGGCAGCTACGATAATATCTTTGAACATGTCAGCTTTCAACTGGATACCGATTGGAGGCTGGGATTCACGGGGAGAAACGGCAGAGGCAAGACGACCTTTATGAACCTGCTCCTCGGCAAATACGAATACAGCGGAACGATTTCCGCATCTGTTGATTTTGAGTATTTTCCGTTTCCTGTCGAGGATAAGGAAGCGAATACGCTTGATATTGTTGAAGGCGCCGTTCCGGATCTTCAGCTCTGGGAGCTGATGCGGGAGCTCTCGCTGCTGGACGTATCTGACGATGTGCTGTACCGCCCGTTTGCTTCCCTGTCGAACGGTGAACAGACGAAGGTGCTGCTTGCGGCTCTTTTTTTGAAGGAGAACAGCTTTCTGTTAATTGATGAACCGACCAATCATCTCGACATGAACGCCAGAAGGCTGGTCAGCGAATATTTGAGCAAGAAGAAGGGATTTATTCTGGTATCCCATGACCGGGCCTTTCTGGACCGCTGCGTGGATCATATTCTCTCCATTAATAAGACCACGATCGAAGTGCAGAAGGGCAATTTCTCCAGCTGGTGGGACAGCAAAGAGATGCGCGACAGCTATGAGCTGGCGGAGAACGAAAAGCTGAGGAAGGATATCAGGCGGCTGGAAGACTCCGCAAGGCAAAAAAGCGGCTGGTCCCATGAGGTGGAGAAGACGAAGAACGGGACAAGAAACTCCGGCTCCAAGCTGGATAAGGGGTATGTCGGACACAAGGCCGCCAAAATGATGAAGCGCTCCAAATCGATTGAGCAGAGGCAGCAGTCGGCCATTGAAGAAAAGTCGGGGCTTCTCAAGAACCTGGAGACATCGGAAAGTCTGAAGCTGTCGCCGCTTACGTATCATAAGGGCCGGCTTATCGAGCTGGACAACGTATCAATTGCTTATGGGAAGCGTGTAGTCTGCGAAAATGTCAGCTTCGTGGTGGAGCAAGGCGAACGGATTGCGTTATCCGGCAAGAACGGATCAGGCAAGTCCAGTGTTCTAAAGCTGATCAACGGCGAGCCTCTCGCGTATACCGGGACGTTCCGCAAGGGAAGCCAGCTCCGCATCTCCTATGTCTCTCAGGATACCTCGGATTTAAAGGGCGATTTATCCGGCTATGCCCGGGACTGTGAAATTGACGAAAGTCTGTTCAAATCGATTCTGAGGAAGCTGGACTTCTCCAGAGTTCAGTTCGAAAAGGACATGGCGTCCTATAGCGGCGGCCAGAAGAAGAAGGTGCTCATCGCCAGAAGCCTGTGCGAGAAGGCCCACCTGTACATTTGGGATGAGCCTCTCAATTTTATTGATGTGCTCTCCCGCATGCAGATTGAGGAGCTGCTGCTGGAGTATCAGCCCACGCTTCTCTTCGTGGAGCATGACAGCGAATTCCGCCGGAATGTCGCTACCCGGGTGATCGAGATTTAGCTTAAGGCAATCGGTTGAGATGAAGCCTTCTGACAGCACGGCGGAAAGAAGCGGCTCGTTATTGTGGTTTCAGGTAACGCTCGCGATACTCATCCTCCAGCATGCTCATCAGGATCGAATCATGGTATTGATGATTGTAAAACAAAACGTCGCGCTGAACGCCTTCTTGACGGAAGCCGACCTTCTCGTAGCAGCGCTGCGCCCGTTCATTGTAGGCATACACATTGAGCTCGATACGGTGCAGATTGCAGATGCCGAAGCCGTAATCCAGCATCAATCGGAGGGCTTCGCTGCCGTAACCCTTGCCTTGATGCTCTGCATCGTTAATCGCGATCCGGATATTGGCGCTGCGGCTTAAGGCATCCATATCCTGCAGCGCGATATCTCCGATCACAGTATCGTTCTCACGCAGTGCAATCAGCAGCAACAGACCGCTCTGATCCTGTGATTTGCGCTCGATATAGCCAGCGATGAATTCTCTATTGAAGCTGCGCGCCGTTCCCGTTAACCGCCGGATCTCGGGGTCAAACAGCGTGCGGAAGTACAGCTCGGTATCTTCAAGACTGATCGGACGCAGGTAGACCTGCTCTCCTTCAAGCAGCCTGGCCGGCGGTAAAGCTTGGTCCAAATGATTCATGGTAGTTCCTCCCTGTAGGTAATGAGGAAATTATAGAGGAAATCTGTATACTGTAAAATATACAGTTTTCAATCTTTTTAACAGGACAGATTTATCGGAGGCTAATTGCTTGAAGGAGATTATGGAACCAAAGATGCTGGACCCGGACACGCCTATATATATTCAGATCAGCGATCATTTCAAGAACGAAATCGGCAGCGGCCGTCTGACTTCCGGGAGCAGGCTGCCTTCGGTGCGCCATCTCGCCGAGCATCTTGGCGTCAGCATGACGCCCGTTGAATGGGCTTACCGCCAGCTCGTCGCGGAAGGCTTCATTGAAAGTCGGCCTAGAGTAGGGTATCTGGCATCAGAGATCCCCCAGCCTTACAACGCTTCCGCTTTGCCGAAGATCAGCCGGGAAGAGGAGGCGGCTCACGCTAGTCGCATACGGCCCGAACGGGAGTATTTATACGACTTTCATCTGTCGCGGAATGATTTCAGTCTTTTTCCCCTCCATACCTGGAGGCATCTGGAGACTCGTATCCTGAGGCAAGAGGGAGAGCAACTGCTGTTCTATGGCGATCCCCAGGGCGAGTGGGGGCTTCGCTGTGAAGTCGCCGCCTATCTCAAGCAGTACCGCGGTGTCGTCTGCGGCCCCGAGCAGGTGGTGATCGGTTCCGAACAGTTTCTGCTCATGTCCTGCCTGGCTCACATCCTGAAGCCGATACAGCAGCACATTGCCGCCGAGAATCCGGCCTATCCGATGATGCCTGGAACCTTCAGGGAGCTTGGCTTCGATGTCTCGCCCATTCCTTTGGATAAGGACGGGATCTGCATGTCTTCTCTGGAGGCTTCCGGAGCCAGACTGGTCGGTGTCTCGCCCTCGCATCACTTTCCTTCCACGCTAACGATGCCGATCCGCAGACGGATGGAGCTGCTGGCATGGGCTGAGCGGAATGGGGGCTATATTATCGAGGATGATTACAGTGGCGAGTTCCGGTACTTTGGAAGGCCGATTCTGTCACTTCAGGGACTGGGTCCAGAGAGGGTCGTGTACATCGGAGGATTCTCCCAGACGCTTGCTCCAGCGGTATGCGTGCATTACTTGGTCCTGCCTCTGCCTCTGATTGAGCGATACAAAGAACTATATCGGCGCGTACTGTTCGAGCAATCTTCCTCCCGGCTGCATCAACGGACACTTGAGAAATTTATTGCCGAGGGCCATCTAACCAAGCACATTCGAAAGCTGCGAAGGATTTACAAGGCAAAATACGAGGCGATCGTCCAGGCGGCAGGGCAGCATTTTGGAGACAAAGCCGAGGTTATCGGAGAGGGAGCGGGATTCCATATTCTCCTCAGAGTCCGCTGCGCCCATCCTGTGAGCAGACTGATCTCCGCTGCGGAGCAGGCCGGGGTGCATGTCGCCTCCACAGCCTATACCTGGCTGGACCCAAGCGCGAAGCCGGAGGGTATTCACGAGATCATTGCCGGGTTCGCCGGAATTCCGCTGGAATTGATTAATCCGGGAATGAAGGCGCTGCGGGAAGCCTGGGACCCCTTGATCTGACGTTTGTTGAAAAAGAAAAAGAAGACCTGGACTCCAGCCCGGAGAACAGGTCTTTCTTCGTGAGTTGTCTGCATATTCTATCTGCATATTTTCTCTGCGGTTCGCAGTATCACCAACCTCGTCAATGTTACTTGACCGGTTTCGCCTTGGCGGTATCGCCATTTTTGCGCAGGAAGGTGAAATTGCTGTACATATAATTGTACATAAATTTCGTCTTGCTGATCATAAGCGCGAAGGCTTTGGACCTGAGGTCCACATTTTTGGCGGCCAGGATGAAGGACAGATTTTTTTTCACAAAAACCTCAACCTCGCGCGCCGCGCCTCGCGAACCGCTCTGATCTTTTTCACGCAGGAAGAAGTTGTAAAGGTCCATTCCCTCATGAATCATATTGTTGACCGAAGTCTCCCACACCGGCTGGCCGATCTTCCCGCTGTAGAGCTTCATGAGAGCTTCATGCTTCTCAAGCACCGCATGGAATTTCTCGATCAGCTTCCGGGCGCTGGTGAAGCCGGTGATGCTGTCGCCGCGCTTGACGTAGTAATAGGTCGGCTCGTTGACCAGAACGACCTTTGTGGCCTGAACGAACAGCTTGTACGTCGTCAGTATATCCTCGAATGTTACGCCGACCGGAAAGCGCACCGTATCGAACAGCTCGCGCCGGTATAATTTATCCCAGGCATAGCTCTTGATCCGCCCGTCCACGATAATCTCCTCGATCGCCTCGGAGTTGTTCAGCACGGCCGTCTGTCCGAAGTCATTCACCCGCTCGGCCTGACCGTCCAGCTCACTGTAATGGCAGCTGATCGCAATGTCCGCTTCGTGCCGGGTTATCTCCCGGTGGAGCACCTCGAACATGTTCGGGGTAATCCAGTCGTCCGAGTCAATGAAGCCGATATACTTGCCCGCCGCGACGTCCAGTCCGAAATTCCGGGCGTCGGAGAGTCCGCCGTTCGGCTTGTGCATCAGCTTGATCCGCTCGTCCCGCGCTGCGTATTCCTCGCAAATGGCGGAGCAGTTGTCGGGAGAGCCGTCGTCGATCAGAATCAGCTCGAAGTCCTTAAAGCTCTGAGCCAGAATGGATTCCACGCATTTGCGGATGTAGTTCTCCACATTGTAGAAAGGAACGATGATACTGATTTCCGGCTGCATCTTTTAAAGACCTCCTTCTTATGATCCGTTTATCATCCGGCTTACCGCATTCTGATTGGTTATTTTAAACTATAGTGCAATAAAAAAGGCCGTGTCAAACCACGAAAGAACCATATCTGAGGCGTCCATTCGTATGCTTGACTTCAATATGCTACAATAATGAGATTGCATAACTGACGATGAACAGGCTTTAACGAAACCTTCGTTTACTTTTGTGTGGGAAGGGTATAGCTAAACTGTAGAGGCCAGCTGATTTTATCGCTCTAAAGCGATGAAAAACGGAGGATGTTCATGGATTTCAGAGGATTCCTAAGGAAATTCAAAGATCCTCTTGGCTTATCCCGGTTTTTGTTGATTTTTATTGATTATTTGCGGCCTATTCTGTATAATCAGCGTTGTCGTTTTTTTATGGGATAAAAGCGTCACATTTTGACATCAACCATCATCAAGCTCGCGCGGCTTTTAATTTTCCGAATACAAATTTAGCGTATGCTATTTACACGAGTATTGATGAAAACACAAAACTTGAGGAGGTCATTCATTTTGGGAAAAGCGTTAATTATCGGCGCTGGCGGTGTCGCAAGCGTAGTCGTTCATAAATGCGTCCAGAACCCGGATGTATTTGAAGAAATCTGCATTGCAAGCAGAACGGTAGAGAAATGTGAAGCTTTGAAGCAAAAATTGGACGGAGGCCGGACGAAGATTCAGACGGCCCAGGTTAATGCCGACAACACCGACGAGGTCATCGCACTGATCGAGAAATTCCGTCCGGACGTTGTAATTAACGTTGCGCTTCCTTATCAGGATCTGACCATTATGGATGCCTGCCTTGCTACCAAGACGCACTATCTGGATACCGCGAACTATGAGCCGCCGGAAACGGCGAAATTCGAATACAGCTGGCAGTGGGCGTACAAGCAGAAATTCGAAGAAGCCGGCATTATGGCCTTGCTGGGCTGCGGCTTCGACCCGGGCGTTACCGGCGTATTCTCCGCTTATGCGCAGAAGCATTATTTTGACGAAATCCACACGATTGACATCGTGGACGCCAACGCTGGCGATCATGGATACCCTTTCGCTACCAACTTCAATCCGGAGATTAACATCCGTGAAATAACGGCGAACGGACGCTACTATGAGAAGGGCGAATGGATCGAGACTCCGCCGCTGTCCGAGAAGAAGGTCTATGACCTGCCGGAAATCGGACCGAAGGACATCTACCTGCTGTATCATGAAGAGCTGGAGTCCCTCGCGAAGAACATCAAGGGCATCAAGAAGATCCGCTTCTGGATGACGTTCTCGCAGAACTACCTGACTCACCTGAAGGTTCTGGAAAATGTCGGCATGACCTCCATCGAGCCGATTCTGTTCGAAGGCAAGGAGATCATTCCGCTGCAGTTCCTGAAGGCGGTGCTTCCGGACCCGGCTTCGCTCGGACCGAGAACGAAAGGCAAGACCAACATCGGCATTATCGCCCAGGGGACCAAAGACGGCGAGCCGAAGAACTACTATGTATATAACGTCTGCGACCACCAGGAATGCTACCGTGAAGTCGGCTCCCAGGCCATCTCTTACACGACCGGCGTACCTGCCATGATCGGCGCCATGCTGATGATCCAGGGCAAATGGATGAAAGCGGGCGTATACAATGTGGAAGAACTGGACCCGGACCCGTTCATGGAGCTGCTGAATACGAAAGGGCTGCCGTGGAAGGAAGACTTCTCGCCGGTGCTCCTGGACTAGGAACGGCCAATGACAGAACTTGATTTCGGCGCTGTCCCTTCGCCCAGCTATGTCGTCGACGAAAGACTTCTCATCAAGAATCTGGAGCTGCTGAAATCGGTGCAGGACCGCACCGGCGCGCATATTCTGCTCGCGCAAAAAGGCTTCTCCATGCACAGCCTGTATCCGCTCGTCGGCCAGTACCTGAAAGGCGTGACATCCAGCTCCCTCTTCGAAGCCCGTCTCGGGTATGAGAAGATGGGCAAGGAGGTCCATGTGTACGCTCCGGCGTATGTCGATTCGGAGTTTGACGAGATGATGAAGTACAGCGATCATATCGTCTTCAATTCATTCGATCAGTGGAATCGCTACAAGGCTAAAGTGCAAAGCGCACCGAAGCCTATCAGCTACGGCATTCGCGTGAATCCCGAGTATTCCGAGATCGAGATTCCACTGTACGATCCCTGCTATAACAATTCCAGACTCGGCGTGACGCTGGATAACTTCCGGCCGGAAGAGCTGGATGGCATCGAAGGGCTGCATTTCCACACGATGTGCGAGCAGAACTCCGACACGCTGGAGCGGACGATCAAGGTCGTGGACGAGAAATTCGGCCCGTACCTCCACGGAATGAAGTGGCTCAACTTCGGCGGCGGGCATCATATTACCCGTCCGGATTACGATGTGGAGACGCTGATCCGCTGCATCAATTATATGAAGGACAAATACAATGTCCAGATTTACCTGGAGCCGGGCGAAGCCATCGCCCTGTTCACCGGCTATCTGGTGGCGACGGTGCTTGATGTTGTCAAGAACGGTATGGATATCGCCATTCTCGACACCTCGGCGGAATGCCATATGCCGGACGTGCTGGCTATGCCGTACCGTCCCGGCATTATCGGGGCCGGCCAGGCCGGCGAGTACGAGCATACGTACCGCTTGGGCGGCCTGACCTGTCTCGCCGGAGACGTCATCGGCGACTACTCGTTCCACGAGCCGCTGAAGGCCGGCGACCGTCTGGTGTTCACCGACATGGCGCATTACACCATGGTGAAGAACCATATGTTCAACGGCGTGAACCTGCCGTCGATCGTCTCCTTCAATGAAGAGGAAGGCATCAAGGTCATCCGTACGTTTGGTTATGAGGATTACGCAGGACGTTTGTCTTGAATTGAATAGCGTTTGAAAGCAATGGAAGGACAGCCGCGAGGCTGTCCTTTTTGCGTTGAAAGGGATCATACCCGCGATGAATCCAAAGGCGATTTATGAAGAACCTGATAGTCTTCTCTTGAAGGGTGGTAATAATAGATAATGGCTTACGCCAGGAAACGATCTACATCAAAGCGAAGAGGAGCTGGACAGCTTGAGTAAAAAGGTTATTCTGGAGCCCGCAGCACAGAAATTTGTTGAAGATACGGCAAACCCTCCTTATTTATACGAGCTTGGCCCGGAACAAGGCCGTCAGGCCGTCGATGAAGCCCAATCCGGCGAGATTGACAAGCCTGAGGTGGAAATAGAGGACACGACGATTCCAGGAGGCCCTTCGGGTCAGGTTTCCATCCGGATCATGCGTCCTGTCGGCTCGACCGGAACGCTGCCCGTCATTCTCTACACGCATGGTGCCGGATGGGTATTCGGCAATGCACATACACATGACAACCTGATCCGGAAGCTGGTTACCGGAACAGGAGCCGCGCTCGTCTTCACCAATTACAGCCTGTCGCCGGAAGCAAAGTATCCGACCGCTATCGAAGAAATCTACGCTGCGCTGGAGTGGATTGCCGGGCAGGGAGCCGGGCACGGCCTAGACCCGTCCCGTCTGGCTGTTGCCGGCGACAGCGTTGGCGGCAATATGTCAGCGGCCATTACACTGATGGCCAAAGAGCGCAAAGGGCCGACGATCGGCCGGCAGCTGCTGTTCTATCCGGTGACGGATGCGTCCTTTGATACAGAGTCTTACCACCAATTCGCCAAGGGCTATTTCCTGCACCGCAACGGCATGAAGTGGTTCTGGGACCAGTATACAACGGATGAAAGTCAGCGGAATGAAATTACCGCGTCTCCGCTTCGGGCAACGATTGACGATCTGCGCGGCCTTCCCGCCGCTCTCGTCATCACCGGCGAGGCCGATGTGCTTCGCGACGAGGGCGAGGCCTATGCGAACAAGCTGCGCGAGGCCGGCGTTCCGGTAACCGCGGTGCGCTATCAGGGCATCATTCATGACTTCGTCATGCTGAATGCCCTGGCAGAGACTAACGCGGCCCAAAGTGCGCTCTCCCTGGCCACTAGCTGGCTGAAGGAAGGCTTTCAGCAGTAATCCTATAACGGGGGCGCCACCGTTATGTTTAAATAAAGCCCGCTCATTTTGAGCGGGTTTTTTGGACATTATAGTTGGACCGCGTGAACTTTTTGGAATACTCAATCGTACTATAATCGGTTACTAAAGAAAGATGCAGTAAAATAGCCCTTGCCAAATTACCTGGCTTGTCTACTGATTGCTCGTTTCGAAGAAACTAACGCTAATGAATAGAAGGGAGCCTATGCAGCTGAATCCATCTTACATTGAAGTTCACGACGTGAATAAGAGCTACGGCGAACAGAACGTGTTGAAAGCGGTCTCCTTCTCGATAGAGAAAGGAAGCATCGTTGGCCTGCTTGGGCCGAACGGCACCGGCAAGACCACCCTGGTGCGCCTGCTGAATGGCGTCATTCTTCCGGACCGTGGAACGCTGCGGGTGAACGGGTACGACCCGATAACCGAGGGAAATGCGATCCGGCGCATCAGCGGCGTGGTCACGGAGGGTGCGGGGCTGTACCACGATATGAGCGGGGTCGCCAACTTGCGATTTTTTGCTAAGCTGTACAATTGTTTCATTGAGGAGCGAATTCAAGCGTTGTTGAAGCAATTCGGCCTGGAAGATGCACAAGAGAAGAAGGTCGGCAGCTACAGCACCGGCATGAAGAAACGTCTGGCCTTGGCGAAGGCGATGCTTCATCAGCCGGAGATCCTGTTCCTGGATGAGCCGACGAACGGACTCGATCCGGAAGGCATCAACCAGGTCGTGACCGATCTTAAGGCGATGAATGAGGCCTATGGAACGACGATCATTCTCTGTTCTCATGTGCTGCATCAATTGGAGCCGCTATGCCACACTTATATTTTCATGAAGAATGGTACGATCCTGGACACCGGGACGAAAAAAGAGCTGGAGAAGAAACATCTGAAGACGATTCAACTCAAACTAACAACCGGACTGACCGTAGAGGGAGATACATATGCGGGATATCCGGTCAGTCGACTGGGGCCGAGCGAGGTGCAGCTGGAGCTGGCGTCAACCGATCAGATTTCGGCGTTGCTCCGTCAAGTTCTGCAAGATACATGGGTGCACACGGCAGAGATTATGAACCATGACTTAGAATCGCTTTATTTCAACTTGGGGGGGGAACAACGATGAACCGTAGCCAGATCATCGCTATCGCACAGAAAGATATGAGGGCGATAACGAGTAACGTGCAGGTATGGCTCGGGCTTGTCCTGCTTCCGCTTGTGTTCGGCGTCCTGCTGCCGGGCGTCTTAATTCTGGTGATAAAGACAGTGAACATTACCGATGGCGATCTTGTCGACATGGTACAGAAGGTGATCACTCAGCTGCCCGCCGGGGATAAGAAGGAGCAGATCATGGCGTTGCCGACGCTTAATCACCAGATCATTTACATCTTCGTGAACTACATGCTGGGACCATTTTTCTTGCTCATCCCGGTATTGAACTCACTGATGATCGCACTGAACAGCCTCGTCGGAGAGAAGGAGCGACGGACGCTCGAAAGTCTGCTGTTCGCACCCATTGAGGTGAGAGACCTGTTCCTCGGCAAATTGGCTGCGACC
This sequence comes from Paenibacillus sinensis, assembly GCF_019904155.1. Classification (GTDB taxonomy): domain Bacteria; phylum Bacillota; class Bacilli; order Paenibacillales; family Paenibacillaceae; genus Paenibacillus_AQ; species Paenibacillus_AQ sinensis. Next base: position 168,391 of record NZ_JAHCMB010000026.1, read on the forward strand.
TTCATCCCGACTTTCGTCGTCACCTTGGTCAGCTTCTTGCTATGCGGTATCATCATCAACGGGCTGGCGTACTCCATGTTCGACGGGTTGATCTTTCCCAACCTGAACTGGGGCCTCCTCCTGCTGTGGGTGGCGCCGATGTTCACCGGATTGGTCATCCAGATCAGCATCTTCATCTCCGCCCGGTCCAAAGGCTTCCAAGAAGCGCAGCAAATCGGTGGCATCGTTGTGCTGCCGGTGGTTGGACTTGCCATCTCCCAAGTTACCGGAGTCTTGCTATTAAGCCCGCAGCTGTTGCTGGGCGTTGGCTTGTTACTGCTGCTCGTCAATCTCTTTCTGTTACGTCGGCTCACGAAGATGAATCAGCGGCATTTGTTGTTTGAACGGCAGGTCCATTAGGAGCGGGAGCTAGCCTGCACAATGATGCACCGGATGAAGAAACTGCTCCTCAGCAGCATATTGTAGGCGGATGATATACAACAAGGGTAAGGGGCTGTTCCAAATGCCATGAAATGGCGGTTGGAACAGCTTCTTTTTTCCGCATCATGGATTGTTGGGTTACAGAAAAAGGAAAAGTTGGCGCTTTGGCGAATTATAGGGAAATAGGAAGCAGGAAATACATAATCCGTTTACGCTTTATTACTGGAAAAAATCAAAGGAGGATCAAATGGCTGTTATAGGGCCTATCATCGGAACAATCCTGGCTTTTGCACTAATCATCATACTTGGACCGACCGCCGGAATTGTGCTTTTGCCCAGACGAACATGGTGATTTTAATATGTCCGATGCTGAAATTGAGAAAGAACTGGAACAGGATCACATCGAACGAAATAATGAAACGAGCGGGTCGAATTAATGAAAATACGAATTATCGGCGGTTGCGGCAGCGGCAAAACCTATATAGCTCAATTGATTTCTGCGAAGCTGGGGATTCCTCATATTCAAACGGACAATCTGGTATGGAACAGAGCGAATAATACGAAATATCCCGTTGAAGAGCGGGACCGGCTGCTGGCCGAAGTTCTCAGGAATGAAGCCTGGATAATTGAAGGCGTTCATTATAAGTGGGGATATAACAGCTTTCAGGAAGCTGATTATATTTTGATCATCAGGAATCATCGGCTGATCCAGGATTGGAGAACCATCAAAAGATTCGTAAAAACACGCTTGGGGCTCGAAGCAAGCAACTATACTCAGCGACTTAACAACCTGTTTGTCATGCTGTTTATTTGGAATCGGAATTTCCGAAGAGAGGACATGAAGCGCATCCTGGAGCTAACCTCCGTGTTCCGCCACAAACGATATATCATAAAGAGCAATAGAGAGATTATGAACATCATTACACAGACAAGGATGTGAGGACATGCAAAAAGCGTTTGTTGTCTATTATCTAACCGATAAGAAAAATAACCTCAATGAGTTGAACGAGCTGCTGAACAACGGCTGGAGAGTCGTTAGTCAGAGCGCGATGGGCGGCGGCGGAGGGAATAACGCAGTGTTTTCGTTGGTTGTTCTGGAGGTGCATGGTGGAACCTAGCACACTGCTGAGCGAGTCTCACGAATTCCAGCCGAAACGTAAAATTTCCGGAATTCTGCATCTGTTCACGATCCTGTTCCTGCTTCTGTTGCTATATTTCTCAGCCCATTTCAAAAGAGATATCCTGCCAAACCTGCAAAGTTTCGATATGATCAAGAGTCTCATACCCGAAGTCCTGCCAGTTATTTTGTTCGAGATTATTTACAGTGGGTTATTCGTCGTGCTGCTGCTTGCTTCAATCATCTGTTTTGTCCGAAAAAGCCGCAAGTTTCGCAGTATGTTGCTGATTCTGCTTGTGTTCTATTCGGTCGCCATGATCACCGATTATTGGTGGTTCAATGCGATGGCGGACTATGCTACCCCGGAGATCGCAGAACAATTCAACGCTCCGTTCCGTCAAGAGATCTATAGAAGCCTGCTGTTGGATATCGTCTACATCCCGTTTATTTTGCTGTCGAAGCGGGTGCGTTCCGTTTTCGTCTAGAAGTTTAACCACACCACAAGGAGGCGCCACCTTCACATGAAGAACCCCGATTGAGGGGCGCCTCATGTCAAGATCGGCCTGTCCGTTATCTCAATTCCCCGTCATCCGGCTTGTCATACTTGTTCAGGTGAGACGTTAGCGCCTCCACTGCCTCCCCCGCATCGGATGCTCTGGGAACTTCTTTGATGGCATCATCTGTAACATCGTGACCGTTCAGACGGTCAGCTTCGGCTTCCTGGTGTTTGCCCGTTTTCATTTCATCTCACTCCTTATCTTATTCCATGTTCTGAATCTGTTCCATTAGCGTATACAGCGGAACTTCCCGTTCCGCCTGCCGGTCGTGGAGCGGATAAATGCGCGCCGTCTCGTTCTGTGCATCCACATGCTGAATATAGACCTCTGTCCCTTCACACAGCACATTCGCCATAAAGGGCGAGGCTGCAATTTCCTTGGCTCTTTGAGCATTCATACGAAGGCTGACCTCCTTTCTGAAGCGGGGTCCGCTAATACTATGCGCGGGGCTGAAGCGGGTTATACATGCCAATACCGATTGAGGAAGTCTGTTATCCAATGCACTTAAGATAAGAATTTCTTAAATTGAAAGGAGTTCGTAACGATGACGCTGCATGCGGAGGCTTTGGTAGAGGAATGGTTGGTTCGGAACGGTTATTTTTTGATGAGAGGGATCAGGGACAAGATGAACCGGCTCGGCTTTCTGGCAGTTCGTCTAACGGAGGAAGGCTTTGAGCATATTCACTGCGAGGTTCAGGTGAGCACCAAGCCCACGGCATATATCAGCAAGCTGAGCAGGGAGCAGATGGTGAAGCTGGGAGTGAAGTCGAAGACAAGCGCCAAGCTGAGAAGCTCGGAGCAGGTGAAGGACAGTGTGAAGGCTTGGGCGCAGATTACTTTTAAATCGGACAAAAAAGCAGCCATTCGAGATGCCGTCCTGCCGGAGGTGAAATGGGAGTATTGGCTCGTACACGGACATGTGAAAGATCCGAACGAACTCGTCTGCATGCAAAAAGAAGGCATCAAGCTCATCCATATCCGGGATCTTGTAGGGGATCTTGCCGGGGACCGTACGCGTCACCACTTCTCGTCATCATCCGCCGGAGAGCTCATTGAACTGGTCAAGCTGCTGGACGAGCAGGGGAGCAATCTGATATAAAGGGAGCATACATCCCTGATGGAGAACGATCCCGCTGCAATGATTGGATCGGGCTTGATTCTTGACAGGCTCATGGAGGATGATCTTATGACAACAGGGAACGGGAAAGATATAGAGAGCTTGTATGCGGAGCTGATGGATGCCTGGAACAGCCGGGATGCGCGGCGGATGGCCGATTTATTTACGCCGGAGGGTGAGATGATCGGCTTTGACGGAAGTCTGGCTGCCGGACCAGAGGATATTTACGGACATTTGAAGCCGGTATTCGATCATCACCCGACCGCACCTTATATTACGAAAATTAAGACCGTGAGTCTCCTGAACGAGGACGCCGCCTTGCTGCGTGCCATCGCGGGCATGATTCCTCCGGGCCGTCAGGAGCTGAATCCCGCGGTGAACGCCCACCATACGCTGGTAGCTGCCCAAGGTCGGGACGGATGGCAGATCAGGCTTTTTCAGAATACGCCTGCGCAGTTCCATGGAAGGCCCGAACTGGTGGAGCAGATGACGCAGGAATTGAGCGAGGTCTTGCACCAGGAGAGATAGACCATCACAGGAAGCGGATTGGAGCACAGGATTGCATGAAAGCATGGTATGGACTGGATGAAATCCAGGATGAGGCTGTAACCTTTGCGGTTATATTGACCAAGCTGCAAGGCGGATATTTGATTATCAAGAACCGGAAGAGAGGCGGCTGGGAAATACCGGGAGGCCGGAGAGAGCCGGGGGAGACCATTCTGGAGACAGCTTGCAGGGAGCTGCATGAGGAGACGGGAGCCTTGGGTTTCGACATTGCGCCATTCGGCGTCTTTCCATTCAATGACACATACGGCATGGCTTTCACTGCCGAGGTCATTGAGATGGGACAGCTTCCGGAGTTTGAGATCGAGGAGACGAGAAGAGTTGATGAGCTGCCTGATACTTTTAATTTCGGATCGTTGTTTTATATCCTTGATGAGAAGCTGAACGGGAACGCCTCAGCGCTGAATTGGACGCATACTAACTTAAATCAGATGAAGTAACGCATTAACAGGGCAGCCGAGGCTGCCTTTTTTTAAATATAGGCTATGTTAAATTCTAATGTTGATTTTTGAGCATAAGAAAACCGCCTTGAATGAAGGCGGTTCATTGAGCTATCGTTGTCCGTTAGCTCAATTTCAAACAGTATATGGGTTCATCATGGAAACCTTTTTCAATTTCACCTGCTCATTTTGTTCGCTCTACAGAATACAGAAAAAATTTCATATCTATATTCCTAAAATTCTTAGTATCTTTATCAATAATATTCATACCGTTTCGAACGGCAACTTTTTGAGCGGCTATATTTGTGTCCCTAATAATAGAATAAACCCTATTTGAATTAAGAACTGAAAAAGCGTATTCCTTGCAAGCAATTGCCGCTTCTGTTGCGTAACCTTTGTGCCAATACGCTTTTTGAAACAAAAAACCTATTTCCAAAATTTCTTTTTCTCTCCAGCCTTGCATTGTCAAGCCACATTGACCAATCATTTCGTTTGTTTCTTTTAATACAACAGCCCAAAGTCCAAAACCATATTCTTCATATCTTTTAAGATGTCTGTTAAGCCAGTTTTGTGCTTCTTCTAAGTTGAATGCACTTTCATAAGCAGCACGCATTACTTCCTCATCACACAATATTCCGCACAATGCATCATAATCGGACTGCACCATTTCTCTAATTATAAGACGTTTTGTTTCTATCAAAAATCTCCCACCTTTCTATTGTATCAATAACCTTTAAAAAAATTCCTTATCCTTCCAGTTAGCTTAACAAGAGAAAGCAGACAACCGAAGCTTTTTATTCGTGTCGTTAACAGTGAACAAGCACGATTTGACCAACATATTCTTCTTATTCGATGAGCTATTCTCATATTCCTTGCTGTCTATATAACGGAACCATGCCAAATAGTGCTGCAAATATTTGGTTGCAACACCATTGAAGCGGTCTATCCATTTTTTCAAGCGGCTGTGGTAGCTGTTCACGTTTTGGATATGGTAAACGCCCTTAACGCGCTGTTTTCCATCGGATTTGAATTGGTAATGAGCCAAACCTTTTGAATTCGCATAGGAACTAAATGCTCTCCACGAATCAGTGCATAGCACGTTCGACTTAGATATATGAATGCCAATCGCTTCGTCCAATTATGTAGTCCGAATACGTCCACGCCCAAGCACGCCAGAGCAGGTCATTTTCTGGCGGTCACGGGCAACGAGTACGCAAACCTGGTCGTTGCTTATGCCACGATATTTGGATTTGCCGCCACGTTTTCTTGGCTTGCGCTCGGTGATGCTACGCTTGCCTTTTTCGGAGAATAGGAAATAGGTTTCGTCCATTTCGACGATACCTTGAAACGCTTCAGTTGGAATCTGTTTCAGAGAAGCGAGAATCTTATGCCGCCAATAGAACAAGGTGACATGTGTAACTTCACCAAGCAACTCCTCAGCGCATTTCCGTAGTGAATAACCCTCAATCATGAATTCAATGAAACGAACCCAAAGATGAGGTCTACGTGTGCGCTGAAGAGGGGTGTTTGTGAGGTCATTAAACGTCTGTAAACAGGATTTAAAACGGTAACGCTGCCGTTTGACCACTCCAGCACGTGTTTGAACAGTATATTTTCCAAATCGCACAACAGAATGGTTTTTACAATGCGGACAAACAAGCCCATCTTTGTGCTTCTGCTCTTGGATTTCATCAATCGCACGAACTGGAGCTGACATGCCTTGGGTTCGGAACTGCAAGAAGTAGATAAGCTCTCGCTTGCTATTATCGTCCAACGTTTAAGCAAGCTTCTTCAGTTCCTTTAAATCCATAGGTAAATCATCTCCGAACAAGTGATATTAGCTTTATTATAGAACATTCGTTCGTAATAATCAAATATCAATATTAAGGTTTAACATAGCCTTAAATATAGAAAGTGCAAGCTTCGCGATTATCCCAGCCTTCTATTTCTCGGTAAACGCATGGCGTCCAAGAATGCCGTAAGTCGTTTATCCTTAGTGTGAAAAGAATCATGGATATACGAACAAATGTTTGCTATAATTGCAGCATGAAGTCTCGTACATAGAAATGTTGTGGCAGCTTCAACTTTCCGTAGGAAGAGTCGGCTCGCTGTGATACAATAATCAGGTCTGTTTTTGAAAGTTATGAATTATATCAATCGGTTTTGATTAATTAATAGACTGCGATTGTCATCAGTAAAGGAGTTTTTGCCATGAATCCCTATCATATCCCCGAGAACGCGCTGATCACGGTAGCCGGTACCGTCGGCGTCGGCAAATCCACGCTTACGGCTGCCCTGGCAGACCGCCTTGGCTTTCAAACCTCGCTGGAGCAGGTTGAACATAATCCGTATCTCGAGAAATTTTACGACGACTTTGAACGGTGGGTCTTCCATTTGCAAATATATTTTCTGGGCGAACGCTTCAAGGAGCAGAAACGGATGTTCGAGCTTGGCGGCGGCTTTGTGCAGGACCGCTCGATTTATGAGGATACGGGAATATTTGCCAAAATGCATGCGGATCAAGGCACGATGTCGGCAACGGATTATGCTACATATACACAGCTGTATGAAGCGATGGTAATGACACCATACTTCCCCCATCCACATGTGCTGATTTATCTGGAAGGCAGCCTGCCTGCCATCCTGGACCGGATTCAGGAACGGGGACGCGAAATGGAGATTCACACGGATCGCTCCTATTGGGAGAACATGTATAACCGCTATTCCTCCTGGATTGAGAATTTTGATGCATGTCCGGTTCTGAAGCTGAATATTGAGGAATACGACGTGCATGACCCTGCTTCGATGGATGATATTTTGCGGCAGATTAGCGAAAGCATCCGGGGCACGGCAGCAGCAGTTTAAGCTGCTGTTCTGACGGAAATCCCTGCAGTGTAAGGCTTCGGGAGGCGAGAGGCTGAATGAAGCAATAAGCCGGATGGTTGCTTTTGACACCTATCCGGCTTATTTATATTACCGGGATTTCGAAGCTACCGGGGCCCCGCATAGGATCTGAACAGGCTGCGAAGATCCAAGCTGCACACCCCGGATTACCTTGCGCTGCAACTTCCTGTGTTTTTTTGCGTCATATTATATGGAAAATTATTCATTGGAAGAATAGGAGATTCGTCAAATGAAGCATTGGGGAAGACTGCTGCTGTGCGGAGCACTGCTGTTGGGAGGCGGCGCTGCCGCGACGCCGGGGAATGTCTCGGCGGCAGGTGGAGTAAGCATTGTGCTGGACGGGTATCCGCTGCCATTTCCGGTGGAGCCTGCGGTCATGAACGGTACGACGATGGTTCCTTTCCGGGCCATATCGGAAGCTCTTGGCATCTCGGTGCAGTGGAATCAGAGCGCGAAGGTAATTACCGCGACAGGAAAAGCCGTTGAGACGGCGAAGGTCGTGAAGCTTACAATCGGCAGCAAGACGGCGCAGGTGAACGGCGCGGCGGTTAAGCTGGCGGTGGCGCCGCAGACGGTACGTGGCACAACAATGATTCCGCTGAGCTTCTTCAGCCAGCAGTTCGGTGCGGATGTGTCCTGGAATCAGGCTACCAAGACAGTGTCGATTACCTCACCGAAGGAAGAGATGTATACGCTGGCGTTCTACGCCATTTCTTCTTACAGCCAGTATAATATGCTGGGCGGGTTCAACGACGCCGCATTCGGCTGGAGCCGGATCGGCAAAGACGGCGAATTCACCACAACAGGCGGCGACTTCTATTGGCCGCAGGCTGCTGGCGATGTTACCCCGGAATCCATCGTGCAGAGCGCTTCTACGAGCGGCCAGACGCCGTATTTAATGGTCTATTCGGGCGACGGCAGTCTGGAATTGACCAAGAATCTGGAGGACGCCGCACTTCAGGCGCGGACGATTGACGGCATTGTGAATACGGCGGCAGAGAAGGGCTTCAAAGGTATTATGCTCGATCTGGAGGGACTTGGGTTGACCGGGGATAAAGCGAAGGTGCAGAGCGATTACAACGCTTTCGTCCGAAATCTGTCCACGAAAGCCCGTGCACAAGGATTGAAGCTAGGCATTGCCGTTCATCCGCTGAACAGTTCGTACGGCGGCTATGATTACAAGACGCTGGGTGCGCTGGCCGATGAGCTTGTCATCATGGCTTATGCCTATGGCGATGAGAAATCGCCTGAGCCTGCGGGCAAAGTGGACGAGGCTATCCGCCTGGCGCTGAAGCAGACGACCAAGGACAAGCTCGTGCTAGGCATTTCGCTCCAGAGTGAGAATGCGACATCGGTGAACACCAAGATCGGGCTGGCGAAGCGTTATGACCTGAAAGGCATCGCGGTGTGGCGGCTCGGATTGATCGCCCAGGCGGCCTGGGAACAAATGAATGAGTCGATCGAGCTTGGCAGCTAATCCGGGAAATGAGATTTGTGAAATGACATACTGATATCCTTGGTATGAGGATACCAACAGCCCTCTGCGTGAACCGCAGAGGGCTGTTGGTTGTGGAGCTTATCATGGAAGCTGCGCTGTGATCATGTGGTCAGACCTTCGGACACTGCCGTTAGGCAGTCCGGAATTGATACGCCTAGAAGGTAAATCCTTTCTCCAGCAGTGACACGGCTTCAGTCAGTATGTCCGGATAGCTCCGGTCATGCTGTTCGATGAAAAATTTCTGCGAGGCCATCGCGATGCCTACGAATGCTGCAGCGAGGCTGCGTACCCGAAGCTCATCCTTGCTGCAGCCTTGGCGCTGAGCGATAACGTTGGCGACCATTTCTACGGTTGTCATGATCTGCTGGATCATGGCGGCTTGTAGCTCGGGAATCTCGTACGATAACGACACCCGCGCCCAGATCCCCTCCACTTCATCTTCGGGAATCTGGTTGAAGCCGTCCTTGACTGCCCCTCTGAGAGCTTGAATGATGCTGAGCTCTGGAGGCTGCTTCAGAAAGCTCTCGATCAGCAGGGGATCATAATCGTCTTCCAATACAACCGCTTCTTTGGTGGAGAAGTAGCGGAAGAAGGTGCTGGGCGATATTTCAGAAGCTTCGGCGATCTGCTCTACTGTAGTAGCCTGATAGCCCTGCTCACGGAAGAGGCGCATCGCATTCTCCTGAATGGTTGCTCTTGTCTTGATTTTCTTGCGTTCCCGCAGTCCCGGCTTCGGACTATCGTTATTCATATCTGACAATTCCATCCCTCCATATAGGCCTTCACGGGGATTTCCGTTCTATGTTCAGTGTACCCTGATTGCCGCGGAAGGGACAAGCGCTTAAATCAGGAGGATAGCTTCTGCGGCTTGGCGGCAGGCTCCGCTGTATGGCGTGGCAGGAAAATAATCGCCAGCAGGGTGCCGACCACCGCAATGCCGGCGCAGATCCAGAGCATATGCTGCATGCCCTGGACAAAGGCGGTGCGGACCATGCCCAGCAGGTCCGCCGAGCCCAGCCGGCTGGCGATCGCAGCGCCGGCCGATGCGCTCTGGCGGACGCCCGCCGCGGCTTCAGCCGGCAGGCCGTCCAGCCGCAGGCCGTTGCGGTAGGCGGAGTTCAGCGCCGAGCCCAGCAGGGCGACGCCGACAGCTCCGCCGACCTGGCGCAGCGCCATGACCAGCGCGGAGCCGACTCCGCTGCGCTCCGCGGACAGCGCCCCGATCGCGAGATCCATCGAGATCGGCAGCGCGAAGCCGAGGCCGAGACCGGCGATCGTAATCCATAGGGCGGCATAGCCGTAGGTGCTGCCTGTGTCCGTGGCTGTGCCAAGGAGCAGGGCAGCCGCCATCAGGGCGAAGCCGAGGGCAACGACGGCGCGAGCGCTCAGCTTCTTCAGGAGAAGATCGGAGCTCTTGGCGCCGACAAGCATTCCGCCGATCATCGGGAGCAGCCGCAGCCCGGTTCCCAAGGCGTCGGCTCCGTTCACGGCCTGAAAATACTGCGGCATGACGAACAGAAGGCCGAACAAGGCGAAGGACACGCAGGTAGCCAGAAGGGTTCCCCAGGTGAAGCGCCGCGAACGGAAGAGTGACAGATCGATGAGCGGATGCTCTGTCCGGCGTTCCCAGAGAACGAAGATCGCCAAGATAATGAAGCCCGTCAGCAGGGTGGCAAGAGTGAGGCTGTCTCCCCAGCCATGCTCGCCCGCCCGAATGACGCCGAAGGTTACAGCGGTCAGACCGAGGCTGGAAGATACGACTCCAACCACATCGAGCTTAAGGCGCAGCTCGCTGCGCGATTCCGGCATGAGCAGCCCGACGGCGATCAGCGCGATCACAATAAGCGGAAGGTTGATCAGGAAGACAGAGCCCCAGCTGTAATGATTCAGCAGCCATCCTCCCAGGATTGGGCCGAGCGGAATGCCGAGCATATTGGCCGAGGCCCAGACCATCATGGCTTTGGTCCGCTCGGGACCCTCGAACAGCACGGGCAGCACGGACACGGACAGCGGGATAAGAAAGGCTGCCCCGAGCCCAAGCAGAGACCGCATAAAGATCAGCATGCCGGTGGACGCGGCATAGGCGCAGCCGGCCGAAGCGCCTCCGAACAGGAGGAGAGCCAGCAGCAGAAAGGTTTTGCGTCCGAAACGGTCGCCAAGCATGCCTGCGGGGAGCAGCATCGCGGCCAGCACCAGATTGTAGGAGTCCAGTATCCACTGGAGACGGCTGGTCGGAGCCTCCAGGTCTGTCGCCAGCGTTGGCAGAGCGACGTTGAGAATGGTCATATCAAGACCGACGGCGAGCAATCCGAAGGTGAGGGAGAAGAGCACCCACCATTTCGATTTCAGGGAACGCGTCATAGCGTGACCCACCTTTCATAATCAGGGAATGTCGTGCATAATGGGATTTTATATAAAATGATAGTTACTGTCAAATAAAATAATGTGTCAAAAATATCGGAAATCGCCGGCTTGAGGTCCTAAAGTATTCCTTATGATCTAATTTTTACTGTGGGAGGGCTAAAAAGAGCATAACGCATTGAGCAGCGGGACCATATTGGGCAGGGTGTGAGGCCGGTATTTTTTCGCATAAGAGACTTAACTAAAAATGACAGCAACAAATATCACAACCTCCGGGAGCAACAAACCGCTATAATCATTAGGGCTTGCCGCAGACCATTTCAAAATTGGGGTAAATAAGCCTCGTATTTGAAAGTGGCCTTAATTATTCTGGTAAACGTTATTGTCCGATGGATGCGCCAAGCATCTATCCTTGGACTGTACTAACTCTCGGAGGGATTTCTTATCATGACTTACAAAGCATTGGAGCTGGTCAAACCGCAGGTCTGGGAGCTGGAGGGACTAGAGGTCGGCGTAACCTCGAACTGCAACTTCCGCTGCGATTACTGCTGTGCGTACAATCGGAACGACGGCCAGAGCCTTACCGGAAGCGAAATCATCCGCATACTGGAGGAGCTTCCCAAGCTGAAGCGTGTCCGGCTATCCGGCGGCGAGGTGACGCTGAAGTATGAGGATTGTCTGGAGGTCGTGTCCTACTGCGCTTCAAGAGGCATTCAGACCCAATTGAATTCCAACGCCAGCCTGCTGAACGAAGAGCGGATTGGCAAGCTGGCCGACGCGGGACTGACGACGATCCATATCTCGTTTAATTTCACTTCCGAGGAAGCGTTCTCTAATTATTACCATATTCATCCAAGCATCTATCGCAAAATCAGAGAGAACATCGCGTTCTTCGCCCAAACGAATGTCGATACCGTTCTGGAGACGCTGCTATTCAACGAGACAGAGGGAAACATGCGGGAAATCAGCAACCATGTCTATGATTTGGGTGTGCGCACGCATGAAATTCAGAACAGCATTATTATGAATCATACCGGCTGGAAGTCGATCGCCGCCCGCGAAGGGCTCAAGGCCGCCGTGGCGGATCTGATCGCGAATAAGCGGGAAGACACCACTCTATACTTCACTTGCATGGATCGCTTCATGGAAGCGCTTGGCTTCCGGGAGCAGCCAGGGGTTTATTTCCCACACTGCATTGAAGGCAAAACCCAGCTTCATATGCACGGCAACGGCGATATTCTGATATCCGAGCTGTGCCATCCGGTAATTATCGGCAATATCTATAATGGAACCTCGCTGAAGGATATCTATAATCCGATGCCTGAGCCTCTGGCAACATTTCTGGAGCGGCAGCCTTGCCCGGCGCTGGACGCGCTGTTCCCGGAGGGACTGCCCGTTACCTGAACGGGGCAATGTTGAGAGTACATTAATCCCTCTCCCTTGATAATGTTCATTCGGACACTGAACAACCTGACTACTTAGGCCGTTTGTTTCGCGCAGGAAGCGTGAAGCGGATGGCCTTTTCGCATGGTGAGAGAGGAAGGAATTGGAAGGATTATTTCGGCAGAGAAAACATTCAATAAATCGTCTGCAAAAATTGTCGAAAATGATTCACTTTTTGTGGAGAAAACCCGATAAACTCAGTAATATCGATGGCGGGTCGGGGTTGCCAAACGCAGAGACTGCGCTTAAGGGGAGCTAAATAATGAAAATTCGTACTAAGCTGTCAATAATGATTCTAGCTGTTACTCTGCTGTCCACGCTGCTTATGGGTGGGTTCAGCTATATCAAATCAGCGGACTCGCTGGAGAATATGTCCGACGACTCCATGCTGTCACTGAACAAGAGCAGTGCCGAAACCATTAACGCCATGGTCGAAAAAGAACAAAACCGCATGGCTCAGCTCGCTGGCGAGTCCGATGTCAGAAAGCTGCTCAGCCAAGCTCAAAATGGGGGTGCGGCAGATGCATCGACCCAGAAAGCCGTCACAAGCAGACTGAAGGAAATCACAACAGAGGCCGGAAATCTGGAGCATATCTTCGTGGTCAATTTGAAGGGGAACGATGTAGCGGACAGCGATGAAGCGCTGCTCGGCGCCAATTTCAGCGACAGAGCCTACACCAAGGCGGTGCTGGAGACTAGCGAACCTTATATCAGCGAGACACTGAAGTCCAAGTCGACAGGCGCATTTGTTCTGGCTTTTGCTCATCCGGTTAAAGTGGATGGCAAGCTCACTGGCTTCGTCGCTTCCGCTGTTCTTGCAGATAGCCTGACAACCTATTTGGGCGATATTCGCGCGGTTAACGGCTCTTCCAGCTACGCCTATATTGTGGATGATAAAGGTATATTGCTGTTTCATCCGACCAAGGACAAAATCGGGAAGCCGGTCGAGAATGATAGCATAAAATCCGTTGTGGCCAGTGTTCAGAAGGGTGAGCATCCGGAAGATAAGATTGTGAGCTATGTCTTTAACGGCGCGGATAAAAAGGCAGCCTATACGGTTCTGCCGGCTACGAAATGGACGCTTGTGCTGGCGGCGGATGTCGGAGAGATCATGAAGCCGGTCAATGATATGACCACTTTTGTCGTCCTTTTGGGGCTGGTCAGCCTTGTGGTTACCCTGCTGATCGGTTATGTCGTGTCCCGGCGGATTACGGCCCCGATTCTCAAGGTGACGGAACTGATCAACAAGACGGCAGAGCTCGACCTGAAGTACGATGACAGCTATGAATATTTGCGCAAAAACAAAGATGAGACGGGAATTATTGCCACAGCTATGTTCCGCACCCGGGAAGCTCTCCGCGATATGGCGGGCAGTCTGGTAGGCATATCGTCCAAGGTGCTGAACAATGCCGAAGAGCTGGAGCGGCTGGCGGTGGATGTCCGGGAGAACGCCCATGACAACGGAGCGACTACGCAGGAACTGTCGGCGGGAATGGAGGAGACAGCGGCTTCAACCGAAGAGATGACAGCGGCCATCCATGAAATCGACAATAATGTCTTGGCTATTTCGGAGAAGGCGAAGTCGGGAGCTACAGGAGCGGTGGAGATCGCGGAGCGTGCGCTGTCCATGCGTGAAGAGACGCAGAAATCGGCGGAGCATGCGAAGGGGCTGTACACATCGGTCCGAGGCAAAATGGAGCAGGCGATTGAAGACTCCGCACAGATCGAGCGGATCAACGAACTGGCGAAGACCATCCTGGAGATTACCGCGCAGACCAATCTACTGTCGTTGAATGCGGGGATTGAAGCGGCCCGGGCGGGTGACGCGGGCAGAGGCTTCGCGGTGGTCGCCGGTGAAATCCGGAAGCTGGCTGAGAGATCGTCGCAGACCGCATCCGGCATCACGGAAATCGTAAGCGGCGTGCACACCTCCGTGGACCAGATGCGCGGAAGCTCGGAGGAACTTCTGTCCTTCATCGACCAAAGTGTGCTCTCCGATTACGACAACTTCCTAACGGTTAGCGAAAAATATACGGACGACGCCGAAATGGTCAGAAATCTGATGGAGGACTTCCAGAGTTCGGCCAGCCACCTGAGCGAGACGGTGTCCGCCATTACAATCGCCATCAACGAAGTGGCGGCGACGATCTCTGAAAGTGCTGCGGGCGTGCAGGACATTGCCGAACGTACCTCCGACATCGTCGAGAAGACCTTCAAGGAGGCCGAAATGGCGGATGAAAATACGGTGAGCGCCAAAGAGATGCAGCGTTTGATGGAGCAGTTCAAGCTGTAGTAGTAAGCTGATAGTTGGTACACGGGGAGGCGCCGGCTGCCGCTGGTGAAGCCTCCCCGTCTTTATTATGATCAACTGAAATTATTTCTTGCATTTCATTCGCCAGGGGTGTATATTCTTAATTACGGTAATTGCTGCCGTGATTACATAATTTGCGGTCGTGGCGGAATTGGCAGACGCGCACGGTTCAGGTCCGTGTGGGCTAACCCCCCGTGGAGGTTCGAGTCCTCTCGACCGCACCACCTTATAAATGAACTAGCTCTTGACTCTGTCCTTGTGACGGTTCAGGAGCTTTTTTGCATGCAATGACTATAGCCTGATTGTCAGCGAAGTCCAGACCCTTGCAAGGAAGAAAGCCGGAATTGTATTTCCGGCTGATGTGGTGGAGTAGCCCCTTTTAATCATGGTTAAGCGATTGGCGGATAGCGGTGCTGGTGGCTGGTTGGAAGCATCGCAGCATATGGATGACTGTCTGAAATGGCTCCCGGAAGGTCCTTGCGACCGTTCGGGAGCTTGTTGTATAAAAAACAGGATTCCCATTTCGGAACCCTGTTGCAAATGGATTTTTTATTTTACTTGTTGTGTCCGTATAGTTGACCGCATGCTGCATTAATGTCCGTTCCGAATTGTGTTCGCACAGTGACTTGGATTCCCTTTGACTTTAAAATACGGACAAACGCTTGAACCCGCTCTTTGTCCGATTGATGAAAGCTCTCAGGCGTCACGTCGGTAGAATTGTAGGGGATCAAATTGACGTGATATAAATGGTCCCAAAGACCTCTGTTCTTGAACAAAGCAGCCAGGGCTTCCGCATGTTCATTTGAATCGTTTTCTCCTCGAAGCAATATATACGCAACATATACTTTTCTTCCTGTATCACGAATATGCTGGTCCAACCGGTTAAACACACATTTAAGCGGAAACCGATTGTTAATTGGCATTAGCTTGCTCCGCTGTTCGTCGAACGGAGAGTGCAGGGAGAAGGTCAGGTTAACCTGTGGAAATTCCTTAGCCAGACGATCGATACCCGGCAAAATTCCAATGGTGGAAACTGTAATTCTTCGCTGGCCCAAGCCAAAGGTTCGTGAATCTGTTAAAATCTTAAGCGCGTCAAAGACATTAGGATTGGCCAGCGCCTCTCCCATGCCCATAAACGAAACACTTTCCAAGGCATCACCACTTAAATGAAAATATAACAATTGATCGGTTATTTCATCAGCAGTCAGATTGCGTTTCAGTCCGATTGTACCTGTAGCACAGAAGCGACAACCATATCCGCACCCGCACTGACTGGAAATGCAGTATGATTTCCAGCCGCGCTCATAGCTTAGTTGAACTGCTTCTATATGCTCACCGCCCTCAATGGCAAACAGCACTTTATTCACTTGTCTGGATGTCTTTTGCATGACAGGGGTTAAGGTCAGCACATGTTCGCCAAGCCTCATAATTAATTCGTTTCGTACACCCTGAGGTAATAGGGTCATTCGGTCATATTCACCGATTCTTTGCTTGAAGATCGCGTCCGCAATTTGCTGGAACCGATAGGCAGGCTGTTTCAATTCCTTCAATATTTGAATAATCAATTCGTATTTTGAAGTTGATTTCATGTGTTTTCTCCTCTTGAGCCGGAGAAAATGCCTTAGCACCCTTTGTTGGTGCTTAACATGTACATTAACCAACCAGATTAAAAACCCACGAAGCTTGCAGCTTAAATCGCTACGTGCATCTATCGATAGATGGATAATGCTCCGGCATCCGTTTAGTTTGATCGTGAACCGAACCAACAGATAATGAACGGTTCACATGAACATTTACAATCTCAAACATCNCTTAACAAAGAATAAAACAGTTTTTGTTTTATCATTCGTAATAATAAGCAAGAAATATTACATTACTCTCAACAACTCCCCTAAATTAATTACCAGCATTGTAGCACAGCCCATTTTACATTTCAACTCATGGCAGAGGATGGTGGAGTGAATGCAGCTGGAGGCGCTGCATGCTGATCACGAATGCATGGCTTGCTCGGTTAGCTGCACATTTATATGCGTCCGCGCATTTAGCTGTTATAGTTTCTTCTCAAAGCCCTCCATTGGAGCGAGGGTGGCTTCATAATTCTCTCCGGGTTCAGCATCTGTCGTGAAACGGATAACCTCTCGAAATGAGCCTTCCAGATAGGATTGCATGGCCAGCGGAATGCGTAGTTCGTCCATTTCGCAAGGTGAAATCTGATAGCGAATACTGTTCAGATCACCGGCTTGAACTTTCTGCACCCATTTGGGCTCACGGATCAGTTCTCTTCCAATTCCCACAAAAGCGGAACCGGCCTGTATAACTGCTTCTGCATCTTCAGGCCGTTCTACCGAGCCTACTCCGATGATTGGTTTGGCGTTATTCAAGACACGAACAAATTTAGATAAAATGAGTTCTTTATCTTCCCGTTGATTCAAAGAGGAGCGTTTATAACTTCCCATTGACAAATGAATGTAATCAACCGGCGTGCTGGTTAATGCTTGAGCAAAAGCCAAAGAATCTTCAAGACGGATTCCGGGGATTTCCAATTCTTCGGGCGAAAGACGATACCCTAAGAGAAAGGGTTTATCTGCCTGTGCTTCAATGACAGAGGAAACCTCTTTAATAACTTGTAGCGGAAACTGCATGCGATTGTTGAAGCTGCCTCCCCATGAATCTTCTCTCCGATTAGAATGAGCCGAGAAGAATTGTTGTAGAAGATATCCGTTGGCTCCATGAAGCTCTACTCCGTCAAATCCGGCTTGAATGGCTCTTCGAGTAGCTTGGCCAAAGTCGTGAATGATCGCTTCAATTTCTTCGTTTGTCAATTCGCGTGGGGGCTCGGAATCTTTTGGGTGTACGGCTGCAATAGCACTTGCGCTTGTAGGCTGAACCCCTCTAAGAATTTTGGAATTCGATTTGCGGCCTGCATGAAAAATTTGGATTATGGCTTTGGTGCCATCTTTTTGGATTGCTTTTGCGATCTTGGAAAGTCCCCGAACGGTGGAATCGTGGGCAA
Organism: Paenibacillus sinensis; assembly: GCF_019904155.1. GTDB lineage: Bacteria > Bacillota > Bacilli > Paenibacillales > Paenibacillaceae > Paenibacillus_AQ > Paenibacillus_AQ sinensis. The sequence goes on from NZ_JAHCMB010000026.1 coordinate 186,136, forward strand.
TGGAGAGTTCACCTTCAAATCCTTTGCCTTCTGCTGTAACGTAAGCTACACCCGTAATGATCATGCCTGGGCCTCCGCTCCGTTCAGCATAATAATCCACTTCATCATTTGAAATAGAGCCGTCGAAAAAGCTGGACATTGTTGTCATGGGTGCCATGACGACACGATTTTTTATCGTAAGACCTTTGGGTGAGAAGTGGTAAGGTTCAAAAAAATTTGGTTTCATGTCATACTCTCCTTTTTAGAGTGTTCCTCTGTTTGATTTCAACATGATTATATAATTGTTATATAATATAGGGACAGTATGCACTTTTAAGATAGATACTATCAAAAAGGAGAGTATGAGATGGAAGCGGACAACACGGTAAATGTTAAGCCGTTTGCTTATGCGATGTCATTGATCGAAGGCAAATGGAACATGCATATTTTATTTTGGTTGTGGAAACGGGAAGTTCTGCGTTATGGAGAATTAAAAAGAGTGCTCGGGAATGTTACGCATAAAATGTTGAGCAATCAATTAAAACAGTTGGAATGCAACAATCTTATTGTTCGTAAAGAGTACCCACAGGTACCGCCCAAAGTGGAATATTCTCTTTCCCCTAAAGGCTTGAATTTGATGCCTGTGCTGCAAGCCCTATGTACATGGGGGGAGGAACATAGTTTGGATCATGAATAACCACTTATATGCGGACCACTTGCCGCGGTGTATATCCCCAAATTAAATAAGACCGCTCGATAATAGAAACAAGGGAAATCCTCACCTCCATCATCGAGCGGTTTTTAATGGTCAAAATATATTACTGAGAAACAAGCACTATTGCCAAAAATAAGATATGCGTATATATTTATGTACATAATTACATGTGAAGTACATATGTTCACGACAGGTGGGAGATGGTGGATATTAATGATGAACGTATCCGAATGCTGGTCAAGATTAGCCAGTTGTATTACGAAGAAGGATTGAATCAGCAGGACATCGCACAGCGCTTAGGCATCTCCCGTCCGCATGTAAGCCGCATGTTGACTGCTGCGAGAACGGAGGGGATCGTACAGATTTCGATCCGAAATCCGTATTCGATGGAGCAGGAAGTGGAAAGACAACTTGTCGAGAAGTTTGGCATTCGTGACGCCCTCATTGTCGAAGTGCAGGACAACGACGAAGTGACAAGAACGATGCAGCTCGGAAGAGCGTGTGCAGCGTTGTTGGAATCTATGGTTAAAGATAACGACATAGTCGGCATTATGGCAGGACGCTCCGTTCAATCGCTCGCAAGCGCAACGGAATACTACTCCCGCAACAATTTGCAATTCGTATCGCTCGTTGGCGGATATGGCGCCGAAGGTGCAACTTGGCACGCGAACGCCAATACAAGCACTATGGCCGAGAAGCTGCGGTCCAAGTACTGGCTGCTTCATGCGCCCGCTGTGGTCGATTCGGAAGAAGCCGCCGAGTTTCTGAAGAAAGAGCCGCAAATCGCGATGGTTCTTCAGAAGGCGGAGTGCTGCACGATCGCGGTTGTCGGGATTGGGCAAGTATCCGGGGAAGCAACGATCATGCAGGCCGGAGCTTTCCGGCTTGATGAATTGCAGGAGGTACGGGATCTGGGGGCTGTTTCGAATATTTGTGCATCCTTTTTGGGAAGTGACGGGCGAATCATTCCTTATCAGTCGAGCCGGAGAATGATCGGAATTTCTGCCCAGCATCTTCGGGGTATCCCGAATGTCATTGGAATTGCTGGTGGAATGGAGAAGGTAGAGGCAATCGCAGCAGCGCTGAATGGGCAGTGGATTGATATTCTGGTCACTGACCTCGCGACGGCGCAAGCGGTGCTTGCTCTGGAGAGCAAACGGGTCATTTAAGAAAGGATGGTTGTGATGCATCGGGAAGGCTATTTCGGTTCGTACGGCGGTTCATTTATACCCGAAATTTTATATCCGGCATTTGCCGAATTGAACGAGCATTTCACGCAAATCAAGCAGGATGCTGCATTCTGGGAGTACTATGTAAGCCAGCTTGCCGATTTCTCCGGCCGTCCTACTCCACTTACGTACGCGGAGCGATTGACGAATCATTTTGGCCGGGCCAGGCTTTATATTAAACGGGAAGATTTGAATCACTCGGGCGCACACAAAATCAACAATGCGCTTGGACAGGCTTTGCTCGCGAAGCGGATGAAGAAGACGCGGCTCATCGCCGAGACAGGTGCTGGACAGCATGGTGTAGCCACAGCAATCGTGGCCGCCAGGCTGGGACTTGAAGCGACTATATATATGGGAAAAGAAGATATGGAGCGGCAATATGCGAACGTATTCTGGATGAAACGATATGGCGCATCGGTTGTCCCGGTCGAATATGGTTCGCAGACATTAAAGGACGCGATCAATGAAGCCCTTCGCGATTGGGTGTCTTCTTTCGAGCATACGCATTATGTGCTGGGTACAGCTTCCGGCGCGCATCCTTTTCCGGCAATGGTCGCCTATTTCCAATCCGTTATTGGCATTGAAGCCAGACAACAAATCATGCAGGCCGAGCACCGGCTGCCAGACCGGATCTATGCCTGTGTGGGTGGCGGTTCGAACGCGCTTGGAATATTTCAAGCCTTCATGACGGACCCAAATATTGAACTTATCGGTGTTGAAGCTGGGGGGAAAGGCAGGCAATCCGGACAGCATGCCTCACGCATTGCATACGGGCAAGGAAAAGATGGCATTGCGCAGGGCTACAAATCGTTGTTCCTGCAAAATAACGACGGTCAAATGCATGATACATTCAGTATTGCAGCAGGGTTGGACTATACAGGAATATCACCGATTTTGGCTGACCTTGCCGAGAAGTCACGGGTCAGATTTGAAGCTGCAACAGATGACGAAGTGATTGCTGCATTGAAGCTGGTGCTGACGAAGGAAGGGCTTGTTCCCGCGCTGGAATCCACGCATGCATTTGCGGGTGCATTTCGTGAAATCGAACAGACTGCCGCGAAGGATATTGTCATCATCAATATGTCCGGTCGTGGAGATAAGGATATTTTTAATATCGCGGAGGGGATGCAGGATGAAGAATGGACATCATTTATCGCTCTCAAGAACAGCCAATATGAAAAAAATCTCCATAATGGCACACCAGATCCTTGGATACCCAAATTTTGAAACCAACGAAGCAATGATTCGATTATTTCAACAGAACGGCGTTGATATGGTTGAATTGCAAATCCCCTTCTCTGAACCGATTGCAGATGGTCCGACGTTCTTGCTGGCGAACCAGGCAGCGCTGGAGCGCGGGACGACGGTGGATCAATGTTTTGCCTTCGCAGAGCATGTTTCCAGTGAATATGACATCCCATTTGTCATCATGACTTATTACAACGTACTGTATCAATACGGGGTAAGGCGTTTCGTAGAGAAATGCGCTTCAATTGGCATCCAGGGCTTGATCGTACCGGATGCATTTCCGGAAGAAAGCGAGCTGTATTTGCAAGCTTGCCGTGACTTCCGGGTTGACCCGATTTTGCTTGCGACCCCGTACACACCAGATGAGCGTCTAGCCTATCTCGCCGGGCAAACCGGCGGTATGCTGTACTGCGTCGCGCGTAAAGGCGTAACCGGCGCGAGAACGATGTTCGACGATACTACTTCGGCTTTCCTGGCGCGCGTTCGGCAGACTTCAGCGGTTCCAATTGGTGTTGGTTTCGGAATCCAACATATCGATGACATCCAATTCCTGATTGGCAAATGCGATGTCGCTATCATAGGCAGCCATCTTCTGAATTTGCTGGAGACAGAAGGGCTTGAGGGCGTCGGACAATTTCTGGCTCCGATTCAGGCGCTTGTTCATTCGTAGACAGGGGAGCACTAACCTGGAAATATGCTATACTAGCAAAGTGAAGGGGGTGCTTTACCGGTGGAGAATCGCTTGAGATTGTCTGTCACTGCTGCTACTCATGCAAAGCCAATTATTGGGGAAGCGTTACTTTGCATGGGGCGAAATGATGGTTAAACGCTGAACAAGCTTTTCTAATAGTTTGGCTTTGCACCTTATTTGAAAACTAAAATAAGGAGCGGGCAAAATTGAAATATACGAACGCTGCAAAAATACTGCCGGAAAAGCTGGTCATCGAGATCCAGAAGTATGTTCAGGGAGAGACTATTTACATTCCTAAGCAGGAGAAGGAATATAACAGCTGGGGAAGCTTAAGCGGTGGAAGGCAGTGGCATGATTATCGGAATGCTGCCATCAGACATGCTTTTAAGCATAATAGTAGCAGTATTGAACAGCTTGCCAAGGAATATTTCCTCTCGATTGATACCATTAAGAGAATTGTATATTCACATCATAAGTAGAAGACATGGACTGATGAAGCATGAATGAAGCGCGGATGAAATTTTTTCATCCGTGCTTTTTTTATGTAAAGAATGATTCTAAGTCATTGTTTTTATTTTTAAGAGCCTATTGCACTCTTTAGAATATGAATAGGAAACCGATCCAGCAGGGGAATACTAGACCCCAGGAAAGCGAGGAAACAGTAATTATGAACGAACAAATAAGCAGAAGCAGGCATCTGATCGATCAGGAGATTATCGATGCCATTGATTTATTCCCGACAAGCGATCTAACCGAAGCTGCGCTAATGGAATCACGGGAGAATCAATCCAAAATGCTGCCGCAAGTCGATGTAACACAGATGTTCCCTGTCACATTTGAAGAACGGGTGGTGCCAAGTTATTTTGGCGGTCCAGATATTCGCATAGAAATGATTAAGCCCTGTGAGCCCAGGTATGAAAAGCTGCCGTTATATTATTCCCTGCATGGCGGCGGAATGGTAATGGGCAGTCCGGTCGTCGATCGCTCAGCTAATGCGTCGCTGGCTGCACAACATGGTTTTTGCTGCGTATCGGTGTATTATCGCCTGGCGCCAGAACATATTCAGCCAAGTCAATTGCAGGATTGTTATTCGGGCCTGAAATGGTGTGTTGAGCATGCCGGGGAACTAGGGATCGATACTCAAAAAGTCGCTGTTGCAGGCAGCAGTGCCGGCAGTGGTCTGGCGGCGGGTCTAGCCCTATACATCCGGGATCAGAAGGAATTCGATATCCATCATTTAAGGCTGCGCAGTCCAATGCTCGATGACCGTACGAGTATTTCGCCGGAACATCCATATGCCGGTGAGTTTGTGTGGACCAAGCGAAGCAATTATTTCGGATGGAAATCTGTATTAGGGCATGAACCTGGTCAGGAGGGGGTAAGTGAGTATTACGCGCCTGCGCGTGCACAATCTCTGGCCGGCTTGCCGCCCACCTATATAAGTATTGGCAGCATTGATCTCTTCATAGATGAAGCCTTGCTATTTGCCAAACAACTGGTCTTTGACGGTGTCCTGGTTGAATTACATGTGTACCCTGGATATCATCATTTGGCTCCAATGTTTCCGAATGCACATTATTCTCAGGAAGGCGCCAAATCAAGCGAATACGCCTTGCTGAAAGCTCTGGAGTTACTTTGATTTTGAAGTTTGAATCCTCCCGACTGTACCACCTTGTAAATGAATGAGGCTCGTAGTTGCTTCGGCAATTGCGAGCTTTTTTTATACGGCAGCTTGACATTTGAACTCAATCTTATTATATTTCACTTATTAAAAGAGTTTTAATAATAGGACAAATGAGGGGATACTGTGATACCTAAATCCCATAATACACTCCAGGTCAAAAAAATCAATGTGGAGTTAGTGAAAAATACATTGAAGGCTGTGGGTACAGGAACGAAAGCATCGATTGCCAATATGACGCGATTAAGTGTTGCTACCTGCGGCACGATTCTGAACGAATTAGTAGAGAGCGGGGAAGTTCTTGAACGGGAGCTGGAGGAATCCAGCGGCGGCCGTCCGGCCAGACAGTACATGTTCAACGCTGACTATGCGTATGTTCTCTGTTTATTGGTGAAGACCGAAGGGGGCCGGCATTCGATTACCTATGCGCTCGTAAATTTAATTGGCGAGAAGGTGGAGGAGGGAATCCGCAGCCTAAGTTACATTGATGCCGCAACGATTGATGCTTTGATCGGGGAATTCGTTGAAAAGTACAACAATATAAAAGCAATCGGAATCGGCATCCCGGGAGTGGCCCATCATGGCGTCATCGGGATTTGCGATGTAGATCCGCTGGCGGGAGAAGCCTTGGGTCCGCGGCTTGAGGACAAATACAACATCGATATTATTATCGAGAATGACATGAATTTAACGGTCTACGGCTTCTACAATTTGCAGAATCTGGAGGAAGATAAGACCTTTGCCGTGGTGACGTTTCCCAACAATCATTTTCCCGGAGCAGGCTTTATTGTTAACGGGCGAATTGTAACTGGGACCACGAATTTCGCGGGTGAAATTTCATACTTTCCCTTTGGCTTTACCCGGGAAGAGCAATTGGAGCGATTGCATAATAAGGAGGAATTTGTATCGGTAGCGGTTCAATTGCTGTCTTCCATCATCACGATCATCAACCCGGTTGCCATTGCCATCACCGGCGATCTGACCGATCCCTCCATGTCTGAAGATATGGTCAACGGCTGTTTGCGTTATATTCCGAAGGAACATTTGCCCACTCTGTTAATCAAAAATAATACGCAAGAAGAATATATGACCGGGATTATTACACTTACGCTTGAGAGTCTAACCTATCGTCTGCAATTGGTAGAACGAAGATGATCCCGAACACTTACTTGCTCATAGATCCAGGAGGAAATAAGGTTGAAACTACGCTTAAGCAAGATTAATAAAGTTTATGCCATGCAGCTTGCCACTATCTTTTTGGGGTTTATCATTTTTGGGATCTCGGAGAATATAAAAGGCCCGGCAATTCCACGGATTCAATTTGACTTCGGTTTGAACGAAGAGCAGCTGGGGAGTCTACTGTCCCTGAACGCATTAGGCTATTTGATTGCCTGCTCGTTTACCGCCGTTCTCGTGCGAAAATGGGGGATCAAGGCCACAAGTATTCTGTCCTTTGCATCCATGCTTATTTCAGGCCTGTTTATTTTTCTATCGCACACCTACCCGTTTTTTGCAGCTTCTTACTTCCTGATGTATATCGGTAACGGAATGCTGGAGATTGCACTGGCTATTCTGGGTGCCCGTATTTTTGTGAAAAATGTCGGTACGATGATGAACCTATCTCATTTCTTCTATGGATTAAGCTCTACGGTTGCGCCGCTGATTGCCACAGGCGTTATGTCAATTCAAGTGTTCGGCCATGCGCTGGACTGGCGGGGAATGTATCTGGTCATGCTCGCTTTATCCTTGCTTCCGATTTTGACTGCATTGCGCAGTTCATTTCCCGGGGATGATCTTCCAAGCGAGAACCGTACTTCTTTTACAGAATTGACGCGTGACCCGGCGTTGTGGTGGCTGGTGCTGATTCTCTCGTTTGGGGTTGTATCGGAGATGGCTGTAGGCGGCTGGCTGGTGAATTTTCTGGAAAAAGCGTACCACTGGGACACAGTCAAGGCTTCCGGCTTGTTGTCCGTATTTTTCCTTCTCTTTGCTGTTGCCAGGCTCTTGCTGGGACCGGTGACAGATAAAATTGGATTTACGCTTTCTCTCATCATTTTCTCGGGCTCGTCTGCGATATGCACATTTGCTGCTATTGTTGGAGGGGAAAGATGGTCTTTACTTTTTGCAGCGGCGGGGATCGGGATTGCAATGATTTATCCGACCGTCATGGCTTTTATTGCCAAACGCTATCCGCGTGGAAGTGATACTGCGATAACTTTTACCGTTACATTGATGGGGCTTGGCAGTGTTATTGGCAACTATGTGATCGGATTTGTCATCGAAACGGTAAAAAAGATTTATGGTAATAGTGACCCTACCGGTTTGCTGCGCGGTCTGCAAGCGGGTTATGGATTTATTGGTTTATGCGCTCTTCTATGTGCCGTCTGCGGCTGCATTCTATTCCGATATTTAACTAAACGTGAGGAACTAATTTGAACGATTCGCTGAATACCGAAGCATAAAATCAGATTGCCTTGCGGCTCCTGAATTTGTCCTTAAGACAAGTCAGGAGTTTTTTTGATTTGCGGGATTTTACGATGTTCGGGGTTTACAAATCGTAATTATTACGATATAGTGTGTGGGGTAAAAGCGTAATAATTACGATTAAAGGAAGAGATTGATGTGATTCTATCGTCCATGCGTGATGTTGTCTTTGGGTATGGGAATGAGCCGGTTATCGAAAGCCTCTCGCTGGATATCCATGCCGGACAATTTATCGGGATCACGGGCTCGAACGGAACGTCCAAATCGACTTTGCTGAAGCTGATGCTGGGGCTGCTCAAGCCCTGGAGCGGTTCAGTTGCGTTTAACGGCTCACGGAAAGACGGGACAAAGATGGTTGTAGGCTATGTTCCGCAGCAAGTATCTTCATTCAATGCGGGCTTTCCAAGCAAGGTGATCGAGCTGGTCCGTTCGGGATGTTATTCCCGACTGGGAGCATTCGGCCGTTTCAATGACGAACACCGGATGGTTGTTGAGCGAAGTCTGAATCAGGTGGACATGTGGGAGTATCGCAACCGTAAGGTTGGAGAACTGTCGGGCGGTCAGAAACAGCGTGTCTGCATCGCCCGCGCGCTGGCTCAGGAGCCTGAGGTGCTCGTATTGGATGAGCCTGTTACCGGACTGGATTCGGCGGGCCGGTCACAGCTGTACGAGCTGTTCAGATATGAGGTATCGCAGCGGGGGCGGACGGTCATTATGGTCACGCATGAGCTTGGTGAGACGGCAAAGTATCTGGATACCCTGATTCAGCTGGAGCGGAAGGAGGAGGGATGGCGATGTTCGGTTACGAATTCATGCAGCGCGCCTTTTGGGCAGGAGCGATGATCGGTGTGATTGCTCCGCTGCTTGGAGTTTACCTGATGCTTCGCCGTCAGGCGTTAATGGCGGATACGCTGTCCCATGTATCCCTTGCCGGGGTTGCCCTTGGCTCGGTTGTACATATTGATCCCGCTCTGGGCGGGTTCGCGATAGCTGTTGCCGGAGGAATTGTCATCGAGCAGCTGCGACGCTCCTATCGTACATACAGTGAACTGCCGGTAGCCATCATTATGACTTCGGGATTGGCGCTCGCCGTTGTCTTGATGAGCTTGAAGCAGAACTGGAGCAAAAGCTTCAGTTCCTATCTCTTCGGTTCCATTGTTGCGGTTAGCGATACTCAATTGCTGCTTATGGCCATTGTTACATTCCTCGGGCTGCTTTATTTTGTGATCCTGCGGCGCCCGCTGTATATTCTGACCTTTGACGAGGAGACGGCTGTCATTACCGGTGGTCATACCAAGCTGTTGTCGTTCTCTTTCGCCGTGTTAACCGGAATGACGGTCGCTGTCGCCATGCCCGTTGTGGGCGTGCTGTTGGTTTCAGCGCTAATCGTCCTGCCGGCTTCACTGGCTCTGCGGATTGCTTCCGGGTTCACGGCAGCGATTCTGATATCCATCGGTACCGGATGGGCCGGCGTTTTTTCCGGCTTGACTCTTTCCTATTATATCGATACGCCGCCTGGAGGAACGATTGCGCTTGTTCTGCTTGTATTTCTGTTGACTACCCTGCTGCTGCAAAAAATGCTGCGGATGCATGGGCGGCGGAGCACCAAAAAACATTTTCAAAAAAAGGAGTTCATGAAACATGAAATGCTGGAATCGTAGTTTAACGGTTTTGTCCTTATCAATGATGCTGATTGCGGCGGGCTGCGGCTCGAATGCCGGTACGGGGAATAACACTTCGGCAAATAACAGCGAGTCGGCAGCGCCGGGAGCATCTCCCACTACGCCGGTAAAGGAAACGTTGGAGATCAAGACGAGCTTCTATCCGATGTATGATTTCACGCGTCATGTTGCAGGAGATCTCGCTCATGTGGAAAATCTCGTTCCGGCCGGAATGGAGCCGCATGATTGGGAGCCGACAGCCCAGGATATGGCTTCCATCAGCAAGGCCGACGTGCTCATTTATAATGGAGCGGGCATGGAGGGCTGGGTGGATCAGGTGCGGGACAGCGCCACGGGAACCGGACTGAAGAGCATCGAGGCCAGCCATGGAATCGATATTATGGAAGGCGCGGAAGAAGAGTCCGAGCATGGCGAAGAAGCCCATGATGACGGTGAACATGCCCATGAAGAAGGAGCGCATGAAGAGAGCGGACATGATCATGACCATGGAGGCCTGGACCCGCATGTATGGCTGTCCCCGGCGCTGGCGATCCAGGAGGTCCGCAATATCGAGCAGGGGCTGTCCGAAGCGGCCCCGCAATACAAAGAGCAGTTTAAGGCTAATGCCGACGCCTATGTATCCGAGCTGGAAGCTCTTGACAAAGAATATGCCGAAGCCACTAGAGACAGCAAACGCAAGGACTTCATTACACAGCATGCCGCTTTTGGCTATCTGGCCCGGGAGTATGGACTGACGCAGGTTCCGATCGCCGGTCTGTCCCCTGAACAGGAGCCGTCGGCCGCCCAAATGGCCGATATTGTCAAGTTTGCGAAGGAGCATAACGTGAAGACGATCTTTTTCGAGACGCTGGTATCCTCCAAAGTTGCCGACACGATCGCCAAGGAGATCGGAGCCAAGTCCGCAGTGCTGAATCCGATTGAAGGCTTGACGGACGATGAAGTCGCCGCCGGTCTTGATTATATCGGAGTCATGCATCAAAATCTGGAAGCTTTAAAGGCAGCGCTGAACGAGTAGCACTAGAAGGGAGGGAAGACTCATGGCCAAGAAATCGAAGATCGTTAAAGAGCAGAAGCGTCAAGCTCTGGTTGACAAATACGCGAATAAGCGCAGAGAGTTGAAAGAGCAAGGGGATTATGCAGCATTGCAGAAGCTGCCCCGTGATTCGTCGCCAACCCGTCAGCATAACCGCTGCTCGGTTACAGGACGGCCGAGAGGATATATCAGCAAGTTTAAGGTATCCCGGATTGTATTTCGCGAATTGGCTCACAAAGGTCAAATTCCCGGTGTGACCAAAGCAAGCTGGTAATCTGACGCATACGAGATAACGTTACGGGCGCCACCCAATGGCGCCTTTTTCTGTTTTTTTCTATAGAAGAGATGATGAAGCGGCGGCCTGCTATTTACCATGCGAATACAGTTTGTCAAATTCGGCCACTGAATCGGGATTGGTATAAATGTAAGGAGACTCCGGTTGCTTGATCACTTGGATCTGTTTGGCTTCGATCTGCAATACTTCCTTTCCGTTAACCGTACCGGTCTTGATCGTTCCATCAATCCGGACCCATGTATCATTCTTGAGAGAGGAGGCCGCTTGGCTATGAACAACTGTCCCGAACGGAACCGCATCGGCAGTGCAGCACATGACTAAAAACCGGCTGATTGCAAACCTGTTCGCATCCATGCCTTTCTGCCGGGTGACAAAGCCTTGCAGGGTGATCGGTTTATTCACAAAGCTCTGCTTGTACATATCGATGGCGCCGATGGTTTCCGAGTAGATGGACGGGTCAACCTGGATCAACGGCAGCGCGTAGAGCCGCTTGGCCAGTTCGGCGAATTCCACGCCATATATATCTTTTGCAACGAACAGCTTGTTTGGATCGCTTGATTCAGGCTTGGTTGTCCCCGATTGCTGTAGCGCGGCCATCGTTTCGGCGGCTGTTCCAGTTGCCTGGTTCACAGATTCCGGTTTGCGCCGCAGCTCGAAATCGGATATGGAGTATACGATTCCTTTTTTAAGAGCCATATCACTGCCAAGCGCCTGATCGGGCAATGCAAGACCGAATAGTAGCGGCAGCGCGAACAGACCGTAGACGGTTACGTTCTTCAGCAAGCCTTCGGGCAGCGGGTGTTCGCAGTCGCATAGCTGATCCGTGCTTCCTGTCAGGGCATGCCACAGCATCCCAAACGTGATAAAAAGAAGGGGCACAGGGCATAGCAGCAGCAGCTTCTGCATCCGGGGAGCCAAATAATAGTGCAAGGAATCCGATGCGTTCAGGTGAATGATATAGAAGGACAGAGCGGCAAGCAGCAGGGCGCGGAGGAGATAATGGCTTCGAATTCTCCAGGTAAAGGCCATTGATTCTGACAGCTCCTTTCCAGAAATCCAGGCTTCAGATTATAAAATTGATGGCAACGGAACCGAGGAGAATCAGGATCACAAGCAGCACACTGAGGCAGATGACAAATCTGGACTTGAACGTCGCGAGCAGCATAAGCAAGCTTTTGAAATCCAGCATTGGTCCCAGCACCAGAAAGGCAATAAGCGGACCAGCCGAAAAGGTATGCGTGAACGCGGATGCGACGAAAGCGTCGGAGGTCGAGCATAGCGACAAGACGAAGGCGAACCCCATCATGAAGAAATAGGATGAGACGGAGCCGTTCCCCAGAGCAAACAGCTGGTCACGGGGGATGAAGGTTTGAATACAGGCGGTTACGAAAGCGCCGAGCGCTAAATACTTGCTCATCTCGATCAATTCATTCCCGGCATGGACGAAGAAGCCTTCCCATGATTGGGGGTGCTCATGTGAGGACGCGTTTCCGCTCCGGAGCCTGAAAGCAGTCAAAGATTGCTTGAGCGGTTTCTTCGGGAACAGCCCGTACACAATCAAGCCAGTCAATATCGAAACGGCAAAGGCCAGTCCCATCCGGCTCCACACGATTTCGGGATGCGAGCGGAACGCAACAAGGGTAGATGTCAGGACGACCGGATTCAGGATCGGACCGCTGAGAATAAAGGTAACCGCGATATACGCGGGCATCCCTTTTACCATTAATCTCCTTACGACGGGAATCATGCCGCATTCGCACATGGGCAGAACGATGCCCAGCGAGGAAGCCAGCAGTACGCCAACAAGCGGATTCTTCGGGTTCAGGCGGCCGATCCACTCATCTTTCAGGAATACTTGAACAAGTGACGACAAGAGTACGCTTAATAAAATGAAAGGCAGGGCTTCCAGGATAATCGCTACAAAGATCGTCTTGATCTGCTGTAATTGCGGATTGGCGAGAAGTCCGGATTTGCCGTGAAGCCTGACCGTCAGAGCAGGCACGAACAGTATTACGGGAAGGATAAAAGGCGGAATCTTGTAAAGCATCGAAGCTTTCATCGTTAGCCTCCTCTGATAGAGTTGGTATATACCCATTCTATGCCCGGAGTACCGACAAATGACGCTTCGATTGTAAATTAATCAGAATCATTACGGATTTGAGACTGATATGCAGATCACTAGCTTAAATCCTCGGACCCGATGCGGGTATGCAATTTGGAGTTAAATGATGACGCTGGTCCGCCAATCCTTCAACAGGGAAGTCTCGTCAAGCTCGAAGCCGATAATGACCAAATAATAAGCGCCCTTGTACGCTGCATGCTCATGGTGAAGCTGTCTTCCCGAGAACTGGATCAACGAAGTGTGGGCCGAGCCCTCCAGCGGAACATAGCCTTTAGCGCGAAGCACCCGCTGTCCCTTGGCGTTCAGCCACTTGGCCAGCTTGCGCAAGGAAAGCGGCTTCTGTCCGCTAATCGGGATTAGGAGGCTTTGGATACGGGAGAATGAAGTCTGCCTCCGTTCCAAGGACGCATCAGAATCTGCATCGTGAGGATGGCGGTGCCCGGCGGGGATGACTTTGAACCGGCTGGGTGTCTCCGCCGGAATATACAAAGGCTCGATTCCATCGAGGAGGAGGTCCGGATTGCATTTTCCAAAGGTTGTATGGATTACGAGGGCTTGACCGTTGTGCTTGATTATAAAGCGGTCTACTTTGGACAATTGGGAACGGGATATGAGGTCCTGCTTGTTCACAAGGATTATGTCCGCGACTTCCAGCTGCCGGCGGAGCGTGTGGACGAGCTGTTTGTCGGAAGAGAAGATGCTGCCGTATTCCAGTACATTTTCCGCATCGATCACAGTGATGACTTTATGCAGAACAATCCGGTCAAGCAGTTCGGGCTCAGCCATGGCATCGACGACCTCCTCCGGATTCGCTACTCCGGTCAGCTCAACCAGAACCACATCGGGAGCCAACGCCAGCAGGCTCTTGAGAGAACCGGAGATTTCACTCTTTTTGCTGCAGCAGATGCAGCCGTCAAACAGCTTTTCCATGGGAAGCCCCTCGGCGGCTTCAGATAGAATCAGACCGTCCACATCGGCTTTGCCCAATTCGTTCATCAGGATCGCCGGCTTGATCTTCCGGGCTTGCAGAACTTGAATCAGCTCGACAAGCAGTGTCGTTTTGCCGCTGCCCAGGAAGCCGCTGATAATGATTACGGGTATTTTTTTCATCGGGATTCTCCTTTTACGTCTTCAGATGAATGGCGAAATGCTCTTGATCGGACAATCAAGGCTATACATATATATGGTTTGTCCGGCATTTCGATTACGCTTTCCGATATCTTGTCTTTTGGGGCGTTGCCTATAGACGTGAAGAAGGGCCGTGCAAGCTGCTCAATTTGCAGCTTGCACGGCCCTTCTTAATCCGGTGGAACACTCTCTTCAGCTTCTGCTTATTGGCCTTTTCTCTCGGTGAAGTAATACAACAGTGCGATGAGCGGCAGCGCCAGACCGATAAGCGCCGTCAAATGCCAGCCGCCCGTGGAATAAGACCAGCCTGCCAAGGATGAGCCGATCGCGCCTCCAATGAAGAAGATCGCCATGAACAATCCGTTAAGCCGTCCTCTGGCTTCGCTTCCCAAGGTGTAAATCGCCCGCTGTCCAAGCACCAGATTGCCGGATACAGCCATATCGAGTCCAATCGCGGATACACAGAGCAGGATGAGCGAGCCCGTTGAATGTCCGGGAATGACCAGCGTCAGAAAGAAGCACAGCGATGCGAGGATGAAGGCAATCCCTGTCATCAGTTTTGTCAGCCCTTTGTCCGCCAGTCTGCCGGCGATCGGAGCCGCAATTGCTCCGCCGACGCCGACGAGTGCGAACCAGGCGATACCTTGTTGGGACATTCCGAAATCATGTGCCAGCCGAAGAGGAACTGCCGTCCAGAACAGGCTGAAGGCTCCGAACAGACATGCTTGATAGAAAGCCCGGCGGCGCAGGACAGGCGTGTGGCGAAGAAGGCTGCCCAGCGAAGCGATCAATTTGCCGTACCGCACGGTTGGAGCGGGTTTTCGTTCAGGCAGAATGCGGGACAGAAGAGCTGCGAGAAGCATGATTACGACCGCAGAGAAGGCGAACACCGCCTGCCAACCGAAATAGCTGGCAATAAAGCTGGCGACGGGACGGGCGAGCATGATGCCCAGCAGAAGGCCGCTCATCACATTGCCGACCACCCGGCCGCGCTGCGACTCAGACGACATATATGTGGCGAAGGGAACAAGAATCTGGGCGACCACTGAGCCAAGGCCGATGAAGAGCGCCGCGGTAAGGAACATCACGGAACCGCGGGCGAAGGCGGCGGCCAGCAGCGCGATGCCGGCAACGACGAGAGCCGCGGAGGCAAGACGGCGGTTCTCCAACAGATCACTGAGTGGTACGATGAACAGCAGTCCGAGTACATAGCCGATCTGGGTGATGGTGACGATTAGTCCCGCTGCCGAAGACGGCAGCCCGGTAGCACTGCTGATAGGTCCTACAAGAGTCTGGGCATAATACAGATTGGCGACGATCAGGCCGCAGGCGGCGGCCAGCAGTACGGTCATTCCGTTCGAGAGGGAAGCTTCCTTTACCTCTACCGCATGCTCGATTTTCATGGTTATCCTCCTTGGATTGGATTGGCTGGTCCATGAGTGGATCTCAATCCTTTGAAATAAATACTGAACGTTTAGTTCACTAATTCATGAGTTAATAATATACTGAACGTACCGTTTTGTAAATAGGCTTTTTCATTTTTCGCTGCCTATTTTTTTAGTATAATAAACGTATGGTTTTTTAAAGGGTTATATAAGGGAGGATTCAAATGAACACCAAGAGAGGACGCCCGAGAAACATGGAGACACAGCAGTCGATTCTGTCTGCTTCATACGACCTGCTGCAGGAGGAAGGCTTCGGTTCGGTTACGGTCGAGAAGATCGCGGAGCGGGCCGGAGTCAGTAAAGCTACAATATATAAATGGTGGCCCAATAAGGCGGCGGTCGTAATCGATGGATTTCTCTCCGCTGCCACAGAAAGAATGCCTTTGCCGGACACGGGTAGCGTATATGAAGATGTTCTTCTCCATGCAACCAACTTCGCCAGATTTATGACCAGCCGCGAAGGGAAGATGCTTGCGGAGATTATCGGGGAAGGACAGTCCGATCCGGCCATCGCTGAAGCGTATCGCACACGGTACTTCCAGCCCCGGCGGCGCGATGCCCGCAAGCTTCTGGAGAGAGGGGCGGAGCGGGGAGAACTGAAGGAAGGACTCGATATCGCGATTGCGCTGGACCTCATCTACGGACCGATCTTTTATCGGATGCTTCTGACCGGAGAGAAACTGGACGATGACTATGTCCGCCAATTGGTGACGACCGCTTTTCATGGTTTTTAGTATCGGGGCAGACAACAGAACAGCCTGTGCCTGAACGAAACGGGGGTGTCCCAAAAGCCATGAAATGGCTGCTTGGGGCACCCCTCATGTTTAGAGCAGGATCGACATGTGTGCTTGGTG
>NZ_JAHCMB010000001.1 GCF_019904155.1 Paenibacillus sinensis
AGACAAAGCTTGAAGGTATTTATCAGACTTGCAGCAAACTAATTCGCTTAAATAATCAATATATTCCCCAAGTGTTTATATTGAAAGATCATTACGTTGTGCTAACAAAAAGTATTGCATCCGAAGAGCCAGCTGCTGATTTTATTGGGGATTGGGCAATATTCGAAAAAGTGGGGGGACTGTATAAGCTGCGTGTCCTGATGAATTTTCAATAAGGGCTAAGACTAGCCCCCCTCTTTCTCGACTATCTTATCACTTCGGGCTTTCGTTGTTCATCCAGCTGTCTACAAAAAATTCGCCGTTATAGGACTCATGTTTTGAAATTTCGTTGAGCTTGTTCTTGGCCTCTTCAGCCGTATCATATTCACCAATGACCGCGATAAATTGACCGGAGGCTGTTTTTATAAAAGAGATGTCCTCTTCAGGATATTGCTCTTCGAGCATACCCATTTCCTCACCTGGCAACATTTCTTCCGTCCGAATAGAAAATACCTCATGAGGCGGCGCCGATTCTTTGGTTGGAGTCAGCTTCAATTCAAGATACCCGGGATCTTTATATTCAGATATGGAATGCTCTACACCATCTTTCAGTTCAACAACGAAACGCATGGCCGAGTCATCCAAAATAATATTTCGATAAACATCCTTCACCAGGGGAAGGGTAAGCAAATCTTTTTCGATCGTGTCATAATCAAATTGGCGGGTGCCATTGAACGTAAAGATTAGGCGGTTAGGTGCACTTTTCTGCTCAACTGTATAGAAAGGTACATTGGCAGCAGGCTCATTCCCGGAACTAAAATGAATTTTAAGTGTATTCTCCGCTGCTTCCGTACCAACACTCGCGCCGTCTGTAATCTCGCCCCCTTCGCCAAATTGCAGGACCTGAACAATCTTCCCCACTACAGGTATTTTGGTCATGGCATTTGCTACACTCGGGATGTTAACGACGAAGAGAAGCACTACACATGCTACAAGAACAGAAGCGAAGCGCATTACTCGAAGCGAGTGCTTGCGGGCGGCTGCTCTCTTCTGAGCATGATGAATGACGCTGGCGAGCTCGTCAGGAACTTTTATATTATCGTAACGATCTTTTCCCATCATACGTGTTCAACCTCTCCCTCGAGCAAATCATTTTTAAGTTTTTTTATAATCCGATAAAATCTGGTTTTGACTGTATTTTCCGACAGAGAAAGAACCTGAGCCATTTCCTTAAAGGAAAGACTCACAAAGAATTTCAAAATAATATAGGTTTTCTCTTCCGGCGCGAGTCGGTCCAGTGCATCATATAAGTCCATTTTTTCTTCCAGGGTTGCTCCCTGCGCAGGAGCCGCGAGTTCTCTACCCTGCTGATCCTCGATATAGGTCATCCGCTTGTTGCGGCGCAAATGATCGATAGCTGTGTTAATCACAATACGCGACATCCAGGTATCAAAATAGGTCATGGGCTGCAGCCTGCCATAAGCGAGGTAACCTTTGTAAGTTGCTTCGGATACGATGTCCAGCGCTTCTTGCTCATTTTTCACATAGCAGTAGGCGAGGCGATATAGCTTATCCCGGATGAGACCGATCTTTTCGCTGAACTGCGCTTCTTTTAATTTTTTGCTGTGAAGTCGCATTACTCTTCGTAACTCCCCTTTCTTAACACTCATAGCTAATGGTTAGACTGATGAAGGAAGGAAATAGTTTTTTACGATATGTAACAGATGAACAATTCATTAGCTTTTTAGAGTCGATCGCTGACAAATGGCAGTTCTTTGGGGAAAACATAAAGGAGGAAGAAGCATTGGCATCCGATACAATGGAGGAATCCAACTTCCTCAAAAAGGGAGTAAAGATGATTAATATTATTTACTAACCTTTCTCAGGCATTGTTTCAGAAATTATATTTGCGTCAGGAATCCTCATGGATATCAATAAGAAATAGAGGAAGCGTCATGAAAATAATAATGAGGTTTACAATAGCTTTNGGGGTTTATTTCGAGTTAGTGAAGCGTATTTAGGGTAAGTCAGCACACGTTTTCAGAACATTAACGTTTTTTTACTGACGACATGTGGCATATCTGCGTATGAGGGGGGAATTGAGAATCCTCCGACGTTGAATTTGTATGCGTATGTGAGTAATAATCATGTGATCTGTTTTTTACGAGATGAATTTGAAAACATGGGAATCAGTAATAAATCGGCATGAAAGGCCATCTTCGAAAGATAAACAAAGGTGGCCTTCCATATGCAATTGCCCCAACGTATAGCTGCTCGCCTCACGTTTCATTTCTTCCAGAAAAGGCACCGATTCCATTCACGACTAGCGGCTACGTTTCCTTCCCGTCTTTTCTTGCCAGCAATGTTCGATTGACCCAAATTATTTGACTTCAAGATTTACGGATGAATCCAATACAACGAGCCTGCCCGTAATCACGCCGTTCTCGTCTCTGTCGAATAGTAGCGCTTTGTGGACATCGTTTTCTACATCGACAACTATGGAGAAGTGATCCGAAAATCCGATAGCCCCCTCCTTAAATATTTGTTTGGGAGGTGTGGTATACTCCTGGCCCTCATAGACGTATTTGATATTCCCCGAAGCGTCGTATTCTACCTCCTGGATGGATTCTGGTATCGCATCCCCAATCGACTCGCCTCTGCGCACTTTGGCACGCAATTCTTCCATCGAGGTTACCCACTGCGGCTGCTCTGCATCAGCGTCGCTTTCTTTCTCCTTAGTTTGCTCCTCCATATAAGCCTTTGCCTTGACAGGGTCCGCTTTGGAAGGATCGAGCGGAAGATCGAACAATACTGCGGCACCGGGATAGTCTTCGTTAGCGTGTATCTCGCCAGTCGCCGCGTCATACGCAAAGGCTCTGTTGTCATAGAACGGGCTCCCGCTGCTGATTGCGAGATATACTCCTTTATCGGCAAAAATCTCGATTTGGTCGCATGCGATTAGTCTATACATAACCCCATTAATAACATCCTCACTGTAAGAGCCGTTCATTGTGACGATGTTAAATTTCCAAGGTTCTAAGCCTTTGATCAACGGCGAGACAAAGAATGGATCTTTGCCATATTCGGGGTCAGTGACATCCGGCATTGGCTTGCCATCCTGTCTAGATATCGAAACAACGGCATAAGTTCTATCGGGGAAGATCTGCTCCGATGCATTAGGGAATTCGCTAAGACCAGATCCCGATACGAGGCCATGTAGCGTAAAATGGTAGTCCCCGGAATTTTGCGATTGATCAATTCGAAGTGCGTCCGCACTGGCGAATGCATCCGCCAATAATCGATCTCCGAATTGCACGGCGACTTGGTTGGCGGTTAAAAGCTTTGTCGCTGCATAGGCAGATACCGAAAGGGCTAGTAGTAAGGCAGCAGCAAGCAAGGTCGCCGACAATCTTTTCTTGTATTTTGGTTTCTCTTGGCGATGCTTCTCTATTTGATGAATGATGCTTTGATTCAATTGTTCCTCAGGTTCCACCGTAGGAGCTAGAGATTGTCTGAGTAATTGTTCCCAATCCTCGTTCTTCACAGGAATTCAACCTCCAATGCTTTTTTGATCACCTGACGGGCCTTATGCATTCTGCTCTTCACCGTTCCCGTAGGAATGCTTAGCGCGTGAGCAATCTCTTCTACGGTCATGTCTGCCGTATAATACATATAAAGAGGGATCTTCAGTTTGTCGTCCAACTGGTGAACGATTTGCTGAATCAGGGCACGCCTCTCTAACATTAGAACAGCATCCTCCGGTGATGTTTCGAATGGAAACAAACGGAACGGAGCCGAATCCTCGTCAAGTTCCTCTATAGGAGCGATTCTTTTCCTTCGGGACAGCTTACGATGGTGATTCTTGTATACCCGGACGGCGATGGATAGGAGATAGGCTTTCGGATTGTGGGATGCATTCATCTTGAATCGCAACTCCACTGCTCTCAGAAAAGTCTCCTGATATAGTTCGTCAGTTTCCTCTTTATTCCCCGTCAGCTTGTAGCAGAAACCGTAAATCGATTTGCCATGCAGCTTTACGAGTTCAATTAGATCCTCGTTATTCAAGTATTTTCTCCTTTCTGAATGGCCACTCATTTATATATTGTCACAAGTAAGGAGCGGGTTCACTGATTTTGGGGAAAATGTTATGTCTTCAGTGGAGAGTTTTTCAGCGGGAACTATTGGATAACGTATATCGCGAATCTGATTGCGATGGGAGTCGATGAAGGATCAAAGGAAGCATAACAGTATCTTCATAATAAACAAGCCAACACATAGCCCTGGGGCCTGGGAGGCTTATTCCATTACATGCGCTTGATGTTGCTTTGCCACTCGCTTAATCAGACATAAGAATGGTTTTGACATTCGAGTGCCGAATATTTGCGAACTTCCTTGTCAGCGAAGACCTGAAAAATGAAAGCGACAGTACGCTGAACAATGGGGCTACTATTAGGAACCAGGATAATGCCCGAAGATTCGGAACGTATTTACAGCATAATGGGATACCAACTTATGAACCTCGACGTGTCCGAGCCAGTCGGTTCTTGGCGTTTATATCATTCGGGGCATTTTTTACGGAAAGGTACTATCGGCAGAAGTGAATAAGACTGGTCGATGGCTCTGCGGACGTTTAATTCCAAGGTAGCGAAGAATAATGCACCTATGCATTTAGAAGCAATATGATATCGTGGACAAATGGGATATCATCTATCCGATCACTATATCCAAGTTGAATCGATCGAGAGTATTAAACACTTTTCCGAAAAAAACTTACAAAA
>NZ_JAHCMB010000211.1 GCF_019904155.1 Paenibacillus sinensis
ACTGTGAACCTACAAATATTTAATTTCTCCAATCAAAAAAGTGATGCGCTAATTAATAAGCACATGTTAATAGCAGATGAAATTTTTAAGGAGTTATCTTCTGATTAATACGATATACATAAAAGATCTAAATAATCGGTTTGTATGAGCTTAGATGTCTTCCTTCTGCAACTCAATATCAATCTCGATCAGCTTCTTCAAGTCGTCGACAGTCTTAATCTCAATCCGCCCATCCTGAAAGTCCTTAACCCAGCGTGCTATTCCAGCCTTCACGATTTTTCGGTATTGTTCCTTACTCTCCAGGATGCCAGCCATGACTTCAAGCTCATGCTGCCGGATCAAATTTTCATCTGGTGTTCCCATTGTGTTCCCCTCAGCTTCCATGTAGTATTGGAAACGAGACAGCGGATGTCCGATAATGCCACGCGTGGCGCGCCGCTGTCTCAGCCGGGGGATACCCTGGATGATGGGGAGGACGTTAGCGCGTCCTCCTTTTTCTTATGCTACGGGATGAGCTCGACCGATTAATACCGGCTCGGTTCCGGTGGCCGCTTGATACCGCTTCTTAATAACGTCGCAAAAAACAGGGTCCAGTTCCATCGTCCGGCATATTCGGCCGAGTTGGTCGCAAGTCATAAGCGTGGAGCCGCTGCCGCCGAAGAGATCAACAGTGATATCACCGCGCCGGCTACTGTTCTGAATGGGAATGGCTAGCAGCTCAAGCGGCTTCTGCGTCGGATGGACGTATTTGGTGACATCCCCGCGGCTGATCTCCCAGACTGTCTCAAGAAGCGGCTTCTCCGCTGGAAGGCCCGCACGCCATACCGTTGTCTGCCTGCGGTCGCCGTACCAAGCAGGGGCTTTCCCTTTCAAATAAGCATAGAAGACAGGTTCATGTTTGAAGCGATACTGCGCCCAGCCGAAGGTAGCTGCGTTCTTGACCCAGATGCACTGCGTCCGGACTTCGATGCCGGCGGCGTTCATAGCGTCCTCGAACTCCCGCTGATATGACGACGGGTGGAAGACGTAGATCGCGGCAGCCTGGTCCATGATGGCGGCGTATCTCTCGAAGATGGCATGCAAAAAGCCCGCAAATTCCTCTGCGGGCATGTCGTCATTCAATATGCTGTTGCGTCCATCGGCGGCCAGCCTGGCAGAATCACTCTCTATGGCTACATTATACGGCGGGTCCGTCACTATAAGCGCAGCCAGAGCGCCGTCCATAAGCCGGCTGACGTCTGCTTCATCTGTTGAGTCGCCGCACATCAGCAGATGCGGCCCGAGCTGCCAAATATCGCCCCGGCACGTCTCTGGCTCATCGATTCCCAGGAGTGCATGCCGTACATCGAAATCATCCTCGACCACCTGAGAGTCGATTTCCACTTCATCCGGAACTGTAAACTCTGCAATCAGCTCATCAATCTCATCCGCATCAAAGCCGGACAAAGATATGTCCAAGCTTCCTTGCTGCAGTTCACCCAGCAGCCGGGCCAGCGCTTCATCGTCCCAGCGTCCCGATACCTTGTTCAGAGCCAGGTTAAGTAGCCGCTCCCGCTCCGGGTCAAGATCAACAACGCTGACGGCCAGCTCCGTGCATCCCTGCTCGTTAACCAGCACCTTGTACCGCTGATGCCCTCCGACCATGTTGCCGGTCTGCTCGTTCCAGACGATCGGGTCAACGTAGCCAAACTCGTTCAAACTGCGACGGAGCTTCTCATACTCGGGATCTCCAGGTTTAAGATTGGCCCGAGGGTTATAAGCGGCAGCGTTGATACGGTCGATTGATATCGTCTTAATAATCATTATCCAGAACCCCCTGTAATGAAATTTGATACAGGAAAATTATTAAAATACATGATGTTTATCACTTACAAAACTTGGAATTATCAGTAATATTATCAAACAAATATGAAGGAGGTTAGTTCTTATGAAAAAACTAGTACTAGCAACATGCACTGCCCTATTGTTGTCGCTTGGCCTATTTTTCTCTAACTCACCACTTCTCACCACTACTGCTGAGGCAAAATCGTTAGAATATTCAATTTACCTTAAACCTGGTGGAACTTATCAATTAGGTTATGGACCAGGATATCAGTATCTTATACTCCAAGGAACCTATAATAATCTCACAGTTTCAAGTAGCGGGCTAGTTACTCTTAGTAAAACCCCCTTCACTGTAGAAGAAAATGATTATTTAGGAGATATTNCTAATATGGTAGACCTATATATCTAAATTAATTGATTTTTTACAATAGAAGCCTACAGTGTTAGATTCACTGCTGGCTTCTATATTGTGTTGAGTTGGTTTTTCATCTTAGGGCTGGCGAAAACACGGCGGCAGACCAACAGAATCACCCCTCTTTGCGTTTCTCCTGCTTCGTCCCTGCAAACGGACGTTCCCACGAACTAGCGCTGAGAACGGCTCACAGAAGGCCATTTTAAGGCATAAAAAAAGCACCCGAAGGTGCTAATTACCCGCTCTGGTCAATGGAATCCCTTTCTGCTCTCTTCTCTCAAAAATGGCAACGTTGCAATATGTCCCGTTTTCATCAACCTGAGGAATTAAACTGTGCAGCTTCCATCCATCATTGTATTGACGATTCAATTCTTTTTCCCAATCTGCAATTGGTGAAGGATCAAGCAAGGATTGAATACGAATCGTCTTGTATTGCTGTGGCGCGAATTGGCTCATAGTATTCCCTCCCTTCGACTCCATATTTCGACGTTCAGGAAGGTTTTTCCTTCTGACACCTCACCCTGCCACAAAACTGTGTTGATCCTTCCCATCGGCCCCATATACAGTCCTTACACTTCGACGGCTGTCGTGGCGGATCTTTAAACCGCTGCTGCTTCCTCTTCAAAGCAATACCCCCAAATAGAAAAAAGCCGTTCAAAAATGAACGACTCCGGCTGCGTTAAGTACGCTTTTGTGCGAAAAAATGACGGTTTTGGCGAAATTCGTATACCTTGAAGAATGGCGTCCGCCTCGCGCCCGCAGCAAATGCGCTGCGCTCTTTGCTATAAAAGCATCTGCACTTAGTAACAAGAGAGGAAGAACAAGACCATTTTACCGAGTGGCTGAAATCGGAGTCAATGCCTCCATCGTTAACTATCTGAACTGATCCCAGTTCAATCTCCAACTATCTTTGAATTCCTCACTTTTTCGCTATACGGCTTTCGTCGACTTAATATGACGGCATTTCGGGAAGCTGCTGCAGCCGTAAAACTGACCCTTGGGGCCGTTAAGGAGAACAAGCTTGCTGCCGCATTTTGGGCAAGTCAGCTCATCGACAGGCATTTCGGCAATGACAGCTTTCGGCGATGGCGCGGCTCCCGGGTTCATCGCTAAGATCATCTCAATCAGTGCCTCGCGATTAATCAGCCGGACGTGATTGGACCTGGCCAGATCATAGGCAGCTTGGGTATAGTCTCTGTTCGAAACGACCCACGCCTCGGCAGCGCCATAATGTGCGATCGAAGCTTGAGCCTCCTGTACCGCCTTGATCCCGACATTCTTGCTGTACCGCTTCGCCTGGACCACTATCTTTTTACCGTCCTTCTGCAAGAGCAGGTCGGCCCCGTAGTCGCCAGCTGCTTTTGTAACCTCCGCTTTATACCCTTGCGCCCGGAAGAGATGCCCGAGATATTTCTCAAACTGAACGCCCTCCATCTTGTCGATATCAGCAATGCCGGACCTCTTCAAGCGTTCAGTTCGCTTGTTGCCGATATAGTTCATGACAGAAATCACGATAACAAGTCCGATAACGAGCCCGACCACAGCTCCAAATAAAGAATGCGTGATTGTGAACCCCAGTGTTGCGAGCGCCAAAGAAGCTATTCCTGCCAGCCCCTGAAAAAACTCCTCTTCTTGCTTCGCTTTACTCTTTCTTCGTGCCATTCCCAATACCCCCGGTGTTCTGGATTAATATCCAGTTTATTCGACAGAAAGGAATCTTTTTCCTTCTTTTGTACTAATTATGTCGAATAGAGTTGGGACTTAGGAAGAACCTCCCGCGGCTTCCCGGGTTGCTCCCATACCAGCTGCACGGCCGCCGGGCTGCCAGTATTGAAATATTCCACCTTGATCACATAATAGCGCCCAGCCTCAAACTTAACATTTGCCGAGAATTCTGCCGCCGGACCGCCCAACCAGTTGTTAATGAAAGGTTCACCGTCGATGTACAGCCGGGCGCCGCCGGATGTCCAGATGATCAGTGTGTGCTCACCGCTCTCATTGGGCCGTAAATACCCGGACCAGACCGCCGATATATCCCAGCTGCCTACCGGCGTGCTCTTCTGCCAATTGAAATCTACTTGGGACACGACCTTACTGAGTGAGAGTTTGCCGAAGTCCTTACCGACATAATACCGGCCGATCAATCCATCGCCAGTAGAGTTATCCACTACAGCCGCCAGCGTTGTTGCTTGCTTAGCCTGTTGACTCCGGTTAACTGCATAAGGCGCGGCATAGACTGCCTTGATCGTGGCCTGTGTATTCTTCTCGGCCAGCAGCTTGCCCCATGCCATGAACCAACTCCAGGCCGGCTGACGGGTCCGCAGGCGGTCAATGTCCGGCAGAACATCGCACTCGGTGATCGTCATCGGCTTTCCTTGGCCGATCTGAAGCAGCTCCGTGTAATGATCCGCCTTGTAGTCGCCACCGTAAATGTCCTTGCCCAAGACATCCACTCGGTTATGCCCCGGGTAGTAAGCCGCGGCGTCTGTCGCCGGGTTGTTCGCGTTCGGGCTCCACACCCACAGCAGATTATCCAGCTTGTGATAGTTCGTGAACCGGTCGAAGATGATCTCCCAAAGGGCGGCGAAGTTGTTCTTCTGGCCCCACCAGAACCAGCCGCCATTCATTTCATGATAGGGGCGCCACAGCACCGGGATTCCGGCATCGCGGAGTTGGAGCAGGTAGAGGGCCACGCCGTCCAGGTCAGCGATCAGATTATTGTAAGGGACGGTTCCCGGGGTTATGATCTGATCGAATTCAGCTTGACCTGTTGCCCGCTGAACCATCTCCCAGGTGAGCTGCGCGCCGGGGTAGGCGGCATGGTATGTAGCGATGATCAGCCCGCCACCGGCATGCCATTCCCTGCAGGCAGCCACAACGCCCCGCCGATACGCAGCAAGCTGCTCCGGTGTCTGGCCGGTGATCCCACCGAACTCGACGCCTTTGACAGCCGGATACTGGCCGGTCATCTTCTTGATATCGTTCGTGTAGCTGTACGGCGCCTCCAGATATTCGTGCTGCCCGGTCAGGATGCCCCAGCCCCGCTGGTCATACAGGCGCTGAAGTACCGCGCGCGCCGCGTCGGACAGCGCCGAATTGGCCGGACGCCGGATATATGCCCGGTAACCTGTCTGCCACTCCTGATTGTCCCGGAGCTGCCGGGATGCGGCGGCCAACAGGGAATCTGCTATTTGATCTGCCAAGGGGATAACCTCCTTTCAGGTATCAAAAAAAGAGCCGCCAAAGACGACTCTAGATAAGCGGAGAAGCGGATTCGAACCGCCACTTCCGGTCGCTCACTTCCGGCCGGGGTGCTACCGTTACACTAACCCCGCATGTACTGCCGGCACTTACTCAGGCGGCCGGCGGCCTCCGCGATCCACTCTTTAACCGCTGCGGTCACGGCTACATTGGACGAGGGGTCAATCATCCGGCAAGAGAGGCGTAAATAGAAAAGCGAGAGGAGGTACGCCCCGGTTAAGCGCCGCTTTCGCGGCCGTGCGTGTCACTCTCGCCTGATTTCCACAGTACAAATATATCATGATCAAAGCCTAACGAACGGCCATTGTACGGTCAAAAAGCGGTCATTATCTCTCCCAGTATTGGTATTCAATCATGTAAAGCAAATCACTTTGTTTTTCTAATACTGACTGGGAAACAAAAGCAAATACAATGATCATTGGTCTATCGTCTTCAAAACTTTTGTTATGAATAA
>NZ_JAHCMB010000222.1 GCF_019904155.1 Paenibacillus sinensis
AATGTATACTAAGGTAGCGCTCGAGTACACACTGAGTACAAGATAGGGTGCTATAATACCGATAGTTTGTCAAAGCTAATAGGAGTGATCATAATGACAACTGTTATGGTAGTAGACGACGATCGGCACATACGTCGATTGATCCGTTTTTACTTAGAGGATGAGGGTTTAGAAGTAATTGAACAAGCAAATGGACTAGAGGCTTGGGAGTATTACAGTAATCACCCCGTCGATTTGATCGTACTAGACGTCTTAATGCCAAATATGGATGGTTGGGAACTTTGTCGTCGTCTGAGGGAGGCAGGAGATAAGCCGGTCTTAATGATTACTGCTAAGGGAGAGCCGATGGATCGAATCAAAGGCTTTCAGCTTGGAACAGACGACTATTTGGTAAAACCATTTGAACCAATGGAATTGGTCTTACGGATAAAAGCGTTGCTTAAGCGGTACAAAATCTCAGTTTCCGAGACCATTAATTTGGGAAGCATCTCGCTAGATAAGACTAGCTATCAGGTCCGGTTCCGGGATACTGGGGAGGCTGAATCCATTCCACTCAAAGAATTCGAGTTGCTTGCAGCTCTCGCTAGTTATCCAGGTAAACTTCATACTAGAGACGAACTTATTCAGCGTATTTGGGGATATGACTATGAAGGAGATGAGCGGACGGTTGATACGCACATTAAACGACTTAGAGTTCGGTTTGGAGCGTACGAGCAGGATTTCGCAATTGTAACCTTACGCGGACTCGGCTACAGGTTGGAGGTATATCGTGATTAAGTCACTATATGTGCGTATTATTCTTATTTTTATAGGTGCCGTGTTTTTAAGCTTAATTCCGACATTTTATCTCGTGACCCATTTTTACGCAGAAAATGTTCAGAGCGTCATTATGCAGAATATGATTGATGGCGGTAGAAAAATTATTCAATCTTACGCCGCTTCACCACCAGATGTTGAGGACAAGCTGATTGAAGGTGTGAACGCACTTCCTAGCTATGATATTCTTATATTTGATCAGAATGGTATTCTTCTGCATAATGAAGACCCGAAAGTTATCAAAAAGCTTCGCATAAACAATGAAAAGCTTAAAAAGGTGCTTGACGGCAATATATACCGAAGTCTTGAGGAGCATAGTCATCCTCTTATTGCCGGATTACCGTTTCAAATTGATGGCAAGCCTTTTGCACTTTTCCTTGCACCCGAGGTTCAAGGAGTTCCCTTCGCCGCTATACTAAGAACTGCTCTTCTTTTGGTTCTTTTGTTCGGCAGCCTATTCATCCTTGTTGCGGCTCGGTTTCTTGTTCGCCCTCTGCAGTTGCTTACAAAAGCAACTCGTAGCATGGCCAAAGGGAATTTTAATGTTAGACTGAATATCAGAAGTAAAGATGAGATTGGCGAATTGGCGAAGAGCTTTAATCGAATGGCCTACGATCTAGGAAATCTGGAGTCAATGCGGAGACAGTTCGTTTCTGACGTGTCCCATGAAATACAGTCCCCCTTAACATCAATAAAAGGCTTTACGCAAGCCATTAGATATAAAAAAATGGATGACTCCACGAGGCAGGATATGCTTGAAATTATCGAAGAGGAGACCAATCGGCTATCCCGTCTCAGTTCAGATCTACTCCAATTGTCCACTCTTGAGTACGAATACTTGTCGCTTGATATAAGTACCTACCGTCTGGATGAGCAGTTACGCCATATTATCATGGCATCGGAACCACAATGGTCAGTCAAAAATTTGAATATTGAATTAGAATCCAAAGAGATTATCGTGCAAGCGGATAAGGATAAACTAAACCAACTGTGGACCAATCTGGTCAGTAATGCCATCAAATTTTCAAGAACAGGCGGTAATATCCGGATTACAGCCATTCGCAACGATGAAGCTATTCGGGTATCCATTGCCGACAGTGGGCCGGGTATACCTGAGGAGGAGATCGAGCATATATTCAAGCCCTTTTATAAGGTCGACAAATCTAGGGATCGCTCGGATGCCGGTAATGGAATCGGATTATCAATTGTAAAGCGTATAGTGCATTTACACGGTGGTAACATCGAGGTATCCAGTCGCATAAGCGAAGGTTCCATTATGACGGTTGTTCTCCCTAAGTCACCTATAGAAAAATAATATTCATATCAGGATCGGATACACCATCATCGTTTTATAGTCAATTAAGGTGAGTGAATGACCTAAGATTAGTTAAGATAGTCCGTGTTACGCACGGGCTTTTTTTATTTCCTGCGTTATAACGAGCGCAATCACTGTCTATCCATGAAAGCTTGGTCCAGCTCCAAAGTTGAGGTCATTAATAAACTTATTTTTTACCAGTACACAGTGCGTACACATTCGCCCAATATGATGTTCTCGAAAGTAAAGAGAGGAGAGAATATCTTTGAACTGGTTAACAAAGTTTAGTTTGAAAAACAGCACGGCTGTCGTTATTCTATGTCTGCTTGTCCTAGGATACGGGTTGTATTCGACAATGCAGATCAAGC
The DNA here is from genome assembly GCF_019904155.1 of Paenibacillus sinensis. Lineage (GTDB taxonomy): Bacteria > Bacillota > Bacilli > Paenibacillales > Paenibacillaceae > Paenibacillus_AQ > Paenibacillus_AQ sinensis. Next base: position 2,500 of record NZ_JAHCMB010000222.1, read on the forward strand.
AGGAGACACTACCAGCCATGGAGTTGCCTACTGTATTCGTGCAGGTGACGCAGCCGGGAGCATCGACTGAAGAGATAGAGTCTGGAGTAACAAAACCGATTGAGGACAGTATTAAGGGATTGAAAAATTACGATTCGCTTACAAGCACCTCGGCAGAAAACGCGGCAAATATCGTCGTTCAATTTCCATTCGGTTCGGACATGGATAAGCTGACGGGGGAGGTTGAGGCTGCTGTCGCAAAGATTGACATTCCTGCAGGAGCCAACGCTACGGTTCAGCGTTTATCCTTAAGTGGTCAGGCCATTTATGAGGCAGCCATTTTCTCTGATAAGCTTGATTCGGCTGCACTGGAGGAGAAGCTGCAGAACGAGATCGTCCCGCAACTTCAAAAACTGGAAGGTGTTAGTTCCGTTGAACTTAAAGGGACGACGAGCGAGCATTTAGAAATCGTTGTCGATAAGGATAAGGCTGCTCAGAAGGGTATCACCTTGGGGGCGATCCGTAGTGCGCTGCAATCTCTCAATTATGCGATGCCGCTTGGCTCCGCATCAGTAGATGAGACGACGATTCCAATTAAGTTGTCAGGCCAGATCACTTCGTTGAAGCAGATCGAAAACTTGAGATTGGGGACAGGAGATGGCGTTGTTTTGCTGTCAGATCTTGCCGAGATCAAGACGATTTCTACGCAAGATGAGATAACCCGTTACAACGGAGAGCCTAGCTATTTGTTGGATGTCATGAAGACGCAAGACGCGAATACAGCAAGCGTCACAGACGAAGTTAAATCGTTACTTGATGATTATGAAAAAAGCGGCGAACTGGGCGTTCATATCGTATCCGATCAAGGAGAGAATGTTAAAGAATCTATTTCTGGATTTATTCACGAAGGGTTGTTCGGCACCCTATTCTGTATGATTACTATTTTCCTCTTCTTGCGTAATATCCGGGCAACGTTAATCTCGATCATATCGCTGCCGATTTCGGTCTTTGCCACAATTGCCTTTATGAATCAGTTGGGTTACACGCTTAATATCATGACACTGGGTGGTATTGCGGTATCCGTCGGGCGGATTATAGACGATAGCATTGTTGTTATAGAGAATATTTACCGGTGGAAGCAATCGAAAGGAGATGAACTGCGGGGCAAAGAGTTGGCTCTTAAGGCAACCCGGGAAGTAATGGGCGCCGTGGCCTCTTCAACGATTGCCATGGTGGTTGTTTTTGCACCTTTGATTTTCGTTGGTGGCATGATCGGAGTAGTCTTCCGTCCATTTGCTCTTGCTGTGGTGATCTCCATCCTGACTTCTTTATTTGTGGCCGCGATGCTCATTCCAATTATGGGTGGCAAGTTCTTTAATCGTGTGAAGCCTCACAAGGAAGGTGGGCGGTTGTCGAAATTCTTTGAGAAGACAATCCGTGGCGCACTAAAACGCAAAGTAACGGTTCTTGGTTTGTCCATTCTACTCTTGGTAGGATCGGTCTGCTTAGTACCGTTACTCGGAATTTCGTTCCTTCCAAGTGAATCTGTACCATCTGCGTCGGTTGAGATTGTCTTGCCCGCGAAGAGCACGCTGGATGAGACCGATAAGGTTGGAAGTAAAGTGGAGAACTATTTGAAGGAACTACCAAGTACAGAAAGCTATGAAATCTCGATTGGCGGCTCTCAAAATAGTAAGTTAGGTTCCGCAGCAAATAAAAATAAAGCCGAGGCATCTGTCATTTTCGTAGATGGAACGGATTTGGATCAGATGATTGATCAGATGAACAGCGAGATTCCTTCCCTAGTATCGGCAGAAGTACCGGGGACGACGGTTGAGGTTAAATCGAATGAGGTAGGACTGACATCGGGCAATAACGTTGCTGTGAATATCTATTCGAATAATCCCGACGAGATTGCAGCCGTTGCTAAAAATGTAGAAGAGGTAATGAAGCATAATGGTGACCTGAAGGACGTCACAAACAACATGAACGAAGTGACACCGAAATGGGTCATAACTCTTAACCAACAAGGAATCGATTTAAATGTTAATCCTTCTCTTATCACGCAACTAGTCGGTGAACAACTGAAGCCGATTGACGCAGGCGCATACACTATTGACAGCGAAAACCGGGAAATAACGTTGACTTACCAGCAACCCATTGCTTCTTTGTCGGAATTGAAGAATATTCAAGTTCCTACTGCAGGCGGAGTAAAAACACTCAGTGATGTTGCGAACGTGTCGGAGGAAAGTGCTTGGATTCAGGTAAACCATGATGACGGTAGAATGTATGCCGAGGTTAGCGCTACGATCAAGGACGAAGATGCTGTCCAATCGGTAACAAAGCAAGTAAAAGAGGACGTACAAAGCTTAGCCTTGCCGAGTGGTGTAGAGGTGAATTTCGGCGGTGGACTGGAGATGATTGGTGAAGGCTTCAGTAGCCTTATCATCGCGATGGTTGTAGCTATAGGACTAGTGTTTCTGGTAATGAGCATGACGTTCGGAGGTCTAATTACACCGCTCATCATCTTGTCCTCGCTCATTTTCATCCCCGTTGGTTCCTTAAGCGCCTTACTCATTACAGGGGAGTCGCTTTCAATTAGTGCCATGATCGGGATGTTGATGCTCGTCGGTATAGTCGTTACGAATGCGGTGGTACTACTCGATCGAGTAGAGAAAAATCGTATATCCGGTATACCAATCAGGGAAGCGATCGTTGAGGCTTCAATGACCCGACTGCGGCCAATTCTGATGACGGCGTTCGCCACAATGCTTTCTCTGATGCCAGTGGCGATGTCCTCTGGTTCATCGACAAGCTTAATTTCAGGAGGCCTTGCAATTACGGTTATTGGCGGACTGTTCTCATCTACACTGTTGACGCTGATTGTAGTGCCTGTTATATATGAGCTGGCTTGGCGTAAGCGCAAGGTTAAGGAAATCGAGACGTTCTAAACATATTTGACACTCCAATGAAACTAAGAATAGGCACTCTATATTAACAGTGCCTATTCTTTTCTAAATACAATATTGTTCGATTATTATCCTTGCNTAGATGGAATAAATAAACAAATCTATTGGTATAGAGGTGTTTCTCTATGACTCGTCTTTCAGTCGTGGCACCCGTTTATAACGAGGAAGAGAATATCTATGATTTCTACGTGAGCATTACAAATGCGTTGAAAGGGAAGATTGAGAGTTATGAAATCGTGCTAGTAAATGATGGGAGCAGAGATCGAAGTGCTACGTATCTGAACGAAATTGCTCAGATGGATCGGGCAGTAAATGTCATCCATTTTGATAGAACATATGGGCAGACTGCTGCCATTTGGGCCGGAATGAAAAACTCAAAGGGCGAATTAATCGCCCTGATGGATGCAGACTTACAGACAGATCCCCGTAATATCTTCAATTTGATGCCCTTCATAGAAAGAATAGATTTTGTTAATGGGAAACGGGCGAATCGAAGAGATAGAAATAGATTCCTCAATCGGATCACTAGAGATTCAAATTATGATACGCGTTCTCCTATGAAACTCTTAACACGGGAGGTGGCAGACAGCTTTTATTTATACAATGGAATGCACCGCTTTTTGCCGGCACTGGCAAAAATGAATGGGTTTTCTGTAATTGAAGTATCGGTAACCCAAAATGAAAGGAAAAATAGAGTATCAAAATATGGGGACTTAAATCATCTCGATACAGGTATCATGGATGCCTTTATGATTGGCTGGCTCAAAAAAAGAGTTATCCATTACCGGATTGAAAGATGATCGTATGCGGGGAGTTCCGAGCCTGGGAGCAGGCTGAATATATACAGTTATCCTGCTCCTAAAGAGTACAGCAGCCTGGTTTATCTACACATCTTTTGAATTAATGATTTTCTTGCTTAACATACAACATAAGAGAATCCAGAACGCGGTGGTCAGCACTACGTGCAGAAAGGTCAATCCGCTGAATGTTAGTGTAATGTGTTGTGATGATCCAGAAATCGTGTAGGAAATAGCCGGCAGAAGAAAATTCAAGTGAAATCTTTCAGCAAACAATGAGATTCCCATGGTCAATCCGCCTGTTGCGACTAAGAATCCTCCAATAATTCCGACTGTGGTATTGCGTAAAAATAAGTTGGGCAGCAGAATGAGTGCAATAAACGCGGAAGAAACTAACCATTTTTGAAGAACAAAGAAAAGCAACCCGAATATACCCCCCGGTAGTATGACAGCACCGTTAATAATCTTCAGAGCAATGAGAGATTCAAGTGTGTAAAAACAAAGCATTAACGCGCTCGTAGCCGCCATTGAGAGCATTTTTCCCCCAATGTAATTCCAAGGGTTAGCGTGAACAGTGAATATATTTTTGGCAAAGCCGCTTGAATAGTCACGGCATACAAATAACGTCAGGATAATGCCCAGAAGAATATAGATCACTCCGGCCCCCATGGATGCACTTAAGAAATCGTCTGATCCCGACGAAGTTGAAGCACCCAGAAGTAAATCCAGGCTAGCCTGATCTCCATTGCTGATTACCTGCGAAATAGACATGATCGTAAGGAAGATGAGGGAGACATACAACACTTTTGAATGTAATAGCCGGTGTATATCCATCCGGAAAATGTTACGCATGGTATTCACCTCCCATCAAATTGAGGAAGTATTCTTCTAAATCCTGCTGATGCAAATAGATTTCTTGAACTGCGATGCCGTTTCTTGAAAGCAGCATATTAACAGAAGCGGTGTCGCTAATGCCGTAAATGCGTATTTCACCATTGGGACCCAATTCGCACTCTTCCGGTTGTAATTTCTGATGAATTAAGTTCGCAGCATTGCTGCTGTCAGCCACTTTGACATACAAGTAATCGCGGCGATTTTCAGCCAGCTCTTGGGCAGAGATTTGCTGAATTAGTTGTCCTTCTTTAATAATTCCGTAGTGAGTCGCAATTTTGCTGAGTTCTCCAAGGATATGTGAGCTAATCAGAATCGTTATTCCGTATTCTTGATTGATTGTTGCGATCACTTGCCGAAGCTCCATAATCCCTTCGGGATCAAGACCGTTAATCGGCTCATCCAGAACCAATAGATCCGGATTGCCGAGCATGGCAATAGCGATTCCAAGTCGTTGTTTCATTCCCAGAGACAGATTTTTTGCTTTTTTCTTCGCGGACTTCCCCAGGCCAACCATCTCCAGGCTTTCCATCGCTTTCTTTTTTGGATTGTCTACCCCTATTGAGAGCCCCTGTAGTACGAGATTTTCATACGCAGACATGCTCGGATAGACTCCCGGCTGCTCTATCAGCGTTCCAATTCGGCTGCGAACCAGCGTATCTTCTACAGGCTTTCCGAACAAATGAATTTCGCCCGCACTGGGTCTGACTAGACCACAAACCATCTTTTGTGTTGTTGATTTGCCTGATCCATTACGGCCAATAAAACCATAAATGGCACCTTTGGGAACGATAAGATTGACTTGATCCACCACATTTTTAGTTCCGTATTTTTTACATAAACCGATTGTTCGTATAGCTTCCATTTGCTCCTCCTTATGTCTTTCACTTAATGCCGTAATGGTATTGGAGGAATATTAAAGAGTTGCTTCTGAAGTGTTAAAGAAATATTAATGAAAATAANAACCACTTCCTAAATTAATATCTCTTTAACAAGAGTCTAACAACTTTCCAACATTAAATAAGCATGATTGATACGGCAATCAAACAAACGGGAAGGGAAGATGGTTGAGAAAGAAAGGAATAGTGGTTGCCATTCCAGTTCATAGTGAAAGGAATATCATTCATGAAAATAAAAGAAAAAGCTCAGTCACTTCTTATGAACCAGGCGATGAACTACATCGCAGGCAATCCCGAAAAGAATCTGCCCAAGCTGCTGTCCTTGATCGAAAATTCACCATGGGGAAGAAATTCTGAAGCCTTTGCCGCCCAAAAAGAATTCTTCCATGAGATTTTGGATGATCCCGGCCATATTTGGCATCAATACCTCATGGGCTTGTGGAAAGACATCGACAACGATATCCTGAAGACTATCTTTCACAATTTTGCATTAAACGCTAGTTTGATCGGCGGGGCAAAACAGGATGCTGCCCGCGAGAAATATGACTGCAACATTCCTTGGGCTATTTTAATGGACCCGACATCTGCGTGTAATCTGTCGTGCATTGGCTGCTGGGCGGCGGAGTATGGTCATATGCTGAATATGTCCTACGATACGTTGGACAGTATAGTTCGCCAGGGCAAAGAACTTGGGACTCATTTTTATTTGTTTTCAGGCGGTGAACCGCTTGTGCGCAAGGCTGACATTATTCGCTTGTGCGAGGCTCATCCCGATTGCCTGTTCTTATCATTCACCAATGGCACGCTCATCAACGAAGCTTTCGCCGATGAGATGATTCGGGTTCGCAACTTTATCCCCGCTATCAGTGTGGAGGGTTTTGAAGAGGATACTGATTTTCGTCGAGGTGAAGGGACCTTCAAGAAGGTAGAACGAGCGATGAAAATTCTGAAAGACAGAAGACTGCCGTTCGGTATCTCCTGCTGTTACACCGGGAAGAATACGGAACTGATCGGTTCTGAGGCGTATTTTGATCAGATGATAGTATGGGGGGCGAAGTTCTGTTGGTTCTTCACCTATATGCCCGTAGGTAACGGTGCTGCGCCGGAACTAATGGCTTCGGCCGAACATCGTGCTTTTATGTACCGTCAGATTCGTGAATTCCGTAAGACTAAGTCGCTGTTTACGCTGGATTTTTGGAATGACGGTGAATTTGCTGGAGGCTGTATCGCTGGGGGAAGAAGATATTTACATATTAATGCCAACGGAGATATGGAGCCATGCGCATTCATTCATTATTCCGATTCTAATATTCATACCAAAACACTACTGGAAGCCTTGCAGTCTCCTTTGTTCATGGCATATAAAGATGGACAACCGTTCAATGATAACCTGCTTCGTCCTTGCCCGCTGCTCGATAATCCCGATGCCCTTGTTGATATTGTTGAGCGCTCCGGTGCCCGTTCCACTGACCTGGAAGATCCAGAGGATGTACGCAGACTGGCGGATAAATGCCGCAATGCTTCCGCCAATTGGGCGCCTGTAGCCGATAAGCTGTGGAGTTGCCAAAGTGGATGTGCGGCGTGCGGAACCCAAGAATCGATTAATTGCGAAATGGAGGCACATCGCACGCGATGATGGCAGGAGAGGTGAACTGGGGGAATGTTCAATGAAAGACAGCTTCTTAAGGACTAACGCAGTAAAAGTAAACAAGATTATTACGATAATCTTATGGCTAGCTTTTCTCGCATTCGGGTTCTACACTCTCAGTGGGTATGGTAGATCCGAAGTAACGTACTCGCTATTATTGGAGTTGTCATTCATCACTTTGTTAGTGTTCCGCAAAAAGTATCAGCTTCTGACCACGATTCTTATTGTGCTGGCCATCCTGACATGTACGATTCCGTACATAGCAACTTTAGGAGCAGGGCTGTTAATTGTAACGGTGCTCTGCGTTGTAACTTTATACTTAAATAAAGGCCTTCTTTACGGATTTGGAGCATTGTATAACATTTCGTATGTCATCATTTATCATTCAAGCAATCATCAATTTGACTCGCAATTTTGGATGACAATCGGATTTATTGAATTGACAATTGTGGTGTTATTTTTCGTCTGCAAAAGAAGTGCCGATTTAATCCAGTTGTCAATCCGTAAAGAGGCTGAAGCCAGTGGGTTGCTGCATGAAATGGACCAAATGGTCGAAGTCATTCATCATAACACATTTTCGCTGAACGATGATATTGCCAATTGTAATCGGGATATCGGCGTTCTGCGCAATATGAGCAGCACATTGACCTCAAATATTCAAGAGGTGGCAGAAGGCGTATTGAATCAATCCGACAGCATTTTGAATATCAGCAAGATGATGAATATAGCTGACGAGAAAATGCTTTCGATACATCAGCTTTCCCGAAGTCTTGCCGACACTTCGCTTAAGACCGAACATGTGGTACAGGGCAGCTCTAATAAAATTCAACAAATGGAACAGCAGATGGATATTATTAATATGGCGGTCAACGATTCCCTCACGACAGTGGAGGAACTGAATCGCAGTATGAACGATATCAATATGTTTTTGTCGGCGATAAATGAGATTTCGGATCAGACCAATCTACTAGCCTTGAATGCGAATATCGAGGCTGCGAGAGCAGGTCAAGCAGGCGCAGGCTTTGCGGTCGTGGCCAGTCAAATCCGGAACCTTGCTTCGCAGTGTTCTGAAGTGGTCCGACAGATTGACGGGATTGTTCATAGTATCCATTCGAAGACAGAGCGAGTATTTGAAAAGGCCGATAATGGCAGCATGGCGGTTAGAGAAGGCGAAGCCATTACCAGACAGGTGCTGGAGAGTTTTGACAATATCAAAGTCACATTTGAAAATATGAACCGGCGTATTTCAGATGAATTAGATATGACTAATCATGTGAGTTCCATTTTTACGGATGTGCGCCGACAAGCGGAGAACATATCGGATATTGCACAAAGACATACGGCGGCCACGGAAGAAATGTTGGCGACAACACAGGAACAAGAGAGAAACATCGATATTATATATGATTTTATCGGAAGGATTAATAAATCCAGCAGTCGATTGCAGGAGCTAAGTACCAACAAAAAACAAAATGAAGAAACGGCATAAACATCTTATGAATAACGATCTCTCAAATGATGCCAATCATCAAGAGGGATCGTT
>NZ_JAHCMB010000078.1 GCF_019904155.1 Paenibacillus sinensis
TTTACAAATGAGTAACATTGCCACAAACTACTGTTCAAAATTTATTTGGCAAGCGTACTACTATGGCGCAAATACTAATATTGATAGACCCTACCTAGGAAATTATATGTCTGGCTCTTCCTCTACTATATGGACGCCAGCAGATTTCAAAGCATCTCCGGTATTAAAGTCAGTAGGAAGTTTTACAAACTAATTTCTGTTCTTGAGACAAGGGATTATCCCTTGTCTTATTCATGTTACTTTCTGTTCAAGTTAGCACCCCAATAGATCTCTCCTACTTTTATTCTTCTGGATTGCATGACGATGCGCCCCTTATATTCATAATGATACTCTACGTTCTCAGTCTACCGAACATATGTTTATATTTGGTTATTCTTCGTCCTGCAACTCCAACGCCTTGCGAGCCTGAGTGTAGGCATCATCCAACCATTTCGCATAAATATCTTCGCAATAAGACAAAACTCAACTTCCTTTAACTTTCACGATCTTGTCTATTCACACACACGATCCTATTCATTAGAATTTTTTTATCCTCCACATCTTCATCCTAACTCAAACTATTACTACCGACATATAATTCCTTCGTAATTACCTTCGAATATGTTTCATTGACTGTCGGATATCCAGAAGAGAAGACTGCAAAAATCGGGCAGTCTCCTCGACGGCTGGAGTACTTCACTTCTTGATACGCCCCAGGTAAACGGCGTTTCAAAATGGCCAGATGGCAGGCTCCCCCAGTTGGGTGCAACTCGCGAACCGGTACTTCTGCGATGATTTGGTATTGCGACAATGTTCCCTCTAGATAATCGTTCACAGCTTGGAGTAAAAGCTCAAAGGAACACGTTTGGTTATGGGTCCGTACTTCCAGACCCTTGTAGCTGTACAACGCATAGCGTCGCTGCCATTTCACGATAGAATTCTTGGTTACATGATTTTCGGGCTGCGACTTTGAATCCGAAAAACCCCTGTTTAATTTCTTGAAGGATCGATGAATTCTCGAATGCCTAAACTTCCTTTGTTCTATTAGCATGCTCCCTACACCGTAACAGGTTTTTATTTTCAACCTGTCTACTATGTGGGATGGATCCAGGGCAGCCTCTTTCCGCTTGCCTTCATGCATTCCGCTATTGCTCACTCTTTGCCGAGAAATTCGCCTAGCGCCTGCTGGTGCAGCACCGGATCAAACGATAACAGCTCGTAGGACGCGGCGCCTTCCCGGTAGAACGGATCGTTCTCCAGCACCTTCAGCAGCTCCTCCCGGCTCTCCCCCTTGGCGACTATAACGCCGCCTGTACGCGGATTGCGCGGACCGGACATCAAGAACCGACCGTTGTCATACTGCGTCCGCAGAAATGCTCTATGCCCCTCAAGCAGCTCGTCAATCCGCTCAATCGGTGCGGTGTAGGTTAACAGTACAATGAACATTCGGTTTCCTCCTTTTGCTCCTATCATCCAAGCTGAGGTCTCGTCATCCCCTCATGGTGGTAGAGGTCATTCATTAGGCAATGCTTCCACGCTTTCCGTCAACCCACGGACAAAAGCCTCAAAGCTCGGAGCCAGATACGTGATTTTATTACCATTATCCTTGACCACATGAATGACCTCGGGCTCGCCGTCATTGCCGGACGGACGGTAATCCAGCATCACAACTTCGTTCTCGGCAGGGCATTCCCCGATAACCACGCCAAACTCCGGATAGTCTTCATGGATGACGCGGGCTCTGCTGCCTCGTTCCCCGCACAGAGAGTGACTCTTTTCTCTTCCAATGCCGAGGATGCCCGAGACCTCAACGTATTCGCTAGAAGCCGGATCGCCTACAGGGAAGTAACGTTTACGGGGAACCCCGCCGTTATGCTCTTTCATCATCTGAATATAAAAAGCGGGTAGCTTGAAGACCAGCTCGTCCTCCACCGAAGCAATCTGCTCATCCGTTGGCGGGTCAAGAAGGTATTGTTCGTCGGCCTGCTCGCTGTCCTCCCAAAAATCGGCGAGATCAAGCACTCTATCCGTATTCACGGGTGCGGCCTTCCGCTTCACCGACGGAGCCTGAGCCAGCTTTTGCTTCTTCGCTTTCGGCTCTTCCGGCGCCTCATCCTCTATGTCCTCCAGAGCCTCCAGGAATTCCAGCGTGTCTTCATCGTCCGGCGCCAGCCGGTCTGCGGCTTTGAAGGCCCGCTTCGCTTTCCCAAACTGCTCGGTGTAGTAATAGGCGATGCCGATGCGATACTGCCAGAGCGGATCGTCTTTCCCTTCTTGTTCAATCTTCTTGAAGACGGCGATGGCTTCATCGTACCGCTTCAAGTTGTTCATAGCTCTTCCCAGATGACTGTTCAGCACATAGTCTCTGTCCTCTTCGGGAATTTCCATAATAGCCTCGACGATCTGGTCGAATTCGTCTTCTTCATGCCAGGTCTCCAGTTGGGCCAGCAAATTATCCTGCATTCCTCATGCCTCCTACATTTAACTCCTTGGTGTGATTATAGCACTTCCTGGGAGTACTTCTCCACGCGCTGCCAGGCCAGGCTAACCAGAGCGTCTTTACGGACATGCTTCTAACAAAAAAAGGGAATACCCTCGCGGGTATCCCTTGTATTCGCCCGGTCGGCAACCGGCCCATTTCCGGGTAACTCCCATGGAATCATCCAGGCCGCAGTTAACCCGCTGGGTAATTATCTGTTGATCAGCTCACCGTACTCCGCGGTATTCGTCAGGCCCAGCGACCGCGCAGTAGAATCCTGTATATCATGCAGGATTTCAGGACTGTTCAACAGCGACACGCCGTAAGCGGGCACCATCTCCCTGATTTTCGGCTCCCAGGCTTTCATATGCTGCGGGAAGCATTTCTCGATAACCTCCAGCATGACCGAAACGGCGGTGGAAGCGCCCGGTGAAGCACCGAGCAGTGCCGCAACCGATCCGTCGGCTGCGCTGATTACTTCCGTGCCGAATTGCAGCGTCCCTTTGCCGGAAGAGGTATCCCTGATAATCTGCACCCGCTGGCCCGCCACTACCAAATCCCAGTCCCCGCTCTCGGCGTTCGGGACGAACTCCCTTAAGGCTTCCATGCGCTGTTCTTTCGACAGCATCACCTGCTGGATCAGGTATTTGGTCAAGGACACGTTCTTGGCACCGGCAGCCAGCATGGTGGTGAGGTTGCTTGGCTTCACGGATGTGATCAAATCAAACATCGAACCGAATTTCAGGAACTTGGGCGAGAATCCGGCGAACGGTCCGAAGAACAGCAGCTCTTTTTTGTCGATGACCCGCGTATCCAAATGCGGAACCGACATGGGAGGGGCGCCGAGCGCGGCTTTCCCGTACACTTTGGCATGATGCTGCGCCACAATCTCCGGTTTCTCGCACACCATAAACAGTCCGCTTACCGGGAATCCGCCGATGCCTTTGCCTTCGGGTATACCGGACTTTTGCAGCAGATGCAGGCTTCCTCCCCCGCCGCCGATAAAGATGAACCTGGCCGTATGGCGTTCTGAGGCGCCGCTGTTCACATCCCGCACTCTCAGCTCCCACGAGCCGTCGCCCGCCCGTCTTATATCATCGACTTGATGGTTGAAGTGGATATCGACGTTCCGGCTCTTTAACTGATCGAATAAGATGCGGGTTAGCGTGCCAAAATTAACATCGGTTCCCGATCCAATTCTTGTCGCCGCGATCGGCTGATTCAGCACCCGATCCTTCATCATCAGCGGAATCCAGCCCATCAGCTTATCCGGGTCATCGGAAAATTCCATACCCTGAAACAGCGGATTTTTTGAAAGCGCTTCAAATCGTTTTTTCAAGAAAGCGACATCCTGCTGGCCCTGCACAAAGCTCATATGAGGTACCGGCACGATAAAATCCCGCGGATTCCGGATTCGGCCGCTGTCCACCAGGTATGACCAAAATTGCTTGGAGAACTGATACTCTTCATTCACCTTGACTGCTTTGCCAATATCGATGGAACCGTCCGGCTTCTCCACGGTGTAGTTCAGCTCGCATAAGGAAGAATGACCCGTGCCCGCATTATTCCATTCATTGGAGCTTTCCTCTCCTGCGCTTGCCCGCCGCTCAAACACAGAAATGCTCCATTCCGGCGCCAGTTCTTTCAGCAGAGACCCCAGCGTTGCGCTCATGATTCCAGCACCAATCAAGATCACATCGGTTTTCGTTTGTCGGTTGCTCATGTTTACCGTCCTTATCCCCTACGATTTGCAGGAAGGATGCAGGCGCTCCTGCTTAGGCGCCACAACAAGCCAGGTATAGCCTATTCGCACACGTTACTTGGATTCATTCATATCTATTCTTAGTGTATCACTATTGGGTTTAGATTTTAATATTTATCTAATTTTTTATACATTTTCGCTGAACAAAATATAAAACCTCCGATTCCATGACTGCATGGATCGAAGGTTTGAGGTCCTTTATTATTTAAAAATGGCGAATTTCATGTTCTTCTCTTTCAGATAACCGATGATCTCGGGCAATGCCTCTACGGTCAGCCGGTCTTCGTGCAGCACATATACGCCTCCGGAGGCGGTAACCTTATGGAAGTACTTCAGGATGTCTTCCTTCTTGTCGGCATTCCAGTCTTCCGGATCACGATTCCACATTAGAACCTTCATCTGCTGCCCTTTCGCGCTGGAAATGAGGCTTTTATTGATTAAGCCGTAGGGCGGGCGGAATAAGGTAACAGGTGTATGAGTCACGGACTCCAAGAGTTTGGAAGTCTTCGCCAAATTGGTGGTCTGCGCAGCAAGACTTACCTTCGTAAGCTTACTGCTGTGGTCCCAGGAGTGATTACCGATTGCCATTCCATGCTCACTCGCGTAAGCGACAGCCCCCCGGTTATGCTCGACATTCTGACCGATGAACAGAAACGTCGCAGCTACGTTCCTGTTGATTAGGATGTCCACAATCTTCTTCGTATAAGGAGATGGACCGTCGTCAAAGGTTAACGCAACATAGCCCTTCGGCAGACCGAAATAAGGCTGCTCCGCGCCTACTTCCACGATTTCATAATCCTTATGCTCGGTAGTAGGTTGGGGCGCGGTCTCCGTATGGGCTTCATATACGTTCCTCACAACCGGAGTCGGTTCCTTACCTACAGGGAGTCTCACGATCGATTGCGGCAAGTCTACCTTCGCCGTCTCAATGGTTGCGGGGGCCTTCACCTCGCTCAAATCCCTGTTCAAGGCGTCGGCGCTCTCGGTCAGCCAGCCGCTCTTGATCCGGATACACAGCAAGGCCAGCAGCCCGGCGATCATCAAATATCGTACAGCCTTCCTCACACTGCGTGCAGACATCCGGCCGATTCGGTTCGATCCGGCTTCATTCGCCGCCGGCATCTCCGGGACAACAGCCTCCTGCCCGGGAATCAACGAAGACCTCAATTGCCGGATTCGCCGCAGTTCCTCAGCGAACAATTCCGAACAAGCAAAATACAGCGTCTCTCTTAAGGAATCCTTTGTTCTTACAATCGAACAATAATAGGTATTGCGATAAGGGTCCCACTTGGGATATGGGGAAAGTCGCACACGATCCCCGTTCAAAGGGTGCAGCGCATTCAAAGAAGAATATGTCAATTCATCGATTTCCATCACGTATGAAGCTTGTGTGTCCTGATGGGTAACACCGATTCTGATCTGGAAACGACCATCCGGCACTATCCCAAGCGACAGCAACTCTATCACCTGTGTGCTATACGTTTCCATCCGTTCTCTGCCCTCAGTCTTATATTCTCGTCATTCGAGTGAACTCACTCCGAAGACGACACATCGTTGCTGCCAGTCTTTGGTGAGAAAGGTGCCGTCATGCGTGTGGTAAAGTCATTGACAATGTTAACCAGATACGCCTTCTCTTCTCGCTGCACTTCAAACTTCTGCTTCATATGCGTATACTCGATCTCGAGCTTGCCAATCTTCTCTTCCAGATCACTGATCTTTCTGTTCTTCTCAGCCTGCAATTCGTTATTCTTCTGAAGGAGGGCCTCATATTTCTGCCGCTCCAGTTCATTCAGGCTCTTCAATTCTTCCGTTTGATCGGACAGGGCGGTCTGGAGCTCCCGGTAATCCTCCATCATCTGATCGACCTTCAGGTTCTTCTCGGTCAGCTTCCGTTCCAGTTCCAGGATGCTCTTCTCGCGATCTTCAATGACCTTGTTCAAATGCTTCAGGTCCCGGTTCAAGCGCTCAATATTCCCGTTCGCATAGTTTAACCGATCCTGCAGTTCATTGTGGCTTTCCTCGACGCGCTGCTTGGCCTGAACCATCTGCTCCACGGCAAATACCAGATCAAGGGACTGCTTGTCCATAGGGGACTTATTTGAAAATATAGAGTACGCGCGCCCTTCTCCCGTCTCGGGATTTCCCGAATCTGCCAAAGATTCCTCTAGCATATAGTCGGAGACCGTTTGTTCATTTATATCTTGCACCGTTCGCTGTTCAGAAGAGTTCTTCTTTTTGAGGAAAGGCGAAAACATATTTACCCCCCTTTTGCGGAAAAATGTCGCAAAATAGCATGCTTATCCAATCAATTATAGAATAATAACCGATATTTGGAGTGGGACTAAAGCACTCTTTTTATGTGAATACCGACGTTCGAGGTCCTAAAACATACCATTATCAAGTAGAAAACAGGAATCAAAAGGCCCAATTCTGTTCAATACTGCGATTAAGCACCCTGAATAGGCTTCGTAGCGTTGCGTTCTGAAAGCCTTGAAGCCGCAAATCTGCTCTTGCACAGCCCCCGTGGCATCCATAATCAGACAGGTCGTTATCCCCTTCAGCTGGAAACACAATTTTATTGAACCCGCTTACAACACGATCCGCTTGGAATCGTAAATTGGCGAGGACAAAAGCCCTTACTCCGGCAAGGGCTTCTGATTGTGTATTCATCGGCAATGATGAACGGTGCCAACAAATCTACCGGCTCGAAGTGCGGACGATATAATCCGCAGTACGCATAGCCAATGCAACGGTAGTCAACGTCGGATTGGCCGATCCAAGGAAGGGCAGCACGCTGTTGTCCGCAACATAAAGTCCGGAGATCCCGTGGACTTTACCGTATGGATTCGTTCCGGAGGTATCGGGATCGCAGCCCATCCGGCAAGTGCCTGATTCATGATCGCCGGCCAGCGCCTCTTGCAGGTCCAGGGAGACCATGGGCGTATGAAGTATGGATGAGACATGTTTCACCGCTTCTTCCGCCTGTCCCTGTACCATTAAATCAGCCTCATTGTATGTAAGCTGTATTTGCGCTTCAGGCATGCCGTACTGATCCCGCACATTAGGATTAAAGAGAATTTGATTCTCATATCTCGATTCC
Source organism: Paenibacillus sinensis (assembly GCF_019904155.1). Classification (GTDB taxonomy): domain Bacteria; phylum Bacillota; class Bacilli; order Paenibacillales; family Paenibacillaceae; genus Paenibacillus_AQ; species Paenibacillus_AQ sinensis. The sequence goes on from NZ_JAHCMB010000078.1 coordinate 7,321, forward strand.
ACATTGCCGACTCCGATGATATGCATTTCCATCTGCCCTTTGAACGGAATTTGCCTGTCATGATAGAACCGGTAATCCATGGGGCCTTCGATTTGAACCTGATACGGACGCTCTCCCGTTTCGGGAATCAAAATGCCGATTGCTCCCAGAACATATGGATAGTCCTCATGATTGAAGGAAGCCTTCCCGATCGCATTCGAATGATTCGTCAGGTAATGGCCGATCGCTCTTCCCTGTATTCCGGAATGATAGAGTATCCTTGGAGTCTCGATGGTGCTTGCACACAGGACAACATTCTTCGCTTTCAGCTCGAAGGAGCGTTTGTCCGGTGTCATTACTTGTACCCCTTTTGCTCTTCCCCTCTCCGTCATCACCCTTAAGGCCCGCGCCAATACCGCAAGATCATACGATCTCCGGTTCAACGCTTGGGCAAGGAACGCAATAGAGCTGAAAAAAACATTGGAATGAATCTCCCCGTACTTGGTCGACTCGAGGTCGACGGCCATAGGCTCATTCATGGCTTCGTCATATCCGCTGTTCCAAAGCCGGTTCAGAAAAATTTGATTGATGGGAGAGCCTTTCGTGTATCCGTTCGTCACCCCCATCGCCTGTTCGGCGATGCTGTAGTACAGCTCCATTTCCCGTTCCGGAACCGGCCAGTCGGGAGAAGAGGCGGCATACATCCGCGGACTTAATACGCTCCATTTCAGCATTCTTCCGCCGAGCGCAATGACTTGCCGGAGCCGTGTGCCGGGGACAGGAATCGCAAATTGGGGATCGCGATAGGCAATGTCCAGATAACGCTGCTGATTCATCGTCTCGACGTTCAGCAAATTGGTCGGCAGCAGCGCATCGCCCGCTTCCACGACCCCAATCCTTTTTCCATTATTGCCCCACTGCTCGCATAACCGCCATAGAACGGCTCCGCCGCCAGCTCCGGTGCCTACAATGAGCACATCATATTCGGTCTGACTCATTTGTTCCAATGACGTTAATGGAATCCATTCCAGCCTGGAAACCGGACTGTGAATCGTTTTGGAGTGCTCCGGCTGCGATGCTGGCAAGGGATTGGGAGAAGGGAGATTAATATTCATGCCGGCAATCGGCTGATCAGGTCCCGAGACATGCACGTTAATTGAAGTCAATTGCTTCAGCTCGATCTGGAATTTGTCCGCAACCGTTCGTAATGTATCTTCCAGACCGGCGACATAAATTCTCAAACAGGCTCACTTCCTCATCGTAAAATTCCGGAGTCATCCCATAAATGTATATGCCGGCACATATTTTCGATTACTGAGGACTGGCGTCAGCCCCACTGATGCGTCTAAAAGTACATTGGACATGGCATGATCGCATACACTCGGTAATAAGCCCGGAAGAAGGGATGGGGTGCATCCGATGACTATACCTCCAGCAATCGCCGCTAGAGCCTGCAATCCATATCGGAAATCTGATCAGAAACGGGCGCTGATTATTCAAGGCGGATATCCGGGGCATCAGCCCCAAGTGATCGCTCAAATATTAGCCCGTATTTTGACAGAGGAGAATTTTGAGGTTGAAATTTCCGACACATTGGACGTCTTTCTCGATGCCGAGAAGCTGGGCAGAACCGATTTAATCGTTCCCGCATGGACAGGGGGAGAGCTTACTCCAGAGCAGCTCGGAAATTTTACGAACGCCGTTCAAAGGGGAACCGGAATTGCCGGAGTCCACGGAATGGGCGATTCCTTCCGCTGTGAAATCCAGTACCACGCTATGGTTGGCGGACAGTTCCTCGCACATCCCGGAGATACGGGAGTCACTTACACGGTCCATATTGCCGATCCTTATAATCCGCTGGTCATGGGGATCTGCGACTTTACCGTAACTACAGAGCAATGGTATATGATCGTCGATCCGTCTATACAAGTCCTTGCGACTACCTATTTCGACCGTGTCAAGCCGCCTCTGGTATGGAGGCCGGTTGTAATGCCGGTATCCTGGGTCAAGAAATACGGGGAAGGGCGTGTCTATTTCAACGCTCTCGGACATTCCCCCGAAATCTTGCTGCTGCCGCAAGTATTGACCATGGTTCGCAGAGGCATGCTGTGGGCGGCGAGATGAACGGCTGATTTCGAATATGCGAGAAAAGAGGGGTACGATGAAGCCTATATTCGGCAGTTACCGGAGATGTGAGACTGTTCCCATTTTCTATCCTCCGCAATATCAGCCGGCACAGCCCGGTATTGAATCCATCATGTGCCCCAGGCCGGTATCCGAGCGGGCGGACCATTCCCCAGCAGGCAAGCTGGCGGATAAGCTGGCGATCATTACCGGCGGTGACAGCGGAATCGGAAGAGCGGTATCCTATGCCTTTGCCAAAGAGGGGGCGGATATTGTTATCGTCTACTATAACGAACATGGAGATGCCGCAGAGACCCGGGCAAGGGTGATGGAACTGGGGCGGAGATGCATTACGATCGCCGGGGATATAGGGGATGAAGCTTTTTGCAAAGAGGTTGTGGATCTTACCGTGCGAACATTCGGCAGAATTGATATCCTGGTCAATAACGCGGCGGTGCAATTCTACCAGCCAAGCATTGAGAACATCACCCGCGAACAGCTTGAATTGACGTTTCGGACCAACATATTTGCGATGTTCTTCCTGACCAAGGCAGCATTGCCTTACTTAAAACCGGGAAGCACGATTATCAACACCAGCTCCGAAACGGCAACAAGCGGCTACAAGGTATTAATAGATTACGCTTCAACCAAAGGAGCCATCAGCGCCTTCACCCGTTCCTTGGCGCTATCGCTAATTGATCGCGGAATACGTGTCAATGCCGTTGCGCCAGGTACGACATGGACCCCTCTGATACCGGCTTCCTTCCCTCCGGAAGCTTACGCATCCAATGGCTATGATTCCCCCATGAGAAGAGACGCTCAGCCGGTTGAAATCGCCCCGGCCTACGTATACCTGGCTTCAGATGATTCTTCCTATGTAATGGGGCAGGTGATCCATGTGAACGGCGGAAGCTACTTCGGTCAATGAGACCGCTTCTTCGCTGTGAACAGCGTGAAGAGCGTCAGAACGATCAGGGGGAAGATATTGGCGACCGCATTCCACAGCGGCCATACGTTCCCTACTACTTCGCTCCATCTGGTTTCCCCCTTATAGATCACAATCGAGAACAGGAAGTTGACAAGCGCAAGCGGGAATATCAGGATTCGATAATCAGGAAGCTTCAGAAGCCGGGTAATCGTTAAAGCCAGCACCAGCAGCGCAATCGTCGCTTTCATAAAGGAGCCGACAACCAGCGCAAACCCGATAAGAGATTCGATTCTTTCAATAATATCCTGGATATCGATCAGCCGCGCAATCTGAAACAGGGTATATTTAACCGTACCGCATACCGGTCCCAGAACCATAATGGCGCATACCGTTACAAGGATGAAGCAGATGCCATTCGCCAATATGGCGTACAGCATGCCATGCTCGAAACGCGCTCTGTCCTCCTTGCGGACATAAGGCGTAAGCATGGAGAACAGGAATATTTCCCCATAGGGAAATCCGGCAGTAAAATAGGCACCATGCAGAATCGGTTTGATCCCTTCGGGAGCAATGGGAAGCAGAAACTCCGGTCTGAAGTAGTAAAGGGACAATAACAAGGTTACAACTACAGACAACACGGTGATGGCAATGAGGACGGTGAACATTCTCGCCATCGTTTCGATGCCCGACCGGGCAGTCAATGAAACGATCAGGAACACGGAAGCGTGAATGACATACATGGGCGTCTCTCTCAGCATGGAGCTTTTAAAGAATAGTCCGATATCCAGTACGATTCCGGCACTCATATGGAGAACCAGGGAAATGAACGGAATGGCAAGCAGGACCGTAAACAGGCCGCCGATCATTTTTTGGCTGTAGTCAATGAAACTCTGTCCCGGGTGCTGCCGGTTTAAATACAGTAATCCCAATAGAAGCAGCGTGCCCAGACTCCATGATATCAACAGCGAAATCCATGCCCCTGTTTTGGCGAAGCCCGTTAAAGGTCCGGGAATGTTGGTAATCGCGGAACCTGTCAAATAAGTAAAAAAGAGCATCGACATTTGCGATGCGCTTATGGATTCCTTCTTGTACATAGGATCCTCCCATTACTAGCAATGTATCCTCCTGCTGTTCGGGACAGATCAGGAAGAAGGCTTAAAGAATTTCACAATTTGATCGGAAGGAGGCTTAAAGATATAGTCGATTATAGTGTTAAGGTCAGGCCAGTGCTTCTCCAGAACAAAATCTACACTCAGATATACGCCGAGCAGCATGATGCTGATATATGCGATACGCTCCTTAGGCGGGCTTTTCATCACTTTAGGCGCGTCAGCCGCCAGAATTACGAAATAAATCATCAGAAGAAAAAGGATCTTAGTCCACATATGCGCATTCCTCTTTGGGTTAAGGGTTGCTATTCTTCTTTCTTCCCGAAAGGCGTCGTCGTCTTTATTCCCGAATCCGAAATGTTAACCTCAACATGAATGTCCACCTGGCTCGCGGCAAACCGCTTGTCCCAGGTTGGCTTCCAGCGTTTCCATAACCGGGGGTTCTTCCGGTAGACTTGATTCCCGGCGCCAATCACGTCCAGCTTGCCTTCCTGGAAAGTGTTCATCACCTTCTGCATGCGATCTTCTACGAATTTTTGAATATGATCTTCCAGCCGTTTCTCATCTTGTTCTGTTTTGATCGAAGTACAGGAAATCTCGCCTAACGATCCGATAATTTGGGTTGAGATCTGAACAATGGCCCTTTCATCCTTCGTAACCGTTTTGACTTTAGTCTTTAGAGACATGACCTCAAAGGCTTCCGTCCTTCTCTTACTCTCTTCAGATGAGTCGGGGCAAGGAAACTCTATAATTCCGTTCTCATACTTGTTCAGAAGCATCATCAAGGATTCGGTATCGGCAGGTGACACAACTCTGGCCAATTTCCCGTTTTTGAGCACGGCGATTCCAGACGCGGTAATCACCTTGGAAGGACCGGTTTCCTTGACATACGGCACCATCTCGACATCTGTCTCGCTCATGAACTGCAAGGCAAGATCAAAGAACGGGACATTCGAGGTTTTGGCCGTAAATTTGGCCCCCGATCTCTGTAATTCCTGGAGCTGTTGCCCGATCGTGCTCTCAACAAATGGTTTGATTTTGAACAGGTCCCCCGCATTCCCTCCGGCGATCATTACAGGAACCGTGGGCCTTGGCTCTTGATCCCGCGAGAAGAAATCCAGCACTTCCCGAATGTCCTCATCTCTGGCCAGCTCTTCTCCTATGAGAATCACACGCATATGATCCCACTTCGCCTTGCGTCCGTAACGAACGGGTATATCGCGTATCGCTTCAAAGATAGTATTCGCCTCTGTTCGTATACTAATGCCTTTTGCCGACGTTTTTTTAGTTTCTCCCCCCATCCCCTCCGCATTTGAAGGATTATAGAAATGGGTGGTGAGCACAATTTCTCCTTGCTCGCCTTTGTCAAGCGCCACCGCCTGGACATACCCAAACTCCGTCAATTCCGTTTTATCCCAACAGCCGGATACAGGAAGAACAAGCGCAATGGACAGGGTGACGGCTATCCATCTTCTCATTATGCCTTTTTCCCTCCTCCTTTAAGCTTGTGAAGATGGCGATTCCTTGGTGAATGCAGCAGGACTTGACGAGGGAACACAACGAAAATGTCCCGAAACTGCTTCATATCAAGCGGCGCTGCAGAAGTCAGATACGGTTGTCCAAGCGAACGCAGAGATGACAGATGCAGGAAGCAGAGAAGCAGACCGAGCATGATTCCAAATCCCCCAAGCGTTGCCGCCAGAAACATCAAGGGAAACCGCAGCACGCGGATGGCGATGGACATGCTGTACTGGGGAAGAGCGAAAGATGCAATTCCTGTCAGAGAGACGATAATAACCATCACCGGGGATGCGATCTTGGCCTGGATTGCCGCCTGCCCGATTACGAGCGCCCCGACAATGCTGACGGCGGAACCGATCGGCCGCGGCAGGCGTATACCAGCCTCTCGGAGAAGCTCAAAGAAGAACTCCATGAGCAGCGCCTCAACAAAGGCGGGGAACGGAATCCCCTCCCGCGTATCCAGAATGGCAAGCAGCAAAATGGTGGGTATTAATTCGGAATGAAAGGTGGTCAATGCTATGTAGGAGCTGGGCAGCAGCAACGCTATGATGAAAGCGCCGAACCGGAGCATTCTGATCAGCGAAGAATAGATCGTATTATGATAATAATCTTCGCTTGACGAAAAGAACTCAAAGAAGAGCCCGGGGCAAATCAGAATAGTAGGCGTTCCGTCTACCATCACAATAATCTTGCCGTCCAGCAGTGCTGCAACGGCTGTATCCGGTCTTTCCGTATATCGGACCTGGGGAAAAGGTGTGAGCCGGGTATCTCCGATCCATTCCTCCAGGTAGGAGGTCTCCAGAATCTCCTCCTGGTCAATTTGAGAGATCCGCCGCTTAAATTCGGATAATATATGAGGATCTACAGCGTCGTCCAGATATCCGTAGGTGATCCTCCTTCTGCTCTCCTTCCCCGCCGTTATCGATTGAAGTTTCAAATGGCTCGATTTCAGCAAAAAACGAATTAAGCCAATATTGGTCTCCAGATCCTCGATCGTGCTCATATGAGGTCCTTGCACAACCGATTCCGTAATCGGCTCCGTAACCTGGCGCAGCTGTATCCCGAACGCGCTATAGCTTAGCGCCCTGTCCCATTGGTCAAAGAAGATGACAATGCTTCCTTCCAGGACGGAATTGATGGCATTCGTGAAATCACTCTCGACGCTTGCCGATTGGGCCGATACCCCGTTATTTGCAAAAAAGCCTTTTATCACGTCAGGCGTAATCGTTGTCGCCGGTCCAATTTCATGAGCAACCAGATCCTGCAGAGACTCCTTCATATAGTTGGTCTTCTTGTTCTGGACCAGCGTATCAAAATAAACGGAGAATGCCTTATACTCCAGGGAAGGGCCATAGCTCCAGGGAATGATCTGAATGTCGCTGCAATCCTGAAATGTATCCTGAATCCGCTTCAGGTTATCCTGCATACATGGCGAAATCGGCGTTCGTTCCGCCCCTCCTATCTGAACCTTTCGATCTGTAGAACCCCCGGGCAATGTACGCCCGGCAGATTTATGGCTTGGATTCTTATCCCCCATCATCAACGACATCCTTATCCTTTAATTTGAACAATGGCCGGTAAATATCCGGTTATAGTGGCAGGCTTTAGGGACAGTATGCCCCGGTTTCCCTCTCCCATACGATGTTTATGGCGCGTACCATAGCGGGAGGACGACGAGCAATGAGTACTTCACGATTTCGAGTTGACATATGGAGCAAATCTCACTATCCTAATACTTAAGTTAGCTTAAATATGAAGGAGAATAAATTAATGAATCAAGACCTGAAATCCCTTATACGGGAAATTAATGAGCTTGAGTATTCGTGCAATGCCATGCTGTCCAGGGAATATGAGGGGTTGCTGAATGAGAGCATAACGAATAGCCAGATCATCCTGCTCGGCCATATTCATAAGCAGGGACGCGTTCTCACCGGCGAGCTGTCGAAGATCATGAACATTACGCCAAGCGCCATAAGCCAGATGCTGAATAAGCTTGAGCATAAACGGTTTATCAAACGATCCATCAACCTTGATAATCGGAGAGAAATATTCGTGGAGCTGGATGTTGCGGGAATTGAGTATATGGATATGAATGAACAAATTGAACAGTCCATTATTGACCGCTTCTACTCCAGGCTTGAGAAGGAAGAGCTGCTGAGCTTGAAGGCCATAATGATGAAGTTCAAACAAATTATTGAAGCTGAACAGAGAGAGAAGTAATTTTTTTAACAAACAGTTAAGCTTAATTAAATGTTTATATTAGTTAACAATGTGACATTTGGGTATTGACCATACATTCGGGAGGAATCCGAAGTGACCGGAACAAGGATTGGACAACTAATCATGACAGGGATGGTTCTGATGCTAACCATAAATTCAGGATACGCGAGCAGTGCGAACGCAATGGAGAAGAGCATGTCCGCAGCTTCCGGCTATGTTGATATGACCAAGCTGGAGAAGCTGTCGGATCAGTACATGGCTGAGAGAATCGGTAATGAGGAGGGCGCTCCCGGCGCAGCCATCGTTGTTGTCCAGAACGGACGCACCATTTTGAAAAAGGGGTATGGATTTGCCGATATAAAGCGGAAAGCAGCAGTCGACCCCGATCATACCCTCTTTCGCATCGGTTCGGTTACAAAGACGTTTACAGCATCAGCTATCATGCAGCTGGCAGAGCAGGGGAAGATCGACTTGAGTGCTGATGTTCAGAAATATATGGGCGGAATCCGGCTTGATAATCCTTTTTCCACTCCGGTAACGGTGCATGACCTGCTTACACATACCTCCGGCTTCAAGGTCACAGTTGAAACGCAGGCGGACATGTCTGAGGATCTGGGCAGCTATGTCCCCTTAGAGGACTTTATTCTGAAAAAGAAGCCTCCGGTCGTGCGTGAGCCGGGCACATCGTATATGTACGATAATTTTGCCTACAACTTGTTGGGATACATCATTGAGAAGGTTTCCGGCATGCCCTACCAGCAGTATATGGAGGAGCATATCCTCAAGCCTCTGGAGATGTCCAATACGGAAATGATCATTTCCGATCAACTGCGGTCCCGGCTGGCTACGGGTTATGACGAGAACAACAATCCGATCGCCCCGTATACATTGCAGCCTTCAGTGGCACCGGACGGGGGCATGCTAACCACTGCAGATGACGCAGCGCACTTTATGATCGCTCAGTTAAATGGCGGTATGTACAGAAATAACCGGTTGTGGAACGACACGACAGCAGCGCAGATGCAGCATTATCAGTCCGGCATTCACCCCGAATCGCCGGATACGACTTACGGATATGAGAATTTACTGGAGCCAGGCAAGAACAATGGCCGGATTATTATTGGAAAAGGCGGGGATGTTCCCGGCTACAGCTCCTTCATGCTGCTGCTTCCCGAAGAAAACATAGGAGTGTTCATGGCGTTCAATAAGCTGGTTTCTTCCGCATACGCAGCGAGGGAATGGAATCAGATGTTTATGGATGAGTTTTTTCCGGCCGTTAGTCAGGAGCAGGCAGCTTATATGGATACACCGCAACATCAATTGAAGCGCTTTGCAGGACTATATAGCGATTTACGAGTCCCCATCATGCTGACGAAAGTCTCCGCTAGCGGGAACGGGGAACTGACCGTAGAGGACGACTTCACCGGCGTTCATCAATTGAGACAAAGAGAGCCTTTGTTATTTAAAGATGAGAACGGAGGTCTGCTGGCGTTCAAGGAGGACAAGAACGGGGGCATCTCTTATCTTAAATATGGCGATCCGGTTAGTTATGCCGGCAAGTCGCCCGCTCTCTTTGCCGATGTCCGCCTGGGCAGCGAGTACGCGACCTGCATTGAGCAATTACAGGCTATAGGGATCGTTCAGGGGAATAATGGGCGTTATAGCCCTGGCAAGGCGGTAACACGCGCAGAAATGGCGGCGATGATCGTCCGGATGCTGGGAAGTGATCTCTCAACCGCGCCCTCCCGGTTCAATGACGTTTCAGGCACTTGGGCGGAGCGGGAGATTGAAACGGCAGCTGCCGCAGGATTTATGCAGGGCACTAAGGATGGAAGCTTTGATCCGAATCGAAAAATGACCCGTGAGGAAGCTGCCGCCATCCTGACTCCAGTGTTCAAGAGTGTGGCTTCGGCTGCCCTGTCGCAGTTTCGGCCAGATGCAATCAAGCTGGCGGACAAGACGGATTTTGCTGCTCCCGCCACCGCTGACAGCGCTAAATTGCTCGTGGCCGCAGGGATAACCGGACCTGATGTGACCGTCGCCGCTGATGGAACGGTAAATTTCCGGGCCTCTGAACCCATGACACGGGAGGACGCCGCGGTCTGGTTTATCCATTTTATCCGTAAGGTTGTTCTGGGGATCGATCAATAGGCGAACGTTTCAATGACTTCCTTTACCCCATACATTCACTCCCGACCAACAGAAAAAGACGAAACGCCCCACATAAGTGCAGGGCGTTTCGTCTTTCGTGTTGCCTTTGGTGTTGTCTTTCATTTCATTCTTCGTGTCATCTTAATGGCCCGTCCCTAACGCCGGGGGCCAATACATTACTTGATAATGACGTACTCCAGGTCAACCAGTTTGGCATAGGCCACAATTTGATCTGTCGTCAGGTTCAGGGAGACTACGGTGTGGTGGCCGCCGCCGTTCTCGATCCAGGCTTTAACCCCATCCTGGAAATTCGGCTTCACCTTCCACAGTACACGGGCCACCGGAAGTTTAGGGGCCGGAACCGTCGGTTCGAATGCCTCAACTTCGTTGATCAGCAGCTTGTAGTGAGTGCCGAAGTCGGCCATCGATACAACCACGCCTTCTCCCGCCTTGCCGTCGAATACGAGACGGGCCGGGTCTTCACGGTCGCCAATACCGAGCGGGGACACAAGAATCTTCGGCTTGTTGCTTGCCAGGCTTGGATCTACTTCAAGCATATGGGATTGCAGGATGGCTTCCTGACCGGCAGCCAGCTCATACGTGTAATCTTCCATGAATCCGGTGTTCAGATTATGGCTCATCACTTTCAGCAGGCGGTCGAGCGCAGCCGTCTTCCAGTCGCCTTCACCGGCGAAGCCATAACCTTGCGCCATCAGACGTTGGACAGCCAGGCCGGGAAGCTGCTTCATTCCGTACAGGTCTTCGAAGTTAGACGTGAAGGCGTTGTAGCCGCCGTTATCCAGGAAGCGTTTCAGGGCGATTTCATAGCTGGCTTGTACTTTTACGCTGGCTTCCCAAGCTTCTTTGCTGTAAGTGCCGTAATCGAAATCGTACAGTTCGGCATATTCCGCGAACAGAGCGTCAATCTCTGCTTCCGTAACGGTGTTCACATACTGAACAAGGTCACCGATGCCGAAGTAATCCACGGTCCAGCCGAATTGAATCTGGGCTTCGACTTTATCCCCCTCGGTAACGCCAACGTTGCGCATGTTGTCGCCGAAGCGGGCAACTTTGATGTTGAAGCTTTCGTTATAGGCAACGGCGACGTCCATCCATTCCGCAATTTGCTTCTGCACTTCAGGGCGTTCCCAGTAGCCGACTACCACTTTATTTTGCTTATTCAGGCGGGCATTGATGAAACCATATTCACGGTCGCCATGGGCGGCCTGGTTCAGGTTCATGAAGTCCATATCAATCGTTGCCCAAGGAATGCTCTCATTATATTGAGTTGCCAAATGCAGCAAAGGCTTCTGCAGCAATTTCGTTCCGCGAATCCACATTTTTGCAGGCGAGAAGGTATGCATCCAGGTGATAACACCGGCCACTTCGTCACGATAGTTAACTTCTTTCATGATTGATGTAATTTTGTCTGCGCTAACCGCCAGATCCTGCAATACAAGCGGATAAGGCAGAACGCCGCTCTTGTTCAAGGCATCGGTCATTTGCTGGGCATGTGCTTTAACTTCCGAGAGCGCTTCTTCTCCATACAGATGCTGCGAACCTACGACGAACCAGAATTCTTTGGTACTTACTGTTGTCATGATGCTCATCCTCTTCTCTTTATTTGATATTTAGATTGAACCGGATATTTGAAGAGTTCGGGAATACTCGCAACTACGGTGAATGTTTGGACTTCCGGCCGCTGTTGTCTCCAGATTTCTAAGTTTTCAATTCCATGGTTGAAATCCGGAGACAGCTAATGCTTACGTAGCGAGCTTTTCTGCGAAAAGCTTGTAGGCGGTCGCCTACGCTCCTACAGTTCCAAACTTCCCCTCCGTTGCCCTTCCCTCTCCTCTTATTTTCAGGTCAATCTATATGGGTTGTATTTACTTTTGCCCGTAGTAGGCGTCTTTCCCGTGTTTGCGCAAATAGTGCTTATCCAGAATACGCTGCGGCAGTTCTTCGGCAAAATGATTCAGTTCCCGTGCGAATAAATTCATTTTCGATACTTCTTCCAGCACGACGCTGTTCATGACTGCCGAGTGGGCATCCTTGCCCCATGTGAATGGAGCATGGCCCTTAAGCAGGACACCGGGAACCGCCATAACATCCAGCCCGCGCTGCTCAAAAGTCTCGATGATCACGCGTCCGGTCTCCGCCTCATATCCACGGTCGATCTCCTCTTGTGTCAGAAAACGGGCACACGGTACGGAACCATAGAAAGTGTCGGCATGAGTCGTTCCCATTACAGGAACATCTAGTCCGGCCTGAGCCCAGATCGTCGCCCAAGTCGAATGCGTGTGCACGATGCCGCCGATCTCTGCGTAATGCTTGTAGAGTACGGCGTGAGTCGGGGTATCGGAGGAAGGTCTAAGCTCTCCTTCAACCACATTGCCGTCAAAATCCACAACCACCATGTCGCTCGGCTTCATCTTGTCATAGCTGACACCGCTCGGCTTAATGACGAACAAGCCGCTTGCGCGGTCAACCGCACTTACATTGCCCCATGTGTACTTCACGAGTCCATGCTTGGGCAGGTCCAGATTAGCCTCATATACCTCTTCTTTCAGTTGCTCTAACACGTTATTCCCTCCAATTCTCTACTAGATGATCTACAGCAGCCTGCTCAATCGCCAAGCCTTGCGTGTACCGTTCCATAAAGACTTCAAAGCCTTTAACATCGGAACCGTCCGGACGTATTTCCAGTCCCTCGGTGTCCTTGAAGACCTTGTTCTCCAGGAAGTCGTCCAGCTTCTCCCCTTGATCATTGCCCGTCATATACGCAGCCAGAATCGCCATCCCCCAGGCCCCACCCTCTCCGGCGGTTGCCATCACGGATACCGGGACATTCAGTGCGGCCGCCACAATCTTCTGCCCGACAACCGGAGTCTTGAACAGACCGCCGTGAGCCAGAATGCTGTCAATGGCGACATTCTCTTTCTTGGTCAAAATGTCCATGCCGATCTTCAAAGCGCCAAAAGCCGAGAACAGATGAATCCGCATGAAATTGGCCAAATTGAACCGGCTCTCCGGCGAGCGGACGAACAGCGGCCGGCCTTTTTCGATACCGGTAATATTTTCGCCAGAGAAATACCCGTAGCTCAGCAAGCCTCCGCCATCGGCATCCGCCTCCAAAGCCTTGTTGAACATGACGCTGAACAGCTGCGCGGAGTCCGCCTTCTGCCCCATGGCCTCATAGAACTCACGGAACAGACTCATCCATGCGTTGATATCGCTGGAGCAGTTGTTGGCATGAACCATGCCGACCGGGCTGCCGTCCGGGGTGGTTACCATATCGATCTCCGGATATACAGCTGAAAGCTCTTTTTCCAGTACGATCATGGCAAAAACAGAAGTTCCCACGGAGATGTTGCCCGTCCGCTTTCTCACGCTATTCGTGGCAACCATCCCCGTGCCGGCGTCGCCTTCCGGAGGACACAGCGGAATGCCCGCTTGCAAATTCCCGGACGGGTCCAGAATCTTCGCTCCGGCTGCACTCAAGACGCCCGCCTGCTCGCCTGCGGTGTAGACCTTCGGGAGAATATCCTTCAGCTTCCAGGGGTAGCCCTTGGCCGCGACGAGCTCGTCGAACTGCTTGACCATCGATTCATTGTAATCATGCGCCGTGTCATCAATCGGGAACATGCCCGAGGCATCGCCGATGCCGATGGCCTTGCTGCCGGTCAGCAGCCAGTGAATATATCCGGCCAGAGTCGTAAAGAGATCAATGCGTGGCACATGCGGTTCATCGTTCAATATGGCTTGATACAGATGCGCGATGCTCCACCGTTCAGGAATATTGAACTGGAATTGCTCCGTCAACGCTGCGGCTGCGGCGCCGGTTGTTGAGTTGCGCCAGGTCCGGAACGGAACCAGCAGCTCACCCGTGCTATCAAAAGCCATATATCCGTGCATCATTGCCGAGAATCCAATCGAACGGACTGCTGAAAGGGTAACTCCGTATTTCCGCTCAACTTCCTGCTTCATTTCACTGTATGCCGCTTGCAGACCTGTAATAATGTCCGCCAAGTTGTACGTCCAATAGCCGTCTACCAGGAGGTTCTCCCACTCATAGCCTCCGGATGCGATTGTCTCAAAACACTGATCAATCAGCACCGCCTTGATACGTGTGGACCCAAATTCGATACCAAGTGAAGCTTCTCCCTTAGTAATCGCTTGTTGAATGTTCTGATCCATGATCACGTTGCTCCCCTCTATAACAACTGTTTTTACCTTTATAATCGAAAGAAGGCGCTTTCCCTTATTGACAGCATTAGTATATTTTTTGTTCGTACATTTGTCAACACGAATTACAAGATATACTTACAAATATCAGAATATGAGCCTTTCTTTTTTCTATATAATGTTTATACATCGGGCACTATGGATTATAATAGGTTCATAATCACGTCCAAATATGTACATACAAATTTAACGAGCGAAT
>NZ_JAHCMB010000177.1:0-19931 GCF_019904155.1 Paenibacillus sinensis
ATAGACAATTTCAATAAAGTGAGCCAAGTAGGCAGGATTACGAAAACCCTCCTTTACAGTATTCGGATTGAAACAGATACTGTGAAGGAGGGTTTATTTATAAAGATTACTCATTGTCCCCATAACGCAGACCCACCCTCCAAGAAGTTTGCTGTCGTATTCGTGTATCCTTGCAGGACGACTCCCTCCGGGCTTATATTGAAATTCACCTGCCAAATCTCGATCCCTCTCCGAATGCAGCGCTGTACCTCCTCTTTGACATAAGCGGTGTTAGAAGCATTCAAAGGGATTTTGTAGCTGGGGCAGGAATAAATAAAGCAGGATAACAGAATGGCCCGTTGATGCGTCTCCAAGCTGTCAGCGAGCTCATTGATATGCTTCACAAAACGGTCGGTGGAATGAAAAGGGGTTACTTTCTTTCGTTTGACATGAGCCGGATAGTCTACCATCAGATTCTGCAAAGGCGTCTTCACTTCCAGATACGTATCCCCGACCAAAAAATCAAGCTTTGAATGACCAAGCCATTTCTCCCTTTGCACTTCGTCATAATCGTCAACCATGTCAGGAAACTGATGACTTCGCAGATAATGCTCGACATACCGGTTTGCCGCATTTTGATTGATCCCGATCCATGATTTCTTCGGTTCAGCGGGAGCATCGAGCGATATGGCTTCAACCGTATAGCTTGTTTTTCTGCTGGGATCATCACTCCGGGATAACAGACAAGGAATGCCCGCCACGTCCAGCTCCCCAATTCGTCCGGTGGTTGGACAATGGCATTTCATAATCTCCCCCTCTATTTCCACGTCCATTGTGAATTGGCTGTTACGTTTCATAATTTCCCCTTCGGCAAGAGAAGGAGTAAACTGGATGCCTGTTGTTAACATATAGGTCCCTCCGTGTTGAGGACTGTAGATTCCGATATTCCTTTCCCATCATAAAACAACGCTGCTGACAGCGTTATGTCAGTAGCGTTCAGAAGCTGTCCATGAATAAATCGGCTGGCATGCTGAAACCTATTTGTTTTATTCCTTGCAGAGCGGCTTAGCCCGGACGGGCGGCGGCAATGCGCTCATATGCTGAATGAATGGCAGGAGAGGAGCGAGTGCTTTGGGAAAAACAGCGAATACCGCTGGGGTTTCGATCATCGTGTGTACAAACCGTCCCCGATTCTTCGCAAATATGATCTCCAATTACCGGACCCAGCAGATAAATAGCAAAGAGCTGATTATCATTCTGAACAAAGACAGTATGAATCTGGAGCGCTATCGGAAGAAGGTACGGGCCTATCGGGATATCTCAATCTATAAAGTGCCGGAGAAAATCTCGCTCGGCCAATGCCTGAACTGCGGTATTGCCAAAGCGCGGTATCCGCTGATTGCCAAATTCGACGATGATGACTATTACTCACCTTACTACTTGAAGGAGCAGGTCAAAGAGCTGAAGCGGACCAAAAGCGATATTATCGGCAAGCACGGCTGCCTGGTGTACCTGGAATCGACCCGTCAGCTCATTATTCGGTCACCCAAGGAACAGCGTAAGCCGGTCATTTTTATACAGGGAGGAACGGTGTTATTTCGGAGACCGGTTGCGAAGCAAGTGCTATTTTCGGACCGTTCCATAGGGGAGGATGTCGACTTTCTGCAAAGATGCAAGAAGAAGGGTTACCGCGCGTACGCTACCTCAGTGTATAACTATGTCTATATGCGCAGAAAAAATAAAGGCAGCCATACCTGGAAGGTCAAAGACAGCTTCTACCTAAAAGGCAGCATCCCGGTGGCTGTCACCGATAACTACCGCCGCATTGCCGACCGTAAGCCTTAGCTGCACATATTGAGTAAGGGGGCTTCAACCAAAGGTGCCGATCCTACATGGAGGGTGTTCCAGAAGTCATCGTGAATGACGGAGGAACCACTCTCTTTTTGCTGCGCAGCTTCGTGTACTCAGCTCATCCAGCATATGGCGCCCCTGTTTGATCTTCTATAATACGAACGACGTCGTTCAACGTACGTGCATAATACGCGCTGGCTCTTCCATATCACGTGAAACCTATTAATCAACAAGTGCACCAAATGACCTTAGGAACACAACCGCTTGAGCACTGTCCATCTTGACTCCCTTCAAATCAAGGCTCTTTAGATCTACTCCGTTTAATGTTGCCCCTCTTAAATCGGCGCCTTTTAAATTGACCCTGCTCATCAGAGCCCGTGTTGAATCGGCATTTCTTAAATCCGCTTTTTCAAGCGTGCAGTCCGTAAAGTCTGTCTCCTTAAAACGAACTCCGCTCAAATTTTGTTTGTTCAAACGCGCGTGGCGGAGGTTCGTATAGGCCCAATCCCCTTTATCAATCGTGATTCCGTCCATTTGGGCCCCTGAGAAATCCGACCCCGCCATTTTGCAGACGATAAATTTGGATACAAACAGGTTAGCCCCGACAAAGGAACAGTTCTCAAAAGCACATTCGGTGTGAATCGAACTATTTAAAGCCGTTCCCCGAAATTGGCACTCGATAAACCGGCAGTTACTCGTCGATATCTCATCCATCGCTGCATTGTCAAAGCTGCATCGTTCAAAGGTGCATTGGATCAATTCCCCGTAACGCAAATCTTTTCCGTCGAACCGGATTTCTGTATAGGAACGTCCTTTATACTCAAACAAATTTAAAGCCCTCCACAAAGTCTATTTTTTTCTTCTTTTGGATGGAGCCTTTCGTGCTGACTCATTTTTCTTCTTCTCTGCTTCTTCCTGAGCCCTTTGCTGTTCCAGCCGTTGCCGTTCTTCACGTTCTTGTTTCACCTGTTCGATATCCGTCAATACTCTCTGCTGGCTAAATGGATCATTCATGCTTAGGTATCGTTCAAAAGCATCGGGATAAACAAACGTCTTATTCTCGGAAGAACTTGTAAAGAGGACTTCGATCCGACCTTCCTCTTGCTTCACAATTCGCCCCGTACCATAAACGATATGGGTCACTTCTTGACCGGTTAGCTGCATATACATAATCTGATCTTCTCCCCCACGGTGTTGTTTATCTGAGTTCCGACCCCGCCCAATTTAATGTGTTCAATAGTAATTGTAACACATCCCTGTCAAGTCCACATTTTTCCACAGCCTATTCAAACAGCGCGATTTCTTCCGTTTATTCAGTGGAGGGATTTTTTGGTATCCAGCGTGAGCCGACTGTGTTATGATACTTCTAGTATGATTAATAAAAATATTACATAGTAAATGTATATGTTAATTATACACCATTTTCGTTATAGGAGGCTTACATAATGTACCAACACCATCAAAAAGCTATTAAAGCTATTGCCGACAAGCTGGCGGCTAGGGAAGAAGTGCTCGGAGTCATCATTGGAGGGTCGATTGCGCATGGATATGCCAGTGAAACCTCGGATGTCGATATTATGATTGTGCTCTCCGACGAAGCTTATCAGCAGGCGTTAAAGACAGGTGATCTCGGTTTTTTTGAAACAGAGTCTACTCCATACGAGGGCGGTTATGTGGACGGCAAATGCGTGTCGGTGGACTATATCCGCAAGGTTGCAGAGTCTGGAAGCGAGCCCGCAAAGTTTGCGTTCAAGGATGCTTTTGCCGCTTATTCCAAGATTGATGGTCTGGAAGAGCTGATCCGGGATGCATCCAGCTATCCTCTGGATAAGAAAGAGGAGAACATTCAGAAATTCTACGCCCAGTTCGAAACATGGAAGTGGTACTACTACGAAGGATTAAAAAGAAACAATCAGCTGCTGATGGACTATTCCCGTACCCATTACATCATGTTCGCCGGAAGGCTGATCCTGGCTCATAATGAAATCTTGTTCCCCTCCTATAAATGGATGCTCAAAGAGTTGGAGAAAGCAGAGGCGAGGCCGGACCATTTCATGCAGCTGCTGAATGATGTCATTGAGCTGAAGTCTGCCGAGTCGATTGAACTTTTGTACAACAGCATTGTTGGATTTCATAACTGGTATACCTCGGAAGAGCATTGGACGGTCCGGTTCATGATTGACAGCCAGCTAAACTGGTTGGAGGGTATGGTGCCTGTGTTGGATCTGTGAGGAGTCTATTTGTGGTTAAAGTAGTATCTTGGCTTGCTTTGCGTCTTTTTTTTGTATTCAATTGCTTCTGTGGGGCATCTTTGTAGACAAGCCATGCAATGGGTACAGAGATCTCCCCATACGGGCTTACCGTCAGTTAAGATCATATTGTTCAGTGGGCATAGCTCTACACATTTTCCGCAACTAACACATTTTGTTTCATTAATATGAAATCCTTTGGCATTTACCCAAAACCTATAAAACATGCTGTTTATTAAACCGCTTTTCAATTGACTTACAACACCGTTTTCTACTATAGAAGAAAAATGATTTCCACTATGGATATCCGCTACAATCCGATTGATTACAGGTTCTGCTTTTTTATTTATTTCTGTTGCCGCTGCCTTATCAATACCCGGAAACAGAACAAGGTAATTATCCGGCATCATGACTTGTGCATATCCTTGTAAATCCCAGCCTTTGTATTGGCAAAGTTTTTTCACATGATTACTTGCACTTGCAGTTTCTCCTCCGTAAGTCAAAACAAAATAGGCCTTGCGACTTCCCTTAAAATTGGTCTTTCTTATGTAATCCTCCACTACTCGTGGCAGCCTCCATGCATAGGTGGGACAAACAAACACAAATGGTTTCGTTTCTGAAATAAGGTCGTCTTGTTTATTCTGTTTTATTAATAGATTTAATGAAATGATTTCATCTTGTGTTTCCTTGGCAATTCGCTCGGCGACATATCGACTGTTACCTGTGGCAGAAAAATATAAAATCATCAAATACGCTCCTTTCAAAATAGGCATTCCTGATCCCATCGCATTCTTGACAAGTTGGAACGGCAAAATTAAAATAACATCACGGTGTCGTTTTTGCAACCTGCAGATGTTTTTGATTTGTTGGGTTAGCAACAAATGACTGCTTATATGTCTGTTTTACATACAATCATGCAAATTAGATGCGGATTAGGAGGCTGCTTTTGAAGGAAATCAAACAAAGCAGGAAAACTCAATATACACAAATGGTATTGCGAGACGCGCTTATGGAATTAATGGAGCAGAAGACCATTTCTCAAATAACCGTTAAGGAGCTTTGCGTAAAAGCAGATATAAACAGGACAACTTTTTATGCGCATTATACGGACCCAAACGACCTTCTTCATAAAATTGAAGCTGAAGTTCTATTATCGGTAAGCAAAGCTGTTAGTAGTCTTCACGGTTCAATAGACAAGAGCAATATCATACAGATTATCCAAGAGCTTTTAGAATACATTGCGGACAATAACAAGCATATTCAGATTTTGCTTAGTGAACGAGGGGACGTTTATTTCCCCAAAGAGCTTTTTATGATGCTATATGAAAAATGCGAATTAATGGCTTTGGCACCACATTCATCGACCAAGGAGTATTATTTTATATTTGTGATCAATGGAAGTGTTGGACTGGTACAGCACTGGCTGAAATCCGGATTGACCAAATCGGCAAATGAAATGGCCGAAATAATCTTTAGTATGGCAGCACAAATTAAGTAAGATAAGCGATTTCAAACCACTTTGAAGCACCTAAAATAAAAAGAATCTACAGTCCCTGCACAGAGAGAACTGTAGATTCGATACAATAACTGTTGAATGAGTCTAAAAGATTACAATTCCAGGATGCCCGGTTTTGGCGTTACACCGAAGGCTTTGGCCAAATCGTCCAGCTGTTGATCCGTGATGACTTGCTTGACTTCTCTTGCACCGATCAGGTTGTATACGGCCGCTGCCTTTTCAACAGTTTCAATCAACCCGAAGGTGCTGTCCATGGTGGAGCCTGTACCAAAGATACCATGATGCGGCCAGATCACTACACGGTGATCCTTCATTTTCTTGGCGGTCTCCCGTCCGATTTCGTTGCTGCCCGGTACAATCCAGGGAAGGATGCTGACCCCGTCCGGGAACACCACAAGGCATTCCGTGCACATCTGCCACAGCGTCTTCGTGAACTTCAACTCATCCAGGTCATGCGTGAAGGTCATGGCTATGACATTCGTGGCATGAGTGTGCATTACGATCCGATGAGTCGGATCTACAGCCAGACGCTCAATGTGACTCATGAAATGTGAAGCAAGTTCACTGGTCGGTCTAGCACCCTCGCGAAGCCCCCATAGAATCTCAACCTGCTCACCGCTCGCTGTCACGCGAACCACGCCCAGATTGGCTTCGGGGTCCTTGATTACGTTTCGAAAATATTTGCCGGAGCCGGTCACGATAAAGTATCTGCCCGCCAGTTCCTTCACCGGGAACGCCAAATCCAGCGTACGCAGAGACTGTCTGATATCGATGTACCTGGCCACCTCATCCTCGTCCAGCAGATAGCTGATGTTGCCCCCGTTCAGTTCATCCCAGCCCAGCGTCCACATATGATGGGTGATTTCTGCCATTTCTTGGATAAAAGGCGCTTCCGTACCTGCAATATAACCCGTTGTCTCAATCACGGACATGCTCATGATATGAATTCTCTCCTTAATAGTCTGATTCTGATCTTTTATGAAATGATAGCTCAATCAACGTTATGCGATTCTCGGACGGGGAGCCTTAGCGCTTCTGCAGCACTTCCTGCTCATGTCTCTTAACTTCAGCCAGCCATTGCTCACGTACCGGAACGCCCTGCGACGCGCAATAGTAATCCCACACCGCGCCGAACGGATACGACTTGAATTCCTCCACGAGTGCCAGACGGGACGTAAAGTCACCTGCCAGCTCAATCTTCCGCAGTTCCTCTACCGGTTCCAGCATGGCCCGCAGCAGTGCTTTGATAGTGTTCCGTGTTCCGATGACCCAGGCAGCCAAATGATTGATGCTTCCATCAAAGAAATCCAGCCCCAGACTTGTCTTAGGCAGAAGGTCGCCACGCACCAATTCTCTTGCAATCTCCAGCAGCTCATCGTCCATTGTCACGACGTGGTCGCTGTCCCAGCGTACCGGACGGCTCACATGCAGGAGCAGGTGATCGCTGAACAGCAGGATTGACGACAGCTTGTTGCTGATGACTTCAGTCGGATGAAAATGCCCCGCATCCAGTGTGATGGCCTTGCCGCGTGAGATGCCATACCCCATGTAGAACTCGTGAGAACCAACGACATAGCTCTCCGAGCCGATGCCGAACAGCTTGCTCTCTACGCCGTCAACATTGTATTTGGGATCAATTGGTTCACTGAAAATCTCATCCAATGATGCCGCAAGCCGCTGTCTGGGCGCCAATCGATCCACTGGGGTGTCTTTATAACCATCCGGTACCCAGAAATTCGTAAAGCAGGTCTGTCCCAGTTCCCGTCCAAAATGCTCGGCGATCTTCCGTGAGGCCTTCCCGTGACGAATCCAGAATTCACGAATTTCGTCATTGGCATGACTCAGCGTGAACCCATCAGCCGCTTTGGGATGAGAAAAATAGGTTGGATTAAAATCAAGGCCCAGACCCTGTTCCTTCGCCCAATCCACCCATGTCTGGAAGTGGCGCGGCTCAAGCTCATCCAGATCGACCTGTTCATCGGTGTCGGCATAAATCGCATGCAGGTTGACTTTGTGCTTGCCGGGAATGAGCGACAGCGCCTTTTCCAGGTCCTCGCGCAGCTCCTGCGGCGTACGGGCACGGCCCGGGTAACTCCCCGTCACCGCGATCCCTCCGCTAAGCTCCTTGTCCTTGAACAGGAAGCCCTGCACATCATCGCCTTGCCAGCAATGCAGCGAGACTTTGATCTCCGACAGTTTCTCCAGTACGTCATCCACATTAATTCCGTGTGCTGCATACAGTTTTTTCGCTTCGTTATAGTTCTGAATTACGCTTTGGTCCATGCTGTTCTCCCCTCTATACCTTTAATTCGTTCTGGCACCCGGTGCTGTATGAACTTCATTAATTTTGTTCCATCTATTAAGAATGTGGTCCAGGTCCGGTATGGACTCCGGCTTATAGTGCTTGATATCGAAAGAGTCCCTGATCACTTCTCTGGCAGCGGTGATGCCCTGTAGTTCTCTACTGGAAATCATCTGAACAATCAGATTACCAAGTGCAGTCGATTCAGTCGGTCCGGCTAATACTTCCCGATTCAATACATTCGCGGTAAGTCTGCATAGTAGAGCATTATTCGCCCCGCCACCTACGATCTGCAGGATTTCAATCGATCTGCCAGTCAACTCTTCCAGTTCTTCGGTATAGGTACGATAGGAAAGAGCCAAGCTGTCGAAAATGCAGCGGGCTATCTGCCCCATGCTCTCTGGAACAGGTTCTCCATGCTCCGCTGCCGCTCTGCGAATTTCCTCAATCATGCTCTCGGGATTAAGGAAGCGGTCGTCGTTGCAGGGAATCAAGCTTCGGAACGGCTCTGCCTCTGAGGCCAGATCGGCCAGTTCAGCGAAGCTGTATTTGTTCCCGCCCAGACGGCGCACCTCCTGGATCAGCCACAGTCCCATAATATTTTTGAGAAAACGGAATGTGCCGTAGGCTCCCCATTCGTTCGTATAGTTCGCCGCCATCGCCTTGGACGTGTTCAGCGGCTCCGTCAGCTCGACCCCGAGCAGCGACCAGGTGCCGCTGCTGAGATACGCGGTGCTGCAGCCGGGAGCAGCCGGTACGCCGAGCACCGCGGATGCCGTATCATGCGTTGCGGCCACAATAACCTGGCACTCGGGCAGATCGTGAAGCTGCACTAATTCCTCGCTGACAGGACCAAGCATCGCTCCCGGCTCCGTCAGTCCAGGGAATTGCTCTTTGCGAATTCCCAGTATGTCCAGCAGCTCCTTGTCGAAATCCCGGGTATCAAGATTGAGCAGCTGCATCGTCGAGGCATTCGTCATTTCATTCACTTTCTTCCCGGTTAGACGGTAGTACAGATAGTCCGGCACCATAAGGATGCTCTCCGCGCGGGAGAGCTCCTCACGGTTATGGACAAACAGCTGATACAGCGTATTGAAGCTCAACTGCTGAATACCGGTCTTGCCGTAGACCGTTTCGGGTGGAATGATCTCTGCCAGCTGCTCCATCGCAAAATCCGTCCGGCGGTCGCGGTAAGCGTAGACCTCCTGAATCCGCTCTCCCGCTTCATCCAGCAGAACATAATCCACCGCCCATGTATCAATGCCAAGCGTGCAACAATCAATCCCCTGCGACTTGGCTTTCTTAAGCCCGGCGATAATTTCACTGAACAGATACTCGATATCCCAGAAGCAGGAGCCGTCACGCTCGGTAAATCCGTTTCCGAACCGATGAATTTCACTCAAGCTAAGTTTTCCATCCTTCAACGTTCCCAGCACCAGTCTTCCACTGGAAGCGCCGATGTCTACGGCGATATGATAGATCATTGAAAAAACTCCTAAACGATTTTTTTAAACATCGCAATGACTTCTTCTTTCGTCGGAATAAACGGATTTCCTGGCGCACAAGCGTCCTTCATGGAATTCTCCACAAGCAAATCCAGATCAGGATCATTCACACCGAGTTCGGACAGTTTTGTTGGAATACCGACTTCGACAGCCAAATCCTTAATCCGCTTAATGACGTAATCTGCGCATTCCTTGTCAGTCTTGCCTTGTACATCATAACCGATGACCTTGGCAATTCTCCGGAATTTCTCCGGAACGACTTTGGCATTCTCTTCTTCAACGATTGGCAGCAGCATGGCGTTGCAGACGCCGTGAGGCAGGTCGTATACACCGCCCAACTGGTGAGCCATGGCATGAACATAACCGAGACCTGCGTTATTGAAGGCAAGTCCGCCCAGGAAGATCGCGTAGACCATTTGCTCTCTCGCCTCAATGTCGTGGCCGTTCGTTACTGTACGGGCCAGATTATTAAAGATCAGCTCAACGGCAGCCAGCGCCGTAGCATCCGTAACCGGATAAGAACCGGGGGTGACCAATGCTTCAATCGCATGTGTCAGGGCGTCCATGCCGGTTGCGGCAGTCAGCGCCGCCGGCTTGTCAACCATCAGCTCCGGATCGTTGACAGAGATGGAGGCCAGGCTGTTCTTGTCGACCATGACCATTTTGACTTTACGCTCTTCGTCTGTAATTACATAGTTAATTGTAACTTCGGCTGATGTGCCTGCGGTAGTATTAACAGTGATAATCGGAAGCGCTTTATTGCTGGATTTGTGTACGCCCTCATATTGCGAAATATGACCGCCGTTGGTTGCAATAATACCGATAGCCTTTGCCGTATCCTGCGGCGAGCCTCCGCCGATGGAAATCAGGCTATCGCAGCCATTTGCTTGCAGGAAGTCATAGCCGTCATGCACATTTTTACAAGTCGGATTCGGCTTCACTTCATCATACAGCGCATAATCCAGACCTATCTCATCAAGAACAGCAGTCACTTTGCCTGCAATTCCGCTCTTCACCAGGAACTTATCGGTTACGACAAGCGCCTTCGTAAGTCCCAGCTCTTGAATATATGACCCGATTTCCTTCAGACAGCCCTTCCCCATAATGTTAACCGGCGGAACATAATACACATGAGCACTCATTAATCAATCAGCCTCCATAATAATAAGGTTGATACTCGCCTTCCCGCCCATTTTCTATTTGATATCCGCAGCTATTAACCAGACTGGCTTGATCATTCCGCCGACAACCCGTCTGATTTTAACGGTAATTAGGAACATGGATTGCGGTAACAACCTTATCCTAGTCTCATATTTCTGTATTGTCAACATAATAAACAATTTTAATGTTGATTTTGTTTTGTTTTATGGAATTTTTATAGAATTTCCAGATGGATTCTTCCATATATTTTCTGTGAGTGTTGCAAACACAGATTTATTGGACCATAATGATTGGAGAATGAACTACTGGGCTATTCATTGGAGATCCCGGAGAAATGGGTGGAATATGCTAGCTGCTGAAAGACGAAAAAAAATAATTGAATTGGCACATCAGGAAAAAAAAGTACTCGTCTCTGTTCTGAGCCGTATGTTCGACGTGACTGAGGAAACCATCCGCCGCGATCTTGAAAAACTTGAGAATGAAGGAATCGTCAGTCGTACATATGGCGGAGCTATGCTCAACCGTCACACGAATGAAGATCTTCCGTTTACAACTCGCAATGAACTGAACACAGATATTAAGCGAATTATCGCATTAAAGGCACTCGATTTGATAAATGACGGAGATACGCTCATGCTTGACCCCAGTTCGACCTCATTCGAATTTATGAAGCTGCTAACCAATAAAAACAACCTTACGGTTATTACGAACTCAATTAATATTTTGCATGATTTCTCCGCTTCCGATGTCAATATTGTATCAACCGGCGGAAGCCTAAGACCTCGCTCATTATCGCTGGTTGGCCCCGTAGCCCAGGATACCTTGCAAAGATATAATGTGGACAAGGCCATAATCAGCTGTAAGGGCATTGACCTGGAAAAGGGAATTACGGAATCCAACGAGCCCGAATGTGAATTGAAGAAGTATATGCTTCGTCAAAGCAATAAAATCATTCTGCTGGCCGACCATACCAAATTTGATAAGACCGCCTTTACAGTGCTCTCTAAGCTTGAACAAATCGACTACCTCATTACGGATCAGCTGCCTTCGAAGCAATGGCTCCGCAGGTTACAGGAGCTTAATATAGAGCTGATTTGTTAAAGCATTCTTTGAAATTCCGAAGTGTCCGCGTTCTCTTTGGCTGGCCCTGCCTTGTAATAGTGGAGCATGATTTTAATAAGGGGGGATTTCTGCTTGACCGGGAAGAGGATGAGAAGCTCGATGAGGATGTGGAGGACTAAATATTCATCGTTACCATAATTGAACGCCCGCAAGCCAAACGGCCTTGTCCCATGGAACTCAGAATCAAGGCCGCTTGTTTGGCGTTCTGCCATCTCAACAATTATCGATCTTTGGCTGATACTTCAACTTTGCGGAGATTCAAGGCACGCGCCAGGGCATTTATATATTCATTTCTCGCTTGTCGGCTGATCTCTGTATCGTGAAAAACTTTCTCAAAACCATGGAAGCATCCCGGGTACAGATGAAACTCTACCGGAATATCTGCCTGAGCCAAACGGTTAACATACTCTATGGTTTCGTCCCTAAAAAGATCCAATTCGCCAACACAAATATACGCAGGCGGCAGTCCGCTTAAATCCTTGGAACGTGTAGGCGCGGCATATGGAGGAACCTTATCGGAACTCATGTCGCCAAGATACATGCTCCAAGCAAGCTGATTCTGTTCCCGGTTCCATAATTTCGGGAAGCTATCCTTATTAATCTCATAGCTTGATGGTGTTATATTACGTTCATCAATCATAGGACATAATGGCATCTGAAACGCAATCTTCGGTCCCTCTTTGTCACGAGCCAGAAGAGTAAGGGCCGCAGTCAATCCGCCGCCGGCACTTGTGCCGGCGATCGCGATTCTAGATGTATCTATATATAATTCTTCTGCCTGGGTTACCATCCACTCCAACCCCGCATAACAATCCTCAAGAGCCGCCGGATATGGGTATTGTGGGGCAAGCCGGTAATCAATTGAGACTACAACACAGTTAGCCACAAGTACAAACTGCTCACACAAACCATCATCTATTTCATAATTCCCCAGTACATAGCCTCCGCCATGTATCCAGAGCAACGCCGGTAACACATCATTAGTTCTGTTCACAGGCTCATAAATCTTAACCTTCAGTTCTGACTCCGGACCTGGAATACTGCGCTTCGTAGTCTTCACAAGAGGCGACTTATCTACGTGTGGAATCTTAACACCCTTCGGAATTTGCGGATTACGCAAATCAAAGACAGGAAGCCCCTCCATGATCTCTCTTAATTCCGGAAGCACATCATTTACACTTTTCATATTAATCTCCATTCCGCCGCTGCCGCTATTTTTTACCTTACAGTAGGAATAACATTAAATTGGTGTAATGCCTGTTCTGCCTTTTCTATATCAATAGTCCCCTGATAAACCTGTTCTAGCACCTCATCCAAAAATCCCTTTGAAACCGGATTCGAAAGCGTATTGTGACCTTCTTTTCCGGATTCGTTAATCTCATCCGCTAGAAAACAAGTAAATTCGCGAATAGTTGGATAATCATATACCATGGTTGCCGTAACAGAAGTCCCATACTGTTTATTAATGATTCTTATCCATTCTACCGCTATAATCGAATCTAACCCGATTTCAATAAATTTTTTGTCCGGATCTATATCGCTCTGTTTTACATATATTACTTCTGCAAGACTTATTGCCAACTCCTGTTGCAAAGCTTCAAATGAGATTCCCTTCTGTTCGGTATTGGTGGTTTTGAATTCATAGTCCGACTCGCTTTGCGAGAATACAAGGTTTGATGGTGACAATGTAATCAGCTGCCTGGTTTGCAATACCGGTTCAGCGGCTGTTTCTATTTCCTGCCCGTTTAATTCCTGTTCCAAAAAACTTACGAATTCACGAATGGTCGGGTAATCATACACCAATGTCGCCGTAATTGAAGTTCCATATTGTTTGTTGACAGCTCTTATCCATTCTACTGCTATAATTGAGTCCAGACCTATTTCAATAAACTTTTTGTCTATATCTATATCGCTCGGTTCTACATATAATACTTCTGCAAGAGTCATTGCCAATTCTTGTTGCAAAGCTTCCAAAGAGATACCCTTCTGTTCGGCATTGGTGGATTTCACATTGGTGGATTTCAATTCATTCTCAGCGCTTTGCAGCGGCAATTCCATGCTGACCGGTGATAACGTAATCGGCCGTCTGGTTTGCAGTATCGGTTCAGCAGCCGGATTGTCCCTATCCGATATGGGCTGAGACAAAGCAGCATGATGAGCTGGAGCAGCATCCAGACTCACCGCTGCCTGGCTGGTTCTATGTTTAGTCTCGGGTATCCAGTAGCGTTCCCTGGCAAAAGGATATGTGGGAAGACTAATACGTCGAACTCCGCTTCGACCATAGAGCATTTCCCAATCGATATTAAATCCTTTGACCCATAATTCAGCTATTTTTTCATTTTTCCCCCTGGCAACCCATTTGTGGACCAGCTCCTGTAAATCCTCATCTTCTGCCATGAAATTTACAATTTCTGTTCCCTGCTTGATATTCCCTTTCCAGCAGTTGGACACCATTTTTGCTCCTTGCAGGTAGGCTTCCATCTGTGCAACCAGCTCCCGGGTATCTCCGGCCAGGAATATCACGCGTTCATCCATCGCTTCACGCCCTACCCGAAGAGTGTAAGCCAGATTACGCAATTTACGCTTCTCATCCAGGAAACTGCTTGGTGCTTCATCTACAGACTCGATACCATGCTTCCGAAGGCAATCCGCAACAGAGGCTATGGAATTCAGCTTTAGCGCTTCCTGCTCCTCAATCTCCACTCCATACATTTCCTGAAGCTTCGCCACCAATTCATTCTGGTTAACCGGCTCGACTCCGAAGTCTCTGAACTCTTTTTCAATCTCCACATCCTCTCCGTTGACTTGGAGGATCGTAGAGAGCACGCTCCTGATCTTCAGTTCAAGGGTTTCTTTTTGCTGTGGAGCTTCGGAAGGAGTTTCTCCATTTAACAAGTCTTCTTTCTCCAAAACATATCCCTTGATATATTCTAATAATATGCGTACATATTCAGTGAGACGTTCAGAGTTTTTGGCAGACAACGGAATTAGCAATTTGCCATCAGCGCCATCAATCTCAACTTGACGGGGTTCCAGTATAGGATTTGGAATATATTCCTCCAAAATGATATGCGCATTACTTCCTCCGAAACCGAAGGAACTAACACCTGCCCGTCTGGGAGATGAGGAATTTTTATTGTTTTTAATCTCCCATGATTTTGTTTTGTTAACAATATAAAATGGACTCTCGCTCAATTTAATTACAGAATTAAGCTGCTCGAACTGAACACATGCAGGCAATGTCCTATTTTTCATAGAAGCAATAACTTTTATTACTCCCGCAATACCTGCTGCAGACTCCAGATGCCCGATATTGGTTTTTACCGATCCCAAACCGCAGGTAGATTTTCTTATCTTCTTGTGAGAGTCATTATACAATTGATTAAATGCCATCTTCAGACCATGAACTTCAATAGGATCGCCCAGTGGTGTACCCGGACCATGAGTTTCTATGTAACTCACTGTCTCGGGACTTATCCCGGATTTTTTGTATACTTCTGTAATTAGTTCTGCGTGTGCTTTAGGATTGGTAATGGTTAATGAGTTGGTTCTGCCTCCATGGTTCGTGCCTACTCCTTTAATAACGGCATAAATATGGTCCTGGTCCTCCACTGCCTTTTCATATGGCTTGAGCATAATAATTGCACCGCCCTCAGCGCGGACATAGCCGTCAGCTTGTTCATCAAATGCTCTGCACCTTCCTTCTTTGGAGAGCATCCCTCCCTGGCTGAGCGCAATAAAGCGCCTCGGGGACCAGCAAATATTCACTCCTCCGGCCATTGCATAATCACATTCGTTGTTTTCAAGCGAACGAACTGCCTGATGAATCGAGACCAATGAACTGGCACAGGCTGTATCAAGTGTGAGACTGGGCCCCGTGAAATCAAACCAGTATGAAATGCGGTTGGAAATGATAGCGTTAGATGTTCCAGTGGGTATATATGCATCAACCTCTTGAGCATATTTTTCAATAAGCTCGGTATAATCCGTGTTACAAACGCCCATGAAGACGCCTGTCTTTGAGCCCTTTAGCGAATCGGCTTTGTAGCCTGCGTCTTCTATAGCCTTCCATGCAAGTTCAAGGGCCATTCTCTGCTGCGGGTCCATAAACATGGCTTCCCGGGGAGAAATATTAAAAAAAGACGCGTCAAAACAATCAGCGTCATCAATAAACCCTCCCCAAACACTACTGGTTTTATTGGATTCACTCCTTGGGTCGCCGAAATACTTCCCCTTTTCCCATCGATTCGAGGGTATTTCTGTTATAAGGCATCTTTCAGATACAAGATGTTCCCAAAATTCATCCAAACTATCGGACTTGGGAAAACGCAGGCTCACCCCGATAATCGCAACTCCATTCTTGTCCGGTGTTTTGCGAAGTGTATTCTTACTTTCTGTTCCCATAGTACCCCCTCTCCGGATTGTATCAATCCAAGTGGCTATTAGCCCTGTTTTTTTTCAACAAAGTCAACAATATTGGACAACGAAGCAAATACATTCATGAACAGGTCTTCATCGGTCATCTCAATATTTAGTTCGTCTTGTAAAAATTTGATAATACCCATGTATCCTTTTGATTCGATGATTCCCGCCTTAAACAGATCAGTATCCTCTGTTATCTCCTCCCCGAAATTGACCAAAAACCTTTCCTCAAGAAATGTTTTAACTTTCTGTGCATTATCCATTGTTCAGCTCCCTATTATATTTTTCTTATCCTTGTGCCCAATAATCGTACACACCTTTCTTTTCCATAAAAGACGCCCGTCTTCTTCCACAAAACAGGATGCGATCTCCGGGTCCTTAAGGCCTTTTTCAAGCAGTTCCTTAATTTTGTTGCAGCTCAGATCACTTTGCACTACATGTCCCACGTAATCATAAAAATCCAGTTTCGATTCTGATTCAAAAACGCTTGCAAGCTTTATGCTGTTTTCTTTATATAGATTGAAAAACTCACGTTTCGAGTAGGTTTTATAATGACTGGCGTCAATGAGCAATTCCATTTGTTCAAAGAAGCTGTCCAATTTATCATTATCATATGCCATAATATCCTGTATACAGATGCGTCCCCCATCTTGGCAATAATTTACCATGCCGGAAAACACTTTTTGATAATTTTTCATATGATGGAAAGCTGATTTTGAAACAACAATTGAAAATAAATGATCCTCAAGTTCAATGCTTTCTACATCCTGACAATAAAAGCTTATATTTTCAACGCTTCTTTTCTTTGCATTTTTGCGGGCTATACTGATCATTCCTTCTGATATATCAACCCCTGTTACACTCTCAACCATCCCAGCGGAAAACAGAGAAAATGCCCCTGTTCCACAGGCTACGTCCAGCATATGATCCTCTTTTGATAATCCGCAAAAGTCGGAAAGCCCTCTTATCATTCTTTCATCCTGTGTGACCGACCAGCTATCAAAATTCTGTGCGCCCTTATTGAACTGTTCTATAATAATGCGATTTTCACTCATTTTAGCTCACCCTATTTTATGGTCTGAAAAGATTTCCTTATACTGGACTTTTCCGCTTGAATTCTTCTTGATTTCTTCCACTTCGAATATATGAGCATTGTCATAATCAATCTTAAAAGTCTTGATGATGATTTCCCTGATTTTTTGTGTAAAGACAGGGTTTGTTACCGCGATCAGAAGTAAATCATCATATCCATCGATAGCGCAATCAAATCCCTTTTGCCACAGGTAATGTTCGATTTCATCAAGGCTTACCCGTTTCCCGAGAATCTTAATAAATCGACTATTTCTGCCGACAACATAGAAAAATCCATCTTCGTCAAAATAGGCAGTATCATGTGTATTCAAGCATCCCTGTTGTTCATCTCCCTTGGCAAGATCATGTCTGTCGTTCGCGTAACCGAGCATGACGTTCGGCCCTTCATAATAAAGTACACCTTCCACGTCTGGGGTTGTAATTTGTCTTCCCTTCTGATCATTCAAATAAAGCCTGCCTCCCGGAATCGCTACACCAATACTCTTGCTTTTCGCAAGATTATATTCGGGGGGCAGGTAACTGATTCGCGCAGTGGCCTCCGTCTGTCCGTACATGACAAAAAAACGAATGCCCTTATTTCTTGAGTATTCAGAATATTGCTTGACCTGTTCTGTTCCCAATCTTCCACCTGCCTGGGTAAAGTAACGAAGTGATGGAAGTTCCATATCAAAGAAGCGCAGTGTCCGTAACATCTCATAGGTATAAGGAACTCCTGAAATAGAGGTTGCATTATGTTTTTTGAAGAAGCCCCAAAAATCCTTCTTAATGACCGAGTATCCAACCAACAGAATCGTTGCCCCGACATACAAATGGCTAGTAATCACCGACAGGCCGTAGACATAATTCATGGGCAAGGTCGTAATAGGTCTCTCGGAATCAGTTAATTCCAAATACTCTGAAATAGACTTTGCATTTGCGTTGATATTGGCCCGTGTCAGCCGCACCCCTTTAGGAGAACCCGTTGAGCCAGAGGTAAGCATCACTAGGCTCAAATCCGGATGGATCGGTTGCTCCGTATGATAACCGGTTTCAACTAACTCATATGCAGTATGGCCGGAAGTGTACTGTTGTCCTTGATCCTCCGGCTGCCAGATATATTCCGGCTGATAGAGCTTGGTAATACTGTCCAGAAGCACACTGTCAATCGAGTTATCCACCAACATAACAGCATGTCCGCCAGCAATTCCCCCGAGATATCCGATCACAGCCTCCACCGTATTTTTACACTTTATGAGGATAAGCACCTTTTTCTCTTCTGGAATCCTGCTCTTAAATTCCTGAGTCCTATTGAATAATTCATGATAGGTATAGCTGTTCTCATTCTCATCAATAATGGCAATGTTGTCTTCATACCGATTCAAATCATTAAACAAGTCCATAGCAGCCTCCTTGTCTTCTTTGAGGCACAAGATCAAACACACCCTGATTCACAATAACTACCAGGGTGTGTTGGGCCTTGCCTGCAACAATTAATGATGAAACAATCGATAATCCGAGTAGGCCATGACAATGCCGTACTCATCACATGCTTGTATTACGATATCGTCCCTTATTGAACCGCCGGGCTGAACAATATACTGAACTCCACTCTGAGCTGCCCGGTCTATATTGTCTCTGAACGGGAAAAAGGCATCTGAGCCTAAGGACACACCGTTTAATCCCGACAACCATTCTTTTTTCTCATCAGCCGTTAGCTTTGAAGGGATTTCCTCCAGTATATGAACCCAGTACTCCATTTCCTTCTGCGTTACATCATCTCGCAGATATTGGTCAATCGTGTTGTCTCGCTCCGCTCTTGATATTCCACTCTTGAAACATAAAGCGGTGACTGCAGGGTGCTGCCTTAAATACCAGGTATCCGCCTTGGATGCCGCCAGTCTCGTGCAATGAATTCTTGACTGCTGCCCTGCTCCACAACCGATAATTTGCCCATCATACGCCAAGCAGACTGAGTTTGACTGCGTGTATTTCAATGTAACCATAGATATCATTAAATCCCTTTTGGCTGATTCAGGAAGCTCATGATGGCTTGTAATGATATTCGTCAACATGTCAAACTCCGGCAATACATTATTCCTCTTTTGTTCGAAGGTAACGCCATATACCTCCCTTTTCTCCAAATCGGCAGGCTCATATGAAGGATTCATTTGAAGAATAATGTACTTTCCATTTTTCTTTTTCTTCAGGATTTCCAATGCTTCATTGCTGTAAGAAGGCGCGATGACCCCATCTGAGACTTCCTTGCTGATCAATCTGGCCGTAACGGCGTCAACTGTATCGCTCAGAGCAATAAAATCCCCATAGGACGAAACCCGGTCAGCCCCTCTTGCCCTGGCATATGCGGAGGCAAGGGGGGAAAGCTCGGGTTCATCAACGAAGTAAGCCTTTTTCAAGCTATCGCTCAATGGAATGCCAACGGCTGCCCCGGCTGGGCTGACATGCTTGAACGAAGCCGCTGCAGGCAAGTGAAGGATTTGCCGCAGTTCCTTTACCAACTGCCATGAATTGAATGCATCAAGAAAATTGATATACCCCGGGGTTCCGTTTAATATGTTAAATGGCAGCTTGCCTTCTTCCATATACACCTTTGCAGGCTTCTGGTGAGGATTACATCCATATTTTAAATCAAATATTTGTTCCGACATTACATTATCTCATCCTTTATCTCGTATATAATGGTAGATTTAAGCTCAGCAGCAATACTGGCTCTTCTCAATAAAATGATACCTTAT
>NZ_JAHCMB010000177.1:19950-52127 GCF_019904155.1 Paenibacillus sinensis
GAGGAACAAGTGATCTCCAGACACCTCATGAAGTTTGAATATGCCTTTTGTCAGCTCACTCCAAGCGTTCATTTCCTGTTCTTGAACCTTCTCATCCCCTTTGCCGTGAACTGCTGTTATCGGAACATCAAAGACAGCTTCCCCAGTGGGTTGATAGCTATTTACCATTTGCAACTCCGAAAGTCTTGTTGGTAAATACAATCTTACCAGCTCCTGATTCGCATCAAATTCCGAAGTAATTACATTCAATATGTTCTCAAATTGTTCCGGTGTCATGGCTGAAAGAATATCCGGTCCGGGAATATCCTCGTAGCCAATATTCTTAAACTTATCCCTGGTGAATGCAAGCAGCGGATTGGGCAGGATCGTCGGTGACGAGTACGCTCCAACAAACAAATGCTTCGGTTTAATGTCCGCTTCCTTCCATAGTTTATAAGCCAGAGAGTACGCGATTAACGCACCCGCGCTATGGCCATAAAAGGCATAAGGCCGGTCAAGTTCGGGCAATAGCACCTCTTTCAGTATTTCCACGGCCCTGTCAATATGAACAAATGCCTTCTCTTTAATCCTGTTCTCCTTTCCAGGCAATTGAATCGGGCAGACTTCTATCCCATCCGGCAGCTTAGCTTGCCACTCACGGTATATAGAAGCGCCACCGCCGCTTCCATACGGGAAGCAGAACAATTTAATCTTAGCCAGCGGATTGGGCTTCCGGTGTGCAATCCATAACTGAATTTCCTTCTTCAGGCTCGCCTCAGCTGAACTCTCTTCCTTATCGACAACCTTGTCTGGAGTTACCGACAAGAGCGGAATAATGAACTCCGACATTTCAATGATGCTTGATCCTTGAATTAGTATTTCGATAGGCAGGTAGATACCGAGCTCTTTTTCAATCTTTCCCTTGGCTTCAATTCCAACCAGTGAATCCATGCCTAAATTCATAAGAGACTCATTGGTATCAACTTCAGATACCTGCATTTCAAATATGGAAGCAAATACCCCCTGTAAATACCCTTGAATGATTCCCTCCCATTGATCCCGGCTGGCTTCTTTCAGGTTCTTTATGATTTCAAATTCATTTTGTGCTTCCTTACTCTCCTCGACTTTTTCCAGATGCCTCTTAAAAGCTCTCTCACGCTCCTTGCTCATTCCCTTCATGTAACCGCTGTTTATTCGAGCAATCAACTTCCCGTTCTGATCAAAGAGCTTGAATATTCCCTTCAGTTCATTGGTTGCTTCCCGTATTTCCTGTAGTTCTACATGGCACCATAATTCCTGAACATCCGACGGGCTATTGAAGACAAAATCCTCCCACTTTGTAACCATGTACTTTAAGTCTCTGCCCTTATCCTTGGGTAAAGCTGCATGGAATAATTGGGCACAGGCATCCAGAACGCCCGGATGAATGCCTAGTTTGTAATCATTTCGCTTGTCCATTCCTTGCGGCGGTCGAAACCTTGCAAGCGACTCACCCGCCGCAGACCAGACATGGTCTATCCATCGGACGCTCTTGCCTAGAAATAGCCCTCTTTCATCCTGGACTTGCTGATAAAATTCCGAACCGGTATACTGCTCGTCGCAGCGGTATTTGATCGCTTCATCCAAGTTCTCTCTAACCTGCAGCCTCGGATCTCTTTGATCCAGCAACAGACTGCCCTTCACATGTTTATTCCAAGGGGTTCCATTCTCCGAACTGTGAAACGCAAATGCGATTTCTCCATTCTCTTCCTGGAGCAGGGTTAAGGATATATTCACCATCCCGCTTTCAGGAATCACCAATGCACTTAAGAACTCCATTGTGTTCAAACTAAACGACCTGTTATGAATTTTGCCGATTGCCCGGTACAGCATTTCAAGATAATAACCGACATGCATGACCCCATGGGTATCTTTCAAGTCCGGAGCCATATCCAGATTAAGAAGATATTCGAATTGTTTCTCCTTTACGGGAGAGTATACGATCCTTCCATCCAGGAAGCTGCCGCCGCTTTTTTCTTCATGAGCCTCCCTCTTGTTTTCCTTGGAAGTTTCCCTGAACGAGAGAAGCTCACACCAGTAATGCTTTCTTTGAAACGGGTACGTTGGTAATAATACCTTATGCCTGGAATAACCCCGCTCGAAGCCATACCAGTTAATATCCATCCCCAGGCAATAAAGCTGTCCCAATACATGCAGTATACGCTCCCATATATTCTCCTCTGCCGAGAGAGAAAAGAACTGGCTGCCGGTACGAGTAAGAGTCTCCTTCTTGTCTTCCGGACTGTATACCTGCCCGATCTCCATAAAATGTCTGTATCCCTTATCAGCAAGGTATTGAATCCCCTCCCTGAACCCGGACTCAACATTCAAAACCTGTTCCCAATATAATCCTGACATGGCCTCCTGCTGTTCAACAGGTCTTCCCGTACTGCCCGAGATCAGACGAATCCGGGGCTGCTCCAGGATTTTGTTCACACCCGTTGTTCTCTCTATCCCCTCATGCTCCACAATGAATGCCAATGCCGTCTCCACACTCATGACCCCTGCTGCACACGCGGCTGCAAACTCCCCACTGCCGATTCCCAGGACAGCAGCGGGCTTGACTCCCCAGCTCTCCCATAAGTTTAATAGCCCCAGCTGCAAAGAGAACGAGATCACGTTATCTATATATCCCCGAGCACCTGAATTCAATTGAAAGGTATCGTTCAGGATATACGTCAAAAAAGAGGCATCGGTTATTTGCATTTGCCGTTCATCGCACATCCGTAATGTCTCCCGGAATACCGGCTGTGTTTCATATAAGGATTTTGCCGCATCTTTGGAAATTCCGCCATTCAATAAAAAAACGAGCTTCAGATTGGTGTTTTCCTTGCCTTTCCCATCCGCCCTTTCGAGCTTGCTGCCATATTCCGAAAGCTGGTTTTTCATTTGCTCCAGGCTTTCGGCAATAAATGTGGTTCTATATGAAAAGTGATTTCTCCCGGCATTGGCCGTATAGCATATGTCCGCCAGTTTTTCTTTGCTGCTCTCTTTAAAATAGTCGTTATATTTTGCAATTAATTGCGACAGGGCATTTTCGTCCTTTGCGGAAAGAGCCAGTATATGCAAAGGTCTTTCGATGAAACCCCTGTCTGAAGGGGCACCGTTGTCTGTGACTCTTGGTGGTTCGGCAACAATGACATGGGCATTTGTACCGCTAAACCCGTAGGAACTTATCCCTGCCATGAGCGGTTTTTCGCCCGTTTCCCATGAAACAGCGCTTTGGGGAACAACTGCTGGAATCCTCTCCAGATGAATTCTTGGATTGATTGAATTCAAATGAAGATTTGGCGATATCTTTTTATTCTGAATGCATAATACCAGTTTGATCAAACCTGCTATTCCGGCTGCCCCTTCAAGATGACCTATATTGCTTTTTACAGACCCTATTATCAATGGTTCCTTCCTGTTATGATCCTTGCCGAACACCTCGGCCAATGCCTGGAATTCAATCGGGTCGCCCAGAGGAGTTCCCGTTCCGTGCGCCTCAAAGTAACTGATTTCACTCGGTAAAACGCCTGCCTTTTCAAGCGTTCTGGAGATCAGCTCCTTCTGCGCCACACCATTTGGAACCGTTAGCCCGCTCCCAGGTCCATCCTGGTTCACACCACTCCCCTTAATGACTGCAAGAATCGGCTCCTTGTCCCTTATGGCATCTGAAAGCCTCTTTAATACGACGACCCCGCAGCCCTCACCCCGTCCGTAGCCATCGCCGCTAGCGTCGAAGGTCTTGCATCTTCCATCTTCGGCGAGTGCGTTCAATCCGCAGAGGGATATGAATCCCTGTGGCGAGATTAATAGATTTACTCCACCAGCAAGTGCCAGAGAGGTCTCTTCTCTGTGCAGACTCTCGCATGCAAGATGAACGGCTACGAGAGAGGATGAGCATGCTGTGTCTATGGAGATAGAAGGGCCGTGTATTCCTAAAATATACGAGATTCTTCCAGAGGCAATATTAGACATAGCCCCTGTCAGCGTGTAGGGATTATTATTCTTGCCGGCTCGTGGCAAAAGAGCATATTCCGAACCTATAATACCTACAAAAACACCCGTTTGGGTTCCTCTAATGCTATCAGGGCTAATGCCGGCCGATTCCAGCGCCTCCCACGAAACCTCCAATAGCATTCTCTGCTGAGGGTCCATTTCGGCTGCTTCCCGCGGAGATATTCCGAAAAACCGCGCGTCAAAGGCTCCTACGTCCTCATGCAAAAATCCAGCTTCTTTTAAGTACATTTTCCCGGGAGCATCCCGATCCTGATCGTATAATTCCTCAACATTCCACCGGTCGCGTGGCACCTCAACAACCCCGTCACCATGTTCCTTGAGAAAATCCCAAAATGCTTGAGGGTCCTGACTTCCTCCGGGAAACCGACATCCCATACCAATAACCGCGATGGGCTCCCTTCCCTTTTTTTGTTTATCAAGATCTGCCTTTAATTTCTTAATCGTTTGCAACGAACGATTCAGCAATAATTCGTAATCTTCCTGCTTGTCTCCGTTCCCCATGAAACCAAGCCTCCTTAAAGATTATTTCGCTGTTAATCATCCAATTGAGCCAATAGGTCTCTCAATTCATTTGCCACATCCTCCAAACCGGCCGAAGTATACTCTTGCGGATCTTCTAATGTCGGAACAGGGATGAGACTCAACACATATTTGGATAATTCCGCAATGTTGGG
Organism: Paenibacillus sinensis; assembly: GCF_019904155.1. Lineage (GTDB taxonomy): Bacteria > Bacillota > Bacilli > Paenibacillales > Paenibacillaceae > Paenibacillus_AQ > Paenibacillus_AQ sinensis. The sequence goes on from NZ_JAHCMB010000177.1 coordinate 24,648, forward strand.
ATAATCAAATAATGCCGTCTCGGATATATCGATGTTCAAGCTGTACTCCAATGAGGTTCTAAATTGTTCGCTCATTACCGATTCCATCCCCATATCGAAAAAGCCCTGGTGAAGCTCCGGCACGTCCAGGGGATTAAAAGCCAGTAATTTCGCAAGCATTTCCTGGATGTACCCCTGCACCATTTCCAGCCGCTCTCCCTCCATCGCCATGCACAGCTCTGACAGGAACACGGATTGGTCAGGGCGACTTTGCTGCTGCTCTTCCTGTACGGTAGTTTTCTCTATTACAGCAAGCTCCTTATCTACAGCAAGATCCTTATCGTTCAACGTCTGATCCATTATTTCCCCCACCCAATAGCTTTCCTTGGAGAAAGGATACGTAGGCAAAGGCACGCGATGTGCCGTGCTATGCGGATATAGCTTTTCCCAGTCTACCTCCATTCCGCGAGCCCAGAGCTCCGCTATTTTGTCAGGCTGTATATTCGGGTATGAATCTGCAGAAAAGCTCTCTACATCCGATTCAGGCACGCGATTATTGTTCGCCTCGGTATTTCCAAGATAGAGTCCCGATTCTTCATCAGCCCCATGATTGAGGAATATGTCAAGCTTACTTCCGATTTCTCCAAGCCCTCTGGCAGTAAATGCAAGCCTGCAAGGCATGGGGTCCCGCCCTGTTTGCAAGGTATAAACTATATTTTTAAACTTGTTGTTCTCGCCTCGCTCCCCGGCATGCTTATTTACGTATTCCTTTAGCAGCCCGGCATAGGCCTGCAAGTTCTTTTCCTTTTTGGCCGACAACACGAATATGGCAGGCTTGTTATCCTCTTCCGCTTTGTCTTCTCTATCAGGTTGGGCATCATACTCCTCAACGATCATGTGTACATTTACTCCTCCGGCTCCAAAAGAACTTATTCCGGCGCGCCGTGGAAACTCTCGTTCTTCACCGTCCAGCCGGATGACTGGCCGCTTCCATTCGCCAAGTCTTTGTTGGACGAAAAACGGCGTATTCTCAAAATTTATTTTCGGGTTTAATTGATCCGAATGGATCAGGGTAGCCGCCAGTCTCTTATATTTCATTTGGAGAAGCACCTTCGTCAGCTGGGCAACCCCCGCCGCGGCTTCCAAATGGCCGATATTGGACTTCACCGAGCCTATTGCGCAGTACTGCTTGTCCGCAGTGTATTTGCCGAAAGCTTCACTCAATCCCGAAACTTCTACCGGATCGCCAAGCTTGGTTCCCGTCCCATGAGCTTCGACGTAGCTAATGGTACGCGGATTTATATTTGCCGCTTCCAGTGCCTGTTGGATAACCTCAGCCTGGGCAACCGGATTCGGAACATTATATCCAAAAGTCTTTCCGTCATGATTGACTGCAGTTCCCTTTATAACCCCATAGATATGGTCAGCGTCAGCCTTTGCCTTGTTAAGGGGTTTCAGTAACACCGCCCCGACGCCCTCCCCGGGGACATATCCATCGCCGTCCTGTCCAAATGAACGGCAGCGTCCGTCGCTTGCAGCAAACTGGCCATAGCACAGCGCCATGTATTTACTTGGGTGCAGTGACAGATTCACACCACCGGCGATGGCCATTTCGCATTCTCCCCGCTTTATACTTTCACAGGCCAGATGGATCGCGTATAGAGAGGAGGAGCAGGCCGTATCGACGCTCAGGCTTGGCCCTCTCAAATTGAAAATGTAGGATACCCGATTCGCAATAGAATAAATCTGGGAATTCACCGGAGCAAAATTCCCTTTTTCAAATTCTTTTAATACATATAATTGATAATTGTTAAAGGTTACACCGGCAAAAACGCCCACCGGGCTTCTGCCGTCACTCGCGCTGTTATCTCTCAAACGCCTTCTGGTATAACCAGCATCCTCCAAGCAGGATGCTACCGTTTGGAGAAACAACCTTTCCTGAGGGTCCATAAAACGGGCTTCAAGCGGTGAAATATTAAAAAAGGACGGATCGAATTTATCTATATCTTGTAAAAAACTGCCCCATCTACAGTACATTCCCCCGGATTTTTTACTGTTCCCGCTTTCCTGGGTGTAGTATTTACGGTAGTCCCAGCGTTCCCGTGGAATCTCGATAATGCAGTCCATTTCGTCCTCGAGATTTTTCCAGAATTCATCCAGATTGACAGCTTGCGGGTATTGTCCGCCGATTCCGATGATTGCTATATCTTGATTTGCGGTATGCGTATCATTCTTGTTCTCTTGGTCCCGGAATTGAACATTCTTTTCCATTTGCTGCGGAATGCCGTTATCTGCTGGTTGTAATAGCTGTTTAACCTTTTCCCCATACTCCTCGGAGAAATACTGCGCCAGCGCCCTTACGCTCTTATATGTAAAGAATAGGGCCGAAGAGACTGGACCAAAGTCTTGTTCCAGTTTCTCATTCAGTTGCTGAACGACAATTGAATCCACCCCGAACTTATCAAAGCCTGAATCGGGGTCAATTCTTTCGGGCGTAATTTTTAAAACATGCGACAGTATGGTTACAAAATAGGACACCATGAAGGACAGCATCCCTTCTGATTCCTCACTGTTCCGGAGATCATGCTGCCCTGACAAGTCCAAGACAGGTTGGGGCACAGGCAGATCAGCAATCCCGCTAACCGGGGAATGGGCTGGGGCCCCAGCTATGACAGTCTCCTTAGCGTGCCAATAACGTTCTCTTGCAAATGGATAGCCAGGCATGCTAATGCGGCGGGGCCGGTGACCGTCATAAAGTTTATCCCAGTCAAGGTCCATTCCTTTTACCCATAACTCTGCGATTTTATCCAGCATTCTCTTTTGAATCCAGGTTTCCAGAATGGCCTTGGAGTCTTTATTACTCTCAAAAGACGCCGCTTCGGCTTTACCCTTATTAACCTGTGCAGTAAAGGCTCCGGCTGGCAGGTTCCCAAGGATAAAACCGTCCAATACCTTTAACAAGCCCTCTCTTGAATTCGCCGGAAACGCCAGGCGATGCTCCATTGCTTCGCGTCCTGCCTGCATGGTGTAAGCCATATCCGCCAGGTTCAGGCTCTCTTGCTCTTCGATCCAGCCCTTTATCGATTCGGCATACCTTTTTAACTGCTCTTGGCTTTTTGCCGACAATACAAAGAGCACGGGATTAATGTCCATATTAACCCGTGCTTCATTTGCATCTTCGGAAAGGTATTCATCTATGACGATATGGGCATTTGTTCCGCTGAATCCGAAGGCGCTTACAGCTGCACGACGTGGTATTCCGGGAGAAGCTTCCCAGGACTGCAGACGATCGTTGATATAAAAAGGGCTGTCTGCTAAGGAAATATGCTCGTTCAGTGAATGAAAATGAACTGCAGGCGGCAGCATCCTATGTTTAAATGCCAGCAAAACCTTCATCACCCCGGCTGCTCCTGCTGCTGTTAACAGATGTCCGATATTGCTTTTAACCGAGCCCAGGGCGCAGTAGTTTTTTTCATTTGTATAGGACCTGAACGCTTCGGTCAACGCCTCCACTTCAATGGGATCACCAAGCTTGGTCCCCGTCCCATGCGTTTCGATCAGTGAAATCGTTTCCGGGTTGATATCAAAGCGTTTATATACATCCTGCTCCAGTTGAGTTTGGGAGTTTGCGCTGGGAGCGGTCATGCCATTGGTCTTTCCATCCTGATTGACTCCCCAGCCGCGAATCACCCCATAAATGGGGTCGCGGTCCCGAACAGCGTCGGAGAGCCGTTTTAACAGAACAACGCCTACGCCCTCTCCGGGTACAAATCCATTGGCTTTGGCATCAAATGTGAAGCATCTGCCATCCTTGGACAACATGCCTGCTTTACTGGTCGCAATATGCATGGACGGCCCTATCATGACAAATACTCCGCCGGCCAAAGCCAAATCACTGGTCCCCAGAATCAGGCTGTTGCAGGCTTCCGCTATCGCCACAAGCGATGAGGAACAAGCCGTATCAATGGCTAAACAGGGACCTTTTAAGTTTAACAAATAAGATATCCTTGCACTTAGAATGGCAGTCGAAGTCCCGGTAAAGACCTGTGCGTTTATTCTCCGGGTGTCCGGAGATTGTCCGTAGTCATTAGGCACGCAACCAACATAAACGCCGCATCGGCTTCCGGATAGAGAATACGGGTTTAATCCGGCATCTTCAATGCAGTGCCAGCAGTTTTCGATGAACAAGCGCTGCTGCGGGTCCATCCATTCTGCTTCTGCAGGCGAAATATTGAAGAACAGGGGATCAAACTTGTCCACATCATCTAGAAGCCCCATCCATTTGCTATAGGTTTTTCCCGGAACTTTCGGGTCAGCATGGTAATGATCTTGAACAGACCACCGAGTGGGAGGTATCTCTGAGATACAATCCTTCCCCTGAGCAATGTTGCTCCAGAACTGATCCAGATCCTTGGCTTCAGGGAATTGCCCCGACATCCCGATAATGGCAATTGAATCATGTGAGATTGATTTCTGATGTCCGGCTGATTCCTTTGCCGGAGACTGTTTAACCCGGGTATCAGCCAGATCATTATTGAATATGGATTCTATCCTGTCTCTTACTTCTGGCTGGTTCACAAAGGTTCTTTGATGCATTATCAATTCTTTGTCAAAGGTTGGGCGCAGCTGTTCCCTAATGGATGCCGTCATCTGGTCTTTTAATGCAATCAATGATTCTCTGGGCGCCTGGGCTAATTCTTTTGCCAGCTGTATCGCATAGGGAAGCACTTCATTTCTCGGTAACACCGGGAAGGCAACTCCTTTTGCCTCCAGTTCCGATCCACGGAATTGCCTTCCGGTAAACAGAATTTCCTGTGCGAGGGTAATCCCGAACTTTTCCGGAAAAATCAATGTCGCTCCTGCACCGGGCGTAAAACCATACTTCATATAATTGCTGGAATAATAGCTATCCCTGCTCATCGCAATAAAATCGCAAAACATTCCCATGGCCCAACCAGCGCCAATTCCATGCCCTTGCATGGCAGCGATGACAGGAATCTTACAGTCCAAGGCAAGGCTATAAATATTGATATCGGTAAACTTCACCTTGCCTTCCTGTATGGCCAGCAGCCCCTCCTTGGTACCGCCAGAGGCAAAGTAGCTGTCATACCCGGTCAGGATAACGACTTTATAGTCCGATCCGGCACTAATCGTCTCAAAAGCCTGAACCAGTCCATCGACCAGTTCCTCGGAGAATGTATTCTTATTGGCACGATCCTGCATCGTCAATAGAACAATTCCCGGTTCGATCTCCTGTAAATCAACTGCCTTATGCCGCTCAGACAGATCGGAAGCCGTACCCATTAGTTGTTCCAATTCCTTCTCGGCACTTTCTGCGCTTAATTCACCCGTTTGAAGTGCACGAAAAATCTCTTTTGCATTCATCAATAACCCCTCTTTAAACGTTTTTGAGATGTCATTTCGATTGGTGAAAAAGCCGTTCAGCGAGATCTATGTCCAAGTTGCCTTGTTGCACATTTTGTATCAACTCATGCAAGGAAAGAGATGAAGCTGGCTGCAAGGATGCCTGGCTCAAGTCTTCCCCGCTCTTATCCAGCTCCTTTTTCAAATATTCGCAGAACTCTCTGATCGTCGGATAATCATAGAGCCTCATCGCGGCAATGGATAACCCATACTGCTTATTGATCATCTGAATCCATTCCACGCCGATAATAGAGTCCAGTCCCATATCGGTAAATTTTGCATCCAAATCCACATCGGAACGTTTCATGGACAATATTTCGGCCAAGCTTTCCGTCAGCTCCTCCTGCATATATCCCAGAGACAGCAATCCTCCAGGCTTCACCTGAGGCATGCTTGAAACGACATTCTCCGTGCGATCTGCCGTGGCGATGTCTTGTTTGTCCAGCTCCTTCTCCAGGAATTCAAGGAATCCCCGAAGATTCGGATAATCATAGATTCTGGTCGCTGTAATGGACAGCCCGTACCGTTTGTTGATTGCCTGAATCCATTCCACACCTGTAATGGAATCCAGCCCGATGTCCATAAAGCTCTTATCCCTGTCAACATCACTTCGTCTCATGGACAAGATATCCGCCAGGCTTGCTGCCAGCTCTTCCTCTAAATGATCCGCCCAGCCCGCTTCTTTAGCAGCGATGGGGACTGCTGTCTCATGGTCCTTCACTTGCTGCCATAACGAAGTGCTTGGCAATGATAGTGTTATGGATGGGCGGCTTTCCGCTTCCGGTCCCTTTGCCGGCTTCTGGTCCCCCGATAAAGACTGAAGCGAAATCAAGCTAGGTTTGGCCGTTGAAGCAGGAATATTGAGGTCGGCCAATGTACGGTTGACATCAGTTTCCATTAGAGATACTTCCGTCCTTGGGGAAATCACAGCTCCAGATGCGGGTATCCAGTAGCGTTCTCTCGCAAAAGGATAAGCAGGTAAACTGATCCTCTGTGGCTTCACGTTTCCATACAGCTTATTCCAGTCGAAACTCAGCCCTTTAACCCAGAGTTCAAGGAGCCTTCCGTATTTTCTCTTGCCTAACCATGCCTCGACCGCCCTTTGTAAATCCTCATCCGCTGCAAATAGCGCAACAGTCTCTTTATTACGTTTTGCTTGTCCCCTGTATAGCCCCTCAATGCTATCCTGTCCGGCTACGAATCCCCCCAGCTTCTCCTCCAATTCCTTAATGGACCCGACAATGCAAGCCAAACGTTCTTCCATGGCTTCGCGCCCCACCTGAAGCGTATAGGCAATATCAGCGAGGGAAGCGTCTGCAGTTTTTTTCCCTCCAATGATATCCAATAACTGCTTCGCCTGAGCTTTGAGCCGATCTTCACTTCTGGCTGACAGGACGATAACCGCGGGGCTCTGCGTACTGACTGCTATTTGAGGTTTTTTCGCTTCGTCCGGAATATATTCTTCTATGATGACATGGGCATTGGCCCCTCCTGCTCCAAAGGATGAAACACCTGCAATTCTGGGGCATTCCACCGTCGTACCGTTAAGCTCGATCATCGGCCGCTTCCATTCTGACAGTTCCCTCTGGACCGCAAATGGAGTTTTCGCAAAGCTGATATTGTCATTTAGTTGTTTGGCATGCAGGCTTGGAACAAGCTTCTGATGTTTCATTTGCAACACGATTTTCGTTATTCCGGCAATTCCCGCCGCAGCCTCGAGATGGCCTATATTGGATTTGACCGAACCTATGGCGCAGAAACCCGTATGCTGGGTATCCTTGCGGAAGGCCTGGGTAAGTCCTGTAATCTCGATGGGGTCGCCCAGTTCCGTTCCCGTCCCATGGGCTTCGATGTAACTGACTGTGCGGGCATTTACTCCCGCTTTATCCAGTGCTGCCCGGATCAGCTCTCCCTGAGCGTTCGGATTAGGCACGGTGTAGCCGTTGGTTTTTCCTCCGTGATTAATACTGGTTCCGCGAATGACAGCGTAAATATGGTCCCCCTCTTTCACTGCACGGGATAAAGGCTTCAGCAGAACGACCCCAACTCCCTCCCCAGGCACGAATCCGTTAGCGCCTTGTCCGAAGCTTTTGCACCTTCCGTCAGACGAGAGCATTTTCTGGGCACACAACAGGACATAGTTGGAAGGATGAAGATATAAGTTGACCCCGCCGGCAATCGCCATTTCGCAATCTCCGTGATAGAGATGCTCGCATGCCTCATGAATCGCAGTTAGCGATGCCGAGCACATCGTGTCTATTGGCATGCTGGGTCCCTGGATATCCAGCAGATAGGAAATCCGGTTGGCCACCGATCCAAAAGAGGTGTGAGGATAAAGCCTCTTGCCCTGCTTCCACAGCTCAGCTCCATATAAATCAAAGCCTGTTTTCGTAATTCCCGCGAAGACACCAACCCTCCGGTTATACTGTACCGCAAGCTGCTCCCTGGTATAGCCTGCGTCCTCCAGTGCTTCCCAGCAGGACTCCATGAACAGCCTTTCCTGAGGATCGATGTTGATTGCCTCGCGAGGCGAAATATTGAAAAACAGCGGGTCGAAATCCGCAAAACCATCCACAAAACCTCCCCACTTGCTGTAGCTTTTGCCTTGAGCTACAGCCTCCTGGGCGTCAGGATGGTAAAATCCTTCCAGCGGCCAGCGTTCTTGAGAAATCTCGGTGATACAATCTTTCCCCGCCTGTAAATTCTCCCAATAGTCTTTCAGGTTGTTGGCCTGCGGATAACGTCCCGAGATCCCAATGATGGCAATAGGCTCCCTGCTTATCTCTGATTGCGCAGCGGAGAAGCTGGGGGCTTGTTCTCTTACCTCTTCAGCTGGAATCCCGGAGGGTGATTGGATTGCGGCATAATGCCCTAGAGACTCCTTTTCTAGCGGCCCAGCAGATTTTATAAGCCCAGCCCATCGGACGCACTCCTGTGAATAGGCTGTAATAAGGTATTCTGCCAAGGCTTGCAGCGTCTTATATTCAAAGAACAGGGTTTTTGACAAATCGCCAAAGTATACACTGAGCTTGTGATTGAGCTGCATAATCATAACCGAATCAATCCCATAGTTCTCCAAAGGCTCATCGGCATCGATCCGGGAAACACTCAGCTTGGTGATTTCTCCGAAAATCACCTTCAGCTTGTGCAGGATTTTCTCCTGCAAAATTCCTTGTTCCATGGGTCGATCCGTTCCATTACCCGGTTTCGGATCGGCCTTTGGTGACTCCTCATGTATATGTTCCCACAGCTTGGACACATCGCCTTCAAATACCAGCACCTGATCTTCTCCCGCAGCCAACCCCTGATATAACGCCCGAATCCCATTCGAGGTCTCCATGGGAACCATACCCATCTCTTGCCGCATGATCTTTTTCGTTGCTTCGCTGATCTGCATCCCCCCCTGGCTCCACAGCGGCCAATTAATGGAGAGGGTCTTCCCCCGGCGTTGGCCAGAACTTGCCAACCTATTGCGGTACCCGGCATATGCATCCATAAAGGCGTTGGCGGCGGAATAGTCGGCCTGTCCTACATTGCCCCATGCACCCGTACCGGAGGAGAATAAAATGAAAAAGTCCAGTGGCAGTTCTTTGCTTGCTTGATCAAGATTCACGAGTCCGGTGACCTTAGGTGCCAGGACCTGCCGTATTTCATCGTCGTCTTTTTTCAGTATAAAGCTGTCGCGGATTACTCCGGCACTGTGGATGATTCCATCCAGCCTACCATATTTATCGATGATGTCGCGGATCAGTCGTGCGACCTCCTCCTTCTTCGCGATATCCGTTTGTCTGTATTCCACCCTGGCGCCTAATGTCTCTAAATCCTCTAATCGGGCAGTTATCTCTGGACCTATAGGGGATCTACCGGTAAGAACCAATATGGCATCCTTGACCTTCGCGCCGATATCCCTTGCGAATAGGAGTCCCAGAGCGCCAGCTCCGCCCGTAATCAGATAGACGCCCTGCTCCTTCCACGGAACGGCCGCCGCATTCCCGGCAACTTCAACTTCGTTCCACCCGGCAACATAGCGTCTTCCGTTGCGATAGCTGATTTTATGGTCACTGGGCCAACGGCTATTTTCCAGCAGTTTCTCTGCAACGCCTTCGTCATTCTCCTCAATCCCTATGATTTGTCCCACCAGCTTGGGATTCTCCAAGCTCGCCGTTCTTAGAAGTCCGGACAGCCCGAAACAGACCTGGTTCTCCTCCTGGCCTGGAATAACAACCTGAATCAACACCTTACCCTGAGGTCTGCCTTCAATTAGGCTGCGGATTTCTCTGAACGCCTGCAGAGTATAGTCTTGGAATCTCTCATCCATTCCCTTCTTCTCAGATTGCAAGGATATGCAGCGTACACCATCCATTCTTTCCGCAATACCTTCAGGGGAAATGCCGCAGGGTTCGCATAACATAACCAAAACCTTTTCATAGCTTGGAGCCGCTGCCTCATGGAAAGCAGCCTTTTCCTGCCAGCAAGGCTGGAGCATCAGCTTTCCGGGCGCTGCCGGGGCCTGTATAGAAACGGATGGTTCAGAATCGGAAGCTACCTCATGCCCCCCGGACTTGGCCAAGCTTCTGGCTGTCCAATAGCGCTCCCTTGTAAAAGGATAGGTTGGCAGACTTATCCGGCAAGGTTTTTTGGCATCTTCTCCGTACAACCTGTTCCAATCAAAGGCCAGTCCCTTGACCCACAGGTCCAAGAGCTTGTCATATTTTTTATACTCAACCCACTTGCCTATAGCAGCCTGCAGTTCTTCATCCGTTGCAAAAACAGCCAGTGCATCCTTATTCCCTTTGATCTGGCCGCGGTAGAGACCATTTGCATCATTCCGGCCATCCAGGAAGCTCTTCAGCTTATCCGTTAGCTCTTTCAATGACCCTGCAGTCATGGCTAACCGCTCCTCCATTGCTTCTCTTCCAACCTGAAGGGTATACGCTATATCCGCCAGGTCTTCATCCGTGAATGTCTGCTTCCCGATTGCGGCTAATAGCTGGTCAGCCTTTTCCTTGAGCCTTTCTTCGTTCTTTGCTGACAGGATCAGGATTGCAGGGTTCCTGACGGCTGATTCCATATAAGTTCTTTCTCGATGTTGCGGTATATATTCCTCAATAACGATATGAGCGTTTGCTCCGCCAGCCCCAAAGGATGAAATGCCGGCAATCCTCGGGTATTCCCGGACTACTCCGTCGATCCGTACCACCGGCCTTTTCCATTCTGCCAGCTCTTGTTGGACGATAAAGGGCGTATTCCCAAACTCAATGTTTGGATTCAGAACCTTTGAATGAAGCGAAGGAGCCAGCTGACGGTTTTTCAACTGCAGCAGCACTTTTGTCATCCCGGCAATTCCTGCTGCACTCTCGCAATGTCCAATGTTCGACTTGACCGAGCCGATTGCGCAAAACTGTTTTTCCTCCGTATCCTTCTCATAGGCTCTTGTCAAACCGGCGATTTCTATCGGATCACCCAGTTCCGTACCTGTTCCGTGCGCTTCCAGGTAACTGACGGTCCTTGGATGGACCTTTGCACGCTTCAAAGCATCTGCAACCAGTTGGAACTGCGCATTGGGATTGGGAACGGTGTAACCATTGGTCTTCCCTCCCGCGTTCAACGCACTCCCCTTGATAATTCCGTAAATATGATCTCCATCGGCAATCGCCTTAACCAAAGGCTTTAATAGAATGGCCCCTACGCCTTCTCCGTCGACAAATCCGTCGGCTTGGGCTCCAAAAGCCTTGCAGTGCTCGCCAGGACTGAGCATTGTCATAGATGCCAGCTTCATATAGTGTGTAGGGTCCAGAACCAAATTGACTCCGCCTGCAATAGCACATTCGCTCATGCCGCTGTACAGGCTTTCCAAGGCTAGGTGAACTGCCGTCAAGGAAGAAGAGCATGCGGTATCCACCGCCATACTCGGCCCCTGGAAGTTAAAAAGGTAGGAAATTCGGTTCGCAATGGACCAATAGCTAGCCCCTGTCGGATAGTTTGCATTCATAACTCCGGCATAAACCCCGACTTTTCTGCTTTCGCAAACATTTAGCGGGGTATAACCGGCATCTTCCATGCAGGCATACACGACTTCTAAAAACAGCCTCTCCTGCGGGTCCATCCTCTCGGCTTCTGCGGGCGAAATCTTGAAAAATAAGGGGTCGAATTTATCAATATCCTCAATAAATCCGCCCCATTTGCTATATATATATCCCTTTTTGCCTTTTTCCTCATGATAGTACTGCTTCCAATCCCAGCGGTCTTTCGGAATTTCAGAAATGCAATTTTCCCCTGTCCGTAAATTATCCCAGAGTTCATCGATATTATTAGCCTTGGCATAGCGCCCCGCAAGGCCGATAATGGCAATATCCTGAATTCCCGAAGCCTGGGACCCGAAGCCTTCAGGCCCTGCAGATTTGCTCTGGAGGAAGCGCCCCCCTCTCCTCGGCATCGACAAGGGCATAGGCGGTTGAGCCTCCATCATCGCGGCGATTTCATTCTCCTCCGGAAATTCTTCGGAAAGCTGAGATTCCTCCACGCCTGCCAGGGCAATTAACGAATCCCTTTGCGTGTTCATAAAATACCCGACCAAAGCATCAATCGTTTGGTATTCAAAAAACAAGGTACTGCTGACATTTTTAAATACCTTTCTTATCGTATTGGTCAATTGAACAACCAGGAGCGAATCGATGCCATATCTTTCTAACGGCTCTGAAGAATCTATTTTGTGAGCAGGAATCTTGAGAGTATCACTTATCAGTTTCTTAATATACGCAGTGCTTCTCTCCTGCAATGAGTCCGGTAATATTCGTCCTGTCTGCTTCACCTTTATTTTATGCACAGCCTGTTCTTCTGCGGGAACTGCTGCTCTGGAAGCTAATTCTGTGTCTTTCTTCACTGCAGGCAATAATTCCGGCTTGGGCAATTGCTGTTGTCTGACAGCTCCATCACTTGCAGCAGCGATGATCTGCTGCTCGAAGCCATAAGCCTCCGGTATCTGGGAGAATACCGAATGAAATCCTTCATCTTCCAGCACCATTTTCCAGGATTGAGCAGATAGCCCCGGACATCCTGAAATACGTATTGCAGGATCTTCGTACAGCCACCATCCTTCCAGAAGGCCAAAGGTCAAATGGGCAAATAATGAATTGGAGATAAGCTCATTCATTAGAAGAAGGCCATTCTTTCTCAATACCGCCTTTGCATTGCGCAAAGTCTGGCGAATATTTTTTGTGGCATGCAATACATTTGCCGCAATCGCCAGATCATATTTTCCCATCTCGATATGCTGGACATCAAGCGGCTGTTCCACATTGAACAGCCGGTAGGTCAAGTAAGGATTTCCCGGTCCATACTCCCTTTCCGCATGCATCAAAAAGGCCCTCGAAACATCGGTATAACAATATTCCTGTATGTGCTTCCGGTACTTGCTCAGTTTCTTCAATACCGTGCCGGTAGTTCCCCCGGTTCCGGCCCCGATCTCGATGATCCGCACCTGTGCAGACGGGTCCTGCTTAATCCGCTCCGCCATATATTCCGCCACAGTATCGGATAATACCTCGTTATAATAATCCGCAGACGGATTGTTCTTGTAAATCCCCTCCACCAACTCCATGGAGGAATTGGGGAACATCAGATCAGTGGGCTGGACCTTCCCGGTAAGAATTTGGGGTAAAGCCCCCATCATTGCTTCCAATAAAAGCACCTGGGCCTTCAAGTTGGGATTTTCCAACCAATTGGCTTTTTTTCGATCCCACTCATTCCATATTGCCTTAATATCCAACTGTCTTGTACTGGCCAATACCGAGTATACCGCTCCATCATACGTGATATATTCATTCTGGATTAGAACAGCGATACTTTCTTCCAACCACCTGTCGTACAAGCCGCTAATCGCCGTATTTGCCTTAAAATCTGCCGCAGCCGTTTCTTTTTCGGTAAATAATCCAATTGACTGCAGTTGTCCCAACAGCAGCTTGCACAGAAGACTGTCCAGCTCTTGCCTTGCAGACAAATTGGGGTACTCCCCTGCCAGATACTCTGCCAGTTCGTTGAGGGTTTCATATTCAATAAATGCACTGCAAGACAGCTCGAATCCATACACTTCACTTAGCCTGTCGGCAAGCTCCGCCGCCTTGATAGGGTCAAATCCGTATTCCGTCAATCGAACATCTGCATCAATATGTTCCTCGGATACATGAAGTAATTCAGTCGCTGCTTTCATTAGAACCAGCTTTATTTCATCCCGCACTCCCCAGGCACTCATCTCCATAGCAAGAGGGTCAGATTTCTGCTTGAGCCGAATATCTATCTCGGGACCATCCTGGCAGACTGTTATCCAGTCCTGTTCATTCAGCCCATCCAAAACCAGAGGTTTCGTTGTTTTCATGAAAGCCATTTGATTCATTGGTGCGGAAGCAAGCGCTTCCAGAGCCTTCAAAGCCTCTTCCGGCTCAATGGAGCCTATGCCCGCCTGTGCCATTCGTTCCTGGTAGGACTCTGAAGCAACGATCCCCACACTGCCCCAATACCCCCAATTCATCACTTTCACCGCACAGTCCCGTTCAAGCGCAAGCTGATCGGCAAAAGCATCCTTAAAGGTACATCCGGAAGCATAGTTGCTCTGTCCGGCAGATTTCAGGAATGAAATCATCGAAGAAAAGAAAAGCACGAAATCCAGAGGCTCTTCCTGCATGACCTGTGCTATACGCACACTCACATCGACCTTGGCGGAAAGCCCGGCCCTAAACCTGTCCTCATCCATATTGGCCAGGCTTTGATCAAGCAGCACGATGGCGGCATGAACCACTCCATGAATCTGAGCATGCTTCTCTTTGATTTCTTCGTAAGCCTTCTGCAACGACTGTCGGTCGCTTGCATCGGCAGCTATATAATCAGGCACCGGCCCAAGAGCCGCCAACCTGTCCAGCTTAGCCTGGATGACCGTATCCTTCTTCCGCCGGCCGATCCAAACCACTTGTGCCTGCCAGTTGCGGATGACATATTCGCTCCAGACTTCCCCAATGCCTCCCGCTCCTCCAATCACGACATATACGCCACCGCGTCTATACATAGACCCGCCTGACGGAATATCATGCATCGGAACCAGACTCTGCCGGTACCATTCTTTATTGCGGTATACCCAAGTATCCCCGCGAGGGTCGGAGGGCAGGGAGAACATTTCTTGAATCGGCCAGTCACAGCCAGCTTCCACGTCTACAACCCGTGTTTTCCAATTCGGATATTCCTTGGCCATTGAGCCGATCAACCCATAAATGCTTGCATGGGTGGGATTCACCGCATCATTCTTATTGATAGGCTGAGCCTGTACGGTAATCGCACTCCATCCCAAATCCCTGGTGTCATATCCCAGATGGAGCAGCGCTTTAATTACCCTAAAGAGATGGAAAACCCCTTGGTCCTGTTCAGCGATACATGCTTCCCCGGCAACCGATTCAATGGTGTGGTAAGGTGCAATCCACAAAATATGATCGATCCAACCACAGCCCTCCAGTCTTTGTGCTATTTCGTCAATCGTTTCCCCATATTGGGTCTCCAATACGTGAATATTCGGGTAGGCGCGTTTGATAATCTCCCTATTGCCTTCATTCCCACCGATCACCACAACCCGATCTGCAGCAGTCGGAGAGGTATGTCCCTTCTCCGCCAACACGACATCCCACACGGGAGCAAGCATGACCGGTCCGATGACCGGACTGCCTGCATTTTCAGCGGAATCCGTTTGTGATACATGGCCGGTTTGGAGATCCTTTTCCAGCATCCGGGATGAGACGCCTCTCATCCGTACACAAACCCTGCCCTGCTCATCACATAAATCAATACCGGTCTTCTGCAGTTGATCCCCTGTAGCAGAACCGTCACTATACCGGACAAGAGCCCACATCGTTGATTGGCAGCTATCGAAAATCTCAAGTTCTTCCATCGCAAAGGGCATGACCGGCCTATCGCAATGCCTTACATCTCCGCCGGAAGAAATCAATAAGCCAATAAATGACTGGAAGGCCGAATCCATCAAGCTGGGATGCATAACAAATTGTGTCTTCGTATTTGACAGGAAATCCGGCAGGGACAGTTTTGCCAGTACCTGCTCAGTGCCGATATATACTTCTTCGATTCCGCGATATGCAGGACCATAATCCATCCCCCTGGCTCTGAATGCTTCATAGCATTGGCCAGACGTAAGCTTGCCCTGAACGCATTCCGCCTGCAAAGCCCGTAGATTAAGCACAGGAGACTTGGTTTCCGGGATGAATACCGCGCTGCCCTGACTGTGTATCACAGCCTCCCCTCCGTCTGTTGCGGGAACGCTGTAGATATCGTAATCAATCTGGCCTTGATCATTGAGGTGAAGGCCGATATGCAGCTGCACCGGTTCGTCGGCAACCACGACAGGCCGTATCCAAACCACATCTTGTAATCGAACCCTGGCCTTCTCTTCGCCCAGGTTCCTTGTCGCCTGATGTATGGCCGCCCTGGCCATCTCCAGATAAGCCACACCCGGCAGAACCTTCAAGCCACTTACTACATGATCTTTCAGGAAGAATTCTTGCCCGTTGAAGGAGGTGCTGAACCTCTGCTCGGATAAATCCGATGTGTTCTGGTGCAGCAAAGGGTGGATCCAGGCTGATGCTTCGCGTTGTTTGATGTCGTTCTCCGGAATCCAGTAGCGCTCCATAGCAAAGGGGTAGGTCGGCAAACTAATGATACGAGGCTTAGATCCCTCATAGAGTTTGTTCCAATCATAGTCCAGACCCTTGACCCAAAGGTCTACAATTTTTTCATACTTACCCTTGCGCGACCAGATATCGATTATTGCTGCGAAATCTTCATCATCGATAAATGCGGCAATATTTTCTTTGTTGTGCTTAACCGTAGCCTTGTACATATCTTCAATATGATCCGATCCATCCACAAAGCCCTGCAGCTTTTCTTCAAGTTCGGTAATTGAGCCCACAATCAGGCCAATACGGGCTTCCATTGCTTCTCTCCCGACCTGAAGCGTATATGCCAGTTCAGGCAGATCCCTGTCGGAAACCCGCCCGTTCCGGATATAATCCACCAGTTGTTTTGCCTGTGCCTTAAGCCGTTCCTCATTTCTGGCGGATAGTACGACCACAGCACGCTTCCGGGAACTGTCCGCAACAGCGGGCTGTTCGATCTCCTGCGGAATATATTCCTCCAGCACGACATGAGCGTAAGCTCCCGACATGCCGAAAGAACTTACACCGGCGCGTCTTGGCGTACCTTCGGAGCACTTCCATTCTTCTAATTCCCGATTAATGTAAAGGGCTGATTTGTCCAGTTCAATATATGGATTCAGCTTATTGAGCATGGGTAGAGCCGGAATCTGACGATGTTTCATCTGAAGAATAACCTTCATTACGCCTGCTATCCCGGCCGCACCTTCAGCATGTCCGATATTGGCCTTCACCGAACCAACGGCACAGAATCCTTCCTTGCCCGTGAAATGCTTGAACGCTCTTTTTAAGCTGTTAATTTCTATCGGATCGCCTAACTTCGTACCTGTACCATGAGCTTCAATATAACTAATGGTTTCAGGCGGTATCCCTGCATCTTCCCAAGCTTTCAAAATTACATTCTCTTCTCCGGCTACACTGGGCGCGGTAATAGAAGGCGTATAGCCTCCATGCAAGGCGGCCGAGCCTTTGACAATCGCATATACACGGTCTCCATCTTTAATGGCCTGCTGCAGCGGCTTCAACAACATACTGGCAACACATTCCCCTGGAATATAACCGTCCGCCGCTTCATCGAAGGTATGGCAGCGTCCCGTTGGCGATAATGCCCCCATACTGCTGAAATAGCGGTAATGCCAGGATGACAGGAGCAGATTCGCTCCGCCCACGAAAGCCATGCTGCATTCATTATTTCTTAATGCCCGGCAAGCATCGTTCATGGCAACCAATGAGGATGAGCAGGCCGTATCTATTGCAATACTCGGACCTTTCAAGTCCAGGAAGAATGAAATGCGATTGGCAAGTATCGTCTGTGAATTGCCTATCCCGACATAAGGATCTACAGGAAGGTTCTTCTCGGCAATCAAATCCTTATAATCATGGCTGCAAACCCCGATAAACACTCCGGTGTCGGTTCCTCTCAATCGGTTTATCCAGCCTGCATCTTCTCCTGCCGCATATATGCTCTGAAGCATGAGCCGGAGCTGCGGGTCCATCCACTCCGCTTCACGGGGGGAAATATTAAAAAACTCCGCATCGAATTGATCTATATCCTTAATAAAGCCGCCCCATTTACAGTAGGTCTTGTCCTGGGCTTCGGGACTCGGATCGTACCAGGGAAGGTAATCCCAATGGTCCATCGGGATCTCTGTTATGACATCTTTGTTCTCCCTCAGATTGTTCCAAAACTGTTCTACATCAGATGCCCCGGCAAAGGTTCCATGCATCCCGATGACTGCAATCTCATCCCTGACCGGCTCGGAGAATGTTTCGCTGTATGACGGTTCGAGTCTGGAAAAATCACGGTTTATCGCTTCTTGCGCAGTGTTCATTGTATGGCGGACAAGCATTGGCTCGTCCGGATTCCCTGAACCAGCCTCAAGAAGCTGGACGAACGCATCCCTGTGCTCTTGTGAAAAGAACGCTGCAAGCTCCTTAATATTCGGGTACTCAAAAAACAATGCAGGGCTCAGTTTAAGGTTTGCTTCCTTTTCGATTTCGGAGGTCAGCGTAATGAAGTCTACAGACCCCACGCCCAGGTCCATTAAATTAGCTTCTATATTGGAGGTTTTCGAATAACCGGGTATAATGCTGGACAGCTTGCCCTTCAAATATTTTTGAACCTTGCCCGAAAGCTGTGAGGAAGCTGCGATCCTTTCAGGCTGGTATGTATCAGAGCCAAATTGGCTTAGTGCTTGAGGCTTAACTCCTTCTTCCCGACTCCGGCTGCCGGTATGATCTTGCGTCTTAGAGTGCAGCCTTTTGGAGGAGCAACCCGAAAAATGGGCAATAACCTGTGATTCATCATTCATCACATCTGTATCGAAAATCAACAATTCTCCCGAAAACTTCCGCAGCTGTACCAGTATCCAGAATGATTCCAGTCTGCCGGTCTTCTGAAAGAAAATATCGTTGATTCCAAAAGGCAGAAATCCGTCTTTCATATCATGCCGCCCCAAGAGCGGAACAACAGCCTGAAAGGCGTTGTAAACCAACAGCGGATGCATAGCATACGCATGTTGATCTTCCCGAAGAGCTTGAGTCAAATCCACTCTGGCAAGTACCCGGTCATTTCCAGCATAAATCCGGCTGATGTTTTTAAATGTATCCCCTACCTGGATGGCCGGATTATCGCAATAAATATGCTCGAATCCCTTCAGTTCCTCCAAAGTGCTCTGTAATTCCCCGATATTTATCATGCTGCCTTCATAGGAAGACCTCCCTAGACTGCCTTTAGCCGTCACATCCCATTTCCCATCATGACCATAACGGTATACTACCCGGAAGTCAGCAAGAGCCTTGCTCTGTAAGGACTCAATCACAATTTCCGCATGCTGCCCTTTTTTGATTTCAACAGGTTTTATAAAATGAAGTCCATGGAGATGAACGTTGTTTTCCGATGGATAGGCTCCAAAAAAAGCATTAATGGCCAGACTTGCATGCGTCATCCCGATAAGAACAGGCTCGCCCCCGACCTTGTGATCCTGTAAATAAGGCTCGTCAAATGCATAGATCTCCGGAACAGTGGAATTCACGCCTCCGGGTTGAGAAGAAGCAGCGCCTCCGGTATTTTGAACACCCGCTGCCTCATTGTGGAGTTCTGAAACCCAGCAGTATTCCTTGGCAAAAGGATAGGTCGGAAGATGAACCCGTCCAGGTCTCGGACCCGTGTACAAGCAGTCCCAATCCAGCGGCAAACCGTTCACCCATAATTCCGCTATTTTCTGCCAATCTCTCTTTTGAACAAACAAGGTTAGCTCGTCTTCGGACGCTCCATGCTTATTCAACTGCGTAGTCAATACGCTTGCAGGCAGATGCTCACCCAGACATTCCTCCAGGTTTGCTACCAAAGCCTCTCTTGAATCAGCAAAAAAAGCGATACGCTGATCCATCGCTTCCCGGCCGACCTGCAACGTGTATACGATATCTGCCAAGGGGAGTTCCGTGTGAGATTGAATAAACTCCTTCATGGCCCGAGTATATAGTCGCAGCTGTTTTTTGCTTTTTGCCGATAGTACGAACAGTAATGGGGCTTCCGATTTCGCATCGGGGAGTGGTGAGTTACTGCCGTCGTGTGCGAGATACTCTTCAAGAACAATATGGGCATTGCTGCCGCTGAATCCGAATGA
The DNA here is from genome assembly GCF_019904155.1 of Paenibacillus sinensis. GTDB lineage: Bacteria > Bacillota > Bacilli > Paenibacillales > Paenibacillaceae > Paenibacillus_AQ > Paenibacillus_AQ sinensis. The sequence continues at coordinate 44,383 of NZ_JAHCMB010000177.1, forward strand.
ACTCACACAAGCCTGCCTAGAAATACCCGCAGGGGCTTCCCAAGAGTTTAATTTGGTGTTTACATAAAATGGAGAATTATTGAAATCAAAATGCTCATTCGGACTTTGAAAATGCAATGTCGGCACCAGCATCTTATGCCTCATGCTCAACAGGACCTTCTGAATACTTGCAATCCCGGCTGCTGCCGATGCATGCCCAATATTGCTTTTTACCGAACCTATTGCACAATAATTCCTCCGGCTTGTCTTTTCCCGAAAGACAGCCGACAATGCTTCCAACTCAATCAGGTCTCCCAGCTTCGTACCTGTCCCGTGCATTTCAGCATAACCGATACGATCTGGATCTACTTTATGCTTATCATATATCTCCTTCTCCAATTGAATCTGGCGATTCTTGCTGGGAGCGGTAATCCCGTTTGTGTTGCCGTTCTGGTTAATTCCCGAGCCTATAATAACACCATAAATAGCGTCATGATCCGCCTCAGCGTCACTTAATCGCTTCAGCACCAATGCTCCGGCACCTTCGCCCGGTACAAAACCATCGGCACTATTATCGAAGGCTTTGCATTGACCATCCGGCGACAGCATTCCCGCCGCACACATGCTAATATATCGATCCGGCGTAAGGTACAGGCTGACGCCACCCACTAATGCCATATCTATTTCACGATTTGATAATGCCTGGCACGCCAGATGCGCTGCAACCAAAGATGAAGAGCATGCCGTATCTACCGAAATTGCCGGGCCTGTAAGATTCAGGTAATAAGCGATACGCGCAGCCGTTATGGCAGAACTGTTGCCGGTAGTATCCATTGCTTCGGCCTTATTTTTATAGAGCATCATGCCGTATTCATTACCTGCGATTCCAAGATACACTCCGCATTTCTTGCTGCTAAGCAGGCGGCGGCTGTATCCCGCATCCTCGAACGCGCTGTATGCCTCCTGCAAAAAAATCCGCTGCTGGGGGTCCATTGATTCTGCTTCCACCAACGGAATATTAAAAAATTCAGGATCAAAGTATGCTATATCATCCAACATGCCCATCCACTTACAGGATAATTTCCCTTGTTGATTGGGATGTCTATCATAATACTCATTCATATTCCAGCGGGAAGACGGAATTTCCTGGACGGAATTTTTGGCCTGAACCAGATTGTCCCAATATTGGTCTAATTCATCTGCGCCTGGATATCTTGCCGACATTCCGACAATAGCGACGGCTTCCCTTTGTTCCATTCGCCCATTCAATTCCTTCTTCCCCTGATCCTGATTTCCCGCATCAACTCTAGTGACCTTTGCCAATTCTTTCTTAGCATCTTCAAGACTTATTTCCCGCTCCTGCAGTGCATGCAAAATCTCTTTAGGATTCATCAACAACTCCTCCTTCCATCATTTGCCGAATAAATTGATAATCCGATTTTTGACCTCGACTTGATGAAATGTTTGTTCATGCATGGCAATTTCTCGTTCAATAACGGCGGGAAGTTCTTCACGAATTGTTTGAACCAGGTGATCTTTTAATGTAATCAATGAAACTCTTGGTTTTTCAGCCACTTGTCTGGCCAATTCAAGCGCCTGCCCCAGAACCTGGTTCCTCGGAAGCACCTGAAAAGCAATGCCGCGTTTCTCAAGCTCAGCTCCACGATAGCCTCCAGCACTTATTAGCAATTCCTCTGCCAAGCTAAATCCCAATTTCTTTGGCAAAATATACGTCGCGCCCATACCTGGCGTAAACCCGTATTTCATAAAGTTGGCTGTGTACATGCTTTCCCGGCTGAGAATAACGAAATCCGAATATAATCCCAGGATGAATCCGCCGCCAATCCCATGCCCCTGCATAGCAGCAATTACTGGTATTCTGCAATCAAGAGCGAGGGTGTATATGCTTACGTCCGTAAATTTCTCCCGGCCTTCATATATGGCCAACAGTCCTTCCCTGGTTCCGCCGGAAGAAAAATAACTATCATACCCGGTCACAATCACAACCTTATAGTCCGGGTTGGCATTGATGGATTCATAGGCGTGATGCAAACCACGGACCAATTCTTCTGAAAAAGTATTTTTATGAACCCGGTCCTGCATGGTGATTTGAACAATACCCGGCTCCACTTCACATACACTGACAACAGATTGCGACACTGTCGACCTCCTTCTAAATCCAGCTGTATTTGCGGTGAAATTCCTTGATTTCCTTCAGGAACAGAAGCCCTTTTCCCTTCCAAGCATCAGTTAATCCCGGAATCAGTTCAAAATCCAATTCGATATTCCGGGTACCAAATTTCACCGCATTGCTTTCCGTTAAAAGGCTCTCATATTCATTTATACTTAATTGGTAGCGCCCGTTTAATTGTTCTTCTATTCCAAAACGCGCTTGCAGCTGCTGCCCCTGTGCTGAGGCAACGCCGCTGTAGAACTCTGCGCAACAGCCCGACCCGTAAGAAAAGCAGCCAATTCGCTTAGGGACATCAAAAGAACCTTTATCTATGGTGCTTGCTAGCGACAGGAATACCGTAGCCCCCATAATATTGCCGACACGTTGGCAATAGATCATTCCCGGTGCCACGCGCTTCTCAAAATCGGGCTCTATCTCATTGGGCCTGACTTGAACCATCTTTCTCATCATGGTCCGGTGAGCTATTCTCACCATCCCTCCGAAAGGGGTATGAAACGTAAGGTATGGAAAGGTATCGCGATAATTCACACCGCTTACCCTTTTTTGATATTCCAGAAATGAATGCTCACAGCAGTCTAAATAGGACATTAAACCCAAATCCGCATCTCCGACTTCGCCGTCAGGGGTAGGCCGGCAGGTATCCATCACCTCATAGCCATAATATCCGTTTGCTCCCACATCTACCTGAAATACATAAGGGGTTTCACTCACCAGAATTGCCGCAGCCCCCGCACCTGAAGTCGGCTCCGCAAAAGCCCAATCCATGTTCAGGGCATCCCCATTCTCCGCCAACGTAAAGCGTGAAATATCCGTCACCACCACTAAAGCCTTTGCCCCTGGGGAAGTCTGCGACAGAATAAAGTTAACCGCCATTTGTAAACCGGCCGTCCCCGAGTAACAGGCATTCTTCAGTTCAAATAGACGGCAGTTCCTGTGTAATCCCAGATAATGATGAATATAGGTGCTTATCGATTTCCCGAAATCGATCCCTGATTCGGTACAGGTTATCAATAATTCGATCCGGTTTTTATCAGCTTCGGTAAGAGCATCAACCAGCGGTTTAGCCGCATTGACGCCATAGGTTACCGGATCTTCATAAGGCATGGCTACGGTCTTTTCTTTCATTAGTAAATTATCAAATCTTGAGGTATCCATGTTTCGGTGCCTTGCCAGCTGCATGACGTCCATGAATGCTATGCCGCCAAAAACATTCATTGCTTCAATTCCAACAGGTATCATATTCATCTCCCTTCCAATTCTGTTCATCGAGATAACGATTCTATTAAAGCTACATTTTGCTTGAAGGAGCAAATATCCAGATCCATTTCCGTGTTTAAAGGGCAAGCGATCGCACTCATATAGCTTCCAACTGAAAATGCAATCGCTTTATATTGCTTAAAATTTTTATAAAAGCATATGAAATAATCGTCGTACCGTTCTATTTTTGAAACCTCGAAAACTTTAAATGAAGCCGTTAAACCCGTTTTAAGAACTTTGGACAAAGCTTCCTTTGCTGACCATAAAAGAGTAAGCGCAGTATCCAGCGGGATCGGCAATGGGTTGATATATTCTTTTTCAGCCATTGTTATGTGGCTTTCAATAGCAGTTCTCTTTCGATCATCTATCTTTTCAAGATCAATGCCCATAGGATGCGCCTCCGGGAAAGCAATTGCCGCCCCGTAATCATTACAATGCGTAATACTGACCTGAATATTCCGCTTGGCCGATGACAGGATGGGTTGGTCAAATATCCCTGCCTGAATATGAATATTGGCCAGCTCTTCTTCACCGGTTAGCGCTGCTGCCGCTTGTTTGGCGGCAAACCGACCCAAGAGATAGCTTCTCATGCGTTTTTCAAATTTCAAGGTATCGTAATAGCTGCGCTCCTGGACATGCAAATAGGGGAGAATACGTTCAAGCTCGGCTATGCTCTGAAAATAACAGCAGCATATGGCAGCCTTGAATGTATTCTCCCGTCTAGTCAATGTGATCTCATTGATAAAATATTGCGTATCTGCTGCCAATTTAGTATGAATCCTCCCACGGAAACAGCCCTTTTTCCACATATCGAACGATCAGATTGATATTCTGCGGGTCCGAAAACACTTCCAGATTACTCGCGATTGCCGCTGATTTGGATTGGAGAAGTGATCCATTCAGGTTATTCAGATAGCTTTTATACCGCGAAATGCCTTTTTTGGGCAAATGCTTTAATCGCAATAAATGTTTGCGGAGCAAAATATCGCTCTGTGCATCACACGCATCCACCAGCCCCCAAGCACATGCCTGTTGGGCAGAGATTGGCTGGGTCGTCAATGTTAAATAGTTGGCTTTCTGAAGTCCGACCCGGCGAATCAGAAACGGCAGGACACATGAAGGTAAAAGTCCGAACAGCAATTCTGATAAGCTGAACTGGGCAGTCTCGTCAGCAAGCACAATATCGCAGGCGGCAGCGAACCCTACGCCTCCCGCATTTACCTTTCCTCTTACATGAGCTACTGAGATATACGGTCCGGTTGCCAGCTTCATCCACAGATCATATAGAGGCTCCGGATTTTGTACACTGTGCTCTCCCCTTGCCATTGCGCCATGAAATTCCTGAAAATCAGCCCCGAAGCAAAAGACTTCCGGCAGGCCCTCCAGCACTACGACAGTAATGGAGTCATCGCATAGCTCCAGCACCTGGCGGCATTCCTCGATCAAACAATCATTGATGGTGTTGTTAGCCTCAGGACGATGAATCTGCAAAAAACATACCGGTTCCTGAAAACGGACCTGTATTGTTTGATAGCTCATCATATCCACCTGTATTCACGATGAAACTCCCTGATTCTCTCCAGGAACAACCGCCCCTTTCCCTGACTTGCTGCCATAGCTTCCGGAATCAGTCCAAAGTCCGTTTCCATATTCCGGGTTCCGAATTTCACTGCACCACTGCCCGCCAAAAGCGCCTCATATTCATCCATGGATAATTGATACCGATCGTTCAGCCGGTTTGCGATATCGAAGCGCCGCTGACGTTCCTGGCCCTGCGGTGTAACAATTCCACTATAGAACTCCGAGCAGCAGCCCGAACCGTAGGAGAAGCAGCCAATTCGCTTTGGAGTATCAAAGCTGCCGTTATCGATCGTGCTTGCAAGTGACAGGAATACAGCCGCTCCCATAATATTTCCGACACGCTGACAGTAGAGCATCCCCGGTACGACCCGCTGCTGGAAATCCGCTTCGATCTCGGCAGGCTTGGCTTGGGCCATCTTCCTCATCATGGCCCGATGCGCGCCTTTCACCATTCCACCGAAAGGGGTATGAAATACAAGATATTGGAATGCTTCCCGATAATCCACGCCGGTTACCCGTTTCTGATACTCAAGAAACGCATTCTCACAACAGTCCAGATATGACAACAAGGATAGATCCGCATCCCCTGCCTCACTGTCAGGGACAGGTCTGCAGGTATCCATGACCTCATAGCCATAGTATCCGTTGGCCCCCACATCAACCTGAAAAACGTAAGGACTTTCACTCACGAGAATCGCCACTGCTCCCGCACCTGAACTTGGCTCGGCAAAAGACCAATCCTCAGATAAGGCTTCTCCTCCCTCGGCTACCATAAACCTTGAAATATCGGTTGCCACAACCAAGGCTTTGGCTCCGGGAGAGGTCCTTGACAGAATAAAATTAACCGCCATCTGAAACCCGGCAGTCCCTGAATAACAGGCTTGCTTGATTTCAAATAAGCGGCAGTTCCGGTTCAATCCAAGATAATGATGTATATATGTACTCATCGACTTCCCAAAATCGATCCCGGATTCGGTACAAGTAATAAGTAACTCGATCCGGTCCTTCTCTGCCTGCGAAAGTGAATCCACTATCGGCTTGGCCGCATTGACTCCATTGGTAACCGGGTCTTCGCATGGTAATGCCACCGTTTTTTCTTTCATCAATAAATTTTCAAACCTGGCTGTATCCAGATTGCGATACTTGGCCAACTCCATAACATCCAGATACGCTGTCCCGCCAAAAACATTCATTGCCTCAATTCCAACGGAAATCAACTTTATCATATCCCCCTTTGGTTTATTCCTCTCAGGACTATACTCGTATTAATGCCACCAAACCCGAACGAGTTACTCAAGGAAGTTCTTATTCGAGCTTCAACCGACATTCCTCTGCTGAATCGGCACTCTTGATCAATCGGATCTTCAAGGTTCAAATTGGGATGAACGAAGCCTTCTTTCATCTGTATTATTGTAGATAGTGCCTCTACTATACCGGCAGAGTATAGACAATGACCTGAAAGACTTTTTGTTGAATTGATCCATATCTCCCCCAGCCGTTCTTTAAATAACCTTTTTATTGCCTTGATTTCAGTTAGATCGCCTGAAGGTGTCGACGTACCATGTGCATTAATATAATCGATATCGTTTGGAGAAACGCCCGCTTGATGTAATGCCAGCTCCATAGAGCGCACTTCGCCATCTTCATTAGGGTCGGATAACCTGTTCCCGTCCAGCACCAGCACTCCGGAAAGGAGTTCTGCAAGAGGCTGAACACCGCGCTTCTCAGCGGACTGGCTAGATTCAAGAACAAGGCATGCCGCCGCCTGCCCATATATGAACCCTTCGTGTTTCTGGTCAAAGGGACGACAGGCTTTATCAGGCTCGCTTCCAAAGCTCTTCCCGCCAATGGCGCCCAGATTGCTGAAACTCATAAATTCCATAGGAGAAAAGTCTGCAAGCGTGCCCATAACGATGCATACATCAACAAGTCCCTGCTGTATCAACTGCATGGCCTTAATAATAGCAACATTACCGCTTGCAGATGCACCGCCAACAGTGAAGCCTTCTCCCTTAATCTGAAATATATCACTGATTGTTCCGACATGATCGGTGTCCATGAAATGCAGTGCATAGCTAGGAGTCATATATTCAGGAGCTTTTTCAAATTTGTTATGCAGTGAATACAAATAGTTTTGAGAAAGATTACTTCCAGAAATAACGACACCTTTACGCTCATCCGCTACAGGATGCGTATCGAGTCTGGCCTTCTCCCATGCCTCCAGTGCAGCCAGCACAGAGCATTGGACTGAAAAAGGAGAACGTCTCGCGCATAGTCTGGCTCTATTTGCAAGTTCTGTGGAGAAAGCGCACTGCTTGATCAGCTTGTCAAAAGAAAAATCGCGGATTTGCGCTCCTATTTGAACTGCTGCAACATTTTCAGGCGGGTTCTGCAAAAAATCTATACCGCTTCTTCCCGACTTCAAGGAATCCGTGAATTCCTCTGTATTGTAACCAATAGAGCTTATTATTCCAGTTCCGGTAATAACTACGTTGGTGTTCTTCTCTAAAGTCTGGTCAACCAATTCCAACATTCTTTCCATACAGCAAATTCACCAGCTCCTGTATATTTTTTACTTGCCCGAATTCTACCATCGACATTTTAAGTCCCAGTGCCTCCATGGAGCTTACCGCTATATCTGCGCGATCTATAGAGTTCGCCCCCAAATCCTTAAGGGAAAGCTCAATTTTCACTTCCTCTTCCTCCAAATAAGTCAGAACCTCCATAATACAAC
>NZ_JAHCMB010000116.1 GCF_019904155.1 Paenibacillus sinensis
CCTTGGCTAACGGTAGGCGCTCGCCAGCCCCCGTTCGGGACTTTCACCCTAAAGATAACGCCCATGCTGGGCGTACACTGAAAAACGGGCAGGGAATAGCTCCCTGTCCGTTTTATTCATAAAGTCTCTAGTAGCTGTATAGTTACATAGGAACTAACGCCGGCACGTTTACATCGTCCACATTAATATGACCGAAACCGCCAGTAGCATTGTCGACAATCTTAATATAGCAAGCAGTTCCTACATAAGAAGCGGCATTCCAAGTAATCCGGTTATAGGCTTCATTGCTGCTGCCTGTCGCTTTCATCAACTCAGCGCCATCCGAGGCCCGAACCAATGCAACGTATAAATTATTGATATCGTTCCCCCCGCCGATCAGAAAATCAATGGATCCATCGCCACCAAGGGTAAATGCCGCAGATTTCAGTACACCTACCTGAGAATCTCCTCCGTCCTTAAATCCCCAGAGATGATACGCACCACTTTGATTAAAGGGGCCTCCCCATCCCCAGTCCGTATCCGCCACAACATCCGCATCACTGAATGCATTACCACTTACGATAGTCCATCCGCTCAGATTTCCGCTCTCGAAGTCGTGGTTTGTCAAACCGCCAGTCTCCTGTGCAGCTTGGGTAGTTGCTGTGACACTGTTGCTTGCTGCCGAGGTGTTTCCCTCATCGTCCTTTGCTTTGACAGTATAGGCATAGGATGTACTTGGTGTCAGTCCGCTGTCTGTAAAAGCCGCTGTCGTACTCGTACCTACTTGAACTCCATTCCGATAAATCGTATATCCGGTTACTCCCACATTATCTGTAGAAACCGTCCAACCTAGAGATACTGAATTCGTGGTTGTCCCGGTCGCTGCCAGATTCGTTGGAGCTGTTGGAGCTTCTGTATCATTGGGACCGGATTGAACTGTGACTGGCACGTTTACATCGTCCACATTAATATGGCCGAAACCGCCAGTAGCACTGTCGACAATCTTAATATAGCAAGCAGTTCCTACATAAGAAGCGGCATTCCAAGTAATCCGGTTATAGGCTTCATTGCTGCTGCCTGTCGCTTTCATCAACTCTGCGCCATCCGAAGCCCGAACCAAAGCAACATATAAGTTATTGATATCATTCCCTCCGCCGATCAGAAAATCAATGGATCCGTTGCCGCCAAGGGTAAATGTCTCAGATTTCAGGACACCTACCTGAGAATCTCCTCCATCCTTAAATCCCCAGAGATGATACGCACCGCTTTGATTAAAGGGCCCTCCCCATCCCCAGTCCGTATCCGCCACAACATCCGCATCACTGAACGCATTACCACTTACAATCGTCCAACCACTTAAGTTTCCGCTCTCGAAGTCGTGGTTTGTCAAACCGCCAGTCTCCTGTGCAGCTTGGGTAGTTGCTGTGACACTGTTGCTTGCTGCCGAGGTATTTCCCACATCATCCTTCGCTTTGACAGTATAGGCATAGGACGTACTTGCTGTCAGCCCGCTGTCTGTAAAGGCGACTGTCGTACTCGTACCTACTTGAACTCCATTCCGGTAAATCATATAACCGGTTACTCCCACATTATCTGTGGAAGCGGTCCAACCCAGAGATACGGAATTCGTGGTTGTCCCGGTCGCTGCCAGATTCGTTGGAGCTGTCGGAGATTCCAGATCACCATCTCCACCTTGGACTGGAACGTTAAAATCATCAACATTGATGTGGCCCCAATCATCCGTTCGCTCATCGACAATTCTGATATACATGGATGTGCCTATATATTGGGTAGCATCCCAGTATCTCCTCGTATACCCTTCAGTAACTCCTTTGGTACTCGGCCAATTCCAATAGCTTCCCGGTCCGCTTGATCGATAGAGCTCTTTGCCGTCAGAAGCACGAACAAAGGACACATACAATTTATCAATATCGGAACCGCCGCCGATCAGGAAACTAACCTGACCATTACCTCCGAGTGTAAAACTTTTCGATTTTAAAACTCCTGTTGCCGAATTCCCACCACTCAGGTTCCCCCAAAAATGGTAATCACCAGCTTGATTAAACGGTTGGTTATTCCCGAACGTCGCTGTATTTGTAACCCCCGAATTGGAAAAAGCCGTTCCGCTCTCTACAATCCAACCGTTTAAGTTACCGCTTTCAAATCCATGATTCGTAATATTCACAGATGCCGGAGGAGCAATTACAGTAACTGTACTTGAAGAAATTTTAGCGCCGTCTCTTGTTTTGGCTGTAATAGTTGCGGTTCCTTCGGATACCCCAGTAACTGCTCCATTAACCACCGACGCAACTGTCGTGTTGCTGGAACTCCATATCACATTTTTGTTCGTTGCGTTTGCCGGTGCGACTGTAGCATTCAGCGTTTTTTTGCCGCCTACCGTTACCTCTAGACTTGCAGGAGTCAGGCTGACGCCGCTGACTGGCACATCGGTATAAGCGGAATTCATTGCCCAAACTTTCAATGACTTCACAACGATCGAGCTGGTGTTTGCATCTCCCCATAATTGAAGGCCTTTTGCATCTGTTCGGGTAGAATAAGTACGTGTGGTAATGGATTTAAGTCCATTCAAGTAAGCTTCCACCATAGATTTATCCAGGTATACATGTAATTTGACATTGTCACTACCGATGTCTATAGTGCCCTTTTGAATGCCTTTGTTTTGGCCTGCAATGGTTTTCGTGCGGTCAACACCATACTCTTTATTACTGTTTTTGTAATAGATTAATGTCTCTTCTTCACTGTTAGGAGACTTTCGGACTTTGATCCCCACACTGTCAGCAGAACCACGGCTCAATTCCATTTCGATCTCAACCGTATCGCTTTGAATAGAAGAAAGCGCAGCATTAGCAGACGCAAAACTCGTATCTGTTGTAATGTTTACAAGTTGTTGGCCTCTTAAGGACTGCAACTCGGAAATTGGATTGATCCCCAGCTTACCGTCCGGGCGCAGCGAAAGTTCTACTGGAAGCCCTGCGTTATGCGCCCATCCTGCGTCGGACTCTTCCTGGGAGTTTCTTTCCCCTTGAGCAATGGTGAACATAATATTACGTCCAGTTTGCGGATCTTTAAATCCGCTTGGACCTGTAAAATGAAAGTCTCCAAAATCCATTAATTGAGGTTTGGGATCATCAGGTGTGAACTTCGCAGTAGAAGCATTCCAAGTACCAATCCAATAGTACACCTCCACATTCGCTCCACTTCCGACCGGACTGATTGCTAACAAATGCTTGCCGCTTCCCAGAGACATCATAACCGGCAATTCCCACACGCCGCCTAATTCCGGATAAGTTGACGGATTTGTCTGATAGATTGGGCCGCGGTAGGTCCAATTCATCAGATTAGGATCCGTTGTGGAGTAGACAGCTGCTGATCCACCCTGACCCTCGTAACCCGTCCCTACCAGCATAAACCAGGTTGAACCATCTTTGAACACATACGGGTCTCTGAATTCACCAAATTTCCCGTATTGCTGGGCAACTGCCAGTTTGGGCTCTTTTACCCATTTCTTCAAATCGTTATCCCCATCCGTTTGAAACGTACTGCGGGCAACCCCTACGTTTTGGTTGCTGTTAAGGTACGCTCTTGAATCATTGCCGGCAGTGAAGAAAAGGGTAGGATTCCCTGTATCGTCAATGACTGCGCTTCCAGTCCAATCACCATCGGGATCTACCTGGAACAATTCCGGCGACAAAGCAGGCTGCAAGTCTCGCCAATGCACCATGTCATCGCTGACCCAATGCCCCCACTGCATATTATGCCAGTAAGGTCCATGCTGGTTATTCTGATAGAACAAATGGTATTGTCCATTAAAATACAACGGTGCATGGGGTTCGTTCATCCAGTGACCCGGAGCAATAGCATGATAGACAGGACGATAGCGGTCACCATCGTAGACGCTCCGGTCGAAACTGAGGTTTGGTGTCGGCAGGTTTCCTCCTAGGGCTGACATATAGCTCTGATAAGAGTTTTCTGCTTCAGCATTTGTATATGCTCCGTTGTATATTTTCACTTCATCGATAAGTCCGTTGAACATGTTCAAAGGAAATACTCCAAGTTGGGTGCTCTGATTGTTTTTTCCGATCAAAAGCTGATTTCCTGAAGGTGTGATTGTGGAATTCGAAGGGATACTGCTCTTAGCCACTTGACGTCCGTTAAGGAACAGCTTCATTGTGCCAGCCGCTCCATCTACTGTAGCAATAATATGGGACCATTCATTTCTGGGAATGGGTTCATAGGACCAAACCTCATACCATTGCCCACCCGAGCCGATTTGAAATGACCAGGTTCCATGCCGGAACATTCCAAGGATAAATCCCTGTTTTCCGGATTTATCGTGCTGGTTGATAATGGCTGAGAGCGTGCCGTTATCACCCCATTCATAAGCTCGGGGAGCAACCCAGGCTTCAATCGTCATACTCTGAGAGGGAGTTGTGATCGGAGAGTGTGTCACCCAATTTGAGTATCCGTCAAACAGCAGGGCCTTGTCGGAAATCCCATCAGTACGCCATACCGGATCACTGGAAGGCTTGTAAACTGCATTATTGAAAACATAGTTGATAGAATCATTCGAATTGCTGATGTTTTCTTTTGTCGTATTTCCGCTTCCCTCATTAAAATTCCATTCTGCAATTTTAGTAGTCGCAGCTTCGACTTTAGGTGTATAGATCCCATATGGCACCATTAACAAAGCAGTAAGCATAATTATCAATGCTCGAATCAATTTTACTTTTTTTTCCACAAAATACCCTCCCACTTTTCACATAAGTCTCCTTCATACTTGACAAAGAACCTTTAATCGTCTCCCTACATCACACTCTACAGTTTAGATTCAATATTATTTGCTGTAGGAATCACCACCTTTCATACTGAATTCCAGCACACCACGCCCTTTATAATAGCGCTTACATTTCTCTCAAGAAAAATTGTGCTCATGCATTGGATGCTGATTATAAATCATCAGTATAAAAACGTTTACGCAATCGATTACTTTATTAACAAAAAAAATAGTCAGAGCGATTGTCTGACTATCAAATTGGCATCTAAGCGATATTCCTCTTTACCGAAGGTTCCGTCCTCAATTCTCTGCAAGATCACTTCAGCTGTTTTTACTCCCAACTGGAATGACGGCTGTTGAATAACGGTTAAAGGCGGATGAGTGACCCGTGTCCATCGAAAATCATCGAAACCCACAACGGCCAATTGGTCCGGTATAGGAATAGAATGGTCTTGCAGATACGCCATCGCACCCATCGCCATCACATTATCCGTAATAAAAATAGCCGTTGGCTCTCTCTTCAGCAAATCCTCCATGTTTCTGTATCCGCTCTCAAAGCTCACATCTCCAAAACAAATCACCGAGTCATCCATTTCAATGCCAGCTCTCATTAGCGTTTCAGAATACCCCTCATATCGTTCAATCGTTGTCGTAACCGAAAGGGGGCCGGATAAAAAAGCAATTCTTCGGTGGCCTTTGTCCATAATCTTCTGTATTGCTTCCTTGGTCGCCGTTTTGTTGTCTATAAGTACAGAATCACGTTCACAATGGTCAGGGACTCTATCAATATAGACCACTGGATAATCTCCGAACAGGCGCTCGTAATCACAATCCTTGCTGGCCGGAGCCACGATTAGTCCGTCAATCATTTGCGAATCAAACATCCCGATTTCTTTGTTTTCCACTTCAACTTTGTCACTGGAGTCACTCAAGATCAGATGATAGCCTCTTTGCTTCAATACGCTTTGAACTCCTGATGCTACCGACATAAAATAAAAGTTGGAAGTTTCTGAAGCAAGAATCGGTGCAAGAAACGCAATAATATAAGACTTGCGGCTGCGTAGTGAACGGGCTACCGAATTGATTCGAAAATTAAGTTCATTCATTGCAAGAAGTACTTTCTGTTTCGTCTCCTCAGATACAAACCGCGTACCGTTAATGACATGCGAAACAGTTGCTGTAGATACATTAGCTCTAAAAGCCACATCTTTAATACTAACATTCTTTTTTTCAGTCATCTTAATTACTCCTGTTTCATTTCACATTAAGCATCCGATACCTCATTGTTGTTCCCAGTGTGATCATTGAAGTAAACNGCCTAGCCTCCTATTAACGATAAGTCCGTCATATTCTGGTGAATACATTTGATTTCACTCCCAATTTCCTGTATAACCAACCAATTTTGATACAAATATCCAGATTAACTTTCTTGCTCTTGAGGCCTAGGAATGTTTAAAAACCTTTCCTTTATTTCGTCCATTCCATCACCCCCATATTAATTAACTCGAAAACCAATACCCCCTTTGTATGGGAGCAAATCAAAATTTATAGATATAAAATAAAAAAAACACAGCAGCGTAAAAAATAATACGCTTACTGTGTTCAACTTAAATTATATATTCAAACTCATGCATTAATATTAATTATCAGCCGTGGCCCTATCTCTATCCGTCCTTACCCGCAGCGGCTGTATCCGCAGTTGCTGCATGTTTTGCAGCCCTCGATGTTGATCAGCGAGGCGGAACCGCAGGACGGGCACAGGTCGCGGGACTCGCTGGAGGAATGGCCATGCGCATGGCCGCCGTGGCCATGGTCAGCCGCTGCTGTTGCTGCCGAAGCACCGCTGGCCTGAAGCTCGGCGCTTAGCGCGCTCTCGAAATCCTCGACCGCGAGCGTGGCCGCGATCGGAGCGGACACATGCTCCTCATGTGCATTGTTCTGCACATGGGTCTCAAGCGCCTTCGCCACCGCGTCGGCGATGGACTCGACGCGGTTAGCGCCGAAGCCGATGGCGCCGGAGCCGCCGATGCCCTTGAGATGCTTGATCAGCAGCTCCACCTTCTCGCCATGGTCGCCGTAGCGGAGGAACAGCGAGCAGACGCGGCCGAGCGCTTCTGCCATGGCGAACACGTCCGAGCCGGCCTTGCCAACGTTCAGGAAGATTTCGGCCGGCGTGCCGTCCAGGTCGTTGATCGTGATGTACGCCATGCCAAACGGCGTGTTGATCTTATAGGTAGCGCCGCGCAGCACCTGCGGGCGTTTCTTGTACTGCTTGTCGACAACGCTGCCGGACAGCTGTACGGCAGGCACAGCCGGTGCTGCGGCTGGAGCAGGCGTGGCCGCTTGAGGCGCAGCTGCGTCCGCAGCCTCGGCAGACGGTTCAGCCGTTTCCTTCAGCGATTCGTCCTTCTTATCTTCCTTCTTCTCGGTCTGCAGAACCTGCGTGTCACGGCTGCCGTCGCGGTAGATGGTCACGCCTTTGCAGCCGAGATCGAATGCCAGCTCATACAGCTCTTTTGTCTCTTCAATCGTGAAGTCGTTCGGGCAGTTGGCCGTCTTGGAGATCGAGCTATCTACCCAACGCTGAATCGCCGCCTGCACACGGATATGATCCTTCGCAGACAGATCCATCGAGGTTACGAAGTAATCCGGCAGCTCTTCGCCCGGATGGGCTTCCAGATATTCCTGGGCGATTGGCACGAACTGCTCGTCAAAGCCAAGGCGGCTCTGGCGGAAATATTTAAACGCAAAATACGGCTCAATACCGGTCGAAGTGCCGACCATGGTACCTGTGCTGCCTGTCGGAGCCTGGGTAATAACAGTAACGTTGCGCATGCCGTTCTTCGTGATGGCTTCGCCAACTTCCGGATATACGTCAGTGATATTTTTCATGAAGCCGCTCAGCAAATATTTCTCAGTATCGAACGCTTCGAAGGAACCCTTCTCGGCCGCAATGCCGGCGGAAGCCAAATACGCCTCACGGGCCATGAAGCCGTACAGCTTGTCCAGGAATTCCAGCGATTCCGGGCTGCCGTAGCGGATATTCAGCTTGATCATCAGTTCGGCCAGACCCATCGTTCCGAGACCGACGCGGCGTTCCTTCTTCTGGTTAGCCTCATTCTCCGGGAAATGGTACGGTGTCTTGTCGATGACATTATCCAGGAAACGCACCGAATAACGGGTTGTCGTGCCCAGATCATCCCAGGCGACATCATGGTTCTCCGCGTCATAGAACTTGGAGAGGTTGATAGCCGACAGGTTGCAGACGCCCCAGCCCGGCAGCCCCTGCTCGCCGCAAGGATTCGTGCAGATAATCGGGTTGAAGTACCAGCTGTTGGACATCTGGTTGTAGTATTCCATGAAGACGACGCCCGGCTCCGCCGATTTCCATGCGGATTCGATGATCGTATGCCAGATTTCGCGGGCCTTGACCGTGCGATAATGGTTCACCTTGCGGCCGGCCTCTTTCCACTTGTCCAGATCGCCGTCCCACACTTCATTGTAGTCGGGATAAGTCGTATCCGGGAACACAAGCTCCCAGTCGAGGTCTTCCTTGACGGCCTTCATGAAGCTGTTGCTCACGCATACCGACAGATTGGCGTTCGTCACCTGGCCCATCGTCTGCTTGACGGTGATGAAGTCCATCACGTCCGGATGCCAGTCGTTGATCATGAGCATAAGCGCGCCCCGACGGCTTCCGCCCTGCTCGATCAGACCGGTCGTATAGCTGAACAGGCCGCCCCAGGACACGGCTCCGCTGGAGGAACCATTCACGCCCTTAACAACCGCTCTGCGGGGACGGAGGGACGACAGATTGATACCGACGCCGCCGCCTCGTGCCATAATCTCGGTCATTTCGGACAGCGTCTCCATGATGCCGCCGCGGCTGTCCTTCGGCGAAGGAATGACATAGCAGTTGAACAGCGTAAGCTCGTCGCTCGCGCCGGCGCCTGCCGCAATCCGTCCGCCCGGAACCAGCTTCCAGTCATCCAGAATGCTGCGGAATTTGTCCTGCCATTGACGCTGCAGCTCCGGCGTCTTCTCAACCGAAGCCATCGCTCCGGCGAGACGATCCCACATTTCCTCAGGGGTCTTCTCGATATTGAGAGTCAGCTTCTCCACATCGGATTTCACGAGTTCGCCGCGGCGGGTCTTCACCGTCACGGTCCGTCCCTCGCGTTCGACGATCTCGCCGACTTCCTTGGTCGGGAATTTGGGGTCGTCCTTCGTCAGAACGAGAACCACATCTCCCACCTTGGCGTTATTCGTATCCGCGTCCTTCCAGGCATAGCGGTCCAAAAAGATTTTTTCGCTCAAGCCTTCCAGCCGATGACTGTGTTCCACTGTACTCAATATAAACAACCTCCTGAAATTATGATGATTAGTCCGATTTCGCATTACCAGCCAATAAACGCTTTTGCTGGTTTTCAAACGGTCTTTTTTCATTTTTTCACAATATATTGTGTGAAATAGCCTTTAAACTATACCATATCTTGTAGAATGTGTCCCAAGCCGAAATGACCGGACGAAGCCCTGAAATCTCCTTCCTAGCTCGCGAAATCTCTTGGTTTCTCCTTTTTTTAGAGACTCGCGCCAAAAAGGCAATTGTTATGAATTCCGCTGCTTTAGCGCATACTGGTGATACGTTCCGTAAGTATATTCCAAGCGGGAGGAGACAGCCTGCATGAAGCAAGATCTCCGCATCATAACCGGCCCGGCTCCCGGATCAGCCCCCGAGCCGCAGCTTCCCGTCCCTTTGAACTTCGACCGGAGCTGGCTTGACGACCTGAAGACAGGTCTGCAAAAAGGCGGACCTTGGGGTGAGCTGCGTCTCGCCCGTCTTGCCGTCGAAGGCGAAGCATCCGCTCTGATTGAGAGCTTCGAAGAGCTCCAGTGCATGAAGCACCTGCCCTCGCTGTCGCCGCTTCCCCATCAGCTGGATACCGCCCGGCGGGTGCTCTTCCAGATGTCGGGACGCGCCATTCTGGCGGATGAAGTCGGTCTTGGCAAGACCATCGAAGCAGGCCTAGTGCTGAAGGAGTACCTGGTCCGCGGGCTGGTCAGACGAGTGCTGATCCTCGTCCCGGCATCCCTGGTGCTGCAATGGGTGCGCGAGCTGAATACCAAATTCGGCATTTCGGCCGTCGCCCAGAAGAAAGCCTATTCCTGGGACAACGATATCGTAGTCGCGTCCATGGACACGGCCAAAAGGCCTCCCCACAAGGAGCGCCTGACCCTGGACGAATATGACATGCTCATCATTGACGAAGCCCATAAGCTCAAGAACAAGAAGACAACCAACTACCAGTTCGTTCAGCAGCTCCGCAAAAAATACTGCCTGCTGCTCACCGCCACACCTGTGCAGAATGATCTCGGCGAGCTGTTCAACCTCATCACACTGCTGAAGCCGGGACAGCTTGGCAACCAGGGCGATTTTTCCGCCAATTTTGTAGTGGACAAGCGAGTGGCTAAGAATGAGGAGCAGCTGCGAGGCGAGCTGTCTAAGGTCATGATCCGCAACCGCCGGGGCGAGGGGCCGGTATCTTTTACAAAGCGGAAGGTGCGGAATGTCTCGCTTACACTTTCGTCCGAAGAACAAACATTATATGACGGCGTCACGGCTTTTGTAAAAGACCAGTATGAGGAGTCGGGCGGGAACTTAAGCAGCATGCTGTCGCTCGTCACTCTGCAGCGCGAGGTGTGCAGCAGCCGGGATGCAGTCTTTGTCACCCTGGTCAATCTGATCAAAAAACTGCCGGAGGACTCCCCGCGCCGTGAGCGGATGATCGGGCTGCTTCAACAGATCCGGTCCGTGAAAGCGAATACGAAAGCGGAGAAGACGATTGAGCTGGTCAAGGATATGCAGGAGAAGGTTATCGTCTTCACCGAGTATCGGGCGACTCAGGAGTATCTGCTCGGATATTTCCGCAGCCACGGCCTTCAGGCCGTTCCCTACTCGGGCGGGATGAACAGGGGTAAAAAGGACTGGATGATGGACCTGTTCCGGGGCCGCGCCCAGGTCATGATCGCCACCGAAGCCGGAGGCGAAGGCATCAACCTGCAGTTCTGCCACCATATGGTCAATTTCGATCTTCCCTGGAACCCGATGCGGGTAGAGCAGCGGATCGGCCGGGTCCACCGGCTCGGCCAGCAGAACGACGTCCATATTCACAATCTGTCGACATCGGGAACGATTGAAGAACATATTCTGCATCTGCTGCATGAGAAAATCAATCTGTTCGAGAGCGTCATCGGCGGACTCGACACGATTCTCGAACGGTTCGAGAAGAAGGAATCGCTGGAGAAGAGCCTGTACAAAATCATGCTCGAATCCGGCAGCGACGACGAGGTGCGACGCAGGGTCGGCAGCATCGGCCAGACCTTGGCCGATCTGAAGGACGGCATTCAGGATGAAAGCGGGGCGGCAACATGACGTTAACATCGAAGCAGGTTCAGAATCAGGTCATGGAATATTTAATGGCAACCGATTGCCAGATTATCGAAAAATCGCCGGCCCATGTCACGGTCAAGCTGTCGCCCCGCGCGGACCGGATGCTGACCGACCGGCCCTATTATTGGGGCTTTGTCGATCGCACCGGGGCGGAGTCGCAAACGCTGTCTTTTACGTTCGTCTTCGATCCGGAGACGTACGATGCCGTTCCAGAGCCGCGCGGCGCGGGGGGGCAGGGCGGCGCGGGGATACCGGGCAGCGCAGGGATACCGGGCAGCTTAGGAGGCCCGAGCGGCGTAGGGGGGCAGGGCGGTGCGGGCAGCGCGGGGGGCTTAGGAGGCCCGAGCGGCGCGGGAGCGCTGCCCGGCACAGGTGGCGCGGGAGGCCCGAGCGACGCGGGAGCGCTGCCCGGCACAGGTGGCGCGGGAGGCCCGAGCGACGCGGGAGCGCTGCCCGGCACAGGTGGCGCGGGAGGCCCGGCGACCGGGCCTCAGACTGCGGGCGGGCGCAGCCCGGGAGCCGGTTACCCGGCCCCGGGAGGGCCGTCCGCGCCGGGACCGGGCGGCGCCGGCTCCCCGCCCGGCGCAGATCGCGCAGGCGCCTCCGCGCCTCAGCCAGGCGCTGCGCCCGGTGTCTCCGCCGCGCAGCGGGCGGAGCTACCCGCTCCCGGCGTATCCCTAAGCGGGAACACGCCGGAAGGAACACCGCAGGAGGGCATTCTGTCCCGCTACTTCGGAGTCGCCCCCCTCCTGCCCCGGCTCGGTCCCGGCCTCATCCGCCGGGAGGATGTCGTCTTCGGCAGCAAGCGCCTCCGGCAGATCTGGGCCGCGGCCCGGAGCGAAGGCCGCTGCCTCTATCTCTTCGAAGATCCGGGCGCCATACAGCGCCGCACGATCTTCCCGGCAGCCTACGAGCCCTGGCTCGCCGTATGCTTCAAAGTCGAGCTGAGCTGCGACCTGAAGCGGGAAGAGCTTCATTTCGTCGGCGTCTCGCTGCTGACTGGTGAAATCCGTGAGCGCTTCGAGCACACACTGGATGAGATCACGATGACTCCGCGCGTTCCGGAGAATGTTCATGTTCAGCCTTCCGAGCTTACGCTTGACGAGGGGGCCAGGCTGCTTGAACGGCATATCACCGAGGGGCTGGCGGTTCAGGATTACGGTTGGGCCGAAGAGGCCAGAAAGCGTCTGGAGTCTGAGCTTCAAATCATTGACGCCTATTACCAGGAGCTGATCCGGGAGACGGAGGAGGAGCAGCGCGGACCCGTCGAGGAGCAGTATCAAAGCCGCAGACAGGAGACAAGCTGGCAGTATGAGCCCCACATTGCCGTGTCGCCGGTTGTCTATGGCTTGTTCCATCTTCGAAGCCGTCCGAAGGTCTGACCTCTGACCGCTACAAAGCGACCCCAGTCGCTAAATGGAGCCAAAACTCCTTCGGACCGGCGCGACAGCATGCAACAGTCTTTTCAGGGCTTGTCCGCTACAATTAAGGCGAAATGAAGCGCCGAAAGACAGGTGAACCGAAATGAACAAGGATCAACGATCGGCGGTGTCCCAGAAACGCCGTCCGGTTACTGAGAACAACAAGGCCAAATTCAAAAACTCAGCCGCTCTCCGGACAGCATCCCTTCTATTGATAATCGGACTGCTGACTGCAGCTTCCTTCCCGCTTGTGCCGCACAGCATGCAGGTCTCCGCCGACTCCCGGCCCGGGAAAGCCGCGCCCGCATCCCAGAACAGCAGCCTCATAGCCGCCGGGAATGCGCAGAACGCCGGGGCCGCCGGCTCGGAACAGTCTCCCCTGCCCAAGAGGGGTGAAGAGGACACGAACGACATGACCGCTTCCGTTCTGGCTTTCGCTCGCCAGGCAGCGGACAAGCTGGCGGAGAGCGAGCCGTTCAAAGCCTGGAAGAACGCGAAGCAGGAGATTGAATCGCTCGGTCCGGGTACGCATGGCTGGCTTGTGCATCTGAAGGACGGCGACAAAGAGATCGGCTATATGATCATCACCTCTTCCGGAGGCGGCGGCTATGTTCTAAGCGAGTATGGAACAGCCGAAGACGGTATCCCTTATTCCCTTACAGAGCTGCGCCAATTTCTGGCGCAGAAAGGCATCATTTCCTTATCCGGATTATCTGGAGCATCCTTCAACGCCGTTGCATTCTATCTCCCGCTGCTGCCTTACTGGAAGGTAACGATTGACGGAAGTACGCTGTATGTGAACGCATTGCATCCCGAGATCCTTCCCTGGAACAAGGTGCAAGCTCAAGAGGCTGCCAACGCGGCTGCCGGGAAGGGCTCATTCGGGCTCCAAGACCGGAACCTCCGGAAAGATAACTATGCCCCGAGCCCAGCCGTTATTGTTAACAATGAAGACAATCCTTACGCCAACCTGGGCTGGCTGACCTCCCCCCGCGCCGCCGTGCCGGAAGCCCGGGACTTTCCCGCCCTGCTTCAATCAGGCCGGGGACTGGTGTACCGCCAGTCCGGCGGGGCCAATGAGCTGTCCGGAGGTCCGCTGCTGATTACCGGATATCAGCAGTGGAGTCCTCCGGACAGCGGGAGCGCCGGAAGCCTCTACGCAGCGGCCGGAGGAAGCCGCTTCCTTCCGCTGGACGCCCTGCGCAGCGGCGGTACCGTCCAGCTTTACAATAGCCGGCCGGATTGAACCAGCAGCACAAACCGGCAGCACAAAGAGCTCTGCCCCGAAGCGGGAGAGCTCAACTGATTCGATTTGCAACTAATCATTCGCTTACTCGGTCCCCTACTCTCTGTGATCACGGTCGCCTCTATGCCGTCTGCCGCTTCTCCAGATTGAGAATCCCAGCGGAACCATGCCGAACCATCGCTGGCTCCAGGGCTGTCTGCCGCTGCGACCGCTGCGGCGGTCCTCCCGGGGGATCTCCATATAACCGACCACTTTTTCCGTAATGTATTTGACCAGTTCTTCTCCGTCAGAGGCCAACACACCCACCTCACTTTCTTGTTCTTATGAGATTATTGTGCGTCATTTGAAGAGCTTTTAAACCCTCTGCGGATAATACGGGCAGCTCTGGGCATTCTATCCTTCAAAAGCGCGCACCGGCGGGTGCGGACGAACAGCTCCTGCGGCTGCGCTTAAAGAGAGGATGGACGTCAAATGAGAACGGGCACGAGCGGTATGAAAAGAACAAGACGGCTTGCGGCGCTGCTTGCCGGAGCGCTGCTGTGCGGAAGCGGCGCTCCGTGCTCCGCCGCTCCTGCACAGGCGGAGCCGGAACGCCGCCACACCCTTCTCGGACATGGCCACCGCCTGGTACTGATCGACGCCGGACACGGTGGCATCGATGGAGGCACATCGCATGGCGACATTCTCGAGAAGGATCTCACGCTTGCGATCTCCCGCAAGCTGTTCCTGGAGCTGCGCTCGGACGGCTTCGATGTCGCGCTTAACCGGTTCGGCGATTATGCGCCGAGCGATGAGAACATGTGGCTGCGGAGCAGATCGCGCCATCTCAAGGATCTCGCCCAGCGCAAAGAGTTGGCCGAGATGCTCTCCGCGGCCATCGTCGTCAGCGTGCATATCAACTGGGCCTCATCGCCCACCAAGCATGGCCCTGTCGTTCTGTACCGCCAGGAGGGGCGCAGCTACATGCTGGCGAACACCATTCAGGACCGGCTGAACGATCTGTACGGTACGAAGACGGAGGTCCGGCCCGGCAAGCCGTTCTACCTGCTGAACAAAATAACCGCCCCCACGGTAATCGTGGAGGCGGGATTTATCAGCAGTCCGGCAGACCGGTCCAGGCTGACCACTTCAAAAGGCCAGGAGAAGATTGCAGAAGCGATCGCTGAGGGGATCGCCGCTTATCTTATGGAAGTGTAGGCCCGGGCTTCCAGCGGTACTTCTCCCGGACCATGTCGGTAATTCCGACGAACTGCACGCTGCCCTTCAGCTCCTGTATACCGCTGCGGATGCCTGCGGCGGTTTCCTTGCCCTGAATCCCGACATGGCCTATGGTTATGCAGTAATGCTGTTCCCCGGCTCGCTGCCCGGCCAGCTTGAGCTGCTTCGCGACATGCGAGGCCGTATGGGTATCATCCAGGAACAGATCGTTCTCAACCTTGGGCAGACCCATCTGGTGGGCCGTGCTCCCGGCGACGGAACGGTAATTGGTCCGGCTGTCCACGAAGAACAGCCCTCTCTCCTTGCACACGGAGAGCACAATCCGCATCACCCGTTCATCTCCCGTAACTTTAGAGCCCATATGATTGTTGATTCCGGCGGCGTAAGGCACCTCATCCACAGCCGCCTCAACACGCCGGCGGATTTCGTCGTCGCTCAAGCTCGTGAGCACCGCACCCGGCCCCAGCCAGCTAGCTTTGCCGTGACGGGGCTCCATCGGAAGATGGACAAGCACGTCAAGCCCCCTTTTGTGGGCTGCAATCGCATCGGCTTTGGAGGTGCGCAGAAACGGCATGACCGCGACCGTGAACTTCACCGGCAGGGCCAGCATCTCCTCTGTTCCGCGCATCCCGTTGCCGAAATCATCTATAATAATGGCAATCTGGGGCTTTCCGGCAGACTTCTGATCCTTGGCAGGAGCAGCGCTGCGGGGTTCATTCGCGGAATAAGCCGCAGCCGGACCCGGCAGACCGGTCAGCGCAAAACTCAAAATCAGGAGCAAGACAAGTACCCGTTTAAAGCTTGCAGCAGTATTCCTGTTCGCTTGCCAGCGTTTTTTTATCATTTTCTTCATCCTCCCTGCCAGCATCGCTCAATGATTACATTGTTTGATGGGAGGGAGTTTTTTATGTGGAACATGGGAAGTCAACAATTGTCAGGCCATTTTATTGGACCAGCCCGGCGTTCTCCAACTGATGAGATGGTTCTTCTTCGGAATCCAGCCACCAGCTGTAGCCATCCCTGGCAAGCAATTCATTAGCAGCTTCAGGTCCAAAAGTTCCCGCTTCGTACAGATGCAGCTTCGTCGCATTTTGTGCAAATGCCTGAAGAACCGGCTCTACCCACCGCCACGCCTTCTCCACCTCTTCAAAATGCGCGTAATAGCTGGAGTCTCCCTGCAGCGCGCCCAGAATCAGATTCTCGTAGGCCTCCGGAAGTTCCCTCCCGCTTGGAGATAGATCAATCTGGACCGGTTTCGGTCCGGCAAGAGGATTGTCGATGACATTCAGTTGTAGGGAAATCCGCTCATCCGGATTCATTTCCAGAATCAGCAGGTTGGAGCTGGGGCCGCTGCCCAAGGAAACCGAACCTGCAACTGGCTCTTTGAACTCAATGACGATCCTTGTGCCTTTCTCTTTCAATCTTTTTCCCGTCCGGATATAAAAAGGTATTCCCCGCCATAGATCATTGTCGATCTTCAATCTGGCCGCTACAAACGTCTCGGTCGTTGAATCCGGAGAAATCCCGTTCTCGCCCTTGTAGCCCGGAACCTCCACACCATCGATGCTTCCTGCCGTGTACTGCCCCCGCACAATATCCAGTTCCATATTCTCCTGAATGACTGGAACGAGGTCCTCCATCACCTGTTTCTTCTTCAGCCGAATCTCCTCATGGGAGCCGGATGCCGGAAGCTGGATGGCTGTCATCATCATCAGCTGCAGCATGTGGTTCTGGAACATATCTCTTAAAGCGCCGACATGGTCGTAATAGCCCGCGCGTTCTTCCACTCCGACGGTTTCGCCTGCCGTAATCTGTACATTGGCGATAAGCTGGTTTTTCCACAACGCCTTGATCATCGGATTGCTCTGCCGCAGAGCCTGAAATTCCTGAAGCATTGGCTTGCCCAGGTAATGGTCGATAATAAAGATCTCAGCTTCCGAAAAAGAGGCGCTCAGCTTCCGGTTAAGCTCCCGTGCCGTCTGCAGATCGCTCCCGAAGGGCTTCTCGATCACCAGACGTTTCCAGCCCTGTGTAATTCCAAGCCCGCCCGCTTGAATATTCTCGGCTATCGGTCCGAAGAACTCCGGTCCTACCGAAAGGTAGAACAGGCGATTGGCCGGACGTCCCAGCCCTTGCTCCCATTCTTCTATTTCGCCCAGCAGCTTATGATAATCCTCAGTCTGTCCGATATCCAGCACGCTGTACCGGAACAAACTCTGGAACTCCTTCAGCATTTGAGGGTTATGGCTCCCCCGTCTGGAGAAGCGGCCGATCGACTGCTCGATGTTCTCTCTAAAGATTTCGTCACTCCACTCTCTTCTTCCAAGCCCGATTACAGAAAAATCACGGGGAAGCAGGCGGTCCATGAACAAGTTATATAAAGCGGGATATATTTTTCGCTTCGCCAAATCTCCTGTGGCGCCGAATAAGATCAATGTCGTTGGCTCCATTCCTCTCACCCTTTCAAAGCCGGCTCGTTTCTTTAAATTTTGTTTTCTAAAAAGCTGGCTTACTTTTTGTAATAACACTATAATACGTTTGTTGGCTATATACGTAATTGATAAAACAAAGAGGTGCCATAAACCGTGTCTATGACCAATAACAATGAGCTGTATAAAGTCTTCTATTGGGCAGCCAAAACGGGAAGCTTGACCCAGGCGGCCAAAATCCTGTTTCTTACCCAGCCAAGCGTCAGCCATTCCATTAAGCAGCTGGAGGACAGCTTCGGCATGACCTTGTTTCAGCGCAACTCCAAAGGCGTCGTCCTTACCCAGGAAGGCGCCCAGCTCTTTTCCTATATTGAACAATCGCAAATACTGATCTCACTGGCTGAGAAGAAAATGGCCGAACTGAAAAATCTGGAGAGCGGAGAGCTTCGGATCGGCGGCAGCGACTCCCTCTTCAAGCATTTCCTGCTTCCGTATCTGGAGCGTTATCACCGGGAGTACCCGGACGTAAGTCTGCATCTCAACCATGGCACAACGCCGGAGGTCATCCAGTTTCTCAAAGAGGGCAAGATTGATCTGGGCGTCGTCCGCACCCCTATTCTGGACCCGCAGCTGACCGTGATGGAGAGTTATGGGCTGAAGGATTGCTTCGTCGCGGGCGACAAATACGCCAAGCTGAAAGGACAGGTTCTGACGCTGGATCAGCTGCTGCGGTACCCGATTATTTTGTTCTCCCGCAACAGCCGGGCACGGACGGCGATCACGGAGCTTGTCGAGCAGCAGGGTTATCAGCTTACGCCGGATATCGAAGTCGGCAGCGTGGATCTTCTGATTGAATTTGCCCGGAGAGGACTCGGGATCTCCTACATTACCAAAGAGTTTGTCACAAATGAGCTGCAGGACGGTTCCCTGTTCGAAGTAAGCCTCAATGTGGATCTTCCGGCTTCCAAGGCCGGCATTATGACGATACGGAATGTGCCTTTATCAAGTCCGGCGGGCAAATTTCTTGAGATTATGAGCGAATAGCGGGCGACAGACTCAAAGGGTACATGCAGAAAAAAGAACGGCAGCCAGTCGACAGCCGCTCCGGTTCCAGTGTATTCTAATAAAAGACTATAACAATAATCTTTTGGAATACCGATATTAGAAAGAGGTTCCTAAACCGCAAGGAGGGAGTGCCATTGAAGCGAAAAGAAAAAAATATTAGCCCTTCCGAGCTTGTTGTGATGAAGGTATTGTGGGAGGAAGGGCGCTGCCCGGCCAGCGTCATCGTTGAGCGTGTGACGAAGCAATCCACCTGGCATTTTCGAACGGTGAAGACCCTTCTTCGGAATTTGGTGGCTAAAGGCTTTGCAGGCTATACCGTGGATGAACGCGACAGCCGGATTTATTATTATGTTCCGCTTGTGGAGGAGCAGCAATACCTCCAGCAAGAGCGGGAGCAATTTCTTCAAATGTATTACGGCGGGGACCGAACCTCCCTGTTGGCCGGGTTTCTGAAGGATAGCGGCGGCTTATCCAAGGACGAGGCGGCGAAACTTAGAGAGATGCTTGAAGCCAGCTCCCAAGAGGATTGATCCATGGACATGCTGTTACCCATGCTTTTCTTGAAAGGATTAGAGCTAAGTCTTGCGGGTACCGTCATCGCTTCCATCGTGCTGTTCCTCCGACGCTTCGGGCGCCGGCTCTTGAGCCCCCGTGTCATGTGTTGGCTGTGGGCGCTGCTTCTTGTGAAGCTTCTCCTTCCATTCAATCTGCCCAGTGCTGCCAGTATTGAGAATTGGACAGACCCGTATCTATATGGAGAAAAGTATGGTGTGGGCAACCTGCTGACTGCCGCAGGCAATAGCTGGAGCGACATTAGTGAACGGATGGCCCCCCAGCAAGCGGAAACGCCCGCCTACAAGGACATGCGCATGTATCAAAATGGCAAAGAAACCCTGGTGTCTCTGCCAGCCGCTAAGCAGGAATTGGTTCGCTCTCTTCGTGCCCACACCGGAATGACGGAAGTGGAAACAGCTTTAGCGGTAATCTGGATTGCCGGTGCGCTAATAGCGGCGGGCTGGAGCCGATGGCGAAGCCGGGGCGTCAGGCGGCTGATCCGCAACGCCCTCCCCTACGACAGCGAGGATCTGAGACAGCTTCTGGACGCTTGCCGCCAGGAGGCAGGTATCCGCAGACCGATCCGGCTCATGCGGTCAGCTCTGCCCTACCCTGCACTGCATGGATGGCTCCGGCCGGTTATTTTGCTTCCCTATGACAGCAATAAAGCTTACCGGCGAGAGGAACTGCGTCTGATCTTCCTGCATGAGCTAATGCACCATAAGCAGATGGATATTCTTCTATTCCGTCTGGCCCACTTCTTGCAGTTGGTTCATTGGTTTAATCCTCTGCTCCGACTGGCATTGAGACGGTACGGAGACGATCTGGAAATACGCTGTGATGGGCAGGCGCTGAAGCTGCTGGATCGGGAGGAAGGACTCCGCTACGGGATGCTTCTTGTGCATCAAGGGGAGCTGAATCTTGGTCCTGCTCCACATAGTCCGGGAGTCTACTGGCTGTCCAGATCGTCTCAGCTCAGGCAGCGTATTAAGCATATTGCCCTACATATCCGTCATTCAGACGGTGGTAAGCGCAAGCTGCTGTTGCGGTATGCAGCCGGGCTCGCGCTCGCACTTCTGCTGGCGTCTATCCTGCTTCCTGCCAATAACATGTATGCCGTCCTCCGCAACGCTCAAACCCCCATGATATATGGGTATTGGCTGGAGAACGGCGCAAGTCCGCGGGATGAAGCCGTGCTGAATAGTATGGCGGAGCAGGCAGCAGGGCTTGGTACGGACTCTTCTACGGTCCGCTTGATCTATAAGGCAGAGTATAAAGCTTCCCTCTTCCGCCATACCTGGAATCGAATGCGTCTGTTGGCTGAAACGGACAAGCATCCTTGGTCTATACAAGTGAATACCCGGCCTATCCGGGCTGCTGTTCAGGAACGAAATATTCAGGACGGGCAAGTTCTCCTGATGCTGCAGTATCCTTACGCTCCGATCAAGTACTGGGGCTTCGGCATCGGCAAGGGAATCATGACCGACCTGCCCAGCCTGAAGCTGCTGGACCACATCAAGCTGTATTGACTGACGCTTAACCCGCATGTGTGGAGTGAAGCGTCTTTCATACCAAAATAGACTATACTTATAGTCTGTTATTCAAGTCTCTATTTTCTATTCAGAAAGGAAGATGAAGAGTATGATCCAAAGTAATTCTGTAGACAATTCCTCCTGTACCTGCAAGCACTTCCCTATCTCTACCGGCGCAGTTAATCGGACGAATGAAAACCAGCCCTCCTTCAGCCAGTATTTAGCCCCCCTGCTGTCGGGGATGATTTCGCCTTTCGGTATTCAAAGTCAGGACTCGTCCTCCAGTTTGTCCAGTATGCTTCCGTTCACGGGTTATTCCTCTTATATGCCCCAGCTTGCAAGCCAATCGGATAGCTTAAATGGCAGCACCATGGCTCTTCTGGCCCTGCTGCTGGGTGCTGGAAGCAGCGCCTATATGCAGCCCTATTACGGATATCGAAACACTTCAACACTCGGCTATCTGCAACCGGGTACTTCCCGAATCGACCTCAAGCGGTAGATCGAAGAGAATAAGAACAGGAGCGAATCATGCAGAGCATCTGCTCGACTTGATTCGCTTTTGTTGGTTTCCGGACGAATTGGGAATTCACTTCACCCTTGCCCCTTGTGGCTGACGGACATCATCTTGGTGTGCCTGATGGCCGGATGTGCGAAGGCTGAATGATCGGGCCTTCGGTTTCAGATCATCAACAGCTGCTCAACATCCGCATTCAACACAAATAAGGCCCGCAATTGCCTTAGCAACTACGAGCCTTATTTATAAGTTGATGCGGTCGAGAGGACTCGAACCTCCACGGGGGGTTAGCCCACACGGACCTGAACCGTGCGCGTCTGCCAATTCCGCCACGACCGCATATTTCGAACCGCTTCATTTCGCGGCCACAAGATAGATCATACCATGCAGGGAATTCAGAGTCAACTCATTTTTAGTGCCGCTGCTTGAATAGCTAAAAAAAGGCAGCTATGCGAAATCAATCCTCCGCATAGCTGCCTTTTCAAATGCCTTATTGCGATCCCGGTTGATTCAGCTTCAACTCCGGTGCATCACCTAGATCAATCCCGCCGCCTTCAACGCGCGGTTGAGCAGTGCGGCCGTCTCTTCACGAGTGACACCGGCTTTCAGGTTCAGATAACCGCCTTCCCCTTGAAGAAGATTAAGTTCTATACCCAATGCTGCGGATTCACGAGCAAAGGCTGGAACGGCTGCACCGTCCTTGAACTTGGACAGCTCTGCCTGCACTGCATCTGCTCCGCCGGCAGATTCAAGATTGGCCAGCTTCAGCGCACGGGCAAGCACGACGGAGGCCTCGCCGCGGCTGATCGGGCTGTTCGGCTGGAAACCGCCGTTCTTATAGCCGTTGATGAGGCCATAACCGGCGGCAACCGATACTGGTTCAGCGTACCAGGCAGCTCCGGACACATCCGTGAAGGAAGCTGTCTGCCCGTTTACGGAAGAGAGTCCTTCCGTCCGCAGGCCGAATGCCCGGACTACAGCGGCCGCGTACTCGGCACGCGTAATACCACGCTGCGGTTCAAACCGGTTGTTCCCCGTACCTTCCAGAATGTAACGGGAATCCATCTCTGCGATATCCTGCCGACTCCAGCGCCGTTCTGTATCCAGAAATGCGGTAGCCGGTTTCCATACAAGAGCGTACGTACTGTTCGTCAAGCTGTTGATCGACGCCGTGTAACGTCCGTTCACAACCGTTACCTTGGTCGGAATATGGGACACCGTTCCGTCGCTGTTGAGGACGACAGCCGTAGTGATTTGGGAGCCATCCATACCTTGAGGCAGGATAATGGAACGTTCTACATAAGCGCTGAACCGGTTGATGTTCACGCTATTGCCGTTATAGACTGCCTTGATGTTAAACTCCAGCGTCGGCCCCATAATTGTGTAGTCCTGCTTGCTCGCAGATGCCTCAAGTGCCTGGACATCAGCCGGTTTTGCACTGCCCAGCTCGATGCTGAGCTTGATGTCGGATAACTGCTGCGGATGGCCGAGGCTTGAAGAGATATCATCGATTTTTAACAGATTAGCAGGCAGATTGTATACCCCTTTATCCGTTACAATTTGCAAGAAGGATTGTTTAGATTCCAGCACCTTGACCAATTGTCCATTAAGCTCGACAACTACGGAATCCGCCGGATTCGTATACCCGATCAAGACGTTCTGCTTGTTCTCTGTCAGCCCTCTAATGACCTTATCATTATCAACTTCGATCATGGCCTGCGTTCTGCCGTTCTGCTCGTTCATACGTACCGTTGCGGACAATTCCTGAGCAACGCCGTCGATGACAACCTTAATGCCTGCGGCTGTGGACGGAGCAGAAGGATTCGGAGCTACCGTCGGCTCGGAGGTCGGAGACGGCGTAGGGCTTGCTTCCGGCGATGGACTCGCTTCCGGCGTCGGAGTCGGAGGCAAAGCTTCCTCCTGACGTTCGATCTCGACTTGGTATTGTTTCTCCGTCACACCGTCCTGGGCAAGCGCCGAAACCGTAATAACATTGGCGCCTACCTCAAGCGCGATAGTCTCTCCATTATAAGGAAGGCCGTTAACCAGCAATTTCGCCCCGCTGCCGTACACCGAAGCAGTAACAGTCGTGCTGTACACGCTGTTGGCTACAGTTGCCGTGTAGGAGAGAATATCCGGATCAAAATCGGGAGCAAGGGCGACCGATTGCAGCTGAAGCGACGTCAATCCCGCTGCACCTGAAGGCAGAATGGTCACCAGCACCGTTCCCGCTACCGGTGCAGACTTGCCATCGGTAACCGTATAAGTGAAGCTGTCGCTGCCAATTGCGCCTAGCTCAGGCGTATAGGTAAAAGCACCGCTTCCAGCCTGCGCCTGTCTGACTGTCCCCTGAGTCCCTTGCGAGGTAATCGTATAGGTCAGAGTATCTCCATCGAGGTCACTTCCTGGAAGTTCGCCTGCAAAGTACGTTCCGGAAGTAACGCTAAAGCTCAAACTGCCAGCGGTCGGAATCCGGTTTGGCTCAAGAGTCGTGAACGAAATCTCGGCGCCGTAAGCGACCCCGACCTCATTAACGGCATAAGCTCTGGCATAATAAACGGTGTTTCCGTCAAGCCCGTTAAGGGCAGCGCTGAACGTTCCCGCTTCGGCAGACAGTCCGGCCACAGCCTTCGCGTCGCTGGTTGTCGGTTCCGGAACGGTTCCGTACACAACGCCGCGCTCCGTAACCGGATCACTGCCGACGGAAGTTACTTCAGCTTCGATCACGGCCGAATCGGAGGTGATGTCCGTTGCTGCTCCAGTAACGATCAGTGGCCGCGATGCGGGCACTCGTTTGTACACGCCGTCCCGGGAGCAGATAAAGAATGTATTGTCTTTGAAAAATGCAGCTCTCAACGAAGCGGAAGAAAGTGATGTCGTACTCCACTGCATACCGTTGTTGGAGAAAGCCACAACGCCATTATTGGAGGATACGGCCATATATTGTCCTGCTCCGAACGCGAAAGAAACGAAGTTGGCGGCATAGCCGGTGCCATTCATCAAATCTCCGCTTATAGACGCTTCAATAGTTGGAATATCCGATCCCTGCGGGCTCTTGTAAATTTTCCCCTGACTTCCGCCTGCCAGAACCAGACTGCCATCCGAGTACAAGCGGTTGAGATTGCTTCCAATGCCCGAAGTATTTGTCGTCCAGGAGGCTCCATCAGCTGATGTTACAATGTTGCTGGTGACATAATCAGCTGTTGTAAGTCCGATAAAGCTACCATTTAAATATTGCACATCATTGATTCTGCCGAGACCCGAAATTCCGGCGTTTGTCCAGAATACGCCATCCGGGGACTTGAGAAATCCGCCTCCGTTGGAGGAAGCCAGCCAATAATTACCGTTCCCATAAGCAACCGTCGAAAAAGCATAGGTGGAATAAGTGTTGGCGCCCGTACCCGCCGTCCATTGTCTGCCGTCATCCGACATCAGCACAAATGCTTTCGGGCTTGTCTCAGGCACTGAATCTCCCCGGTTCGTTCCGGCGAAGAACTTGCCATTGACAAAGGTAACGAAAGCAAATGAGCGAAGAGATAAAGCGGACACGTCGATATTTTGCCATGACAGAAGGTCGTCAGAGACGGCCAGGTTCCCTGCCGATGTTACGCCTACATATGTCCCATTGCCGAACGCCACGCTCTCCAATCCTGTTGTCGAGACTTTGCTCCATTTGTACAGGCTTGCCGCTTGAACATCGCTGGTTTGAAACATGGATATTAATCCCAGAAACAAGGTAAAAAGAAGAACCAGTGAATGATTTCTGCGCTGTCTAATCGTCATGCTTCTTATTGTGCCCCTTTCACTTCCGAACCGGATGATTTCTAAATAACTGTTTGATTCACTGACGTTCTTCTGCCTCTGATTCGTCTTCTCCCCTCCTATAACATTTGCCTTCCGGCACAATAAATAGTGCCAATGGCCTAAGTTTAAGAACATATTATATTTATCGACACTTTCGTTTTTAAATTAAGTTATTTTTTATAGTCCTTGCATTTTTATCTGAAAAAGCTGCCGTCTACTCGGAAAGACTGAGCCTTAAGCACTTCATATTCGAGTATTGATAGCCTGCAGCCTCGTAGAACGCCAGCGCACGTGCGTTGCCGGAGTCGGCCAGCAGAGAAATACGCAGAAATCCATGGGACTTAGCATATTCCACAATCTGTTCCATAAAAAAACGGCCGCTTCCCTTACCCCTTTCGCTCCCTGCCACGATAAAATCCTCCAGCTGGATGACAGAGCCTCCTTCGACTGTGCTGAACACGAACACCAAATTGACCATCCCGACAACCCGATCCTCGCGCTTAAGAAGCAGCAGCCTGCCCCGGTCAGGGTGATCCAGAATCAATTTCAGTCCCTTTCTCTGCTTCCCGGCATCGCGAATACCGGCAAAATCCTGTTCTATGGCGAATAATTCGTCAAGAAGCAGGCACATCTCTTCCACATTCTCCTCACAAGCTTCCTCTACCCGCAGCATCATTGATACCCCCTGATTTTGATCGTTTCATGCTTGCCATTGATTGGCTGCTTTCTGTCGATCCTATCATATATCATGATCTCAGCACCATAACGGCTTATGGGAATAACATTTTTTTCATAAAATAACGGTTAAATCTTGCTTCGGATAACATCAGCATGTATAATGAGAACAAAGGTTCGTATCCTATATAACGAGGTGATTCAGATGGCGGCAACAGCCAAGGTCAATCGCAATCAGGAAGCAACCCAGGAGGAACTGTCACTTGTCAGAAGTTATCTGCTGCTAACGTTCATTCATAAGGTCTTCGAACGTGATTGCCGGGCGATCGGCAAGAGCGGCCTGTTCAAGATGCCCCAGCTATATATGGAAATGGTCTCCATCGGAGCCAAGAAGACGGCCTTAATGCTTCAGGAAGTGAAACGGGAGCTTGAGAGTGCAGACATCGTCATTTCGACCATCCGCCAGGATCAGCACGGCGTGGAAGCCCAGTACAAATGCCGGGGAACCGCAGGAGATGTGTGCATTGAGTGGCCGAGCTTCCGCCGTGAGATGACGGTTCGTATGCGTGCCTATTTGGGATTGGCCGGCGAATTCCAAACTAACGCCCGTGATGAGAAGGTTATTCCGTTCGCCTTGTCCATCAGTTAGAGTGATTTTTGCTTGAGATGATGATGACCAATATGATGACCCTCAATACTTGCACAAAGGCAGCTCTTGCGATTGCAGGAGCTGCCTTTGTAGTTACTGCTGTCCAAGAAGATTAGTAACAGTTCCTCCATCCGCCCGCTTGACATATACATATGTAAAACCCGATTCCATGCCGAATGCGGGGATTGGAGGGGTTATCATGAACAAATACTGGAGCGAGACGATCAAGGGCATTGTCCCTTATGTTCCGGGAGAGCAGCCGCGCGCGGGCAGAGTGGTGAAGCTGAACACGAACGAGAACCCGTATCCTCCTTCCGAAGCTGTACTGGAAGCCATGAAAGCTGCCATTACCGACAGGCTGAAATTATACCCCGATTCGAACTGCACGCTTCTTCGGCATGAGGCAGGCAGTTATTACGGCATCTCGCCGGATATGATTTTTGCAGGCAATGGCTCGGATGAAATCCTGGCCTTCTGTTATAAAGCATTCTTCGATCCGGGTGATTGTCTTCTCATTCCCGATATTACGTATAATTTCTACGAGGTCTATGCCGATCTCTTCGGAATCCGCTACCTTTCCGTCCCGCTGGCAACGGATTTCGAGGTTCCGGTCCAAGCATTCAGAAGCGCATGCGACGGCATTATTCTGGCCAATCCCAATGCGCCGACAGGTAAAGCGCTGCCCCTCACAGCGATTGAAGATCTGGTCAAAAACCACCCGGAGGCGGTCATCATTGTGGATGAAGCCTATGTCGATTTCGGCGCTGAGTCCGCGCTCCCGCTGCTCCCCCTGTACGACAATCTCCTCGTCGTCCGCACGTTCTCCAAATCCCGCTCGCTGGCCGGTCTGCGCATCGGGCTTGCCATGGGCCATCCCGATCTGATTGAAGCGCTGATCCGGGTCAGAGACTGCGTGAACTGCTTCACCGTCGACTGGATCGCACAGGCGGGAGCCATTGCGTCCCTGCGGGATGAAGCAACCTTCCGGCGCAATCTTGCTTCCATAACGGGCACCCGTAGCAAGGCGACCTCCCGGCTGCGCACAGCCGGCTTTAAGGTCATTGACTCCAGCACGAACTTTCTGATGGCCTCCTGTCCCGGTCTACCCGCGAAGGAATTATATGAAGCGCTGCGAAGCCGCAACATGTTTGTCCGCTTTTTTCCCAAACCGCGTATCGACCAATACCTGCGAATTACGATTGGAACAGATGAAGACATGGATATTCTGCTTGATGCCCTGATTGACTTGACGAAGACCATGGGAATCAAGTAACCGGGAATACAACAAGACGGCCGTGGAGCTCATGGCTCCCGGCCGTCTGTTAGATTAACCAAAGATATTGGGGCGATTATCGGAAAAAGGCTGAATGATGTACCCCCGGTCCAGCTTCACGACCCGGCGGTTGGGCCGGCGGATCATCACCTGGCTGTCATCCCAGGCGATTACGATGCCAACGACATCGTTGCTCTCCAGCGCATCGCGGACAACGCGGACCTTCTCGCCCGACAGACGATACTCATTCAGCTGTTCGTCGCTGATCATACGGGTTCTCCTTCATCTGATATTATAAAAAAGACCGCAATGATGGTCTCATTGGGGTCTTTTCAAATAACGAGATTTGCATGAAATCATGCTTCTCGAACGTGTTTGACTTATATCAGCGCTTCATTCTTCTCGAACCAGAAGTCAAGCACTTTAGCAGACATCACCCGTTGTTCCAGATACTCCACTTGTTTGGTTGTGAAATTCGCTCTCCAGTCAAATTCAAGCTCTTCGCACAGACCCGCGATTGTCAGAAGCTCCGACCACGCAACATAGCGTTTGTACCAGAAAAATTGAGGATGTTCGATCATATAGGGATACAGATCGTCAAACTCCGTGTGTTTGCAATCGAGAGCACGCTCGAAGTGATCCTTGGCCTCGGTTAATTTATCAATAAAGAATTGCTCTGTCACCGGTTCTTTCCCCATTGTGACGCCTCCTCTCCTATGTCTGCCCTTATTATAAAGGAAAATGATTGAGGTGGAAAGCAATTGTTAGAAAATTAGGCTTTGTTCGCTGTTTCGTCACGATTTGTAACTTGTCAGGTTACGATTCAAATTCGACTCTTCCACCGGCAAGCGATTTGATCTTAGCCAGCGATTCCAGGCGGACTCCCTGCTCCCGGATCGTCCGTGCCCCGGCCTCAAAGCATTTCTCTACCACGACGCCCATACCCACCAGCTCGGCGCCCGAGCGGTTGATGATCTTGATCAGTCCGCGGGCGGCGTCGCCATTGGCGATAATATCGTCAATGAACAGGATTTTATCATCCGGCAATATGAACTGCCGGCTGATCATAATATCCGTAACAATCCCTTTTGTGAAAGATGGCACCCGCTCGCAGAGGGCATCGGGATCGGCCAGCAGCGTTTTTTTGCGCCGGGCGAAGACCAGGGGAACCTTCATTTCATAAGCGGTGGCAAAAGCGGCTGCAATCCCCGAGGATTCCACCGTTACTACCCGGGTAACTCCCTGATCGGCAAACAATCTTGCGAACTCCCGCCCCATTTCCATTGTGAGCTCAGGATCGACCTGATGGTTCAACAGCCCGTCTAGCTTCAGCACCTGGTCGGAGATGACGACCCCTTCCTCCAAAATCCGCTTCTTCAATAATTCCATGACGCTAACGCCTCCATTATCCATTGTTCTGCACCGTTCGTCTCCGCCAATCTAAGGTAATAGCGGAGTCATGTCCTTCTGCTCATCATCATAACCTGTACTATGCGGATGACACAAGCATATCCGCCGGCATAGCTGCAAATTGCCGCCGCTATGAACCGTTGAGGAGGGCAGTTATGAAACAAACGCTGCGGACACTGCAAATTGCTTTTACCTATATAGGAACCATCGTCGGAGCCGGATTCGCTACCGGCCAGGAAATTCTCCAGTTCTTCACTCAATACGGGCGATGGGCTGTGCTGACGATTGTACTCTCAATGGGATTCTTCATATGGCTGGGTACCAAAATGATGGTCCTCGCCCGCCGGATCGGGGCGGAGTCGTATGAAGACTTCAACCGTCACTTGTTCGGCCGGAATACGGGCTCTGTCATCAGCCTGTTCACAATGGTCATTCTGATCGGAGTGAACAGCATCATGCTGGCTGGAGCGGGAGCCATCTTCCAGGAGCATTTGGGGCTGCACTATCAGACCGGTCTGATTCTGACTGTCATCGGCTCCTATTTGCTGCTCAAGCGAGGCATATCCGGCATTTTGCAAATGAACAGTATCGTTGTCCCGCTTATGCTGGCACTCTCGCTTCTCATTATTTTCAACACGGTAGGACATCCCGGCGCATACCGCTTCATGACGATGATTACGGAACAAAGTCCTGTTGCCGCATGGATGTCGCCCTTTCTGTATACCGCATTCAACCTCGGCATGGCGCAGGCCGTGCTTGTCCCGATGGCGCACCAGTCGGACAGCGAGCGTCCGCTGATATGGGGAGGAATTATTGGCGGTCTCGGCATCGGCTTCATGCTGATGGCTGCGCATTATGCCATGAGCGCGCACATGCCGGGCATCCTGCAGTATGAAATCCCGATGGGCAGCATCGCCTTCGGTCTAGGCCCACTGGTGCGCCTGATCTATTTGCTGCTCATATTTCTGGAAATATTCAGCACATTTGTCGCCGATATTTACGGGGTTACATTGCAGCTTGAACAGCGCACCCGCTACTCCATGGCAGTTATCACACCTGTTGTCATGCTGCTCTGCTACATATTCAGCCAATTTGGCTTCAGTTCGCTGCTTGCGCTGTTCTATCCCCTGTTCGGAGCGCTTTCGCTGGTCTGGGCGGTCAAGCTGATCCTGGCTCCATCCCGTCCACCAATCGCTTCAGATGGACCCGATAAAGCCCCTTCCTCATCTTCTGTTGCCGACACTGTTCACGACACAGTTCCCGGTCCCGCCAGGAAATAACAGAGCCGCAGCCGGCTGAGGAACCCAATTGAACTCTTACAGACAACAAGCCGCCCATAGGCGGCCCCGTGTCGTTTGAGTCATACCATGATGATCCATATTGTATCCCGGGCGAACGCTGATTACTTGAAAAAACCTATGCGATTCGGTTCATCGCAGTCCACTGCTATCCGGTGCCCGCAGCTCTACTTATCGGCCTCCGACTGCAGCTGTAGATAAGTCTTCTTGAGTTCATTCGCGATCCGGGTCAGCGAGTACTGGTTCTTCGCCTTCTCCCAGGCCGACCGGGACAGCTCATAGCGATAGGAAGGATCTGTGATGACCTTCTCCAGCGCATCGGCCAGCGCCGTCACGTCATCGGGCTGTACCAGGAGGCCGTTCACGCCGTCCTCGATCTGTTCGGGTATGCCGCCGACTTCGGTTCCGACCAGGGCCAGACAGCTCAGTGCAGCCTCAGCGAAGACGGAGCCAAAGGCCTCCGCCCGGGATGGAAGCACAAAAATATCGAAGAAAGGCATAAATTCCTCGGGATGCAGCGTATACCCATAGAAGATCGTTTCATTGTAAATGCCGAGCGATCTGGCCAGATTCTCAAGATCCGCACGGGACGGTCCGTCCCCGATAATATGCAGCACATATTCGAGTCCCCGCTGCTTCAGTTCGGCGCACGCCCGGAACAGCACGTCAATTCCCTTGGCGGGAACAAGCCGCGTAACGGTTACCAGCTGCGGAACGTCATTCTCATGGGGAACCGGCTTGAATCGTTTCTCGTCAAATCCGTTCGGAATCACTTGGATGTGCTCGGGGTTATCCGTATAATGAGACATGTATTCCGCAAAAGAGCGCGACACCGTCATCAGCCGGTCGCTGACATGCTCCAGTTCTCTGTAAATGGAGGTCAGGAACCGGTGCTCCGGCCCGTCCTCGGCAATTTTACCGTTAAGGATCAGCTCGCGTTCGTAGCTGGAGTGGAAGGTCTGAACGAGCGGAACATCCGGGAATACCTTCTTCATCGCCAGTCCGGCGATCGGATGATGCGCATGAATCAGATCATAATGCTTGTTCAGGCGCAGCTTCGTCCACCATAAATAATCGCGGTACGTCTGAATATATTTCTGCACAACCGGACTGTCTCCGTATGGAGTCCAGTCAAAGGTTTCAAACACGATTTCCTCGGTGCCTTTGCCGCGGATTCGTTTGGGCAGCCAGAACAGCTCCATGTCCCAGCGGCTGGAATGAAAGCGTTCCTGCAAGTACGGAATCATGGAAGATACGCCGCCTGGTTGTTCCGGCGGGAAGAATAGCGCTTGCAGCAGATTCATTGGTAAGTCCCCTTTTCTCTTGTATGAAGCAAAGGCCCACCCGGGCTGCGGTCGGCATGACGCGGCGTTCCCGCTTCGGCTCTTATTGATCATATAAGCATGCGGTAAATGAATTGCCGGGTTCCCCAAAAAGCGGGCTGTGGCCTTGCCCGGCTATTTCGTTATAGTTTAGCATATGTACATTGACCCTTGTTTCAGTTCCTTTATTCAATTTTATCGGCATCTCACCCAAACGGCAATATACAAAACCCCACCCCTGTTCAAAGGAGATTAACGCAATGACAACAGCAGGCCTTCCCGGCGCATACACGAAAATGATTGAAGCCCAACTGGGAAGCGAAACCAGCGCCTTTCTGGCCACCTATAACAAGCCCCGTACCCAGGGGCTGAGAATGAACGGCTTAAGGACCCGGACCGAACAGGGCACCCTGGCCGCAGATAAAGCCGGCAGGATGTTCAGTCTCTCGCCTGTTCCCTGGTGCCCCGGCGGTTATTACTACGAAGAACCCTCAAGACCGGGACGCCATCCCTATCACGCAGCCGGTCTGTACTATGTTCAGGAGCCTTCGGCCATGTCCGCCGCCGTGATGCTGGACCCCCGGCCGGGCGAGACGGTGCTGGATCTGGCCGCCGCACCGGGGGGCAAAACCACGCACATCGCCTCGCTTATGCAGGGCCGGGGACTGCTCGTCTCCAATGAAATCCATCCGGAACGGGCCAGAATTCTGTCGGAGAATGCGGAGCGGCTCGGCGTTCCGAATGCCCTGGTCACGAGCGCTGCTCCGGACGAGCTTGCCGCCCGGTTCCCGGAAGCCTTCGACCGGATCATGCTGGACGCTCCCTGCTCGGGGGAAGGCATGTTCCGCAAGGACCCGGACGCCATCGCCGAATGGTCGCCGGAGCATGTGGAAATGTGCGCCGCGAGGCAGTGGGATATCATTCAGGCGGCCTATACCATGCTGAAGCCAGGCGGCGTATTGGCTTATTCCACCTGCACCTTCAACAAGCAGGAGAACGAGGAGCTGATCGCCAGAGTGACCGCCCGCTATCCCGGAATGAAGCTGCTGGAGACGAAACGCCTGTGGCCGCATCATGAGAAAGGCGAGGGGCATTTTGTCGCGCTTCTTCGGAAAGAAGCAAGTGCTGCCGAGCAGACTGGGTCCTCCACCGCACGCAAGCGGTCCGGCAGACGTGAGAACCGTTCCGGCAAAGGCTCCGCCGGCGGTACAGTCGCCGCTCAGACGGCGCTCCGTCAGTTCCAGGAATGGGCCGCGGCCGAGCTTCCGGGCTTCCTGCTTCAGGGACATCCGCTCCTGTTCGGCGACTCGCTCTACCTGCTGCCGCCTGAATTCGGGTCTTCCTTCTCGCCGGATGTGCTGAACGGCCTGCGGGTTCCGCGGGCCGGTCTGCATCTCGCCCATTTGAAGAAGAACCGGATCGAGCCGGCTCACGCGCTGGCGATGGCGCTCCAACCCGATCAGACCGGACGCGCCCTGAACCTTGCTTCGGATGGACCCGAAGCTGCCGCATGGCTGCGCGGCGAGAGCCTGAATGTGCCGCCGGACCTGCAAGGCTGGACGCTCGTTACCGTGGACGGCCTGCCGCTCGGCTGGGGCAAGGCGAGCGGCGGCCAGCTTAAGAATCATTATCCGAAGGGGCTGCGCCAGCCCTGACACAGCCTTGATTGCTGCTTTTTAGATCCTCAACAACATACAACAGCGGCAGACCCGGGATGTCAAGATTTCGCCCCATGTCTGCCGCTGTATTTTTTATATGGAAGCTCAAAGCCAGCCGTTCGTTAACCCGCACGATAACCCGCACGGTGAAGCGTTATTTTACGCCGGCTACCGCAATCCAGCGGTCATTCTCCCGAATCCGGACTTCCGGGAAGCTGGCAGCAGTGAACAGGCTGCGCATGGAGTCTTTATCCTTATACCGATTCATATGATAATGGATTTTGTACAGTTCAGAGATAATGATGAAGGTTCCACCGTCCTTAAGCGCGCGGTAAGCTTCGCTGACCCCTTTTTCCAGATCGGGCCAAAAATAATGGGTCTGTACCGCTGTAATCAGATGAAATGACCCGTCATCGAACGGCAGAGCCGCCACGTCGCCCTGTACTACGGAAACTTGGCCGCTGCGAACACCGTCAAG
Source organism: Paenibacillus sinensis (assembly GCF_019904155.1). Lineage (GTDB taxonomy): Bacteria > Bacillota > Bacilli > Paenibacillales > Paenibacillaceae > Paenibacillus_AQ > Paenibacillus_AQ sinensis. Next base: position 33,773 of record NZ_JAHCMB010000116.1, read on the forward strand.
ATTGTTGCGGATCGAAGTCTCGACCGCCTGCGCCGAATAGTCCACGCCGAAGACGGACAACTGGTCGCCCAGACCTGTCAGTATACGCAGCATCTGGCCTCCCCCGCAGCCAATGTCAAGAACGCTGCCTTCCGCAGGCACCGCAATACCGGACAAGCCCCACCTGCTAAGCGAGATATGGGCGCGATTCATGATCGTGATCATGATTTTGCCGACCGTTCCCCGCGGATTGCCAGCCTGCCGGATTAACGGTTTTAGTATTCCTATGCGCATGACCTCCGTTTATTGATGCAGACGGCCTGATACACGATATTCAATGGGAAGCTTTAGGAGCTTCATCCTGACAGCATTTAAGACAGACAGTACTTCTTCAGCGCAGCCGATACGCCATGCTCGTTGTTCGTCCCGGTAATAGCGTCTGCCGCCGCCTTGACCTCAAGGGGAGAATTGTCCATCGCCACTCCTAAGCCCGCGAACGTCAGCATCGAAATATCATTATAGTAATTGCCGACCGCCAGCACTTCCTCGCGTTTGATTTCGAGGCGCTCCGCCAGCATTTTGAGAGCGTTGCCCTTGGATGCCTCGGGATGCATGAAATCGATGAAAAAATCGCCGCTGCGCTGTATGCTGAACGCCGGTCCCCAGGTGCTCCACTCGCGCTCGGCTTCCGTAATCTGTTCGATCGTGGAGAAGACGGTGAATTTGACGATAGGCTCCCGGAAATCCTCCCATGCCGGCAACGACGCTGGCATCAAATCGAGCCGTTCATACATGTACAGCGCTTCCTCCGCCAAAAACTCCACGTTATCAACGTAAAGATCGAAGGCTGTGTTCACATCAAAATGCATGCCATGCTCCCGGCAGTAAGCGATGTAAGGGTCCAGCCCCCGTCCGTCCAGCCCGAATTGATGAAGAACCGTCAGATCGTCGCTCTGCAGCAGAACGGCTCCGTTGTCGGCTATGACATAACCGGAGAGACCCAGCTCCTTCATGACGGGGATAACGTTCTTCGGGTTTCTTCCCGTGCACAACACGATCCGGGCTCCCTGGCGGATGACCTCCGCAACGGTCTCTTTATTCTCCGCACTCAGCAGATGGTCGTCATTCAGCAGTGTTCCATCAACATCCAGCGCGATCAGTTTGTATTTCATGCTCCACCATCCTCGTATCTTCTCTCTTATCCGCTCATTATAACCCGGGGTTTACCGGTTTGCATCATCATCAGTTACAGACTCGCGCCCAGAAGCTTCAGCTCCTCCTCCGTCAGCTCCCGATATTTCCCTTCAGGCAGGCTCTCGTCGAGAGATAAATCACCCATCGATACCCGTTTTAAAAAGATGACTTTTTTGCCGACCGCCTGGAACATCCGTTTAACCTGATGGAACTTCCCTTCGGTGATCGTCAAGGAGATGTGCGAGATGACGACGCTCCGGCGCTCCCGGCTCAGAACGGTCAGCTTGGCCGGAAGCGTCATATAACCGTCATCCAGCTCCACCCCGCGGGCAAAAGCCTCTACATCACCCGTTCCGACCTCGCCCTCTACCGTCGCCTCATACGTCTTCGGCACATGCTTACGCGGGGACAGCAGCTCATGAGCCAGCGCTCCGTCGTTCGTCAGCAGCAAAAGTCCAACCGTATCCTTGTCCAGACGGCCTACAGGAAACGGCTCAAACGCCGCATCCTTGTCGTCCAGCAGATCCAGCACCGTCCTGTCCCGGCGATCCTCCGTCGCTGACAGGACGCCGGGCGGTTTATTCATCATGAGATAAATATGCTTGCGGAATAAGACCCGCTCACCGGATATCTCGATCACATCCTGGTAAGGATCGACATGAGCTCCGCTGTCTTTGACGATCTCGCCGTTCACTGTAATGAGTCCCATCTTCGCCTGTTTGCGAAGCTCGGTGCGGCTTCCGTAGCCGAGGTTTCCCAGCATCTTGTCAAGCCGCAGCGTGCCGTTATTGCCGCCCTTGTCTTTCTTCGCCGCCATCTATGTCCACCTCCATCCGGCAGGATATTCGTTCTTGAGGATTCCGTCCTGCCATTTGCCCCAGCCAAGGCTGTATCCGTCTACGCAGACCAGTACATAGCCCTTGGGCGAAGCTCCGGGCGCCACATTCAGCCTCTCCGCAGGGACTGACAGCGTCTCACCCTTCAGATACGAGACTGCTTCGGGCCCGCTTCCGTCCAGATTAAGGCTCCGCAGGCTTTCCTCCGGCTTAAGCGCCGTCGCCAAAGGATGGCCCGGCACAAAACGGCCGGACCGGTTCTGTCCCATATACCAGCCGGGACGAACGGTCTTGAGTCCGTTCAGCGCCTCCCCTGGCAGAGGGGACAGATACAGATGCTCCCCGAACCAGACGGGGAAGCCCTCCGGCTCCCGGGCAAGCTGATCCCGGAGAAAAGCGCCATACACGGCCGGGCCGTCCCCGCCCGCCGCAGCCCCGCTTCTCCGGGCATCGCCGCGCCCGGAGGATCTTCCGGCAGCAGCGCCGCGGCCTGCCGGAGTCTTATCCCGGCGGACCGGACCGGAGCCGCCGGTCTCCCGGCTGCGGCCGCCTCCTGTGCGGGGCGGCGGCGCAGACGCCAATGCGCGGCCCCGCAGGTCGGCCGCGCGCTCCCCAACCGCGGCGCCCGCAGCTGTGCTGGCGTCTGCGCTCTCTGCCGTGCCGGTATGCTTTAGCACGGCGATAAAGTGGCCCTCGCCCTTCACCTTATGGGGCCACAGCCGGGCCGTGCCCGGGACAGGGGCGAAGCCGGGCGAGAAAGAACCGGTTCCGCCCACGGGAACGACCTCAAACTCCCGATGGGCCGACAGGAATTCAAATATCCCGCCTTCGTTCTCCTCGGGAGAGAAGGTGCAGGTGGAATAGACGATCGTCCCGCCCGGCTTGAGCGCACGGGCAGCTGCCGCCAGAATCTCCCGCTGCATGTCCGCATATTTCAGCGGAGTCTGCTCGTCCCACTGGCGCACCATATCCTCGTCCTTGCGGAACATACCTTCACCGGAACAAGGAGCATCGATCAGAATCCGGTCGAAGCCCTGCGGGAAAGCCGCCGCAATCCGCTCGGGGCTTTCATTGAGCACAATCGCGTTGCGCGCTCCGGCCAGCTCCAGATTTTTGGCCAATGCCTTCGTGCGCTCCGCATTCAGATCATTGCTGACCAGAAGGCCCATGCCCTGCAGCTTGGCCGCAATCTGCGTCGACTTGCCTCCCGGAGCGGCGCATAAATCCAGCACACGGTCGCCGGGCGTGACGCCGAGCAGCTCCACCGGAGACATGGCGCTGGGCTCTTGGATGTAATACAGCCCGGCATGGTAATACGGGTGCTTGCCCGGTCTCGCGCCTTCCTCCGTGTAAAAGCCTGTCCCGCACCAGGGAATCGGCTCCACCTGAAATGGCAGCAGCCCGAGCAGGGCGTCAGCCGATATTTTCAATGTATTGACCCGGATACCTGTATAGGGAGCCTCATTGTAAGTCTCCGCGAAATCCTCGTATTCCGGTCCCAGCAGATCCTTCATTCGTTCGATGAAGGAGCGGGGAAGTTGTACCGCCATGAAGCCGCCTCCCGGTTATGTTGTAAAATGGATACAGGTTCAACTATATGGATGACCCATTTCAGGTTTGAATAATTAGATTTGAATAATTAGATTTGGATAATAAGACTTGAATAGTACAGTTTGAACAGCTAAGGAACACCCGGATTCGGGTGTTCCTTAGCTACAGGATATGAATAATCGCGCTTACCGCCGCTCCACCGGCACGGAAGGCGTCCGTTGCGGCCCCCGCCGCTGCGGAAGACTCGGCTTAAGGGCTTCTCCGGCGGCAGCAACCGCCGCTCTCAGATTCTCATCAACGATCGGAATCGTCAGATCACGGTACTCGAAGGGCTTCACGTCGAAGCTGTTCAGCCTCCGGATATACCCCCTTACCTCTTGGAGCAGTGCATCCAGCCGGATGCCCAGCGTCTCGGCGGGATAATCCCGCAGCCTTGCCTCGGCGCTCTCCAGCATCAGCCTTGCGCCCCGTATATTGCCGTCCCGGAAGTGATACAATCCGACGGCAACCTGGAGAAGCCCCTTGTACAAAGGATTCCGTTCCGTGGCCAGCCACAGCTTCTCCAGCACTTCATGGCATTCGAAATAATCGCGGTCCCGGTTGAAATAGACGAGGTAAGCCACGTACAGCGGATCATACGCCATCCGCATCATTGCCTTTCTTCGCCCGGGATATCATGCCCCGGATTCGCTCCAGGAGCACTTTCATCGCCACCATGTCCTGGCGCTGCCAGATGACATTGAATTCCTCCTGGCAGCGGATCGCCTCGTTGACCAGGTGATAAAAATACAGCTGATGGATCGCCTGCAGCACCTGAGTCGTTGTGTTGGAATTATCCTCAAACGTCCGCTGAGCGTCCAGAATTTCCTCTCGTATGCTGGACATCTCGGAATCCAGGATGGATGCGGCCTCCGCGGCCGTCTTCAATCGAAGCCTGATTTCATCCGGCAGGCTCTCCCGGTATTTATAATTCAGGGAATGCTCGATGGTCGCCCAGAAATTCATGGCAAGGGTCCGGATTTGAATTTCGGCTAGCACGATCTTCTGTCCGAGCGCGGTCTGAACCGGATATCGGATGATCATATGGAAGCTGCGATAGCCGCTCTCTTTATAATTGGTAATATAATCCTTCTCGTATACCACTTCCAGATCCTTGCGGGCCCGAATATATTCCGCTACCCGCCGGATATCCTCCACGAACTGGCACATGATGCGGATTCCCGCAATATCCTCGATTCCCTGTTCCAGGTCTTCCATCTTGACATTCAGCCGCTTGGCTTTTTCCAGAATGCTGGACAGCCGTTTGACACGCCCGGTCACGAATTCGATCGGAGTATATTCTTCGCGCTTCTTGAGCTCTGCGCGCATCGTCTTGAATTTGACCTTCAATTCTTCCACTGTCTGTTCATAAGGAAGCAAAAACGTAGCCCAATCCCTGCCGTCCATCGTCCATCCTCCTGTCCCTAACTCTTTCTGCCCGGAATTGGCCTTGTGCCTATTCCAAGGCGGTTACTGAACATCCACGCCTACCGCTTCGGAAATATGCCGGAAACCGTCTCGCCGAAGAAGATTGCGCAGACCGGCATGGAGCCGGCGGTTCACCTCGGGACCTTCGTAGATTAGTGCCGTATAGATTTCAACAAGACTGGCTCCCGCCTTGATTTTATCGTAGGCGTCCTGCGGAGTGAAAATTCCGCCTGAGCCGATAATCGGAAGCTGTCCTCCGGTCTGGCGGTATATGGCCGAGATAATCTCCGTCGAACGGTCCCGGAGCGGCTTGCCGCTGAGACCTCCGGTCTCCGATGCCCGCACATGACTCAGACCATTCCGGGAAATCGTCGTGTTGGTGGCGATAATGCCGTCCACTCCCGCATTCGCGATGGTATCCACCATATATTCAAGCTCAGACGCGCTGACATCCGGCGCAATCTTGACCAGAATGTTCTTCTTAACCCCGCTCTTTCCGTGCTGAAGCTCCATCTCGTCCTTCACTTCGGCAAGCAGGCGGGAGAGCTCGCTGCCATGCTGCAGGCTCCGGAGATCCGGCGTATTCGGCGAGCTGATATTGACGACAAAAAAATCACCGTACGGATACAGCGTACGGATACACTTCCGGTAATCCTCATGAGCTTCTTCATTCGGGGTCGTCTTGTTCTTCCCGATATTGACTGCTACCGGAATGCTGCGGCGGCCTGCCGCTTTGAGCCGCTTAGCCATCGCGTCGGCTCCCTCGTTGTTGAAGCCCATCCGGTTGATCAGCGCTTCGTCGCTCGGAAGGCGGAACAGACGCGGCTGTTCATTGCCGGGCTGTCCTTTTGGCGTGACCGTTCCAACTTCCATGAAGCCGAAGCCGATCGAGGAGAAGCCTCCGATCGCCTGGGCGTTCTTATCCAGTCCGGCCGCAAGTCCTACCGGTGTATGAAAATGGAGTCCGAAAAGATCGACCGCAAGCTCCGGCGTCTCCGGAACTCCGTACATCATGCGCAGCGACGCTTTCCCGCCCGGGAGGGCAGCTGACTTTTCCAGTCCCCCGATGACGAGATGGTGCGCCGCTTCCGGGTCCATTTTAAAGAAAAAAGGCTTGGCAAAATTTCGATACAACACCGCTCTCGCTCCTTCAGGCATAAGGTCTCATAATGATTTTAGCTTTTTCCGGGCGAAAAGAAAAGTTCCATGCCAAGGTGGATGAACAGGTGTGCCTTGCAGAGTATAGTATTTTTCTTGTAAACGCATTACAATGAAAGTGTAAAGCCTATATGAACTGATAGAAAAGGAAGGTCGAATCCTATGTCAGCCAAACGCAAACCGCCAACTATTCAGCAGAAGAAAGAAGAGGTCAACCGCAAGGCGATTATCTGGGTCAGCATAAGCATCGCCCTGCTGGTTATTCTGTTCGTTGTGCTGTTCCTCGTTACCAGCAGCTAATACGCGTTCACACCTGGATGCGCGGGATTCATCCGTTGTGTGCCAGGGCAGACGTCGCATTATCTCCACCGGTTGCGTGCTATCAGGCGTTCTAGTTCAGCCAGTGATATTCTTGGCGGGGGTTGGTCTGGTCACCGGCAGGTTTCGTCTTGAACGGCTCCAGCGGAACCACCTTGGTATCAGGTAAAAGCCCCCCTTCGGCGATATGCACCGGCGTTCCCTTGGGAACCAGATTGAACAATTCCTCGATATCCTCACGCTTCATACGGATGCATCCGAGCGATTCATCCTTGCCGATACTGTCCGGTTCATTCGTTCCGTGAATGGCATAATTCGTGTCCGACAGCTGCATGCCCCGGCTTCCAAATTCGCCGTTATCGTGGCCATTGGGATTTACGACCTTAATGGAGATGATGAAGTCGCCGACCGGCGTCTTGCCTCCACCAAGACCCACTTCATAGCTTCGCAGGATCACTCCGCCGCTGGCCACCGCCAAGCGGTGTTTTTGCTTGTCTACGAGGATGGTCATCGGACTGGACAGGAACGGAACTTCCTTCCCGCCTTGAGCTGTCGATGGAATGCTGCCCGGCGCCTCGGGCGCCCCTGCCGACGGCGCCGAACCTGCCGAGGCCTGAGCCAGCGCCTTCAGCGGGTCGAAGGCCTTCTCCATAAGCGGCGTCGTTCCGTACATCCAATTTCCTGGGAAATCACCGGTAAGCTGATCCAGTGAATCCGGGTAGCTGCCTGTCGATGCCTTGTAGGCCGCCATGGCGCTCCAGAGCGAGGACAGCTGTTCCTGCCGCTGCTGCCATTCCGCCCCTGACTTCTTCAGTGTTCCGGCATCCTCCGGCTTACAATTGCAGACAGCGGCGTTATAGGATTGGATCACGGATCGGCCGTTCTGCTGCCGATCTAACGTATAATCCACCGGCAGCCCACCTTGCCAGAGCAGCCATTTGCCGTCCCGCTGCATGCCCAGCACAGCGGTCTTGGTGGACTCATCGGCACTGAGATCGCCGAGAGTTACGGCAATATCCCGGCGCGCTGCGGCCGCGCCGGTCTCCCGGGCGGTGAAGCGCAGCTCGTTCACCGCCGGCTCTGCGGCCTCGCCTGCCTGCGGCGCGGCCTGATCCTCCGGCTGCGACTCCTCCGCAGCCGCCCCTCCGCCGCCGTAACCATCGGCGGTTACGGCATCCGTGCTTCTGCCCGGCGCCGATGCACCGGCGGGCAGAAGCACCAGCAGCAGCAGCGCGAGGCTCAGCAGCAGCCGGCGGATTCGCGTCTTCCGCAGCGCTCGCTCGCGGGCGCTGCGGAGCAGGCCTTCCTCGTATTCCCGGAACATGTCCGCCGGAATCTTGCTCTGCTCGAAGGCCTCGTACACGCTCCCTGCCCGGTTAAAGCAGTAGTTCGCTTTGCCTTCCTGCCCGCTTCTTTTATATTCTCGGCCCAGCAAGTACCATGCCATTTTATTGTCGTGGTGCTTCTCCACGTATTCTTTGAGATACTGCAGATTCTTCATCTTGGCCTCCGTCGATATGCATAGAGCTGCTTCACTATTTATATCGGCCTTCGGGCGGCAAAAAGAAACCCCGCTCCATTATTTCGGAACGGGGTTTCTACTAAGCTGTAGGATCTGTCTAATGGTTTAGCCTTCCTTATTGAAAGGAGCGTCCGCCACCTTGATTGAATCGGTAGGGCAGCCGTCAGCCGCATCCTGCATATCGTCAAGCAGATCTTCCGGGATCTCGGTCACGCCGCGATTGCTGTCGCTCTCGTAGATAACCTCGGCCAATCCCTCATCGTCGTAGTCGTAAATATCCGGTGCTGTTGCACCGCATGCACCGCAAGCGATGCAGGTATCTTTTTCCACCCAAGTGTACTTAGCCATAATCTGTCTGCCTCCTGTTAACCGGTAAGCTCCGCTTCTGGCGGGCTTTGATTCTTATAACGGTTGTCCGTTTCTTCTAGTCATATTAATATAAATAGTCGCTAATTTCAATCGAAGTCCCACTCTTTTAACAAAAACGCCCAGGCGTTCTATTCATCTTCCCCCTGTGGAAGACGCAGCCGGTCCTTCTGCAGAGAGGTTCCGCGCTCTTTGTGATTGCGCAGCAGAGCCGCGTGGGGATCGTTCAGCATGCCCGCTGTCAGGACAGCATTCTCGCCAAATTTGTTCCGGAGCATGTCCATTGTCTTGTTCAGCGATTCCTTCCTGGGCTGGCGCTCGTATTCGAACAGGTCGAGTTGAATCGCGGAGTCCTCCTTCGGCATGAGGCCGTAGAGCGTAACCCCGAGCAGCCGGATCGGACGGTCCTCGCTCCAATGCTTCCTGAATAGACTGCAAGCGGCTTTAAACACATCCTCCGCAGACTCGGTCGGAACTTCAAGCTGGCTTGACCTTGTGATCGTCTTCATTTCCGGGGTCCGGACAGTGAGCTGAACCCCTGAAGCAACGAGCTTCTGCCGCCTCAGACGTCTTGCGACCTGATCGCTCAGGGAGAGCAGCACCGGGCGCGCTTCGCTCAGACCGGCAATATCACCGGGAAGGGTAGTCGTATGCCCGATCGATTTGTTCGCCTCCCTTTCGGGGTTGACGGGAGCCTCATCGAGGCCGTTCGCTGCGCGCTTGAGCCATGAGCCCATGACTCCGAATATCTCTCTCAGCATATTTTCATCGGCAGCGGCCAATTGACCTATGCTTAATATGCCGAGGCGCTTCAGCTTCTCTGCCGTCTTCCCGCCAATGCCAAACAGCTCGCCGCATGGCCTGTTCCACAGTACCGTCGGTACATCGCGCAGGCGAAGGATCGAAATACCATTCGGCTTCTTGAGATCCGACGCCATCTTGGCGAGCAGCTTGTTCGGCGCGATCCCGACAGAGCATGGGAGACCTAGCTCCTCCCGGATTCGCCGCTGAATCTCCTCCGCGATCTCCGGAGGCGTTCCGAACTGCCGGGAACCGGTAATATCCAGGTAGCATTCGTCGATGGACACGGCTTCCAGAAGCGGCGAATAGCTGTATGCAATTTCCATGAAGGCGGAGGAATAACGCCGGTACAAGTGGAAGTCGGGCTTAATGATGATAAGCTCGGGACAAATCCGCAGCGCCCGCTGCACCTGCATTCCTGTCGATATCCCCCGTCCCCGGGCCGGGTACGAGCAGGTAACGATAATCCCCTTGCGGAGCTCGACGCTGCCGGCGACGGCGGTCGGCCGTCCTTTATAGGCATCCGGATTCTCCGCCTCATGTACCGAACAGTAGAACGCGTTCATATCGACGTGGAGAATGACCCGTCCGCTGGATGGATAATACCGGTCTACCCTTTCGTTCACGTTCTCCCACTTCCTTCATTTAATACCCGTTCTTTTTCACCATATCGGTTCTGACATTATCCCATGCTATCAGCATACCCCCTTCAAGGAAGGTGGGTCAATCGTTTGGGCGGATCGAAAGCTGGAAGGACGTGAAGTCTGTCTGCTGTCGGTTCATCACACTGGCTTGAATCAGCCGGTCAGGCGAACGGCTTGCTGCCTGCTGCCCACGCAGGTGTTTGAACTCGGCATATTTGCAGGAGTTCTGGCGGTATGGATTGAATTATCTTTAGAATGAACAGGAGGGATTTTCAATCATGTTTTTCAACCGGAGGGTAGGAATCTTTTTATTTATCCTCATCATTCCTGGCGGTTATGGCGCAGAAAAGATTGAAATTCATAATTCAGCGGTCATACAATGGATTCAGGAACAGTTTACCAAAGTGGAGCTGCTTGCATCCGTTTGTACCGGAGCGTTTCTGCCTGCCGAGGCCGGACTGCTTGAAGGCAAATCCGCAACAACGCATTGGATGGATATCGATCGGCTTGCCTCCGAATATCCAGACGTTAAAGTGTTGAGCAATAAGAGATATGTCGATGAAGGCCGCGTTATTACTTCCGGAGGTATATCATCCGGCATCCTGATGTCTCTGCATGTCATTCGCCGCCTGATTGGCGAAGAGATCGCCTTGAACACAGCCAAACGGATGGAATATGACATTGCTGGCATCTAAACGAGGTGAATGAAGGAGAGGTCGGCTAAGCTCAAAAGAGCAACAGAGCAACAATTCCGGTTTGCGGCGTTTCCAATATATTTTCATGATTTTCATGGGATTCTGTCCATGAAGTGTGACTTCTCTGTTACATTCCCGCGTAAAAATGCTATAATATAAAAATTCATTCCCGATTTTTGACGTTTCCGCTGCACATCGGCGAAGTAGACTCGTTACAGAGCGAAGTCAAAACCACGCCCAAGCGGCAAGTTATGCGGGGAATTATTCGGAAGCCTATGCTATCAAAACTAAGTCTACGCTTTCGAGGCAAGTTTTGCGAAGTTATTCAAGGAAGCTTATGCTATCAAAACTAGGTCTATGCTTTCGAAGCAAGTTTTGCGAAGTTATTCAAGGAAGCTTATGCTATCAAAACTAGGTCTACGCTTTCGAAGCAAGTTTTGCGAAGTTATTCAAGGAAGCTCATGCTATCAAAACTTTTAGGAGGACTCAAATGTCTAAGTCCATCACCATCTTCGATACCACACTGCGCGACGGCACTCAGGGCGAAGGGATCAGTCTGTCGGCGGACGACAAGCTGAAAATCGCCAAAAAACTCGACGATCTGGGTGTGCACTACATTGAAGGTGGCATTCCTGGAAGCAATATGAAAGATATCGAATTTTTCAATAGAGTAAAAGATCTCCGGCTGAACGCCAAAGTTACCGCATTCGGCAGCACACGCCGCAAGAACTCGCTCGCGGAGCAGGATGATAATCTGCTGCGCATGCTGGCTGCGGGCGTACCCGCTGCTACCCTTGTCGGGAAATCATGGGATTTCCATGTGCATACCGCCCTGCAGACCACTCTCGAAGAGAATCTGGCCATGATCGGCGATTCCATCGCTTTTTTGAAGGGCAAGGGGCTTGAGGTCATTTTTGATGCAGAGCATTTCTTCGATGGTTACAAGAATAATCCCGAATATGCCGCGGCCGTTATGGCCCGGGCAAGTGAAGCGGGCGCGGATTGGCTCGTCATGTGCGATACGAACGGCGGCACTCTGCCCCATGAAATTCGGGATATTGTGACAGATTTGACGCAGCGGATTCCCGGCGCCAGCCTCGGCATTCATACCCATAACGACTGTGAGCTGGCCGTGGCGAATGCGCTCAGCGCAATTCAGGCGGGAGCCCGTCAGGTTCAGGGTACGATCAACGGCTACGGCGAGCGCTGCGGCAACGCTAACCTCTGCTCTATCATTCCGACTCTGCAGCTTAAAATGGGTTATTCCTGCATCCCGGAAGAAAACCTGCCGCAGCTGACCAATACAGCCCGTTATGTCAGCGAGGTCGCCAATGTGAACATGCCGGTGAACCAGCCGTATGTGGGAAGCGCTGCGTTCGCGCATAAGGGTGGTATCCACGTCTCGGCCATCCTCCGCGATTCGCGCACTTACGAACACATCGCGCCCGAACTGGTCGGGAACAAGCAGCGTGTGCTGGTGTCGGAGCTGGCCGGCCAGAGCAACGTGCTCTCCAAGGCGCAGGAAATGGGGCTGAACCTTGACCCAAGCAGCGAACAGGCCCGCAAGGTGATCGACAAAATCAAGGACCTGGAGCATCAGGGTTACCAGTTCGAGGGCGCGGATGCCTCGCTGGAGCTTCTGCTGCGTGAAGCGACAGGCGAATTGAACGAGCTGTTCACGTTTGAATCGTTCAAAATGCTGGTGGAGAAGTCGGCGGGCAAGCCAGTCGTCTCCGAAGCGTTCGTCAAGCTGAAGATCGGCGGCGAGACGCTGTATACAGCGGGCGAGGGCAACGGTCCTGTCAACGCGCTGGACAATGCGCTGCGCAAAGCGCTGTTGGCCCATTTTCCGCAGCTTAAAGACATGCACCTCTCCGACTACAAGGTCCGCGTGCTGGACGAGAAGGACCAGACGGCCGCCAAGGTCCGCGTGCTGATCGAATCCAAAGACTATACCGATACGTGGAGTACCGTCGGGATGTCTGCCAACGTCATCGAAGCCAGCTGGGAAGCGCTGGTCGATAGTATGCGGTACGCGTTGCTGGGCCAGATTTCCCCGGAGAACACCGATTTGCTCGATGTCGGACAGCGGGGACTCGTCAATCACTGAACAGCTATCTACACCCCGCTTCGTCATGAACGCCAACAAGCCGCTCCTTCGCTCAAAGCGAGCGGAAGCGGCTTTTGTTGTATTTGATGTTTACCGATCAAGCTGCTTCAGCTTATCCTCCAGTTGCTCTGCCGTGATCCCTCCCAGAATCACTTCCGCAACGACGCCGTCCCGTCCAACCAGCACATTCGTCGGAAAGACAGCCCCGTTGTATTTCTCGAAAATATCCCCTTTGATATCGTACATGACGGGAAAAGATAGCTTGTACTTATCTGCAAATCGCTGCGCATTGGCTATATTGTCATAGCTCGTCACATTGATGCCGTAAATCTCCAGACGGTCGCCGAACTTCTCTGCAATCCGGTTCAGCTCTGGAGCCTCTGCCTTGCAGGGATCGCACCAGGATGCCCAGAAATTGAGGAGCACTGCCTTGTCCCGGACTCCATCTACCTTGTAGACAGTGCCGTCATCGCCGTTTGTACTGAAAGATGGGGCCCGGAATCCAGGCTCGGGCCTGCTTTCAGACGAAGGATTTGCCGCTTCAATGGCGGCAGCGAGTAGCGGAATGTTGTTCACTGCATTTACCCGGTTAGTGGATTTTCCCGAAGCTTCCACGCCGCTGTTTACATACAGAACAGCAATAAATCCTAGCAGGCCAATGGCCACATTTCGAAAGATTGCCCTCTTCATCCGCAGGTTTCCTTTGCTGGTAGAGTGATTTGGTCCTATTGTACCCTTCGAAAAGCATGTTTTATACCGGGGATCTATCGGAGATTATGATACAATACAATCAGCATATTGCGCTTCCGGTTTGCACCGAACTGTCCCATAATAAAAAAAGGGATTTCGTCCAGGACGAAATCCAATGAAGAGAGAGGGGTGAACAATGACAGCATACCAGGGTACAGCTCCAACCATTCAGCTGAAGCCTTCCGTCTATCAAGCGCTGGGGAAGCACTTGGCATCCAGTCTTCCGCACGAAGCGTGCGGTGTCCTGCTGGGTGCTGCCGCAGCGGGCGGCATGCGCATCGACACCTATGTGCCCATGCGCAACGTAGCGCCTGACCCGCTGCATGCGTTCGTGCCGCATCCGGCCGACTGGGTTGCGGCACTGTTCATGACGCCGCCTCCCATTGGCCTGTTTCACTCCCATCCCCGATCTGCTCCCTTCCCTTCTGCCGCCGATTACGCCGGTCTGCATGGGTTGGAGGAGCATTTCGCGGTCTATTTGATTGGTGCGCCAGGACCTGCCGCAGGCGAACCCATTCAGTTGAATGGCTACGAAATCATCCGTACCAGAACCGGGCTCGGGCCTTTGACCTTGGGTCTCGCTGAAGCGCAGCTTCAGCTTCTGCTCAAGTAAGCGTAAAGATCGCCAAGCGTCTCGACCTGCTTGCGGCTGGCAATCTCACTCAGATAGGAGACCCACAGCTTCGCTGTCATCTTGGAATCCTCCAGGGCATTATGCCGGCCATGGATCGGAATTCCGTGAACCGTTAGCAGCTCGTCTAGCGTGTAATTGCTGCGGTTCGGTTCCAGCCAACGCGCCAGCAGCATCGTATCCAGCACCCGGTGGGTCAGCTGAACCTTGGAAGTCTTCCAGAGCGCCGCGTTGAGAAAGGCTTTATCATGGGCGCTGGCGTGAGCGATCAGCACTCTTTTTTCCACAAAAGCCATGAAACTATGAAGTCCGTCAATCAGCGATGGAGCCTTATCGCACATTTCATTCGTGATCCCGGTCAGCTCGGTGATATTCGCCGGAATGGCCGTCTGGCAGTTCACCAGCGTGTAGAAGCATTCCTCTTCCTTAATCTCCTCACCAACAACCTTGATCGCGCCGATCGACAGAATCTCATCCCCGTGCTGGCTGGAGAAGCCGGTCGTCTCCAGATCGAACACAACCGTCTCAAGCTCGGACAAGGGGGTGTGCAGAACCTCGGGCCGGCGTTTCTCTCTCATCAGAGACCGAATGAACGCGAGCTGCTGGGCAGTCTGCTGCCCCGTCTCACCGCCACGGATCGAAGCGATCGCAGACGGCATCCCGCCATGTCTTAAGTTGTTCCAGAATCCGCCGCCTTTGTTCGGCTCCTTCATAGCTGTCTCCTTTCCGCCAGGCGGAGCTGCCGCTGCAGAATGCGGTGAATCCGCCGGACCAGAAGCAGGCTCTTCCTCAGTTCGGACATCGTCTGCTTGCTCTTCAAATCATTCTCCGATGCATAATCGCTGCCTGACAGCAGCCCGTCTTGCTCTGTATACGGAGTGCTGGAACGCATGCCGAGCGCCATGAGAAACGCTTTGTAAACGCCTTCCGGCAAATGATGAAATTCGTCGCTTAACGATTTCAGCCGCTTGAGCGTCGAGGTTTCACGCATCCCGTTCTGCAGCGAAAAGTAGCGGACTCCGTTCACAAGCGGGATGTACAGACCGTATTTAACGTCAAACCCGCCGGCATTGTCCCCAAACCGCTCCGTAAGCACCTGTCCGAGCAAATTCAGCGTAGCCTTATGTCTGACGGTATTGCGCAGTACTGCCGCAAGCAGCTTGTCGTTATCTCGAAAGCCTTCGTGAAAAAAATCAAGCCACGACTCCGACAACGCCTGGTCGCCGGCAATATGACGCATATCGGACGATATAATCAGATACCGAATCGGCTCCCATTCAAGTTCGGAGCGCCAGGATGTAAGCTGCTCCTTCCATTCCTGAAGCGTCTTGCGCCACAGCGGTTCGGAGCACATGACCTTTCCTTCGCATTTCTCGTATCCGACTTCCTCCAGCATTGCGGACAGCCTTATTCCGAATTCCTCAAAATAAAGCCTCTTGGCTTCTTCCGGCTCCCCTTCAATAATCAGCCCGTTATCCTGATCGCTCCAAAGCGTTGTTTCCTCACGCCCGGCACTGCCGAATACAATAAAGGAATAAGCGCAGGGAGGCGGGCCATAGCCCGCCTCAATCATCTGCGCCTCGGATAAGGTTACCGCTCGTCTTGCAACGGCGTCATGCATTGCGTTGACACGGACCATCCATTCCTCGATCGGGATAACATGGAGCTGATTCAGGAGAACCTTCTGACAGGCAATGCGCCCCGCCTTTAGCTCCTGCGGCGAACCGGAGGCTGCGATGGACTGATCTGCTGCATCATAGTCCCAATCGTCGGTTTCCATCGGTGTCACTCGGTCCGCCCTCCTGTGTTATGCAAGTTAGTGTTTTTACTTCTTCTCGGAATCCGTGATCAGTTTCATTTGTTCCGGATATCCATAAGTACCGTGTTCGCTAATGTCCAGACCCATCAATTCTTCTTCTTCCGTTACACGCAGGCCGATAACCAGCTTGATGATGTACAGGCAGATGAAGGACATGACGGCAACGAATACGAAGGTACCGACAACACCGAGAACTTGCACGCCCAACTGGTGAACGCCGCCGCCATAGAACAGACCAGCTTTACCAACCAGACCGTTAGCTTCGATAAGGTCAGGATCTGCGAACAGACCAGTGGATACCGCACCCCACATACCAGCAATGCCGTGAACGGAGAAAGCATAGATCGGATCGTCAAGTCCAGCACGTTCCAGCCATTGTGCCGTCATGAAAGTGAATGCGCCGGCGATCAGACCGATGATGATGGCAGCCCAAGGTTGAACGAATGCGCAGGCGCCGGTAATGGCAACCAGAGCGGCGAGTACGCCGTTCAGCATAGCCGGGATGTCGGATTTGCCGAAGTACAGCCATGAAGCAACAAGTGCTGCAAGACCGCCGGCCGCAGCCGCGATATTCGTTGTCAGAGCAACGTGGCCGAAGAAACCGCCCATAGGGGACAATGCGCTGCCGGGGTTGAAGCCGAACCAGCCAAACCAGAGAATGATTACACCAAGAACCGTCAATACTTGGTTATGACCCGGAATGATAACCGGCTTGCCTTCTTTGTTGAACTTGCCAAGGCGCGGTTTCAACAGGATCGTAGCGACTACCGCCGCTGTAGCACCTGTCAGATGGACGACAGTGGAACCTGCATAGTCCTGCATACCTTTTGTTGCCAGCCAGCCGCCGCCCCATACCCAGTGAGCAACAACCGGATAAATGATTACCGAGAACAGGATACCAAAGATAATGTATACGCTCAGCTTCGCGCGTTCAGCCATACCGCCGGAGACGATGGCAAGGGAAACTGCCGCGAATGCCATTTGGAACAGGAATTTCACATTCATCGTTACGTCGGAGAAGCCCAATGCGTTCGCATAATGAGAAGCTGCTGAATCACCGCCGTAGAAGAAGCCGGTAGTACCAATGATATTGTTACCGTCACCGAAGCCGAATGCGAAGCCGATTGCCCAGAAGCACAAGCTTGCAATCGCCAGCGTCAGAACCGTCTTGCCGGCTACGTGACCGGCATTCTTCATGCGGACCGAACCGGCCTCAAGAAGGGCAAAACCCGCTTGCATAAAGAATACCAGAATGAACGCCAGGAATGTAAATGCCGTGTCCAGTCCGATCTGTAGGTCTGCCGGCGCAGGAGCATCGGCCGCGAATGCGCTGACCGGATAAATCATTAGTGTCAGCATCGCTAACACAAAACAAAGCCATTTTCTTTTCATGAATCCCCACTCCCCTATGTAATATATTCTAACAAAGCGTGAAACTCTTAATGTCATTATAAGCAATAGTCAGCAATGTTGACAAGACAAATTTTCACGAATCGGGAAATTAATTTTCCTGTCGTTTTCACAGCTTTCAAATAGCATTATTCCAAGCCCTGCGGCATAAGTTAGTCCAAAGCATGACGTTTGACTGTATGGTTTTGCGTTTGATATCATTATAAATGAATATATTCCCTTTCACGCCCCACAAGACTCACAGGGGGTACTTTCATGAATTGAGGTGAACATTATGGGGATACGAAGCTTTACCGGATCGGCGAATTAGCGAAGGCTGCTGGTTTGAGCGAACGAACGATCGACTATTACACCAAGTTGGGACTTATCGACCCGGAAACGCGAAGCGAGAAGAACTACAGACTGTACGGACATGAAACCGTAGGCCTATTGGAACGTATTAATGAATGGAAGCAGGACAAATACTCATTGGAGGAAATCCGGTCACTGATCGGCAAATGGAAGGCGGCTACCGCAGAAGCAGCCGTCTCCGGCAAGCTTGCCGAACTGGAGGTACACATGCAGAAGCTGCAGCGGGAGCTCAAGGAGCTTGAGCCGGCGCTAAGCCAGCTTAAGCCGAACCAGGCCAGACGGGCGCTCGCCCATCTGATTCCGCAAGGGCTTGCCTGCATTGAAGCCATCCGGATTATGATGACTCAGGGTCCTTCGATGTAAATACATGAAGTGGAGGAATACAAGAATGATGGGATTTATGTATCTATTAATTATTGTCGCCTTTATTTTCTCACTGTGGGCGCAGTTTAGAGTCAAAGGATCTTTCAGCCGATGGGCGCAGGTGCCGAACCAGAACGGGCTGACCGGCTATGAGGCAGCCAGAAGAATGCTGGACGCGAACGGGCTCAGCGATATTCCGATCGAACCGGTGCGCGGCACGCTTACCGACCACTATGACCCGATCCATCGCGTCGTTCGCCTGTCGGAGCCGGTCTACTACGAACGCTCCATTTCGGCCGTGTCCGTCGCCTGCCACGAGGTCGGCCATGCCATCCAGCACAAGGTACACTATCCGATGCTGGTACTGCGCCACCGGATGTTTCCGGTAGTCAACTTCGCCTCCGGCGTCGCTCCGTTCATGCTGATCGCCGGCTTCCTGTTCAGCTCGCTGAACCTTATCGGTCTTGGCATTATCTTCTTCTCGGCAGCCGTCGCGTTCCAGCTTGTGACGCTTCCGGTCGAATTCAACGCCAGCAACCGGGCGCGCCAGGTTATGGTTGAGCAGGGCTTCATCCGCAATGAGGAAGAACGCGGCGTCGCCAAGGTGCTCAATGCCGCCGCACTGACCTATGTCGCTGCAGCGCTCGTATCCGTGCTCGAACTGCTTCGTCTGATTCTCGTCTACACGAGCAGCCGCGACTAAGATACCGATTAAACAACAATACCCCGGAAGGCTCTAGGAGCCAACCGGGGTATTGTTTTGTCTCATGCGGAAGTAGGTCAACAGAAACGCCCTGAATGAACGGGCCACCAGCGGCAGCTTGCCGTCAGAACGGTGGATAAGGCCTATTGTACGATTTACTGCGGGCTCAATCACCCTGACCTGGGCCGGCTGCAGCGCACCCGTCTGGAACAAGGCCAATTCGGGCAGCAGACTCACACCCATACCGGCAGCTACCAGGCCGCGAATCGTATCCGTCTCTCCTCCCTCAAAAGCAATCTGCGGCGTGAAACCGGCCTTCTGGCAAGCCTGCCATACAATCGGACGCAGGGAGTAGCCCTGGCTGAACAGCACGAACTGCTCTTCCTTCAACTGCTCCAGGCGAATTACCTTCTCCTCGGCAAGCGGATGGTTTCGGGGCAGGATGGCGAACAGTTCCTCGGTCATCACGACATCCCCTACCAGCTGCTCATCGCTCTCCGGGCACGGAGAGGTGAACGCCAGATCCACCTCACCCGACAGCACATCCTTGATGAGCGAGGGATACGTCCCCTGCTTGAACCGGAATTTCACATGGGGATAATGCCGGCGGAACTCGGAGACGATCGCCGGAATCAGATGCGTCCCCAGACTATGGGGAAATCCGATCCGGATTTCACCCCGCTCCGGGTCCAGAAACTCATGCACTTCGGCCACTGACCGATCCAGATCCTTCAGGATGGATTCCACCCTTTTGCAGAACAACTGTCCAACCGGAGTCAGGTACAGATTTCGCCCCTTTTGCAGGAACAGGTCTACGCCAAGCTCTTCCTCCAGCAGATGAATCTGCCGGCTGACTGCCGACTGCGCTACATGCAGCTCCTCCGCAGCCCGTGTGACATGCTCTTTCTGGGCGACCTTCAGGAAATATTGCAGCTGTCTTAGTTCCATGTTGCACTCCTCTCCCTTCCGCGCCTGATCGCGGCTCTCTCCAGTCTCTTTACCGGCTTCGCCGGAGTGAAAACAGCCGGATGATTAGCCCATACAGAATAAACCCGGCAATCAGTCCTCCGATATGCGCTTCCCAGCTTACGTTCGGCGTGATAAACGAGGAGATGACTCCGATGATCAGCAGCGAGAACAGCGTCTTGCGCGAATTCTCGTCCATCAGAGAGCGCTGAAAGAGTGCGATGTACAAATACGCTCCATATGCGGCGAAAATAGCCCCTGAGGCGCCCACAGACACGGTAACCTCTTTCATCGCGTCGCCCCATATGCCGGCAGCAGCCAGATTGCCTGCCACGCCTCCCAGCACATATAGCAGCGCATAGCGCCACCAGCCCATCAGGCGCTCCAGAGGAGGGATGAAGACCAGCAGCGCGAAACAGTTGAACAGAAGATGCTCGAAACCGTTATGCAGGAATATCGCCGCGATATAACGCCACACCTCTCCCCGCTCGTCGCCGGAATTGACAATGGCGCCGTAGCGAAGCAGCGTATTCGTATCGGTGGAACCTCCGTTAAAGGTCAGCACAAGGAACATGATCAGATTGATCAGCAGAATGATGCTGGTCACGGGATAATACTTGAGATAGCTTCTCCAGTTCTCGTAGCGAATGAATATCATGGCGTCACCCTTCTCTCGGTCCGACCTGTCAGCTCAGTATGAAATGTTCAGGTTGGACAGGATCTTGTCAATATGATTATAATTTACTTTGGCAGGAACAATCCAATTTCCCAATTTCGAGGAGGAATTATCGTGACGCAGGAAAGAACAGGCATTGCCGCTTTTAAAGGAAGTCCCATTACGCTTGTAGGCCCGGAGCTTCGTCCCGGTGATCAGGCTCCCGATTTTGTACTCAGCAAAAATCTGCTGGAAGATGCCACGCTGAAGGATTACAGCGGTAAAGTGAAGCTGATCAGCGTTGTCCCTTCTCTGGACACCGGCGTATGCGACGCGCAGACCCGGCGTTTCAACACGGAAGCAGCCGAGCTCGGCGATGAGGTGGTCATTCTTACGGTAAGCGCCGATCTTCCGTTTGCCCAGGCGCGCTGGTGCGGAGCAGCCGGAATCGACCGGGTCATCACACTCTCCGATTACAAGGAGAATGCGTTCGGCAAATCTTACGGCGTCCTGATCAAGGAATTCAAGCTGGATATGCGGTCTATCTTCGTACTGGACAAGAACGATAAAATCGTCTATGTCGAGTACTTGGCCGAAATGTCCGAGCATCCGAACTACGTAGCCGCGATCAGCGCAGTGAAAGGTCAGCTGTAGGACACCATTTTAACACTTCCATAACAAAATGCATGGTTAAAAAAGCGGAAGAAGGCCGAGCCTTCCTCCGCTTTTGTGTTGAATCGAGAGCCCATGCGGCAGCAGGAGCGCTTATCCCAAAGAAGCGCATACAAAAGAGCGCCGATGCAGCCGGCCGGCGGTATCGCTTCAATCCAGCTTATGCTTGCCGATTTTCTTGTCAAGTGAGCCGTAGAGCCGCTGAATGACCCTGTAATTGGCGCCCAGATCTCCGAGCGATCCGCGGGAGGCGGAATAGATGTCGACGGCGCAGCGCGACGGTGAGGTGTTCAGAACCGATACGGTGATGTCGAGTGTCCGGCCGAAAGCCGTCTTCTTCTCCAAAATGATCTCTCCGACGGATTGAACCTCGTGAAGCACCTTGAAGCCGGGAATTTTCTTCAGGGTGGAGGAGATTTCCTCCCAACCTTTATCTTTGGTGAGGTTGTAATACCGCGTTTTGAGTGCAGGTTCTTTGGCACGGTCGCTGGTTCCTTCATGACTGCGGAACAAGCCGACCAGGTTTCTTTTTAAAGACAACTTACTTCCTCCTCATATCCCAAGTTCACTATTGTTAGTGTAACATTCTTATCTGCGGAACAAAAGGGATTCCCCCTCCATTCTTCAAAAAACGTGATGCCAACGCGCAGACTGAACCCATACAGGGCTTGATTCTCATAAAGAAGCGCCCAGTCTTCGGTCTGAAGAACTGGACGCTTCGTTGTGTTTGAAGGAAACCCGCCTATGCCGTCCGACTGCATTGTCTTCTGAACCTGCAATAGCAGGTGGGTGATCGCAGTTGCGGTTTTGAAGTCCCCTTGTCATATAGACAGGGCCTTTCAGCTGCGCTTCATGTAGATCTCCCAAGACATTATCATTGGTTCAAAACAACGAGCAGCCAATAACGAACATCGCAGGATTTGTTCTAATTATATTGCGTTTTTACGAAAAAGTAAACCTTGTATGCGCTTTATTTTACACCGGATTTCCTGCATCATACTCTCGGGCGGTCCTCATCCTCCACATCCTTCGCCTGACGGGCTTTTTCCGCGTCATCCTCCGCTTCGTCGCCGTCCTCCTCTTCCGCATTATCGCCTTCAAGCGCTTCAGCCGCTTCTTCCTCTTCCCGCCGTTTCTTCTCCTCGGCCTGCAATTGGAGCTTGTTGTACGTCGCGTAGAAGTTGAAGAAAGCGAACAGCGCAATCAAAGAGGGGATTCCGACGAAGAATAGAGCCGGATATTTCGTCCCGATAAATCCAAGAACAACGGCGCCGATCAGTGTGCTGAACACCCGGATTGGACGGGCGATGGTCAGCAGAATCGAGTTGATCATCACCTGCTTGAAGCCCATCTGGTAATGCACGACGATCGAGAAGAAATTGAACATCGAAATCGTCATGAGGATCATCAGCACCAGCATCAGGATGCCGATGATTCTGAAATTGGGCATTCTGTTCATGTATACCGTTACATCCACGTACATCACAACGAACATCAGCGTGTAAATGGCGCCTCCGGCCATGCTCTTCTTGTAGTTCTCCTTATAGCCCGAGAAAAAAGTCTTGAACGTACCGACATCCGTATTGCCCATTACCCATTTGCGGACAACCGTGAACAATGCCGAAGTTGCCGGAAATACGGTAAACGGCGCCGTCAGGGCAATCGCCCAGTTCAACGTGATCTGCTCATCCGCGCCGCCTTGGCCGGAAGCCATCATGATCAGTTTCAACACCAGAAAAAAGATAAACGGAGATGAACACAACACCCATATCACATTGCTGAACGCTATTCGGGATATCCACTCCGTAAGGCGGTATAGTCCACCCATTGCTCCTTTGAACTCCACAATTCTTCCCCCTGTCTACTCACTACTGCATATCCTAACTATACCTTATTTGAAGGGAACATTTCCATAGCCCATGTTTCGCCGGCTGGGCACTCATCTAAGCAGACCGGGAAACCCGGCCATATATTAGAACCGTAATCCCCATATATCCGTTTTTCAGAAGGAGGGTAAACTCATGACAGCACCCGTTGGATGCTTTGGCTTCACATCGACCGGTACAATCCTGGTTCTGTTCATTCTTCTGGTAATCGTCAGCCGCACATTCTTCATCTAGTACCATCAGCAGAGCATGCACTTCTTATATTTCCAGTTAAAAAAAGACGGTGCGCAGCATGCGCACCGTCTTTTGCTGTGAATGAAAGCTTCCGTTAAGGAACCGGAACCTGTTCTTAGATATCGTAAGAGTCCTCACGCTTCGGCGCGCGGCGTTCGCCGCCCTCCGGACGCTGGAATTTGTTGCGGTCGCCGCCGCCCCGGTAGCTCGAGCCATCGCGGCTGCCGCCATCACGGCTGCCCTTGTAGCCGCCGCTGCTGTATCCGCCGCGGTTTCCGCCGTCGCGGCTTCCGCCTTCGCGATTGCCGCCGTCGCGATTGCCTCCCTCACGGTTGCCGCCGCGATATCCGCCGCTGCCACTGCCGTATCCGCCGCGTCCACTGTATCCGCCATTCGGCTTGCGGCCGCTGCGCAGATCATGCTTGCCACCGCGGCGCTTCACACGGATTGGCTCCTCCGGAGTCAGCTGGATCTCCGAATCCTTCTTCTCGCCGGTCAGCAGCTTCATGGCTGCGGACAGCAGTTGAACGGAATCGTACTGCTCCAGCAGCTGGATGGCGATGCCTTTGTATTCGTTCAGTTCGGCATTCTCCATTGTATCCATCAGGCGCTCGGCCGTGACGCGCTGCTTGCCTTCGATTGCTTCAGCCATCGTAGGCAGCGGCTTGCGGGTAATCCGGTGACGGGTTACACGCTCAATGAGGCGAAGATGGTCGATCTCGCGCGGAGTCACGAACGACCATGCGGTGCCTTCTTTGCCTGCACGGCCTGTACGGCCGATCCGGTGAACATAGCTCTCCGGGTCCTGCGGCAGGTCGAAGTTGATAACATGCGTTACGCCGGATACGTCCAGACCGCGCGCTGCAACGTCAGTCGCAACGAGCACGTCGATGCTGCCGTCGCGGAACTTGCGCATTACGGCGTCGCGCTGGTTCTGCGACAGGTCGCCGTGAAGACCGTCGGCGGAATAGCCGCGCTTCTGCAGAGCTTCGGACAGCTCGTCAACCCGGCGCTTCGTGCGTCCGAATACGATTGCCAGCTCAGGCGATTCCATGTCGATCAGGCGGCTGAGCGCTTCAAATTTCTGGCGCTCCGGTACTTCGATGTACGCCTGGTCGATCAGTGGTGCGCTAACCTGCTTCGGAATAACGGAGACATGCTCCGGATTCTTCAGGAACTGTTGGGCGAGACGCTGGATGTTCGGCGGCATCGTTGCCGAGAACAGCATCGTCTGGCGCTCTTCCGGCACAAGCTTCAGGATGGACTGGATGTCCTCCATGAAGCCCATATCCAGCATTTCGTCCGCTTCGTCAAGCACAACGGTCTGCACATCGTCAAGACGGATCGTTTTGCGGTTAATGTGGTCAAGAAGACGTCCCGGTGTACCGATGATGATCTGCGGTTTCTTCTTCAGTCCGCGAATCTGGCGGCCGATATCCTGCCCGCCGTAGATCGGCAGGGAACGGATACCTTTGAAGCGGCTCAGCTTGCCGATTTCTTCCGCTACCTGGATAGCCAGCTCGCGGGTTGGGGTCATGATGAGAGCCACAATCTTCTCTTCCTCACGGGCGATTTTGGAGATAAGCGGGATGCCAAAAGCTGCCGTCTTGCCTGTACCGGTCTGAGCTTGTCCAATCAGGTCGCTTCCGGTGAGAGCGATCGGGATAGACTGGGACTGAATCGGTGTTGCCTCCTCAAATCCAAGCTCTGTAATAGCTTGCAACACCTTCGGTTCCAAGTCGAATTCTGCGAATGTTTTCAAATTATCCATGCTCCTTCTATATAGTGGACATTCCACATACTTGTCTGTATTCTTAAGTAGCGGCAATCGTTTATAGACTGTCCAATCTTGTCGGAAACTCTGCATAGTTTCGCGTTAAGGGGCGGCTCACCGCCCAATCGTCGTGTGCTCCAATAAGTCCGAATCCGCTCGCGGCTTATATATCGAAACAATGCAAAATGTTCATTGTAACGCTCTACTCAAGAATATCCTATACATTATATCACAACAATAAAGAGGAAAGCCAGTGTGTTCCTTTCAATGATTTTTGCATGTTTTACATTTCTGTTTACAACTACTTTTGGAAGGTGATTTCTGCTTGCCACGATACCTCTTAAGCCTTCTTGCCGTTGTATTCGGCTCCGCATTGATTGCGGCCGGCTTCAATCTGTTTCTCATACCGGTTCGCTTGCTAAGCGGCGGTGTATCCGGTCTGGCCATGCTCGTCAGCTACTTTACGCCCCTAAGCGTCAGCCTGCTCTATCTCCTTCTCAATATTCCGCTGCTTCTTGCGGGCTGGTTCCAGCTCGGACGGCGGTTCATCATCCTGAGCATAGCTTCCGTCGCCGCGGCTACCTGGCTGATTGAACTGATTCCCGTCAAGCCTCTGGTTTCAGACACCTTACTCGCCGCCGTCTTCGGCGGCGTTCTTGTCGGCATCGGAAGCGGCATTTCATTTCGGGCCGGCGGTTCGTCGGGTGGCTTCGATATTCTGGGCTCGATCATCAGCCGGCGCCGGGACTTCCCGATCGGAAGCGTGCTCGTGTCGCTTAATGCGCTTGTCATCCTGGCGGCAGGCTATCTGGAGAACAACTGGAATATCGCGCTTGCTTCCATGCTGTCCATGTATGTAACCGGACGTGTGGTCGATTTCATCCACATCAGCCACATCAAGGTGACGGTCTTTATCGTGACGAACCGTACCGATGAAATGCTCCATGAGCTGCTCGCCCTTCAGCGAGGCGTCACGAAGATCCGGACCGAAGGCGCATACTCTCATACAGAGAAGGATATGCTTATGACCGTAACGACCCGCTACGAGCTGGTCGAGCTGAAGCGGATTGTCAAGAACAGCGATCCTCAAGCCTTTGTCAATATTGTTGAAACCGTCGGCGTGATGGGTTCTTTCCGAAAAGGATAACGGTTAATGGATGCACTTGATTAAAAATTGTGATATATTGAAAATGTTCAGACGCAATACAATAATCATGAAGATTCTGCTTTGCCCTCTATTCCAGGCACTTGTCGTTTTTTTGGGTGAAACCTGAATGCAAGTTCAGCAACATTCGAAAAAGGAAAGGGTGATTACTGTGGAAATGGAAACGGTAAAACTGTCAGCAATCGTCATGAAGTGGTATCCGGATATGATGCCGTTTCTCAAGCAGGACGAACTCGATTCCATGATCGTTCTGCGGGATGGGCTGAGCATACTGGACTCTGCTGATGCGATGGACATCATTCAGTACAGCATTTGCGAGCATCAGGATTCTGCGTATCTTCATTAAGTACAGCAGTACGTAGCTTTAGGTTGCCGCTTGACCGGCCGATAGACCGGTTAGGCGGCTTTTACTTTGTCAGGGACCTTCCTGCTTCCGCAATTTTGAAAAATAACGTTTATATCCGCTGCCCCCGGTTTAAAAAAACAAAGTACCGTAAAATCGGGATAGTCATACAGGAGCCTTGCAGAATCGAAACCATGTTCAACCATTTTGATTACAAAGTTGTTCTTTAAAAAGGAAACTGTTCTTATATAATTTAAGCAACGTACATAAAAGGAGAGAGAACAAATGAATATCACATGGGCTATATTGATGGTGGCCCTGGGAGGTGTCGGCGTGCAGCAACCGGCTCATAACACGGATGTTGCAGCCGTACTAAAGTCCGCCACCAATACAGCCGTTGCCGTCAGCCAAACCACAACTCCGGGGACTGCGGCCTCCAGCGCGAACTCTGGGAACACCGCCGGAAGCGCCACTGCTGCTCCATCCGCTTCGGCTTCGCCTGCGGCATCACCGGATGCCGGAACCGCTGCTCCGCTGCCCGATCCGCAGCCGGATGCACCCAAGGTCAAGGGGATATACGTAACGGCCTACAGCGCGGGCGGATCACGGATGGATACACTGATGGACCTGATCGACAAGACAGAGCTGAACGCCATGGTCATCGATATCAAGGATGACGCCGGCTATATCACGTACAAGACGGATAATGCCGAATTGCAGAAGCTCGGCAAGCCGCAGCCTTTTATCGGAGATATCAACAAACTGATGGAACGGCTCAAGAAACATGATGTATACCCGATCGCCCGGATTGTGGTGTTTAAAGATACCGTTCTGGCGAAGAAGAATCCCGAATTGTCGTTCGTCAAGAGCGACGGCTCCGTCTGGAGCAACAGCAAAGGTGACAGCTTCGTCAACCCATATAATGAAGCGGTATGGAAATACAATGTCGATATCGCGAAGGAAGCCGTCAAGCTGGGCTTCAAGGAAATCCAGTTCGACTATGTCCGGTTCCCGGAAGGCTTCGAGAAGCGGGCCGACTCGTTGAAATATACGAAGGTCCCGGGCAAGAGCAGGGTGGATATCGTAGGCGACTTCGTCAAATACGCCAAGCAGGAGCTAAATCCACTCGGTGTGAGAGTCTCGGTGGACATCTTCGGCTACGCCGCTTCGGTACCGGCTGCGGAAGGCATCGGCCAGGACTTTGTGAAGATCTCCAAGAATGTCGATGTCATCAGTCCAATGATCTATCCAAGCCATTACTCGACGGGCTGGTTCAACGTGAAGGATCCGGATAAGAATCCATACGCGACGATTAAAGGCTCCATGGTGGATACCCACAAGAAGCTGGACCCGCTCGGCAGCTATAAACCGACGATCCGGCCGTGGATTCAGGACTTTACCGCAAGCTGGCTTGGCAGCGGCCATTACATCAAATACGGCAAGCAGCAGGTTGAGGATCAGATCCGCGCCCTGAAGGAAGAGAATGTTGACGAATTCCTGCTCTGGAATGCAAATAACCGGTATTCAGCTGGTGTCGATTACGAAAAATAAAGATTACCGCTCTTTATCCAAGCTTATCCTTTCATTAATAGGATTTGACCCGGAACCCGGCGACGCAGCCGGGTTCTTTATTGGGTAATCCGTCAATCTCACAGATAACGAGGCATAATTTATGAAATCCACATCTTCTTTGTCGCAAAAAACGACCCAGTTTCTGCATATTTTCTTCCCGATATTCGTCACCCAGATTGCGCTCTCAGCCATCACCTTCTTCGATACGAATATGTCGGGGCGCTTCGGTACCGCCGACCTGGCAGGCGTTGCCATCGGCACAAGCCTTTGGATTCCTGTTCAGACAGGTCTGAACGGAATTCTGATCGGTCTGACGCCGATCGTCTCCCAGCTGCTCGGCAAAAAACGCGAAAGCGACGTGGCTCCGCAAGTCATGCAGGGCATCTGGCTGTCGCTTGCCGTATCGGCGCTTGTGCTGGCTGGAGGAGCGCTTGTACTCAGACCCATTCTGGACTTTATGAATCTGGAGCCTGATGTGCGCAGAATCGCTTTCCGCTTTCTGATATCCATCTCATTCGGAGTCATTCCGCTGTTCGCTTATACGGTTCTGCGCAGCTTCATCGACGCTACCGGCCAGACCCGGGTGTCCATGTTCATTACGCTTATTGCCCTGCCGGTCAATGTTGGCCTGAACGCCCTGCTGATCTTTGGCTATTGGGGCTTCCCCAAGCTTGGCGGGGTCGGAGCCGGCGTCGCGTCTGCAATCACCTATTGGGTAATCTTCGCCGTTGCACTGCTGTTCGTGTACCGGTCTGAGCCTTTCAAGGGCTTAAAGGCGCTGCGGCGTTTCTACGCTCCATCGCTCTCGGCGTTCAAGGACCAGCTGAAAATCGGCGTGCCTATCGGCTTCTCCATCTTCTTCGAGACAGCCGTCTTCTCAGCGGTTACTCTGCTCATGAGCCGGTTCGATACTGTAACGATCGCTGCCCATCAGGCCGCAATCAACTTCGCCTCCACTCTGTATATGATCCCGCTCAGTATTTGCATGAGCTTGACGATACTGGTCGGCTACGAAGCGGGCTCCGGGCGGTTGAAGGACGCCCGCCAATACAGTGTACTCGGAATTGGCACCGCCGCCGCTATGTCCCTCGTGACGGCGCTCGTGCTGCTGTTCGCCGGACGGCATGTGGCCGGTTTGTATTCCACCGACCCCAAAGTGATCTCGCTGATCAAGCAATTTCTGATCTATGCGATCTTCTTCCAGATTTCGGACGCCATCGCCACACCGACTCAGGGTGTTCTGCGCGGTTATAAAGATGTGAATCCCGCATTCATTATTTGCTTCATTGCCTACTGGATTCTCGGGCTTCCCATCGGCTATGTGCTGGCCGAGCATACATCCATGGGCGCCTTCGGCTACTGGATCGGCCTGATCGCAGGACTCGCCATCGGCGCCGCACTGCTGCTGGGACGTCTGGTGACCGTTCAGCGGCACTTCGCATCGGAGCATGTCCTTGGATCAACAGCCGTGCAGAAATAGACCTCTTCAATTCAGATTACATGAGGAAATGAGCTCCGAACTTGATACGCGCAAAAAAAGGACCTGTCCGACACCCAAGGTGATGGACAGGTCCTTCCTGTTCAGATCCGAAGAAATGGTTATTGAGAAAGACGGGAGGCCAGGTTGTACAGCTCTACATTGAAATCTTTCTTCGTATTCACGACTTGATCGATATCTGTAAGCACAAGCTCGCCCTTGATCATGCCGCAGGCTTTGCCCGATTCGCCTTCGATCATCTTGCGGACGGCGAAATCAGCAAGACGGCTCGCCAGGTTTCGGTCAGCTGGAGTCGGGCTACCGCCGCGCTGGATATGACCCAGCACCGTAACACGGGCGTCGATGGAAGCATGGCGTTCCTTGAGCGCTTGTGCGATATCTTCCCCTTTGCCTACGCCTTCGGCCACAATAACGATACTGTGGCGCTTGCCTTTGGCAAAGTTCTCTTTCATCCGGTCGGCGACTTCATCCAAATCGTATGGCATTTCCGGCACCAGAATTGTCTCGGCTCCCGAAGCCAGTCCTGCGTGAAGAGCGATGTCGCCGCAATGGCGTCCCATAACCTCAACAACGGAAGAGCGTTCATGAGAGGACATGGTGTCGCGTAGCTTGTTAATAGCGTCTACCACAATGCTAACAGCTGTGTCGAAACCGATCGTGTAGTCGGTGAACGAGATATCATTGTCGATCGTGCCCGGCAGACCCATGGTCTTGATGCCAAGCTTGCTCAGCTTGTTGGCACCGTTGTATGAGCCGTCGCCGCCGATAACAACAAGACCGTCGATTCCGTACTCACGCAAGATATCGGCGCCCTTCTGCTGGCCCTCAGGCTTCAGGAATTCCAGACATCGTGCGGACTGCAGAATGGTGCCCCCGCGCTGAATGATGTCGCCTACACTGCGGATATCCATCGGGAAGATATCACGGTTCAGAAGTCCCTGATATCCCCGCTGAATGCCGTACACTTCAACCCCGAAGAAAAGGGCGCTGCGCACAACGGCGCGAACGGCGGCGTTCATGCCCTGCGAGTCTCCGCCGCTGGTCAATACTGCGATTTTCTTTACTTCTGCCATACGAATGGTTTCCTCCTTAAAATGCTAATACAAATGCTTGCGTATCCAGCGGCTGTTCGCGAAGAAGAAGAGCCGGGTCAGCGGGCTTCTCTTCATCAGCTTCTTGGATACAGTGCGAACCTCCCGTTGTTCGCTTACTTTCGGATCGGATAAATACAATGCCAGCAGCCCTTCAATGACCATACGGTGCAGGGGCGTGTCAGGTATGTTCAGGACATCTTTCCGTGCCCACTCCACTATGGAAGCAATCCGATTCAGCATCGTTTCCGTACTGTCATAGTAGTTGCAAAAATTCAGATCGCCGCCGGCGCGGTCTTCATCCTGGTCGATCAAATAATCCAGCATAATATGCAGGCAGCATAAATGCGGAAAATAACCAGCCCTGATCAAGGAAGCGTCCGCCTTCTCCAGCCTGGAATCGCAGGAGGCCAGAAACAGCATGAAAACACCCAGCGTCGATCCCGTCGCCGCCGCAAATTCATTCCAATATAAATGCGGCGCCCGGCTTCGCTTCTCCTCCCACCATTTCTGAAGTGCGGCTTCCCTTAAATCCGGACGAATATGCTTATATACCTGCAGATCAGTATACAGTTCGGCCAAATCGTAAATCTCCTGGGCCGCAGAGGCATATCCGGGAAGCTTCCCAATCATATCCTGGCAGGTGCGAACCAGACGATGCAGGTAACCGCCGTCATCTTGCTCGGCGCGAAGTGCGTAGTAATTAACGGGCTCGGCGCCGGGCGTAACGGCGTCCAGCATCGACCGGTGCAGCAGCCGGAAATCCTCCGGGTCCATGGATGTGCTTCGGTCGCACAGGTTATCCAGGTAATCGCTGATCGTCTGGTAAGCCACAATCAGCGGGATGAGGATATGCCTCATGGGCAGATTGCCCGCAGCATACACGCCTCCACCCTGACAATGAAACTTCTTCGTCTCTATGCTTGCGAGCGCTTGTCTTCGAAGCTCGGGATCGGGAATCCCTTCCGCATCTTTACGCCATAGATTCAGGCAGCTTTCCACCTCAGGCAGGACATATCTGTAGACTCTGCTCATTAACCCAATCGGGCCGCGCGGGCTTGAGGGACGGCCTTGCTCAAATTCACTCAATGACGGTGCCTCCACATTGTTGTCTCCTTATCCAAATCATAATCATTATAATATGAGTCAAACGTTAGTACAAACAACAAAATCACTTTCAGAGCGCCCTGCAAAATCTAAGAGAATAGAAAGCGCATCCCTAATCCAAAGTACTTTATGTTATACTAACCGTATTTCATTCCGGGGAGTGTATTTTTACATGAATTTTACTTCAGGTTTACACACTGAGCGGATTTCGGGAAGGTGTTTCTGATGCAGCAGCAAGATGGAGGCTTCGCCGACCAGAACTGGCTGCGATTCTTCATGTTCGCCATTTACGGGACTTGCGTGCTCGCGCTGTCCTATTTCCCGCTCTTTTACAGCCACCTCGGCTTCAGCAGCGCCCAGGTCGGAGTACTCTACTCCATCGGTCCGCTGATCTCCATGCTGTCCAATCTCTTCTGGAGCATGTTAAGCGACCGGCTGGGAACCGTTCGCAAAATCATGTTCATTCTGCTGGCGGGCCAACTTGTTACCGCGCTGCTCCTCTCTCAGGCAACAGAATTTTCAACCGTTATGGTTATCCTATCCTGCTTTTATTTCTTCTATTACCCGGTCTATCCGCTTGCAGACACAATGGCCATCCAGACTGCGGAACGGCGGGGACGCAATTTCATTACCATTCGTCTGTTCGGCTCCCTTGGATACGCCTTCTTCGCGCTGTCGATGGGCTATTTGCTGCGTTCTCTCGGTATATCCTGGAGCATAACGCTGTGCACGATCATTATAGCCGTATCCCTGGGCATTGCTCTTCTGCTGCGAGATGCCGGTCGGAAACGCTCCCGAAAGACAGCTGATGAAGCTGACCGTACACCGGATGCTGCGAAGGGGCTGCGGGCTATTTTGCTAAGAAGAGAAGTTATCTGGTTCTTCGCATGCGTCTTTGTACTTGCGCTCAGCTACCGGATGAACGACGCCTTTCTGACGGTTAGCATGAAACACCTGGGAGCTGGGGAAGAACTGATCGGCTGGGCGCTGCTCGCCTCCGCCCTGTCCGAAATACCGGTGCTGTTTCTGCTTGGCAAGTACGGCGACAAATTCAAGGAAGTCCCTCTGCTCGTTGTGGCGTGCCTGATGTTCGGACTCAGATTTCTGTTGATGTCGTCCGCCCAGCAGCCTGTACTCGTTATTTTGATCCAGCTTATGCACAGCGTTACTTTCGGCATCTTCTATGTCACCTCCGTCCGCTACATTACACGCCTGATCCCGGATCATCTGCGTGCAACCGGGATGGCGGTCTATACCGTCATGTGGTCCAGCTTGTCCGGACTCTTAAGCGGAGCGTTCGGCGGGCTGATTTATCAGCATTGGGGAATGACCGTGTTCTACCGGACAGCCGCCCTGCTGGCGGTGGTCGCCGCCGCAGGATTTATGGCCCGGCGCTGGCTGGCAGGTTCATCAATCTTGACGGCCCGGGAACCAGTGCCCTTTGCCAAGCCGCTCCCTGATAGCCCCGAAGGAGGAGAAACTTCTCACCTGGGGAAAGTTACGCTATAATAGTATTAAGCATCAGGTATTAGTACCTGGTTACAATATCGGAAGGAGCATCCGGTCATGACCTTTGAAGAGTTCAAACAACTGGCCGTCTCGCGGCGCAGCATCCGTGATTTCAGCGACGACGATATTCGGCTGGAAGATGTCCGGGATATTATCGATTGCGCCCGCTACGCGCCCAGCGATACCAATTCACAGACCTGGGAGTTCATTGCGGTTCTGAACCGCGACAAGATTAAAGCCATTGAAGCCTTTACCTGGGAGCGGCTTCATGAAATCGCGGCCTCTTCGGAAGAACGCGGCCTTGCCCGGGAAGCGAAGCTGATGGTCAAGTCCTTCGGCCCCTATGCCACGGCGTTCGGCAGCGCACCGGCCCTGATCATCTGCCTGGCTACCCCTTATACATCCAAATTCCGCGAACGGATCTTCGATCCACTGGAATTCGGAAGTCCGGAAATTTGGGCAGAGGAAGGCATCAAGAGCAGCAGCCTTGCGATCCAGAATCTGATGCTCGCCGCCCATGCCAAGGGATTGGCTACTTGTCCAATGACAGGTCCCGTGCTTTTGGCCGAGTCCAACCTGCGGCACTATCTCAGCATACCGGAGGATCGGCAGATCAATATGGCCGTAGCGCTCGGGCATCCTGCCGTTCATCCCAAATCCGTTGCCCGCAAAGAAATCGACGACATCCTGACTGTGATTCAATAGACAGGCGGTCTATGGGAGCAAGACGTTTAAAGGCCCGGTTCTCTTCAATGAAGAGAACCGGGCCTTTAAACGGTTCAATAAATAGAAGACACAGTTCCTGAGGAACTGTGTCTTGAGCGTACGTTGCGAGATAACGCCTTGTTCAGAAGCCTATTCAATCAAGTATATTCAGAGCGAAGGTATTACCCCTTCGGCTTTGGCTTACAGTTTGATTACGTTAGCTGCCTGCGGTCCGCGATTGCCTTCCGTGATTTCGAACTCAACGGATTGGCCTTCTTCCAAAGTCTTGAAGCCGTCTCCCTGGATTGCGGAAAAATGTACGAATACGTCTTCGCCGCCTTCTACTTGGATGAAGCCGTAGCCTTTTTCTGCGTTAAACCATTTAACTGTACCTTTCAAGTGAACAACCTCCTAAAAATGCCGCCATATATGGCGAATATCTACATTATACTTCAAGCTAACAGGTAAAGCAATCCATCGGCGGTATACGCGGTGAATTTATTTGCTTTTCCCTTCTCGGGTGCGTTATCATTTACCCAAAACCAAATATCGCCAGGGTGGGACTACTATGATCAAAAAACACGAAATCTACAAAACGGACAAATGGAATATGATGACGGTGGAAGTCCAGGGACGTTATATCATCCTCCGGGAAATTTCGGACCAATGGGGCGAAGAAACGCATACCTTCATGAGCCGGCCGGCGATGATGCAATGGGTGCACAATAGGTTCAACAAAGAATCCTATAAAGATAATGAAGAAGAATACATTCGCATTATAGCGGCATTCAAGCAGGTGTAGGAATGAACAACGAAAGTCTTGTCATTTATATCGTCGCCGTTCTCTGTCTAGGAGCCGTGCTCATTTTGACCAAAGACCGTCTTGATCCCAAATGGAGACGGGTTTTGGCACTTATATCTGTCATCCTGATTGCGCTGGCTTTCGTCTTTGTCATCGTCGCCTTTCTGGCGGGTTGATCCCGCAAGCGGCCGGGCAATGGCAAGGATCTCTTATACCGATTCATAACCAGCGGACTGCAAGGGGATACTAGGAGGACCTATAGAAACAGGAGGCCGCCAGCATGCCCTTCGCCGCCAAATCTTGCGCCATTCTGCTTGCGATCTCGCTGCTGCCGGGAAGTATCTCCCCTGCCGCCGCCAGACCGCAGTCATCGCAGAACTCATCCCACCATTTAAGGAGGATTCCCATGGAACAATTATTGAAGAGAAGTGAAGTGCCCGCAGAGAACCGCTGGAAGCTGGAAGATATGTTCGCGAACCAGCAGGAATGGGACCGGACCTATGATGAAACCAAGAAGCTGATCGAGGAAGCCTCCAAATTCCAGGGCAAGCTGACAGATGCCGCCGCCCTGAAGGAATGCTTCGAACTGGACGACGATTTGTCTCTCAAGACCGAACGCCTCTATGTATATGCGCATATGCGTCAGGACGAGGATACTGCCGATCCCGTCTATCAGGCACTGTCCCAGAAAGCGAAGAAACTCAGCGTCGATGCGGGCGAAGCTCTCTCCTATGTAACGCCGGAAATTTTGGCGCTGCCGAACGAGAAGCTTGATGAGTTCATTGCGGACCAGGCTCTATCGGATTACATCTTCACCCTGACCGAAATGAAGCGGCAGAAGGCACATATCCTGTCCAAAGCCGAAGAAGCGCTGCTCGCGCAAGTCGGCACGCTGTCTCAGGCGCCGCAGAATATTTTTGGCATGCTGAACAACGCCGATCTCAAGTTCCCCAAAATTAAGGACGAGAACGGCAAGGAAGTGGAGCTGACCCATGGCAGCTACATCAAATTCCTGGAGAGTCCGGACCGCGAAGTACGCCGCAGCGCATTCAAAGCGGTATACGACACTTATGCCAAGCAGAAGAACACCATCGCCGCGACGCTCAGCGCGAACGTCAACAAGAACGTCTTCTACTCGCGGGTGCGCAAGTACCCGTCCGTTCTGGAAATGTCCCTGTTCGGCGACAATATCTCCAAAGAGGTGTACACGAACCTCATCGACACGATTCATGAGAGCCTGCCGCTGATGCACCGCTACATGAAGCTGCGCCAGAAGCTCCTCGGCGTCGACGAGCTGCATATGTACGATCTGTTCGCTCCGCTGGTGGATGAATACAAGCTGGACATTTCTTTTGAAGAAGCCAAGAAAATCACGAAGGAAGGCCTGAAGCCGCTTGGCGAGGACTATCTCAAGACGCTCCAGGAAGGCTATGACAACGGCTGGATCGATGTCTATGAGAACGAGAATAAGCGAACCGGCGCGTACAGCTGGGGAGCCTACGGCACGCACCCGTACGTGCTGCTCAACCATAACGACAACCTGAACAGCATGTTCACGCTGGCGCATGAAATGGGTCACGCGCTTCATTCCTACTATTCGGACACTACGCTGAAATACCGCGATGCGCAGTATACGATCTTCCTGGCAGAGGTGGCCTCGACTACGAACGAAGCGCTGCTGATGCACTATCTGCTGGAGAAATCGACCGACAAGAAGGAGAAAATGTACCTGCTCACCTACTATGCCGATCAATTCCGCACAACGGTGTTCCGTCAGACGATGTTCGCCGAGTTCGAGAAAATCGTGCATGAACGCGCCGAGAAGGGCGAATCGCTTACACCGCAGGATCTGTCGGACATCTATTACAAGCTGAACGAGAAATACTACGGCAAGGACATGGTCGTGGATAAAGATATCGAAATGGAATGGGCCCGCATCCCTCATTTCTACAACAGCTTCTATGTCTACAAATATGCGACAGGCTTCTCGGCGGCCACCAGCTTCTCCAAGCAAATCCTGGAGGAAGGCAAGCCGGCGGTTGACCGCTACCTGGGCTTCCTGAAGAGCGGCGGCAGCGACTATTCGATCAATATTCTGAAAAAAGCGGGTGTCGACATGTCGTCACCGGAGCCGATCCGCGAAGCGATGAGCGTCTTCGAGAATGTGATCGAGCAGATGGAAGAACTGACCAAGTAATACTGACATCCGGCCGGGTTCGCCCGGACCGGCCGTCATGGCCGCGTCCCTTACCCCAATTTGGGGTAAGGGTTTTAAGAATGGGCTTTTTCCGTGATTACATCTGCGTGAATACAGCCCTGAAGGAGGCAGTTTATGAGAAATCAATGGTCCATTATATTAGGTCTGCTCTTTGCCCTGCTGGTCGCCCTCTTCGCCGTGATCAATGTCGATCCCGTGCAGGTCAATTTCGGGTTCAGCCTGATCTCGATCCCGCTGATTCTGGTTATCCTCGGCTGCGCGCTGATCGGTGCCATTATCGCCGGTTTCTATGGAATCTTCCGGGGGTACAAGCAGCAGCGAAGAATTAAGGCTCTCACTGCCGAGTTGACGGAAGCTCAGGGAAGACTCGCCGTATTGGAGACGGCACAACCCGTCCCGTCCGAGATGCCGTCCGCCGACGGATTCGCTACGGACCCCAAGACCACTTACAATTGAAGCAGATATGATTACATCCCAGAATCAGATTGGAGGCTGTTTGTGTGCCTGTGCTAACCATTCAACCCAATGAAACCTATATACTTTCGATTCTCAAGAAGCTGCTGGAAACGCCAAGCCCGACCGGCTACACCCACACCATCCTGAAGCTCCTGGCTGAAGAAGCGGCTGCGCTTGGTGTCGCCCTGTCCTGGAATGAAAAAGGCGGCCTGATCCTCAGTGTGGGCGGGCTCGACCCGTCCCGGACCATCGGACTGAGCGCCCATGTCGATACGCTGGGAGCAATGGTTCGTTCAATTCGCACGGACGGCACGCTCCGCCTGACCTCGGTTGGCGGATTCACGATGTACAGCATCGAGAATGAGTACTGTCAGATTCACACCCGAAGCGGGCTGACCTACACGGGAACCATCCTTTCCACTCGTCCTTCCGCTCATGCATACCCTGCCGAAGCCCGGGACATCAAGCGTGCGGAAGAGAACATGATGGTCCGCATCGACGAAATCGTTAACAGCAAGGACGATGTGCTGAAGCTCGGCATCGGGCACGGCGATTTCGTATCGTTCGAGGCGCGGCCGGTGTTTACACCGAGCGGGTTCATCAAATCACGCCATCTCGACGACAAGGCCAGCGTAGCAGCCCTGTTCGGTCTGCTGGAGAGCATCAAGCGTGAAGGCTGGAAACCGCTGCATAATCTGAAGCTGCTCATCTCGAATTACGAGGAAGTCGGGCACGGCGCTTCCTGGATACCCGGCGAGATCAGCGAGCTGATCGCTGTCGATATGGGTGTTCTGGGCGATGACCTGAACTGCAAGGAAACAGATGTCTCGATCTGCGCCAAGGATTCCTCGGGGCCGTACGATTACATCATGACCGGCAAGCTCATCGACCTGGCTCACGGTCTCGGCATCGCCCATGCGGTAGACATTTATCCGCATTATGGATCGGACGCTTCCGCCGCCCTCCGTGGCGGAGCGAATATCCGGGCCGCACTGATCGGCCCGGGGGTCCACGCGTCCCACTCCATGGAGCGTACACATAAGCAGGCCGTGCTTAATACGGCCAAGCTGCTCGCCGCCTACGTGGGAGCGAACTAAGACATGCCATACAGCCCGGCCTGCCGAAAGCGGCCGGGTTCTCTTTTTCGGATGCAAAATATTAGGAAAATGCTTCGGTTAGGGGGGTACAATTGGACACACAGTATTATTTAAATCGTGCCGTAGAGTTGTTTAAAGAGGAAATGGGCAGTAATTTGGTTGGTGTTTATCTACACGGTTCTCTGGCAATGGGATGCTTCAACCCCAATCAAAGTGATATCGACCTATTGATTGTTGCTCAGGAGAAGCTATCAACTGAAAATTGTAAGCGTATTGCAAAAAAACTTCTAGCACTCCACGAAAGCTTGCCCAATGAACGTGGAATTGAGTTAAGCATTATTCTGGAATCCTACTTAAAAGACTTTCTTTACCCGACACCATTTGAGTTTCACTACTCTGACTACCATCGAGAGAAATATCAAACCGATGAGAATTACATCTGCGGAGGATTTGAAGACCCGGACTTAGCAGCTCATATTGTTGTTGCCTATCATCGAGGGATTGAGTTATACGGCAAAGCAATTCGAGAGGTTTTTTATCCAATTGATCAGCAGTATTATGTTAAGTCAATCTTTTCAGATATAGAGAGTGCGTCAACAGATATCATCGAATCGCCTGTGTATTTCACACTGAATCTTTGCCGAGTGCTGTACTTTCTTAAAGAAGGGGTTGTGTCTTCTAAAAAAGAAGGTGGAGAGTGGGGGATATGTGTATTGCCCTCAGAGTATCGTCAAGATATCC
Organism: Paenibacillus sinensis; assembly: GCF_019904155.1. Lineage (GTDB taxonomy): Bacteria > Bacillota > Bacilli > Paenibacillales > Paenibacillaceae > Paenibacillus_AQ > Paenibacillus_AQ sinensis. The sequence goes on from NZ_JAHCMB010000116.1 coordinate 72,932, forward strand.
AACGCTGTCTTAATGAATACTGTGGAACCGCAGATAATTCCGAATTTGATATTGAAAAGTTAAAAGTCTTTGCCAGCTACATGATAAGTGAAATTAAACAATCCATCGAATAAAAATCAAACGGCACTTCAGATATAAAATTCTGAAATGCCGTTTTTCATAAATCTCTCTAATCCCACCGATCACCGGGAAAAATCTGCTCCAAATGATGCTTCAGATGGTCCACATAGTCCCCGATCAGCCATTCAAGACTAACCTCGGTCCCGTCAGGAAGACGGCATAGCTGCGGCAGCACCGATTCGGGCAGGCCGGACACCACGCGCAGAACCGATTGATTGAGGCTGACCCACAACGCCAGAACCTCTTCGGCAGACGCTTCGTTATACCGCCCGGCTTCCACCCAAACATTCTGGTTGTATGGAGCAATAATCAGCGGCCCGGACTGGCCCTGAATCGATACGAAGCGATTGAGATTGTTCATGGCAGAATCGCACAGATGCCCCAATACTTGAAGACGCGACCATTTGCCCTCGGCGCGGGGCTTCTTCACTTCCTCATCGCCAAACTGCCGAAATCTTCGCGGGACTTCATGCAGCAGATTTTTCAGATCGGATTCCGCTTGCAATGTCATAACATTGGCTCATTCCCTTCTCTTCCCGTAACTTCAACTCTAAGTATTCCGGTTATATACAAAGGGCATCCGGCTCTTGGCGAGCCGAATGCCTTTCGATAACCGCAGCCGAAACCCGGCTGGGGATTTCCCTTATCCTTATTTCACGTAACTCGTGGCCGCTTTGCAGAAGCGCTCCAGCGCCTCTGTCAGAATGGATCTCGGGCAGGCAACATTGATCCGGAGATAGCCTTCTCCCTCGCTGCCATATACCGAGCCTTCATTAAATGCGACCCCTGCCTCACGGTACATCAGTCTCTTCAAGCCTGCACCATCGAGACCGAGATTCCGGCAGTCCACCCACAGCAAATAAGTAGCTTCAGGCTTCATCGGTTTGACCTGGGGCAGATTCTGGGCCAGATAATTGACCGCATATTCGATATTGGCGTTCAGATAAGCAATCAGCTCATCCAGCCACTCTCCGCCCTTGCGGTAGGCGGCTTCAACGGCGTCCTGAGCGAAATAGCTGGCCATATGAAGGCTCAGTGTCTTGATCCGTGCTTCAAATTTCCGTTTGATCTCAGGACTGGACGCCACGATGAACGAGGAATGAATACCGGGCAGATTGAACGTCTTCGTAGGCGCCAGCGCCATCAGCGTGATATCCGAGATTTCCTTGGACAGGGAGGCGAATGGAATATGCTTGTGGCCGGGGAGCGCCAGATCGCAGTGAATCTCGTCGGAGACGACAGTTACGCCGTACTGCAGGCAGAGCTCGCCCAGACGAAGCAGCTCCTCGCGCTCCCATACCCGGCCACCCGGATTGTGGGGGCTGCACAGCAGCAGCAGCTTGGCGCCGTTCTTCATCAGACCTTCCAGCTGCTCGTAGTCCATCTCGTAACGACCGTTCCGGATGACAAGCGGATTGTCGGCAACCTTGCGGCCGTTCAGTTTGATCACATCATAGAACGGGTAGTAGACCGGAGACTGAAGAATCACCTCGGCCCCCGGCTCGCTGAATAGATCGACCGCAAGGCTCAGCGTTGTGACAATACCCGGAGACTGCGCGATCCACTGCGACGGGATATCCCAGCCATGCCGGGTTCCGAACCAGCCTTGAATCGACTCTATGTACGATTCGCTGCTGATGCTGTAGCCGTAAATGCCATGTTCAGCACGGTGGACAAGCGCTTCCTTGACCGCAGGCGGGCTTTCAAAATCCATATCCGCTACCCACAGCGGCAAAATATCCTTGCTTCCGAACAACTTCTCGGCTTGATCCCATTTGTAGGAATGCGTGTTGGTCCGGTCCAGGACACGGTCAAAATCATACGTCAAAGCAGCCACCTCATTTTTTGATTTTTTTGTCTTCAAAAAAGTGCGGAAGCAATGGCTCTACTCCCACTTCCGGTCAAGATTGTCGGCGTAGAAGGCGATTGCCTTCGCATATTCCGCAATTCCCGGATCAGCGGAGGTGCCGGCGAGCAAATGAAGAAGAATACTCGCCGCCCGCTCATGCTTCCCGAGATTATACAGCGTCATGGCGTAAAAAACGCGAAGCTCGCGGTGCTCGGGATATTCAGCCATAGCCTGCTCAAACAGGCTTCTGGCCTTGTCGTATTCGCCAAGCGTCCGGTATGTACTGCCCAGCCCCAACAGGGCGCCGGGCCGAAGATGTTCGGCCAATCCTGCGGACAGGCCACGTTCATAGTAAGGCACTGCCTGGCGCTCCAGCCCCAGGACATCATGACACCAGGCGATCTGGTACAGCAGCTCTGCGTACAGGTAATCCTCTTCCGTAACCCGATTCCAAGCGGGCTGGCCGCTAATGGGATTACCTTCCACAGGCGTTATGCCGTAGGGTGTACGGCAGGCTTCGTATTCCTCCAGCAGCAATATCAGCTTCGCTCTTGCCTCATCCGCGCGCCCCGCTTCACGCAGCCGAACCGCTTCCTCCAGCTTCAAGCGCATGGCCGATCCCCCTTCTGGCAGAATCTGTCAGGATTTGCTCGCGGCAATTCGTTCCGCCAGCTCATTCAGGTAGGTCCAGCGGTCCATCAGCCGCTCCAGCTCCGCCTCGGCAGCCTGCTGCTCCTGCATAAGCTCCTGAAGCTTGGCGGAATCTGCAAAAGCGGCCTCCATCTGCGCCGCGATGGAAACAAGCCGCGCCTCCGCCTTCTCGACGAGACTGTCGATCTCATCGTACTCCCGCTGCTCATTGAACGAGAATTTCAGCTTCTCCTTCGCAGGCGCGGCAGGAGCCTTTCGCTCATCGACCGCCGCCATCCCTGAAGCCTGGCTTCCTCCGCTCTGCGCGGTCGGAACAGTCTTGCCCGCAGGAGCAGCGCTCCGGGCCGGCACATTGGCGACCACCCATTCCTCATACTCGCTGTAGTCGCCGACATGCACCCGGATGCTACCGTCTTCGAAGGCGATGATCTTGTCCACCGTCCGGTCAAGGAAGAACCGGTCATGCGATACGGTCAGCACGACACCGGGAAATTCATCCAGGTAGTCTTCCAGAATGGCCAGCGTGCCAATATCAAGGTCATTGGTCGGCTCGTCCAGCAGCAGCACATTGGGCGCCCCCATCAGCACGCGAAGCAGGTAGAGCCGCCGTTTCTCGCCGCCCGACAGGCGGGAGATCGGCGTCCACTGCATGGCGGGCGGGAACAGGAAGCGTTCCAGCATCTGGGCCGCCGTAATCGAGGAACCGTCGGCGGTCTTCACCACCTCCGATTCTTCCTTGATGTACTCGATCACCCGGAGAGAATCATCCATCTCCTGATGCTCCTGCGTGAAATAGCCGAGCTTGACGGTAGGTCCCAGTACGACCTCCCCGCTGTCCGGCTGAAGTTTGCCGGCGATCAGATTCAAGAGCGTCGATTTGCCGCTGCCGTTCGGTCCGACGATGCCGACGCGGTCCCGCGGAACGGCGATGTAGCTTAAGTCCGGGATCAAGATCCGGTTTCCGAGCGACTTGGATAGATGCTCGATCTCCAGAATTTTACGGCCCAATCGGGTCGATGCAGCAGAGATTTCCAGCTGGCCTGAAGGCGTGATGCCCGTCTGCTCTTTCAGATTCTCGAAGCGCTCGATTCTCGCCTTCTGCTTCGTAGAACGCGCCTTTGCGCCCCGCCGAATCCAGGCAAGCTCGCTGCGCAGCAGATTGCGGCGCTTCTGTTCCGACGCCGCCTCCCTCTCCTCGCGCTCGGCCTTGAGCTCCAGGAACCGGGAATAGTTCGCCTCATAGCGGAATATACGACCCTGATCCAGCTCCAGCATGACTCCGGCGACCCGCTCCAGAAAATAGCGGTCATGGGTAACCATCAGCAAGGCGCCGCGCCGCTTCTGCAAATACTGTTCCAGCCAGGCGACAGAAGCCGTATCAATATGGTTCGTGGGCTCGTCGAGAATCAGCAGCTCGGACGGTGTGATCAGCGCCGCGGCAAGCGCGACACGCTTGCGCTGTCCGCCGGAGAGCGCGCTCATCTTCTCGTCAAAGCGCTGAATTCCCAGCTTGGACAGGACGCTCTTCGCTTCGCTCTCGAGGTGCCAGACGCCCGCCGCATCGATCTCCTGGCTGCGGCGCACCAATTCCTGCTCCAGCTTGGCATTGCCTGGATCGGCCTCCAGCAGAGCTGTGGTCTCCATATACCGTCTCATCACCGCAAGCTCCGGATTATCTCCTGCGAATACTTGCTGCAGCACGGTATAGTCGGGATTGAATGGAGGATTCTGCGACAGAAATTGGACCCGGACATCGTTGCCGATGGCGATCTGCCCCGCATCGGCTGTCTCGACTCCGGCAATGATCCGCAGCAGCGTCGATTTGCCTGTCCCGTTGACGCCGATCACTCCGATCTTGTCGCGTTCATCCATCCCGAACGACGCGTCGTCAAACAGCACTTTCTCTCCGTAGCTCTTGGCCAGATGTTCTACGGTCATTATATTCATGATGATTTCTCGCCTTCCGTGCCATAAATTGAGGACTCATGCCCCTGTCCGGCGCCATCCTTGGCCTCTCCGGACGACATGCCCGTACCGCAGCCGGCTCCCCGAAGGAACAGACCGGCTGCGAACTCCGCCCGCTTGACCACATCTTCTTCCGTAAAGGACGGCTCCAGCAGAATATCCATCTTCAGTCTATCCAGAGAGCCGATAAAGGCCTGTGCCATCAACTGAGGTTCGGCTGTTCCAGCCTGCATCAGCACCTCCATCACAACTTCCATATAATCTTTGATGAAGGAAGCCATATACGCTATCAGCTCCGGGCTGCTGCCCGAAGTCCGGAAGAAGAGCTTCGTATGGCGCTTTCGTTCATAATAATACATCAGATGATGGCCCGCAATCAGTGACAGACAGCCAGACAGATCCCGCAGCCCGTCCAGCCGGTCCCGCAGCCCGTTCAGAAATTCATCGCAGTCCCTGCGGGTCACGGCCATGAACAGTTCTTCCTTGCTCGAAAAATACAGATAAACCGTGCCCTTGGCGATTCCCGCAAGCTCGGCCACCTGTGAAATCTTCGCTTCATGGAACCCCTCGGCTCCAAACACTTCATATGCCGCATCCAGAATCGCCGCATGCTTATGCTCGGATATCTTTCTCAGAGCGGTTCACCCCCTCGCCTGCACAAACATTCAAACAATAAAAGAAAAAGCCCCCTGCTCAGCTCAGGCCGCCGATCAGCAGAGCGGCGGCACCGCCCGCAAGGGAGCTTAGCGCGTTCACGGCGTCGTTGCTCATCCAGCGCCAGCCTCTCGCATGAACCGTCGGCTTCCCGCAATGCACGGAGTTCTCCACCTCGCGGCCGCATACTGTGCAGCGATTCATCTTCTGGACCGTCGCGCCGAGCAGCGAATCGGCGAAAGCGCCGACCAGTCCGCCCACAAGTCCGGCAGCAGACCAAACGACCAAACCCCCGGTTTCCATTCCGGACCAGGTTCCCAGAACCCAGGAGGCAGCGCCGATCATAAGCCCGCCTGCTGCGGCCGCCAGTGTACCCGGCAGCGACACACCCCCGGAGGCCCCGGTCGGCAGCACCCGGCCGGTCAGAACCGACCGGGGCGGCTTCGCGCTCAGGGTGCCGCACTCCGTTGCCCACGTATCCGCCGTTACGGTCGCCATAACGCCGATGAAGAGCCACTGCCAGACCGGCTGCGGCGAGATCGCGTACAGCAGCACAAACAGCATGCCTAGACCGCCATTCGCGAATACCTGGCCGGCATCACGCCGGCCGGTCTTCGCGTAATCCCGTTCCAGCTCCTCCTTGCGGTCCGCCTTAAGCCTCGACAGCAGACTGGAGGATATGAAGAACAGCAGCAGAATGCCGAACCAGAAGGCGCTGCCTGCTCCGAAATAAACCGTGCCCATCAGGACGGCGGCCACCATTCCGGACAAGCTCAGCGAGCCTTTCATGTAAGCCGCTCCGGCTACCAGCAGGGCGCCGAGCAAGCCGATGATCCACAGCATGTCGTCAACTCGCTTTCAGATCGTAGAAGACCACAATCATCCGATCAGGCAGGTGCCCATCAGCCGATCGCCCCAATACAGCTCAAAAGAGTCGCCCGCAACCGTAGGCCCCACGCCGGCTGGCGTTCCGGTGAAGATAACATCGCCTTTGCCCAGCCCATAGCGGGTTCCGACGAAATCCACGATAGTCTGCAGCGGGAAAATCATGTTCTTGATGTTCCCGCGCTGCACTTCCTCGCCGTTCTTGATCACGGTGAAATCGGTCGCTTCCAAATCTTCCACCGGGGGGAAATCAATAAACGGAGTCAGAGGCGCCGCGTTTCGGAAGCCCTTGGCCGGAGTCCAGGGAAGCCCCTTCTTCTGCAGGTCGTTGTGGATATCCCGCAGCGTAAAGTCCAGACCCAGTGCCATGGCGTCCACCAGCTCAGCTACGGTCATGCCAGGCTTGTAGTCGCGAGCGATCCGAATGACCAGCTCGCCTTCGTAATGGACTTGTCCGGAAGTCTTGGGCAGCTGAATGGTTTCTTTGTCGAGAGGTACGGCCGCATGGGAAGGCTTCATGAAAATAAGCGGCTCGGTCGGCACTTTGTTGCCAAGCTCCTCCGCATGAAGCTTATAATTTCTTCCTACACAGTACAGGTTGTTTACAGCAGCACACATGAACATTCAGCTCTCTTTCCGTCGGTTATTGGTTATGCTTCAAGCTTCCAAGAACGTCTCGCCCCATATGTCCGGACGGTTCGTACATATCATTATATCAGAATGCATGTCCGCCAGGCGACGCATCTCTTTTGCCTTATTCACCGTCCAGGCCATAATCCCGATACCGCGTCCTGACAGGAACCGGGCGAGTCCTGGCGTCAGACGGGAGAAGCTGATGGATAAAAAGGAGCAGCCAAGCGCCCGTACACGCCCGGCGGGATCGCCCCAACGGGAATCGAAGATGAGTCCTCTCCGTACGGACGGGTCCGCTTCTCCGATCCGGTCAAGCGTGCCGGGATCGAACGAAGTCAGCACCGCCTCTTCCTTCATGCCGCAGGCAGACAGCATTTCCGAAACCTTGCGCTCGATGCCGGGATACAGATTCCCCGAATTTTTCAGCTCAATGTTGAGCTTCAGCCTGCCCCGGCACAACTCCAGCACTTCTTCAAGTGCCGGGATACGTTCTTCGCGGAAGTCCCGGCTCTTCCATGACCCGGCGTCCAGCCGCCGGATATGGCTGTAGATCATATCCTTCACCTTACCGTGTCCGTTCGTGGTGCGGTCCAGCGTATAGTCGTGGATGACGACGGGAACCCCGTCCTTGGTCAGTTGGACGTCGATCTCCATCCAGGTCACAAAGGGCAGCTCCATTGCCTTGTGGATGGCTGCCAGCGTGTTCTCCGGCGCTCTGCCGGAGAATCCCCGATGGGCAACACATAAATTATGGTTCATCTCGAAGCCCTCCTGATTGGATGGTGGCAGGCCCAAACTATCTTCCGGCATCCGTTACCATGCCGTTCTTATTGATATTTACCCTTCCCGCGGACAGAGATTCCATGCGTTTCAGCAGCGCCTGACCGCTCGTCTCGTTCATCGGGACAGGCCGTCCAAGCTCGGCATCCACAGGGATCAGCTTCATGGAGCATTGGCCTTTGGCGGTGCATTTCGCCTGAAACACGGCGCTTTCCCAGGTTGTCTTCACTGAAGAGCGTGAAAAAATGAAGTTGCCCGTGCTGTAGGCAATCCATTTGCCCTTATAAGGCTCGATGCCCTGAAGCACATGCGGATGCCCGCCGATGACCAGATCGGCCCCCGCATCGATGAAGCTGTGGCCCATCGACTGCTGCTGCTCACTGTAATTGTTCACCCGCTCCTGGCCCCAGTGAACGACTACGGCGACAATATCCGCCTTCTTCTTGGCGGCGGCAATCGCCTGAACTGCCGCATCCAGCGAGTAAGCCGACGCGACGCCCGGCTTGCTCTTGCCTGCCGCCCAGCTTGCTTCCGGCATTACCCTTGTGAAACCGAGCAGGGCAATCGTGACGCCGTTGCGCTTGAAATACTGGGCTGAATAAGCTTCTGAGGCGTTCTTCCCGGCGCCGACATAAGGAATGCCGGCCTTGCTCAGATTGTCCAAGGTATCCAGAAGTCCCTGCTCGCCCTTGTCGAGCGTGTGATTGTTCGCCAGATTGACAGCGTCAATGCCCGCCGCCTTCAGGGGAGCCAGCGCCTGGGGCGAGGACTGGTACACATAGGTTTTGTTCGCCGCTGTGCCCCGCGTCGTCACCGGCGTCTCCAGATTGACGACCGATAGATCGTCATGCTTGAAGAGACCGTTCAGCGCGCCGTACGGATAGCCGTAGCCCTGCTTGCCCAGCAGTTCGCCGACCTTGCCGGCGAACATGACATCGCCGGCGAAGCTGATCGTGACGGCGCCCTTCTCGCCGGCCGGCAGCCCGGCGATCTCTCCGCTTCCGCCGGAGCCTTCGGCCGGCGGTGCGGCGTCAGCCGAAGCGGGGGCTTCGCCCGCATCGGCTGACGGCTGAGGCGAGTCCGCAGGTGACGGACTCGCTTCAGCCGCGGATTCGTCCGCCGCCTGAACGGCGGACGCAGGCGTTGCAGCGGATGGCGAAGCCTCCGCTGAGGGGGCGGCCGCAGGCGAAGCGGCGGCCGGGGATGGTTTCGCCGTCGCCTTCGGAGACGGCGACGGCGCGGCGGCGATGGCGGACGCCGCCGGGGACGGCTGCGGCGGCGGGCTGACAGCCGCCGCTGGCGTCTCTTGCGCGCCGGATTCAGGCGGCGCGCCGTCGACCCGCGCATGCCCGCTGTAGAAATAATAGATCAGCAGAATCGTAATCAGCACCATAAGGCTGATATTGATCCAGGACCATACCCGGCTGCGGCGCTGCTTGCGTGTTGTTTTGCTTCTTTTTTTGCTGGATCTGGGGGAATACATATTAACTAGAGCTCCTTTTCCTGCTAAACTCGTTTCATTATATCACAATCTATGAAGTAGAATCCCCCGCCGGGCATAGCAAAAGCCGGCCCGTTCAGCCGGGCCGGCTCATGATTAAGACGCAAAGGATGATACACTCTATTGATAGTTTGATAGATTTACAAGACAAAATTCAACCTTACATACAGCAAATGTCCAGACCCGCTTCACAGATTTTCAGCCGCAGCTTTCGCCGTCAGCTTGGCGAATTTGATGCAGTCCGGCATGCCAATACCGTCATAGCCGGCTCCGAACACATGCACACCCGGCAGCAGGGAAGCCAGATCCTGTCGCAGACCGGCAATATTAGCCGGATGCCCGACCGGATACTGCGGCATCGACTTTGGCAGCCGCGTGATTTCCGTGAACAGCGGCTTCGCCGTAATGCCCATCACCTCGCGCAAATCCTTGCGGACAAGCTCCTCAAGCGCTTCATCCGGGAGCATCGCGTTCTGCTCGTCCCCCGACCGGCCGACATAGCAGCGGAGCAGCACATTGCCCTCGGGGCTTGTGTGCAGCCACTTGGCCGACGTCCAGGTGCAGGCCGTGATGTTCCGGTTCTCCTTGCGGGGAACAAGAAAGCCCGAGCCGTCGAAGTTGCCGTCCATCTCTTTGCCGGAGAACGCCATAACCACATTGGCTACCGACACATAGTTGACGGCCTCGAGCGCCGCCACATTGATATGCGGGCGAAGCAGCTCGGCCGCTGCGAAGTTCGGCACCGTTATGTAGATTTCGTCAGCGGGAAGAAGCTCTCCGCCTTCCAGTTCCACCTCATAACGCGAGCGGTCTTCACTGCCCGGAGCATAGACGGCGGTCTCGGCCACCCGGTCATGAATCGCCAAGACGGGTGCCTGCGTCCGTAAATCCACATCATGCAGCTCGTGGATCAAGGCGTGGACCAGGCTCTGCAAGCCCTGACGGAACGTCAGAAATGCGCTTTTCTTAGTGCCGGTATGTGTCTCCTGCGGTTTTCTTCCCGTTCTCATGCCGCGGATCAGGCTGCCGTACTGCCGCTCGATCTCACCGAACTGCGGGAACGTGGACTGCAGGCTGATTTTGCGCATGTCTCCGGCATAAATACCTGCCAGCAGAGGCTCCGTCATGTTCTCCAGCACTTCCGTGCCAAGCCGCCGCTCAATGAGGTCGCCCAGCGATTCATCTTCCTCCGACCTGCGGGCCGGAAGCACGTAATCCATCAGGGCCCGCATTTTGCCGGAGAAGGAGACCAGCCCGCTGGACATGAAAGGCCGGATCTCCGTCGGAATGCCGAGGACAAGCCCGGCCGGCATCGGGTGCAGCTTGCCCCGCTGCAGGATATAGGTCTTCTTCGCGTTCGGATTCGTCGTGACCAGATCATGGTCGAGCTCCACCTCTTTGGCTAGGTCGGTCATTTCCGACTTCCGGGCCAGGTAGGAATCCGGCCCTTTCTCGATGACGAAGCCCTCTTTATGCAGCGTCTCGATCTTGCCCCCGAGCGTCCGCTCCTTCTCAAGCACCGTGATAACCGGCTGCACGCCGGCTTCCTTGTAGAACTTGCGGACATAGAAGGCGGCGCTAAGTCCGCTGAGCCCGCCTCCGATAATGACAACCTTGCGGCTCTTCCCCCCGCTCATGAACGGTCCGCCTTCCATTGCTCCGCCTTGCTTCTGACAACATCGCTCAGCACTTCCATGTAGCCCGGATCACTGTTCAGCGATTCGATGCGCATAAGCCGCATGTCCAGCTCGGCCGCAATGTCCTGCGCTTCGATATCAAGGTCATACAGCACTTCCAGATGGTCGGATACGAACCCGATGGGCGCGGAGAGCACGTATTTGACCTGCTCTTTGCTCAGCTCGCGGAGCGTGTCGAGAATGTCCGGACCGAGCCAGGGTTCAGCCGTTCTGCCCGCACTCTGCCAGGTGAACTGCCAGTTCTTCACGCCCGTCTTGTCCGCAATCGCCTGCGACGTCTCCAGCAGCTGATCACGGTACGGATCGCCCATGGCAAGAATCCGCTCCGGAAGACTATGCGCACTGAACAGCACGCGGACCTCATCACGTCTTGCTCCCGCTTCCTCGAACTCGTCCAGGCGCCGGGAAAGACGGCTTGCAAGCACCTCGATCAGCTTCGGATGGAGATGATAGCTTTCGATAAAATCCATTTCGACTCCAAGGCTTTCCGCTTTCTCCTTGGCGCGCTTGATGTAGCCGCCGACGCTCATGACGGAATAATGCGGCGCCAGCACAATGCCTACCGCCCGCTTAATGCCCTGGTCCGCCATGGCTTGAACGCCGTCTTCGATGAACGGATGGGCATGCTTAAGCCCCTGGAAGCAGACATACTCCGCTTCAGGGTCCCTGTTGTCCTTATTCAGCGCTTCCTGGAGCGCCTCCACCTGGCGGTCTGTGTTCTCCCGAAGCGGAAACACGCCGCCCACAATGGCTTCGTACCGGTCTTTCAATTCTTTAAGCTGTTCAGGCGAGGGCGGGTTGCCCCGCCGGATATGCGTATAGTAGGCTTCGACACCGTCCAGACTTTCAGGAGTGCCGTAAGACATCACGAGAACGCCGATTTGGGTAGTCACCTTGAATCACCTCATGCGATTTAGTATAACAGCAGTTTTGTTCAGCAGTCATTCTTGTCCACAACAGTTATACGTGGGAACGGCCGGCCAGCGCAGTCCGCGAATACTCATGGATATAATCCGTCAGCTCCCGGAGAACGTTCAGGGAAGCCTCGGGAAACAACCCGTGTCCCAGATTGAAAATATAGCCCGGTTCAGAAATCCCCTCGTCGATCAGCGCCTTCGCACGCTCCTTGATCAAGTCCATCGGCGCGGTAAGAACATACGGGTCCAGATTGCCCTGCACGGCGAATCCGCCGCCCGTTCTGCGGCGTCCTTCCGTCAGGGATACCCGCCAATCGAGTCCGATCACATCGGCCTGAAGATTCCGCAGCGCAGGCAGAAGCTCGCCGGAGCTGACGCCGGGGAAATAAATTTTCGGTACATCCAAATGGCTCAATTCGGCAAAAATACGGATGATCGTCGGCAGCACATAGGTTTCGAAATCCTGCGGCGCAAGCGCTCCGACCCAGCTGTCGAACAACTGGAAGGCTTTGCCTCCATTGGCGATGTGAGCCTTCAGGTAGGCGATCACCATATCGCCGAGCTTGTCCATCAGCATATGCCATACCCCAGGCTGTGTATACATCAACTCTTTGGTGCGGAAATAGCTCTTGGACGGCCGTCCTTCGATCAGATAGCTGGCGATGGTAAAAGGAGCGCCGGCGAACGTGATCAGCGGCACGTCCAACTCCCGGTCGAGAATCCGGATCGTCTCCAGAATATGGCCGAGATCGCCCTCGACATCGATGGGCTTCAGCCGTTCCACGTCCGCTGCGCTGCGGATCGGCTGCTCGATGACCGGACCGGTATTTTTGACAATATCGAACTTCACGCCCAGGGACGCGACCGGATTCATTATGTCCGAGTACAGTATCGCGGCATCGACTCCCAGCTTGCGCACCGGCATCAGGGTTACCGTTGCTGCAAGCTCGGGCTGACGGCATATTTCAAGAAGCGAGTATTTCTCTTTGATCTTGCGGTATTCCGGATCGTAGCGGCCCGCCTGCCGCATATACCATACGGGGACATGCTCCGTCTCCTGCTTCTTGCAGGCGCGGATAAAAGTATCGTTATAGGTCATGATCGAATCTCCATATGATTTAGTAAAAATTTTCTCAAAATATATTATGCCCTTTTTCAAAGGCTGTAACAATAGTCACACCTGACAAGCCATGACAAAACCATGACATTAACCGGGGGCTTTCTCAGGTTCCATGTCAAACTATGGTATACTATGGGAATGTTGCCTTCGTGAACTCTTTGAATTTTGAAAGGAAGTGAAACAAGCACATTGAACAAACGCAAATCATGGGAAACCTGGCAGATCAATCTCTATGTGCTTTGGTTCGGACAATTTCTGGTCAACGCCGGCATGACGATGATTACCCCGTTCCTGTCCTTATATCTGGCGCAGGATTTGGGTGTGACGGGAAATGCGGTCGGCGTCTGGGCGGGGATTATTTTTTCGGCCAATTTTATGACATCCTTCCTGTTCCAGCCGCTCTGGGGCTCCCTATCGGATAAATACGGCCGCAAGATCATGCTGCTCCGCTCCGGCTTCGGCATGGCTATCGTCATCATGCTCATGGGCTTCGCCCAGACGCCATGGCAGCTCCTGCTGCTCCGGCTTCTCAACGGCACGATTTCGGGCTTCAACCCCGCCTCCATCTCGCTGATCTCCGGAACGACGCCGAAGCACCGCATGGGCTTCGCCATGGGACTGATGCAGTCGGGCTCCGTAGCCGGAACGATACTCGGACCGCTGATCGGCGGAGCGCTGGCGGACTGGATCGGCTTCCGTCCGATTTTTTATGTCATTGGCGCGCTGCTCTTCCTGGCTTCCCTGCTTGCGCTCTTTCTCGTGAAGGAGAATTTCAACCGCGAGGAGGCTGCGCACAAGCCGCAGGTATCCACCATGGAGGGGCTCAAGGATCTCGTGAAGGTGCCCCAGCTTCCGGCCCTGTTCACCGTGACCTTCCTGATCCAATTTGCCATGATCAGCCCGATGGCCCTGCTTCCGCTCTATGTGGAGAAGCTGCACGGGACGGCCGTCAACATCGCATTCTGGGCCGGGGTCGTCAGCGCGGTGACGGGGATTTCGAATATGATCGCCTCGCCGGTGCTCGGCAAGCTCAGCGACAGGATCGGCGCTCACCGGATACTGACTTACGCCTTGATCGGAACTTCACTGTTCCTGATTCCCCAGGCTTTTGTCGGAAGCGTCTGGCAGCTGATACTTGTGCGCTTCCTGATGGGGGTGTTCATGGGCGGACTGCTCCCGAGCGTCAATGCGCTGATCCGTTCTTATACGCCGGACGGCAAGGAAAGCCGGGCCTTCGGGTTCAACAGCAGCACGCTGGCGCTCGGCAACATGACCGGCTCCCTGATCGGCGGGTTTCTGGCCGGATACATCGGGATCGAGGGACTGTTCATCGTATCCGGCGCAATGCTGCTGATCAACACCGTCTGGGTCCGGTTCAAATTGTATGACGCCACCCCGCTACGGCTGTTTCGCTAAAGAGAGGGACCAACAGGAACAAGCCCCGTTCGTCTACACGGGGCTTTGGGATAACTCTTGTAAATTCGGACTGACGCCTAACAGGCTGTTTGATTGATGCACAGGTATGCTGTGTCCCGTTACGCTGCTTCAAGGTACATCGTGTCCCGGCGTGGCAGCCTTTACGGGCAAAGTACTCATTCAATAAATCGAGCCGGATCAGAGTGCTGGCCCATGCGTACTCATCGAGCTATCCAGCTTGAATAGACTACAGTCCCTTGCGCGTGCTTATTGCTGCCGTTATTTCACGATAGCGAGTACAAGTCCGTCATAGGCGGGCAGCATCGTGCTGGTCAGGCGGCTGTCGCGGGCGATAGTGTCATTAAAGCGTCTCATCGCCTGCACAGCCGGCCCGTTCTTATCGGAATTCAGCGTACGTCCCCGCAAAAACACATTATCACCCGCGATCACCGCCCCCGGGCGGGCCAGTCTGATCGCATACTCCAGGTAATTCGGATAATTCTCCTTGTCGGCATCGATGAAGAAGAAATCGAAGGTCCGCCCTTCCCGCTCCAGTCCGGCCAGACTCTCCAAGGCAGGTCCGACACGGTATTCCACCATATTCCCGAAGCCGGCTAGCTTAAGATGCCGGTTCGCCATCTCCGCATATTCCGTCTTCAGCTCAAGCGTAGTCAGCGTTCCGGCTGAAGTCAGCCCCCGGGCCAGATAAATTCCGCTGTATCCGCCGAGCGCCCCGATTTCAAGCACGGCCTCCGCGCGTGAGAGCGAAACCAGCATGCTTAAGAGCCGGCCGTAGCCCGGCGCCACAGACACCTCCGGCATTCCGTTCTCCCGAATCGCTTCCTTGACCTTAAGGAGCAGCTCGTCCTCTTCATACAACTGCTCGCTATATTGCTCCTGTCTTTGATATTCATCCTGATTCAGCATGCTTGCTTCTTCTCCTTTTATTGCGGTTTGTTTGTATGAAAGGCTAAATCCTCTGTCTTCTCGCTCATTTGCTGTGGTCAAGCGCCCTGCATGGCACTTCTGTTCAGTACATGGCTCCTTCCTCAAGCAAAAGGCGTTGTGATGTCCCTTTCCTTCGCCTATACTAAGAGAGCCGGAAATCGCCGGCCGATGATTACTTATAGATTTTAAAGGCATAAACCGCCTATTTACAAGCAATGGAGTTGAGATTCTTTTGAGCAAACTGCAGTTGATCGCCACCGCCCCGATGGGTCTGGAGGCTGTTGTCGCCCGCGAACTGAACGAGCTCGGCTACGAGACGGTCACCGAGAACGGCCGAGTCCTCTTCAGCGGAGACTATATTGATATTTGCCGCTGCAATCTGTGGCTGCGCACCTCGGACCGGGTGCTGGTCAAGATGGGCCAGTTCCCGGCGACTACCTTCGACGAGCTGTTCGAGGGCGTCAAGGCACTGCCTTGGGAGGAATGGATTCCGGAGCATGGCGAGTTCCCCGTGGAGGGACGCTCGCATAAATCCAAGCTCACCAGCGTTCCCGCAGCTCAAGGCATCGTGAAGAAAGCGATTGTCGATAAGCTGAAGATGACGTACCACACCGACTGGTTCCCGGAGAACGGGCCCCGCTATGTCATTGAAATGACTCTGCTGAACGACATCGCATTGATCACGCTGGACACGACGGGACCGGCGCTTCACAAGCGGGGCTACCGCAAGCTCATTACCGAGGCTCCGCTTAAGGAAACGATGGCAGCCGCCATGCTGAAGCTAAGCCGCTGGAACGGCAGCCGCCCTCTCTACGACCCCTGCTGCGGCTCGGGAACCTTCCTGATCGAGGCCGCCATGATGGCCTGGAATATCGCACCGGGTCTGCGGCGGTCGTTCCCGTCCGAGCACTGGCCCGTCATCCCGGCCGAAGCGTGGGCGCAGGCACGGGAGGAAGCCTTCGACGCCGTTAAGGACGACCTTCCGCTGCAGCTTGCGGGCAGCGATATTGACCCGAAGGCGATCGAGATCGCCCGGGCCGCCGCGAAGAGCGCGGGTCTGTCCGGCGAGATCGCCTTCTCCGTCCTGCCGGCCGCCAAGGCGAAGCCGGAGGGCGAATACGGCTGTCTCATCACGAATCCGCCGTACGGCGAGCGGCTTGGCGACAAGGAGGAGGTCGAGAAGCTGATCCGGCAGCTCGGCCTGATGTTGGCCCAGCTTCCGACCTGGTCCTTCTTCGCGCTGAGTCCCGCGAAGCAGTTCGAGCATTACTTCGGCCGAAAAGCGGACAAGCGGCGGAAGCTATATAACGGCCGGATCGAATGCCAGTTATATCAGTATCTCGGCCCGCTGCCTCCTCGTCCGCCGCGAGAGTCGGAGCAGCAATAGGATCAATAATGCGAAATGCCCCCGGACCGGGGGCTTTTTTCTTAATCAAGAAACTTTTCTGATCGGTAACCACAGCTTAAAACCAGCCAGCTCACCATTACCGCTAAACCACTCATTTGTGAAAATATGCTCTTCATAATAAGGTCTGTCTGCCAGATCGAATTCATAGCCGCCCATTTCCTTCAAGCATTGAGACATGACTCCATAAGATCGCTGCATGGATGATCCTATATCAATTGTTCCATCTGCCTGGAATTCATTCAAAACAACATCACCTATCAGAAACAATCCTTTTGGAGCATCACAAATAGCAGCCTCTAAGAATGATTCCTGGCATCCCTCATCTTCCAGCAGAAACATCTGTGCCAAATATTCATGTGTACCCTCTTCTTCGTTAGGTTGATGCGGTTGTCCCTTGGGATGATGTCCTTTTGGTGCACATCCTATAAATCTTCGTGCTTGATAATCATTCACATTCCGGACAACCCAGTCACGGAGTTGATTCCATGCCGCTTCTTCGGGAGCACGGCAATTCACATAGAAAGAAACTACACGCTCCAGATGATGTTCCTCAATCCGTATCAATGGTTTTTTTCCAACATTATACTGGCCCCCGCTAATTGTTATTTCAATAGAGATGGGTTCATATCTGTTATATATGCCTTGAATCCGGGCTTTTGTAGGATTTACTCCGTGAAAAGCCTGGAATGCCCTTGTAAAGGCTTCGGGTGATTCATAGCCATATTTTGAAGCAAGATCGATGATCTTGATATCGCTGTTTAATAATTCACAAGCAGCAAGCGACAGCCTTCTGCGTCTTATGTATTCTGCAATCGGGACATCGGCGATAAAAGTGAACATTCTTTGGAGGTGAGACTGTGAACAACAAGCGATACGCGCCACTTCAGTCAAATCTATCTTTTCATAAATATGTGATTCAATATATCTCAGAGCATCATTCATTTTTTTCAACAATTCCATATTCCTTCACCTCGGAAAAAGTATAGCATATACTTTCTCGGAGAACCTTGCAGTATAAGTATACTGCTGCAAGGTTATTAGGAGCCACTCACTTTCCTCATCCACCAATAGACATGCCTGCAGCCATGTATCAGTATCTCGGCGCGCTGCTATAACAATAATCTCCCACAAAGCAACAGGCAGACCGCATTCAGCGCGGTCTGCCTGGTTTATGTTCACGGGAGTTGGGCATGTCCCTGTTTATCATGAACGATGAGCCGGTTCTGGATCACTGTCCTAGAACAGCAGGTCATCCGGATGGGTACCGGTGCGAATTCCTTTGTCCATGGAATCAAGGATCTCAAGCTCTTCGGGAAGAAGCTCAAAATCAAAAATCTCGCTGTTCTCTTTGATCCGGGAAGGAGTCACGGATTTGGGAATCGTGATGATGTCCGACTGAAGCTGCCAGCGGAGAATAACCTGGGCCGGTGATTTGCCGTATTTGGCCGCGATCGGCTGAAGCTCGGTAAGCTCTTCCAGATTCCCCCGCATCAGCGGAGACCAGGCCTCGATCTGAATGTTGTTCAGCAGGCAGAAATCATGCAGCGGGCGCTGTCTGAGCCGGGGATGCAGTTCAACCTGATTGACGGCGGGAACGGTTCCGCTTACCTGCATAAGCGCCTCGAGGTGATGAATCTGAAAGTTGCTGACGCCGATCGCCCGCACACTGCCTTCCTCTAGCAGGCGTTCCAAGGCACGCCAGGTATCCTTGTATTTCGTCACTCCCGGCCAGTGGATCAGGTACAGATCGACCATCTCCAGACCCAGCAATTCCCGGCTTCGTTCAAAAGCGGCCAATGCCTTATCGTACCCCTGATCATCGTTCCAGACTTTCGTCGTGATGAACAGCTCGTTACGGCGGATGCCCGAGCCCCGGATTGCCCGTCCGACCTGGGCTTCATTTCCGTATAGAGATGCCGTATCAATACTGCGATATCCTATTTCCAACGAGGCTTCTACCGCGCGCTCTACTTCATCGCCCGATGCCTTATAGGTTCCAAGTCCAAAGCGCGGCATTGCCACGCCATTATTCAACAGGATTGTATCTGTTAAACCTTTCATGTAGGTTCCTCCTTCTATGTACAAGATGCGCGCCCGGGCGCTTCATCAGCACCGACATTATACCATGTTCCCCCGCTTACCCGAAATTCGAGTCAAGGGCAAACCATTTCCCGCTATGAATCCCTCCAAGCCCGGCGGCCCCGCCAGCATATGCAAGCAAAACGGCCGTCACCGCGGCTCAATACCGCAGGCAACGGCCGGATTCGGACCAGTCAGCAACCTGGACTTGCTTGCCAATCTTACTGCTTCACAGCGGGCTGCTTGATGAACGGCTCCACTTTCTTCAGAACTTCATCCTCAGTCGGCGCGCTGATATAACGCCCGTTGATGTAGATGAACGCACGCTTGCCGCAGGGACCGCAATAAGACTTGCAGCCGATTTGGATCTCGGCGTCCGGAGCCATTTTGCGGAGCTTGGACAGAACGCTCTTCACGCTCATATAATTGCATTTGTCGCAGATGCGGATATCGTTAGCCATTGCATTTCCTTTCTATGACGATCGGACGATTTCGGCCGGGGTAAGCTCCCGGATTAGTGATCGCCGTGGTTGCCCTGCGAAGGATTCGTAATGACGAAGCCTTCCTGCGGGAAATACAGATAGTCGATCTTGACTCCGTCCAACAGGGGCTGATTCTTCTCCAAAATGACGTCGATTTCCTTGTCCGTCGGGATCACTTCGTCGTTCTCCTTGGGCGTGTCCAAATCAAGGCCATAATGGGCATGATCGCCATGGGCGTGCGTAATCAGCACACGAAGCTTCAAATCCTTGTTATCCTCAAGATCCATCTGTTTCTTTATCACTTTAGCCGCGTTGCGGGTAATTTTAACTTTCATGATCCGTCCATCTCCTGACCACTGTATTGAAATACTCAGTACTCTATTTTAAAGGAACTCAGCTTGAAAATGCAACACCAAAAAATGATCAGTGCCTTAGCGAAGGATATTTCCGGTCCATTCTGGAGACGAACCAGGCCATCAGCAGCATCGATACCCCGATGTCGTCAATCGGCATGAAGGGCATAACGTCCGGCAGCACCCAGTACAGGGCGACAGGGACTACGAACAATAGCTTGTCCGACAGCGATACCCGTGGAGATGCTACATAACGCCAGGTGCCGCGCAGCACATTGGACCAGCCCTTGAGCGACAGCAATTTCTTCAGTTTCAATTGGGTTCTCCTTCCGCATCCTTCCTCCGGTTACCGGCAGGCCAGGATTCAGCCGTATTTGTTGAAGAAGGGGGAACTCCCGCTCCCCCTCTCACAATACGCAGCATTCGCCAAAATGTTTCAAATTCCATTTATTCGGACCTGTGTCAATCGGATTTGCATCAGTCGGTTTGATCAACTCAACCGGACAGCAGCGATGCCAGTATTTGTCCCGTCTCGGCCGCCATATCCTCGAACTCCTCCGGCGGCAGCGGATTTCTGCCAAATCCCAGCTCCACCGTGAAGCCGGGCTTGCGGAATTCCTGGATGAACCAATCCTTGAAGCCGGCATCGCTTCCCTCCAGGAACACCGCTCGGTAGCCGCTGGCCGCCGCCATCGCTTCCGCCAAGGAGCGGCTCTCCGGCGGCTCAAATCCCCGGTAATTCCAGTAGATTTCCTGCCCCTGGCTGTGCAGGGACACCGCCGCCTCAAAGGGCGTCCGGCGGCACAGCTCCGCCAGAGCCGCCGCTTCCGGCTCGCTGAGCGGAGCGGGACCGCCGTAGTCTCTTGGAGACGGCCCCTTTCTTCCCCGACGGGCCTGCTCCTCCTCCCAGAACGCAGGGAACTGATCTCCGAGGTCGACCCCGCGGATATTGCCCTTCCAGTGGCGGAAGCTGCGGCGGCCGCCATTCCATTCCTCCAGCTCCATGCGGAGAGGATGCCAGGGACCGGCACCCTCCTGCACGAGCTCGACCCCATCCGGATTGGCCATGGGAACGGCCCACACCGTCCATTCGTCATACCATTGCCGCACATTATGGCCATGCCAGCTCCGACCTTCGGCATAGGCTGCCGCATACTGCTCCAGAAAAGACAGCAGGCATGGGGAGGTTAGCCACTCATTGGCATGCAGAGCTGCATTAACATGCAGATGGCGGGGGCCGGTTCCCAGACGCAGCATATTGAGCGGTCTTCCAAGCACGCTGCAGCCAATCCGCTCTTTATGAATGAAGGGGTATTTGGCCGTCAGCTGGTCGATGTCCTCCTCAAGCTCCCGCGGTCCGTACTCCCCCCTGAGCTCCACAATCCTTGGCCGTCTTCCCGCCGGGATGACAAGCGTGCGGCCGGGAACACAGAATCCGTCCGCCGGAAGGCCGGGATTCAGCACCTGAAGCGCCTCCGGCTCGACGCCGAACCATTCCGCCACCTCCCGGACACGTATTCCTTCTCCGGGAGTATAACGCCGCCGCTGGACGGAAGGAAGGAACAGCACCTGGCCCGGCATCAGATACGGCCGGTCGGCCGCCCAGGGATTGCCCTGGATCACATGACCCGGCGTTATCCCGAAAGCGGCGGCGATTCGGGCCACCGTATCCCCCTTGCGCACCACATATTCAAGCATTTCACTCATCCTCTCCGTTATGCAGGAGTTGTTCCTCTAATTGTATGCGGATGCTCTTGTCCCCCATGACGGCAGAAGAACGGCCGGGCAATCGCCGCCCGGCCGTTCCTGAATGAGTATAGAATAAGTTCGTTCACACATCGCTCGGCTCGAGCGACGAGACCTGCCAGACGACCGGAGTCCGTCTGATCTGCTCTCCGAGCCAGTCCATTGCGATTCTCTGAAAGATGCCGGCATCGCCGCTGCAGAAGAACTGATGCACCGGTGTTGCATCGCCGCTGGCCAACTTTCCTTTGTCGTACAGAATGGTGCTGATTTCCCGGGCCGTTTCGTCGGCTGAGCTGATCAGCTTGACGCCGGAGCCCATCGCCCTGCCGATCGGATCGACGAGAAACGGATAATGCGTGCAGCCGAGAATCAGTGTATCGATCGGCTCATGCTTGATGCCGTTGAGCGATTCGCGCACGGGGATATCGCATTTCTCCGAGCGGAACATCCCTTGCTCGACCAGTGGGACAAGCGCCGGACATGCCTGGCTGACCACCTCGATATAAGGCGACAGCTGCTTGAGCGCGTTGGTATACGCGCCGCTATTTATCGTACCGACGGTGCCGATGACGCCGACACGGCCGGTCTTGGTTGCGCTGATCGCGGCCCGGGCGCCGGGGTGAATCACGCCGATGACCGGAATGTCCACTTTGGCGGTTATATCGTCAAGTGCGGCCGCTGTCGCGGTATTGCAGGCGATCACAATCATTTTGGGATCAAACTGCAGCAGATAGTCTACAATCTGCTCCGTGAACATTTTAACTTCCCCGGAAGAGCGGGGACCGTACGGGGCTCGCGCGGTGTCTCCGTAGTAAATGATTTTTTCGCGGGGGAGCTGTCTCATGACTTCCTTGACAACCGTAAGTCCCCCCACGCCTGAATCCAGTATGGCAATTGCTTGCTGCACGGGCACACCGCTTCCTTCATCTTGTTTTGAAATAGCTTATGTAAGGCGGAAGCAAAGCGTACCGGGCTTCCTGTCCCAATTGCAGATCATACTCCTTTTGCTCTTGGAGTTCAAGAGCGAAGCGGAAAGAAGCACAAATGCCCTAGGATAACCGGCTTGCGGCATTTCTGCCGGCTGGCTGGCTACCCTGGGGCATGAAGAACGGGTCGGACGGTCAGGCTTTGTCGCTTCCGTCATCGGCTTCGGAAGAATCGCCGTCCGTCTTCGGGGCGATCTCCAGAGTGGCAGCTGCTTCCACGGCGGCATCAACGTTGGAGCTGACTGTTACCTTCTCTTCATCTCCGGCTTCCACAGTTTTGCCCCAGTCGGAAATCTCATGTACGATCGTCAGCGCGGATTCCTTGACGATTCCCGCCCATTCCGTTCCTTTATCCGTCACCTGGGTTATCAGTTCCTGTGCTTTATCCTTTGCCTCCACTGCGCCGTCCGAAATATCCTTGCGAAGCTCCTTGCCGGATTTGGGCGCGAAGAGCAGTGCGGTCACCGAGCCGATTACGCTTCCTGCAGCGATACCCCACAGCAGGCTTTTCGTGTTCTTATTCATCGTTCATCTCTCCTTTGCGGGCGAATGCCTAGTTCCTGATTTATCATAAGCATCGGCAGTCCGTCCTGTGACTGTAAAGGCAAGAAATTTTTCGCGGCAGCGCTATTCTCCGGATTGGCCTTTGGACTTAATTGTATAATTGCAGCATTGGCTTCCTTCAGCCATACACTCGGTTCGCGTTACCTTCGCCTCCAGCAGTTCCTCGAACAAATGCTGCTCGCACTGGCAGGCTTTGCCGTATTGGGACGCCACCTGGCGAATTGGGCAATTGTATTCCCGCATCGAATAGGAGCCGTCATCCCATTTCTCCCACTCGGCCATGTAGCCGCCCGAATTCTGGATCGCGGTCAGCTCCGCAACCCGTTCTTCGAGGCTGCGCCGCTCCATCATGGGACTGTACTGGGCCAACAGCCGCCGGCGCCGGCCTTCAAACAGAACATTGACCGCCTCCGTCCCGCTGCTGTGATCCAGTTCCCGAAGCAGCTCAAGCGCCAGATTGTGGTAATTTTTCGGAAAATGATCGTCCGCTCTTTCTGTCAGTGAATACATGTGCATCGGGCGGCCCATCGGCTGACGAACGACTTTGTTGCGTGCAAGGCCTTCGCTTTCCAGCTGCAGCACATGACGTCTGACCCCCATCTCGGTAATGCCAAGCTCTTCAGCCAGGGCGCCGATCGTCAATGGCCCTTTCATCTTCAGAAGCGTCATGATCGTCCGCCTTGTCGTGCCGCTCTCCTGCCCCCTCTTCATGGGCTCCCTCCTCTCCCTGTCTGATTGCATGTCACTCTCATTCGGATTCTGTTATCGC
Source organism: Paenibacillus sinensis (assembly GCF_019904155.1). GTDB lineage: Bacteria > Bacillota > Bacilli > Paenibacillales > Paenibacillaceae > Paenibacillus_AQ > Paenibacillus_AQ sinensis. The sequence continues at coordinate 96,455 of NZ_JAHCMB010000116.1, forward strand.
GCCGGTTGAACGACCCCCAGCTCCCGGTTCAGATAGGCTCTTGTCTCCTTGGCAAAAGCGTTCAGCAGCTCCGGAAGCAGCGGAGTCAAGGGATGCAGCGTCCCCCGATTCCAATTGCAGTAGTCCTGAACCAGCGGTCTTCTTAGTGACACAAGTTCGATCAGACGCCCGTACAGCTCTTTGTCTGTAAAGACCGACTCTTCATGGATAATGGTGACGATATCCTCATAGCTGCCGGCATCGCGCATGATGAATCCGTCGATCAGACAGCTTCCGGTGTCGGTAACGACCTCAATGGCAAGATGCAGACAGCGCTCCTGCACGAGCCCCCATACGATTCCACCGTCCCAGGAAGCGGCCGCCTGCCGCAGCCCCTCCGAGATATCGGGAATCACCTGGAGAATGCGCTCAATTTGATCCCGGTTGACGTAGTACATGCCAAGAGTTCCCCTTTCGTATCGGCCGGTATCCCCCTGCTCCGAGCATCGGCTGCACTCTCGCCCGCGATGCAGGCAGCTGCGAAGACCGGGACAGGCGAATGTCTATCAAGTATCCAGATCGCTCATTGACGTTATTCTTGCCTTTAGGCCCGGAACGGCTCTCTCATTTCAGCAGGACTTGCCTGCTCATGAATGGCTATAGGTGTGAACGCGTACTAGAACTCGTAGTCTACCGCATACGAGACTTCTTTGACTTCATTGATATGAGCAATGACTACTTTATGGGCCGGATGCACCTGGTAAGCGTTCAAATCGTCCAGATTGGCTACCGTTGCAGTAAGGGCGATATCGAAGGAGCGCTCACTCCGAAGAATATCGGCACCGATTTCCAGCGAAACGAGCTGCGGAATTTTGCCGTCCATATTGCGCAGCACAGCCACAGTCTTCTCAACGCTTGCCTGCGAGCCGTCCTTCAGCTTAAAGAACACGATATGTTTAATCATTTGGCATAACCCTTCCTAGTTTCTATAATGGGTACGAACATTCTTATTAAAAAATATATCATAACCCTCCGTTTTCCGAAAGGAATGTGCGGTCCGCCGCAGGGTTACCCATTGCCTTGAAAAGGACAAATATTGTAATATCAGAAGAAACGGCTTGCGCCTCCTGAACACGGGGGCACCCGTTGCTCGCAGAAATCGGAGGATGTTATGCCTACAAATCAGTCAGAGCCCTACATGATACAGGCCTGGTCGCTTGTCAATCGCAAATACCTCGGCAAAGGTGTACGGATCAAGAGATTTCGCCGTCCCCAGAAAAGCCAGATCCGCAACCGCGTGCTTCTCGCCGTCCTGATGGCCCGCGATATCAAGTTATCCCAGCTTGCGGAGGAACTGTCCGTCTCCTCGCGGAGCGTCAGCGCCTGGGTGTACGAAAGCCGTATTCCCTCGAAGACCAATATCGACAAGGTATGCCGGTATCTCGGCTACCCTCAGCATGTTCTGTTTAACGAAGCTCTGCTCCGGCAGAGCCCGATCCTGTGCCAGCCTGAACCTTCCCGCTATATGAAGCGGACCGCTGTGCACCCCCGCAGAAGCGACATACTGACCGGACTGTGCATGGTGCATGATATTTCCGTGACGGATGCCAGCCGCTGGATCGGCGTTCATCCCGGTACCTTCCGCAAATGGCTTCATCACAGCGTTCTGCCGGCTCCCGCTCTTCAGGAGAAGGCGGAGAATTTCTTCCGGATTCCGAGAAGCATTCTGTTCGCGGACTGCAGCTCAACCAGATAGGATTCGGGCAACTTCGCTCTTCCCTGTATCCGGGAAGAGCTTTTTTGCTGAGGAAATGCTGGTATATGACATGGGACTGCCCAACCTGTCCCTCCTTTTCTCCATCAACCCTGATGTATTCTACTGTGATTTCGGCGTTTGACTTACCTTGCCCGCTTGCCATGATGCGCGTTATCACATCACGACGGCACTCATGGCTGAGCTCACCTGACGCTGACAGGCTATGTTTTTCTCGCCAAAATAAACCGGAGGATGTATGCGTGAACGCCGTCAGGGCCGCTCGTCAGCACTTCGCGAAGCTCTCCGGTTTCAAGCACCTCCGTGCCATGGAAATGATCCCGGAGATCCCGCTCGGTGAAGAAGTGAGCATATTTGCCTTGCTTATATTCATAAGTTCCTGGTTCCATTTCCGTTCCCTGCCCGTTCTGAGCGTCGTTGTCCGAGAAGCAGGTGAAGAACAGCAGCCCTCCGGGCCGGAGCTGCTCAAGCGCGGACGAGACCAGAATTCGCCGGTCTTGTTCAAGGAACAGATGCAGGACATCGTAGCCGTACACCGCATCAAATACTCGGCCCGGACGCCTGTCCAGCACCGATCCGGGCTCGATGCTGCTGTCAGGGTCCCACTGCTTCGCAAGCTTGACGGCCGCTTCGCTAAGCTCCGTACCCTCGACCTCAAATTCCCGGGAGAATACTCTCGTATTGCGGCCGTAACCGGCCCCGGGTACCCATATCCGCCTGACTCCATGCTCCCGGAACAACCCGAGGGCGATATTCGCCGTCGGACTCGGTTCCGTTCCCCAAATCATGCCTTCCTTCGCAAACCGGTCATTCCAATATGAAGACATCAGACCGCCCCTTTGTATGCCCAAAATAGCGGAAGCGCCATTTCCGGATTCCATTCTTAACTTTACTTTCTCTGTAAGTCCTTGTAATTCCTCCTGCATCAGCCCGCCGGATTATCTCTGGAACCTGTGCATTATTGCAAACAACAGCCAGGGCTTCCAGTTATGCCGGAATCCCTGGCTGTTTGATTAACACCCTTAATGAGCAAAGTCCTTTAACAGCGTCTCTTCTAGTAATTGCCGGTTACCGCTCCCCATTGCCTCAGCACCCGGTCCAGTTCCTCGCCTTGAATCGGCTTGGAGATGAAATCCTGCATGCCGGCATTCAGGCACATCTCACGGTCGTCCTTACGCGCAAACGCCGTAACTGCAATAATCGCCGGATGGCGGCTCTGGCTCTGCCGAATACGGGACGTCGCTTCCAGACCGTCAATCACAGGCATCTGAATATCCATGAAGATCAGATCGTATCCCTTCATTTCGGCGGCTTCTACAGCCTGCAGCCCATTCTCGGCGAAGTCCGCCTCGTACCCCCGCTTCAAAAGGTATGTCCCGAGCAGGTGGCGGTTGACCGGATGATCCTCCACGACGAGGATCGAAATGGCAGCGCTGCTCCCGGCGGAAGACAGCCGGTCATCCATACCGGCATCCCTAGCATCCGGAGCGGAGCCTTGATCACTTCCCGCCAAATCTTCGGGGAGTGCAGCCTCAGTCGTGAAGTAGAAGGTAGATCCTTCCCCTTCGATACTGTCCACGCCGATCGAGCCGCCCAGCAGCTCCGCAAGCTTCTTGCTGATGGCCAGACCCAGCCCCGTCCCCCCGTACTTGCGGTTAATGGAGGGATGCAGCTGGGTGAAGGACTGGAACAGCTGTCCCTGTTTATCCTCCGGGATTCCGATTCCCGTGTCCTGAACCGAGAAATGAAGGATCATTCTGTTGAAACTGCGGACAGAACCCAGCTTTACGCGAATCCCGATCCGACCGTAATCCGTGAACTTGACTGCATTGCCCACGAGATTGACCAGAATCTGGCGCAGCTTCGCCCCGTCCGTAACCAGGATCTCCGGCAGGACGGGATCGATATCAAATTCAAGCTGAAGAGACTTGTCCAGCACCTTCGGATAGAATAAATCCTTGACGCTCTGCAGAAGAAACCGCAGGTTCACCTCTCCGAGCTCCAGCGTCATCTTGCCTGCTTCGATCTTGCTGAAATCAAGCACCTCGTTAAGCAGATGCAGCAGCGCCTCGCCGCTCTGGCTGATGATGTCGGCATAGCTTCGCTGCTCATCGTCAAGCTCCGTGTCCTTTAACAGATCCGACATGCCGATAATTCCGTTCATTGGCGTGCGCAGCTCGTGGCTTATCATTGCCAGGAATTCAGACTTGGCCCGGTCGGCTCGCTCCGCCGACTCCTTGGCGCGCCGGATTTCCTTCTCCTCCGTAATATCCTTAAAGACGACGACCGCGCCTTTCTTTACGCCGCTGTCATACAGAGGCGTCATATGGTACTTGACCAGAATGCTGGAGCCGTCCCTTCTCCAGAGAATACCTTCGTGTTCTTCGTACATCTCGTTCTGCAACAGTTCGGCTACCAGGCTTCGCTGGTCTCCTTCGCAAGTGTCTCCGACCAGTCTCTTCAGTTGGATGGACTCCTCCAGACGATACCCTGACCATTCCCCTTCCTCATAACCAAGCATCCTGGAGGCAGACGGATTGATGAAGATGGTGTTCCCTTCCAGATCGACGCCGAAAATGCCCTCTGATACCGAATTGAGAATCAGCGCATGCTCATAACTGAGCTTCTCGATCTGCCGCAAATGGTTCTTATGCTCCGTGATATCATTCGTTATGCCGAATACTCCGGCTACATTCCCTTGGACAAGAATCGGGACGAACATGACGCTGACCTCCACCCTATGTCCGTCCCGATGGACCATCCGGCTGTCAAAGGTTTGGGCAATCCCTCCAACAGCCCGGCGGAACCGTTCGTTCACATGATCCAATTCCTCCGGGTCCATTACTTCCGCGAAATGGGACATCAGCAGACCGGAGCTGGTGTAACCGGTCATATATTCAAGACTGGCATTGACGGACAGCGTTCTTCCCTGGAGATCCATCGCGCTGATGGCGGACGGATTGAATTCGAAGAGCGATTTATACCGGTTCTGACTCTCCTCCAGCTTCATTTCATACTGTTTGCGTTCCCTGGCATCCCGGGATACGGAGACTGTCTCCCATTCTCCTCTGTCCTCGGAATAGACGCTGTGAACCGTCGTTTCGATCCACATATAGGTGCCGTCTTTACGCCGGAACCGGCACTGTGCAGCCTTATCCCCCTTGCCGGCTCTGCTGTCTTCGAGTACGGCCCGAATATGGTCGATGTCGTCGGGATGAACATAGTCCAGCCCCCCTGTCCCAACCATTTCATCGGGCGTGTAGCCGAACATGTTGTGGCAGATGGAGGATGCATACAGATAGGTGGCCCTCTCGTCAAATGCATTGCGGGAGATGAAATCCAGTGAATTCTCGGAAATCAGCCGATAATTCCGTTCGCTGATCCGCAGCAGCTCCTCCATCCGGTATTTCTCCGTCACATCCTGCATCGTTCCGCTGACTGACAGCACCTTGCCTTCCGGATCGGTTATCCCTTCCCAATGACAGTCGATATTCTTAAGCTGGCCTTCCGTTTCGATGCGGATCAGCGCATTGCCGCTGGTGCCCCGCTCCGTTGCGTCACACATGGCCTTCATGAAGCTCTCCCTGTCGGCAGGCACAACGGCCGGCAGGAAGGCTTCCATCTCAACAACCTGACGTGTTGAAGCTGATGTTCCGGCCTGCGAAGGGAAGAAGATGCGCCACAGCTCCTCCGACACCGCCAGCTTCCCGGTGGCGGCATCCCAATCCCAGGAGCCCATGCGGGCCATCTGCTGCGCTTTGGCTAGCATGTCCTCATATTTCTTGCGCTCCGAGATATCCCGGGCGATGGTCATATACTGCATCGGCTCATCGTCTTCGTTCCGGATTACCTTGATGCTGCTCTCGATCCAGATATATCTGCCGTCCTTGTGCCGGATTCTTCCGGTGAATACATCGACAGGAAGTGTGTTGTCGTACAGCCCTTTCAATATGGCGACGTCATCAGGATGATAAAAATGGATGCGGTTCCGTCCTACAAGCTCCTCCGCCGTAAATCCCATCAACTGATCGATGGAAGGCGATACATACAGCAGCCTCCCGTCCGGATCGCTGATGGAGATCAGATCCGGGCTATTCAGAGTGATCAGGCTGTTGAACTGCTCGTTCTCAAGCAGCTTCTTCTCGGCGGTCTTCCGGTCGGTGACATCCGTCATTTCCACAATGAGATATTCCGGCTGTTCCAGCTCGTTCGTTCTTATTACATACAGGTGAAGCTCCGCCCACAGCAAGCTTCCATCCTTCCTCAGAAACTTCTTCTCTTTATATAACTCTTCCCCGGGCTGCTCCAACAGAAAGCCAAGAATGGCAGCCGGGTCCGCTGTGAATCGCTCATCGGGAAAAATATGATCGGCATAGCCCAGCTTCATCAATTCTTCCACGGTATAACCGAACATTTGGCAGAAGGCCGGATTGCAGCGTATCAGCTTCCCTTCCTTCAAGGAAATCATGGCGATTCCACTGGAGGAACGGGAGTAGATTTGTTCAAATAATATTTTGGACATAGGGACCTCCCTCTGCAATCAAACGGCATGAATGAACAGAATCTATAACTATTCTAAGTATATCGGGTTTTGACAGAATAATCTAAACGAACCATGTAAAAAAGTCAAAAATTTAAGTATCATTAGCGCCCTGGAACACGGTTTGCAGCCTTTTGCCGTCCAAGTTCTCCCCATTCCATAAAAAAACGGAGCTGTCCCATAAGTAGATTTTCAAAGTCAGAGACAGTTCTTCTTCATTCTAGAAAACGCAAAAAGTTAGCAAAACA
>NZ_JAHCMB010000225.1 GCF_019904155.1 Paenibacillus sinensis
AAAAAAAGAGCGAGCCATCTGTACGATGACCTGCTCTTTTTCTTCATTTTTGGGCCTGTGCCTTATCTTAATGACATTGACCCGGAGGGGTGTCTTTTTGGCATGTCTGTTATTTACCCGTAAATGATGGGTTGAATAACCGCTAAATGGTAGAAAAAAGGTTGTCAACTCGGTAAAATGTTTGTACCCCTACAAACTCAACCGAAAGGTGACGACTCCCATGAAAAAGTCCATCACGATCCCGTTATCCTTCAAACGGTTGTGACACCGGAAGAAGTAGCAGCCGTAGCTGAAATGGCGGGTTACCACGACAAGGCGCGAAAATTTACGCTTCATACTTTGTTGCAATACTGGTGCGTTGCAACAATGCAAGAATGGTCAGGGTACCGGGCCGGAGCAGACTGTGCATCAGCCAGTGGTTTGCCTGCTGTTCACTATTCCAGTTTTTCGGGGAAAGCGGCACCGCTTCAAATCCAGTATATTTACTCATTAGTAACCACACAAGCGGTTTTAAGCCTGTTAGAGGTAATGGTTATACTATCGGCTAAACTGAAAGGAGGTGTGAAAATTGCGTGTCAGACCAATTATTATAGGGCTGGCTACACTGCTAGTGAGCTCATTCATCTTAATGGGCAGAATAAACGTTCAGGCTGCTGAGGGTAATCAAGTTAAACCAGTAACTGATACAGTAGAAGCGATTGTTCCTGATTATGTTTTGGAACGTCTAGACCATCCCGATGTAATTTATACAAAAGATGGAGTCTATGAAAAGCAACAACTGTCTGTATCAGAATTTAATCAAAACGAAGTTTCGTATGACGTTATAAAAACGACAGCCGAAACAGAAGTGATCGTTGTCTATGATGCAACTTATCTGAAAATAAGTGATAATAGTTTTTAGTAATACATGAGCAGCCCTAAAACGGGTTGCTTTTTGTATTGCGTCGACTGACACAACCCGATTCTCCGATTCTTCACGATCTGATCTGCCAATTGGGTACGGCTCAATGCCGTTCTAGCAAACATCACTGTGTAGTTATTTTTCATGATTACCAAGATCGCGAGATTCGGGTGGTTACCGATTTGATGCAGGTTACTGCCGAACGGATTGCTCTGATGTAAAAAGCACGTTGGCAAGTCGAGGTCTTTTTCCTCTGGATTAAGCAGCATTTGAATATTCCTACGCTCTTTGGTACCACCGAAAACGCCATGTACGGCCAACTTTTTGGAGCTCTGATCGCTTACGTCTTACTGAAATGGCTATTTGATACGGCTTCTGCCTCCTTGCCTCAGCACGCTAGCCTTACGTTTGCACGATTTGCTCGCCTATTTGTGCTGTCCATGTTGCCTGTTGAGTGGATGATCTGGTTTTCGTAATGTTTTCGAAAGGTAGAAGAAAACAGCCTGATGGTGATTCCCAGGATCATCTCATTGCCGAAATGGGATGGGGTGATCTTTTTATTTTATAATTGCGTGAACATAACAGAAGAAAATCTCATTTTCCGTACAGTTTCTCTTGATATTCTGCATGAATAGAGTAGTATAGGAGTATAAGTTATAAAAATATGAATCATTTCATACATATTTTAAATAAATGGAGGAGAAGCGAATGACGACTTACCGGGATCAGCGGATTGCGCATTACAAGTTCGACAATGCGAGCCATACAGGCAAGGACAGTTCAGGGCAGGGGAGAGACGGAAAGACTGCCGGCAGCAATCCGCCGGAGATTGGGGCCGTCGCTGGCAGACCGGCTGTCATATTAAAGGGAGGACGGGGCGGTTCATCCTATCTTGAGCTGCCTGCTGATCTGCTGCAAAGTGTAAGCGATAACACAGGCGTTTCAGTAACGGCCTGGATTAATCTGAACAGGGGAACGAGCGTGTGGGAGCGGCTCTTCGATTTCGGCAAGGGCGAACAAGGGCCGTATTTGTTCCTGACCCGCAATCTGCGCGGCACGCTGTCCTCCGGCGGGGACTTGACGGTGGACCCCGGCAGGGGCTTCCCATCCGGCGAATGGCTGCATGTTGCGCTGTCGGTTACCGGCACGAAAGGCGGAACACTCAGCAGCGCGGGCCCGGTTATCTACGTGAACGGAGAACTGATCGCCGACGGCTCGATCAGCCAGACCTCAAGCGGCAACTACGCCCAGCTACGCCGCTGGTTCGCGGCCTTTGAAGATCCGGACAGCTACAGCCGGAATTATCTGGGCCGCTCGCAGTACGGGGCCGATGACGATTTGACCGGGGCTCTGTCGGACATGCGCATCTATGCCGCGGGCTTAACCGAGGATGAAGTGATCGAGGTCATGTGCGACTCCTTGAGTGATGACGAGATTATCCGGCTGGCCCGCGACAAGTACCTGACGTTTCCGGCGAATATCATAACCCGGGACGTGGCGCTGCCTCAGACGCTGATGGGCGGCAAGGTCAAAGCCGACTGGATTTCCAGCTATCCGGAAGCACTCTCTCACAGCGGGCAGGTACAGCCGATTGCTTCCGCCGCCGCAGTGACGCTTACGGCGGTGCTGACCCGGGGCGACAGCTCTTTGGAGAAGAGCTTCGACGTGTCGGTCGTTCCGCAGGGCGTGCCGCCCTATACGCTGACGATCCACGGCAACAAGGAAATCGCCGATGTCAGCGAAGTCATGTACGGCTTGTTCTACGAAGACATCAACAACGCGGCGGATGGCGGCATCTATGCGGAGCTTGTGCAGAACCGCTCCTTCGAATCCTTCGCGTTCGACACGTATTCGCATGCATCGGGCGAATGCGGCTGCTCGACGGGCCGGACCCGCGATCCGCTGTTCGCCTGGTCCGGCGACACGGACAAGATGACGCCGCAGTCTTCCGGCGGCTTGAATGAGTTCTTCGGCGTGGACGATCCAGACGCGAACGCCTATTACGTCACGGTCGCGGACGGAGCGACCATTCGCAACCGGGGCTTCGCCGACGCCAACGGACACTGCGCGATGTCGATCCTGGAAGGCGCCAGGTATGACTTTACCATATGGGCAAAGGCCGAGTCGGCGGGAAGCATTACGCTCCAGCTTCAGAGACCGGACGGCTCTCCCATCAGCGTTGCGGTTACGCTTGAAGTCGAAGGCGGCGGCAAGTGGAAAAAATACGGCACAGACCGCACGCTCGTCCTTACCGGAACAAGCACCAAACTGGGCCAGCTTGAACTGACTTTTGCCGGAGACATCTCCATCGACATGGTTTCGCTCATGCCCCAGGAGGTATGGGGCGCCAGGAAAGAAGAACGCTCGCCGTCGGCCCACGCCAACTATCTTGGCAATCCGAACTATCGTCTGCGTCCGGATCTCGTGAACGCGCTCGTCAATCTGCATCCGAAGTTTTTGCGCTTCCCGGGCGGCTGCATCTCCGAAGGCTCCTTCATCTGGGAGAACGTCTATGACTGGAAGGACTCCGTCGGACGCATCGAGCTTCGCAAGGAGAACTATAACGTCTGGGGCTACATGATGACGATGGGTCTCGGGTACATGGAATACTTCCAGCTCGCCGAGGACCTGAACGCCCTGCCGCTGCCCGTCATGGCCTGCGGAGTGCTGTGCCAGGCGCGTTCGGATTACGCCCATCCGGCTGGGGGCAAACTGCGGGATTACTACATCAAGAACTTCACGGACCTGATCGATTTCGCCATCAGCACTGATTTTCAGCATAATGAATGGGCGGCGCTGCGCAGAGAAATGGGGCATGGGGCTCCATTCAAGCTTCACTATCTCGGCGTGGGGAACGAGAACTGGGGCACGGAGTTTTTTGCCAATTTCGAGGTGTTCAAGACGGCGATTGATGCGTATATGGAGGAGCAATATCCCGGCTACGAGCTGCATATTATCTCTACTGTCGGCGCCCAGGCGGACGATGATGCCTATCAGCAGGGCTGGAAGTTCCTGAACGGCGATCTGAAAGGATCTGCGAAGGTCGCTTTTGCGGACGGCCATGAGGTCATCGAAGAGACGGTAACCTGGTACGCCAAGCAGCCGAACTATATGGATACGATCGCAGATGAGCATTACTACCGCTCCAACGACTATCTGCTGCGCAATGCGGACCGTTACAACTACTATTACCGGGCGTACAACGGGGACGGCAGCATCAACTGGAAGGAGACCTCCAAAGTCTTCGTCGGAGAGTATGCGTCCACGGACAAAAACACGCTCGCAGGCGCGGTGGCTGAAGCGGCATTGATGACCGGCTTTGAGAACAATGCCGACGTTGTCCGCCTGGCGGCCTACGCTCCGCTGTTCAACAAGGTGCTGACGGACGGCACCTACCGCTGGACCCCGGACTGCATCTGGTTCGATGATGAGACGGTTTGGTTCACGCCGAACTACTATGTGCAGCAGCTCTACGCCAAGTACATCGGGCACACGGTGCTTGGAACGTCCTTCTCCACTTACCGGCAGGGCCGGGTGATGGAGCTGAAGCCGCATGGCGGAATCGAGCTTGCAACAGGCAGCGCGGAGGTGCTGGTGAAGCGCGTGACGGTCACCTCGAACAAGGATGGCGGTGTGCTGCTCGATCAGCATTTTGCCGAGCCGCTGAGTCCGCTGTGGCAGACCATTCCCGGATCGGTGGGCTATACGGTCCAGGAAGGCGAAGGAATTGTGCTGAAGGCCCAGGATAACGGCCTGAACGGTCTGTATATCCTGAATGAGGACTGGTCGGATTACACCGTTACGACGGTTTTGTCCAAAATAAGCGGTCAGGACGGCTTCACCATCGGTGCGGGCCTGACCGATATTGCCCCGGCGAACAAGGATGTGCTGGAGTATGCGGTCGGGTTCGGCGGCAGCACCACAGGCGTGAAGGTGTTCAAGCAAGGCGTTGAGGCTTATACGCTCGGCGATTATTCCTCCAGCACAGCGGCGGGCAATCTTAGAGCGGCGTGTTACGAACCGCTTGCCTGTATGACGGAGTATACGGTGACTGTCAATTACGGCGGTGAGACGGGCGATCGGCTGATTTGCTCCTACACGGACGGCGAGACGGCGAGCCGCGCTCTGGATTATAAGCTGGAAGCCTACAACAAGGAAGTCTTCCATTCGGTTACGAAGGATGACCGGCAGGTGTACGTGAAGCTGGTGAATGCGGACGGGGTGGATAAGAGAACCGAGCTGATTCTGGAGACTGTGGATGTTCAGGCGGAGGCGGAGCTGATCACGTTAACCGGCGAGGCTTCGCTGGTTAACGTGCCGAATGTGAACAAGAAGAATGACGAGAAGATTGCGCCGGTGAGACGTCAAATTACGCTCGACGGACCATCTGTGACTCTGGATTTGCCTGCCCATTCGGTACAAGTACTGATACTCCAGCTGGCAAAATAGAGAGCTTCGGGCCCGGCGCCGACCAAGGAGCTGTTCGACCAGCCGCTGCATCCTTATTCCTGGGCGCTGATGTCGGCGGTTCCGGTTCCCGAACCCGGACGATGCAAGGAGCTTGTGGTCATCCGGGAGATCTGCTGATCCCGATAATCCTCCGGGGGGCTTTGAATGAAGCCCCGGAGGCTGCGCTCCGAAAATTCCTATTGTCCTTCTCTATGAATTGTGTTATATTATTTCTCGTGGCTGCATGATTAGTGCTCCTGCGAGCGGTCGTGGCGGAATTGGCAGACGCGCACGGTTCAGGTCCGTGTGGGCTAACCCCCCGTGGAGGTTCGAGTCCTCTCGACCGCANTCAAGCTTCACCTTAAACCCTTCTCGATGATGAAGGGTTTTTACTTTTTTCGTACACCTTTCAATATGGATACAGGAATGGGGGGGATGGGCGCTCGCTCGTGAGCCGGAGGTTCACCGCGCGCCGCACCCGGTTTCTATAAAGACTGATTGAGCAGAGGCACGCATGTCTGGATTGTGCGTCCGTGAGAGTCCTTCACCTCGGTCAATCTGACTTCTATTCCATAAGCTGCTTTCAGATTTTGTTCGGTCACCACATCGGCCGCTTCACCGAAGAGAAAGCCCTGATTTCGAATCATAAGCGCGACTTTGGTTGAACAGAGGAATGCGTGGTCGGGGGAATGGGAGGTCATCAGGATTCCCAGCCCTTTTCGGGACAGCCGCTGGACTTCCTCCAATACACGGACTTGATTGCCGAAATCCAGATTGGCAGTTGGCTCGTCCATAATGAGCAGCTTGGGCTCCTGGGCAAGGGCTCTTGCGATCAGAACAAGCTGGCGTTCTCCCCCGCTGATTTGCGTATAGTCTTTGCGGGCCAGGTGAGAAATGCGAAGATCATCCAGCATCTGGGCAGCCAGCGCCCTATCCTTGTTCGACGGAGAAGACAGCATTCCGATATGGGCGGTCCTGCCCATCAGGACGACATCCAGCACTTTATAGGCAAAAGGCGGTGTATGGGCCTGAGGCACGTAACTGACAATTTTGGCGAGAACCCGAGGCGGTAAGGAAGCCATGTTCTGCCCGTCCAGCCGGATTTCGCCCTGGATCAGCGGCAGGAAGCCCAGAATGCTCTTGAACAGGGTTGTCTTGCCCGCACCGTTTGGTCCGAGCAGACAGACCATATCTCCGGTCCGCACCGAGAAGGTTATATTCCGGACAATTTCCGTTCCGTTATAACCGCAGGTTGCATCCACGATATCGAGTTTCATGAAATCACTCTTTTCCGGAATCTAAATATGTTTAATTATAATTAAATATAATGATAGAGATATAAATATAATATGAAAAATGTTCTACAGTGCGGCTGACAGGTCGGAGCTTGAGTTAACCGGGGCTTGACTCCGGGTCCGGCAAATTCATTCAGAAAAGAAGTGAGGGCATTGATACAGCCAAATGCAAACGTGAAACAAGGATTCCTGGACAAATATTTCTCCGGTCAGGCGATCGATTACCGGCAGGTCATCGCGCTCTTCATACCGGTTCTGATTGACCAGATCTTTGTAGTAGGGCTTAACCTGATCAATACGGCCATGATCAGCTCGGCGGGCGTTGCGGCAATCAGCGCGGTCAATATGATCGATTCGATTAATATTTTTCTGATCAGCGTGTTCATTGCGGTGTCGACTGGCGGTACGGTGGTCGTGGCTCAATATAAAGGCAGCGGCAACGATGCCATGGTCTCCAAGGCGACCGCAGGAACCGTGTCCTCTGTATCCTTGCTGGCGTTTGTTATCGGCCTGTTCGGCATTCTGTTTCATGGCCCGTTGCTGAATATTCTGTTCGGGGCCGCCGATCCGGATGTCATGTCCAACGCCCGCATATACCTGATCGGCAGCAGCATTTCGTACCTTGGCATTGCGGTGGTGGAGGCGGTCTGCGGCGCGATGCGGGGCATCGGCCGGACCCGGGCGTCGCTTGTGTTGTCGCTGATCATGAATCTGGTGTATGTCGCGCTTAACCTGATCTTTATCAACCTAATGCATATGGGCATTCACGGCATGACGCTTTCCATCAATATCGCCCGCTATTTGGGGGCTTTCTGCGCACTCTTCTATTTGCTCCGGATGGACAGCAGCCTGCGGATCCAGCTCCGGGATATTATCTCCGTCAACCTGTCCATGCTCAAGCGGATCATGTTCATCGGCATGCCGTTCGCTGCGGAGCAGATGTTCTTTAATGGGGGCAAAATCCTGACCCAAATCTTTATCGTCAGCATGGGCACCTATGCCATTGCCATCAATGCGATAGCCGCCTCCTTCGCGGGGGTCATGCAGATTCCAGCCAATGCGCTGTCCATTACGATCATTACGGTGGTCGGCCAGTGCATGGGGCGGGGAGATGTCGGGGATGCGAAGAAGTTCGTCAAATCTTTTATTGCAGTGTCCTCGCTTTCCTTTGTAGTCATGGGACTGCTCGTTCTCCCGTTCTTTCACCCGATCCTGACCTTGTTCCATCCGCCAGCCGAAATTGTGGATGATATCTTCCTGATCGTACTGATCAATACGATTGCGCAGGTTCCGCTCTGGTCCATCAGCTTCGTCGTGCCTTCGGCGCTTCGGGCGGCGGGAGACTCCAAATATACGTCGATCGTCTCCATGCTGTCCATGTGGCTGTTCCGCATCGTGCTCGGCTACCTGCTCGGCATCGTGTTCCATATGGGAATTCTCGGCGTATGGCTCGCAATGGACTGTGAATGGGCAATCCGGGGCAGCATTTTCTTCAAACGGTTCCTTGGTCAAAAATGGTACAGACACCGCGTTATATAGCGTCCTTATTCCGGTAGAGATTATATGAGAAGCTTCATTGCGCCGCCTGGCGGCAGCCCTTAAGATGGGAAGATCAATCGTCTTGGGGAGGTGCCGGGGTGGCGCATATTATTTTCTATACCAAAGCAGGATGCCGGGGAGGCATTCGGCAGAAGGAATTGCTTCAAAGCTTCGGGCATACGGTGGAGGAACGTTCCCTGCTGGACGAGAAATGGAGCCCGGAGACGCTGCGGCCTTATCTGGCCGGGCATACGGTGGAGGAATGGTTCAATCCGAACGCTCCTGCCGTCAAGGAGGGCCGGGTCGTTCCGGGAGTACTTTCCCCGGAGGAGACGCTTCTGCTGCTGTGCAGCGATCCGATTCTGATCAAGCGTCCGCTGATGAATATCGAAGGGCGGCTCGTGGCCGGTTTCGACGACAATGTGATCAAGGAGTCTGGACTCGGCGAGGTGCCCCAGGGCTACCAGACCGGCTGCCAGATGAGCGATCAGGCCGGTGCCTGTTCTTCCTGATTCAACTTCAATAATATGGACTTAAGGGCTGGCCGGAAGCATCCGGCCAGCCCTTTTGCTGAAATATAAGAATGTATTAACTGCGCGCTTATCACAGCCTTCTATTTCTCGGTAAACGCATGGCGTCCAAGGGCGGCGTAAGGCGTTTATCCTTGGCTGGAGCCAGGTCCTAATGTCAGCATAGCTGCCGCTCTTTCCGACGCTTTCTTGAACGGTCTTGGGTTTTCGATGCTCAGGCGATATAGTGTTGTTCATAACCTGGATGCAGGAAGGGGAGAAGAGACCATATGGCGAAGCGGGTAGCGCTCGGGAGCAGCGACGGAGAGTGGATCGATCAGCATTTCGGAAGCTGCGAGCAGTTTGTCGTCTACGATATCTCGGAGGAAGAAGAGTGGAGACTGGTAGAGGTTCGCCGTACCGGGACGGACGGCTTCACCGGCAAACACAGTGAAGAGCAGCTGAAGAAGCTGCTGGAGCTGGTGTCTGATTGCGGCCTTGTGCTGGTCAGCCGGATCGGCATGGGAATAGGAGAGGAACTGAAGGAGCGCGGCATTGCGTTCAGCACCGATTACATCTCCCTGAAGCATGCGCAGGATAAGCTGAAGGGAGCCTGATCCCGAGCGAGGCGGTTGCGCCCGTCATGAGATCAGGCTCTGATAGGATCGGCCCCCTTCCCGGTTTCATGTGGGGAAGGGGGCCGATTTGGGTTCACTGATTGCGGCCGGCGGCATAGAGCATCCGGCCTGACGCAGTTACATGCCCGGCTTGCTCCCCGCCGCCTGGGCGGGCAGGGCCGCCGCCGGAAGCAGCTCGCCGTACACGCCGAGCATCTCCTCTGCCACGCGTCCGACGTGGTAGTTCTCGAGGTTCGCGGCGGCGCGGGTCCGGTAGCGCTGGCGCAGCACATCATCGCCAAGCAGCTTGCTGATCGCTCCGGCCAGCGACTTCGGCTCCCGGGGCGGCACGAGCAGGCCGGCTTCCCCGTGATCGAGCGCCTCGGGGATACCGTCTACGCCCGTAGCGACGATGGCGCAGCCCGATTGGCGAGCTTCGATCAGCACAAGCCCGAACGGCTCCTTGTGCGAGGCGAGCACGAAGATCTCCGCCGCCTTCATCCAGCGGCGCGGGTCTGATTGAAAGCCCGCGAAGATGATGCGGTCTGCCGCAGGAGAGGCTGCGGCCCGCTCCTCGAACTTCGCCCGGTCCGGACCGTCGCCTACGATGTACAGCCTGGCGGCGGGATGCTCCTGGGCCGTCAGGTTAAAGGCATCGATCAGGTCGGCGATGCCCTTGCGCTCATACATGCCGGCTACCGTTACGATGGGCCGGCCCTCCAGCTGCACGGCGGCAGGGTCCGAGTCGCGCGGACTGCCGATCGTTCCGTTCAGGATGACGCGCAGCTTGTCCCTGTTGACGCCCCGTCCTTCCATCGCTTGCGATACCGCCTGACTCACCGCGATCACCCGGTCGCCCACCTTCATGAAATCGGCACTCTTCTGAAATTCATTATGGACATGGGTCACGATCTTGTACTTGCGGAACCCCTTGAGGTAGCGGGCCAGCACAGCGCCTGTCATCATATGGGCGTGGATGATGTCCGGTGAGAAATCGGCGACCATCTTCCGGAAATGAAAAACAGCCCGCATGATCTGAGCGGGCTTCCGGGTCTGGTCGAGGCGGAAATGGCGGATGCCATGCTGGGCCAGAAGATCTTCGTAATGGCCGCCCGCCGACATGACCGCCACCTGATGATTTCTTGACGCCTGCTCGCAGGCCAGGTCGATCATGACGTTGACGATGCCGTTGCCCGTCTCCTTGACATGATTGGCAATGTGAAGAATACGCATCAGGTTCTCCTCCTTTATACCGGATGTTTCTCGCTTTCGACGATGTACACGGGCTTCTGCTTCTTCTCCGTGCGGTGCAGCTCATAGAGCTTGATTTCCTTCAGAAACTCATAGTACATCCAGAAGAAAGCGACGCTGAATCCGGCAACGCCTTTCGTAATCATTTTACGGACAAACAAGGTATACACGAGCTTCGCCGGGGGTCTGAACAGCAGTCTCATCAGACTGAAAGGGCGTTGTCTGTCGAAGTCCTTCCGGGCCTCGAGATCGGTATACTTGTTAAATCGCTGCACATGATCCCCGATGCTGCGGTAACCGTGGTGCCAGAGCACACCCTCCAGAACGGGAACGCTGGACGGGTCCACGTCAGGTCCTTCGTGCACAAGCACATCCTTCATCGCAACCTCGTCTTTTTTGTAGAGCCGTACGATATTTTCACCCTTCGGCATCCATTTACCCATGAAATCCCCGATCCGGTATATGTTATAGGCCTTGATGCCATCCTCCGGACGAGCTATCCAATCCTGAAGCGATTTCTGCAGCTCTGCGCTAACCTCTTCATCCGAATCGATAAAGAAGATCCAGTTGTTCCGGGCCTGGTCAGCTCCGAAGATGCGCTGCTTGGCGTAGCCCGGCCATGGGTTATGATAGACATCGCAGCCCAGCCGCTCCGCGATCGCAACCGTTCCATCCGTGCTTCCTCCATCGACGACGACAATTTCGTCCGCGAAAGAACGGCAGGACAGGATGGCCTGCTCAATTTTTTCCTCCTCATTCTGTGTGATGATGACGACGGACAACGGTTTGCAGTCAGTCAATGTTCGGTTCACCTCTTTGGTTCTTGGATTTTCTGGTACCCGAAAAACGTGTTTTAACTCTAGTTTAAAGCTTGAACAGGGTGGGGTATATACCTCCATAGTGCACCTTCTTTACCACCTAGGTATAGGATTTTGCTCCTGTATTTCCCCTTTTGGACCTAATCACATAATTGTAACCATTATCCGAAAAAGATTTGGGTTTTCCATAATGCGGCATTGAAGGGATGAAAATTAAATATGTATATAATCCTATCAAGAAAGACGTTTATATAATGACGTGGCGTATAAAATAGTCGATATTTTCGCAGCGCGGGCTTCACGTATGAGCAGTTATACGACTGTAGCGCCTCTGCGGACGGTCTGTGGCATGATACTTGAGCGGCTTCATGGTCTTCCGCAGTGAACCGGCCGCAGTCTAAGGGATAACGGTTAGCCACCCACCCATAACGAAAGAAGCGTCCGGCCTGTCGGCGGGACGCTTCTTTCGTTATGCGGCTGAATCAGGAAGGCCGAGGCTGTCGATTGCAGGGGCGCCGCCGATACCTTGGCCGACTAGGATTTGAGTAGTGAATCCGTTGGTAAGGGGACTTACCCCGAAATTTGAATCGGTCATACTTTCAAGCCGGGCGGCCTGTTGCGGGGAGAGCAGCCCGTGACCTCCTGCATTGCCTTTATCCCGCCAGTTGTCTGCCGTCATAAACGTACGTCTTCTCCTGGCCGTCGACGACGGTGCGTAAGTGCACACTCCGGCCCCAGAGCCGGTATACCATCGGGAGCGTGCGCTCCACGTATTTGCGGTCCAGCTCCAGGCCCTCGAAGCGGTTGTCGATCAGAAGCTCGCCCCGGCCGTGAAGGTCGTCATCCTTGATCGTGAGATAGGGGAACCCGCCGTTGGTGCGGGAGCGGATCAGGTTGTCCTTGATTTCATTGACATCCTTGGCCGTCACCCGGTAGACGCTGTCCTCCCGCTTGAAGACGAACAGATCCATTTCCTCGGCCAGCTCCTTCGTCAAATAGTTGCGGATGAACGAGACATCCGACTCGATCTCCCGAATCTCGAACAGAGCGTCCTGGCCCTGCTTCTTCTCGATATGCCGCAGCATCATCAGGCCGAGATAATACGGATTGATGCTTCCCGGAGAGGGCTGGATGACGCCGGCGTTCATCTTGGCGAACTCCACGATTTCCGAGTCACTGAGCTCAAGCTCCCGGACCAGCTTGAGATGCCAGTAGCTCGCCCAGCCCTCGTTCATGATCTTCGTCTCCATCTGGGGCCAGAAGTACAGCATTTCCGCCCGCAGCATGTACAGAATTTCGCGCTGCCACTCTTCCAAATACCGGCTGTTGCCGGCGATATAGCCGATCACGTCCTTGATCCCGCCGTCGTTCTCACGAAATCCGTCGCTTGTGCCGAACCGGACGAAGGGGTCGACATGCTCCTGGATGGCGATTCCGGCATCCAGGAAGGCTTCGACCTCATCCGCGCCGTAATCATGGCTGAACGCCTCGATCCGGTCAGCGAAGACAGCCATGCGGTCGACCATTTTGCGGTCGGTGCCGGCGAACATCGCGTTATTCTTGAAGAAATCGCTGTGGCCCAGCACATGGGCCACGATCAGCTTGTTCTGCAGCAGCGTGTTGCTGTCCAGCAGAAACGCGTAGCAGGGATCGGAGTTGATGACGAGCTCGTAGATTTTGCTGAGGCCGTGATCGTATTCCATCTTCATACGCTGGTAGGCTTTGCCGAAGCTCCAGTGCGCGAACCGGGTCGGCATGCCGTAAGCCCCGATGGAATATAGCACCTCGGCCGGACATACCTGATAGCGCATCGGGAAGAAATCAAGCCCGCTTGCAAGCGCAAGCTCCGTCAGGCGCTCCGCCGCCTGCTCCAGCTGCTGTGCATCCTGTTCCAACATGATCGCCTGTCCCTCCTGACACGTATGAATTTGAGAATTTGATAAGTCTCAATGCGTATTATTTTGGCAGTCTCTATACGCTGGCAGAATCGGCACTCCATAAGATCAGCTCGCCGCCACTTCGTCGCCGAAGAATGCTTTCAGCGTCTTGAAGACATCCTCTTTCTCCTTGAGCACTGACCGGACGAAAGACGGCGAGTCGATGCCCGCCAGCGATTCCCACAGCCGTTTGTTCCCGTAAATATGCTGTCGGATCTCGCCGTAGCCGAGCATGTTGACCTTCTCCAGCAGTTCGCCCGCCAGCTTCATGGTAACCGGATTGTCGCTGTCCAGATTGTCTCCGTCGGAGAAATGGAAGGCATAGGCGTTGAACTGGCCGGGCGGATAATCGCTGTCCAGAATGCCCAGGGCCAGATCGTAGACCGAGGAGCATTTCGTCCCACCGCTTTCGCCTTTGCGAAAGAAGGATTCCTCGTCGACTTCCTTCGCCTCCGTGCAGTGCGACAGGAAGCGGATCTGCACGTTCTCGTACTTGGTCCGCAGGAAGCGGACCATCCAGAAGAAGAAGCTCCTTGCGACATATTTCTCGAAGGTGCCCATGGACCCCGAGGTGTCCATCATCGCCAGCACGACGGCCGAGGACTGGGGCTTCTGGATATCCTCCCAGGTCTTGAACCGGAGGTCGTCCCCGATAATGGGACCGAGGACAGGGACGGATGCCGCCGGCTCCGGGGCGAAGGCAGAGGGGAAGGAGGAGGCGCCGGCGGAAGCCGACCCAAGCCCAAGGGTGAGGCCGAGGGCGGTCAAATCGCCGCGGTATCCGCCGCCGCCATCCGGCACGGCTCCGCCATCTTCAGGCGCTTCCCAGCCGCCTGATTCGGACCAGGCGGCCGCTCCGCCGCCAGACAGGCCACTGCTCAGTGCCTGGCGCTTGATCGCCTCGAACAGCGTGCGTTTCTTGTCGACATTCGACATCATGCCCTGCTTGCGGACATCGTCGAACCGGACGTCCTCCACAGTCATATCTGGCGCCGTCTTCGGCTTGAGCCTCGGCAGCTTCAAATCCTCAAATACAAGCTCGGCCAGCTCGTCGATTGTCAGCTCGGCTTCGTAGTAGTCGACGCCGGGCTGGTCGCCGGCCTCGCCAGGACCCTTCCCCGGTCCCTGTCCCGGCGCGCCGGGATCGCCCTGGCCGGCCTTGCCGATGACATCGCCGACCTGTGTGCCGCCCTGCCCCTGCCCAACCTGGGGCTTGTCCCGGTTGTTGAACCGGAACTTCGGCTCGTCCAGGCTGCGGATTGGAACCTTGATCACCTTATCGCCCTGTGGCATGATGATCGACTCTTCACTTACGAGATCGGCGAGATTGTGCCGAATCGCTTCTTTTACCTTGCGCTTATGACGCTCCTGGTCGATTTCTCCCTTGCGGTGCAGCGACCAGTCGTCGCGCGCGATCACGAACAAGCGGTTGCTGCTGCTGTCCATGCCGCCCACCTCCCGGATTATCATGTGATATCAACGATTCAGCAGACTGAATACGGACCGGGCCATACTGCCCGTTACCGATTCAGCAAACTGAAACGGCACACGGGCTAGTCCCCCGGTTACCGATTCAGCAAACTTCCCACATACTTCATCAGCTCATTGGCGCAGGTCGCGCAGTAGCCGTGGTGTTCGATCAGGCGCTTCGAGACTTCGTTCATGCGCTTCACTTGGGTTTCGTCGGGGTTGAGGGTCGAGGTTGTGATTTTGATGACGTCCTTCAGGTCGGCGAACAGCTTCTTCTCGATGGCATCCTTCAGCGGCTCATGCGACGTATATTCGAACTGCCGTCCGCGGCGGGCGAACGACGAAATTTTGATCAGGATTTCCTCGCGGAAAGCCCGTTTCTGGTTCTCGGTAACGCCGATCTGCTCCTCGATAGAGCGCATCAGCTTCTCGTCGGGATCACGCTCCTCGGAGGTGATCGGGTCTTTCATCTTGTGGCCGCTGCAATAAGCCTCGACATTGTCCAGATAGTTGTTGAGCATCGTATGCGCCGATTCCTCGAACGAGTAGACGAACGCACGCTGCACTTCGGTCTTGGCTTTATGGTCGTACTCCTTGCGGGCCAGGGTGATGAGATTGAGCAGACGCTCGCGCTCTTCTCTGGAGATGGACGGATGCTGGTCAAGCCCCTCCTTGAGCGAGCGGAGCACATCCAGCGCATTGATGCAGGACTTGCTGCCTTTGATCAGGGCGCTGGAGATCCGGTTGATGACATACCGGGGATCAACGCCGGACATGCCTTCGTCGGGATGCTCGCGCATGAGCTCGTCCACATCGGCTTTCTTGACGCCGTCGACTTCCACGCCGTCGTAGAGATACATTTTTTTGACCAGATCGATTCCGGGCTTCTTGGGTTCTTTGAGACGGGACATGACGGTAAATACGGAGGCGGTCCAGAGCGCACCTGGCGCCAAATGCACCTGGTTGTTCAGCCCGGAGGCGTCTACCAGCTTGCGGTAAATGCGTTCTTCCTGTCCGGCTTTGAGATTGTAGGGTATGCGCATGACGATCATGCGGGAGTGGAGGGCTTCGTTCTTCTTATTGGAGATGAATGCGCGGTATTCGGTTTCGTTCGTATGAGCGATGATCAGTTCGTCGGCGGAGATGAGCGCAAAGCGTCCCGCTTTAAAATTGCCTTCCTGCGTCAGGGAGAGCAAATTCCATAGAAATTTCTCGTCGCATTTCAGGATTTCCTGAAATTCCATCAGGCCGCGATTGGCCTTATTAAGCTCCCCGTCGAACCTGTAGGCTCTGGGGTCCGATTCCGAACCGTAGCGGGTAATGGTTGAAAAATCAATGCTGCCGGTCAGATCGGCGATATCCTGCGACTTCGGATCGGAGGGAGCGAAGGTCCCGATTCCCGTCCGGTCGCTCTCGGAGAACAGCACCCGGACAACGGGCATCTCCTCAATTCGTCCGCCGTATTCCTGCTCCAGCGTCATCCTGCATACCGGGCAGAGGTCGCCTTCGATATGCACCCCGTATTCCTTGCGGAATTCCTCGCGAAGCTCGCGGGGGATCAGATGAAGCGGTTCCTCCTGCATCGGGCAGCCTTTAATGGCATACACGGCGCCTTCCGGCGTGCGGGTGAAGGATTCCAGACCGTTCTTCATCAGCGTGACAAGTGTCGATTTGCCGCCGCTCACCGGCCCCATGAGAAGCAGGAGGCGCTTGCGGACGTCAAGCCGCTGGGCTGAAGGCCGGAAGTATTCTTCCACAAGCAGTTGAATCGCGTCTTCGAGACCGAAGAGTGTTCCGCTGAAGAACGCATATTCTCTTCGTCCGTCTCCCAGCTCGGTGATGCCTGCCGCCTCGATCATCCGGTAGACCAGTTCGTGCGATGTCCCGGCGATTCGCGGATTCTCTCTAACGAGCTGCAAGTAATCGAGAAAAGTGCCCTCCCAGTTGAGGTCGTTCTCTTTGTCCCGATACGTTAACAATTTTTCCAAGAACGTCATGCTTACCGCCTCCCTTTTGTGAAAATGTCATTCTTGAAAAGGTACAGGTGACAGATGCAGCGCCGTGCTATCGATAAGGCGCGTCCATGCCGACAGAGCAGTAGAGACATTTGTTCTTGCAATATGAAGTTGTCTATAAAGTGTAGCATAAACTCTATCATCTAGCGACAACAAAAAAGTAATACGATTAGCAATATTTACAGGTAAATGGCGCATTTCACAAAAAATTTAAATAATTTTAAGGTTTGATGTGATATAGAATAACAGAGATTTATGATTATATGGAAAAAACACGGAGACTTCCGCTTCGTTCACGAAACCGAAGTCAGAATAATTGACATTTGGGGCCGGAGTATGAATTAGCTCATTTGTTCTTCCGGACCGGGATAATACAATGTTGCCATACCTCATGATATAACGTTTGGATAGCGATAGCGGCGAAAGGAGGCGGGATCATGATATACATTTCCGATGAGTCCATCGACAAGATGATCGGAGAGGATATTCCTTACCTGGATTTGACCACATGGGCTCTTGGCATCGGCGATTACAAAGGGAGGATTGAGTATTACTCCAGGGAAAAAGCGGTTCTATGCGGAACGGAGGAGGTGCTGCGCATCTTCGCCAAGCTGGGCGTTTCGCCGGTCTTCAGCCTTCCCTCGGGAACGGAAGTCGGACCGGGAGAGGTGTTCCTGTCGGCCGAAGGCACGGCGGGCGCGCTTCAGATGGCCTGGAAGGTGACGCAGAACCTGCTCGAATGCAGCTCGGGCATTGCGACGAAGACAAGGCGCGTGGTCGATAGCGTGAGGGCCGTTAATCCGGAAGTATCGGTGGCCTCAACCCGCAAGAGCTTCCCCGGTACGAAGGCGCTGAGCGTAAAGGCCATTCTGTGCGGAGGCGCTTCGCCCCATCGGCTCGGGCTGTCGGAGACCGTGCTCGTATTCAAGGAGCATGCTGCGTTCTGCGGCGGTCCGGAGGCGCTGCTGGACCGGATTCCCGGCATCAAGGCGAAGGTTCCGGAGAAGAAATTGGTCGTCGAGACCGATTCCGTGGAATACGCTCTGGCCTTATGCCGGGCGGGGGCGGACTGCCTGCAGTTCGACAAGCTGCCGCCGGAGGAGCTGCTTGCAGCCAGCGCCAGGCTGCGGGAGATCAACCCCGGGATCGTCCTGCTGGCGGCGGGCGGCATCGACGAACACAATGCGCCAAGCTATGCGGCTTCCGGCGTCGATGTGCTGGTGACGACGGCGCTGTTCTTCGCGAAGCCGCTCGATATGAGCGTGCGTCTGCTGCCGGCGGAGTAGGGTCTTGGGCATTACCCGGCATGCACGGATTTCAAGGCCGGGCGAACCGGCCGGGCCTGATGGGTGCTATGGCCTGCACTACACATCATTAAGGGTTCAGCCCTTAACTCATAAGAGCGATATGACAAGAAGAGCGTTAGGGGAAACCCTAGCGCGCTTTTTTTGGACAAGATATGGAAGAAAGAGTGTACATAATTAAAATATGTAAAGGAAATTATTGACAACCTAAAACTCGGCATAATATAATCCGAAACGAGTCTGCAGACTTATTATTGATTATAAAAAAGGCCGAGTGGGAGTGGTAGAGGTGCAGAGAGGAATGTTAGTTGCCGAGGGTTTGGAGGGAGTCGCCGCCTTTGAAACGGGATTGTCCTGTATCGACGGTGACGAAGGCCGGATTATGTACCGGGAATATCCGGCGGAGGAACTACAGCATAACCGGAATTTTGAAGAAGTGGCCTACTTGCTCTGGTACGGTAAATGGCCCGCTGCCGATAAGCTGGAGGAGTTCCAGCGCATTCTCGCGGCGCGCCGGTTTCTTCCGCGGCATGTCAAGCTGACGCTGGATCAGCTTCCGGAAGAGGTTGACATGATGAGTGTACTGCAGACCGCCGTCTCTGCGCTGAAGGACTGCGAGAGCGTCTGGCCTCCGTCATGGGAGCAGGCCTCCGGAATTGTCTCCAAAATCCCGGCCATCATTGCCTACCGCAGAGCCCGGCTGGAGGGCCGGGAAGCTGTCGAGCCAAGGCTGGACTTGAACCATACTGCCAATTACCTCTATATGTTGCTCGGGGAAGTACCGACAGACAGTCAGCGGCAAATGCTGGAGACTTATCTGGTGCTTACCCAGGAGCTGGGCTCCAACCCGTCCACCTTCACGGCCAGAGTAGTCGCATCGACCCGATCCGACCTGATCTCCTCCGCTTCGGCGGCGATCGGAGCCTTGAAGGGAACGCTGCATGGCGGCGCGCCCGCCGAAGTTCTGGAGATGCTCCGCGAGATCGGAAGCCCTGATCGTGCGGAGGAATGGATTCGCAGGGCACTGGAATCCGACCGCCGCATCATGGGCTTCGGACATCGCATCTTCAAGAGCCGTGACCCCCGTTCGGAAATGCTGAAGGAGCTGGCTCTCCGTCATGCGCCGGAGCATCCGCTGCTGAAGCTGGCGGTGTCGGTAGAAGAGACAGCGCATCGCCTTCTGGAGGAGTATAAGCCGGACCGGCAGCTTGTTACCAATGTCGATTATTACGCTTCCGTGGTGCTTCACATCGTCGGGCTTGACGAATCGTTGTTTACCCCGACCTTTGCAGTCAGCCGCTGTGTCGGCTGGTGCGCCCATATTATGGAGCAGGCGGTGCACAACCGGCTCATCTATCCGCAGGCCATATACAGGAGCGAACTCCACAAGCAAAGACCGGCTGCATGGTTCGGTCATGCGCTTGCCGGGAACGCAGGCGAGGTCCTTGCGCCGGAGGTGGTGTTATGATGCAGGAGCAGCTCGTCCCCGTCAGCGGGCAGTCCATTGAGCGGGCGGTGTCGGTGCTTAAGGCGGGCGGCCTGGTGATCGGCCCGTCCCGGTCCAACTATAACATTATGTGCGATCCCAGAAATGGGCAGGCCGTCGAGCGCGTGTTCGAAGTGAAGAAGCGGACCAAGTTCGGTCCGCTGACTGTATCGATCTCCTCGCTTGAGGGTCTTGACGGCCTGGTAACCCTTCCTGACACGCTCGACCCAGGCGTTCTGCAGGAAGTATGGCCGAGCGAGCTCACTCTGATCTTCTACAAGAACTATCCTTTTCCCGAACGGCTAACCTGCGGTGCGCCAACGGTGGGACTGACCTGGCAGGGAGAATCCGCTATGCAGACGCTGACCGAGGCTTATGGACATCCGCTTGCCGTAACGTCAGCCAATCTGTCGGGAATGGGAACGGGTCTTGTTGATCTGGAGCAGGCGCTGGCGCATATGAGCGGCAAGGTCGACCTCATTCTGCAGGGGCCTTCTGCCAGCCCGGATAAGAGGGCGGGAACGGAGATTGAAGGCAATACGATCATTGATTTGTCGTTTCAGCCGCCGGTGCTTGTGCGGCAGGGGCTGGTTCCGCTGGAGCGCATCCGCGGCCACTTCCCCGGCCTGATCGAAGATCCGTCCGTGTATCCGGAGCTGCTTCGGGCGCGCAGCGCCGCCTCCGGCCCCCGGGGAGCAGGCGCTCATGAGTAATGTAGCTCTTTTCTATGTATACCGAATTGTCTCGCGCTGTTACTTCCATCTGCCGATTCTGTTTATTTTCTTCTACAGGCAGGACTTGTCTCTGCCAGAAATCGAGCTGATGCTCGCAGCCTATGGTCTGGTCGTCATGCTGACCGCGAAATGGAACGTGAGGGCCATGCGCAGGATGGCGCAGCCGAAGGTCATCGCCATTGGCGAGTGTCTGAAAGGCCTGGGGCTTGTGCTGCTGATCGTCGCTCCGCATCCCGCCGTTCTTCTGGCGGGACAGATCGTCTGCGGGCTCGGGTACAGCCTGGCGGCCGGCACGGATTCCAGCCTGCTGCGGTCGCTCTTCGAGGAAGGGGATCAGGAGAAGTACCGCAGAACCGAATCCTCGTCGGCGAGCTTCATGTTCCTGTCCGTTCTACTGGCGGGGATTCTGGGAAGCGTCCTGATGGAGAACGGTCTGCGGATTCCCTTTTATCTGTCGATCGCAGCCAATGTAGTATCGGCCGCCGTAATTCTCGGCATTCGGGAAGCCGGGCCGGCAGGGAGCCGGCCTGCGACGCCCGCGGGAGCATCGAAGGCAGCGAAGCCGCAGGCGGGGGACAAGGCGGCTCGTCCTGCTCTGGAGTTAACAAGCGGGCAGCGCTTCTGGAAGAGATATTACGCGCTTGTCCGGGCCTTTACGCTGGCTCCTTTTGTGGGTTTTATTCCGTTTCTGCTGAACCGGACGCTGCACATCGGCATGCTGCAGTTCGGACTTGTGCTCAGTTTGTTCACCCTGCTCGGCTTCGTCTCGGCCCGCTACGCCGTCCGCGTCGGGGCCGCCATCGGCGAGAACCGGCTCGTGATACTTACGACGGTGCTGTCGCTGTCGTCCATGCTTCTGCTCGCCCTTTCGCCGCATATCGCCAGCGCGGCGCTGGCCGTAGCGATTATGGGGCTCGCCTCGGGAGGGGCAAGGCCGCTGGCTGTCGGGCAGCTCAGCGGCCCGGGAATGAAACCGACTGAACGCACGGCTGTGCTGTCTTCCATGGAGCGGATGTACGGCTTCTGGAACGCCTTCCTGCTCGTCGCGGGCGGGTTCGCGCTGGATGAGTTCGGTTTCCGCGTCCTGATGCTCGGCTTGGCAGCCGGCTTCCTGCTCGTCTCTGCGGTGTCCTATCTGATGCGCCGCACCGGTTCTTCTGCTCCGCACTCCGTGTCCGGAGAACTGCCATCTTAATTTCCAAAAGGAGAGATCACGATGAATATCCGTTATCTGGGGCATTCCTGCTTTCTGGTCAGCCATGAATCCTATTCTGTCATTATCGACCCGTTCCTGTCGGGCAATCCGCTCGCGGCTGCGAAGCCGGAGGACATTACGGTTGATGCTGTTCTGGTTACTCACGGCCATATGGACCATATGATGGATGCCGCCGCAATCGCGCTCCGCTGCGGCTGTCCTGTTATTGCGAATTATGAAGTTTGTCTTCATCTGTCAGAGCAGGGGGTGGCGACGGAAGCTATGCATATCGGGGGCTTCCGTTCGTTCCCCTGGGGCACGGTTAAGCTTACCCAAGCCTTTCACGGATCGGGCATCGAGCTTGAGGGAGGCGGGGTGAAGGAAGGCGGCATGCCGGCCGGAATCGTGCTTACGATGGGCGGCTTCACCTTCTACCATGCCGGTGATACCGCACTGTTCGGTGACATGAAGCTGATCGGCGAGCTGAACAGGCTCGATGCGGCGGCGCTGCCGATCGGCGATGTGTTCACAATGGGGCCGGACGACTCCCTCATTGCGGCATCATGGCTGCAGGCGGGGGCATATATCCCGATGCATTATAATACCTTTCCGCCGATTATCCAGGACGCAGCCGCCTGGCTGAAGCGCTTGGAGAGCCAGGGACGGAAAGGAGCGGTCCTTGCGCCCGGAGAGTCATGCAGACTGGGTGCGGGAGGACTCACCACTTTGAGCGGAAGCGCCACGGCTGAATAGCATAGAACTGCAACAAGCCGGCCGGCGGAGCGATCCGCCGGCTTTGGTGCGCCCTCGGACAGGCGGACGTCATCTATCAACCGGAAGCCGATGGCCGCATCGGAGGACTTACGGGTTGGCCGCCTGCATGGTAGTGGTTTTCTTTACCCCTGTTCATCGGGTATACTGGTTGAAAATGCTTGTTGTATTTCGGAGGTTGTCCATGCTGTCCATCGAGAAGCAGATCGTCTATCTGATCTCCTGTGCCGAAGTGATCGAAGCGCAGGAACTGGTCCGGCTGTATGAAGCGGACGGCCGGTCCGGACAGTACATCCGCAATGTGCTGGCCCGGCTGAAGAAGATGGGGTACATTGAATCCGCAGAGCGTTCGCGCTACCGCATCACCGAAGTTGGCAAGTCGTTTGTCCGTTCATTTAACCGGAAGCCGCAGCTGCCTGCGGCCGAATGGGATCATAAATGGCAGATCGTCATGTTCGAATTTCCGGACGGTCTGCGAAGGCAGCGCCAGATGCTGGTCAATCATCTGCGCGACCTTGGCTTCGGACGTCTGTATGATAGCGTCTACATTTCTCCCTGGGACCACTCGGATAATCTGGCGCAGTACGCGGCCGAGAAGCGTCTGGCCTCCTGTCTGTCGGTCGCGTCGGGCTGCGCAGTCCCCGGCCTGGATACTCCCGGCAGAGCGGGCGAAATCTGGCCGATCGGGGACATTCACCGTATCTATGAAGAGAAGGAAGCCTGGTTCCGCCAGGAGTTTCTGCCCAAGGCGGATAATATGCCTGCCGATGACCGCGGGGCGTTCCTGCTGTTTCTGGAGATCGGCAATGTCATCAGCGAAATCGGTCTCATCGATCCTGTCCTGCCCGCATGCCTGCTCCCTGCTTCCTGGAAGGGGAATGATCTGCTGAGTGAGATGTTCGCCGCCATGCGCCGGGTCGGAGAGGCGATTCAAGACGATTCGGTTTACCGTAAATATGTGAACGTATAAGGGGAAAAGTCGGCCGATTTGCCCGGCTCCCCCTTTAATAGATATAATGACAGGAGTATAATATGTAGGACTGCGTTTAATTTTTGGTAATCATATCAGTTGAAAGAGAGCGATACTTATGGGCCGCAAGTGGAACAATATTAAAGAGAAGAAAGCGTCTAAGGACGCCAACACAAGTCGTATATATGCAAGATTCGGCCGTGAGATTTATGTGGTGGCCAAGCAGGGAGAGCCGGACCCGGAATCGAACCGTGCGCTGAAGGTTGTGCTGGAACGCGCGAAGACCTATAACGTGCCGAAGGCGATTATCGACCGCGCGCTGGAGAAGGCGAAGGGCAATTCCGACGAGATTTACGACGAGCTTCGCTATGAGGGCTTCGGCCCGAACGGCTCGATGATCATCGTTGATGCGCTGACGAATAACGTCAACCGCACCGCCTCTGAAGTCCGCGCCGCGTTCAGCAAGAACGGCGGCAGCCTTGGCGTCAGCGGTTCGGTCTCCTATATGTTCGATTCCACGGCCGTTATCGGCCTCGTTGGCAAGAGCGCCGACGAAGTGCTGGAAATTCTCATGGAAGGAGACGTCGACGCGCGCGACATCCTTGAAGAGGATGAAGCCGTCATCGTCTATGCCGCGCCGGAGCAGTTCCATGCTGTGCAGGAAGCGCTGAAGAATGCGGGCGTCACCGAATTTACGGTGGCCGAGCTGACGATGCTTCCGCAGAACTATGTGACGCTGCCGGAAGATACCGTAGCCCAGTTCGAGAAGCTGATCGATGTGTTGGAGGACCTGGAAGACGTGCAGCAGGTGTATCATAACGTCGATTTCGAAGACTAAACAGCCGGCCGTTCAGCGTCTTTTGGACGCGGCGGAACAGGGGACTAGCACATACTTAAGAACCGTTCGGGAATACCGGACGGTTCTTTTTTTAACAGCAATATTTAGCCGATGGCTCCAGACCCTCTTACTTTCATGCCGTTATGCCCTCCGCTTGTGCTACTTGTGATCCGCCGAGCGCCACCAGGCCCAGGTCGCTGCCAGGCCAGCCGCACCGGCTATAACGGGAATCATGTAATTCACCGCATTTAGCGGGAACTCCGAGGTGCTGCTTCCGGCTAGCTGAAGAGCCGGTATGGACCAGGGCAGATAAGCTCCCAGTGGCGTCGGGCCCGCAATCAAAGCGACCATAAGAGTAGTGAAAGCGAACCCGATCGGCACCAGATAACCTCGTGTTGCGCTTGCGATGAAGGCGACAGGACCACACAGCAGCACATGCAGACAGACTGCGATTATCAGCTGGATCAAATAATGCTTCACCTCGACCGTCGAGAAGCCTTGCATGCCCGCGATGAATCCGGTCATTATAGCGAAGCCGAAAGTAATCAGGGCAAGAATGAAGCAGCAGGAAGCGGCAACTGCCGACTTGGCCATCACAATCGTCCCGCGCGGGACGGGAAGGGCCAGCAAATCTTTGAAGGTCCGATCACTGTATTCGCGTCCGAACGTCCAGCTCACGACCGCGCCAAAGCCGATGATCCCGAATACGCTGCTGAACATAAAGACAACATTTTGCAGATAGACCGTCCAATCACTCTCACCCGCGCGAACAACGGTCACGAACAGAAAGAATGCCAGAATACCAATGAAGACATAGGAACGATATAATTTGGTGTTTTCCACGCGGATTGCCGCAAGCCAAGACATCATGCCTCCCATGCTCCTTTCGCACCGACTGTTTTTAGAAAATAGGACTCCAGCTCTTCTTCCTCCACTTTGAGCATGGATACCGGATGGCCTGAGTCGGCCAGCAGCTTCGATACAGCTTCCGGATGACGTACCGCTGGCTCGTCACATACCTCCAGCCATCCACTCTCACCGATTCGTGCACGATAACCGTTCTCCTTGAGTGTGGACAGGGCAGAGGCCGTTTGATCGCATACCCCGATATACAGCCGTTTCTGGCGAATGTCCTCGAATTCCTCCGTTGTCAATTCCTGAAGGAGTGCGCCTTGATGAATAATGCCGATCCTTGAAGCCATCTTCGCAATTTCCTCCAGAATGTGGCTGGAGATGAAGACCGTAATCCCTTGCTGAGCGGCGAGATGGATAAGCAATTCCCGGATTTCGACAATACCCGCCGGATCAAGCGCGTTGGTCGGCTCATCCAGAATCAGGATATCCGGATCATGCATGAGAGCCTTGGCCAGCCCCAGCTTTTGCATGTTGCCCAAGGATAGATGCTTGGCTTTGATATCCGCCATGGGGCTCAGGCGAAGCTTCTCCATAACGGATTCGACGGCTCTGCGCTCCGGGATTCGGCGCATTCTTGCGAACAGCCGCAGGTTCTCCCTCACTGTAAAATCGGGGTACGCGGCAGGAGCCTCTACCATATAGCCAACCCGGTTCCAGAGCTGCTTTCCTCCCTCGGCGAGCCGCTGCCCGAACAGATACACCTCGCCGGATGTGGGCTTGATCATTCCGAGCAGGGAGCGGATTGTCGTTGTTTTACCAGCACCGTTCAATCCCAGGAATCCGTAGATTTCCCCTTGGCTAACCGATAATGAAACTTCGTCAACGACGGTTCTGTTTCCATAGCGTTTGGTCAGGCGCTCCGTCCGGATCATTTCCTTCATGCTGCAGCTCTCCCTTTCTTGTTGAATTCAAGGATTTAACTTACCGAACGATCGTTGAGTTAAATTCCTAAAAAAAACTACTTGGACCACAATTGGACATAAAAATCAGCGATTCGCTTCATTTCCGCCTGCGGCATGACACGTCCGTTTATCATTTCTTGAACGATAAGGACCACGACATGGGACAAAAATTGGGAGGCGGCCATTTCAAAATCCATAGGGCGCAGCTGCTTCCGGGAGGCAAGCTTCATCAAGCGGGCGGACATGGTACGGAACGGCTGTCTGGTGAGCGACTCCAGAGCCTCTTTTTGCTCATGATCCAGCAAGCTGCGTTCCCGGAACAGAATCTGGAAATACTGCTGGTCCTTCATCAGCCGTCCGGCAATCCCATCAATCAGGTCCAGAAGGATCCGATCAAGCGGCCCGCCATCATCAAACGCCTCGCCGAACAAGGCTACGAAGCTGGAAATTCTCTCTTCCTGGGCGCTTTGGAGAACGGATTTCAGGATTTCGAGCTTTCCTCCGGGGAAATAATGATAGGTCAAAGCTTCCGCCATGCCGATTTCTTTATTTAATTCACGCATGGAGGTCGCATGGTAGCCTTTCTCCGCGAACAAACGCTTGGCGATTTCAAGGATTTGCTGCTTTCGCTCGGCAGCTTGCATATCCCGGTTGGTCATTCTTTTGCTTCTTGGTTCAGACATAGCAAGCATCCTCACTTTCACTAAACGATCGTTGAGTAAATAATAGTGCTTCCCGAGGCCCAAGTCAAATCACATTTCCATGGGGTGAGCAAGCCGGAGAACGGGGGGCGCCAGTAACCCTGATTTCTGCTGATCCCAAAACAAGCCCCGCTGCGTCCCACTCCCAATTGTGAAACTCCCAATTGTGGAGGAACGCGGCGGGGCTTGTGTGCAGCAGGCGATATTCGCAGGTGCTGTTCACGTAGGCGGGCTGCCGCTTAAGCGCCTGTCCACTTCTCGCCGGTCAAATACTTTTCCGTGAGAACGGCGAGAAGCTGGATGCCGACTTCATTATGTCCGCCTTCCGGAATAATGAGATCGGCGTATTTTTTGGAGGGCTCGATGAACGCTTCATGCATCGGCTTGACTGTCGTCAAATACTGCTGGTGGATCGACTGGATCGTGCGGCCGCGTTCCTCGATATCCCGCAGCACTCTGCGGAGAATGCGGACATCGGGATCGGTGTCCACGAACACCTTAATGTCGAGATGCTGCCGCAGATTCTCGTCGGACAGCACATGCAGCCCCTCGATAATGATGATATGGTTAGGCCGGAGCAGGGTTGTTTCGGTGGTGGAGCGGGCGTGGACTGTGAAATCATAGACCGGCGCATGAGCGGCCTGTCCCGATTTGAGCTGCTTCAAATGCTCGATCAGCAGCTCATTGTCGAAGGCGAAGGGGTGATCGTAATTGATTGCTCCGCGTTCGGCCATACTGAGATGCGAATGATCCTTATAGTAATTATCCTGTGAGATGAACGTGACTTCTTCACCGGCCCCGAGCCGTTCGATTACCGACCGTGCGACCGTTGTCTTGCCGGACCCTGTTCCGCCGGCGATCCCAATAATAAGCATGGCGTATTAATAAACCTCCCTAAGACTTTCCCTTTGCCAATTTCAGTATTGTAGCACAGCGGCCCCGAATTTTCATCTATGAGGTTTACCGTCCCGCACCCTTAAGGCATGTTATATACTAGTAACATCGGCATGTGCGCGGATAAGCGCATAAATGCCATATCTGACGGAAGGATGATTCATTGTGAACGAAAAAGTAATCTTTTTAACAACCGATACAATGGGAACGGGTGACAGCCGGCTTGGCGAACAACTGCTTGAAACCTATTTCACCCTGCTGAAGCAGCAGGAATCGCTGCCGGCCGCCATTTTTTGCGTGAACCGGGGCGTGCTGGCGCTGACAGGCAAATCGATGGCTTCCCTGCATCTGAAGGAAATTCAGGAACGGGGCGTTCCCGTGCTGGCCTGCTCCACTTGCGTCAACTATTATGGCGTGGGCGATCAGCTCTATGCGGGTGAAGTGTCCAGCATGGGGCATTTTATCGAGCTGTCGGCGAAGTATGAAGTGGTGACCCTGTCATGACAAGCCCGAATCCGCTTCTGGAAGCGTTCAATCGGGCGGAGTATGCCCTGGGCGGTCACGGAAGACGGAACGTCCAGATGCTGAAGGATGCGCTGGATGCCTGGGATGGCGGACTGGACAGCGACGTATACGGCTCGGGAAAGCTGATTGAAGATTTCCAGAATAAAATGGCCGGTGTGCTCGGCAAGGAAGCGGCCGTGTTCTTCCCCAGCGGCACCATGGCGCAGCAGGTTGCACTGCGGATCTGGTGTGATCGCCAGGGCGTCAGGAAGGTTGCCTATCATCCGCTGTGCCATCTGGAAATTCATGAGCAGCGGGGACTTCACGAACTGCA
Source organism: Paenibacillus sinensis (assembly GCF_019904155.1). Lineage (GTDB taxonomy): Bacteria > Bacillota > Bacilli > Paenibacillales > Paenibacillaceae > Paenibacillus_AQ > Paenibacillus_AQ sinensis. The sequence goes on from NZ_JAHCMB010000225.1 coordinate 28,350, forward strand.
CGGCATTGAGCCGGTGCTGCTTGGCGGCAAAGACCGATTGATTACCCTGGATGATATCCAGGCGCTGAACGAGCCGATATCCTGCCTACTCATTGAGCTACCCCAGCGGGAAATCGGGGGCCAGCTGCCGGAATACGGAGAGCTTGAAGCGATTTTCGCTTACTGCCGCGAGAGAGGGATCGCTCTTCATCTCGACGGAGCAAGACTGTTCGAAGTGCTGCCCTATTACCGGAAGACCGCAGCCGAGGTCTGCGCCCTGTTCGACAGCGTCTATATATCCTTTTATAAGGGAATCGGCGGAATTGCCGGGGCGATTCTGGCGGGAGACACCGGGCTGACGGAGGAGTCGAAGATTTGGAAAAGAAGACATGGCGGCGATCTTATCAGCCTGTATCCTTATATTCTTTCGGCTGATTATTACTTCGAAGAGAGATTACCTAACATGGAAAGGTACTACGGGTATGCTCGGGAGCTCGCGGGTTTATTTCACAAATGCCGGGGTGTGAGCGCGCTTCCAAAGACTCCGGTCTCCAACATGTTTCATGTACATTTCAGTCTGCCGAAGCAGGCGATGGAGCCTCTCTTGATCGGGCTGTATGAGGAGACAGGCCTTGGTATTACGCATTATTTGCGGGAAACCGGCGAGAATTCCTGCTATTTCGAGGTCAGCATCGGCGACCGCTATGGAGGGATTCCGAAGGACAAATTGGAGGCGGCATTCTCCCTGCTGAACGACCGGCTGACCGCTGCATTGTGATAAAACACAATCATGGCAGGTAAAGTTTTGAGATTTCACCAAAAGGAAAAGCCGCAGGGTATGTTATCATTCTTCACATAAGATACATTCAACAGACAGGAGATGTGTAGAATGATCATCGGAGTACCCAAGGAAATCAAGAATAACGAGAATCGCGTAGCCATTACACCGGCAGGAGTCGTCAGCTTTGTCAAGGAAGGTCACAAGGTATTGGTCGAGCAGGGCGCAGGCCTTGGCAGCGGATTTACGGATGCGGAATATGCAGCTGCGGGAGCGGAACTGATTGCTGGAGCCGCCGATGTGTGGGCCAGTGCTGAGATGGTAATGAAGGTGAAGGAGCCGCTTGAGAGCGAATACGGCTACTTCCGCGCCGGTCTGGTCCTGTTCACGTACCTGCATCTGGCTCCGGAGCCTGCCCTGGCGGCTGCTCTGAAGGAGAAAGGCGTGTTCGCAATCGGCTACGAGACGGTTACCGAAGGCCGCACCCTGCCGCTGCTGACTCCGATGAGCGAAGTGGCCGGGCGCATGTCCGTACAGCTCGGAGCCCAGTTCCTGCAGAAGAACTACGGCGGACAGGGCATCCTGCTTGCCGGCGTTCCCGGTGTAAGCAGAGGCAAGGTCAGCATCATCGGCGGTGGCGTGGTCGGAACGAATGCGGCGAAGATGGCTATCGGTCTTGGAGCGGAAGTGACGATTGTTGACCTCAGCGCTGACAGACTCCGCCAGCTGGACGATATTTTCGGCGCACAGATCAACACGCTGATCTCGAACCCGTACAATATCGCCAAGGCGGTTGCCGAAGCCGATGTGCTCGTAGGCGCCGTATTGATCCCGGGAGCCAAAGCGCCGAAGCTGGTAACGGAAGAAATGGTCAAGACCATGAAACCGGGCTCCGTTATCGTCGACGTGGCAATCGACCAGGGCGGTATCGTCGAAACGATCGACCATGTCACCACACATGACAATCCGGTCTTCGAGAAGCATGGCGTACTGCATTACTCCGTAGCCAATATGCCGGGCGCCGTAGCCAAGACTTCGACCATTGCTCTGACGAATGTAACCGTTCCTTACGCGCTGCAAATCGCGGGCAAGGGTGCGCTGAAAGCCGTTCAGGAGAATGAAGGTCTGATGAACGGCGTTAACATTGCGAATGGCAAGATCACCTGCCAGGCCGTAGCCGAAGCGCTCGGCGAAGAATGCTTCACCGTCGTCCAAGCAATGTCCCAAGAGTTCACCCTGATTTAACACATATAGAGAACCCCAATATACAGAGAGAGTCCATGATGTCGGACGATTCCAATGAAGAGAAGGAATGTATGAAGAACGGCGGCCGTTATGCGGCGCTGTTCTTTTTTTCTGGGAAGAGATGGATTCATATTCGGAGCCCGGTCCCCGGTGAGTCTGCATTAACGGCCATCTCGGCCCTTCGCTATATAATGATGGCAGATTTTCTGCCATAACAGCCCTTCCGGTTATAGTCAGGCCGGGGCTCGCCGTACTATAATAGAAAAACCTGATACGTACTTAATAAGGTTTGGCATTCTCTGAAGGCTGGAGGGGGACTATGACAGAAGCGGGCGTATCCTTTGACCGTTTTTTTGACAATATGGAGTCTCTGGCGGATGCGATCAGCGAATCGCTGCGATCCCAGGTGACCATTGAGGACGACAATCACCATGTGGTCGGATACAGCTCCCATCAGTTCGAGAGCGATCCGGCACGGATTTCAACCATTATCGGCAAAAGGGTACCGGATTCAGTCATCATCGGATTGCGCAAGAAGGGAATCATGCGTCAGCTCGAAAATACCCCCCATCCCATCCGGATTCCCGGTGTGATGGAGGTTGGGCTCGGCCCCCGGCTGGCCATGTGCATCAAGCACCAGAAGGAAGTGCTGGGCTATATCTGGGTGGTGGACGCCGGCAACCTGGCTGAGGGCTTTGCCGAGCGAATCGTGGAGCGGGCAGCGCTGACCGCCGCGCGCTATTTACTGAAGCAGCGGGGCTGGAAGAGCAAGCAGAACCAGGCGCGCGAGGACTTCTTCTGGAAGCTCCTGACGTCGCATTACGGCACGGAGCAGGATATTCGCAGAGACGCCGCAGAGGACGGTATCGAGCTTCCGAGGGGGTTCTATATCGGCGTATTTGAGCCGGAGGCAGACAGGATCGTAGACGAATCATTCCTGGTGAAGTTCCGGCAGGCGGCAGGCGGCATCCCGGGCATAACGCCGGTCTTCCTCACCACCGAGCATAACCGGATGATCCTGCTGTTCACCCTGCAGCCGCATGTGGAAGAGGCGGCGGCCCTTTCTTCTTATATGAAGAGTATCGCCGGCCAGCTTGGCAAAAGCGAGGATTGCCGCATCTCCGGCGGCTGCAGCCTGTACTATGGAGAGTATTTGTCGGCGGCTGTTGCCTATACGGAGGCGGCATCCATCGTCGAGATCAAGCGGCTGCTTCCCTTTCAGGCGCGGGAGCTTTTGCTGTATGAGGGTATAGGGTTCTGGGCCCATCTTCCCGCCATCATGGAGCAGAAGCGAAGCCGGGGACGCCGCAGTCCGCTGCTCTATCCGCTCAAGGAGCATGACCGGCTGCACAAGACGGACTTCGTCAAGACGATCGCCGTCTACCTGACTTTTAACGGGAATCTGAAGGAATCCGCGTCTTTTTTGCATATCCATACGAATACCTTGATGTACCGGCTGAACCGGATTGCGGAGATTACGGGCCGGGAGCTGAAGGATACCCATTACCGCTTCTCGATCTACCTCGATATTTTAACGGAAGAGACTCGTCAGTTGAATCAATGGTTCGCGCAGAATGAGGCTTCGCTTTAAGGAGGCTGCCGGCGCGGCATGTCTGTTGACTGAGGAACTCTGGGTGCTGAAACTGTGTGCGTGGATGTTTTCCACGTGGGCGGGGTGGCACGGAGCCGGATGTTCCCTGCGTCTTGTATCTCTACACCGGGAAACCCGGAGTGGAGCGTTAAGAGGGGCGTCTTGCCCTTTGGCGATGTAGGGTTTGTGTTAGTTGCAGCGGATTTGCGTTGGATATGGCAGAAAATCTATACATGAATGTCACATAAAAATAGTCCCTCCGGGTCAATCTTATTACATTCTGTACAATGAAATGAGAGGATACGGGCCGTAACATAGAGTTGAGGTACGACTAAGACTGGACGGAGGAGATCGAATGCAGACGCAAAACATTTTCGTTAACGGAGCCCGTCTCAAGGAAACCATCGAGGCTTTTGCCGATTTCGGACGGACGCCCGCGAACGGGGTAACCCGGCTGTGCTTCAGCGAAGAGGATATCAAGGTGCGGGACTACTTCCGTTCCTGCTGCGAGAGTCTGGGCATGACCGTCAAGGTGGACGATATGGGTTGTATGTACGCAACGCTTGAGGGTACCGAGGATAAGCCTCCGATTGTAATGGGTTCCCATCTGGATACAGTGGTCAAAGGCGGCCGTTTCGATGGTGTGCTCGGTGTTATCACGGGACTTGAGGTGGTTCGGACGCTCGTGGATCATGGCATCAAGCCGAAGATTCCGGTCACGGTCATGAATTTTACGAATGAAGAAGGTGCCCGGTTCGAACCGTCCATGATGGCTTCCGGCGTGCTGTCGGGCAAGTTCGATAAGGAAGCTATGCTGAAGAGCAAGGACCGGGACGGCGTATCCTTCGGCGAGGCGCTGGAAGCCAGCGGCTATCAAGGCGACGAGAGCAACCGCATCAAGGAAGCTTCGGCTTATCTGGAGCTGCACATCGAACAAGGCCCTGTCCTTGAAAAAGAAGGCCTGTCGATCGGACTGGTCGACTGCGTTGTCGGCATGGTCTGCTACGAGATCGAAGTAACCGGGGAATCGAATCATGCCGGTACGACGCCGATGGATATGCGGAATGACGCGTTCTTCACCGCGACCGACCTGGTGACGGAGCTGCGGAGCAAGCTGGGCGGTCTGGACTCCGAACTGGTGTACACGATGGGCAGGGTCAATGTCTATCCCAATGTGCATACGGTCATTCCGAACAAGGTCGTGTTCACAGTCGAGGCGCGGCACAAGGATGAATCGGTGATCGAGGAAGTGGTGAAGATCATTAACGGACTTCCTGAATCCCTTGGCGGCTGCGAGGTGAGCAAGAAGAAGCTGTGGGGCCGGGATACGGTATGGTTCGATGAACGGGTATGCGGGGCTGTTGAGAAGGCGGCCCAAACACTCGGCTATTCCTCCAGGAAAATGGCCAGCGGCGCCGGACATGACGCCCAGTTCGTCGCCAGCTACCTGCCGTCGGCAATGATCTTCGTGCCCAGCGTACGGGGGAAGAGCCACTGCGAAGAGGAATTTACGCCTTATGAGGACTGTGAAAAAGGCGTTAACGTCATGCTGGAGACCGTGCTGACTCTGCTGGCTGAAGGCTGAACACCATGAAAGACGCGTAATGAAAGACGCGCTTCCTCGAATACAATAGGAACGACAGGCAGGTTAAGAAAGCGGCCGCTTCCGTATGGGATAAGAATCCCGGAAGCGGCCGCTTTTGTCAAAATATAAGAAAGTATAAGCCGCGCGCTTATTACAGCCTTCTATTTCTCGGTAAACGCATGGCGTCTAAGGACGCCGTAAGGCGTTTATCCTTGTGTGGGGAGGTGACATGGCGAAAAGCGGCTGCCCTGGTATAACGCCAAAAAACCGGCAAGGATTTCTCCTTGCCGGTTTTTGCTTGAGATTAGCGGGAATTACTCGGACAGATTTGCTTTAACCAGCAGCTGATGCAGAGCTACAGCGATGGTCTCGCGGGTTGCCGGAGCCTTCGGATTGAAGGCCGAACCCGAATCGCTGCTCAGGATGCCTGCGGCAGTCAGCGTTTGAATGCTGTCCTTCGCATAGCTTGCAACTTGGGTGCTGTCGCTGTAAGTCGTGAAGGACGGATTGGAAGCAGTCAGTTTGATTCCGGCCAGCTTCACGGCGCGATCCAGAATCGCAGCCATTTCCTGACGGGATACGCTCGCGGTAGGTGCGAACTTGCCGCCTCCTACACCGAGAATCAATCCAGCCTTGGAAGCAGCGGCTACATCGCTAGCGTACCAGCTAGTGGCGCTGACGTCAGTGAAGGAAGCCGTGGCGTCAGTGCGAAGACCGAGTGCGCGAACCAGAATAGCTGTGAATTCGGCGCGGGTCAGGTTGCTCTTCGGCGAGAAGGTTGTAGCCGAAGTTCCTTGGAAGATCAGCTTGTTCGCCAGAGCCTGAATGTCGGAAGCGGCCGGAGAGTTCGCGATATCCGTGAACGCTGCCGGACGGCTAACGGCGGCATAAGTCGAGAAGCCCGGACGGCTTACCGTAACCAGCGTAGTTCCGTCAGCCTGAGCCTTGAATACGGAACCTACCGGAGTGATCTTGCCATTCTCTTCGAAGAGAACGCCGGCCGTGTTGGCTTTAATTTCACCAGGAACGGTGAAGGATCTCTTGATGAATGTGTTGTTCGGTACAGTCAGATAGGTGCTGCCTGTTGCTGTAGTCCAGCTGGCTTCAAAGGATACCGGCGTGCCGATAACCGTCGAGCCTGCCGAAGCCGCTGTGAACTTGGCGGATGACCCTGCAGCCGGAGTCACGCTGAGGCTCAGGGATGCTCCTGCCGGGCTATTCTTCAGCAGAGATACCGGCAAGGATACAGCCGAATCCTTCGTGCTTACGATGATCTTCGTGTCGGAAGTCAGTGCTGCGAGCTTCGCCACCTGATCCGCCGTCAGGCTCAGTACAACCGGGCCTGTTACCGATGGAACCGAGATGAGGATAGCATTCTGAGCGGATGTTGCGCTTGCCAGTGCAGTTGCCAGAGTATTGTCGGCAATTGTCAGGCTGGTTACGCCATTTTGAGTCGTGATCGTCGGATTAACCGTTATCTGCTTGGCTCCTTCATCGACAATTGCTGTTCCTGCCGGGCTGGTCGTTACAGTAGTTGTACCTGTTCCGCCAGTTGAGGAACCGCCGCCGCCAGTGCTGCCGCCGCCGGAGATATAATCGCCGGATACGAGCAATGCGGTATAACCGCTATAATAATCGTCCTTATACGGATCAATTCTTACAGGCACGCTCGTATTATCCTTGACGGGTGCCGCGATAACCGCAATTTTATAAGTGCCATCAGTCAGCTTGGCCACTGCGGGCGAGCCATCCGTATTAAGAATAGGATAGCCGTTGCTGTCGTAAGGATGATAGGTGGTGCTTACGACTGTTGAATATTGTCCGGGCTGGAAGTTTGTTTTCGGTTCTCCGGTTGTTTGTGCCGTATAGTAGCCCAGAGTCTTGTCATTAAGACCGATAACGTCAACTTCATAATAGTTTACATCTTCGGCTGTGAGCTTGAAGGAGAGAGGCGTCGAATCATTAGTGCCCAGGATTTTCTTGCCCAGAGCCAGCTCTTGAACACCGGCTCCCCAATCAGGCTGTTCGGTGCCGATGTTCACGACAAACGGCAGGTGCAGGTCCGGTTGTCCTGCAGATTTGAGCGTTACTTGCCCTTCATAGGTCGCGCCTTCTTCAGCGTTGGCGTCGACACCCAATGTAAGGGTAAATGGTGTTGCTGTACCTGCCGTAGCGGTGATTTCGCTTTGACCAAGCTCTGCGGTAATACCGGAAGGCTGACCGCCATGCCAGTCAATTGTTGCCGAGTAGGTTAGGCTTGAGCCGCCCGTATTCTTCAACTGCAAATTCTTGACTGCAGATGCGCCTGCCGACATCAGACCGAAGCTGGCGGAATCATTGTAGTTAATGATGCTCTGGGACTGGAAGTTCTTGTCCAGAATGCTGATTGGCTCTACCGATTGCAACAGGGCGCTCGTCTTGATGGCATTCTCAACGTTGGCCCGTCCTGGACCTTGGATATACACGTCGTAGAAATTATCGCCTTCATCGCCGATCACATCTGCCGTGTTGGCGAGGGCTGCGCGAATGTCGAAAGGAGTCCAGTCCGGATGCGCTTGTTTAATCAACAGGGCAAGACCTGCGACATGAGGAGTTGCCATACTGGTACCGCTGATCCGGTTGTAAGCTTCAGCATAGGAGGCATTTTCGTCGTATTTGCCGTATGCCGGCCAAGTCGACAGAATGCCTACACCAGGAGCCACAATATCCGGCTTGATGCTGAGATTTCCGTCGACGTTAGGTCCCCAGGAAGTAAAGCTGGCGGGTTCGTCGCCTGCGGAATTACCCGGATTATAGTTGGAATCGAAAGTGAAGTACACTTTCTTCCCTTCATTGGCGAGAATAGCTCTGGCCAATGCCCGTCCTTCTTTACCTTTCATGTCAAAAGTCGGAATATAATCAAAGCCGTCGCCGATTGTGGAATTAATGTAACCGTCGCGATTAGTGATGCTGTCTCGCAGATCGGCATTATGGTTGCCGTCCGTGTTCCCGTTAAATACAACAACAGCTCTGGCTCCATGCGCCTTGGCATTGGCGATTTTATCGACAAAGGCCAGCTCGCCGCGGGAGACCAGGACTACCGCCCCTTCAACGTCATTGGTCGTGTAGTCTTCATCCGCCCCTAAATCTGCGTAGACGACCGGAACCGGATCAGGTCCAATAATGGATGCAAAATCTTCTTTCGCGATTTTCCATGCCATTGCGTTAACATCATTGTAAGTTGCATAGGTGGCGGTGCTGACCGAGGCGTCTTCAATCTCCACTTTGAGATGATTGGAGAAAGTCTTGGTCGGGCTTGTTACCGCGCCTACGGAGATCGCCAGCTGGGATACCGCCGGCGAGCCAAGAGTGAAGTACCCTGGCCCTGCGTTGCCGTTGGCGATAACAGCCACGACACCCGACAGGACGGCGTTGTTGATGGCGATGGAGTCGGGAGAGTTGACATCCTTCTCTGCATCGGAACCAAGCGAAAGGTTGATGACGTCCATGCCGTCCTTCACCGCACGTTCAATACCGTCGATAACCTGTGCGGAAGAACCGGAGGAAGTGCTGGGATCGTCAAGATTGCGTCCCAGTACTTTATAGGCGTAGAGCTCGGCGTCGGGAGCTACACCTTTCTGGGCGATATCACCGGTTCTGTTCTCGAACTGGCCAATGATGGTACCGGCGACATGAGTGCCGTGATAAGTACCTTCGTAACCTGTACCGTAAACATCGTCCTCAACGGAAATCGGAGCCTCTTCGTAAGGATCGTTGTCATTGTAGAAAGAGTCCCATCCGCCTTTATACGCCGGGGCGATGTCAGGATGCTTATAATCAACGCCCGTATCAATAACGCCAACCTTCAGGCCAGCGCCCGTATAGCTATTCGCCCATGCCCAGGTCGCATGGATCTGATCCAGAGGAGCGCTATCGTTTTGCGGAGTGGTACTTTCGTCCACTGCCTCATCGGGAATCGTGTACCATGTGCTGTTCTCATAGATGGATTTGACTCCCGAAATTCCGGCAAGCTCCGGAACTTCATTCGCAGGAATGGTAACCTCAAAGCCGTTCAACACGGTATCGTATTGATAGTTGACCTTAAGGTTCAGACCTTCGTTTTTAGCTTTGCTTAGAACATCAGATTGCTGGCTTACTACCGCAGACTCAGTTGACGCTGTGGCAAGCGATGAGAACCCTTCCTTTGCAGCATAGTGTCCGACGGCAGCCGGTTGTCCACTAAGTTGAACAATAACACGCACTTTTTTGGAAGAAGAAGTATCAATTTTGGGAGAAACATATACATTTGCTGCTTGAGATACTGAGATACTGTTCTTTAATGACTGCGACTGCAAGCCTTCGGCCGCAAAGGCCGCGCCCGGAATAGTTCCGGCTGTTACTCCCAAAGCCAGAGCTGTCACGGACAGCTTGCGTGTAAGTTTGCCCCACTCCAAAAAAATCCCTCCCGAATGTTTGTGTGAATAGATGAGCCTACCAGCCCGGGTGAATGAACTTATGTAGAATTCTCCTTTTCTATTAATCCTATTTCTATTTCCACCTTGGTTAGTAGGAAAAAAAGATTAAGAAGATTTTACCATCGGTAAATTGTAAAATCCAGAAGAAAATTCGAGATTTGTGAAAAATATAACTTGATATGTAACATAGATGGAAAGATATGATGGAATTTAAAGGTTTAATGCTGAAATAATTAGAAATATTTATGCGGATGGTCATGGAGAGGTTGAGGCAAAAGACATGCTTCAAAAAAGAAAGGTTAGGTTGTCTGCCATATCAAAGAGAGTGGATGAGCCTTTTGAACGTATTCTGGAGCCGGGTTGGGAATATATGTTCCTGATATGCTTGAGGCGTTCATATCCGTGTAAATTCTGGCGGTAATTTAGGTAAATGAAAATTCCGGAGATGCCGGTTTTCGTAAAAGCTGTGATAAAGCCCGGAACACCCGACTTTACCGAAAAAACATGAAAAAAAGCGTGCCAGATGGGTAAAGTAAGAATACGGACCTGAACGGTTCCGGAAGGAGGGAGATACATGGACAACAGGGAAACCGAAGAGATCGGCATCATTTACAAGGAGCGGAATGCCTTTGTCATCCGCACGGAAGAAGGACCTATCGGCGAAATCACGTACATTCCCAAAGACGAGCATACCTGGGTGGCGGACCATACCTATGTGGCGCCGAACTACCGGGGAGGAAATATAGCCCAGCGTCTGCTGAAGCGTCTGGCGGATGAGGCGCGGGCGGAAGGAGCCAAAATCATCCCCCAGTGCTCTTACGTCGGCGTTCAGTTCAGACGGAATCCCGAATATGAAGATGTATGGAAACACTAACGGATTGACCGGATCAGATTACAGAATTAGCCCCTGCTCTTAAGCTGACGAAAGCCGTTGGTACAATTGGAAAAAGCCATGCTCCGTCGATAAAGGAGCATGGCTTCTGTGGTTCCGAATACATTCAGCTTCCCGACAGTCCGCGCCGCAGCGAGAACAGCTCTTTCAGCGCTTCCGTGGACAGCTCCGTAATCCAGTTCTCGGAGGAGCTTGCCATAATGCTGTCGCTGAGCTGCTGCTTGCTCTCCAGCATGTCGTCGATCCGCTCCTCCAGCGTGCCGAGGGCAATGAACTTGTGAACCTGCACATCCCGGGTCTGGCCCATGCGGTAGGCGCGGTCGGTCGCCTGATTCTCCACGGCAGGGTTCCACCAGCGGTCAAAGTGGAAGACATGATTGGCGGCCGTCAGGTTCAGGCCGACGCCGCCTGCCTTCAGTGACAGGATAAATACGCCGGAAGACCTGTCCGTCGGGCCGGAACCGGAGTCTGCACTATCTAATGAACCGAGCGGCAGGGGGAACTCCCGCCCCGCCTGGAAGGCATCGATCATGCGGTCCCGTGCGTTTTTGGAGGTGCTGCCGTTCAGGTACAGCACCGGCTCGCCAAGCTCGTCCTGAAGCACGCGCCGCAGCATCTCTCCCATTCCGATATATTGGGTGAAGATTAGACAGCGTTCGCCTTCCTCCCGCAGCTCTTTGACCATGGCGACCAGACGCTCAAGCTTGGCGGAACGCTCGATGAGCTGTGCATTGAGCTGCGTACCCAGCTGCACGCTGCCGCCGGATTCTCTTCCGCTTTCCTCTGCCGAGTCATCAGCAAGATCACTCTCTCTCGTAATGAGCACAGGGTGGTCGCATAGCTGCTTCAGCCGGGTCAGCGCGGAGAGGATGGCCCCCTTGCGGGCCATCCCTTCCAGCTGGTTCATCTTGCTCATCAGCTCGTTCACGGTCTGATCGTACAGCGCCGCCTGCTCACCGGTCAGATGAATATAGCTCTTCATCTCGTTCTTGTCCGGCAGATCGAGCTGGATGGCGGGGTCTTTCTTTTTGCGGCGCAGCATGAAGGGCTGAACAAGCCGCCGGAGCTCGGCCGTTCGTCCGGCATCGTCGTCCTTCTCGATGGGCTGGATGAAGCGTACCTGGAAGGCATGCAGCGAGCCGAGAAAGCCCGGCATGATGAAATCATAGATGGACCAGAGCTCGGCCAGCCGGTTCTCGATTGGCGTGCCCGTCAGGGCGACCCGATGCAGAGCCAGAAAGCTGCGGACCGCCATCGACTGCTTGGTCTGCGCGTTCTTGATATTCTGGGCTTCGTCGAGACATAGGGCCGACCAGGTAAGTCCGGCCAGCAGTTCCTGATCCAGCGACGCGGTGGCGTAGGAGGTGAGCACGACGTCATGCTCCGCAGCCGCGGCGAAGAAAGCCTCCCCGCTGAGCCGGTTCCCCCCGTAATGCAGCATGACCCGCAGGGAGGGGGCGAAGCGGTCCAGCTCCTTCTGCCAGTTGCCCAGAACCGAGGTCGGGCAGATGATAAGCGAAGGTCGGGGGGCATTCGGCCTTCCGCCACGCTCTTCCTTGACGTGAAGCAGATAGGAGATGAGCTGCACGGTTTTGCCGAGGCCCATATCATCGGCCAGGCAGGCGCCGAGGCCGTGGCGGCGCAGGAAGACGAGCCAGCCGTAGCCTTCAAGCTGATACGACCGAAGCTGGGCCTGAAGAGCCGCAGGCGGCTCCGGCTGCGGACGGCTCTCATGGCCGCTGAGCTGGCCCATCAGCTTCACGAACTGCTCGTTCAGCTCGACTTCCAACTGAAGCCGGTTGTCCGTCTCATCGGTTGTCTCGCCTGGCTCTCCTTCGGCGGCGTCCTCATCTGCATCCTCTTCATTCAGCAGATGAAGCTGCAGAACATCCTGGAACGTCATGCCTTCCGACTTGTCCATGCCGTCCATCGCTCTGCGGATCTGGGCCAGCAGAGCGGGATCGAGCGGAATCCAGCGGTCCTGGAAGCGTACGAGACGCTCGCCCCGGGCGACGAGCGCGGCGAATTCCTCTTCCGAGAGGTCGACGTCGCCGATCGAGACGCGCCAATCGAATTCGATGATGGCGTCCATTCCCATATGCGAGCGTCCGCCCCGGCTCTCGCTCTCGGGGCGGAGCTTGGCCCGCAGCCGGGGCTTCCGGCGGCTCGCGGCCTCCCACCAGGCTGGCAGAAGCACGAGCCAGCCTGCCTCCAGCAGACGGCGGCTCTCCGCCGTCAGGAAGCTCCAGGCGCCCGCCCCGTCCAGCGGGCGGACCAATACATCGCCGCCGTCCGCGAAGCGCACCGGCGGCAGGCAAGCCCGCAGCCGCTCCAGCCAGCCGGCCGAGCGGCTCTCCACATGCGGCGACCAGGCCGGAGGCCAGTCGCCGCGGGCCGTTCCGTCCGAAGCCAGCCGGACGTGAACGAGCGAAGCGGGATCGGCTTTGTCCTGAAGGACGAGCCGAATCCGCCAGGGCCCGGCCTTGAAGGGCTCCAGCAGCTGGAGCGCAGGCCGGAACGGCAGCACATCGGCCTTCCAGCCGATGGAGACAAGCCAGCTGTCCGCGTCGAGCCCAAGGACGGCGCGGGGAGCGCGCTCGAACAGCATCGGGTATTCCCGCCGGAGATCGGCGGCGAGCGCTTCCGTGCCATACCGCAGCCGGTTCACGGCTGCGGAGAACGCCGCCCGGACTCCCGCAGCGAAATCTGCGTCCTCGCGGAGCCGCTTCAGCGCCGCCGCCAAATTACCCGCAGCGGTACCGGTAGGCTCAGCCACAGTTTGCAGCGGTGCCGGCCCATCCGGCGTATGTGCCCAATCGGCGCCGCTGCCGTCTCCGGCACTTGCGCCGTCCGGCTCCCGTCGGGAGTCCGGGCCAAGCCCAGACTGGCTAGGCCCGGACTCGATAAGCCCGGACTGGCCGTCCCTGGACCGGTCTGCATCACCGGAAGCCGCATGAAGAGCGGTGCGATCCGCATTCCTCGCGCTCTTCGCCGCCTCCTCAGCGATTTCCTTGAGGACCCGGTCCTCCCAGGTCCATTGGAGCTGGCCCTGCCGGTAGGCGGCCAGACTGGGCACGTACTGCCTGTTCTCCAGGCAGTGGAGCAGCGGCGGGGCCAATGCCGCAAGCGCCGCCGTCTCTTCCTCCCAGCTCCAGCCAACATGGTTCAGCAGGGCGGGAGAAGCGAAGAAGGGGAGAACCATCTCGGCGGGCAGAACCACGAGCTCGATTTCCCCTGCTTTGTGTACCGCAAGCTCCGTGCCGAAGCAGGAATCTGCATGCCAGGCGAAGAGCAGATGCTTCAGCCGCATGCCCGGCAGCGCGGAGCCGTTATCCGCCAGACCGTACAGCAGGGCGTCTCCGTGTTCGCTGAGTCCGGCGCGGACTGTTAGGTGAAGAAGTTGTCCGTTCATGGAATCAGCTTTCCTTTCCGCAGTTCCTCCTGCAGCGCGCGCAGCCTGCTGTGGCGCTGCGAGAAGGCGCCGAGGAAGGCGTCGAAGCGCTCCTCGTCCCTGCGTTTTTTATACAGCTTCTGCAGCCTCTTCAGCAGCTTCACCGCTGTCTTGTATCCGGCCCGGTTCTTCTCCGCGACGTACCGTTCCACGCCCTGATGATAGAAGGGCAGCAGCAGCTCGGGCGCCTCCTTCTCCAGGGGCTGGAGATCGCGCACCCGGAAGTCCAGCGGGTCCTTGCCGGAGCTGAGCTGATAATCCATCCACTGCCGCAAGCGTCCGCGGCTTAGCAGCAGCCTCTCGTAAATGTCCCCGCTGAGGGGAAGCATGGCGGTCAGCGACTTCCACATGAAGGGCTCCGCCTCGGGCAGCCGAGTGGCGGCTTCTTCCCAGAAACGGGCATAATCCTCCAGGATTTTCGGGTGATAACCGGTCAGCAGGGGGCCGGTTTCCTTAAGCCACCGCACCAGACGCTCCCACTCCCCGGCTTCCGTCATGGACTCCCAGAAGGAGCCCAGCGCCTGGGGGTGAAAGCCCGGGCGGTCAGCCGCTTCCTTAAGCAAATCCAGCGCTTCACCGTCTTGCTCCAGTTGATGGTGCAGCCAGGCGCGTGCGGTCAGCGCCGCCGTGGCGTAAGCCCCCGCGAGCCGTTCTTGTTCCCGTTCCAGACGGCGCAGCTCATCCGGGATGAGGGGGACGCTCTCCATGGACGGCAGAATCCACCTCCGCCACAACAAGACGTACAGCCGGGAATAGAACGCCTGCTCCCTGCCTGCGGACAGCATTTCATGGCGAAGAAGCCCGAGCGTATCCAGAATCCGGTTGTGAAGCGCCGGCTCTTGGACGAAGTGAAGTTCCTCCTGCAGAATCCCTTCGATACCATCCTGCAGCTCTGTGACCGCAAGATGGGTATAGTAGCCCAGCGAAGGCATGAAGGAGCCGGGACTGCCTCCGGAGCGGACGGTCAGCGTCCCCAGCACATGCAGGCGCGCATGCAGGGCGAAGAGCTTCTCCGGCTCGGGGTCAAGGACCGGCTTGATGCGTAAGATTGCGGCAAGCGCCTCTTCGACATAGCGAGGATTTCGGGTTTCGCCCGCAAGCCTGGACAGGCACTGCCCGAACAGTTCATGCCACTGGGCGATATTCATGGATGGAATAAGGCGTCCCCGCTCCGCAAGGGAGATGGCGGCTCCCCGAACATGGATGCGGCCCGAACCGGAAGTACCGGATAGACTGGTAGCGCCGGGCACACCGGAAGCACCGGACATACCGGAAGCGCCGCCCGGCCCCGGCGTCCGCTCTGCGTAGGAATCGCCTTCCGCAGGCGCGGGTGTATGAAGAGCCGGGTTCACGCTCCTCCCGGATAAGCCCTCCGGCGCCACATGGCTGTCAGCAGGTATCCGCCGCCCGGACGATCCTCTGGCTTCGTCCACGCCAATACGGCCTGCGCCGGGCGGAAACAGCTCCCTGCGGGTTGCCGGTCCGGAATCCGCAGAGCCTGCCGCCTCGCCTCGGCCATTCCCCGCCATCCGCGTCCGGGCAGATGACTGGGCATTTGCCAGCAGCGGCACAGGCCGGCCCTGCAATCCGGCGTAATCCATCAGCACGGCCGCCATATGCTTGCAAGGTCCCAGGACCGGACAGCTGCAGCTGCTGATAGAGAAGGCGCCGAGCACCATTTCGATGCTGTACCGTTCGCTGCCGTCCACGAAAGCCGTAAGCAGACCGGCGGAAGGCGACTGCAGGGAAGATACTCGTCCCTGCTTGTAATATTGAAACCCCCGCTTCAGGGTCAGGTCGTCGAAATAATAGGCTGCGTCCTGAATCAGCCGGTTCCATCCGGCATCGTCAAGTACGGGTGTCGATTGCATGGAAGGTGTTCTCCTCGTTCATTTTGAGATCTTCCTATTATACCATTTTCCCGAACATGTTTTCCCCTCTGCCGGGAGCGGCTTATCGGGAGCGTCCTATAAGGTTTTGACGCTGTTTCGGCCGCTCTCCTTCGCGAGGTACAGCGCCCGGTCCGCCTGATCCACCAGCGCGGTGATCTCGGACGTATCCGGACCGAGCGATGAGAGACCCAGACTGATCGTGTAACTGACAGACTCGCCCTGTATGGAGACCGGTGAGGCCGCAATGCTCTTGCGCATAATTTCGGCCAGATGGATCGCCTGCGGCGCGGTAACGCCCGGAAGCACAAGGACGAACTCTTCTCCGCCATACCGGCCGATAATGCCGCGTGGCTGGGCCAGTTCGGCGAGCCGCTTCACCGTCTCCTGAATGACCTTGTCTCCCATGAGATGGCCGTATCTGTCGTTGATGCTCTTGAAATGGTCGATATCGACCATGATCAGCGACAGGGGGACTCCCGTATTCCGGCATTGCGCCAGATGTCTGCGGGCAAGCTTCAAGAAATGAGAGCGGTTGTACACTCCCGTCAGACCGTCGATAGAGGCGAGGCGGTTAATTTCGGAGAACAGCCGGACATTTTCCATGGATATCCCGACCTGACCCGCAAAATCTCGCAGAATGCCTCGTTCGTTCCCCGTAATTCTTCTTGCAAAATAGCTGTACAGCACAACGGCGCCAATCATGCGGTCATGATACAGAATGGGTATGCCGAGAAAGGTGCGGGCCAGCGGGTCCGGCAGGGAAGGACCTTCATGTCCCGAGAGCAGGATCAGCTGTTTCTCCAAAATCAGCCTGCGGAGAAAAGGCTCGCTCTCCGGTTCCGCAGGATTCAGCCCGTACCAGGGGCCGGCTCCCGTCTGGGCTCTGAGCTCATACCCGCCTTCTTTCGCCAGCAAAATAAAGCCGTGTTCGCAGGCCGTAATTTTGGACAGGCTTGTCATCGTAAATTGAAGCAGCTCGTCCAGATCATGCGTGGACGTCAGTCTCTTCGTCGTCTCGTGCAGCTGCTTGAGCAGCGCTCCCTGCTTCTCCTCAAGCGTCTTCTCATGACGGATGCCGTTGAATCGGTCGGCGAGCGCAAGCGACAGAAGAACCGTCTCGGCGGCCGAGCCGAACCGGATCGAATACAGCGACCAGAAGTTCAGGGGAATCAGCTTATAGGCAGCCAAAATATTGAGCAGCGCGCCGGCGAACAACACGATCCAGGCGAAAATGTAAAAGAACACCGAGCGGATGCGGAACCGGACGGCGAGAATCGCCCCGAGACAGAGCAGGATGCTGATGGAGCAAAGATAGACCGCGAGACGTGTACCGGCAGCAGGCGACAGCAGCAATATGGCCGGAAGCGACAAGATGAGCAGACCGGTAAAGAACCGCATGATCCGGGCCATGCGCGGCGAGTATTTCGGCACCGCCAGGAAGTTCTGGGAGAAGAGGCAGGCGAACAAGCCGGTCAGCGTAATAAATACCGGATTGGCCTTCACCTCCCAGCCGGGGAAGTCCGGCCAGAGGAACTGATAGGCGAAGCCGTCCCAAACTGCCTGCATGACGGCAAAAGACAGTATAAACAGCACATAATACAAATAAGTCCGTTCCCGGATGGAAATAAACAGGAAAATGTTATAGAGGGCCATGACCAGCATAATGCCGTAATAGACGCCGAACAGCAGGTCCTGGTGCTGTTCTTTTTCGAGGAAGCTCTGTGTATCCCACAGCTTCATGGGAAGCTGGAGAAAGGTATCGGTCTCGATTTTGAAATACAGCTTCTCCCCGGACATCGGCGCGAAAGAAAGATGAAAAATAAAGTTGCGGTGAATATAGCTGCGGTCATGGAAGGGCAGTCTTCTGCCCGTAACGGTCTCGCTTGTTAATTTGCGCTCATCGTTGAATTGATACAGCGTAACCTTTCCGAGCTGAGGCTTGCTGAGCTCCAGCATGAAGTCTCTGGTTCTGACCGCATCGTTGTAAAGATCAAGCTTCACCCAGTAGACGGACTTGCTCAAGGTGCCGGCGAACCCGCTGGAAGAGTAGGGCTCGTAAAGGGCATCCATGGCGGGATCGGCCGCTTGCTCGGGAGTCAGTGAGCCGTCCTTGTCCTCCATGATGCGCAGGATGCCCTGCAGGTCTGTATTTCCGGCAAGGGAGGCGGAATCATCGGGCTGGTCGACGGGAGCCGCAGCCGCCCCGGAACCGAATGACAGCAGTAGCAGAACCGCAATCAAGCCGCCCGCTAACGCGCGCGGCAGGGCGGCGATGAGGCAGGCCGCCTTAGATACGGATGTGTGCAGAGCTTTCATCTCCGTCCGGTCAGTTCCGGGACAGGCTTTCGGTGAGATCGATTTCGATTTCATCCCCGAATTGTCCCTTGATCAGCTTCAAATGCCCGTCGCTGGAGAAATCGCTGGGCATGAAGCCGTTGATAACGGCCTTCGGATCGAGCAGGCCCATCTCGATGAAGGACTCGGCAATCAGCTCGCTGCATGTGTAGTTGTCCAGCTTGGAACGGATATGAAAGAACCGTCCTTCAATGACTTCCAGAATCATCTTCCATTGTCCCGGATTGGGAATGCCGTGAAGCTTCGTGAACAGCTCATGCAGGCTGGAGATCATCTCTTCGGTCCGCTCCACTTCCAGCGGTCTCACCGCATAGCGGGGAGGCACATAGGGAACCACATCGCTGCCGTAGGTCTCCAGTCTTTGCCGCAGATCGACAAGCTTCGGCCCGGTCAGGTGATCATGCATCAGGGCGTCGGGCAAATTCGTCAGCGCAGTGGACTCCCACAGCAGCGGAGTCTCGATCTCCGGAATGCGTACGACCATAGCGACATGGGACCAAAGACTTCCCTCCAGTTTCTCGACAAGCTTGCTGATTTCATACTGACCGCTGAACAGGATCAAATCCCCTGTCCGAAGCTGCGGCTCGATTTCCGAATATGGACGTTTTTGCATTTCCAGTCCTCCCATAGGTCAAACCGACCGTCATATATGTAAGCAGATATCTGGTCCGATATCCCGTATATGAGGAGTTAATTCGACGGCATGTCAAAAAATCCTGTTGAAAATTGTAGAGAATTGCGATTTATATCACATTTTTTGCGAAAAAGAGACCCAGCACAGCTGGCGAAGTTCCGGGGAAGGGCTTCGGAACCAGATAAACCGATGCAGCACTCTGCAAGTAATCCCGGCTATTGATTAGCCGCCGGGTCTGCAAGAGTAGAGAAGAGACGGATTCACAGCAGTCTGCGCAAGAATGGGGGACTTATCCTGGAATAGGGGGCGGTCAATTGCCGGGACAAGCAAAGACCGCAGCCCGGTGCGGGTTGCGGTCTTGTCGGCGGGACGGATGGTCTGGCAGGATGCACCAGGCGGTTATCAACGGTCCGGGAATGGCGGTCAGGCCGCGGCTTCTTCCTTCGTCTCCGGTGTCAGCACTTCCTTCTTGAGGAACCAGCAGATGATAAAGGTTGCAACGACGAAGATCAGCGAGATGGAGAATATGTTCTGGAAAGCGTGGGCGAATACGTTCTTCACCTCGTCCGCCAATCCCGGCGAAATGCCGGCGGGAATGCCGCCAGAAGCCAGATTGTCCGCTGTACCTGGCGGCAGCTGGCTTTTGAGCGGCTCGACGCCGCTGCTGATATGTCCGGACAGCAGGCTGCCGAACACGCTGAGTCCGATCGTCGCGCCGAGCGACTGGAACAGCTGGACGGTGGAGAGGGCGATCCCGCTGTCCTTTTTGTCTACCGATTCCTGGACGATGAGGTTGTCTCCTCCGAATAGCGCCCCCATTCCGATGCCCAGAATGACGAAGCTGGCGATGATGTACAGGACTCCGGTGTGCACGCCGATATGGGACAGCATATAGAAGCCCAATATCGGCAGCGTGAAGAAGGAGATGAACAGTGTCCGGTAAGCGACACGGGTGATCAGAAATCCGAACGCGATGCTGGTCGGGATCGCGCCCGCCATAAAGGCCAGAGTCATATAGCCGGAAGCCGTCGGCGTCAGGCCCATGACATTCTGGGCAAAGAACGGGAACAGGGCGATGCCTCCCATAATGCCCAGCATCAGCGTAAAGACGAGGATGGAGAGCACGACGACGTTCCGGTTGCGGAACAGATGCAGCGGGATGAGCGGCTCGCTCGTTCGCCGCTCGATGATTACGAACAGCGTGAACAGCAGAAGGGATGCCGCCAGCAGTGCAAGGATGACCGGAGATGACCAGGCGTAACCCTGGTTGTCGATCAGCACGGGCGCCAGAAGCAGGGTGAGCAGAGCGGACATCAGCGTGCCTGCTCCGGCCCAGTCGATCCGGGGCTTCTCTTCGCCTCGGGTCTCCTTCAGCCCTTTCGAGAGCAGGGTGGCGGCAATAACGCCTACCGGCAGATTGATCAGGAACACCCAATGCCAGCTGAGGTGTCCAACGATGTAGCCGCCGAGCGTAGGGCCGAGCAGCTGCGGGATAATCATGAGCGGGCCGAAGAGGCTCTGGATTTTGGCGCGCTGCTCCAGGGGGAAGAGCTCGCCGATTATTACGAGCGCCAGCGGCATAAGGCCGCCCGCGCCGATGCCCTGGATGGCCCGGCCGGCCAGCAGCATCGTCATGGATTGGGCAAGCCCGCTGATCAGGGAGCCGCCGATGAACAGCGTCATGCAGCTTAAGTAGATGCGCTTGCGGCCGTACAGATCGGCCAGCTTGCCGAGAATCGGCATGAACAGGGTGAGGGCAAGCATATAGATGCCGGCCACCCAGCCGTACAGGGCCAAACCGTGGAGCTGGCGGATGATGGTCGGCATCGCCGTCGATACCACGGTTTCGTCGAGCTCCGTGAAGATCAGGCCGATCAGAAGGCCGGCCATGACCAGGAATTTGTTGTTGCTCGCGGATAAAGCGCCGGATTTCATGGAAATCACCTCAAATCAAAATGGATGGCCTCATTCGGGCCGGAACAGAATCATTAAAAAGCATTTCTGTAAACGCAATTTAAACCGGCCGTTCCTAAGCGGACCTGATTGGGAAGAGGCCCGGGACCTCTTTATCGTTCCGCTCCTTGGCTACCGTTCAAGTATAAGCCGCTCCAATCCCCGGCCAAACCGTCCGGGAGCCGATTCTAGGATCGGTCCCTGGTCTTAGAACCAGGGCCAAGCGGCGCTTAGTACTCTCCTTAGTGAATCGAGCGAGCATCGCTGTCCTTTGCTTCTTGCCCAGCGCATTGTTCGGCGCAGCAGCGTTATTTCGTCCGGGGCCTTCCCTTTCCGTCTAAACTCTCCGGTATTCGCGCTGTTTCCTGACGCTCCGCAGGACCCTTCCGGCTGTCGAAATCTTGCTATCCTGTTCCAGGGCAGTCTCCGGGGTACGTTAACCGTGTATAATGGGCGATGTGGAGGGATTGCTGCATGGAACAGGAATTGTTCGACCTTGTCTACCGGGCGGTCGTCAATCGCGACGCTGCCTATGACGGCCTTTACTATACGGGAGTCCGGACGACCGGCATTGTCTGTCGGCCTTCCTGCAAGGCGAGAACGCCGAAGCCGGACAACATCACATTCTATCCCTCGCTGGAGGAGGCGCTTCAGGCGGGCTTCCGCCCCTGCAAGCGGTGCCGCCCCGAGGAAGGCGGGGCGCTGCGGCCCGATGCCGTGCTTGCGGCGCAGGCGAATGCGGTGATAGCCGCCGAGTACGGCAGACGGCTGACGCTGCCGGAGCTGGCGAAGCGGCTGAAGATCAGCCCGTCCCATCTTCACCGCGTCTACAAGACGGTGACCGGCGTAACACCGGCCTCAGCGCTGGAGCAGGTGAGGCTTGCCCGGGCACGGGAGCTGCTGCAAGGCAGCGGCAGGCCCGTGGCCGAGATCGGACGGGCGGTCGGCCTGCGCGGGGCCTCGCATTTCGCCGCCTGGTTTCAGCGGCATGAGGGTGTATCGCCTACGACATACCGGGAACAACATCAAGGAGGGATCGCGAATGAACGCGAATGTAATTTACCGGCATACCCTTGAGCTGGGGAACCGGAAATGGACGCTGTGGGGCAGCGGCGAAGGGCTGTGCCGCCTGTCCTTTCAGCATGACACGGAAGAGACGGCCCAGGCCTGGCTGAACCGCTTCGCACCGGGAAGCCTCGTCCTTGCCGAGGAGGCCCCCTTCCGGGAATGGGGGGCGGTAGCCCGGCTGGAGGATTATTTCGCCGGGAAGCCGGAGGACTTCAAGAGCCTGCCGCTCGATCTTCGCGGCACATCATTCCAGCGCGAGGTATGGACGGCGCTGGGCGGCATTCCCTACGGCCGCGTTATAACCTATGCGGAGCTGGCGTCTGCGGTCGGCCGGCCAAAAGCGATGCGGGCGGTCGGGGCCGCCAACGGAAAGAATCCGCTGCCTGTCCTGCTGCCTTGCCACCGGGTTATCGGGGCGAACGGCACGCTGACGGGCTATGCGGGGGGGCTTCAGCTGAAGCAGGAGCTGCTGCAGCTGGAAGGCATTCATCATGTAGCGGAGGCCGGCCATGAGCGATTTGCTTTTTGAGCTTCCGCTGCCGGAGCTGTTCAACTGGGAAGCCTGCCTGGACTATATGGCCCGCTCTCCGCTGGAATGTCTGTACCGGACGGACGAAGAGGGGGTAACCCGTCTGTTTCACGGGGACGGGCAGCCGCTCTTGATCCGGCTGGTCTCCCCGGTGCCGGGACGGCTGTCGGTGGTGCTGCTGGACGGGGAGCCGCCGGGAGAGGACGCTGCGGCGGCTCTGGCTCGCTATATCACCGACTGGTTCGACCTGGATCGTGATCTCCGGCCATTCTATGAGCTGGCCGGGAGCGATCATCTGCTCGGTCCATTGACAGAGCGCTACCGGGGCTTACGGATCGTTGGCATTCCCGATCTGTTCGAAGCGCTCTGCTGGGCGATCCTCGGCCAGCAGGTTAACCTCGCCTTTGCCTATCGGCTGAAGGCAAGGCTAGCGGAGCAGTATGGAGAGTCGATGCTGTGGGAGGGGCACCGCTATCATCTCTTCCCGGAGCCGGAAGCGCTATTGGCGGCTTCGGAGGAAGAGCTCTGCACCCTTCAGCTGAGCCGGGGGAAGGCGCGGACGATCCGGACCGTCGCCACCTTGATTGCGGGTGGAGAGCTCAGCCGGGCGGAGCTGCTGGCGCTGCCAAATTCGGAGGCAATGTTGGCGCGCCTTACGTCCATCCAGGGGATCGGCCCCTGGACAGCCCACTATGTAGGAATGCGGTGTCTGTACGATGCCGGCGCTTTTCCGGTGACCGACGTTGGGCTGCATAACGCGGTCCGTTCCCTGCTCGGCATGGACCGGAAGCCGACAGTGGCGGAGCTTACGGAGATGTTCGGGAAATGGCGGGGCTGGGAAGCCTACGCGACGTTTTATTTGTGGCGGGCGCTGTATTAAGGCGAACCGCCTTTTTTTTATTTAAAAACAACCGCTAAGGAAAGGACTCAGAAGCCTCTTCGGCAAGACTCCGATTAGAGCTTTTCTAATATTCAGGAAGGGGTAGCCGGGAAGCCTTTGTGTGGATTATTCTTACAGTAATGAACCGGCAGTAACGAATTGAGGAAAGCTGTGGGGAAAGGGGAGATTCACTTGAATATGCGGGTGTCGAGACGGCACTGGCTGGACGGGGTCATGTTCGTGATCCGGGCGGTGTGGGGGATATCGGGAATGTGGTACCTTCATCAGGAGCAGGTCCCGCCTCTGCTCTTCGAGCTTGGAGCATTCGGGTATGTCCTGTCCTTCACTTTGCCCATGGCGCTGCACCGGAGCCCCAAGGCTCCACGCTGGGCGGCTCCCGCCGCCGAGCTGGCGATCACGGGAATTCTGTTCCTGCTGGCCGGAGGTGGCCAAGGGCATCTATTCTCGTTCTTTCAGGTTCCCTTCCTGACGCTCGGCTATCTCTGCACGGGAAGGCAGTTGGCCTGGGCCTTGCCGGTCGCCCTGGCGCTTCCGATCCTGCTGGCCGGCGGACTGCCGGAAGTTTCGAGAGTAGAAGCTGTCGATGCGCTGGCCAACTGGCTCGTGCTTCTTGTCATCGGCTTCTGCTTCCGCAGGCTGGTTGATTCCTACCAGCAAATCCGGAGCATGTACGGCATTATCCGGAAGCAGAACGCGACGCTGGAGCTCTACGCAAGGCAGATCGAGGAACTGACGCTGGCCGAAGAGCGGGGACGGCTGTCGCGGGAGCTGCATGACACGGTCGGGCATACGTTTACCGCCTCCATCGTGGGGCTGGATGCGGTCTATTATTTGATGGACCATGATCCTGTGGAGGCCAAGAACAGCCTTCGCGAGCTGCTGGCGCATATGCGGAGCGGCCTTGACGAGGTAAGGCGGCATATCCACGCGATTGCCCCCGAGCGGGAGGAACGCCGGCTCAGCCTGACCCTGAGGCGGATCGCCGGCGAATTCGAAATACATACCGGCATGAAGGTGCCGCTTGCAGTGGAAGGCGAAGAGTATCTCCTGCCGGACGGAATCAGGCTGACGCTGATCCGCTGCCTTCAAGAGGCGCTGACGAATGCGAAGCGCCACGGCATGGCACAAGAAGCGCGGATTACGCTGGCGTTTCAACAGAGTGAGGTGGTTCTGACCGCCGAGGACAATGGGATCGGGACTGATCAGCCCGTGAAGGGCTTTGGACTGCAGTCGATGAGCGACCGTCTGGCAGGCTTGAACGGAACGCTTGAACTGTCATCCTCGCCCGGCGCGGGAATGAAGCTGGTCTGCACTGTTCCGGCCATCCGGCTGGCGGGCAGTACGATGATGGAGGAAGGAGCCTGAATATGGATAAGATTCGCGTGCTGATCGCCGAAGATCAGGATCTGATCCGCAAAAGCCTTGGCATCGTCCTTGGCATGAATCCGGACATCGAGGTGTCCGGCATGGCCGGGAACGGAAGGAATGCCGTGGCGCTGGCGGAAAGCCTGCTGCCCGATGTCGTGCTGATGGACATTCATATGCCGGTCATGGACGGTGTGGAGGCAACCCGGGAGATTAAGGCGAAGCTTCCGGAGGTGAAGGTCATCATCCTGACGACCTTTCAGGAGATGGATATTGTGACCGGCGCGCTAAACGCCGGCGCGGAAGGCTATATCCTGAAGGCGATTGACCCGGCCGATCTGGCGGGCGCGATCCGCCTCGTCCGCCGGGGCGAGACGATGATTACGCAGGAGGTGGCCCGCGCCCTGTTCGCGCGGAGCCTGACCGGAAGCGGCGGCATAACAGGCGGAGAGGCTCCCGCGAAGGAGTCATTCGGCGGCCTGACCGAACGCGAGCTGCAGGTGCTTCGCTGCATTTCGGACGGTCTGGCCAACCGCCAGATCGCGGAGCGGCTGTATTTGTCCGAGGGCACGGTCAAGAACTACATCTCCAGCATTTATTCCAAGCTGAATGTGCAGAACCGGGCCTCCGCCATGCGGAAGGCGGCTGAGGAGGGTTTGTTCTGACGCTGCCAGTCCTTGAAGTCCGAAGCGGCCGATGCCCTGGAGAGTCACAGACGGGGCAGCCGGTCATATGACGGGCGATCCCCTACATGACTTTTAGGCGAATTATGGGGAAACGGTTTGTCTGATCCGCATATGCCGCCGCACCGCCAGCCGCCTGTACCGCACGTTAATAGCGCGTCTTTCCTTACCGGGAGGGCGCGCTTTTCTTTTTAGCCGTTCGTCACTGACCGGGTATGACTTTTTTGCCGTAAGCTGAATTCATAAGAAATCAACTCCCGGCATGAGTGACCGGATGAAGAAAAGGATGATGAAGATGTTTACCGGATTGAAGGATTCCGTCAAGGCGGCGATTTATACGGTGCTGGTATTGGCGCTGGGGCTTGGATGCAGCTATATTCCCGGGATCAGCGGCTTTTTCTACATGCTGACACCCGCTCTGGCGGTGCTGATTATGATGCTGGTTGTGACCCGCGATGGTTATTCCCGCAAGGGCTGGGCAGCCCTTGGTCTTAAGAAGCTGCCGGGATGGCGGGGGGCGTTCTTTGCGCTGCTGATACCTCTGATTCCCCTGGCTGTGGGCTCCGGCATCGTCTGGGCGCTGGGCTGGTCGAAGCTGGACATTCCGGCGGATTTTCAGGGAATCCCGTGGAAGGCGTTCCCCGCCGTGATCGTACTGGTCTATGTGAAATCTGTGTGTGTGGAGTCGATGGGTGAAGAGCTGGGCTGGAGAGGCTATTTGCTGCCGCGCATGCTGGGAATGGGCACGAAAAAAGCAATGCTGCTGAACGGCCTCATCCACGGACTGTGGCATTTTCCGGTCATATTGAATACGACGGAATATCACAGCAATGAGAATCTGTGGCTTCTGCTCCCGCTTGCGCTGGCGAGCACGGTCTTTCTGGCTCCGGTGATCGGCGAGCTTCGTCTGCGGACGGGAAGCGTCTGGGCCGCCTCCATGCTGCATACGAGTCATAACCTGTTCTGGATGATCCTGTCTACCGTGCTCGCGGAGCAGTCGCAGGCTGCCAAGTATATCGCGGGGGATATGAGCGTCGTGGTCGTCTTGTTCTATGCGGGGCTGACGCTGTACCTGTGGAAGCGGCGGACGCCGGGTACCCGGGGCGCTGAATCAGGTAAGGCGGCTTAAACATCGCGGCTGCGGTGCTGCGGGAGGATATCTCTCGGAATTTGGCGGAGCGGGAGCTCATTTAGGCGGTGAGTGGAGAATCGGGATGTTGGATGTCGAAGGTGAAAGCCGGAGAGCCAAAGAGTCTGCCAGTCAGGGAGACGAGGGTCGAGTAGCCGAAAGAAGCCGAGGAACTTTTTTACGGATAAGAAAGGGTTTTTTCAGAAAAAATAGGAGAGAAGCAATGAGAAGTTGATCAAAAGGTCAAAAAAGGTCAAATTGATGGAAATGGAAATCTGGACCTCGTAAAACGGGATCATACGGCTGATTTTGGCTTGTTTTACGCGAAAATGCCCTTTGAAGTCATCGGTGCAACGGACTATAATTAAGGCATAAGGTCAAATAAAGTCAAAGTCAAACCGACCGACCCAAATTTGAATTTTGAGAGGAGAATGCAGAATGTTTGATCTGGTTCCATTTGGAAAACGTCGTGACGAGGCCTTCGGCCAGCTGGCGAAAAGCTTCGGCGATCTGTTCAGCGACGACTTCTTCGCTCCGATCAAGAGTTCCACACTGTCTTTCCGCACGGATATCCGTGAGAAGGATGGCAGCTATCTGATCGAAGCGGAGCTTCCGGGATTTAATAAAGACGACATCGATATCGACTATACAGCCCCGTACCTGACAATCAAGGCGGTGCGCGGAGAAGAGAACACCGAAGAGAATACGGAAGGCAAGACTGTACGCAGAGAACGCCGATATGGCGAATTCATCCGCCGGTTCTATGTCGAGGACATTGAGGAAGATGGCATTCGCGCCTCCCTGAAGAACGGTGTCCTGAAGCTCGAAGTTCCGAAGCGGCAGCAGGCGGGCGGCAAGCGCATTGAAATCGAAGGCGAAGATCAGTAAGTTCAGTGAGTAAGGATGGCAGGCGCTGAGGCCGCTTATCGGTATTAACGCCGGCCTCCGGCTTAGGCCTGTGCCGAAATGGGCGAGAACATCAGTCATAGAAGGAGCGCATTGTAGATGGTTATTCCCGCTATAATGCGCTTTTTCTTTGGAGCCGGGCGGATATGCGTTTATACCCCTGATAACAGGTGAAGAAAAGGGTAGAGGATGAAAGGAGGTTCGAACAAGTGGCGGAGCAGAGCTATTACGACGTGCTTGGAGTCGGCAAGAACGCGTCCAGGCAGGAGATCAGAAAAGCCTACCAGAAGCTTGCCAAGCAGTGGCATCCCGATGTGAACAAAGCGCCGGAGGCGGAGGAACGGTTCAAAAAAATCGCCGAAGCTTACGAGACGCTCGGGAACGAAGAGAAGCGGAAGGTCTATGATGAGGCTCCCGCTTACGGCTTCGGACGTGGAGCATCGTCAGGAGGCTCGTCCCGGGGGCCGCAGGACGGAGGATGGAGCTATTCGTTCAGCGGCTCGGATATGCCGGAGGGCGATCTGTTCGAGAGGTTCTTCGGCAGCCGGGGCGCGGCGGACCGGGCGGGCTTCGACTTCTTCTCCGGAGGCGGGGGAGCCGGCTTCGGAGGCGAGGGCGGAATGGGGAGCATGGGCAATATGGGCGGCATGGGCGGCATGATGGAAGCCCAGCTCGACATTACGCTGGACCAGGCGTACAAGGGAGGCAGTGTCACCGTCCAGGCGGGAGGCCGGACGGTGAACGTCAGCATCCCGCCCCGGGCGGGAGACGGTACAGTGGTAACGGTGCCGGGAAAAGGCGGTGGAGACCGCCCCGAGGAGAACGAGCTGCTGATAGTGCTGCGGATTCGTCCGCATGACACCTACGAGGTCAGCGGCGGCGACCTGCGGGGAACGCTGCGGATTGCGCCCTGGCAGGCCGTGCTTGGCGGAGGAGCCAAGGCCGTGCTGCCGGACGGAAGCGCGGTCAAGCTGAAGATTCCCGCCGGCATCGCGCCTGGCCAGACGCTGCGCATTCCGGGCAAGGGATTGAAGAAGGAGAACGGCACCGATGGAGACGTGCTGTTCGACATCGAGATTGATGTACCGCAGCCCGTAAGCGAAACGGAGAAATCGCTGTACCGCCAGCTTGAGCAGGCCTCGGGCTATGAGGCGGGGATGAAGAAGCGGGGACAGCGGCGCGGAGCGGCTTCACGGGGATAATCCGCAGCGGCGGAAGAACTTCGGCAACGGGCTATCCCTGAACAGGCTGTCCCCGGGCAGCGGACTATTCCCCGCAACAGACTATATCCCCGGCAGCGGGCAAATCCCGAGAGGCGTCCCGGCAACGGACGCCTCCCGGCAACGGGCTATCCGGGGCAACGGACGACCCCCCGGCAACGGACTATATCCCCGCCAGCGGGCAATCCCGGGAGACGTCCTGGAAGCGAACTATCCCTACCAACGACTATCCCCCGGCAACGGACAATCGGCGCCGGAATACGTTCTTGTACATCAATTGTCCCGTAATCAATCGTTAATAAAATGATTCGAGTACTGCAATTTGGAGAGGAAAGGAATGGGACATCTATGGACTTTAACAAATTGACGCAGAAGCTGCAGGAGGCGGTGGCCGAAGCGCAGTCGCTGGCGAGCGCCGCCGGACATCAGGAGATCGACAGCCCCCATCTGCTGAAGGCGCTGATTCAGCAGCAGGAGGGCTTGCTGCCCCGCTTGCTGCAGAAGATGAATGTGCCCGTCGCCGAGATGCTGCGGGGCGCGGAAGAACTGCTGCACCGCAAGCCGTCCGTCGGCGGCTCGGGCGCGCAGACGATGCGGCGCTACGCATCACCGGCGCTCATTGCGGTTCTGGAAGAGGCTGAACGGGAAGCGGCCGCGATGCAGGATGAGTTCGTTGCCGTAGAGCATGCTGTGCTGGCGATGGCTTCCGGTGGAGCAGCGGGGAACGGCGAGGTTGCCCGCGTCTTTCAGGCTCTCGGCGTTACCCGCGAGAAGCTTCTGCAGGTGCTGGCGGAGATTCGCGGCCATCAGAGGGTGACGAGCCGCGAGCCGGAAGCCACCTACGAGGTGCTGGAGAAGTACGGCCGCGATCTTGTCGCTGAGGTACGGGCGGGCAAGATCGATCCCGTGATCGGCCGCGACGGCGAGATCCGGCGGGTGATTCGTATTTTGTCCCGCAAGACGAAGAATAATCCGGTATTGATCGGGGAGCCTGGCGTCGGCAAGACGGCGATCGTCGAAGGGCTGGCCCACCGGATCGTCCGCCGCGACGTGCCGGAGGGGCTGAAGGACAAGACGATTTTCTCGCTGGATATGAGCGCGCTGGTCGCCGGGGCGAAGTATCGGGGCGAGTTCGAGGAGCGGCTCCAGGCCGTGCTGAAGGAAATCAAGGAGAGCGATGGGCGGATCATTCTATTCATCGACGAATTGCATACGATTGTCGGCGCGGGCAAGACGGAAGGCGCGATGGACGCCGGCAATATGCTGAAGCCGATGCTGGCCCGGGGCGAGCTGCACTGTATCGGTGCGACGACGCTCGATGAGTACCGCAAGTACATCGAGAAGGACCCGGCGCTGGAGCGCCGCTTCCAGCAGGTGTTGGTCAGCGAGCCGGATGTGGAGGATACGATCTCGATTCTGCGCGGGCTGAAGGAGCGGTTCGAGGTGCATCATGGCGTCAAAATCCATGACAGTGCCCTTGTAGCGGCCGGTGTTCTGTCGAACCGCTATATCACGGACCGCTTCCTGCCGGACAAGGCGATCGACCTCGTCGACGAGGCCTGCGCGATGATCCGGACCGAGATCGACTCCATGCCTGGCGAGATGGACGAGGTGACCCGACGGCTGATGCAGATGGAGATCGAAGAGGCTGCCCTCAAAAAAGAAACCGACGACGCCAGCAAGCGTCGGCTCGAATCGCTCCAGCGTGAGCTGGCCGATCTCAGAGAGAAGCATATGGAAATGACGGCCCGCTGGGAAAAAGAAAAATCGGCCATCTCCGGCATCCGCGAGCTGAAGAAGAAATTGGAGCAGGCGCGCAAGGATCTGGAGCGCGCGCAGGAGGAATACGATCTCAACAAGTCGGCCGAGCTGAGCTACGGCGTCATTCCCGATCTTGAGCGGCAGGTGAAGGCCACCGAGGAAGCCGCGAATCAGGACGGCGACGCCCGGCTGCTGCGCGAGGCGGTCACCGAGGACGAGATCGCGGACATCGTCTCCCGCTGGACCGGCGTTCCGGTGACCCGGCTCGTCGAAGGCGAGCGCGAGAAGCTGCTGCGGCTGGAAGAGACGCTGCACAAGCGCGTCGTCGGCCAGGACGAAGCGGTATCGCTCGTCGCCGATGCCGTGCTGCGGGCAAGAGCAGGCATCAAGGACCCGAACCGGCCGATCGGTTCGTTCCTGTTCCTCGGTCCGACCGGCGTCGGCAAGACCGAGCTGGCGAAAGCGCTGGCCGAAGCGATGTTCGACCGCGAGGACGGTATGATTCGGATCGACATGTCCGAATATATGGAGAAGCACAGCGTATCCCGGCTGGTCGGAGCGCCTCCGGGCTATGTGGGCTATGAAGAGGGCGGCCAGCTGACGGAAGCGGTCCGCCGCCAGCCGTATACCGTGGTGCTGCTGGACGAAGTCGAGAAGGCGCACCCGGATGTGTTCAACATCCTGCTGCAACTGCTCGATGACGGCCGTCTGACAGATTCGCAGGGCCGCATCGTCGACTTCAAGAACACGATTGTCATCATGACCTCGAATATCGGCTCGCCGCATCTCATTCAGGGCACGGATGACAACGGCGATCTGACGCCCGCGGTCAAGGAGCGCGTCATGCAGGAGCTGCGGGGCCATTTCCGCCCCGAGTTCCTGAACCGTGTCGACGATATCGTCATGTTCAAGCCGCTGGCGCTTGAAGAAATCCGGCAGATCGTCGGCAAGCTGGCGGACGGCCTGCGGGCCCGCCTCGCAGACCGTCAGGTCGGTCTCGTGCTGACCGACGCAGCGGAGTCCTTCATCGCGAAGGAAGGCTTCGATCCCGTGTACGGCGCGCGGCCGCTGAAGCGATTCATCCAACGGAGCCTGGAGACGCCGGTTGCCCGGGCGCTGATCGCCGGCGAAGCCGAAGAGGGCTCGGTGCTGACGGTGGATCTGAAGGACGGCAAGCTGTCCGTATCGATCGGCCGCCCAGCAGCGATGTCCTCGGTGGCGCGATAAGCATTCTCTCAGCATCCCTTTGCCCTGGTTGAGGCGGAGGGATGCTTTTTTTATCGGCGTAATTTGACAGTGTACCTGGTCATTACGAACTTACCGCGTCCGGATATTTGGGCCTGCCATCCAAGCGGTTCGAAGAGTCTGTCCATCGAATTTCACAGCAAAAATGTCCATGGAGTTCAGGTTTGTGCATGTTCCAAGGTGAATTCCGGCTATACAATGGGTTATGGATTGTTCATGGCAATTCGTATCTACGCTTGGTGCGGAAGGAAGTCTTGAGGCATGCCTTTGTGGAAACGGAATTTGATTGTCTGCTGGTTCGGCATGTTCGTCACCGGCATCGGGATGAGCCAGATTGCGCCGATTCTGCCGCTGTACATCCGGCATCTGGGAGTGGGCAGCGACTCGCATATCGCCCAGCTCTCCGGCATCGCGTTCGGCGTGACGTATATCGTCTCCGCCGTCTTCTCGCCGATCTGGGGACGCGCCGCCGACCGGTTCGGCCGCAAGCCGATGCTGCTGCGGGCGAGCCTCGGAATGGCTCTGGTCATCGGTTGCATGGGATTCGCACCGAATGTGTATGTGCTGGTCGGACTTCGGCTGCTTCAGGGCGTCATCACCGGCTACAGCACGGCCTGCACGACGCTGATTGCGACCCAGACGGACAAGGCGCATGCGGGTGTGGCGCTCGGCACGCTGTCGACGGCGAACATCGCCGGTTCGCTGCTTGGGCCGCTGGTCGGCGGGTATATCGGCGAGACCTTCGGCATGCGGAACGTCTTCTTCATCACGGGCGCGCTCATGCTGATCGCATTCGTGACGACGCTGCTGTACGTGAAGGAGAACTTTGTCCGCAAGGAGACGAAGACGCAGAGTCTGCGGCAGGTCTGGAGCCGGGTTCCGGAGAAAAAGCTGACGCTAACGCTGTTCCTGACCTTCTTCATGATCTCGCTGGCCAACTATTCGGTAGAGCCGGTCATCACCGTCTATGTCGATCAATTGACGAAGAACGCCGCCCACGTCGCCCTGCTGGCCGGGCTGATCTTCTCGGCGTCGGGTGTGGCGAACATGCTGGCCGCTCCTGTGCTGGGACGGATGTCAGACCGCGTCGGCGCCTACAAGGTCATTCTGTATGCCCTGATTGCAGCAGGCATTATCATCATACCGCAGGCGTTCGTGCGCACCCCATGGGAGCTGATGCTTCTGCGCTTCCTGCTGGGACTTACGGTGGCGGGGCTCAGTCCCTCCGTTAATACGCTGGTGAAGATTATTACGCCGGACGACATGACGGGCCGGGTCTTCGGATTCACCATTTCGGCTGGATACCTGGGCGTCTTTGGCGGTTCAGTACTGGGCGGACAGATAGCCGGCCATCTTGGCGTCCGGTACGTGTTCCCCTTTACGAGCGCGCTGCTGCTGCTGAACGCGGTCTGGGTGTATACGAATGTGTACCGGAAAATGAAGGCGAACAGACAGACATTTGCAGTGAACGCCGGTCGGAAGGGCGAGGCTTGAACGAAAATGAAAAACCGGAATGGAGAGAGCATATGAACGAAATGATGAGTCACAACGGGGAATTGCTTGACCCGAACAAAACGGCGCTTGTCGTCATCGACCTGCAGAACGGAATCGCCGGAACTGCCCCGGCCGCGCCTTATTCAGGTGCGCAGGTCGTGGAGCGGGCAGTGAGGTTGAAGGATGCTTTTGCGGCGCGGGACGCGTATATCGTACTCGTCACCGTATCCTGGACGGACGGCAAGGATGCGCCGGCCCCGAAGACGGACCTGGTGACGGGGCGCGGGGCTCTGCCCGAGGGCTTCGACCGGCTCGTGCCTGAACTGGGCGATGTTCCCGGCGCACACCTGATCGTCAAGCGCCAGTGGGGCGCTTTTTACGGAACCGATCTGGACCTGCAGCTCCGCCGCCGGGGCATCGACACCATCGTGCTCTGCGGCATCTCCACCTCGATCGGTGTTGACACGACGGCCCGGGAGGCGTACCAGCACGGTTACAACCAGGTCTTTGTCACGGATGCCATGACGGCCAGAAACGCAGAGGAGCATGAATACGTCTGCAAGACGATCTTTCCCCGCATCGGCCGCATTCGCACGACAGAGCAGGTCGTGGAATTGATGAAGCGATTATAAAACGCCATAAAGAATGCCCGGTTCAGGAGCGAACCGGGCATTCTTGCGTAGCATGGATGCTACGGTGTAGTTGATGATTATTGAACTGTCACACTGTCCACATAGACAGCCGATTGGCCGCTGCTGTTCGAGGAGGCCAGGAATTGAACGCCGATTTCCTTGACCAGGGACAGATTCGGGATACTGCTTAGGGACAGGCTCAGCGTTGTTCCGCCGGAAGAGTTAATCAGCGTCGCTCCGCTGTCGTACCAGGTCCATCCCGATCCGGTCTTCACATATAGCTTCGCATAGATTCCGCTGCCGACGCTGCCCCAGGAAGCATGTTTGACCGTCGCTTTCAGCGTGCTTTTGCCGGACAGGCTTTGGTCGCCGGTATAGTACAGGTAATGCGCAGAATTGGCAGAGAGGTTCACATCAGCCTTCAGGGAATAAGTTCCAGTCGACTTCCATTCGTTCGTTGTCCAAGGGCCTCCGGACACGTTGCTGCCCTGCCAGCTCTGGGTTCCTGATTCGAAATCGTATAAAGTAGTTGCAGAGCTTCCGGAGCCTGAACCTGAGCCCGATCCGGAACCTGAGCCGGAACCGCCGCCGAATACGCTGCTCAGCACGGAGGTCGATTTGATTCCGTAGCTGCCGTTAACGACCGTATTGCCGAAGGAAGTAAGCGAGTTGCCCGCCCAGTCATTCGCCATATCCAGATAAGCCAGATCGCTGCTGTTGCCCTTCCAGGACCAGGCCAGCCAGCCGACGCTCTTCTCCTGGGAATAGCTCATGATAGTCGCTTCATCAACGTCGCCGTTCGTATGCTGCCCGCCGAACTCTCCGATGATGAGCGCGAGATTCTTGTTCAGGACTCCGTCGATATTGGACTTAACGGTTGTCGCATTACCGCCTGCATATTCGTACATATGGATGGAGAACATCGTGTTCTTCTGAGGATCGGCATTGAACACTTCAGTACCGTAGTTAATGATGGACGCCGGATACTGGCCCCAACCTGCCGAGTCAACGATAAGGGTATTACTCAGGCCTGCGTTTCGCAGCTTCGGAATGGCTTGCTTGTAGCCATTGGCCCAGCCAGAGCCATCCCATGTTCCATACCATTCGTTGGCAATGTTAATGATAACGCGGTCCTCTTTGCCGATAAGTGCGTCCTTGATGCTGATCCAGTAGTTCACTGCGTCGTCCAGATCGGAATAGCTGTCGCTTCCTGTGGCGTCATGCACTTCCAGGATGGCGATCAGTTTGTTCTGCTCGCACAGGCTGATGATATTTTTTACGGTATTTACATCGTCAAGCGACCATTTCTTGCCGTCGGACAGCACGATCCGGACGGTATTGGCGCCGGTCTTGGCAATAGCCGAAAGAGCTGTCGAGAGCTGATCCTTATACCAGTTGTGTGCATGGTTGACACCCCGCATAATAAAAGGGCTGCCGTTGGAACCCATTAGCTTGGTTCCGCTTACATAAAATCCGCTAGCCGCACTTACTTTTGCCGGAGGGACAACGATTACTGAGAAGAGCAGAACAAATGCGACCAAGGTCATGGACCACTTACGCAAAGACACGCATTACCACCTCATTAAATTTTTTTTTATGCAAACCCACGTGACATGAAAGCAAGCGGTTTCACAAATAACCTCCATGCTTGTCATGATATGAGGGCAACATATTTGGTTGCGCTTACAATAGAATCAAATACCCTCGTTCATTTTCTGCTGTTCTCCTTCTCTGTACCTCGGTCCTGTTCTCCAGCACCGCGTTAAGGAGTATCGATTTGTTATTCAGATATTAGCATATTGTTATGCGATTACATATAATTATTTTGTGTTTTTAGCGGCTTTGTGGAAAAAATTTCTCTAATTGTGCAGGAGTGACACGATATTAGGAAAGAAAACTGTAGTAAATAAACATAACATCTAATAAGTAAATAAAAAATTTAGTAAATAAACAAAATTCCGTGCGAAGTAAACATAATATCGTTATTTTTGTTATGTGAAAAACAAACAACACATATGCGGGTGGATTTCGCGTTCCGCAACAAACTGCCTGCCGAATCCGGGACGGCGCTCATCATGCGGCGGGCCTTAAGCTCATCGCAAGACCGGTATTTTCAAAGGGCTGATTTTGCTTTTCGAAGCGCAGGCGCCCACTTCCCTATTCCTCCCTCAGCGATTTTTTCATGAATTTCGAGTCCGGCCTGCGTAACTTTCGTTCGGGGAAGCCGTCAGAATAGATGGAATAATTTTGAAAGCGGGAGGGAAATGAGAATGAAATTTTTCACACAGAGATTGGCCCTGCTGCTGGGGATTACGCTGCTTGTTGGGGGGAGCTTGTCATCTGCCACGGCTTCTGCCGACGGGAGTGTGTCTGCGGTTCAGGATGTTATGAAATTCGAGCTGATCCGGCACGAGCTGAAGATCAGCCTGTCTGATGGGAGCGCATCCCTTGACGGACAACCCTTTAAGACGGCTGCGCCCGTTCGGAGTGCCGGCAGCCTGTACGTTCCTCTTAGGGCCTTGAGCGGCTCGGGAGCAGCCAGTTCCGCCCTTTGGGATTCTTCGAAGCATCAGGCCCGGGTGGTTACGAACTGGGGTGAATTCCGCTTCCGTGCGGGTTCAACCCTCATATACGATGCACAGGACAAGGCGATGCCGGCTGAAACCTATACGATACCGGCGCCGCTGCTGATCAAGGGGGCGATGTATATTCCGGTTCGGGCGCTTCCGCTGCTCGGTATTTCGTCCGGGATGTCGAGCGGCAGGCTTGTCTGGGGATGGAGCGACAAGAAAGCGGAGGTCCTGCAGCCATTCTGGGAGACCGGAGAGGCGCAGGCAGTCTTTACCGTACTATACGATAAAAGGCTGTATACGCCGAGCACGCTGTCCGCTCTCGGAGCGGGGGCCTGGAACGATGAAGTCCGCTCGCAGATCGTCGGGAAGGACATCTCCCTGAACGGGGCGCTCTATAACCGGCTCCAAGTGAGCGTTAAGCTGGAGCCGGGCATCAACCCGCTGGAGATCAGTTCACCTGGAATGGGTGCAGGAGGCATACGGGTGAGGTATAATCCGGTCGATCCATCCTTGGTACCGGTAAGCCTGACGGAGGCTGGAACGAAGGCTCTGACCGTAACCTCCCCGTCCGGGGGATATTTGGAGCTCAAGGCCGGGCAATCCTTCACGGTTGCGGGAAGAGTGGCCGACATCCCTGAATATCCGGTCACACAATTGAAGCTGGTCATTCAGCGTTACGAGCCGGACAACAAGGATGTCATGCAGGACTTCAAGAGGGTAGCTGCCCAAAATTGCCCGGTAAAAGATGGGGCGTTCAGCGGCACGATTACCCTGAAAGATCCGGGGTCTTATCGTATCTATATCAATGCTCCGACTTTCAGCGTCCTTCCGAGCGAGGGTGAGGCCACCGAGAGCTGGGGAGCGATAACGGTGGAAGTGTCGGAATAGGACGGGTGGGCTATGAGCTTTCGATGACCGATTTGGATAAAGGGATCGAGTTCTCTTTTTGACATGCTGAGGGAGACGGTATACAGCAAGCTGGAAGAGGTGACCTCCTTCGACTGATTCCTGTCCCCTGACGGCGATGTTCTGGCTTTCGCCTGCGGGCTCATAGCGGAGCGCAAACAGGCGCTGTTCAAGGAAGAGGACGACTCTGTTACCGATCTTCCCGTCAAGCGGCCTTACATAAGCCTGCCCTCAGTCATATGGAGCAAGGACGGCAAGACGGTCGTATATCGCCGAGTATCCTTCCGACCAATTCAAGCTGTACAGGTACGTTCTTGGCGAACCGGACGTCCGGGAAATCCAAGGATGTCCCGAGGAGCGAATTGAAGCAATACCTATCTGTTCCAATAAAAGAGGGGAAGCTCCGTCTCATGAGGAGCTTCCCCTCTTTTCGGTCTATGTCCTGCTCTCCGCCTGCAAGAGCTTGCCCCGCTTCTTTACGGGCATATTTGCATTTTCAGCTAATTTATGTATTGCATACGGGTCCAACCGGCCGGGTAAGGGTATGAAAGACGAGATTTTACGTAAAGCTGAAACACATGGCTGGTTATGCCGTATAGCTTAGAGAGTGCGGAGAGCCACAGAGTAGGGTAGAATAAAATGTAGTGTCAAATGCAGGCGAATGGAGAGAGACAATGGAATTGCTTAAGCGTTATTTTTCGAACTTGACGGTCCGCAGATTCGGGGTTTTACTGCTGGTATGCTTGCTGCTGTACGGGATTCGGGATATGCTCAATCTGGTGCTGCTTACGTTTCTGATCGCTTATATCATGAACAGCTTCCAGGTGCTGCTGAGCAAGCGGATCAGCCGCTATATGCGAGTGAACAGTAAAGTGATCATTATTATCCTTTATTTGGCGATGATTACAACGCTCGTGCTGGCGCTGGTTCATTATCTGCCCAAGGTATTCGACCAGGTCAAGCAGTTGACCAACTTCCTCATCTCATTGACTCCGGACAACATTCCGCAGAATGATATCGTCCAATATTTGTTCACCACGGTGAAAGATCTTAATTATGAGAAGTACCTGCAAGGTGGTTTCAATTATATTACAACGATCGGCAACTGGGGCACGACGTTTGTGCTGTCGATTATTCTAAGCTTTGTCTTCATTCTGGAAAAAAACCGGATCGTGTCTTTCACCTCCCGGATGAAGAACAGCAAAATTGCGTGGTTCTACAACGAGCTGGAATACTTCGGGCAGAAATTCATTCTGTCCTTCGGCAAGGTGATCGAGGCGCAGATTCTGATCGCGCTGTTCAATACATCGTTTACCGTGATCGGACTGACCATCCTCGGCTTCCCGTACTTGTTCGCGCTGGGCGTCA
This sequence comes from Paenibacillus sinensis, assembly GCF_019904155.1. Classification (GTDB taxonomy): domain Bacteria; phylum Bacillota; class Bacilli; order Paenibacillales; family Paenibacillaceae; genus Paenibacillus_AQ; species Paenibacillus_AQ sinensis. Next base: position 66,939 of record NZ_JAHCMB010000225.1, read on the forward strand.
TGATCTTCCTGCTCAGTCTCATTCCGGTGGCCGGATTTATCATCTCGCTCATTCCGCTGTGCATCATCGGCTACAACATTGGCGGCCTGATGATGGTGGTGTATGTGCTGATCATGATCGCTGTACTGCACTTTATCGAAGGCTACTTCCTGAACCCGAAGCTGATGTCCTCCAAGATGAATCTGCCGATGTTCTACACGTTCATTGTGCTGTTGTTCTCCGAACATTATCTGGGCGTGTGGGGCCTGATTCTTGGCATTCCGATCTTCGTGTTCGTGCTGGATATTCTGGACATCAAGCGCGGGAAGGCGGATGGGAAAGAGGCCTAGGTGTGAAAGCCGATGGAGCTGTAATAGGATCAAATTATAAGTTAGAGAGAAGCCAATCCTTGCGGGGGTTGGTTTCTTTGTGTTTTGACTTCCATACGATGTCAATGACGGCTACGGACGAGTGATGGATGAGAAGCCCGCCGAGCTGAGCATCGATTCGCCCGAGGGTGCAAGATCCTTCCCTGTCGGGAATGCGGTAACAGACCCCTTGTTCGGACAAATCAACAGCATATCCGAACGGATTTTGCTGGTCAGCGCTCAGGATTACGCATGGATTGCCGCTAACAGCGACAGCTATAAAATCGGCGGGTTTCTGCATGCCTATGATTTCTCCGATTGGCGGCATTCAAAGGGCATTGTAGAGGATGTGGCGAAGAAGCTGCACGAGCAGAACGGGGGCGATCCGCAGGAGGCGATGGTGAGTATGGAGTGATTCAAAGGGCAGTTTTGCTGCTTCCTGTGCATGTATGTGACCAGCGTCTGCAGCCGCTCGGTCAGGGGCTTGCAGGCGTTTTGTGCATACCTATAAAAAACAAACCTCAATCCTTTATTTTACATCTTGTTGGAAGCGCTGTACTGAATAATAATGAAGACATCACAAAGCACAGGGGGTTACGATAAATGGCTACAGGAAAGCGATTTAAAATGCTGTCCATCGCATTAACCGCCGCCATGGCGCTGAGCTTGACAGCATGTGGAAGTTCGAATAACAACGATGGAAATACATCATCATCCAGCGCCAGCCCAAGCTCGGGAAGCACTGGCGGAGGAGACAGCGGCAAGAAGGTCACGATTACCTTTCAGAACATCTACCCGGACCCGACGACACCCAACTACAAGATGGTGCGCCAGCTGGTCAGCCAGTACGAGAAGGAACATCCCAATGTCCACATTGAACTGGATACGCTGAACACCGACCAGCAGAAAGTGAAGCTGAAGACCCAGGCGGCTTCCAAGGAAATTCCCGATATTACGATGGTCAACCCCGCGGCGCAGATGAAGCCGTTCGTCGATGCCGGTCTGCTCGCTCCGCTCAACGATGTCATCGACAAGGGCGGACTGAAGGACACCTATCAAGCCGGATTGCTCGACTATTACAGCTTCAACAACAATGTGTATGCGCTGCCGGACGGCAACAATATCGAGGTCGTCTTCTATAACAAAGACCTGTTCCAGAAGGCCGGCATCTCGTCACCGCCGACGACGTTCGACGAATTCCTGCAGGATGTGAAGACTCTGAAAGCCAAAGGCATTACGCCGCTGGCCATCGGAGAGAAGGATTCCTGGACCGGTTCGTTCCTCTTCATGAACATTCTGCTCCGCACGAACGGCGGCCCCGGATTCCTGAAGGATGTTGTTGACGGCAAGAAGACCTTCAATGACCCCGCCTTTATCGAAGCGGTCGACCGCTTCCAGGATCTCGTTCAGGCCGGTGCATTCCCGGACGGCGCGACATCGATTGACGCCAACGCAGGCGGCAACATCTTCAAATCCGGCAAGGCGGCCATGTGGATCATCGGCACCTGGGAGACGGGCGCCATCGACGCTTCCTCCGTTGCCGGCAAGGTCGGAGCGTTCCAGTTCCCGACCGTTGACGGCAAGGGCGATCCGAACGAATTCATGCTGGCTCCAGGCAGCGCGTTCGCGATTTCGGCCAACAGCGAGCATCTGCAGGAGACCAAGGACTTCCTGAACTATTTCACGCTGAACCTGCCGAAGACGCAGTTCGACCTGAAGAATGCGGTCGGCATTGGTCAGAAGGTTGACGGCGACCTGAAGGCTGCCGGTTATTCCGATCTGGCTATCACCGTTGCCGGTCTGTTCAACCAGGTCAAAGGCGGGGATCTCTCCTTCGACAATACGATGAACCCGGCAACCTCGCAGGTGCATCTCAGCAGTATCCAGAATCTGTTCGTGCAAAAAGTGGATTCCGCTCAGGTCGCCAAGGAGCATCAATCTGCATACGAATCCAATAAATAGAAGAAACCTTAGAGTTTAAGCGGCAAGGCGTAGTGGGGGGCCCAACTTTAGGGCCTCCCCGGCGCCGAATCCGGGGATAAAGGGGCGGAGAACTATGAAAGTACTGAAGGTGCCTGCACGGACGATAGCCGTCTTCGTGCTGCCTTGTCTAGTGTTATATGTATGTCTTGTATTTATGCCGATCGCTGTATCGTTCTATACCGGTCTTCTTCAATGGGACGGCATTACCGGCGCGAAATTTGTAGGACTAGCCAATTTCAAGACGATGTTCACAAGCGACCCCGTCTTCTGGCCGGCGGTCCGGCATACGCTGCTGTACGCCGTGGCGTCCATGCTGGAAATCCCGCTCTGTCTGTGGATGGCCATTATGCTGAGCCGTCATGTGAAGAAGGGCAATACGCTCGTTTCGATTTATTTTACACCCGTCATCCTGTCGATCGTGATCATCGGACAGCTGTGGAAGACGATCTATAATCCGGTCTCGGCGGGCGGCATGCTGAACGGCGTGTTGGCGGCTCTCGGACTCTCGAGCTGGACGCATAACTGGCTTACCGAACCGAAGATCGCCATGTTCGCCCTGTATTTCGTATCGCTCTGGCAGTACTTCGGCTATCATCTGCTGATTCAATACACCGGTGTTCAGAACATTCCCGACGAAATTTACGAAGCGGCCAAAATCGACGGCGCGGACGGCTTCAAGGCCGACCGTCACATTACGCTGCCGCTAATCGTGCCCATATTCAAGGTATCGCTGGTGCTGGCGTTCATCGGCTCGCTTCAGGCCTTCGAACTGGTCATGGTCATGACCGGCGGAGGACCGGCTCACGCTACGGACGTTATTTCCACGCATATGTATAACAGCTCGTTCCTGTCGCTCAAATACGGATACGGAAGCGCCATCGCCGCCTTCCTGGTTATTCTGTGCCTGATCTGTACCGTCATCATCAATACGGTTATGGGCAAGCTTGAACGAAAATTCAGCTAGGAAAGGAGAGTGCGGGCCAATGCTCGAAATCAAAAATAAATCGGAGCTCCGTCTCTCCCGGGAGAAAGGCATCCGTTATCCGGCCCAGTCTGAGCCGGAGTATAAGAGCCGGACCCAAGGACGGGCCAAAATCAAGAAAGGGCTCGTGTATGTGCTGTTCGCCGTGCCCATCATCACCCAGCTGTATCCACTGTTGTGGCTGCTGTTCTACTCGCTCAAGACGAATGAAGAAATCATGGATGGAAGCTTCTTCTCGCTGCCGAAGGTGTGGCAGTGGCATAACTACAAGGAGGCCTTCGAGTCGGGGAGCTATCTCAAGTACTTGTCCAACAGCGTGCTCGTCACGGGGGTTACGATGATCTGCGTCATCGTGCTTAGCTCGATGGTCGCCTATGCGATCACCCGCTTCCGGTGGCGCTACGGCACAGCGGTCATGACCGTGTTCCTGATGGGGATGATGATCCCGATGCAGGCAACGCTGCTGCCGTTGATGATTATTTTCAAGCATCTGCATATCCTGAACACCCATCTGTCCCTGATTCTGCCTTACATCGCGTTCTCGACGCCGATCTCCGTGTTCATCCTGAGCGGATTCATGAAGGGCATCCCCCATGAGATCGAGGAATCGGCCTTCATTGATGGAGCCAGCATTTACCGAATCTTCCGGAGCATCATTATGCCGGTGTCGGTTCCTCCGATGATGACGGTCTGCATCCTGACCTTCATTTCGATCTGGAACGAATACATCCTGGCGGCGACCTTCATCTCATCCGAGCGGCTCAAGACGCTGCCCTTCGGGATTTACACATTCGTCAGCCAGTATTCGGTGAATTACGGGGATATCGGAGCCTTCCTGATCATGGGCGCGCTGCCGGTTATTCTGATCTACTTCTTCCTCTCGAACCAGATCACGAAGGGCATGGTTGCCGGAGCGGTAAAGGGCTGAGTTTAGGACGAAGGGAATCCCGTCAGAAATCCAAAGATAACAACGGCCAATAAGTTCAAATCCTCCGGGGTTCCGGGTGATGCGGGGCAATGCTTGCCGTAAGCGATTGTTCAGGACTGTAAGCGATTCATTGAAAAGGGCAACAGCCCGATCTATAATAGAGGCACAGCGGAAACGCCAGGATGAGGGAGGGAGTCTGTTTTGCGAGGAGGCTTTCATTCCATACATCACCGGTTGTTTCTGCTGTTTCTTTTTTGCATGTCAGGGATTCTGCTGGTGGTCAGCCTGCTGTACTACAACCGGACAACGGTTCAGCTGCACGAGAAGATCAGCGACCTGTCGCAGAAGAATGCGGCGCAGACGGCCGGTCTGTTCAGCTTGCTGTATCAGGGCTATGACAGCCTCTCCAAATCGCTCAGCAACAATTTCGACATGATCCGGCTGCTGAACGAGGAAACGACAGAGCCGGCGGTTGCTTACATTAACGAACGAACGATCACGAATATTCTCGGAGCTATTTTTTATTCACGGGATGATCTGGTCGGCATCCATGTTCTTACAGATAAAGGCAAGGTCTATAATTACGGCAACTATTTCAATGTGCTGGACCCGAATTACCGCAGCGAGAGCTGGTACCGTCAGGTACAGGCTTCCTCGGGCAAAATGGTATGGCTCGGCGTCTACAAACAATCCCTCATCGACCGGGAGGAGAAAAGTCCGGTATTCGCCTTCGGACGGCAAATCTACGATCTGAACGAGCATAAGCCGATCGGCCTCGTGCTGTTTGAGATGAATCCCCAGCCGGTGCTGAACGCTCTGGACAATCTGAAGCTGGGGGAGCACAGCCAGGTCTATCTGATGGCGAAGTCGGGCAGCATCATCTCCTCATCGGAGGGAGCGGATCAGGAGCTTAAGGATCTTGACTTTCTGGACGGCGCCCAGGATGTGGTGGTGAGGCAGAGCTCGGACCAGCTGCTTGCCGCATCGAGATTGCCCTTCTCCGATTTATGGGTCGTCAGCGTTACGCCAGACCGGGATCTCAACGTGGAGCTTATGCAGATGCAGCGGTACATTTTGATCGTCTTCACCATTTTGATCATTGTATCCACATTGATCGCCTCCATCGTCTCCCGGACCATATCGTCGCCGCTCAAGAAGCTGATCCGCGAAATGAAGCAGGTGGAGATCGGGAATTTCCGGGGCACACTGAGCGTAGCCTCTTATCAGGAGATCAACATTCTGGTCGCGTCATTCAACCGGATGGTCTGGCGGATCGAGGAGCTTATCGAACGGGTCAAAATTTCCTCCGTCAGCGAGAAGAACGCCGAGCTGCATGCGCTGCAGTCGCAGGTTAACCCGCATTTTCTCTATAACACACTGGATATGATCTACTGGATGCTTGATGAAAAAGGCAATGACCAGCTGGGCGAGCTCGTGCTCTCCCTGTCGTCCATGTTCCGCTACAGCAGCCAGTGGGAAGGCGGCGCCCCCGTTACGCTAAGGGAGGAGCTGGAGCAAATCGGCCATTACCTCACCATTATCTCGATCCGGCTGGAGGGCAGACTTCAGGTCGTGACGGATATCGACGAGCGGTGGCTCGACGTCCAGTTGCCGAAGATGTCCGTTCAGCCGATTATCGAGAATGCGGTGAAGTATGGACTGGAGCCGCTGAACCGTCAGGGCCTGCTTCGGGTGTACACCCGGGAGGAGGACGGCGCGCTCCGGATTGTCGTCGAGGATAACGGCGCAGGCATGTCGCCGGAAGCGATGGAGCGCCTGCGAGATTCGCTGGAGGAAGAGAGTCCGAAGGAATCCGGCAAGGGCGGAATCGGGCTCCAGAATTTGCATAGCCGGCTGCGGAATATGTTCGGTGAAGGCTATGGTCTGCATATCGAGAGTTATCCCGGTGAGGGAACGCGGGTTGCCATCGTCGTGCCGCGTCCGCGGAAAGGAGAAGCCGACTCATGAATATTTTGATTGCTGATGATGAACGCGCCATCCGGGAAGGAATAAGCCGCACGATTGTCCAGCTTCATCCGGAGTACCATGTCGAGGCCGCCGCTTCTACGGAAGAGGCGGTACGCATCATGGAAGAGCAGCGGATCGATATCGTGCTGACCGATATTTTGATGCCGGGCATGAACGGATTGGAATTTATGCGAATCTCCAAACGCAAATACCCGTTTGTCAAATGGGTGGTCATCTCGGCACACAGCGAATTCGCCTACGCCCAGGAGGCGGTGCGGCTCGGCGCCCGGGATTACCTGCTGAAGCCGATCGGTAAAAGCCGGCTGCATGAGCTTATCGACAGTCTAGCCGAAGAGATCCGCCGGGACAGCCGGCTCTCGCTGGAGGGCGAGCGGCTGAAGACGAGCCTAAAGTATCTGCAGGAAGGTGTGTTCCGTCGGCTGGCGTCCGGGCTTGATATCGGGAACCTTGATATCGGTCCGTTTGTTCAGGATTACCGGAGCTTCTATTTGACGATGGTACGGATGGAGGGCGAGAACAGCCTGCGCCTGGAGCACTTTATCGTGGAGAACGTGCTGTCCGAGCTGATCGAACAGCACGGCTGCGGCGTGGTCGTCAATTTCGGCCAGGCGACGCTGCTTGGCCTGATCAGCCTGAAGGACGGGGAAGGGATCAAGGCGTTTCAGGACAATGTCAAAAGCCAGCTCGGGCGGGTGCTCAAGGTTCCGTTCCAGATCATCCACTCCGGGCTGAACACGGACTTTAATGTCGTGCCGGAGGTCGTGAACCGGCTGCGGGAAGCGTTCAACACCCAGGCCTTTGAACCGGAGAACGTCAAGCGAAGCAGCGAGAAGGCCATCGATGTGGCACTGCAGTATATCAAGGAGCATTACCGCGAAGACCTCTCCTTAGAGAAAATGGCATCCGTCGTCTATCTGAACCCGGCCTATTTCAGCCAGCTGTTCAAGCAGAAGACGGGGCTCGGCTTTAAGGAATACGTCACTTCGCTGCGGCTGGACCAGGCGAAGCTGCTGCTGCTGAACACCCCGCTCAAGCTGAGCGAAATCGCCGAATGCGTCGGCTATCAGGATATGCGGCATTTCACCCAGATCTTCCGCAGAAGATTTCAGCTGACACCGACCGAATACCGGCAGAAGCAAAGCGTCCCCGGACGGGGCTAGACCCGCTCGGGTTAAGGGAGCATTTACCGGCGAGAATGTCCGGTAATAACAAACACGACCCGCCCTCCAGGCTATGGGGGGCGGGTCGTCTGCGTATGTGCTGCGTTTTGTTGATGTCGCTTACAACTGATAGACGCTGCTTCGGATAATGTCCGGCACCTCCGCTATGTAGTCGTAATACTGCTCACGGGTAATGCTGCCGGAAGCCAGCCGCTCATCAAGCTGGGCGATGAGCTGATCGCTCTGTAACTGGATCACCTGCGAGACATCGGCCCCGCTGCCTTCGGCAATGTCGGCCAGTGAACGCCCTTCATACAGGGCGTAGTAGAAGTCCTCGTCCGAGGACTGGTTGAGCGCTCCCAGCAAGTTGTCGCGCTTCGAGGAGGACATCGTTCCGGCGGCCGCAGCGGGAACGGCTGCGGAGAGCTTGGCTACGGGGCTGGCGCTGACGCTCTTGGCCCCCCAGCTGTTTCCTCCGATGGACATTACGACAACCATCGTTCCGACAATCATCACTCGCTTGATATTTCGATTCAGATTCATATGTGATTCCTCTCTTCGTTTCGTGTGTTGGATTTGAATTCCCGGTACGCTCCGGGGAACGGCTGCCGTTCATGGTGCAATCATTGGTTGCAGGCTCGGATCAGGTTCCGACATCAGTTATTACGTGCCGGGCGGGAAAAGGTGCCGCCCATGACTCTATTTTAACCTGCGAATGTGACAGGAGCCTTAAGGAAGGTTTAAAATAAGCTTAAGATTTTCAAATACCTACTTGACTAGTGTGAATAATGGGTTTATTATTCGGATATGATCTTTCAACGCTGAATTAATGAATAGTGAATAATGACGATGAGCTGATTGGACATCCAAAGGCTCCTGCATCGCTACCCTTCCTATGGGCGCGCTGCAGGAGCCTTTTTTATTCGGCTTGAACAAAGGGTAAAGGAGCATGAGACATGCAGGAAGCAGATTGGGAAAGGCTGGAGGAGGCAGACTGGCTGTTCCGGAAGATGGTCAGAAGGTTCGTGAAGGAGAGAGACCGGATCAGTGTGGAAGGGATCGCGCTGCCCGGAATGCTGATTTTGCACAAGATCATCCGGGAAGGCGAGCAGAGACTCAGTGATTTGGCCGAGCAGCTTGATTTGACCTCGGGTGCCATCACCGCGCTCTGCGACAAGCTTGATGCGGCCGGCTTCACGGTTCGCAGAAGGAAGGAAGGCGACCGGCGCACCGTGCTTCTCGGGATCACGGACAAGGGACAGGAGATGTTCGAGCGTCAACGGGATGTGGGATCGGCGTGTATTACGCTTCTGTTCGAGGGATTCGGGGCCGAAGAGCTCAACTCTCAGGCAAGAGCGTTCGAGAAGGTAATCGGCAATCTGGACGGCTTCTCCGAAGCGGTCATGGAGATTGCGAAGCGGAATGCCGAGCCGTTAACACCCGGAGGAACCGAGCAGAAGCCGAAGTCAGTAACGACACAAAGCCGATATTTGACTTATTAATTCAATAATAATTCATATAACAAGGGAGAAATGTGAGTATGGGGTTTCCTACCGTATATCCGACAGGGGCAACACTTTATAATCCGGACAAGGCTTGGGGCGGCTATACCGTCTATCAGGCGGGGGATGAGGGCGTCGTTCTGATCGACATGAACGGCCGCGAAGTACGTCTGTGGAAGGGACTGATCGGCTTCCCGGCCAAGGTGCTTCCAGGCGGTTATGTGCTGGGCAGCACTGGGCGCAGAGATCCGAAATTCGGCATCCAGGATAATGTTGATCTCGTTCAGGTGGACTGGGACGGCAACATCGTCTGGAAATACAACGGCTACGAGCATATCGAAGATCCCGGCTATGAGCCGCTGTGGTATGCCCGCCAGCATCATGACTATCAGCGCGAGGGCAATCCGGTCGGCTATTACGCACCGGGTCTTGAACCGAATGCAACCGGCGGCAAAACGCTGGTGCTTGCCCACAAAAACGTTCATCAGCCGGAAATCTCGGACAAAGAGCTGCTGGATGACGTCATTCTTGAAGTGGACTGGGACGGCAGCGTTCTGTGGGAGTGGAAGGCCAGCGACCATTTCGAGGAACTGGGCTTTGACCAGGCGGCCCGGAATGTGCTGTTCCGCGACCCCAACACACGGTCCTTCGGGGATCTGGGCGGCGGTGTCGGAGACTGGCTGCATATCAACTCGGCTTCGTATGTCGGGCCTAACCGGCTGTATGACCAGGGCGACGAGCGGTTCCATCCGGACAACATTATCTGGGATGCCCGCGAAGCCAACATCATTGCGATTACGGACCGGAGAACCGGCAGCATCGTTTGGCGGCTCGGACCGGACTACTCGCTGCCGGAAGTGAAGCACATCGGCTGGATCATCGGCCAGCACCACGCCCATATCATTCCGAAGGGCCTGCCGGGCGAAGGCAATCTGCTCGTATTCGACAACGGCGGCTGGGGCGGCTACGGCTTGCCAAATCCCGCTTCACCGTTCGGACAGAAGAACGCGATCCGCGACCACTCCCGGGTTCTGGAGATCGACCCGGAAACTCTGGAAGTCGTGTGGCAGTATACCGGAGCCGAGGCCGGCTTCTCGGTGCCGACCGACTCCTATAAATTCTACAGCCCGTACATCAGCTCGGCGCAGCGGCTGCCGAACGGCAATACGCTGATTACCGAGGGCTCGAACGGCCGTCTCTTCGAAGTGACGGAGGATTACGAAGTGGTCTGGGAGTACATCTCTCCTTATACGGATAAGAGAAACACCAACATGGTCTATCGCTCGTATCGTCTCCCCTATGAATGGGTGCCGCAGCTGGCGAAGCCCGAGGAGACGGCCATTGAACCGATTGACGCCACGCAGTTCAGAGTTCCGGGCGCGGCCGCCAAAGGCAGCGATTCAGTCGTCAGCGTCGCCACAACGCTGCCCTTCGTGGAGGGCGCGGCCTGCGTCGCGACTTCGGATGAAGGCCGCCGCCGGGCGTGAGCGGCGGCAGCCAGGCCCGACATTCCCGGAGAGGCGCCCCATCAGGGCGGGCCTCCCGGGCTTGCCGTAATAGCTGCTGATAACAAGCGAAGATGCATTATTTTCCACCCATACTTAATCCAAGAGGTGTATAACCGTGAATCATAAGTTAACCAAGTCCGCTTCGCCGCTGCTGCTTCTGCTCTCGCTTCTCCTGATTCTTTCGGGCTGCAGCTCCAAAGGCGATGCCGCGGCTTCGTCCGATTCCGCTGCAGCTCCAAAGGAGCTCTACAAGCTGAAGATCGCGGATACCGGCACGAACCCCGTGTTCCGCACAGCGCTGGAGAAGGGCTTCTTCAAGGACAACGGCATCGACGCCGAAATCGTCAACTTCGGAACCCCGGCCGAAGGCGTTAACGCGCTGTTCATCAAGCAGGTCGATGTGGCCTACGGCGCGGACTTCCCGCTGCTGAACGCCGTGTCGAAGGGTGATTACGCCATCATCGCCTCGGCCGGTCAGGCGACCGATGATGCGGCTGCACAGTGGAAGCTGTACGTCCAGGACGAAATTAAGACACCGGAGGATTTGAAGGGGAAGAAGCTGAGCTTCATGCGCGGCACGTTCCTGCCCTATCTCTGGGATGAGTACTTCAAGCAGAACAATTTGAATGTGAAGGATGCCGAACTCGTTGGGCAGGGCGCTTTTGACGAGGCATACATTGCTCTGAAGCAAGGCTCCGTCGATGGGGCCTGGTTCACCGGGGCGGCGATTCTGGAGAAGCTTCAGAGCCTGCAAGGCGTCCATGAGCTGAGCGATATGTCGAAGACGAAGGTTCGGCTCGGCACAGGGATTGTGTCCGGGAATGACCTGATCAAGAGTCATCCGGACGTAGTCGCGGGCTTCCTGAAAGCCGTCAGTCAGGCGGCTGAATACTCGCAGGCTCATCCGGATGAAACGGCCGACCTGATGTACAAGGAACTGAAGCAGCCGAAGGAAGCGACGCTCAAGGATCTGCCGAAGAACGTATGGAAGGTTGGATTTTCGCAGGCGGCCTATGACAGTCTTGCCTCACAGAAGAAATACATGGTTGATAGCGGCATTATTGAGAAAGATTTCGACCTGGCGGATAAAATCAGCCTGGACCCGCTGCGTCAAGCGCTGCCTGATCAAGTGACCTACACCAAATAGGAGGTGCATCATTATGTCCCTGCCCGCAGAGCGGAACAGCAGTCATACCGAGCGGAACGGCATTCAGATTGAAGCGCTGCGCAAGAGCTACAGCGAACAGACTTCCGGAGAGCTTCACTATATCATCAAGGATGTCGATCTGGTCATCAAGGGGGGAGAATTCTTCATTCTTCTCGGCCCCAGCGGCTGCGGCAAGTCGACGCTGCTGAACATTGTCGCCGGATTCGTCGCCAAGAGCGGAGGCAGCTTGCGGATCGGCGGGCAGGAGGTGGAGCGGCCGGGGAAGGACCGGGCGGTTGTGTTCCAGCAGGCGGATTCTTCTCTTTTTCCTTGGCTGACCGTGCGTGAGAACGTGGAGTTCGGACTCCGGATGAAAAAGACCCCCAAAGCCGAGCGCCGCGTCATTTCGGACCGCTATATCGGGCTTGTGGGTCTGGACGGCCATGAGAAGAAATTTCCGAAGGAGCTGTCCGGGGGCATGAAGCAGCGGGTGCAGCTGGCGAGAGTATTGGCGAATGATCCCGAAATTCTGCTGATGGATGAGCCATTCGGAGCGCTCGACGCCATGACGCGCCGGACGATGCAGAATGAGCTGGTGCGGATTTGGCGGGAGACCGGCAAGACGGTCATCTTCGTGACGCATGACATTCAGGAGGCGCTGCTGCTGGGGCAGCGGATCGGCATCATGTCCGTCGGTCCGTCTTCGAGAATTACCGATATTTACGAGAACGCCCAGGCTTATCCGCGGGATGTGACGGCTCCCGAGTTCAACAAGCTGCTGGGGCAAATCGAAAGCCATTTTGAACACTAAAGGCGGGTGAACAGAGCAATGAAATGGATCGAGCGCAAATGGGTCTCCGTGACCTTGCTGTGGGCGGCGGTGCTGCTGCTGTGGCAGATAGGGGCGCTGATGTATGGGCCGGACGTCATTCCGGGACCGTGGAGCACGGTTCGAGGGGGCCGCGAGCTGCTGATGGACGGCACTCTTATGCAGTATATCGGCATCAGCTTCCTCCGCGTCCTGATCGGCTGGACACTCGGGAGCCTGCTGGCGATTCCGGTGGGACTCGCGATCGGGCGGGTGCGGATCATCCGGATTTTTGCCGAACCCTTCCTGAATTTCATCCGGTTTATCCCGCCGATTGCCTTCATCACGCTGTTTCTGGTCTGGTTCGGCATCGGGGAGCAGTCCAAAATCGCACTGATTATGTACGCGACCTTCTTCATCGTCGTGCTGAACACGCTGACCGGCGTACTGGCCGTAGAGGAGGATAAAATCCGCTCGGCCCGCAGCATGGGCGCCAGCGAGTGGCAAATTTTGCTCCATGTGGTCATTCCGGCGACGACGCCCCATATTTATACCGGTGTTCGCCTGGCGATGGGCACCTCGTACATGGCTATCATCGGGGCGGAAATGATCGCCGCCAATGAAGGTGTAGGGTATTTAATCTGGAATTCGCGGTTATTCTTCCGCACGGACTGGATATTCGTCGGCTTGTTCTGCCTGGGCTTCATGGGCTTCTTCACGGACCGCCTGTTCGGCTGGTTCGGCCGGAAGGTGCTGTACCGGTACGGAGTGGTGAACTCCGCAGTGCGGCGCAGTTAGGCTCCTGGCGAGCGACAGTCCCCATAATTGGGTACAAGATCACATTACATTTATAGAAAAATATGGTATAATCCTTGGAAATCAGGAAGAAAGGGGAGGGAGACTCGTGTTCCCCGATCACCCGAAATCCAAATCGGAGAAAGCCAGGGAGGTCAGCTTCCTGGCTCACGACGAACCGGAGGAATACCTGCCGCGCAATGCGAGAGCCGCTGTGAAGCCGAAGGAATACGCCGGCGAGCGGCTGTTGAACGCGTTGATTGCATTCGGCGCAACGGCTGCCGTCTTCATCCTGTTCCTCTGGCTGATGAATCTGGTAAGATAGAGCTGAAGCGAGGACAGAAATGAGGCGGTATGTGGTATGACGGATACAGCGGCACCAACAGCGCAGACGGTAGCCGAATGGATGGTCAAGGAGATCCGGTTCACGGGGACCCTCTACCAGGCCGATGCGATCGACTATGTAAGAGCGAACTTTGGCGAGCAGTTCATCTATGTGAACGAGAACGGCAACGCTTCTCTGGATAAGGAAGTGAAGAAGATCTTCCGCAAGCTGCACCGCGGGCGGATCGCCTGGGACCGGGACGCTTTCCTGTGGGCCTGGACGTAATGTGCCGAGGGCAGGTTAAGCCTGAGGGTGATTTGCTAAGAACGAAGCTGCTGCTTCATTCGCGGTGACAAGGCGGGGGCCGCAACCGGCATCAGCCCTGTGCGAAGAACGATCAGGTGACAGATGGGAAGATTGATCCAGCGACAAATGAGAAGACTGAACAAGTGACAGGTGGGAAGACCGATCCCATGCTGATGGATTGCAAAAAACTCCGGCCGCATCCTCTTGAATGAGGGCGGCCGGAGTTTTTTGGCTTCCGGGAGCCGCGAGCCAGCTCGGCTATAGCGGGACTTCCCGGGTTGTTCGGATCATCGGCGAGCCGCAGAGCGGGCAGGGCTTATGGCTCAGGCCGTCATCGGCGCCGCCGCTCTTGACCCGCATCCAGCCGGGACAGGACCCGGCGGGACAGCTCCAGACGGCGACGGTGCGGGTGCGCCCAGAGCCGCGCGCCCCGCTGTCCGAAGCGCCGCCGGATCGGGCGCTGCCCCCGTGGCGCGCCGCGCCGCCGCCGAAGCGGCCGCTCCCGCCGGGTCCCGCCGGCCAGGCGGCGGGAATGTCCCGGTCCGGAAGGCTGGCCTCGGACCGGTCCAGCAGGGCGTTCTCGGCCGCCAGCGCTTCGGCGGCCGAGAACCCGGCGCGGCGCGTTCCGCCTGCCGCGCCGCCAGCATGGCCGGCGCTGCTTCGCGCGCGGCCTTCTGCGGCGCCGTGCGCAGCCGGCGCCGCATCGCTTCCGGCGCGCCCGCGGCCCGCGCCGGCTTGGCCGCCGCTGCGCCCGGCGGCCAGTGTCCCGCCCGCCGCCTCTGTAGCGGCGGCGGCTTCGGGGCTGGCGCCGAAGGCCGCCAGCATGAAGCGGGACACCGGGGCTTTGCGGCCCCCGTGCAGCGCGGGAGAGCTGATGTACAGCTCCTCCCGCGCCCGGGTCACGGCGACATATGCGAGCCGCCGTTCCTCTTCCAGCAGCGCCTGCGCGTCGGCGCCGCCGCCTTCGGCCGTCTTGCGGTCCTTCAGACGGCCGGCGTCCAGCGCGGAGCTGTGCGGGAGAATGCCCTCGGAAGCGCCGAGGAGCATGACGACCGGGAACTCCAGCCCCTTCGACTTGTGAATCGTCATCAGGGAGACCCGGTCGCCAGCTTCGCCCGCGTTCCCGCCGGGCTCCTTGTGATGCGCATTCCGCGCCGTCACATCGTCGATGAAATCGAGAAACAGCTGGAGCTCGCCGAACCTTCCTGCCGACAGCTCCAGCTCGTCCAGCATTTCCTTCAGCGTCTCCCGGTGAAGCGTCGCTTGATGGCGCTCATCCGCCAGGACGAAGGAATCATAGAAGGAAGTCCGAAGCTGCCGGATGGCCTGAACCGGGGTCAGCGTCCGGATACCCCGGATCATCGCGAGCCGGTCCGAGATGGCCTCCTTGCGGAAGTCCGCCAGGCCGGGCAGGCTTAAGAGATAGACAAGCGGCCCTTTCTTGGGCTGTACGGCCTCCATTCGCCTGATGTGGGTCATCCCCTGCTCCCGGTTCACATACAGGGTTGGCAGGATATCCTCCATCGCTTCGAAATCCCGGCGGTTCACCGAGAGCCGCAAATGGCTGATCACCGGCGAGATGAGCCAGTGCTCATAGAGCAGCCGCCCTTCGCCGTAATCGACGTAGGGCACGTTCTGAAGCAGCAGCCGCTCCAGCACGGCACGGCTGCTGCTCTGAGCCCGGTACAGGATGGCAAAGTCGCCATGCCTGCGCTCTCCCCGCTCCACGGAGGAGATGATCTCGTTCACGAGAGCCTCCGCTTCTTCGTCGGCGGTGGCGGGGCGGAGATACCGAGGCCGTCCGGTGTCCGGAACGGCCGCCCGCAGGCTTTTGGAACGGCGGCGTATGTTGCCCTGAATGATCCCGTTTCCAAGCCCGATAATTGATGGTCCCGAACGGTAATTGATATCCAGCGTAATCACCCTGGCATTCTCGTATACCTGCTCGAACTCCAGAATGAAGTCGCTGCGCGCGCCGTTGAAGGAATAGATCGTCTGGTCGTCGTCCCCGACTACCATTAGATTGTTCAGGGGGCTGGCGATCATCCGGATCAGCTCATACTGCAGCGCGTTCGTGTCCTGGAATTCGTCGACCATGATATGGGAATATGTGCGCTGAAGCTCTGCCAACAGCTCGGGACGCTCCAGCAGCATCCGGTAGGCGTCCAGCAGCACGTCGTCGAAATCGATTTTGCCGTTATCCCGCTTCCATCTCTCGTAGCGCAGCAGAATTTCCCGGATTTCCTTATCCGATTCGGTCAGATCCGGCAGGGTGTCCGCACCCTGCATATTCATCTTCACGGAGGAGAGAATCGAGAGCAGCGATTCCGGAGGGTAGGCATCCTTGGCCAGCCCCATTTCGCGCATTATCGTCTGCAATAGAATATGCTGGCGCCGCGTCTCGTGAAAAATATCTTCCCTCACTCCCTGACGCCGCAGGAAATAGAGAAAGAAGGAATGAAATGTCCGGGCCTGAAGGCCGGACAGGTTCCGTTCCTGCATGCCCGGCAGCCGGCCGATCCGCTCCCGCATTTCGGCGGCCGCCCGGCTTGAGAACGTCAGCAGCAGCAGCCTGCCGGGCGGAATCCGGCGCATGGACAGCAGATAGCCGGTCCGGCATACAAGAACGCTCGTCTTGCCGGAGCCGGCCCCGGCGAGCGTCAGCAGCGGCCCATCGCCATGCCGCACCGCTTTGATCTGTGCGGCATTCAGCAGGATGCCGCCCGCCTCGAGTTCCCGGAAATAGGCGGAATCCGGGTCGCCCAGCGGCACCAGCTCCAGGCTTGTCCGGGCCGAAGCCTTCGGTGCCCGTGGAGCCTTGGCTCCGGGTACGCCCTGCGGCGCGGAGTGAAACAGTAGTTGATTCATCGAACTCTTCATCTTAACCTCGCGAACACTTCATTTTTGCCAACCTACACTATACCATCTCTCCTCCGAATATGCACAGCGGTGGTTCGTACCTGGCTAAATTCCGATGGAAACAACAAATGAAACGGCAATTTTTTTTATGGTTGACAAATAATAGAATATGAAAGTAATATATATGCAGATAAAGGGTTTTCATTTCCATTTGTGCAAACGATTGAACAACTACATAAGACTAATTCCCCGAATTGCGTGATGCCAAATACTCTATGTGAGGTGCAGCGTGAAGGATAACTTTCTGCTACATTATTTTAAAGTATTTTCTGATCGCCCTTTCATTATTGAGCCCCAAAGGAAATTAATTCTGACCTACAAAGATATGGAGCAACTCACGGCTAATCTAGCAGATATACTATGGTCTAAAAATGTAAGAAAAGGAGACAACGTAGCCGTATTTTTTGATAACGAAATTGAATTTGTAATTTCCTACTTCTCCATCTTAAGGCTTGGTGCGGTTTGTGTACCGTTGTCTACTACCTATGGGCCTAACAAGCTCGACAGTATTATTAGCAAGTTGAATCCGCAGCTTATTCTCCATAAAAGCCACAACGACCTTACTTTCCCGTTCATTAATACATATGAGGTTGATTTTACTCGATTAGTTCCGCAAGTTAATCAAACGTTCATGGATGCTCAACTTACCCCAGACGATCCCATAGCAATTATGTTCACTACTGGGACCACGGGAGAACCTAAAGGCACAATCATTTATTGCGGTTCATTTATAGAGAATATCCAAGATTATGGGGACGATTTGACTGTTAATGAAAGTACTCGGTTTATCCAATCCATGCCTGTCTATCATATCGACGGATGGACATACAGCACGCTGCAACCTTTTATTTTTGGCGCTTCGACGATCCTAACAAGAACATTCAACGCCCAAATCGCCGCAGAATTTGATTCCCTTGTACACGATTGGGGAGGGAATTTATTTATTTCCGTACCCTCCATGCTGTCAGCTCTATTGCATATGAGCAATCGGTATAGCAGAAAGTTTCAGGGGGAATTGAAATATGTGATTTGTGGCTCCTCAAAACTTCATTATGATTTGATGAAACAATTTGAGTCATGTTTCCAAACTAGGATTCTGGAGAACTATGGTTCCACCGAAGCATTGCTTGTAGCCTACTATTCGCCTTCCATCCCTTACAAAAAGAATTCAGTAGG
Source organism: Paenibacillus sinensis (assembly GCF_019904155.1). Classification (GTDB taxonomy): domain Bacteria; phylum Bacillota; class Bacilli; order Paenibacillales; family Paenibacillaceae; genus Paenibacillus_AQ; species Paenibacillus_AQ sinensis. Next base: position 84,814 of record NZ_JAHCMB010000225.1, read on the forward strand.
AAGGGTTCCGGAAAAATGTAATGTCGTCATTGGAACAGAGGATGAAATTCTTATTAAAAGTCCATATTTGTTCAGGGAATATTTTCACGATCCCCACAGAACTAAAGAAGCGTTTGAAAATGGATATT